>NZ_JBHUPE010000004.1:0-1539989 GCF_042686355.1 Sphingobacterium anhuiense
ATATCGAGCTCATTATTACAAATCTAATTAACTAAATTTGTCCAATATTTTGGGGGCAGTCCAATTTGAGCAACCCTTTTTTATCGTCTATACTCACTGATTAGTGTGTACGGCCTGGGTAAACTTCCAGTCCTTTTTCTAAGCAGATCAATGCTTTTTTTAGATCGTTCTGATTAAGAACGTATGCTAGTCGAACTTCGTTGATTCCGGCACCTGGAGTGCTGTAGAAGCCTGTTGCAGGAGCCATCATAACCGTTTCATTTTCGTATGCAAACTCTTCTAGCATCCATTGACAGAATTTATCTGCGTTATCGATCGGTAGTTTTGCTACAACGTAAAATGCGCCACCTGGATTAGGTGAAAATGCACCTTCAATTTTATTTAAGCCGTTGACTAAAGTATCACGACGAGCAGTGTACTCTTCAGAAACTGCCTCAAAATAACTATCTGGTGTATCTACAGCTGCTTCACCTGCAATTTGTCCTTCCAAAGAAGGGCTTAAACGCGCTTGTGCAAACTTTAGAGCGACTTGGTACAGTTCTTTATTCTTTGTGATTAAGCAACCTATTCTAGCACCACATGCTGAGTAACGTTTTGAAACGGTATCAAAAACAACAACATGTTGTTCCAATCCCTCCAAATGCATAGGTGAGATGAATTCACGCCCATCATAACAGAATTCGCGGTAGGCTTCATCAGAGAATAAGTATAAATCATATTTTAAACAAAGCTCACGCAATGCTTCTAGTTCTTCTCTAGAATACAAATAACCTGTAGGGTTGTTCGGATTACAGATCGCAATCGCTTTTGTTTTTTCAGTGATTACTTTTTCAAACTCCGCAATAGAAGGTAAAGCGAATCCATTGTCGATATAAGACATGATCGGTTTTACCACAATGTCTGATGAGCATGCGAAGCCATTGTAATTGGCATAGAAAGGCTCAGGAATGATTACTTCTTCACCCGGGTTAAGACAAGCCTGCATCGCAATCATAATCGCTTCAGAGCCACCGTTTGTTACTAAAATATCAGTAGGTTCGATATTGTAGTTTAATTTATTGTAGTATGTCGTCAGTTTATTGCGGTAAGATGCTGTTCCTTCAGATGCCGTATAGGCCCAAACTTTGAAATCAATGTTTTTTAATGCATTGAGCATTACTTCTGGCGTTTCAATGTCCGGCTGTCCGATATTTAAGTGATAGATTTTTTTCCCTTCTTTTTTTGCTTGATCAGCGAAAGGTGTTAGTTTTCTAATTGGGGATGCGGGCATGTTATACCCTTTTTCTGATATTGATGGCATTATTTTATATAAATTAGCGAAGCAAATCTAATGAATTAAAACTAAAAAAGCCACTTTACTTGAAGTGGCTTTTCTTTAATTATGTACGTAAAGTAATTATTCTACAATTCCTTTGATGTATAAAGTTTTTACAGGTGTTTTTGTGTTCGATGTTACTGTAAAGCTTTTTGTAAAAGGTGCTTTTGAAGCAGCGTTGAAAGTAACTTTAATTGTTCCTGTGTCACCGGGTTTGATTGGTGTTTTTGTAAATTCGGCTACTGAACATCCACATGAAGGCTTAACATCAGAAATAATGATAGGCTCACTTCCTGAATTTGAAAATTTGAAACTGTATGATACTGGAGTTCCTTGTGCAATCTTTCCAAAATCATGTGTTTCTTTTTCAAATTTAAATTCGCTCTGACTTGTTTGCATTGCAGTAAATCCTACAAATGCAATAATAACAGTTAATACGGCTAAAAACTTTTTCATATCTTCTTCTTCTTCTTAATTTGTTAACTATGCTCTTTGATAATGTCAAACAACGTACCAAAATAGAAATTTTAATACGTAATTGCCTTAGAAAAGAACGCGATAACAATAATATTACATTATGTATGACTAGATTATTCCTTCTTTTAATAAATCTTGAATATGTATGATGCCATCATACTTATTTCCTTGTAAAACAATTAATTGAGACACGTTATTCTGACGCATCATATGCAGCGCATTTACTGCAAGCTCTGATTTGTCGATCGTTTTAGGATGTGTCCCCATAATATCGCTCGCAGTTAATCCTGTAAGATCTTCATGATTTTCAAGCATACGACGAATATCCCCATCGGTAATGATGCCTACAATCTTTTCATCTTGCAATACTGCAACAGCACCTAATCTGTTTTGTGTGATGGTCAGTATGATTTCTCTGATAGTGGCATTACTTGGGATTTTTGGTTTTTCATTTTGATCGGAGAGATCCGCTACTTTTAGGTATAATTTTTTACCTAGCGCACCTCCTGGATGGTATTTTGCAAAATCCTGATCTGAAAAATCGCGACATTCCTGCAGACATACAGCCAATGCATCGCCCATTGCTAGCTGAGCAGTGGTACTTGAGGTAGGAGCAAGATTGTTAGGGCATGCTTCTTTTTCAACAGTAGTATCCAGTACGTAATCCGCTTGTTCAGCCAGATAAGAATTGATATTTCCTACCAGAGCAACCAATGTATTTCCGGTCTGCTTCAAGAAAGGCACCAGGACTTTGATTTCAGGGGTTGTACCACTTTTTGAAATTGCGATGATTAAATCTTGGTTTTGAATGATACCTAAATCACCATGAATGGCATCGGCTGCGTGCATGAAAATGGAGGGTGTTCCAGTCGAATTCATTGTCGCAACAATCTTTTGTGCGATAATAGCACTTTTTCCTATTCCAGTGACAATAACACGGCCTTCTAAGTTAATTATATGTTTAACCACGTTAACAAAGTCGTCGTCAATCCGTTGTGATAAATCAGCTACCGCTTTAGCTTCTTCTTGTATAGCTTGGATAGCTATATTTTTTATATCGATGTTGCTTTTCACAAAAAAAATATCTACTTTTATATTAAAGAATGAATACAAAAATAGGTTATTTTACAGATTTTTTGGTCATTTATCTATCTTATTTTTGCCCGAGGCTCGATGGAAATAGAAAAATCACTTTTCGACAATTTACAAGATTTTTTTGGTTTTGATACTTTTAAGGGGGATCAAGAAGCAATCATAACAAATGTACTACAGAGAAAGGACACATTTGTCATAATGCCTACTGGGGGTGGTAAATCCATCTGTTACCAGTTGCCGGCATTGATGAGTGAGGGGACAGCGATTGTCATTTCACCGTTAATTGCCTTGATGAAAAACCAAGTTGATCAGCTTCGCGCATTTGGCGGAGAGGATAGTATTGCTCACTTTTTAAATTCTTCATTGAACAAAGGTGATATCATGCGTGTCAAACAGGATGTTACAGCAGGGAAAACAAAATTACTTTATGTAGCACCAGAATCGCTTTCGAAATTGGAGAATGTCGAGTTTCTGAAGCAGATTACGGTATCTTTTGTTGCTGTCGATGAAGCCCATTGTATCTCCGAATGGGGACATGACTTCCGTCCGGAATACCGCAAGATTCGTCAGGTTATCAATGGTATAGGTGAAAAAATACCCATTATTGCATTGACAGCTACAGCTACACCTAAGGTGCAGTCAGATATTCGTAAGAATCTTCAAATGAATGATGCTATGCTCTTTAAATCTTCATTTAACAGAGGTAACTTATTCTACGAAGTAAGGCCTAAGAAAAATGTCGTTAAAGAAATTGTTCGTTTTATAAAAGGACAGTCTGGTAAAACAGGTATCATCTATTGCTTGAGCCGTAAGAAGGTTGAAGAAATTAGTGAAGTTCTTAATATCAATGGAATCAAAGCACTTCCTTATCATGCTGGATTGGATGCGAAAACACGCGCCGATACACAGGATAAGTTTTTGATGGAAGATGTCGAAGTTATCGTAGCAACGATAGCATTCGGTATGGGTATTGATAAGCCCGATGTACGTTTTGTAATTCACCATGACATTCCAAAATCTATGGAAGGTTATTACCAAGAAACTGGTCGTGCTGGACGTGATGGTGGAGAAGGTCTATGTTTAGCTTTTTATTCGGAGAAAGACGTTGAGAAATTAACGAAATTCATGAAGGATAAGCCCGTTGCAGAAAGGGAAATCGGAACACAAATTTTAAAAGAAGTTATTGATTATTCAGAATCTGCAGTCTGTCGTCGTAAACAAATTCTACATTATTTTGGTGAGAATTTTGACGAAACCGGATGTAGTAATATGTGTGATAACTGTCGTGCTCAAAAAACTTATTTTGAAGCAGAACAATCGTTATTTGAAGTTCTTTCTTTTATTAAAGAACAGGGTGAAAACTTTGACGATCTACACGTGATCAATGTCATGGTGGGTCAGAATAATCAACCTGTTTCTGCTTATAAACATGATGAGCATCCTTTGTTCGGAAAAGGTAAAGATAAAGGAGTAGTGTATTGGGAATCATTGGTTCGTCAAGCGGTGCTCAATAACTTTTTAGCAAAAGATATTGATCATTATGGCTTATTAAAGATGACGGACATTGGTCGTCATTACCTGGAAAATCCGTATGCACTGAAATTTGTGATGAACCGTCCTTTGGATTTTTCAGATGATTCATCATCTGAAGATGCTGGACATTCGACAGGTGCTTTAGATACGGAGCTATTGAAAATGCTGAAAGATCTTCGTAAAAAGATTGCGAAATCAAAGTCACTTCCTCCGTTTGTTATTTTTCAAGATCCATCATTGGATGAAATGTGTACGCATTATCCCGTCTCATTGGACGAACTGAAACAGATACAGGGGGTCGGTAACGGCAAAGCGGTTAAATTTGGCGCTCAGTTTGTAGAATTGATCAAGGCGTATGTCGAAGAAAATGATATTGATCGTCCGGTAGATTTAGTTATAAAAGGTACAGCAAATAAATCAGCGCTTAAGGTCGCGATTATTCAAAATATAGACCGTAAAATTGGTTTAGATGATATCGCAGCCGCAAAAGGAATTAGCTATGAAGAATTGTTGAAAGAAGTAGAAACAATTGTAAATGCTGGTACCAAACTTAATATCGGATATTTCGTTGATGAGATGATCGATCAAGATCGTCAAGATGAAGTCTACGATTATTTTAAGCAAGCAGATTCAGATTCTATTGATGAAGCTTTAAAAGATTTAGGTGGAGATGATTATTCGTATGAAGATATTCAACTGATGCGAATAAAGTTCATGTCTGAATTAGGGAATTAGAAACGCATATATTAAATGATAAATACAGTACTACCTCAAATTAAAAATGGAGATTCGACGAATTTCTTTTTAATGGCAGGACCATGTGCGATAGAGGGAGAAGAAATCGCTTTAAGAATCGCAGAGAAAATCGTAACCATTACAGACCGCTTAAATATTCCTTATATATTTAAAGGATCTTACCGTAAAGCAAATCGTTCACGCGTTGATTCTTTTACAGGAATAGGTGATGAGAAAGCTTTGCGTATTTTAGAGAAGGTTGGTAAAACATTTGGTGTACCCACTGTAACAGATATTCATGAAAGTCATGAAGCAGCTTTAGCTGCAGCATATGTTGATGTCCTACAGATTCCAGCTTTTTTATGCCGCCAAACAGAATTGCTTGTTGCAGCAGCGCAGACTGGAAAGGTAGTAAACATTAAAAAAGGACAATTTTTAAATGCAGCATCGATGAAGTTTGCTGTTGATAAAGTTATTGACTCGGGCAATAAGAATGTGTTATTAACAGATCGCGGTAATACATTTGGTTACCAGGATTTAATTGTTGATTTCAGAGGAATTCCAGAGATGAGAGGTTTTGGTGTACCAACTATTATGGACTGTACACACTCTTTGCAACAGCCAAATCAAACTTCTGGCGTAACGGGTGGTAAACCTGAATTGATAGAAACGATCGCAAAAGCTGCAATAGCAGTTGGAGCTGATGGTTTATTTATTGAGACTCATCCAAATCCAGCACAAGCAAAATCTGATGGCGCTAATATGCTACATTTAGATTACTTAGAAGACTTAATGGAAAAGTTAGTTCGTGTAAGACAAGCTATTCTTTAATTAGAGCTTTTATCATAAAGAAAAGTCATCGTTCTAAACGATGACTTTTTTTTATGCACTTATTTCTTGGCGCCTCGATGAATTCTTTATGGCAACTAAAGTTATTCGAATGATACAAAAGAATTATTTCTATTTATCCTGATAATTGGTAGATTTGGTTTTCAATCTAAATTATGAAATTAAACTTATTTTTATCTTTTGCCAGTCTATTTGTTGCTTTTAGTTCATTTGCTCAACAATCGATCAACTGGAATGATCCGCTTAAAAATAAGGTGATTCAAGGACGTATTCATACGGAAGAATTACCGAATTATTACCGTTTGCCCGAGAGCCTGAAAAGTCAGGTGCGATCTCCTGTATGGAGCTTAGGTACCAATAGTGCCGGTTTGTATGTTGACTTTCAGACCGATGCGGAAGCCATTAAAGTACGCTATAAAGTAAGCGGATCTTTAAATATGCCACATATGCCTACGATTGGTGTTAGTGGTGTCGATTTATATGCGCAAGATGATAGGGGTAATTGGAACTGGGCATTTGGTAACTATAATTTTGCTGATACGGTAACTTATAATTACAAAGTATTAGGCAAAAATTCAAATTTTACGTATCGCTTATACCTCCCTTTATACAATACAGTGGAATGGTTGGAAATAGGAATAGGGTCTGATAAGAGTTTTAAATTTGTTGTTCAAGAAGGTAAGCCAGTTGTTGTTTACGGAACTTCAATCGCACAAGGTGCATGTGCTACTAGACCTGGATTAGCCTGGAGTAATATGCTAGGTAGAGTAATTAAAAACCCAGTCATCAATGTTGCCTTTTCGGGTAATGGTCGTTTAGAACAACCTATTATCGATCATATCAATCAAGTGGATGCTGCTGTTTTTATATTGGACTGTATTCCAAATCTAGCATTAACGAAAGATAGAACTGCACAGCAACTGGATTCTTTACTGTCTAATGCAGTTGCCGAAATTCGAAAAAAACATCCGAAGACACCCATTATTGTTACCGAGCATAGCTCAGGATTTAATAACGCCATCTTCAATTTAGATATTAACGAAGAATATAAAAAGAGCAGTGCCGTCGCTAACCAATTTGTAAATCGTATTAAGCAATCTGGAGATAAAAATCTCTATCTATTAACAAATAAGGAAATTGGTTTAGATATTAATTCAACCGTAGATTCTGCTCATCCAAATGATATCGGAATGAAGAAAATAGCCGATGCTTATCAAAAATTGATCAATAAGGTTGTTAAAAAGTAAACGTAGTTTTATTGCCACCAAATGGGCCATTATCATGATTCATTAAGCGTCCAATTGCTAGCATTAGATGCTTAATTACAGTTTGTGTTATAGCTGTAATTAAGCATTTTTTATGTGCTTCAAGTTAGAAGCCTATTCATAGAAGGGACTTGGAGCATAAGTTCGTCCTCCTTGCGATAATCAAAACCCTTAAATTGTTAAAGGGTGATTTTTACTGATCGATGTAGCAACCCAAACACCTGTACTAAAACAAGCTTGTAGCAGATATCCGCCTGTTGGTGCTTCCCAGTCTAGCATTTCGCCGGCACAGTATACTAAAGGAAATTTATGTAATGAAAGGTCTTTCTTCAGTTCATTAAAGGGTATACCTCCAGCTGTAGAGATCACCTCATCTAAGGGTCTTAATCCTGATACTTGGATAGGGTAGTTTTTAATGTGCTGTCCTAGTGCTATTGGATCTGTGAATGTTTGTTTATCCAATTTCTTTAATAGCGAAACTGCAGTGGATGAAAGTTTAAGTTTGTTTTTTAATAGTGAGCTTATATTTCCGCCAGATTGCATCTGCTTTAAAATTGCATCTAATGACACATTGGGCTTGAGATCAGTATGAAGTGTAATCGGGAATTCGTATGGTCTGCTGTAGCGGTTCATATAATAGAGCGGACTCCCTTCTATTCCATAGGTTGTAAATACAATTTCTCCTAATTTACTCGTGCCGTTAAATACAACCTGAATGTTTTTTAACACCTGTCCCTCTAGATCGCTCAGGTCATTGGTCGTATTATATCCCGAATTAGCCGCTTGTAAAGGGGTAATGTTTATCTTTTTATTTGTCAGAATCGGAATCCATGAAGCATCTGATCCTGTTTTTTTCCATGAACCACCACCCAGTGCCAAGATGAGCTGACGATAACTTTTGCGCACAACTTCTTTGTTGTGCAGCAATGTGACAGAATCTAGATCAAAATCCACGAAACTGTACTCATAGTTAATGATGACTCCCAGTTGGTTAAGATGATCTAGCCATGCTTGTAAAACTTGTATGGGTTTTATATGTTTTTCGGGAAATATTTTTCCAGAACTGCCAACATATGTCGGGATACCGATTGATGATAGCCATTCCACAGTAGCATTATTATCAAAATAGCGAACGATATTTTGGATTTCCGTGGCATCATATTGAGTAATGAAGTTTTCTATTTGCTCACTATGCGTTAGGTTAAATCCGCCATGACCAGCGACTAAGAATTTTCTGGCCGCAGCTTTATTTTTTTCATAGATGTGTACCTGATAACCTCTTGTTGCCAGTTGTTGCGCAGCCATCAGTCCAGCTGGACCAGCACCAATGATGATAATAGGATTTTCGTTCATGATCTGCAAAAATAGGCATTTACGACTAGGAATAAACAAAATTGAACCCGAAATATAAATACGGCCCTATATAGTTTGGATGTTTACCGCAAATCTATGATCATCTATTATGATAGTAGGATTTTCTATTTTGAAATTTAGCTGTTGTTTAGTGCGACATTACCATAGCTAATAAGAAAGCTTTCGTGTCAATTTTTCTCAAGAGAATAGGGGGGAATTATGAATTGGAATAAGAATTTGATTTTTGTATATTTAGTTAAAAAATATATCTTCATATGGCTAAATCAATTAAACTAACTCAAAGGGTTAAAAAAGGTGATGAAGTAGTAGAAAGACCCATCTTTTTTATAGCCGAAAACATTGTTCATTTTGTTCAAAATGAATATCAGGGAAGAACCTTGACTACTATATTTTGTATTGTTTCGTCAACGCACGGAACGACGTCTTTTGATGTTATTGAAACGGCAGAAGAGGTTGATAGATTGATCAATTTGTAATAACTGAAAAACCCGACCTATTGTCGGGTTTTTATTATTCTGGATGTCCGCTGGATAGAAACTTATTTTTCTTTATTAAAGATGTATTGTCCCCCACCTTGTTTAAGGATCATTACGTTCTCTCCAGGTTTGAATTCGAGTACAATTCCAGCCTTATCAAATTTGAATATATTTTCCGCAGTACATTCAAGTTGCATGGATGCTTGTCCGTCAGCTTGCGCAGTTAAATTTTTGCCATCGTTGGTAATTGTTATTTTTATGGGTATTTGAGCGGATGCATAAACTCCGTTATACTTTGCCAGTTCCTCAGCATTTATTTGATATGTTGAAAATTCGGGAATTTCAAAAGGTTTACCGAATATGGTATTCAAAACAGTCACAGCTACTTCATTATTGTTATAATTGGAACCATTTGAAGTCAGTGCAAAAGATATGTGATCGCTCGGAAAGTAAGAAAATACTGCGGTGTACTTATCTATTCCGCCACGATGACCAAATCCTTGCTTGTCGTAAAAAGGTTGTTTAAAAAGTCCCAGACCATGTCCATCTTGGATGTTTTCCATTAATGCCAGACTTTCGTCTTTTAATATCTTTCCTGAAAAAATTGCGTCGCTAAATTTTATCAAATCAAGCGGATTAGAAACAATTCCTCCAGCTCCTAAAGGAATTGATGTGTCGGTTTCTTTGGCAGCTATCCAGTTATTTTCAAAGGTATATGATTTTGCCTCATTATTTGAAGTATTAATTGAACCTCCAAAATAGGTGTTTTTAAGCGAGAATGGATCAGTAATACATTTTTTCAAAAGTGTTGCATAGGACGTTTTGTAAGTTTTCTCAAGAATATAAGTTAATAGTACATAGTTTGAATTGCTATATTCCGATTTTGTATCAGGTTGAAAGTCCGAACCTCCTTTTTCAATAAATGCCATCATTTCCATTTCGCTTTTGGGAGTATAGCACCAGTTGGTGTAATTTTCATCATCCGTAAAGTCATGGACACCACTTCTATGGCTAAGCAAATGACCAATTGTTATGGCAGATGCATTTGTTAAGGAAGGAAAGAATTTATCAATATGTTGAGCAAGGTCCAGTTTTTTTTCCTCAACTGCTTTCATGATCAGTACTGCAGTAAACGTTTTAGAGATTGAACCGATTCTATATTTGGTATTAGCATTCGATCTGGTATTATTTTCATAATTGGAATAACCTATGGATCTACTGTAGATAATTTTTTCATTTTTCGACACTGCAACAGTTCCCATAAATTTATTAGCTTTCTCCAGGGAGCTGAAATACAAATCGAGTTTGTTCGTGTCAAATTGTTGCGCATTTGTCAATATCGAAACAAAAAAACAGGATAACAAGAAGAGATATTTTTTCATCATAACGGTTTGTGGTTTATATTTTTTTTCAATTTTAACAGTAAGGTTAATAGTATATATAATGTGATCGAGGCTACAACCATTAAAGGGATAAACCAATTTCCTAAGCGCTCATATTGAAGATAACTGACACCATCTGAATTATTATATTGCCCGAGTATAAAGATGTCCTTTGCACGATAAAAGAGTCCCACGTGATCCGGGTCGATCAGTTTAGCAATGATTAAAAAAAGAAATCCAAATAAGCATAGATATAGTATTGCAAATATTATATAGGAAATTCCGTTGCTAATATTTAATGTTAAAGCCTTCACTATTTCGAGAGGATTGAAAGTACGTGTTGCTTCCTCCAGTTTCTTATTTGCTATAAGAGGTTTTAGAAATTCTTCCGGTTGTCCGAGTTTTTCCAAGATATCTAGTAAATGTTCCACTTCGTCCCGACCATTGGGATTATCTGAAAAGCCTTCGAAAAGATGACTGTTTATCTCCAGTAAAATTTCCTGTTGATTTTGTTCATTCAATATCTTAACAGTATTTCGGACACGTTTAAGGTAATCTCGGTATATCCGTGTACAATTCCTGTTTTCAAATTCTATTTCTTTAAACTTCATATTAGATTGAATTGATGGTGTCGTTTAATGTGATCCAGTATTTTTTCATCTCTTCGGCTGTTTCCTGACCTAAACTTGTGATGTTGTAATATTTTCTGGGAATTCCTGAATTTTGTTCTACCCATTTATAGTCAACAAGTTTTTCATCTTTAAGTCTGTTCATCAACGGATATAATGTGCCCTCCGCGATTTCAATGGCCGTCCTTTTTTTTATTTCGTTAATTAGATCATAGCCATAATATTCACGCTTATCCATTAAGATCCTTAAAACAACAAAAGATAAGGTTCCCTTTTTGAGCTGTGAAGTCCATTTATTTACAAAGTCATTATCCATGGAGCTAAGCTAAAGAAAATACATAGTATAACAAAGTACTTGGTTTAAAATTGTTTATTTTTTTTGAAGTGATATTTGATGTAGGATTTAGAGGTAAACTATTTTTGAGGTAACCAGTATACGATATTTGCAGCGATATGGAGGGATTCAATAGTTGATTTTAGTCGTGAGCACTAAAAATAGCACTAGCGTTACGATAGGAGATTATTAGTGATCCTATCATAACGCATTGAATTGATCTAATGTGGATTTGAAATTGTTAACTGGATTATAAATTTCGTTTGTTGCTTTCTATAGCAATGAATTCTGGTAAATAATTTGGTGTGCAGCCTTTTGATACCATATCCCCTTTATAGAGGCCTGTTTTTTCTCCTATTGCAATACAACGATCTCGGTATTGTTTTTCATAAACACCAATCCATCCTGCTAGGAAATTCATTGCCCATTGTACTTCAGGCTCTTCTCTGGCAATTTTGGCTTCTATTTCATTTAATAACTCTATCGAATTAGGAGGTGGTATTTGTCCTGTCCATCTTAAACGGGCTTGGTAGTACCAGAATATCCGTCTTTGTAGCGGTGATACACTATTTTGCCAGGATTCAATAAATGCAATCGTTTTTTTGTCTTTAGTCAGTTGGTTTGCCATAAGCCAATCCATAAGCTGATTCCGTTCTTCGGGTGGATGCGTAAGCATATCCTGATCTAGCTTATTGACGGTGTCTTGTGAAATGCGCTTATTATCCATAATCAGAATGGCCAATAGTCTTGCTAGAAAACTATGTGTAGACCATAACTCCAATGCTACTTCGTGATCTTTTTTGATCTCCTTCGCAATTTTTCTTAAGTCTCCGAGCTTAGTTGTTGTGCTGATCTGACTTAAAATATGCGCTGTTTTTGAGGAAAGTTTCATAACAATTCTTTTTAGTATTGGATACCTAGAAATTCAACGTTAAGTTATCAAAAACATTTTACTCTATTGGATATAAACTATCAAGATGTTCAGCGGCTGGTTATGTCATGCCTTTGTGCGGTATTCATCTCGCGGTTCATTTTAGCGAGACCCTAGTTAACCAAATTTTAGGGTCTCGCTAGAAATGAGAAGAATTGAAAAAAACGATAAGTGTAAAACCCTATAAATCCTTGAATTTATAGGATTTTGATACATTTTCTTTATCACGATGCGCAAGAGGAGGGATTATTTTCATGATCCCAAAAAGGGGGGGCTTCAATACAAAACAAAGCCATTCACTTTGTTCATTACTTTTGTTGTTTATATACTTTTTGTTAAAACTTACGTTTACACAAGTCCATAAACAACAGAGCCCGACTAATAGACGGGCTTTCTTTTGTCTTAGCGGAAGAGGAGGGATTATTTTCATGATCCCAAAAGGGGGGCTTCAATACAAAACATAGCCATTCACTTCGTTCATTACTTTTGTTGTTTATATATTTTTTGTTAGAACTTACGTTCACAAACATATATAAACAACAAAACCCGACTAATAGTCGGGCTTTATTTTGTCTTGGCGGAAGAGGAGGGATTATTTTCATGATCCCAAAAGGGGGGGCTTCAATACAAAACAAAGCCATTCACTTCGTTCATTACTTTTGTTGTTTATATATTTTTTGTTAGAACTTACGTTCACAAACATATATAAACAACAAAACCCGACTAATAGTCGGGCTTTATTTTGTCTTGGCGGAAGAGGAGGGATTCGAACCCTCGGTACCGTTTCCAGTACGACAGTTTAGCAAACTGTTCCTTTCGGCCACTCAGGCACTCTTCCTCGTTTTGACAATGCAAACATAAGGCAATTATTTTATTTTTGCAAAGTCTAGAAACGCCTTTTTTATCCTTTTATTGATTTTTTTTTTATGAAAGTCGATAAATAGCAAAAACTGCACTTATCAGCAGTCTTTATTTTGTCTTGATGAAGGGATTATTTACTTCATCATGAATGGAGATCGTTATTCTTATAAAATTTAATGATCCTCTTCGCCCATTATTTTACTGTACATCGACTTTCTTAAAATCGATTTTTACAAATGTATGTAAACAACAAAAGCCGACTATAAGTCGGCTTTTGTTTTGTCTTTGCGGAAGGGGAGGGATTCGAACCCTCGGTACCGTTTCCAGTACGACAGTTTAGCAAACTGTTCCTTTCGGCCACTCAGGCACCCTTCCTCGTTTTGACATTGCAAACATAAGGCAATTATTCTATTCTGCAAAGTCAATTTTATAAAAAAAATACAAAAAATACGTAAGGTTATAGTAAGCGATTGTATGTCAATTTATTGCTTACAGAATAATTTTCACTTATTTTTTCTTGCTGAGATCGTAATCGACCCGAACATGGTAAATGCTCTTCAACATTGCCTTGAAAATGGTTGCAGATTCTGTGATTTCCTTTAATGTAATATTACTATTTGCAAATTGATTCAGCTTCAGCTTATGCTCAATAATTTTATCGACAAGCGTATTAATAGAATCTTCCGTATGTTCTTTAAGAGCTCTAGATGCTGCTTCTACAGAATCTGCCATCATTAGAACAGCTGTTTCTTTCGAATAGGGTATCGGACCAGGGTATTGGTACAAAGATTCGTCAACAAGTTTGTCGGGATTATTCTTTATAAATAAATTATAGAAGTAATCGACTTTTGTCGTACCGTGATGCGTTTTGATAAAATCGATTATTACATCTGGAAGCTGATTTCTTTTTGCGATCTCAACGCCCTTTATAACGTGTGAAATAATAATTTGTGCACTCTGTTCAGGGGATAATTCATCGTGCGGATTCTTTTCTGTTTTTTGATTTTCAATAAAGAACTGCGGATTTGTCATTTTACCAATATCGTGGTAAAGTGCACCTGCCCGTACTAAGAGAGGATTTCCGCCAATTCGGTAGATAGCCGCTTCAGCTAAATTGGCTACTTGTAAGGAGTGCTGGAAAGTACCAGGGGCTTTAAATGAAAGTTCACGCAGAAGCTTTGAATTACTGTTGGTCAATTCCATTAATGTCAGATCAGATACGATTCCAAATAGTTTTTCAAATGCGTATACTAATGGGTACGCCATTAAGGTGATCATGACACTGACCACAAAAGGGATGACGTCCATGACGTTAATGGTACTTAAGGATCCGTTACGTGTGAGTAAAAGTCCAAAATAAGCAATCAAGTAAGTCGCGAGTATAATGGCTGACGAGATGAAGAATTGTTCTCTCTTTACTAATGTTTTGATACTGTAAATCGCCACGATTCCAGCCATGAATTGCAGAAATACAAATTCATATGAGTTCGGAACAAATAACGCTGCCAGTAGAACCATGAGTAGGTGAATATTCAAAGCTACCCGGGAATCAAATAGGATGCGGATAATGATCGGAACTGAACAGAATGGAATGTAGTATAAATTAGGAATTTTAATCTTGATGGCCCATGACAAGACGGCAAGCATGCCGATGATCACAATCATAATGATTGATAGCAAGCGATTGTTGTAATAGATGTCTTTTCTGAAAAGATATAGAAATACCATCAGAATACATAAAGCAAGAGAGATAATCAAAAATTGCCCCAGTGTAACGTAAATCTGATTGCCAGAGATTTTTCCTTCGTCCTCATAAATCTTGCGTAACGATTCTAGTTTCTGATAGGTTTCATTACTGATAATTTTATCCTTTTCAGCAATTAATTCTCCCTTTTGTACAACTCCCCGGGTAGAGGAGATATTTGCTAAAGCATTTTGTTCCAGTCGCTCTGTCTGTTGATCATTGTAAACATAATTTAGGGTAATATAGTTTTTTAATGTCTCTAAGAGCCATTTCTTGTACACGATCTTTGATGAATTGCTTAAGACTGAATTGGCGTATTCATAAGAAGATTCGATTGTATAACAATCTGCCGTATTTTTTTGGGTGGCGACTTTATCTTGTATCAAGGTAAAATTATACTGCTTTGCAGCAGGACTCTTGTCGTCATTTCGGTTTTGAAAACGATTATTTAAAGACAGGATGCCTCGATCGTAGAGATGCGTTAATATGGCATTTCCGACGGCGCGATAGTCTTGGATCTTTTGCGGAGTAGTGTCTAATTTGTTGGTTTGCCATTTTTCAGCTAGATCAGTTTCAAATTGATCGATCTGTTCCCTACTGATGGTCGAATTAACGTCATAGATAGGTTGAATGGTTTTAAGAATATTTTTCTTGTCTTCATTTAGTTCCTCCTGTGTTTTAAGTATTGCAAAATTATAGGGAGAAATTAAGTTTTCGTGATCCCAGACTTTTCCTTTCTGAAATTCATAGCGAAAGCGAGCCTGCTTGGGAAGGAAGATACAAATAAGAATGATGGTTGCCAATATTAAGCTTATCTTACGAATAAGGTTAAGATTAGTGTCGGACTCACGATTATATTTAATTTTTAATCTACTCACGGGGTTGAATTGTAGTTGGATAATAAAAAATTACTCAAACAAATGTACTTAAAAATGCGCTATTATAAAGTTCATTGTCATTAGGAGGTCAGGTTATGTTTAATTTTTTTGATTTAAATTCGGGCTATCCGCAAGACTTAATTATCTTTGCAAAAACAAATCAAAGACTCATGTCAAGTAAAAAGCATCTTATTGCACCTTCAGTTTTGGCAGCGGATTTCGCTAAATTGTACGATGATATTATAATGGTAAACAATAGTGAAGCCGATTGGTTTCATATTGATATTATGGATGGCGTGTTTGTGCCAAATATTTCTTTTGGTTTTCCAGTAATGCAGGCAATCGCTAAACATGCTACAAAACCTTTAGATGTACATTTAATGATTGTAGATCCTGATCGTTATTTACAGTTATGTAAAGATTCTGGAGCTGCTGTTATTACCGTGCATTATGAGGCTTGTACACATTTACATCGTACGTTAGCAGCGATTAAGGAATTAGGTTGTAAAGCTGGGGTCGCTTTGAATCCGCATACACCAGTTTCTTTATTGGAAGATGTGATTGCAGATTTAGATTTAGTGTGTTTAATGTCTGTAAATCCAGGTTTTGGCGGGCAGAAATTTATTCAAAACACCTACAATAAAGTAAAACAATTGCGCGCTATGGCAGCAGGTGTGAATGATGGATTATTGATTGAAATCGATGGAGGTGTCGGAGTAGGTAATGCAGGCGCTCTTTTACAAGCTGGCGCAGATGTGTTGGTAGCGGGAAGTTCTGTGTTTGCAGCAGCAAATCCAACACAGTCGATAGCTGATTTGAAAGCTGTTGATATTCAATTGAAAAATATTTAGTTAAACTAATATATTGGCTTTAAAGGGAGATCGGATATGATTTCCCTTTTTTTGTTGGTTATTTCCACATTATATTTAATCTTAGCGTCAAAATTTACTAATTTCTCACCCTAAATATTTTAAATTTAAATAGTCAAGTACTTGTCTTTTAGTGTGTTGTTTCGCTATTTGGTTTTAAAATAAATGTTGTTTAGAATATTTCCAAATTAAAGCAATAAGTCTTATTGGTACGTATTAACCGTTGATTTTTAGTATTTTTGTAGTACGAGATGAGAAGTTTTTTTTAATGAAAACAGATCGTCAAAATGAAAGAATTGTAGAGTTAAATTTAAGCACCGGCTTGCAGTGCATTACTGATGTTTTTTTAGCTTAATTATTAAACGTGTGGTAGTATCAGGAGATAATATTTGATATTTCTTGTATTGCCTTTAAACATATAAAAGATTTATATACTATGAGTATTTACAACGATTACGTACAAGAGGTTGTAGAACGAAAAGGTGAAGGTTTAAATCCTAAACCAATTGACGGAGCAGAATTACTAAGTGAAGTTATTGCTCAAATTAAAGATTTGAATAACGAAAATAGAGTCGAGTCTCTGAAGTTATTTATTTACAACACTTTATCTGGTACGACTAGTGCGGCTGGTGTAAAAGCAAAGTTCTTAAAAGAAATTATTCTTGGTCAAGAGACTGTTGCAGAAATTACACCTACTTACGCATTTGAGTTGTTATCTCATATGAAAGGCGGTCCTTCTATTGAAGTACTTCTGGATTTGGCGTTAGGTAATGATGCAGCTATTGCTAAGCAAGCTGCTGAAGTTCTTAAAACACAGGTTTTTCTTTATGATGCCGATACTGAGCGTCTAAGAGAAGCATTTAATAGCGGTAATGCAATTGCGAAAGAGATTCTTGAAAGCTATGCTCAAGCTGAATTTTTTACGAAGCTTCCAGAGTTGCCAGAAGAAATAAAAGTGGTAACTTATATTGCAGGTGAAGGTGATATCTCTACGGATTTACTTTCTCCAGGTAACCAGGCGCACTCGCGTTCTGATCGTGAGCTACATGGTAAATGTATGATTACTCCAGAAGCACAACAAGAAATTAAAGCTTTACAGGTACAATATCCAGACGCAAGCGTTATGCTGATTGCTGAAAAAGGTACAATGGGAGTAGGATCTTCAAGAATGTCAGGTGTAAACAATGTGGCGTTATGGACAGGTAAACAAGCAAGTCCTTATATCCCATTTGTAAATATTGCTCCAATTGTTGGTGGTACGAATGGTATTTCTCCAATCTTTCTGACAACGGTAGATGTTACCGGTGGTATTGGAATTGATCTTCAAAACTGGAAGAAAAAAGTAGACGAAAATGGTCAAGTTGTCCGTAATGAAAATAATGAACCTGTTTTAGAAGAAGTTTATTCTGTTGCTACAGGAACAGTTCTTACAATCAACACGAAGACTGAAAAATTATATAATGGAGATCAGGAATTGATCGACATCTCTAAAGCGCTTACTCCTCAAAAAAGAGAGTTTATAAGAGCAGGTGGCTCATATGCAATTGTATTTGGTAAAAAGATCCAAACGTTTGCAGCTGGAGTTTTAGGGATTTCAATTCCGACTGTTTTTGCTCCTGCAAAAGAAATTTCTATTGAAAATCAGGGCTTAACGGCTGTTGAAAAAATCTTCAATAAAAATGCTGTTGGTTCAACTCCAGGAAAAGTGTTACATGCTGGTTCTGATGTTCGTGTTAAAGTGAATATCGTAGGATCTCAAGATACGACAGGTTTAATGACCGCTCAAGAATTAGAGGCAATGGCTGCTAAAGTTATTTCTCCTACAGTTGACGGTGCGTATCAATCAGGATGTCACACAGCATCTGTATGGGATAAGAAAGCGCAAGCTAACATTCCTAAGTTGATGAAGTTTATGAACGACTTCGGATTAATCACTGCACGTGATCCTAAAGGAGAATACCATGCCATGACTGATGTTATTCACAAGGTATTAAACGATATTACGATTGATGAGTGGGCGATTATTATTGGTGGTGATTCGCATACACGTATGTCTAAAGGTGTTGCTTTTGGAGCTGACTCTGGAACTGTTGCCTTAGCATTAGCTACAGGTGAGGCGTCTATGCCAATTCCAGAATCTGTTAAAGTAACGTTCAAAGGCAGTATGAAACAGCACATGGATTTCCGTGATGTGGTTCATGCGACACAATCTCAAATGTTACAGCAATTTGGTGGAGAGAATGTATTCCAAGGTAGAATTATCGAGGTACATATCGGTACACTTCTTGCCGATCAGGCCTTTACTTTTACAGACTGGACTGCAGAGATGAAAGCAAAAGCTTCGATCTGTATCTCCCAAGATGAAACGTTGATTCAGTCTTTAGAAATCGCTAAGAGCCGTATCCAGATTATGATCAATAAGGGTATGGAGAATAAAAATCACGTATTACAAGGTTTGATCGATAAAGCTAACAAACGTATCGAGGAAATTAGAACAGGTGAAAAACCAGCTTTATCTCCAGATGCAAATGCTAAATATTATGCTGAAGTCGTAATCGATCTTGATATAATTGATGAGCCGATGATTGCCGATCCTGATGTTAACAATGTTGACGTTTCAAAACGTTATACACATGACGCAATTAGAGAACTTTCTTATTACGGTGGTGACAAAAAAGTAGACTTAGGTTTCGTAGGCTCTTGTATGGTACATAAAGACGATTTAAAAATCGTTTCTCAAATGCTTAAGAATGTGGAGAAACAACTTGGTGTTGTTAAATTTAATGCGCCATTAGTTGTAGCTGCGCCTACTTACAACATCATTGATGAATTGAAAGCAGAAGGAGATTGGGAATATTTACAGAAATATTCGGGTTTTGAATTCAGTGATGCTTTGCCAAAAAGTACTGCACGTACAGAGTACGAAAATATCATGTATTTAGAGCGCCCGGGTTGTAACCTTTGTATGGGTAACCAAGAAAAAGCGGCAAAAGGTGATACGGTAATGGCTACTTCAACCCGTCTTTTCCAAGGTCGTGTTGTTGAAGATAGAGACGGTAAAAAAGGAGAATCTTTATTAGCATCTACTCCAGTGGTTGTGCTTTCTGCTATCTTAGGTAGAATTCCAAACGTTGAAGAGTATAAAGCTGCTGTCGAAGGTATCAACTTAACTAAGTTTGCGCCTATCTCGACAAAGTAGAAAAAACTAATATTGAAGTTTTGGTAATTAACTAAATTAATATCATAAATTAGAAATATATGGCTTTTGATATAGAAATGATTAGAAAGGTCTATAGCCGTTATGAGGAGCGTATAAACGCTGCTCGTAATCTGGTTAATAAACCTTTAACCCTATCTGAGAAAATTTTATATACTCACTTATGGGATGGTAATGCAACTGAAACATACGATAGAGGTGTATCTTATGTAGATTTTGCTCCAGACCGCGTAGCGATGCAAGATGCGACTGCACAAATGGCTTTATTGCAATTTATGCAAGCAGGTCGTCCTCAAGCGGCTGTTCCTTCAACTGTGCACTGTGATCACTTGATTCAGGCAAAAGAAGGAGCTCAAGTGGATTTACAAAGAGCAAATACAGAATCAAAAGAGGTTTTTAATTTCTTGGGTTCTGTTGCAAATAAGTATGGTATCGGATTCTGGAAGCCTGGAGCAGGTATTATTCACCAAGTTGTCTTGGAGAACTATGCTTTCCCTGGTGGTATGATGATCGGTACAGATTCACATACTGTTAATGCTGGTGGTTTGGGTATGTTGGCTATCGGTGTCGGTGGTGCTGATGCATGTGACGTGATGGCTGGTTTACCTTGGGAACTGAAATTCCCGAAATTGATCGGTGTTAAATTAACAGGTAAGCTAAGCGGATGGACGTCTCCTAAAGATGTTATCTTGAAAGTTGCAGGTATCTTAACCGTTAAAGGCGGTACTGGTGCTGTTGTAGAATACTTCGGTGAAGGGGCTCAATCTATGTCTTGTACGGGTAAAGGTACCATCTGTAACATGGGTGCTGAAATAGGTGCTACGACATCTACTTTCGGTTATGATGAGTCAATGGAACGTTATTTACGCGCCACTGACCGTGCGGATGTTGCGGATGCGGCAAACGCTGTTAAAGAACATTTAACTGCAGACCCTGAGGTGTACGCAAACCCTGAGCTATATTTTGATCAAGTTATTGAAATTAATTTATCTGAATTAGAACCTTCTTTAAACGGTCCTTTTACACCAGATTTATATACCCCAGTTTCACGCATGCGTGAAGAAGCTGCTAAAAATGGCTGGCCTACAACAGTAGAATGGGGATTGATCGGTTCATGTACAAACTCTTCTTACGAGGATTTGTCACGTGCTGCTTCTATTGCTAAACAAGCGGTTGATAAAGGTTTAGTAACGAAGGCAGAATTTGGTATCAATCCGGGTTCTGAGCAAGTTCGTTATACTGCTGATCGTGATGGTTTATTGAAAACTTTCGAAGATCTAAATGCTACGATCTTTACAAATGCTTGTGGACCATGTATTGGTATGTGGGACCGTGTTGGTGCTGAAAAACAAGAGAAAAATACGATTGTTCATTCATTCAACCGTAACTTTGCTAAGCGTGCCGATGGTAATCCAAATACATTTGCTTTTGTAGCTTCACCTGAAATCGTTGCTGCAATTGCCATTTCGGGTGATTTAGGTTTCAATCCATTGACAGACACCTTGACAAATGCTAAGGGTGAGCAGGTTAAATTAGACCCGCCTACAGGTGACGAATTGCCTTCAAAAGGTTTTGCAGTAGAGGATGCAGGTTAT
The DNA here is from genome assembly GCF_042686355.1 of Sphingobacterium anhuiense. Classification (NCBI taxonomy): domain Bacteria; kingdom Pseudomonadati; phylum Bacteroidota; class Sphingobacteriia; order Sphingobacteriales; family Sphingobacteriaceae; genus Sphingobacterium; species Sphingobacterium anhuiense. The sequence continues at coordinate 21,560 of NZ_JBHUPE010000004.1, forward strand.
CAAGCTCCTGCGGCGGATGGTTCATCGGTTAAGATTGATGTGGATCCAAATTCTGATCGTCTGCAATTATTAGAGCCTTTTGCGGCTTGGGAAGGTACAGACTTGAAAGGCTTGAAATTATTGATCAAAGCTAAAGGTAAATGTACAACTGACCATATTTCTATGGCTGGTCCTTGGTTGAAATACAGAGGTCACTTGGATAACATCTCAAACAATATGTTGATTGGTGCTGTTAATTACTTTAATGAGAAAACAGATTCCGTTAAAAATCAATTGACAGGTGAGTACGGACCAGTTCCTGCAACGCAACGTGCTTATAAGGCTGCCGGTATCGGATCTATTGTTGTTGGTGATGAAAACTATGGTGAAGGTTCTTCACGTGAGCATGCTGCTATGGAGCCTCGTCATTTAGGTGTTCGTGCGGTATTGGTTAAGTCTTTTGCTCGTATACACGAGACAAACTTGAAAAAACAAGGTATGTTAGGTTTAACTTTTGCTAATAAAGAAGATTACGATAAAATCCAAGAAGACGATACAATCGACATCTTAGGATTGACAAAATTTACTCCAGGGCAACCGCTAACGTTAGTACTTCACCACGCAGATGGAACCGAAGATCAGATCTTAGCTAACCATACTTACAATGCTCAACAAATTGAGTGGTTTAAAGAAGGTGGTGCTTTAAACATTATACGTAAAAACCAAGCAAAATAATTTTATTTGCTTATCAACGCATAACCCGGTACTTTTGTGCCGGGTTTTTTTTGACAACAATATGAATAAATTTTTATTAGCCTTAAGTGCGCTAACTTTATCTGCTTCTTCTTTATTTGCGCAAGATAATAGTAATGAATCTCCGGCAAAACCAATTGCTAAGAGTATTTTCAATCCAAAATATTCCCGTACAGAAAGTAATAAGGGAAAATTTTATTTTCACTGGGGCTATAATTTTTCATCTTATGGTAAGAGTGATATCCGTTTTAAAGGAACCGGATATGATTTTACATTAATGGATGTAAAAGCTGCAGATAGACCGACTAAACTGTCCATGACTTATATTAACCCGGCAACGATCTCGATTCCGCAGTTTAATTTCCACTTCGGTTATTTTATAAAAGACAATTATTCGATTTCCTTAGGTTGGGATCACATGAAATATGTTGTTGATATTCCGCAGACGGTAAGAATTAAAGGACATATAAGTCCTGAGATCTCTGAACCAGGTATCCCAACATATGGCATGGCTGGAACCTATAATGGGGAACAGGTTACTTTGGTTGATTCGGTATTGCAATTTGAGCATACCGATGGTTATAATTTTGCCTCTGTCGCTTTAGAAAGACATGATGATATCTGGGTTTCCAGAACCGGAAAGTCTTACTTGTCGATGGAAACAGGTGCTGAAGTAGGTTTATTAGTTCCAAGAACTGATGTTCGTCTGTTTGGAGTAGGAGAGAATAACTACTGGAATATTGCCGGCTACGGTGCTGCTGCCAAAGTAGGTTTGCAATATCATTTTTTTAGAGGATTATATCTTCAAACGAGTTTTAAAACAGGTTGGACAGACCTGAATAATATTCGTACAACGGGTAGAAATAATATAGATAAAGCAAGTCAATCCATATGGTTTTTCGAGAACTATTGGGTCCTTGGATTTAAATTCTAATAAAGTAAAAATGGGATGATCTAAAAATCATCCCATTTTTTTAAATATCAGAAAGCTGAAAACTGTCTTTGAGCCGTATCCCCTTTTCTGTATGCTGTAACGTACAGCAGGCATTCACGGCGTCATGCTCTAGGAAAAGTATATATTCTTGATCGACAATCTCTTCCCAATAATTTTTCCTTTCTTCAATGGTTGTCAATGGTCTTACATCGTAACCCATCACATACGGAAGGGGTATATGTCCCACAGAAGGAAGTAAATCTGCCATATAAAGAATTGTTTTGTCTTTATATTTGATCTGGGGCAACATCATTGACTCTGTATGTCCATGGGCATATCTGATTTGGATATCTGGTCCAAACGGATTTTTTTCTTTTTCGACAAACTTGAGTTGTCCGCTTTCTTGTATCGGTTTTATATTTTCCTCTAAAAAAGAAGCTTTTTCTCTTGGATTTGGATTTGTAGCCCAGTTCCAATGTTCGGCATTACTCCAGTAATTCGCCTTTGTAAAAGAAGGCCTCAGTTTTTCACCTTCGCGGACTATAGCACCCCCACAGTGGTCAAAATGCAAGTGTGTTAAAATAACATCGGTGATGTCTTCTCTATTAAATCCATATTTTGCTAAAGACTTGTCAATGGAGTTGTCTCCGTGTATATAATAATGTCCGAAAAATTTCTCAGACTGTTTGTCTCCGAGTCCAGTATCGATAAGAATTAATTTTGCGCCATCTTCTATCAATAATAGGCGATTGGTCCAGGTGCACATATTATTTGCATCGGCAGGATTTGTTTTGTGCCATATGGATTTTGGAACCACACCGAACATGGCACCCCCATCTAATTTGAAGTTCTGCGTTTCAATTGTATAAAGTTGCATGATATTCTCTTTTTACTATTTACACGAATATACTAGTTTTGTTTTGGAAAAGATAAACCTTAATAATATGATAATATAGTGGTTATTGCTGTATCATTTCTTTATAAATGAGCTGTATGCAATCTTTTAATAATGGGTTAAAGTCTACGTTTTCAGGAATACGGCAACCATTTGTTATCACAACAATTCCGAATTTTTCTTTAGGATCGAAAAACATAGCACTGTAGAGACCATATGCGGAGCCTGTATGTCCAATTAATACTTTATTAGGGATCAATGTGTTGATGGATCTTAAAGCTAGCCCATATCCTTCTTCAGCAGTAATGGGCGTCTGCATAATTTTAGAATTCCGTTTTTTAATGATCTGTTTTCCATTTAATCCTGTACCATAGTTCATATGCATTCCCATGTATTTAGCAAGATCGACTGCTGAGATCTTCATCCCGCCCGTAGGTGAGAAAATAGGAGTGGAATGTCCTAGTGTATAATTTTTTATTTCTAGCGATCTTGGATTATAAGCGCTGGGCTGTGGAAAAAAATCATGCTTAGCAGGATCGTATTCATATAAGGTTACAAATTTGTTTTGATCTAGAGAGTCCACGCAATATCCTGCATACAACTGCAGCGGATCTAAAATATGTTCTTTAATATATTGGTCAAAACGTTGTCCTGAAAGGCGCTCAATCACAGCGCCAACCATATTAAAGTTGAGGTTGCAATAATCGTAGGTCGTGCCAGGTTCGTTTGGGCTGTAAGAAGAAGCATATTGATCTGACTTTGATGGATTGATGACATCAAGATCAAAATATCCATTTTTATCATTAATACTGGAGGTATGGGAAAGAACCATTCTCAGTGTGATCTTCTTATTCGGAAACTTTGGATTTTGAACTTTAAAACCATAATAGCTGTTGCTGAAAAGGACTTTGATATTGAGGCAATTCGGAATAGGTCATCCTCTGCCAAAGATTGCGATTGCACTTTGTTTTTCAAACCGTAAGATTTATTGAAAAACAACTCGTTATTTTTTATAACCGCTACCGACAGTCCAATAGCTTCATATTGAGCCATAATATCAGTAATTTTTTTATCTAAACTGTTTGTTTGTGCCCACGTTATTGGACTTATCAGAAACAAATAAATTAATAGAAGAGGAACGTACTTTTTCATGATTTAAGGATTAGTATTGGAAAGGTATAAATAATTAATAAGGATCATGAAACTATCTTGCATTTTTATGCAATTCTCTTGCTGATTTATTCGGTTTTTAATGATTTTGAAAAATAAACTGGAACTGATATAAAGTGAAGTCAATTTTAGTAACATTCGCTATAAAATATAATTGAAATTATTTTACAAGCAATTTAATGTGTTGTTTTATAGGTAGTTATAGTTGTTTTTGAACTAACTCCTTTTATTTAAAATAAATCTAAATAGAATCAAAAAAAGATTGTAAGTTTGCATCCAAAATAAAATTAATCTAATTATTCATACACATATGAAAAAGTCATTTCTCGGCTTAGTTTTAAGCTTAGGATTAGTTGGGGGTGTACAACTTGAGGGGGTTGCACAACATCATGGAATTCATGGGAAACTAAAAAGCAAATCTGGTGCTCCAATCGAAGCGGCTACGGTTACAGTTAAAGAATTGGGGACCTCTACTGCAACAGATCGTAATGGATCGTTTTCATTTTCAACTTTACCTGATGGAACTTATACCATAATTGTTAAAAGTTTAGGTAATGTTATTGACGAAGAGAAGATAAAAGTGGTGAACGGTTCTTCTCAACCTATTAATTTGGTTGGAGAAAGCCGTGATTCGAAATTGGATGTAGTAGATATCCGAGGCTATAATTCTCATAATAATCAAACAGTCAATGTTGGAAAAGCTGGCATTATCGATAAAGACTTACCTCAAAGCGTTCAGATCATTAATGAGCAGGTGATCCGTGATCAACAGGTTAATCGCTTAAGTGATGCCTTGAAAAATGCCAATGGTATCGCTATGGGCGCAAATAGAGGAGGTGTGAATGAGAATTTTTATGCACGTGGATATAGCCTTGGTGCGAATAACATCTTTAAGAACGGTGCCCGTACGAATAATGGTGGATCGATCGAAGCGAGTACATTAGAGTCGGTAGAAATATTGAAAGGTAGTGCAGCATTATTGTATGGTGGTGTAACGGGGGGTGCTGTCGTGAACTTAGTAACTAAGAAACCTAAATTTGAATATGGAGGTGAAGCTTCATTCCGTGTGGGAAGTTATGATTTTTACAAACCAACGGTTGATGTGTACGGCCCTGTTTCAGATAAGGTTGCTTTCCGTGTAATCAGTACTTATGAAAAATCTGGAAGTTTTAGAGATCATGTAGACTCAAAAAGATTGTATGTAAATCCTTCCGTTTTATACAAGATCAATGATCGTACGGATATCAACTTTATGTTCGATTACCTAAAAAGTGATTACACACCAGATTTTGGTATTGGATCGGTAGACGGTAAATTGAATAAGAATGTTGGGCGTAACACATTTGTGAATACTTTATGGGCTTATAATAAAACCAATACGACAAATGGACAAATTAACTTAAATCATCAGTTTAATGATAACTGGAAGTTAAATGCCATTGCGAGTTACCAAAGTTATGGGCGTGATTACTATGGATCGGATAGGGTTCAAGCAAATGCACAAGGTATTGCTCCACGTAGCTTAACACGTTCAAAATCGGATGAACTTACTTTCAATCAGCAGTTGAATTTAACCGGAACGGTAAAAACAGGTGCTATCAAGCATAAGATCTTAATCGGAGCTGATGCTGATCAGTCTAATACAAAAGCATATGCCTATAGTATCGATAATGCATTGAATATACGTACGGTTACCTATGATAAAAATGGATTGCCTATTATAACACCGGGTACTGTATACGATAATATCAATATTTTTGATATTGGAGCTACGGAATACACGTTTATTCCTGGTCATTTCCAAAATAATTTAGCAGATCCTAAAGTTCCAGTTCCTGCAGTAATGAAAACAGGGGTAAGAACAGATATGCCTGGTGCAGAGTATTTGACGAGAACAACGACTAATATTTACCGTTATGGTGTATTTTTTCAAGATTTAATTGAAGTTTCGGAAAAATTCAAAGTTTTAGCGGGCTTACGTTATACTTACCAAAGAACACCATATGCAGATAAATACACCTATGCAACTGGTGAAACAGAGGAAGTAAAAAACTTAGATGCAAACAAAAATGAACTGGGTGCTAAAGTTGATCAGGCATGGTCGCCAAAATTTGGTTTGATTTATCAACCGATTAAGAGTTCTAGTATTTATGTAACTTATGCGAATAACTTTACATCAAACGCTGGTTATGATGTTGATTATAAGCCAATGGGGCCTTCAACGATTGATCAGTACGAAGCAGGTGTTAAAAATGATTTCTTCAATGGTCGTTTAACCCTGAATGCATCGGTTTACAGAATCAATAACAATCGCTTTGCACAGCAATTATTGGTGAAACCTGATGGCACTGATAATGGTGATACAAACATGAAAGAGTTTTCTGGTAAAACATCTTCAGATGGTGTTGAAGTAGATGTAACTGGTTCTATCTTACCAGGACTAGATATCTTGGCCGGATACTCGTACAACTACATGCGCTACACGGAGACAAGTCCGATCACAAAGATCACGACTGTTGTCAACGGTAGCTCTAAAGTTACCGAGGTTTCTGGTAATCAGGAAGATGTACGTCTGGTGGGAACAACAGCACATACAGCCAATGGAACTATTTTCTATACTTTGCAAAATGGTGGTGCTAAAGGTCTGAAATTTGGTGTTTCTGCATTTTACACTGGAAGAAGAAATGCAGGCTGGAATAATACAAAAATCAATGTGAGAGATGGTGTTGACCGTTTAATTACTGTTAGCCCATTCACAACAGTAGATATCTCTGCTGGTTATACATATAAAAAATGGAGCATTTTAGCTAAAATGTCTAATGTTAATAATGCTTTCAATTATTATATCCATGAAAACTACAGTGTGAATCCAATTCCTCCAAGAAGTTTCATGACAACATTGACGTATAAATTTTAAAATGTTTAGTTTGCTTATAGTTTATGTTAAAAGGGCCCCCATGGAGGCCCTTTTTATCTTGAATAGCATGTGATATCGTCTTTTATAGCTTACTGATTTTATCAAGAAGATCAACAAGTCGATTTGAGTATCCAAACTCATTATCATACCAGCCCACAACTTTTACCAGACCTCCTACAATTGAGGTAAGTTCTGAATCAAAGACACAAGAATATGGATTGTTGATGATGTCAACAGATACAATTGGGTCTTCTGTGTAGTAAAGTACATTTTTCAATTCACCTTCTGCCGCTTCTTTAAATTTTGCATTGATCTCCGCTACTGTAGGTTGATGTGTCAACGTACAGGTAAAATCTGTTAAAGAACCGTTTAGTACAGGGACACGAATACCAGCACCGCCTAATTTTCCTTCTAAATGAGTGAAAACATTGGTAATTGCCTTGGCTGCACCAGTTGTCGTTGGAATAATGGAAGATGACGCAGCACGTGCGCGGCGAAGATCACGGTGGGGGGCATCATGCAGATTCTGATCACCTGTCATGGAATGCACCGTGGTGATATAACCGTCTTTGATTCCCCAGTTTTCATCTAAAATTTTGACCAAAGGAGCAACATTATTCGTTGTACAAGAGGCATTGGAAAGAATAGGGACATTTAAGTCAAAATCCTTGTCGTTGATGCCCAATACGATTGTTGGTATATCTTTATCTGAAGAGGGGGCAGAAATGATTACTTTTTTTGCTCCCGCTATCAAATGTAAGTTTGCTTTCTCTTTACTGGTAAAATGACCCGTTGACTCGACAACGACATCAATGTGAAGCGTACTCCATGGCAGATTTTCGGGATTCTTTTCATTCGTGACTAAAATACGCTTGTTATTGATGATGAGGTGATTGTCATCAAAGTCAACCGTTCCAGAAAATGGACCGTGGACAGAGTCATACTTGAACAGATGTGCTAATGTCTTTGTATCAGTTAGATCATTGATCGCAATGACTTCTAGATGTTCAGCATCTCTAATGAAAATATTGCGCAGTGTATTACGGCCAATACGTCCAAACCCATTGATTGCAATATGCATAACTGATTGTTATTTATGAAATTCAGCTATAGCTTCATTTATATTTTTATCACCTTCCCATTGTGCTTTTAATTGACCGTCGGCACCGTAAACATAATTTGCAGGGAATTGCTCAGGAACATGTATTTTTTGAATAAACTCTTGGCCTTTGTCTACTAAAACTTCAACATTCTCCATTTTTGATAATTTTGGAGCGAAGTTGTCAAAGAAGCCTAATATTAAAGCAGGATCATTCATCGAAACATAGTAGATGTTAACATCTTTCAAGCGCTCTCTATTTTTTTCTAAAGCAGTTGCTTCTTGTTGACAGTGGCTACACCCTGGATCGAATAGGATAAAGACAGTGTTTTTATCTTTGGAAACATCTGATTTTGAAACTTTAATACCCGATCTTAATTGGTAGAAAGTGAAGTCGGGAAGTGTTTTTGCCGCTTCTTTTTGCATAGCTGCAGGAGCTTCCGTATGTGCACTATGATCATGCCCACTATGGTCTTGACCATCATGCTCATCATGTGCTTCTGTTTTTGCCGCTTCTTGCGTTTTAGTATTTGAATTGCAAGAGAATAACAAGGACGCTGTGACAACTCCTGTTATGCCTAATATTAATTTTTTATTCATGTTAATGGGTATCAATTATCTATCAAAACTAAAAAAAATATTGAATTTAAACCTTAAAAAAGCTGATTAATGACACTGTAGTGTATAATCATTTGATGTTAAGTTATGATATTATTATCATTGTCATAATTTGTGAAGGAGGTTGATTCTATGATTTCAGGTTTTCCCTTTCCATATTCATTGTTGTATACTTTTAGTAATACACGAACTGATGAGATGATCAATGGTCCAAAAATAAGCCCCAGCATACCAAAAAGATTTAACCCCAGTAATACGCCAAATACCGTAATCAGTGGCGGTACATCGCCAAGTTTACGCAATATCGTAAAACGAAGTACATTGTCAATACCACCAATTAATATAAATCCATATAAAGCCAGACCAATGGCATTTCCTGTCGAGCCAATAGCTAATAGATAAATTGCGGTAGGTACGTAAACAGTCATCGTGCCCAAGACCGGGATAATCGTGGAAACGGCCGTTATTATTCCCAGTAGAATAGGGCTGTCAACCCCAAAAATCCAATAACCAATACCGGCAACAACGCCCTGACATATGCCAAGAATTGGAATACCAATAGCATTTGAACGTACCATCATGCTTATTTCGTTCCAGAGTTCTTTTTTACTTTGTTGCGAAAAAGGAATAGCATGCTGAATCGTAGACTCCATTTCTTTGCTATAATACTGCATAAAATAAAGTACAAATAAAGCGACGATGATATTGACGACAGTTTCCGCGACAGAATTTAAAACATTGGGTATGTATTTGGCTAATTTTTGAAGAGAATTAAGAATTGCGCCATCGGATAAATCTATGTTTTTTAATACAGGCTTATTGTGCATATAGTCTTTTACAGAATCAAATTTAGACAGTAAGTCTTTTTGATTAACAATAAGCTGTTCTAATTGGGGAATTAGGTAGTTAATCAATCCCCATAATGGAAACACGATGAATATCACAGACAGACTGATGAGGAAAATACTTGAAATAGATTTACCCCACTTTTTCTTTTCAGTGAGAATATGGTAAATATTTCTAAATAATATATAAAGTGTTATTGCACCTAAAAAGCCAGGTAGATAGTATGATAAATTCGTAAATATTAATATACAGATCAAAAGTATGATCGTAATCAACATGATTTGGTTAATGGAGTTATTGTTTATTTGTTTGTATTTCATGGCTGGGTCCTCAGAATAAATAAATACTAAGCAATTTTTAGCTAAACTAAGATAAATTTGTTTTATTTAATTGTATCATAATATAAAACAAATTTATCGATATCTGCGCTACCTTCAAGAATTATTTTATACTTGAAATTGATTAAGTAGGACTAAGAAAATTCCGGAATGAAATAAAAAAATGTAGGACTAAAGTACAGCAAGCGCTATTGAAATCAAATTTCATAAAGCTCAATGGGTAATCCATCAGGATCTTCAAAAAATGTAAATTTTTTATTTGTAAGTTCATCAACCCGGATGGGCTCTACTGAAATATCAGACTGCTGTAATAGTTGGACTTCTTTGGAGATGTCCTGTACCCCAAATGCAAGATGTCTCAGCCCTACGGCCTCAGGTCTTGAAGGTCGTTTTGGAGGATTTGGAAATGAAAATAGCTCAATGATATAATTGCCATTTAAGGCTAAGTCTAACTTGTACGAGTTTCTGTTTTCACGATACACTTCCTGTTTAATGGTAAATCCTAGTAACTCGGTGTAGAACTTTTTGGATTTTTCATAATCGCTACAAATAATAGCAATATGATGTACTTGTTGTAAATTTAATTTCATACCAGATTATTTAGCACGGGCGTACTGATTTGTCCATTCGATATGATCACCTAAAGTTTCTGCAAAATAGAGTGGAAGATGTGGGTTTTTTAGAAAAGCACGCGCTATCATGATGATGTCTGCTTTTTTATCCTGTAAGATTTCTTCAGCGTGCGACGCTTCTTTGATAAGCCCAACAGTTGCTGTGATAAGATCTGTTTCTTTCTTTATTGTTGCAGCAAAAGGCAGTTGGTAATCTTTTGTAGGACTAATTTGTTGATGTGCAACTGCTCCACCAGTAGAAACATCAATTACTTCTACACCTAATTGTTTCAATTCTTGGGCAAGAGTAATAGACTGTTCCAGATCCCAGCCATCAATAGCCCAGTCTGTCGCAGAAATACGGACCCATAACGATTGTGCTGTAAGTTCATGCTGAACGGCCTCAATGATTTCTTTTAAAAATCGCATTCTGTTGTCTAGAGAGCCACCATATTGATCAGTTCTATCATTCGATAGGGGAGATAGAAACTGATGGATTAGATATCCGTGAGCGGCATGAATTTCGATAATGTCATAGCCAGCGGTGACAGCTCTTTTCGTAGCTAGCTGAAAATCGGTAATTGTTTTTTTGATATCATCTAAGGTCATGGCACGAGGGGCTATGTCCTTCTCGGGTCTGAATGCCAGAGCAGAAGGTGCAACTGTTTGCCATCCGTTTTCAGCATCCGGTGCAATTTGATAATGATTTTCCCAAGGTTTGCCTGAACTTGCTTTGCGTCCAGCATGTGCTAACTGTATGCCAGGTATTGAATTTTGTTCTTTTATGAATTTCGTTATTTCTTTTAATTTTTCGATTTGTTCATCTTTCCAAATCCCTAGATCTCCGGCACTGATTCTTCCTTCGGGCGAAACAGCTGTTGCTTCCTGAATAATGGCGGCGGCGCCTCCCATTGCAAACTGTCCCAAATGAACAAGGTGCCAGTTATTGGCAAAACCATCTACAGCCGAATATTGGCACATCGGAGAAACGACTAATCTGTTTTTTAAACTTATGTTTTTTAGGCTAAGGCTTGAAAATAGAATGCTCATATAAAATGATTTAAATGAAATAAAAAAGGAGCATGATGCTCCTTTAAATTATATTATGGATTTGTTGACCAAAGCGAAGCAGATTTTAACATCGCTCTTCTTGGTAATTTTAAGTTTGCAATAATCAATTCTGCAAAATCCTCAGGTTGCAATACTGATTCTGGATTTCCATCTGTTAATCCGAGGTCTTTGGACATATCCGAAGCAATTGTGCTTGGCATTAGCGTGCAAACGCGAATATTATGTTTACGGACCTCGCGCATTAACGAATCCGCCATACCGATTACGGCAAATTTTGATGCACTATAAGCAGAAGTCGTTGCGGCTCCATTCAGCCCTGCGGTAGAAGAAACAAAAATAATGTCACCTTCATTTTTTTCAATCAACTGTGGAAGTACTGCTTTTGTTACGTGGTAACTACCCAATACGTTTGTGTTAATAATATTTGTCCAAGTTTCGGCATCCATATCCACTAAAGATCCAAAGGCTGCAATTCCGGCATTGTTGATGATAATGTCAAACTGACCAAATGAAGCATTCAATTTTGCTATTGCTTCCTGCACAGTTGCTAAATCTGAAACATCAAAAACTTCATAAGTAGCTTGTACGCCTATATCCTGCAATTCCTTTAACGTAGTTTTTAGAAGTTCTTCGTTACGACCTGTGATAGCCACATGAACACCTTCTTTCGCTAGTGCGATAGCAGTCGCTTTTCCTAATCCACGAGCACCACCAGTGACGAGTGCTTTTTTCCCAGCTATATTTTCCATGTTTTAAAATTACTGATTCAACTCCAGTTTAATGTCAATCAAATTTAATAATTATAAGTTTTCCTCTAAAATATTTGCGATGATCAGATAGGTATTTTGTTTTACCTGCTTCAAACTATGTTTATCTAACCATTCCGCTTTGGTGATATCCTCTTCAGTTTGAGGTATGAGTTTAGGGATTTTATTAACGCCCATTTCATACCAATTGGTTTGTTTCAGGATAAAATCACCATTTCTCAAATAATAAGTATGATATGATGTCTGTATTTTCTTTCCGAGGTAATCTATTTTTAGGCCACATTCCTCTTCCACTTCCCTTACAGCAGCCTCTTTCATCTTTTCATGACTTTCTACTTTCCCTTTCGGAAGGTCCCATTTGCCTAATCTAAAGATGAATAAATAGTCGCCATCGCCATTTTTCACTAAGCCTCCGGCTGCTTTTATGATTTTATTCTTTTCCTTTAACTTCTGGAAAATCAATTCACAGTCTTTATGAATATATAAAAATGATTTAGGAATGTCATTTTGTTCAGATAATTTAAAAAGTTTTTCAAGTTCAATATCTTGAACATCAATAGTTTGAGGGTTTTTAATGCCCGTGGGAACAAAATCTGCCAAAATTAGCACAGATTGGTTCATATAAATTTTATAAATTTGCGACATGAATAATTTAAATGAGGTTGAACAAAAAGTTGCCGAATCCTTATTGCAAATTAAAGCAATAAAATTGCAACCTAAAAACCCTTTTACTTGGGCATCGGGTTGGAAGTCTCCAATTTATTGTGATAATCGTATTACTTTATCGTATCCAGCAATCCGTACGTACATTCGTCAGAAGCTTTCAAAGTTGATTCAAGAAGAATTTGGATCAGTGGATATGATTTCTGGTGTAGCTACTGCAGGTATTCCACAAGGTGTACTAGTTGCTCAAGATTTGGGCTTACCATTTTCTTATGTGAGAAGCAGTGCTAAAGATCACGGTCGTCAAAATATGATTGAAGGTGAGATTGTTAGCGGTCAACGTGTTGTTGTTGTTGAAGATTTAGTTTCAACGGGTAAAAGTAGTTTAATTGCGGTAAAAGCTTTACGTGAGGCAGGATGTAATGTGGTAGGTCTAGTATCTATTTTCACATATGGTCTGGATGAAGCAACAAAGAATTTTGCTGATGCAAAATGTACTTTACATAGTCTTTGTGATTACAATTCACTCATTCAAGTGGCTGCAGAAAATGGTTTTATTTTTGAAGAAGATGTTGAGTTATTAAAAGATTGGAGAAAAAATCCTTCAACCTGGTCACCAATTGTCTAATTTATAAAAAGTAATTTTTATGACAACTATTCAGAACAATGTAACAATTGAAAAGTCGGTTCAGGAGGTTTATGCTTTTTTGAAAGACTTAAATAATCATGAGCAATTGATGCCTGAGAATATTTATAATTGGTCGTCAACTGCCGATGAGGCACGTTTTACAATTCAGAATATGGCTAAGTTGGCCCTGAAAGTAGACGAAAGGATAGAAGATCAAGAAATAAAACTAGTTCCATCTGAAAAGGCTCCTTTTGATGTTACATTAAAATGGACTTTGTCAACAGTGTCGGCTAACGTAACAGTGGCAACATTTACGATTGAAGCTGACTTGAATATGATGATGAAAATGATCGCTTCAGGACCTCTTCAAAAATTAGCTGATTTTCAAGTGAATAAATTGAAAGAGATTTTAGGATAATCTATCCCTATTTTATCCTATAAATTTTCAGTCTATAAAGAAATGTCTTCCAATTTGGAAGACATTTTCATTTTATATACTATGCAAGTCTTTCGTGTACTTTATTCCAATTCACTACATTCCACCAGTTTTTGATGTAATCAGCTCTCTTATTCTGATAATGTAAATAATAGGCATGTTCCCATACATCTAATGCTAAAACAGGAATACCTCTTTGATCGACTACATCCATTAATGGATTGTCTTGATTAGCGGTTGATGTTATTTTTAGCTTACCTGAATCGTCCAAGATTAACCAGGCCCAGCCTGAACCAAATCTTGTAGTCGCCGCAGCTGCAAACTGCTCTTTAAATTTGTCCATCGATCCAAAAGATGAGATGATCAATTGCATCACCTTTTCAGAAGGACCCGTTTGTTTTCCAGATAGGTTTTCCCAGAAAAAATTATGATTCCAAGCCCCGCCAGCGTTATTGCGTGCTTTAGCAGAATATTTAGAAATATTTGCCAACAATTGCTCTTCAGAAGTTTCGGTAATATTTTCTGCCACTATTGCCTCATTGATAGCTTTAATATATGCAGTATGATGCTTCGTATAATGGATTTCCATTGTTAAGGCATCAATATTGGGTTCAAGGTCGGAATATGTATAAGGAAGTTTGATTTGACTAAAAGAAAGAGGAGCGGCTTGATTATGTGCAGGTTCAGCTTGGGCTAAATTAGTTAAAACACTGCCCGATACTGCGACAGCCAAGGTTGCTTTAGCGGTGTTGTGAAGGAAGTTTCTACGTGTTTGCATTCTTTTATTTATTAAGTTAATGGTAGTAATATAACGCGTTTTTTTTGTTTTATTATTCTTTAACACGGGAAATTTTAGAATAGAACGAGAATGTTACTAAACCATGACTTTTGCTATTTTTTTTAAGATGTTGTTGTAGCTGTAATTTTCTTTTAAAATTAATAAAATTAAAATAAGTATAAAAAGTGGCGGAGTATTAACTCTTAATGTTGACTTCGTGGCTCAAATTTCTTAGGACACGATTTGAACTTCGAGTCGAAATACCGCGGTATGACACAAGCTCTTATTTTGAAATTATAATTGCTTGCTGATGCTGTAAATGCATGAGGATAGCCACATTTATCTTGCCCCAGTAATAGGTCTGACGGGACATTTGGTTTTGTATATAGCGGTTATGAAAAGGTTGTTATCATACTCTTTGACAACAACCCATTTTAGGATATTATATCTAGCGACTTACTTTTAACTTATCCCAGAGCAAAAACAATAAAAATCCAACAATTGAAGGAATAACCCACCACAGTTCATATGTCGCCAAAGGAATTGATGCTAATATATTTTCAGCTCCTTTTATATGTATATCAAATCCTGCTAAGAGATAAATTGTAGAAACAAGTGTTGTTCCTGCTAAAGCTCCAATGTAGGGTAGTCTAGATTTAATCAAACGACCAAAGATAAGTACATACAGTACCAGGGTAATTACAATTGGATAAATGAATGCTAAAAATGGATAAGCAATTTGAATAATATACTCTACTCCGGTTATGGCAAGTACTGCCGAAAAGAGACAACAAATAATGACAATCCACTCGTAGGTAATTCGATTATTAAACAGCTGACTGAAAAATGTACCTACAGCGCAAGTTAAAGCTATTGCAGTAGTTAGGCACGCTAAAGCAATACTGACTGAAATGGCAAGCACCCCATAACTTCCAAAGATTTTATGCGAAATAAACAGGAGTAATTCTGCCCGTTTTACATCTGGAGATAAGGGATATCCAGATTTTGCTCCTAAAAAAACTAAGCCACCGTAGATCAATAATAAACAAAATGTAGCTAGACATCCTGCACTCGTGACGATTCTATTTTTATCTTTAAGTTTTTCATATCCTTTGGCTTTTGCCGCAGCGATAATAATACTGCTAAAAATGACAGAAGCCAACACATCTAATGTTTGGTATCCTTCTATGAAACCAAGCTTAAAGGCCTGCATGGATTCCATCTGGTGTGCGATATTCGGTGATAAAGGAAACAAAATTCCCATGATGATCATACCGATCAATAAAATCAAAAGTAACGGTGTCAGAAAATTTCCAATTACATTCACGACTTTGGAAGGGCGGATCGAAAGGATAAAAGTAACCGCAAAAAATAGTATTGAACCCCAGATGGGAGATAGGTTTGGAAATGCAGGCAATAAACCTACTTCAAAAGTAGTTGCGGCTGTTCTCGGAATAGCAATTAATGGTCCTATACCCAACATGATGATAATACCCAGGATGGTGGCTATATAAGGATGAGTTCGATTACCTAAATCTTTGAATGATTCACCTGAATTGATGATCGATAAGACGCCTAACAGAGGAAGTAAAATACCTGTAAGTCCAAAACCTACTATTGCCCAGTCCCATTGATCTGCTGCATTTAATCCAATAAATGGAGGAAGCAGTAAGTTTCCAGCTCCAAAAAACATAGCAAATAAGGCGAATCCTAGTGTCGTAATATCTTTGATTTGTTTCATCAATAGTTAATTATGTCCTTTCAAACAGGTCTGAGCTTCTTATCAACACAAGAGTGTTCATAGTCTGCACGTTGTAGATCTTTGAGATGTAAATAGTATTATCGAACGGCAAATATAGTAGGACTTTCCAATTAAACAAGAAATAAGTAGCGCTGTTTTTAAATAGCTTATTTATATTGTTGACTAGGATAGGGAAATAAAATGCAGTGTAAGCAATATGCTTGCAGTAGTTTGAACGTCTGTGTTGTTGCGTAAAATGATCAGATTTAAGATTTTTTTTATTTTTCCTAAATTATGCTGAAATCAATTGATTTCAAAAAAGAGATCGAATACCACGGAGATATCATACATCGTACTAAAAATAAGAAAGCATCTTGATACAAATCAAGATGCTTCATGCTATTATAAAAATTGACTTTTAGGTCTATTTTATGAACTGTTTTATTTTCAATTTAAAGGTCACATCTCTACCTGCAGTAACGAGTTCATTTGCTTTGAAGATGATGACTTCATTTGGATTTTCAGATAAGGATGTTCCTTTATACAATACTACATACCGATCAGCAGTAGGGTATACAGCATGTGTTGGAGCACCTGCGTACACCATCCATGTTGGACCTGTTACTGGTACGTTCATGCTTGTGGCATCTAATCCTAATGATGTTGCTTCTTTAAAATCAAGTTCTTTTAAGTTCGCGATTTTGATATCTTCAATAGCCTTTCCTTTTAAATCAAAATATCCAAATTTATAAGCTGTTGTACTTGGTTTAAGAGTTGTACCGGAAGTTCCTGAGAAATTTACTAGACTTGTTTCGACAGTTTCAGTAATTTTATCATTTAATAAATCATAAAATACTGTTTTCCCAGAAGCAACAGCAACAGTACCTGTTTTTACCTCTTTTTCTTTGAGGATATTGATATCATGCGATTCCGATTTTAATTGGTATCGTGCATTTCCATCTTTAGCTGTTACTTTATCTGCTTGCATAATGATGACTTCAGTTTGTGCACCACTTGTGATGTCTGCTTTTTTGTAGAATACAATATAACGATCTGCAGTCGGGTATACAGCATGATTATTTTTATAGTCATAAATAATCCAAGTTGGACCGTTTGCCGGTTCTCCTGCAGTGGATGCATCTATAGTTAAAAAATTAGTTTCTTTAACATCCAATTGGTTAAAGTCTGCTGTATTGGTCAATTTAATATCTTTGATACTCGTATTTTTCAAGTCAAAATATCCCATTTGATAGCCTTGGTTTCCCAAATCTAAACGAGACCCGTACATGCCTGAAAGTTTAAAAGTATAAGAGCTTTCTGTCGCATCTTCTTGTTTCTTTAAGTCGTAAAATATGGTTTTACCACTTGGTACAGCAACATTAAGTCCTTCAGTTTTGAAAACTTCTTCTTCTATTGGATCTTCAACTTTATCTTTTTTACAAGCTGTAAATTGAAAAGAGGTCAGTGCAATAGCACTAACACACAGGATACTTTTTAATTTGTGTGATGATTTCATGATTACACGGATTTAAAATTACGAGATAACTGCTTTTGAATTAAATGTATTGGTAAATGCTTCAAATGTCGCTAATGCAGCATCGATAGCTTCTTGCTCGTCATTTTCGGCAACTTCTGCATTGATTATTGCAGTAAACTCCGCCCATTTTTCCATTGATTGGTCACCATAACCATTAAAAAAGTTAAATCCCGAATTGATACCTCTATGTTGAAGCATTTTGACAATATGTGGCCCGCCCATGATAGATCCCTCTAGTACATAAAGAGCACCGATAGCTTGGTTTTTTGTGCTGATCGTTGGTAACACAACTTCAGGTAAGTTTTCTAAACGACCACCTAGTTCAATGATATCTTTGGCAACATGTGATGCATTTCTGCGTGTGGCATAGTAAGACGCTAAGCTCGCTGGTAATGCCGCTTCAATGTTTCCTTCCGCAGCATTAAAATAAGCATAGAAATATTTCAATACGTCTGCATAATCTAAGTTATTTTCAATAGCCTTCAATTTAAAAATAACATTTTTTTCTAACTCTTGATGGCCATTTTTTGTGGCTTCTTTGATTTTTAAGTTTAACATGATATTTGCTTATTAATTTTATAAATTACTCGTTTTTAAATTTTTTGTTCCATCTTCTTGTATGAAATATCGGAAAGTAAAGTAGGGGGCAGGCCAGTAAAGGTCAGTAATCGGCGTAAAATTGTGAATACCCTGATATACACTGATCATTTGTAGCTTGACATATTTCCCATTACTTAAACGGATGACATAGGTGCGGTCAGGCATGGCCTGTACCAGATGACGCTGTATATTATAATCATACCAGCCTGACGACTCGGCATCCATAATAATACCGAATGCATTTATTTTTGAGTTTTCAAATTCAATATCTTCAGGAGCTGAATCGACTTGGTCATATGGCTTTTTAATCAGTACAACGCGGTGTCTTGATGGATTTCCGTAAGCGGGATTATTTTCCATCGTTCCATCATTTATAAAAAGTGTTCCATTGTATTGTCCTGTAAAGGCAAGATCCCAATCTGTTTTTGCAAAGTTCGTTACCGAATCGGTATGATTTTTTAACCAAGTCTGGTTTTGATCTGAAAACCGAAATAGGAAAGTATAAAAGTCTCTTGTTTCTTTGGGGTTTCCGCCACCGACACCAGCTCCGACATAAGCATTTACATCACCAGCAAGATCTTTTATGATCGTACTTTTTCCGTCGGCTAAGATGTCTGGCTCAATGTTGGGTTTAAAACATGAAGTAAACACTGTTGCTATGCAACTATAAAAGAGTATTTTTATGGATAATTTCATCTTTTTACTTTATTAATCTGTAGGATAGGCCAAAGGATACACTTCGACCAATTTGGCCTGGAATTAAATAATTAATATAGTTTCCGAGGTTTTCTCCAGTCACCCGGACAGTTAAAGGAAGTTTGTCAAACTTTTTTTCAATAGTTGCATTATAGAGAATATGCTGATTGACAAATGTGTCAAAACGATCAATAAAATGATTGCCATTTGCATCTGAAAATGCATACTTCCCTCTGTAGTTAGCACGTGCATTTATTGTCAGATTCCAAGGAGCTTGATAAATTGCACCTATGTTGAATTGATGTCTTGATCTGTTTTCTAAGCCCCAGTAGTCTTTTGATGTTGGCGTAAATGTCTCTCCGGTCTTTGGATCTCTTAAGGTATTAAATGGCCAATTCCCTTGCTCTATACTGTCAACAACACTCATATCTTTCGCAATCAGGTATTGATAGCCTGCATTGATTGTGATTTTTTCTAACACCCGAGTAGAGAAAGATATGTCAAATCCTTTATTGACTGACTTTGGTAAATTTTGATACGAATAAATCGCCATGTTTTGCATACCTGTAGCAACCTGTATACTATTGATTTGATTTTTAAGCTGATGACGAAATACATTGACTTCTACTGTTGTATTCGTTAACGGCTTCCAGGTCAAACCTGCATTGATTGAGGTGTTGTGCTCGGCTTTTAAGTTACCATCAAGTTGATTGATGATGTAATTGCGACGTTCAGAAATTTGTCCTGCGGCATCCATTTCATCCAGAGTACTGTTTAAAACTTCATTGCCGATAACGTAGTAATTGGCAGCAGGGTTGTAAAACACTTGATAACGGGTCTTGAAGTCAGGAGCTTTAAATCCAGTTCCTATACCTGTTTTCAAAGCAAGCTGAGGCAGTAATTGATAGGTCACACCTAAACTTGGGTTTAATCGCCCTCCGTAATTGTCTGTCTGGTCATAGCGCAATCCTGCAACAACAGTGGTTTTTTCTCCGATTGTTTTATTCGCTTGGGTATATAAAAAGAAGTTCTTCTGATTTTTGTTGTCAAAATTTTCAGCAAGATCCATAGCTTCTATAGCGCCACCTAGTCCCATAGTCACATTTAAGCCTTCTGACTGATAAGCAAATTGTTGTTCCAGACGATGGACCATCTGTGTGAAATTGTCTGAAGCTAAATTGGCATTGTTTTGCTGTGCTGTTACTTTATTATCGGATTGATAATGCGATACGTAATAGGTAGAAAGCGATTTCCAGCGTTCATTCCAACGGCTATCGTAGAACAATGAAGCATTGATGTCAGTCTCTTTTTGTTGATCTAGCGTGCTGAAATCTTGTCCGTAACCACGGTGCATATCGGATTGGCGATAGTTATAACGCCCTGAAGCGCCAATGAAATGCTGATTATCTTTCAATTGATGTCTTACTTTTCCCTGGATGGAAAAAGTTTGGTAGGGTGGGACTGTGGTTCCGCTTGACTGAAATTTTTTGTTTGTATTAAAACCATCCGTACGGTAGTAATTCGTAGATAGTAAAGCTGTTCCTCTATTTTTATTAAAGGAAGTCTCACCTTCTAAAGTTGCATCCAATACGTTGAAGCTTCCATAGTTAATATTTGCATGCATTTGAGGAGTTACTTTCCCTAAACGGGTGATGATATTGATCGCTCCTCCCAGTGCATCACTCCCATAAAGACAAGAAGAAGCCCCTTTGATAATCTCTATACGTTCTATATTTGTTACCGAAATACGTGATAAGTCAAAGTTACCGGAACTTCTGCCGAGCATCGGCTGTCCGTCAATGAGGATCATGACGTATTCACTAGAGAATCCCTGAAGCTGCACACCTACAGAACGGTTACCGCCAGCAGTATTGTTAACAATAGCAATACCTGTCTGTTCTTTTAAGACCTCGTCCAAACGTCTACTCCCCATAAGTTCAATTGCCTTCCTGTCGATAATAGTAACCGGCATAGCGGAGTTCTTAGGATCAATTAATGTTGGACGGTTTTGAATCTCTTGCGTAACCAATGCTTCATCTAAAACTTGATTCGATTTATGAAGCTGGAAGCGATGTAACTGCTTGTCTTTTGCGATCAACTCAATGGAGCCAGTTAAGGTTTCATATCCAATTGCACTTAAAGTATAAGTATATGTTCCGGCATATAATTTTTTGACTATGAAATTTCCCCGATTATCTGTTTTTGTCGTAGATCGGTCTGGTTCGATTAAAATACTAACATCTGCCAACGGTCTTTGTAATTCATCCACAATAAGCCCCTGAAATTGCGCATTCTGTTGTGCAAGCACTGAATTGCTTTTCCCGATCAGAAAAAGAAAACTAAATAGCAGGCATAGATAGTGTGTTGTCTTCAAAGTTATTTGTAATAATTCTAAATAATAATGCAAGTATCTCCATAAAATGCCAAAGTTTATTTATGCATTGTGTATTTTGATTTGTGCAAAGCGTATTAATTTTTGTGCAATATGATATTATTTAAATGACATAATGATCCCTGCTGTTTGGTTAATTTATTGTTAACCAGAGTATTTAAGTTGTTTATATCTATTCTTGTGTATTAGTGTAAGCGTATTGCAAACAGAACTCTTTATTTGTAATTAGTTTAAATAAGCCCATTTTTGTTCTTCATAAATGAACAAATTATATGAAGAAAATATTAAATAATTTTGCGCTTATCATCATTTTATGGTCTAGCTATACAGTAGCTATAGCACAGGGCAACACGCCAAAAAGAATTGTTTCCTTAAGTGGAAGTTTGACGGAAATTGTTGATGCATTAGGGCTAGGTGCTAATCTAGTGGCTGTTGATGTGACAAGCGATTATCCAAGTTATGTGAAAGAGATTCCCAAAGTGAGCAAAAACAGATCAATTACGGCTGAAGGAATTGCTTCATTTCGGCCAGATATTGTACTAGGTTTTGAAGGAGAGGTCAGTGCGGCTGTATTGGCGCAATTTAAGACCTTGAGTATTTCATGTGTTTTGTTTAAACAGGAATTTTCTGAGGCAGGATTAACAGGATTGGTTCGCAAAGTAGGACAAGCTCTAAATGTTACTACAAAGGGAAATCAGGTTGCAGATCAATTATCGAAAGATCTAAAGTCTGCAATTGCGAAAGGGAAGTCGAGTAAAGCAACTAAAATGATGTTTGTATATGCACGTGGGGCAGGAGCAATGAGTGTATCTGGTTCAGGAACTGCTGTTGATGCGGTAATCAAGTTAGCCGGTGCTCAAAATGTGATGAAAGGTTTTACGGGATACAAAACATATAATACAGAAGCCTTAGTTCAAGCCAATCCGGAAGTTATTTTGTTATTTGATTTTGGGATGTCCAGTTTAGGAGGAAAAGAAGCTATTTTGAAGTTACCAGGTGTTAACTTAACTACAGCAGGTAAAAATAAAAGAGTAATTGCTATGGATGCATCCTTGTTAAATGGTTTCAGTATGCGTTTACCACAGGCGATACAGCAGTTGCACGAAAAATTATTTGGAAAATAGTTGCTGTAATGAAAAATACCTTAATTTACACGCTACTCAGCATATTACTTATTATCGTAGTCATATTTTCATTAGGGATGGGATCGATTTCGGTTTCCTTTTGGGATGTTTGCTCTATACTGTTACATAAGATAGGTCTTAAAGCTTCATCAGGTATAGATGAGCTGACTGTGAATGTCTTGGAGCAAATACGATTGCCTAGAATTCTAATGGGAATAGCAGTTGGTGCAGCTTTAGGAATCAGTGGAGCAGCTATCCAAGGTATATTTCGAAATCCATTAGCGGAACCTGGTTTAATGGGAATTTCTTCAGGTGCTTCTTTCTTTGCCGCACTCGTTATCTCTTTCGAAGGCTTGTTACTTCCTATGATTTCTGCAAGCCTTGGTTATTACGTTCTGGCATTTGCAGCGTTTTTAGGAGCAACATTGACAGTGCTTATTGTTTATCGTATATCCATGAACAATGGGAAATCTCATATTGCAACCATGCTTTTAGCGGGTGTTGCTATGAATGCATTTGCAGGAGCCTTAACAGGATTATTAAGTTATTTAGCAACTGAACAACAATTACGTTCCATCACCTTTTGGTCATTGGGCAGTTTAGCGGGAGCATCATGGGAAAATATTAAAGTACTATATCCCTGTGTCTTGATTTCTTTAGTTATTCTACCTCTTTTTGCGAAACAATTGAATGTATTTGCTCTAGGAGAATCTCAAGCTGAAATGATGGGGGTCAATACAAGCCGGTTGAAAATTGTTGTTATTTTGTTTTCAACATTGGCAGTAGGCGCAGCTGTTGCATTTTCCGGAGTTATCAGCTTCGTGGGTTTATTAGTGCCGCATGCTATCCGGTTGATTGGTGGAGTTGATAATCGTTACGTGCTCGTGGCATCAAGTATTGCCGGAGCATTGGTCCTCACACTTGCTGATCTGCTTTCGCGCTTAATTATTCAGCCATTGGAACTTCCTATTGGGGTTATTACAGCATTATTGGGTACTCCAGTTTTCTTATTTATCCTGATCAGAGACAAGAATAAAATCTAGTTTATGCTACAAGTACAATCACTATCATACGAAATCAAAGGGCGTCCCATTTTAAGGGATATTGATATCTCTATTCAAAAAGGCGAATTTTACGCAATTGTAGGGGCAAATGGAGCCGGAAAAACATCTTTGTTACGTATGCTGGCTTCCGATCTGAAACCTGCAAAGGGAGAAATATTGTTTAAGGGCAAACCACTTCGTTCTTACTCATTGAAAGAACTTGCTTATGCGAGAGCTTTCCTACATCAGTCCAATGGTATGGCTATGGCGTTTACAGTCGAGGAGGTCGTTCGTATGGGACGCTATCATTTGAAAGCATCTCAGGAGCAACATAACGTGGCTATAGCAGAGTGTATGCGCATCTGTGAAGTCGAACATCTGGGAGATAGAAAAATACAGCAATTGTCCGGTGGAGAGCAGCAACGTGTTCATTTTGCGAGGGTATTGGCACAGGTGTGGGATCAGAAAGACGTTTTGTTATTATTAGATGAGCCTGTTGCGAGTATGGATATCCAATTTCAACATCAAACACTAGCCATTGCGAAAGCTTTGACTGCTGTTGGATTTAGTGTTGTTGCCATATTACATGAACTGAATCTTGTCGCACAGTATGCGGATCGTGTACTGATGCTCAAATCGGGCAGGAAATGGTGGGAGGGAGCTCCTATTGAAGTGCTCAAGCCTGAAAATATATATGCTATATTTGGTGTACAAACAAAAGTGAGTACTGATATGGCTACGCTGACACCGTCTGTACAAACCTGTACAGTACATTATTCGGCAGCAAAATTTAATTCAAATTATAAACATGAACTGGCGATGGAATTAAAAGAAAAGTACGAAAATTATAAAAAAGATAATCCTAAGGCAAGGATTTACGACTGTGCAAAAGCACTACAGGTAAGTGAAGTACAGCTTCTATTGACACAATTATCAGATGATGTTGTCTTACTTAAGGATGATATGTGGGCTATTCTGCAGGAATTACCGCGCTTAGGGCATGTTATGGCTTTGACACGCAATGATGCATGTGTTCATGAAAGAAAAGGAACATATCCCACACCTTCCAATGAGGGGCATGTGGCACTATTTCATAATGATGACATAGACTTACGCGTTTTTATTCAGAATTGGGCCTATGCATTTGCTGTAAAAGTTAAAGATCTTTTGAGTATCCAGTTCTTTGATGCAGCGGGATTAGCTGTTCATAAAGTTTATTTGACCAAAGACTCTAATCCGATTGCTGTTTATGAAGAACTTGTAAATTCTTATCGTGCTGCAGACCAGACGTATTTTACAATCAATATTCCCGCAGTTTTAAGCGATATCTCCATTCCAGATACGGAGATTGATGTCGATAGTTTTCAGTCAGATTGGCTGAATATGAATGATAGCCACGAATTCTTTGGTATTTTACGTAAATATAGCTTACAGCGGACACAGGCATTACGTTTAGCACCTTCTGGTTTCGCAGAGCAATTGCCATTAGAGCGATTTACAGAAATCTTAAACCAGGCTTCAGAACAGGACGTTCCTGTCATGGTTTTTGTTAGCAATAAAGGTTGTATTCAGATACATTCGGGATTGATCACGAAGCTTGTAACGATGGAGAATTGGTTTAATGTACTAGATCCACAGTTTAATCTACATCTTAATATGGATGCGATTGACCAAATATGGCAGGTTAGAAAACCTTCTACTGATGGTGATGTAAACGCATTGGAAGTTTACGACAAGCAGGGAAATCTAATTGTTCAACTTTTTGGGAAACGAAAACCGGGTATTCCTGAATTAGAATTATGGCGTTCGCTATTGCAAGGCCAAAAGGTATAAAAGTAAATTAACGGCTTATTTCTGAAGGGAGTAAGCCGTAATATTTTTTAAATGCATGTGTAAAGCTAGCCTGATGTTTAAAACCCACGATCGTACTCACCTCATACATGTTTTTGTTTTCATTTAAAATCAGACGTTTTGCCTCCTCCATTCGGATACGTGTGATGTAGTTGTAAATGGTAGTGCCAAAATGTTGTTTAAAGCCATTGCGAAGTTTAAACTCATTCAATAGTACTAATTTTGATAATTGCTTGTGTGTTGGCGGATTGACAAAATTATTGCGAAGTATCCGCTGTGCCTCTTCCAGTTTTTGAACATCTTCGATCTTTAAAAGATCCGTAAGTTTATCACTTATGAAACTGAACTGTTCAAACTGAAGCATGATGAGTTCGAGAATGCGCGCATTGACAAATATCTGCTTCAATTCATTTTTATTTGTCGTGGTACGAATACTATCAATGATCCCCTTCATTTCTGTGGTAACAAAAAGATCTTCTTCGACAATGGAAATCACTTTCTTTTCCTTCATCTTCTCTTTGAATTCCAAATGAAGTGGCGTATGTATGCTGATCATATTCTGATAGAGTTCAGGTGTCATGATGACCATAAAATACAGAAAGTCCTGATTGCTCTGAATCGGATGCTCTTCGTAAAGAGAAGGAATGTAACGTATGTTATGTTTACTGAAAGTAAATCCATGCGCAGATTCTGATTTACTGAGGATAAATTGGCTCACGACAGCTTCGCCTTCTATCTCCGAGATAATATCTACGGGAGCTGAAACACGCATATCTGCACAGAGCACAAATAAACCTCTACTTAAGATCTGATAGGTGCTGATGTTTATCGGGCTTTTATTGATTGCAATATGCTTTTCGGATAAAATGGTATTGATGGAGCTGATCTCAGGAAGTTCTTCCCAAAATAGCCATTCATTATGTTGTTTTATCTTTGCCTTTATAATCATACCTTATTACAAATATACATTATTTGTAATAGATCTAAATTAATTTATTGAAATGAGACCTTTAAATGACGAGCAATTATTCTATTTAAAAAAACAGGTTGATTGAAATGCAAACAGATGTTTATGAATAAGATAATTAGCGTATAGCCAATGAATCTAAGTGTCATATCGGGCAATAAGTTGGTTAATCTACTCTATTTTAATATCTTTTAAATTAAAAAAATGTATATATTTGCGGCCATAGCCGAGAACCATTTTTAGAAATGAACGAACAGTATAAGCCAGGAACCCATCAATTGTTAACACTTCAGGTGAATGATATTAATCTATTAACCGATATGTCGAATTTTTTAGATTTTACAATACATCAAATAAATGATCATGGTCTGAAAATTGTCGGAATCTCATCTCATGAATTTGACAGTAAAGGTTTCACAGTAGCTATATGTTTGATGGAATCACATATCTGTATCCATACATGGCCTGAGTTTTCACAGCTTACACTAGATATTTATCTATGTAATTATCTCAAGGATAATACGAAGAAAGTACTTGAGCTAGGGGAGGTTTTTAAGCATTATTTTGATGCGTCAGTATTGAATGAAACCATTGTTAATCGATAGTTTATGCTTATCATTTGCTCGAAATGTAATTTTAAACATGGTTTTGATGTTGAAGTGGTTGATTATAAGGGTTTCGTATGTTCTAATTGCGGAAGTTATTATAAAGGTGAAGATCATACAAATTGGACTTTTGTCAAAGTCTTTCCGAAGCCTGAATATATTTTATGGACTAGCTTAGGGGAACGGATTGGAGAAAAGAAAAACGATTATGTGGTTATTACCAAAATACAACGGGTTAATCTAGATGGCGAGTATAGTAATGAATATGTAGGTCTCAATTCCAAAAACAACGAAATTTATTGGAGTGATGGACCTGATTATGCAGCTATTCTACATTCAGTTGGACTGCCAGAAATAAAATCAGTAAAGGAAGATCGGCTTAAATTACAGACAAGGACCTATATTTTAAAATATCAGGATACTTTAAAGGTAGTGTACGCGGAAGGGTTTGTCTTTGAAGATCTTGATGCAAGATCTCAAGCTAATACTTATATCAATAGTATCAATGAAGATCGTTTCGTATCGCATGAAATAATTGATAACGTGAACGAGTACTATAGTGGAACATATCAAAATCAAGAAGATTATTTTCAAACCTTTGAATATTATAATGAATACCTAAGCCGGAAGAAAAAAACGAGTACGATCCTCAATATATTGACCATTGGTTTTGTTATCTTAATCGGATTAGGATTCTTTTTAATTAACAGGTCTAATATTCAGGAGTATTACTATCAATTTGATCAAAAATTTACTTCCTCAAAATTGAATAATGAGTACATTGGGGAGTCTTTTAGTGTAAATGGCAGTGAACCACAAAAATTAACTTTTCAAGGAATTTCAGATGTTAATGTTCCAAATGTGCATCTTCGGATCAAGTTGGTTAATGAACTTACCAACCAAATACAGGAAACAGCACTTTTGCAACATCATTATAATGAAGTTAATCATGCTTGCGGTATTTCGGTGAGTTTTTGCAAAGTAGAGCCCGGCACATATCACATGGTATTTGAAACCTACTCAACTAATAAGAATGCTGCTTCAGTATATCTAAATGAAGACTACAAGATTACTTTTGGTGGTGTAGATTACTGGGGCTTAATTATTACTTATGTTTTGCTCGTATTGTTGGTCTTGTGGATAAGAAATTCATTGTTAGGACTTGGAAAAGATAGCCTTATGTTTGTCAATAAAGAAATTAATTATTTAACGGTATTGAATTATAAAGGCTTTGGATCCTGGTTCGTGATCTTGTTTGGATTATCTTTAGGCTTACAGTACTATAATAAATATATCAAAACTTGTACAACATCTTATCAAGTAAATACAGTGGAAGATAATACATATACCGGATCTCGGTATCATTATTATCGACCAACATATTCGGATTATGGTTCTAGTCACAAATAAAAATATATAGTCATATGAATTATGAAATCTTTTACAAAGGAATAGCGGCATCCATTGTCTATTCTATAATCGGAATTGTCGTTTTTATATTTGCTTATTGGGTTATAGAGAGGTTAACACCTGAAAAATCATGGCAAGAAATCGTTAAAAACAAAAATATTGCATTAGCGATTGTTTTTGCTGCATTCATTCTAGGTATATCGATTATTATTGCGGCAGCTATTCATGGATAAAAAAAAGAATCTGCCCATATTTCTGCTGATATCTGTTTTCATAATTGCTACATGTGGTCTTATTTATGAGCTGGTTGCAGGTGCATTAGCTAGTTATTTGTTAGGAGATTCTGTAAAACAATTTTCATTTATTATTGGGACCTATCTTTTTGCGATGGGCGTGGGTTCGTTTTTTGCTAAGTATATTGTTAAAAATCTTTTAGACCGATTTATAGATATCGAGTTGTTGATTGGAATAATTGGTGGAACTAGTTCTGTTATTTTATTTCTGTTATTTCAACAAGTTGAACACTTCCAGTTGATCTTATATCTTTTTGTTTTTTTAACAGGATGTCTTAGCGGAATGGAAATACCGCTGTTAATGAATATTTTAAAAGATCGTGTCAACTTTAGAGACTTGGTTTCTAATGTCTTCACTTTTGATTATATCGGTGCTCTTATTGCCTCTGTATTATTTCCAATATTACTCATTCCGAAACTTGGGGTAATGGGGACATCATTATTTTTTGGAATTATCAATGTTACTGTTGGCATATTTCTCTCTTTTTATCTGAGTAAACAACTTAAAAATCCAATTATTCTTAAAATAAAGTCACTTGTATGCTTTATTATTTTGATTAGTTTGTTTTTTTACTCAAATGAACTGTTAAAATATTCCGAGAATCAGCTATACAGTACCAATGTTATTTATAAACACTCTACACCATATCAACGTATTGTACTGACTGAGGCAAAAGGAGAATATCAGCTGTTCTTAAATAATAATCTACAATTCAATACAAAGGACGAATATCGATATCATGAAACGTTGGTCCACCCAGCGATGTCTATTGCTAAAAGTCCAAAGAAAGTACTTGTTTTAGGAGGGGGTGACGGGCTTGCAGTAAGAGAAATTTTAAAATATTCTTCTGTAGAAAAAGTAGTGCTTGTTGATCTGGATGAGGGAATGACAAAATTGTTCCAGACAAATGAACTGTTGAGAAAGCATAATGCTAATGCATTGAACAATTCTCATGTTGAGGTTATAAATAGGGATGCGTTTCTTTGGGTGAAAGAAGCAAAAGATAAATTTGATGTGATGATTATCGATTTTCCTGATCCATCTAATTATAGTTTGGGAAAACTCTATACAAACAATTTTTACAAAAGCCTATATCCACTAATGGAGCCTCAGTGTATTGTTGCTGTTCAAACAACATCTCCATATTTTGCACCAAAATCTTATTGGTGCATTTATGAGACTATCGCATCTGTTTTTCCGAATAATTTGGCCTATCATACTTATGTTCCTTCTTTTGGCGAATGGGGATTTAACCTCTTCTCACCCGATATGAGAGTCAATTTTAATCGCGTAAACCAGCGTGTTCCAAATTTGAAGTATTATGATTATAATCTTCAGAAGATGACCGATTTTCCAAGTGATATGAAAGCTGTAGATGTGGAAATAAATCGTTTAGATAATCAGATTTTAGTACGGTATTTTGATGAGGAGTGGAGTAAAATATAAAGAATCCAGGCGATCATTTGTTAAAAATAGTATTTTATTGACTTTAGGAAGTTATTTTTTATCTTCTTGTAAAAGGAGAATGAATACCATATTTCTAAAATTAACGGGAACAAACCATATTTTAGGCCACAAACTACGGTTTCCGGATTTTCCAAATATTAGTGAGACAATGGAGATTCCAGTTTTGATAATAGGAGGTGGGATTGCAGGGCTTACAGCCGGATATACATTAAATAAGCGTGGTGGGAAAGATTTTCTTCTTGTAGAATTAGAGGCTGAGACGGGAGGGAATGCAAAGAGTGGAGAAAATAAGTATTCTAAATATCCGCTTGGAGCTCATTATTTACCACTTCCAAATGCTTCTAATGTTGAGTTGATTGATTTTTTATTTGATGTAGGAGTTATAATTGGCCGAGATGAGAATGACAATCCAATTTTTGACGAAGAGCAACTGTCCTTTGCTCCACAGGAACGTTTATTTATCAAAAATTATTGGCAGGAAGGTATTGTACCGCAATATGGAAGTAGTGATGCTGATCAACAAGAGCTTACAAGGTTTCTGCATAAGATGGAAGAGTTTCAAGCCTTGAAAGATCAAAATGGCCATTATATTTTTAATATTCCAATGTGCTATTCTTCACCTGAAAAATTTGATTTAGGCCTTGATCAAATAACCATGGAAGAGTGGTTACGAAAAGAAGGTTATACTTCGAGCTATCTTCATGAATATCTTAATTATTGCTGTAGGGATGACTATGGTACTGGAATAAAATATACCGCTGCATTTGCGGTGATTCACTATTTTGCCGCTCGAAAGCACGATTTTAAAAAATATGAAGATGCTGTACTTACGTGGCAAGAAGGAAATGGTCGATTAGCCAAGTTATTGGCTGAAAGCTTCGAAAATCAAATTCTGAAACAACATATGGTTTACAAAATAACGGTAAATGAAAGTAATGTTGAAGTGTTGCTGTTCGATGCGCAGAGAAAGGTGTCAAAAAAAATAATAGCTGAAAAAGTGATTAATTGCTGTCCACAATATGTCAACAAGTACCTATTGCCGCAAAGAGGCAAAAATTTTCAACTGCTACAGTATGCTCCCTGGATTGTTGCAACAGTGGTGTTGCATAAATTTCCTTTTGCTGATGGCGCCAATCTTGCCTGGGAAAACATTATTTTTGGAGCAAAGGGCTTAGGGTATGTATATGCACAGCACCAGAGTTTAGGCCAATTCACAAGTCCATTTGTGATTTCTTATTATCATAGTTTGGATGGTACGGATTTAAATGAACAAAGGCGTAAACTGTATAATCAAACTGATGAGCAATGGAAGGAGTTTATTATTAAGGATCTTTCAATAGCGCATTTTGGTATTGAAGATGAAATCATTTCGATAGAGATTTTTAGGCATGGCCATGGCATGGTTTCCCCAATTCCGGGTTATTTGTCTTCTGAATATAGAAAACAGCTGACTCTACCAATTGCTAACAAGATTTTCTTTGCTCATTCTGATTTAAGTGGAGTTTCTATTTTTGAAGAAGCTTTTTATCAAGGAAGGGGTGCTGTAGATGATATGCTTGATAATTGGGAAGCATAATGTTCAACTTTTTTGAAGAATTGTTTATTACAGCTATCTATAGCCTATCGCAATTAATGATTTGATAAAACTCGATGTGAATACTATCTTTGGTTATGCACAAGCTCAGAATTACGAACATCATTCCGCGTGAAAATCACAATGTAACCATTAATTTCGAACCAGTATCAGGGGAGTTTCCAACTTATAAAGCTGGTCAATTTTTGACTTTATCTTTTGAATTTGCTAATCGGGAGCTGAGGAGATCGTATTCTTTTAGTAGTTCACCAGATGTCGATGAACCCTTAAGTATTACGGTTAAGCGGGTTGAGAATGGTGAGATTTCCCGTTTTTTACACCATAAAATTCAGGAGGGAGATATTGTGGATGCATTAGATCCACAAGGTCTGTTTATTTATGAACCTATTGAAGATAGCGAACGTACCGTATTTTTATTCGCTGCAGGTATTGGTATTACTCCTTTATTCTCCATCTTGAAGTCTGCGTTGGTTCGGGAAAGTAAATCAAAGATAGTGCTGGCTTATAGCAATAGCTCTCCAGAGGTAACTCCTTTTAAAGAAGAACTACAGGAATGGGCAAAAAAATATCCGGATCGTCTTCAGATCATTTGGATTTATTCAAATAGTAAAAATCTGATGACAGCACGATTGAATAGAGATTATATCCTTTCAATTTTGAAAAATCATTTGCCAGCTCCACATCAGGATGTTCTGTTTTACACCTGTGGTCCAGTGATCTATATGGACTTGTGTCGTTTCACTTTGTTGGGGATGGGGTTTGATGAATCTCAAATCAAACGGGAGACCTTTTTGCTTCCTGAAAATGAAGAAGACGATGATGATGAAACAGAAAAAGAGGTGGATAAGACGACTTACTCCATCAAATTAAACTTTCAAGGCCAAAGCTATCATTTAGATATTCCTTATAATAAATCTATTCTAGATGTGGGTTTGGAAAACAAGATTAAGCTTCCATATTCCTGCAAGTCGGGTATGTGCAGTACATGTATATCAAATTGCTCCCAAGGAAAAGTGCGTATGTCGTATAATGAGGTACTGACAGATCGTGAAGTTGAAAATGGCCGTATTTTACTTTGTACGGGGCATCCAATTGAACCAGATACGATTATCGATGTGTTTTAGTACAATCATTAGCCGTTATTTAGTGGTTCATGTTAAAATTAAATACGCTTAGGCCATTTTCTTTTGAGCTCCGTTGATAATGGTTCGGATATTGATTCGTGTTGGTTCGGGGATGCTAGGGAGCTGGTTCGGGATTCGTTCGATGGTTATTTTGCATTTGTTTGTCTTCTTATCGAAAAGGAGTCGAAGTACAGTCGAACAGGAGTCGAATGAAAGGCGGAGGTGTATCCTAGTAAATACCTATCAATGCAGAGCCGTTGTCGAGTAGAGTATGGACTTTCACGGACTTTCACGGACTTGTACGGACTTTCAAGGAGTTCTCTTCACGAATTTAACGGAGTATAAAAGCTGATGTCTATGTTTGAATCTTTTAGATTTATTGATGTTTCTCGTAATGGCTACAACCCTGATTAGCATTTTTATTAGATTTAATACCTGATTATACCTATACATCTATTGTTTACAAATCAATTTCTTGAGCTGATTTATTTTACATAATTTTCGTTAGATTTGATTCAAACCAAATGAATCAGAATAATGAGTAATTTACTTTGGAAGCCTTCTGTTGCTTATCAACAGGAATCTTCTTTATACCAGTTTAAGCAATTTGTAGAACAGAAACGACAATTTAAGATGGATTCTTATCCTATACTTTGGGACTGGTCAGTTTCAAATCTGGAGGAATTCTGGGAAGATATCGCCGCGTTTTTTGACGTAATTTTTCATACTCCTCACCAAGAAATTTTTCAAGCTTCTTCACAAGGATTTATTGGTTCTAAATGGTTTGAAGGTGCCACTTTAAATTATGCGGAACATATTTTCCGAAAATCTACTGCAGAACGGCCAGCTCTTTTGTTCCAGGAGGAGAATAAGCCCCTTCAGAGCATTTCTTGGGACGAACTGGAAGGAATGGTTAGTTCATTGCAACGGTTCTTGATAGGGCAGGGTATAGAGCAAGGGGATCGTGTTGTGGGTGTGTTGAGAAACAGTCCGGCTTCTATCGCTCTTTTTTTAGCCGCAAACAGTATTGGCGCTATCTGGTCATGTTGTTCTCCAGATTTTGGATCTTCAAGTATATTGGAACGATTTTCTCAGGTGACACCAAAGCTTTTGTTCGCAGATGCTGCATACAGCTATAACGGCAAATTATTTGATCTTAAAGCTTCGATGATTGATCTATCTTCAAATCTAGAAAGTCTGGTGCACGATGTCGTTTTTGTGGATGAGCAGGTCTGGAAGGATGTGCTATCACAAGAGACAGGAGTGCCTTTGCGTTTTACAGCTGTACCTTTTGACCATCCAATTTGGATTTTATACTCTTCTGGTACGACAGGTAAGCCTAAGGCAATTACGCACAGCTGTGGTGGTATTTTATTGGAGCATTTTAAAGCATTGGCTTTACATCAAAATGTGCAAGAAGGGGAGCGATTTATCTGGTATGCAACTACCGGTTGGATGATGTGGAACTATGCGCTTTCTTCCTTATTACTGGGGGCTACGCTTTGTATTTATGAGGGTTCATTGGTCTATCCTGAAAAGTTATCTTTTTGGAATTTTATTGGACAGCAGGAGATTGACCATGTGGGGGCTGGCGCCGCCTATTATATCGCCAATCAGCATATTGAATTGACGCAACCTCGTTTTCAACCCAAAACGATTGGTTCAACAGGCTCTCCATTGCCTCCGCAGACCTTTTCCTGGTTACAAAAGCAATTTCCCCAAGCGCAGATTGTTTCACTGAGTGGCGGTACAGATGTCTGTAGTGCATTTTTATCTGGAAATCCTTTATTACCTGTCTATGCCGGTGAAATACAGTGTTTAACCTTAGGGTCAAAGATTGAAGCCTATAATGAAAATGGAGAATCAGTGAAAAATGAAGTAGGTGAACTGGTTATAACGCTCCCTATGCCATCAATGCCCATATATTTTTGGAATGATCTTGATAATGAAAAGTATCAGGAGAGCTATTTTGAAAAATACCCAGGAGTGTGGTGTCATGGCGACTGGATCAAATTTACGGAACATCAGGGTGTTATTGTTTATGGCCGTTCTGATGCTACTTTGAATCGAGGTGGCGTACGAATTGGGACTGCTGAAATCTATAATATATTGAACAGCTTTTCTGAGGTTGAGGATAGTTTAATAATTTGTCTAGATCAGGAAGACGGAACGTCTACCATGCCACTGTATGTGCAAATGAAACATGGGATCTCTTTAACTGATGATCTGAAAACTGCCATCAAATTAAAGTTAAGAAAGAGCTATAGTCCGCGTCATGTGCCTGATGATATCATTGCGGTACCAACGATACCTTACACCCTTAGTGGTAAGAAATTGGAGATTCCTGTAAAAAAAATAATGATGGGAACTCCGCTGGAGAAAGCGGTGAGCGTCGCTGTATTAAGAGATCCGAAGTCTCTTGATTTTTGGGTCAAATCATTATTGGATAGTGAGTAATGTTCTTTATTTAAATAGTTACTGTATATAATAAATAATGCCCCGAATTAAAAAACGGGGCATTATTATCACATATTACTTTTATAAGTGGTATGCTAGGAAATCAGGTTTGGATGACACCAACATTGTAGCGTTCAGTAATTGGATTATGATTTGCAGCTTCTATACCGAGACTAATAACACTTCTCGTTTCATCAGGTCTGATTACTCCATCGACCCAAATACGGGCAGCCGCGTAATAGGGGCTGAGCTGTTCCAAATAACGCTTCTTAATATCATCTAGCAGTGTGTTCTTCTCTTCTTCAGATATTTCTATGCCTTTTGATTTTAAGGCAGATTCTTGAATCTGTAAGAGGGTATTACCAGCAGCAGCGCCGCTCATAACAGCCATCTGCGCCGTAGGCCAAGCATATATGAGTCTAGGATCGTATGCCTTACCGCACATCGCATAATTTCCAGCTCCGTAACTGTTACCGATGATAAAGGTAAACTTGGGCACAACGGAATTTGCCATCGCATTGACCATCTTAGCTCCATCTTTGATGATTCCGCCCTGTTCGGAGCGACTACCGACCATGAAACCTGTTACATCTTGAAGAAATACCAGTGGAATTAATTGTTGATTACAGTTCATGATAAAGCGTGCAGCCTTATCTGCAGAATCACTGTATATTACGCCACCCATCTGCATTTCAACAGCACCAGCTGGTTTCTTTGCTTTAACAATTTCACGTTGGTTTGCAACGATTCCTACTGCCCATCCGTCAATACGGGCAAGACCACAGACAATCGTTTTGCCATAATCCTGTTTATATTCTTCAAAAGTACCTTCGTCAACTAAAGCTTCTAAAAGCTTGTGCATGGAATACGGTTTTGTGCGATCTAAAGGCAATATTTCTGCAATTTCGGAGCTCTGACGTAAAGGCGCCTTGGCTTCTTTACGATTAAATCCTGCTTTTGGATGCGCACCAAGTTTATCCATAACACCTTTTATAGCATCAAGACAGCTAGCTTCATCTGGAAATTTATTGTCTGTAACGCCAGAAATAACAGAATGTGTGCTTGCGCCTCCTAATGTTTCGGCATCAACAGTCTCACCGATAGCAGATTTGACCAGATAGGGGCCAGCTAAAAATACAGAGCCAGTTCCTTCGACGATAAATGCATAGTCGGACATGATCGGTAGATAGGCACCTCCCGCAACACAACTACCCATTATAGCGGCTATTTGAGGTATGCCCATAGAGGACATTTTAGCATTATTTCTAAAAATGCGTCCAAAATGCTCTTTATCAGGGAATATTTGATCCTGCATCGGTAAAAAGACACCTGCAGAATCGACCAGGTATATGATGGGAATTTTGTTCTCCATAGCAATTTCTTGCGCACGTAGATTTTTCTTGCAGCTAATGGGGAACCATGCACCAGCCTTTACAGTTGCATCATTAGAGACAATGACGCATAATTCGTCTTTAACATACCCTAGAACACAGACAACACCTGCATTTGGACAACCGCCTTCTTCGGGGTACATATTGTCTCCCGCAAACTGGGCAATTTCAACATAAGCTTTGTGATCATCTAGGAGGTATTCGACACGCTCCCATGCGGTGAGCTTTCCTTTGGCTTTTAATTTTTTGATTTTATCTTCGCCACCTCCCAAGCGAAGTGCTGCTCTTTTTAGTTCTAACTCTACAATTAGTTCATTCATGTTATAATTGGATTTTAAGCATGTCAAATTCAGAATTTGATAATATGAGATAAATTTAACATTATATTTTGAGTTTCTCTAAAAAAAGATGTTATAATTTTGTTATTATTGTAAATAACAGAATTCCAATTATAAATTAAAGATTACATTTATGTTTATTGAAAATGAACAACAAATGATGATGATTCGCCAAAGTGCTAGAGACTTTGCTGAAACTCATATTCGTCCCTACATCATGGAGTGGGATGAAGCACAAACATTTCCTGCACCTTTATTTAAGAAGCTCGGCGAGCATGGCTTTATGGGCATTATTGTACCGGAAGCTTATGGTGGATCTGGCTTTGGATACCAGGAATATATAACCGTTTTGGACGAGATTTCCAAAGTTTGTGGTTCCATAGGACTTTCGGTAGCGGCACATAATTCATTGTGTACAAATCATATATTGAGTTTCGCAAATGAAAGTCAGAAGCAAAAATATCTACCAAAATTGGCAACAGGAGAATGGCTGGGAGCTTGGGGTTTAACAGAAACGGGTTCGGGGTCTGATGCTGGAGGATTAGCGACTGTTGCGGTTCGCGACGGTGATTATTTTGTGCTGAATGGTTCTAAAAACTTCATCACACATGCCATTAGCTCGGACGTAGCTGTTGTACTTGCCCGTACCGGTGAGAAAGGTGACAAAAAGGGTGTTACTGCTTTTATTGTCGAGAAGGGGACGGAAGGTTTTTCTGCAGGTAAAAAGGAAAATAAATTAGGGATGCGTGCTTCAGAGACCGCATGTTTGTTTTTCGATAATTGTCGTATTCATCAGGATCAGATGGTCGGTGAAGAGGGGCAGGGTTTTGTTCAGGCATTGAAACTATTGGATGGTGGCCGTATTTCTATCGCTGCTTTATCATTGGGTATTGCTCGTGGTGCTTATGAATGTGCGTTAAAGTATGCAAACGAAAGAGAACAGTTCAATCAGAAGATCTTTGAATTTCAGGCGGTTGGATTTAAGCTTGCAGAGATGGCTACAGAAATTCAGGCAGCAGAGCTGCTGACCCGTCAAGCGGGATTTATGAAAGATCGTGGTGAACGCATTTCTAAAATAGGAGCAATGGCAAAGCTATACGCTTCAGAAACGGCAGTTTCGGTTTCTAATGAATCTGTTCAGATTTTTGGAGGATATGGCTTTACAAAAGATTATCCTGCTGAAAAGTTCTTTAGAGACGCAAAATTATGTACAATCGGGGAAGGTACGTCGAGTATACAGAAGATGGTTATTTCTCGGGAAATTCAAAAAGATGCCTAAAAAAGAAGATATAATTTTGGTAGAATGTCCCAGGGATGCCATTCAAGGGATATCACATGTGATTCCAACGGAAAAAAAAGTTAAGTATTTGAACATGTTGCTTGAAAGCGAACTGTTTGACTGGCTTGACTGTGGATCGTTTGTTTCTCCAAAAGCTGTTCCGCAATTGGCGGATACTGAAGAAGTGCTTCGTCAGCTGAATACGTCCGGTAAAACGAAGCTGCTTGGGATCATTGCTAATGAACAAGGTGCTCTACGAGCTGTGAAATCGGATAATCTCACTTATTTGGGATATCCTTTTTCCATCTCTGAGGTTTTTCAGCAACGAAATACAAATGCTTCTATCGTTGATTCATTTGAACGTCTGAAAGGTATTGTGGAAATTGCACATCAACACAAAAAAGAAATGGTGGTGTATATATCCATGGCTTTTGGAAATCCATTTGGTGATTTTTGGAGTAATGAGCTCGTGCTTGATTGGATGGACAAGATTGCTGCCCTAGGGGTGGTGGAATTCTCTTTGGCCGACACAACTTCTGAAGCAACATTGCCACAGATAACACAACTTTTTGAACAGGCATTACAACGGTTTGCAACCTTAAATATTGGTGCACATTTTCATTCTCCTAAGGCAAGTAGTCTAGATAAAATCAATGCCGCTTACCTTGCTGGATGTCGAAAATTTGATGGTGCTATTTTAGGATACGGAGGCTGTCCGTTTGCCGAAGATGAGTTGGTAGGGAATATTCCGACGGAAGATTTGATATATTATTTTGAGCGAAATGGGCAGGATAAAATATTGACCTTTGGTGGTGAATTTATTAATTTAATAGCATAAAGTCAGAAGTTTATGAGTGGTCATTTGAATTATAAGTTTATTAAAGTGAAACAGGCCGATCATGTTTTTCATTTGACCTTGGCCCGTCCTGAAAAACGAAATGCTTTTACACCGTTGATGATCGATGAGATCTATCATGCCATACAAATGGCAGATTCAGATCCGGATGTTAGGGTGCTTATTCTCGACGCGGAAGGTCCTGTATTTTGTGCGGGCATGGATTTGAAAGCTTTTGAAAATCCAGATGTTTCGGAGCTGGCAAAGACGGTTCCACATGTTGATTTGTCTTTGGGAGAAGTCATGTCACAATTGAATAAACCTTCGATCGCAGTGCTCGAAGGAAATGTGGTTGCGGGAGGTTTTTTAATGATTCTGGAATGCACCTATGTTATTGCGAAGTCGACCGTTCAGTTCTCTTTACCAGAAGTGCAGTTAGGATTGTTTCCTTTTCAGGTTTTGGCGGGTCTGCTTAAGCATTTGCCCCATAACAAAGCAATGGATCTATGCATTCGTCCAGAGCTGATTTCGGCTCAAGAAATGAAAAATATGGGTTTAGTTTTTGAACTGATGGATCAGAAGCCCGATATGTTGTCCGATTTGATCAATAAGCTGACTTCTGTTGCGCCATTAGCAGTTAAGATGGGCTTTGAGTCGGCGAGGCAATTAGAAGGGCTTAGAAAGGCTGATCAGTATGCTTTTCTTCTTGAGCAGTTGCA
The DNA here is from genome assembly GCF_042686355.1 of Sphingobacterium anhuiense. Lineage (NCBI taxonomy): Bacteria > Pseudomonadati > Bacteroidota > Sphingobacteriia > Sphingobacteriales > Sphingobacteriaceae > Sphingobacterium > Sphingobacterium anhuiense. The sequence continues at coordinate 61,527 of NZ_JBHUPE010000004.1, forward strand.
AAAGCTGAGGACAAGCCATGATTTTAAAGAAGGAATGGCCGCACGTATAGAAAAAAGACCTCCAAATTGGAAAGGCGAATAGTTGTTTTTAAAACATTCTGAAGCTAGGTCTACTCGTTAAAGGTGAAAATTCCCACGGGATAGAAGTAAAGATAATGCATATAGCCCAAGCAGTGTAGATAAATATCGTTTTGAATTTAGCTACACTGCTTTGTTGTTTACGAGCCTTTATATATCCAATGGTAAACACTAAAATGCCAATAGTCATCATGGTGATGTGTTCCATTCCAAAAAAACGTACCTGACGCAGTTTGATGGATTCATTAAAATTTTCGATAAAATACTGTACGATCGGACTTTCAAAATAGAGTGTTAATCCTACTATAAACTGTATGTAAAGTAAGATTAACGTTACTATCCGAAGCATATAATCATACGGTTTCATGTGATACTTTTTTTTCCAGCCCATATAGGCACGCACTAATAATGCGGTGAGACAAACGACGATCATCCATCTGCTAGCCGAATGTAGGGCAAGAAAAAAATTGTAAAGCATGCTTTTTCTATTTTAAGATCGAAAATTCAATAAATGACGAATTGTTGTGATCATGAAAAATACGATGCGTTGCTTTCCTGTAGTCGCTTGCTTTGGCTTCATAATCTTCAAAAAACTGCTGTGGATTACGTTCTGCAATTGGAAACCACGTATTTTGTACCTGAATCATGATGCGGTGTCCTTTTTTGAACGTATGCGCTACATCTGGCATGCTATAGTTAACCGCCGTAACAAAGCCGGGTTGCATAGGTTCTGCCTTCTCAAATCCATTCCGATATTTTCCTGCCATAATTTCACCGCGGACCAGCATTTGGTAGCCATCCATTACTTTATTGTTGGAAGATGGGCTGTTTGCAGGGTAGACATCAATTAGTTTTACGACATAATCTGCGTCTGTTCCAGAGGTTGATACTTTTAGGAAGTTTTTAACGGGGCCAACTATTGTGATATCTTCGTTTAAAGGTTCTGTTTGATAAACCATAACATCGGGTCTAGATGAGGCGAAACGCTGGTCGTCGATCATGTACTCACGTGTCCTGCTCTCCATAACACCACCTTGATAAGGCACAGGTTTGTTAGGATCACTAACATATTCATCCCAAGAATCTGTACGTCCTACTTTTTCAAACCCAAGTTTGCCTTGAGGTTGTAGGTAGAGTTTTTTGTCCTCTACATCTTTTGGAGGCCATTTATCAAATGATTTCCATTGGTTGCTTCCTGTTACAAAGATATTCGCTTCTGCACCTTTAAAATCACCTTTCCCTTTCAGATAATAATTGAAAAAGGGTAGTTCAAATTTTTCCTGATACGTCACACTTGTTTTCTGGTCAAATTGAATATCACCAAAAGAGCTACCGTCACCACGCACCCAGCCTCCGTGAAACCAGGGGCCAGCCACGAGGATCGAATTATTCTTTGGGTTTTGTTTTTCGATCGCTTTGTAAGTTTCAAATGTTCCGTAGGCATCTTCGGCATCAAAAAAGCCTCCAACTACCATAACGGCTGGTTTAACATCGGTTAAATGCGGTAATATCTCTCTATCTTTCCAGAATTGATCATAATGAGGGTGTGCGAAAACATCATTCCAAAACTTGACGGAATCGGCAAAGTAGGTATCTTTCAAATCTTTGGCTGTTCCTGCGTTCATGTAAAACTGATAAACATCTTTCGAAGGATACTGAAAGGTCTTAGGCGCTTGATCTGGGGTAATGGGTTTAGGTCTAGGAATACCGAAGCTGGACATGAATTTAAATGCATCTCCTGTGAAAAGTACGCCATTATGATGAAAGTCATCGCCCAGGTACCAGTTTGTTACCGGAGCTTGAGGTGATACTGCTTTTAATGATGGATGTGTTTTCGTAAGACTTACTGTGGAATAAAATCCTGGATAAGAAATGCCGTACATACCTGCTTTACCATTGTAGTTCTTTAGGTTTTTGCTAAGCCATTCTAGTAAGTCATAGGTATCCGTACTTTCATCAATATCTTTTTTTCCTTTTTTTAAGTTTGTCGGTCTAATGTCTTCAAAGGTTCCTTCGCTCATCCATTTGCCCCGTACATCTTGGTAAACAAAGATATAACCTTCTAAAGTCATTGCCGGGAAATTCCCTAACGTCTCTTTGTATTTATCTTCACCATAAGGGCTTACGGTATAAGGGGTGCGGTTTAATAAAACAGGATATTGCTGGTTTTTGTCTTTTGGTGTGTAGATCGTGGTAAATAATTTGACCCCATCACGCATCGGAACTGAAATTTCCTTTTTATCATAATTCTTTTTAACATAGTCTGTTTCGAGGATTGCCTGAGCTTTTACTTGAAATGAAAAGGTTGTTGCAAGCGCTGAAAAAGCTAAAAATACTTTGTTCATGGTATTAGATTAATTTTACGATAGGACAAGATAAGAAAAATGAATAAAGACTGGATTAAAAAAAGGCCAGATTAAATATCATGATTTAATTTGGCCTTTTTTAATAACAGTTATCTGTTCTAGAGAGAGGAAAGGAATACCCTAGCTTCTCAATATTCTAATCTTTTTGCCTTTAATTTTACCGAGGTTAGAATGTTTAAGTATGGTGCTAACTAAAGAGCGTTTGACAGCAACGAAAGATTCTCTGTCTTTAACTTCAATAATACCGACATCACTTTTTTCTATTCCCTCGAGGTTAAGTAAAAAACCAACGAGATCAATTTTGTTGACTTTATCTTTTTTACCTGCTGAAAAGTATAGGGTAGCGAAATCAGAGTTTTCAGGTAGCTTATATTCACCATCGATTTCTTCGATTGCGATATCATCCGCCACATAGGGATAATCTTCGTCAGGTTTTAAGATGATAAAGACTTTTCCTTTTGCTTGCATACGTGCTGTTCTACCATTTCTATGTGTGAAATCATCTTCACGGTAAGGTAACTGGTAATGGATAATGGCATCGATCTCAGGGATATCAAGTCCTCGGGCAGCGAGGTCGGTCGTGATCAAGATATGATTGCTATTGTTTCTAAATTTCAAGAGTGCCAGCTCGCGATCACTTTGTTCCAGTCCGCCGTGGAATACATCATGTATGATATCACGGTTTTGTAGCAATTCGCTGATGTGGTCAACAGCATCGCGGTGATTACAAAAGATAAGTACTTTTTGATTACCTATTTTGCATAGCAATTGAAACAGCGCTTCTAATTTTTTATGGATTGGAGCGACAATCTTTTTTATCGTTAACGCTGGTGCACTTTGTATGTGACTTAGAAAATTAACCTCTGTTGCTGTAGAAATGCCTGTGAAATCAGGTATTTCTTTCATTGCGGTAGCCGATGTTAAGATGCTTGTCTCTAAGTTAGTTAAGTAGTCAATTATAAAAGACATTTGATCCTGAAAACCTAATTCCAATGATTTATCAAATTCATCCAAAACCAGCGTCTTGATTTGTGTCGGATCAAAGTGGTTCCCTTCAAGATGATAAACAATACGACCTGGTGTACCAATGAGGATAGCAGGAGGATTCTTTAAATTGTTTCTTTCAGTTTTGGTATCATGACCGCCATAGCAACAGGTGATTTTAAAACCGGTAGCGACTCTTTTTAATACGGATTCAATCTGCAAAGCCAATTCGCGGGTGGGTACAAGGATCAAAGATTGGACGTCAGCTACATCTTTGTTTAATGTTTTCATCAAAGCAAGTGCAAAAGCTAATGTTTTACCTGAACCGGTTGGTGAAAGTAAGATGAGATTTTCTTTTTCTTTGAATTTATCCATGACCTCATTCTGCATGTCATTCAGCGAAGAGATATGGAGTTTTTGTAATATGGCGTCTATTTGCATGTTGCAAAAGTACACAAAGTATTACATAAAAAAAGGTCTACTAAGAGTAGACCCGTTTTATATATGTGGATTCAATTATAATAAAAGAATTCCCTTATCCAGTAGGGATTGTTTTTCCTGTTCATCCCATATACTGACCTGAACTTCACCAATATGTGCTTTTTTTAGCATAAACATGCATACACGTGATTGTCCGATTCCACCACCGATGGCTTCTGGCAACTCATCATTTAACAACATTTTGTGGAATGATAATGCTGCACGTTCAGCATTATTTCTAATTTTAAGCTGTCGCTCTAACGCAGTTTTGTCTACACGTACACCCATAGAAGATAGTTCAAATGCAGTGTTTAAAATAGGATTCCAAACTAAGATATCCCCATTTAATCCATTTGTTCCACTTCCATTTTCAGTACTCCAGTCATCGTAATCTGCTGCACGTCCATCATGAGCTTCGCCATTCGATAAAATTCCACCTATACCATAGATAAATACAGCGCCATGCTCTTTTGCAATGGCATTTTCACGCTCTTTAGGTGTGAATGTTGGATATTTTTGCAACAATTCTTCTGAAGAAATAAAGGTAATCTCTTCAGGTAAAACAGATTTAATATCTGGGTATTGACGTTCTACTTGCTTTTCAGTGAAACGTAAAGCATCATATATTTTTAGAACGGTATCTTGTAGAAAAGAAAATGTCCGCTGTTCTGCGGAGATTGTTTTTTCCCAATCCCATTGATCTACATAGATAGAGTGAATCGGCGTATAGTCCTCATCAGGACGTAATGCGCGCATATCTGTCAATATGCCCTCTCCAACCTCAAGTTCAAGCTCTTTTAATCTTAAGCGCTTCCATTTTGCTAGTGAGTGAACAACAACAGCCTTACGTTCTTGTAGCGCTTTGATAGGGAAGGCTACTGGTCTTTCGATGCCATTTAAATCATCATTTATACCAGTACCATCAAGTACAACCAAAGGTGATGAGATAGGAATCAATCCTAAATTATTTCTAAGTTGTTGTGCAAAAGTATCCTTTACAAAACTAATAGCAACTTCAGTTTTTAATAACTTTCTTTTATCCATGAAATGTATATATATCAAAAAATAGCCTCTTAGTTATCTATTTTTTATTTGTATCTGTTAAGAATCTGTATAGAGTAATACTCAAAACAAATTCTGATTCCCTCAATTTTCCTCAAAAATAGCAATATTTCAGACATAACAAGGTATTGTTGGTAAATTTATTTCCAGATTGATATATTTTTGATGTGATGGCAAGAAATTGCCTGAATTGATGAGATCTTAAAAAATAAGGAGGTCGACATTTTGATATGGCGACCTCCAATATTTTTTATATGTTAGTTTTTTTAAACGGAGAAACTTTCACCGCAAGCACAAGTTCTTGTGGCATTTGGATTATGGAATTCAAATCCTTTACCATCTAATCCATCAGAATAGTCAAGCTCTGTTCCAGCTAGATATAAGAATGACTTGATATCTAAACATACTTTAACACCTTTATCTTCACAAAACTGATCACCTTTTTTTTCTTCGTTATCGAAATGCAGTTTATAGCTTAGGCCTGAACATCCTCCGCTTTCAACAGCAACACGCACAAAATAACTGCTGTCATATTTTTCAGTACTCATTATCTCTTCAATTCGAGATTTTGCTTTGTCTGTAACGGTTACCATATCGCTGAATAATTATATTAATATTGAATAGTACAAATTACGCTAACTTCTTTTTTATTTCCAATACAAATCTGACCCTAAATGTAATAATTAAGTAATAAGACCGGCTTGGAAGAGTTGCCAGATAGGAGAGTTTTGTCTAATTTTTGTCACGGCTTCTGTAATGAGTCTAGTGGTGGTTTCTACTTCTTCTTTTGTTGTCAATCTGCTTATACTGAATCGTACTGTTGCTAAGGCATCTTCTTTTGAAACCCCCATAGCAAGTAGTACGTGAGACGGGTCTCTGGTACCACTAACACATGCAGAACCGGAGGATAATGCTAATTGTGGACAATGGGTCATGAGCTCGCTCGCAAGTAAATGCTTGAAACAGATCGACGTGGTATTAGGTAAACGTGAAGCTGTCTTTGCATGAATATAAGTTGCAGGGATTTTACTTAATGCATTTTCTAAATATTCCCTCAATTGAATCGTATGCTCAAAATCTCTTTCATGATGCTGCATGTGGGTTATTGCTGATCCTAGACCAACAATATTGGGAACATTGTATGTACCTGCCCGAAAACCATTTTCTTGTCCTCCACCTGTAATCAGTGCACTGATTTGGATGGGTTTGGACTTGCGACGGATGAATAATGCGCCAATGCCTTTGGGGCCATGCATTTTGTGAGCACTTAAACACAATATGTCAATAGGGATCTGCCCAAGATCAAGCGGGATTTTGCCAATGTATTGTGTAGCATCACAAAAATATAAACAGTCTTTATCTTTGCATAACATCGCAATTTCCTGAATAGGGTGGATATATCCGGTTTCATTATTTGCGGCCATAATACAGACTAATATGGTCTGTGCCGTAATATGCTCTTCTAGAACACTTAAATCTATTTTTCCAGTGTGATCAACATCAAGGTAGGTAACGAAAGCCCCCTCTTTTTCTAATTGTAGCAGGGTTTCTAAAACAGCTTTGTGCTCTGTTTTGACCGTAATGATATGATTGCCTTTGGATTTATAATTTTTATAAATTCCTTTTAGTACTGTGTTAATGGATTCGGTTGCGCCTGAATTGAAAAAGATCTCTTTAGGTTGACAGTTAAGAGATCGGGCTACCTGTAGACGGGCTTTTTCTATTGCTCCGTTGGCTTCACGCCCCATGCTATGATACACACTGGAGGCATTTGCATAATTATGGATGAAATAGGGTACCATAGCATCCCATACTTCATCCATGATTTTAGTTGTTGCATTATTGTCGAGATAAATTAACTCCTTCATTTTATAAAGGTAAATATTATCTTGTTTATAAAGTCCTTGATGTGGGGTTGATTTCTTTTTGTTTGATATTCGGATTGTAATTCAATCCTGGACTCAACCAGTACATCAGTACCACTCTGGAATAACGGTAGTTGAAAGGACTCAATACAAAAACGGTTACAAGTGCCACAATGGAGTAAAGCCAAAAAGAACTGTCGTTTCCCGTTAGTATATAAGTTGCCACACAAGCTGTTATCATTTCAGCAACGGTAAATGCATAACTCACAAACATTGACACGTAGAAATATCCGGGTTCGCGTTCGTAGCGTAAACCACAATAATCACAATGTGTGTTCATTTTTTGTGTTTTAAAGCCATAAGTATTCCCTGTGAATATTTTTCCTTTACGACAGCGTGGACATAGTGCCTTGCTGGCGGCTTTAAATTCTGATAATTCGTAAGTAGTTTCCTTCTCTTTCATATCTAACTGTTGTTTTTTCTGAATTCATCGGGTGTTAATCCAGTAGCTTTTTTAAAAAATTTAGTAAAATAAGAGTTGTCATTAAAATTCAACTCGATGGCGATCTCATTAATATTGAGATTTTTATTGACCAATAATCGCTTTGCTTCAAGCAATACGCGTTCTCGTATTATTTCTCCTGCTGCACTTCCGATATAAGATTTACAGATGGCATTTAAATGATTAGGAGTAATAAATAGCTGTTCCGCATATGCTTTAGGTAATCTAATCTCTTTAAAATTCTTTTCCACTAAACGCTGGTAATTGTGGAATATGGTATAATTATAAGGATTACTCGTTTTCTCTGTTTTTGTACCATGCCAAGATTCAATCCAAAGCAATAACTGAAGTAAGCTCACCCGGATTAAATCACTAACAGTCGGATTTTTACTTGTCTGATAAAATGCCTCAAATATTTTTACAGCATCTTTTCGATTCGATTCGGGAATTGTAAATACAATCTGATCATTCTGACCACTTAAAAATGAGAAACGATTTAAATAATCTGTTCGTAATAAGAAAGATTGAAAATATTCCGGATCAAAGTTTACTACAAACCCTTCCTCATCACCGTTGAAATTCCAAGTATGAACTTGGCCAGGGGCCATAAAGTAGATTTGATATGCTTCTATTTCATGTTTTTCAAAATCGATCAGGTGATTGCCGGAACCTTTTGTAAAGAGCACAAAATGGTAGAAATTGTGTTTATGCGGAAATACCATATTGTGATGCATCGCGATGTAATCAGCAAGATGATCGACAAATAAGAGGCTGCTCGAATCATTATTGATGGAGCAGTTATCTAATACGGGTATGGTACTTTTCTTTATCACAGTACAAATTTACTTCAAAAATCACATTTGCAACTGATTTAATTATCGATTTTATGGTGTTTTTCAACGATTGATAATTTTATTGTCAATTCGTGACTCAATTGTTATATTTATGAGAAACAAAAACAGATAACAAATGAATAGATTAGAAAGCAGTCTGGATACGTTACTAGAAGTTGTACTTTTAAAGACACCAAGTATTATTACAGGGATTATTATATTAATCGTTGGAAGCTACATTGTCAAGTTTTTACTTGGCCTGATCAGTAGGAGATTTGAAAAGCGTAATGTTGACTTATCAATACGGGGATTTGCGATGAGTATCTTGCGTGTTGTATTTTACGCCCTATTATTCCTAACAGTCGCGAGTACTATGGGAATTGAAACAACTTCCTTTATTGCCGCTTTATCAGCGTTTGGTCTGGCAGCAGGTCTAGCATTGCAGGGCAGTTTAAGTAATTTTGCCGGCGGGGTACTGATTCTTTTATTTAGACCTTTCGAAGTTGGAGACTATGTGAGTAGCAGTAACGGTACATCAGGCACTGTGGAAAGGATTGATATTTTATATACGACGTTAATTGCTGGAGATGGTGTTCGTGTATTTAGTCCAAATGGTCCTTTAGCAAATTCTGTTATTCAAAATTTCACCAAAATTACCAATCGCCGTTTTGAGTATACGGTTGGTATTTCATATGATGCCAATATTAAGGAAGCGCGTGAGATTATTATGGACGTACTTCATAATGATTCACGTATTCTGAAAACTCCTCCAGTTGAGGTTTTTGTGAAAGGGTTGGGAGATAGTTCCGTTAATCTCACCATTCGTGCATGGACAAAAAAGGAAGATTTTTGGCCAGCGAACAATGAAAATCAAGAAGCTATTAAAAATGCTTTGGATAAACATAACATCAGTATTCCTTATCCACAGACCGAGATGCGTATTATTTCGGATCTAAAGGGAGGGCAGGACCGTATTATGAAATCTTAATCGAGTGATCGGACCAAAATAAAGTACCGATAAGCTAATATAGCTTGTTGGTACTTTTTTAGTTTTGAAGGATCTTTCTTTGCATATCGAGGTAAAATCAGTTTATTGATTTTATTGATCAATTTATATATTATTTTCATAAATTTCTCTATTTAAAATTTGAGGCATTTTGATGTGCTTATTAGCGGCGATCAAATTATGAGCTGCCATTAACGCCATATTATCCCTAGCTTCTGTTGTGGCAGATCCGATATGGGGCAATACTGCTACGTTAGGCAAGCTAAGCAGTGGATTGTCAAATGCCATAGGCTCAGGGTTAGTGACATCTAGACCAGCCCCCCACAGTTCTCCGCTTGTTAATGCCGTGTATAAATCTTCTTCTTGATGTAATCCCCCACGGGCTGTATTGATGAAAATAGCTGTGTTTTTCATTCTTTTGAAGGCTTCTTTATTAAATTTCCCTTTCGTCTCTGCTGTAAGATTCGAATGAACCGACAGCACATCACTTCGGGTTAATAATTCATCATAATTTACGTAAGTAGCATCCAAAAGTCGTTTTGCATTACTGTTTGGATGTCTATTGTAATAAATGATATCCATATTATAAGCAGCTTTGGCTTTCCTTGCGAGTTCAAAACCAATACGGCCTAATCCAAAAATTCCTAAAGTCTTTCCATCAAGCTCCACACCGAGATGTTCTGTTAATTCAAAATCTTTCCATTCGTTATTCATGATTTTTCGGTTCATGAAAAACGCTTTTCGCGACACTGCGAGCATTAATAGAAAAGCGATATCAGCAGTTGCATTGGATAACACATCAGGTGTATTGCTTACAGGAATACCATATTTGGTTGCGGCTTTAAGGTCAACACTGTCATATCCGGCACTCATCAATGCTATTCCCTTAAGATGACGACATGTTTCGAAAAATTTTTCATCTAGCAGATTATGTCCGGCGGCAAATAAATAATCTACCTGTTGACAGGCTTTAATTAAATCTGATTGAATAATATTTCCGGGTTCTGTGCGATAGGTGATGTCAAAACCAGCTTGCTGTAAACTATCAATCGCTTTTTGAGGAATTGTTCTGCAGATAAAAACTTTCATACGCTTAAAATCAATTTTCTATTATCAAACTTAGCTAAATTTGTTTTATTTATGATGTAATTATATATGTAAAACAAATCGATATCTCATTGGTTCATCATTATTTTATGGAGGCGATTAAAAAAATAGGGGACATATTATTCAATATGTCCCCTAAGTATTTGAATGTTTGCTTTATCTTATTTTTGAGAAAGTAGAAAATGGAAAATCGATAATCCAGTTGTCTCGATAGATTCGGCAGCATTGGAAAGTAAGACTACTGCTGTTTTTTTATCTGGTGCAATGGCTATGAATGAACTGCTGCCACCTGTACCACCTGTGTGATAACAGTAAGTAATATCATCCAATAAATCCATGTGCCAAGCTAGGCCAATATCTGTGCTAGGAGGAAGGAAATAAGTGAATTGACGCGTCAGTGCCATTGCATTTTCCAATTGCGTTTCCGGCATTTTGAACTGTTTCTGTGCGAAGGTCATTAAATCGGTAACAGTCGATTTTAGACCTCCTGCCGCACTAAAAATTTGAAAATCCCATGCTTTCGTTTCTTCTCCCTTGATGTTATAGACTTTTGGTAGATATTGTGTTTTAGGATTTAGAACATCAGTAGTCGATGTTAAGCCTAAAGGTTTTGCGATTATTTCCTGAATTTCCGTGTTGTAACTTTTTTTATGAAGAGATGTCAATATATCTCCTAATAATGCATAGCCAAGATTACTATATTCATATTTTTCTCCGCTTTCATTTTCGGCTTTGAAAGTAGTCAAATATTGATATAAATATTTTCTATCATAATTTTTATATGGGTTGTTGGGGTCAAAACCTTTTGTTTTCTCCAGATTATCTGGTAACCGAGGCAAACCGGAAGTATGATTTGCGAGGGCTTTAAACGTTATTTTTTGTAAGCTTGGATTTATTTTTAATGAATCGGGTAAGAAATCAATGATTTTCTGATCTAAGCTTAAAGTTCCATTTTGAACGAAATCCGCTAATAATGTAGCCGTGAAGATTTTGGACAGTGAACCTATTTCATAAAGGGTACTGCTTGTGGGTAGGATTTTATTTCCTTTTTCAGTTTCACCGTAAAAGTAGGTGTTTAACTGTCCATTTTTTATGATACCAATTGCTAAAGATTGTGTATTCCCCTTTTTGGTATAAATATTGGCCGCAGAATCAATGAAAAAATCAACTTTATTTTCGACAACGGTATTTGTTAATACAGGTGCCTGTTTCTCTGCAACAGGTTTGGTAACGGGTTGAAAACCTAAAGTGTGGTAATGCAATGTGCTATCCACACCGAAGGGAACCTGAAAGGATTTATCGGTGAAATCTACACGATACTGACTTACTCCATTACTGAAGTTTATTTTTTCAGCATGTTTGATCCTACCTAACGGATAAATTTCATTTTCCAGTAAGTTTTTTAAAGAAGAATAAGGTACTGCTCTCTTAAAATCTTCATTCGCCAGTTTATAAATGGAATCTGTCTGTTGTGAATTGATAAAAAATTCTATTTTATTATAGAACGTGTGATTAATTTGTTCTTGATTAGAATTTTGAGCAACAGCAGTCAATGAGCTACTGAGTAAAAGTGCAGCAATAAAATTTTTCATAATGATTATACTGCTACAAATTTACATAAACTTTATTTATATGCCAATCATTTGTTTTAATCTGGCGTATCCAGATTTACTAATGTTCAGCTTCTCACCAGTTATTAAAATTGCGACGAAGCTATCTTTTTCCCACGGTTCAATGCGTGCCAACTGATCGATCTTGATGATGTAAGAACGGTGTATTCTAACGAATGTTTGTTCATCTAGATGTTTTTCAAAGAAAGCCATTGTTTTATTTTTCAAATATAGGCCGTCTGCAGTATGGATTTTAACATAATCATCATAGGCTTCCAGGTATTTGATTTGTGGAACAGGTATAATTTTAATCTGTGTTCCTGTTTTTACAACGATGCGGTCTAGTTTTGATTCCTCTTGATGAATGACTGCTTCATAATTAGGTGCTGGTTCTGCATTTGGTTTTGAAAAACTTAATTTAAACTTCTCGAATGCTTGCTTAAATCTGTTCGGTGAAATTGGTTTCATCAAATAGTCAATCGCATTTTTTTCAAAAGCTTTGAGTGCATAGTCATCAAATGCTGTTGTAAAGATTACTGCGGGTGGGTTTTCGACTAATTCCAACATTTCGAAGCCTGTTAATTTAGGCATTTGAACATCTAGAAAGAGTAGGTCTGGTTGGTGTTGCTGTATTGCTTTTACTCCTTCAAATCCATCTCCACATTCTGCAACAATAGAAACTAACGGATCTTTGCTCAGGTACTCTACTAAGATAGAACGCGCTAGAGGTTCATCATCTATAAGGATAACTTTAATCATATTGCGGGATTTTGATACTGCTTGTAAATATATTTTGTTCGGTTTGTGTCGTTAGTAGGTCATTTCTTCCAAAAAGAAGAAATAAGCGCCGTTGGATACTGGTAAGTCCAAAGCCTGTTCCTTTAGATTGCACGGATTCACCTGGCTCAAAGGGATTTTCTATCGAAACATGTAATGTTTTATTATCTAAGAAACATTTAATGCTGATGGTTACATTTTCTGTTACATTGTATAGGCCATGTTTAATAGCGTTTTCAACTAGCGGTTGTAAAATCATCGCCGGTATTTTGGTCGACAAAACATCTTGATCATGATCAATGTGGATATTGAGTCGGTGACCGAATCTTACTTTTTCAATATCTAAGTATAGTTCAAGATGATTTAATTCCTCTTGGAGTACGATCAACTGGTTATTTTCTTTTCGGAGTGTACCCCTTAAAAAATCTGACAATTGAAAGGTCATATTGCGGGCCTCATCTGGCTTACTACCTATTAAAGCAATGATGGAATTGAGACTGTTAAAAAGGAAATGAGGCTGTAATTGCTGTCTAAGGTTGTACAATTCTGCTTCGCGCAGTTGATTTTCCGAATCTTGCTTTCTTTTGATGTTAGAAATATATTCTTCCTGTATATTCCATACAATAATGAAAATTGCTACAGATGTTAAGATTAAAAAATTAACAATATAGCGATAAGGAATAATAAGGTCATAGATTTTTAAATGCTCCTTCGGAAGATAATATTGAACGACCAGTCGGCTTCCAAGAATGCTTATGCCGCTCATAATGAAGCCTATAATAAGCACCTTCCAGATTTGGTTAGGTTTAGGTATATAGTAATTGAGCGTGGTGGAAATTGCATAGCAACAGAGCATCATCATTAAACTGTTGATAATGGAGTCCTTGATTGTTATTTCGCTGGGAAACCCGGACCTATACATTAAAGCATATTGCATGACAAAGTAGCCAAGCAATATGCTTAAACAAATGATTAAAATCAGTTTATTTTTATTCTGCAATAAAAGTTTATCCTTCATGTCTAGGCATTTCTAATGGTTAAATTTCCAAAAAGACAAGTACCTGTGATATATAATTTTTTAGCTGGATCTCTTGTTAGACCCACATTGAAACGTCGGTCATCAACATCACCGAATACGGATGATACATTAGAGTAAACAGTCCAATTAGCTGGAACAATAATTTTAGCACTTCCAAACATTTGGAAAGCATCAATAACGGCAATGTCGGTTATATCAGCCTGTGTTAGATCAATGGATACGCTACCGAACATACATGCTATGTTACCACCTCTGAAATTTTTAGATAGAATAAATTTTTTGAGGCTTGCAAAGATGGAATTGACATTTAAAACATCTTCAAAGCTATTTTCAGTCTGTGCATAATATGGAGTGGCAAAGGCCTGCTCATTAGGCAGACCTTGATTGCTATTTGTATTGCTGTTGGCGTTTCCGCTTGTCTCGTCATTTTCAGCTACTGTTTGTTGATCATTTTCAGTTGCCGGATCGATAACACGCTTATCCCAGTCAAAGTCTGCGGGAGGCTTTGGAGGACCACTCGGGTTGATAGGCATGGGAGGCATAGGAGGTAAACCTTTTTTTCTTCCCATGATAAAATATGCTCCTAATCCAATAATCAAGATCGGGAATATAATTCCGCCAAAATCGGTGTGCATGATTCTTCTAGCTAGAAATGCCAGACCAACCGCAATTAAGATGATAGAAGATTTTTTTTGAAAATTAGAATTGACACCTATTACAAGACCGATAATAATCAAAATCATATACCAGCCAAATATCCATGAAGGGAAGAAGAAGTCTAAATCTAAATTTTTTAATAGTAATAGAATACCGATGAGTATGATGATACCACCTATGATATTTTTACTGTTGTTGCTTTTTGGTACGAATGGCTCTTTTTCCATGACTTTTAAAATTTATACTTCAAAGGTATAGCTGTTATATCTTCTTGAGTAATTGAAATAGGTAATCGATCAATAATATTCGGTAAATGTAATAAAATCCTCGGTGAAAAAATATCGTTGATGAGCGATAGATGACATTTATCGATCAAATCTAAAAATCAAGTTCGTTAAAAGAGCTTAATATAGGTTCAAAATTTATTTTTTTTGAATAATATTTGGAAGTTACATGCTAAATATTATATATTTATCAAAGATTAAGATAACTTAAACTTAAATAATAACCAATGGGAGATTTTGAAAACAAAGAGCGAGAAGAGGTTTTTTCAAAAAAAGTGAGAGCGGGTAAACGTACCTATTTTTTTGATGTAAAGGCTACACGGTCTAACGATTACTACATTACCATCACTGAAAGCAAGAAACGTTTTGAAGACGGCCAGTTTATTAAACACAAAATATTCTTGTATAAAGAAGACTTTGAAAAATTTGCAGAGGGCTTGACTGATGTTGTTGAATACATTAAATCGAATCAGGAAGTTCTTGAAAAACGCTACGAGCCTAATTTTGATGACCCAGCATATGCTAGTGAATCATCTAAGGATGATTTTTCTTTCTAAGATTTTATAAATTATTTAAAGGCTGTAATACTCTTACAGCCTTTTTTATTTTTTACTTAACATGAAGACGGTAGCGATAATGCAGAAAGTTCCTATCCAATCCCACAAGGAAAAGGGAACATGAAGCCAAGATACGGCCAAAAGTGTTGCAGAAAGAGGCTCAGCTGATGCTAACAGACTCGCTTTCTGCCCACCGATTAATTTTACGGAAGTCAGATAGAAGTAAAATGGAAATACAGTTCCGAAAAGAATAATGAGTGCCGTAAATAAATAAGTTTTAGTATCCCAAACGCCCTGAATATCCCAAGGTGCTTTCATGAAACTGAAGGCAATACCACCACAAAGGAGAAACCAGCCAATCACTACAGAGGATTTATGTTTTGATAGTAATGTCATCGGCATTAAAGTGTAGATGGCTAATGCGACCGCAGAGGCTAAGCCAAAAAACAGCGCGGTATTGGATATGGCGAGGGTATTGATGTTACCATTTGTAACTAATAGAAAAGTTCCAATTATTGCCAGAATAATAGCAAATAATTCTAAAAGGCTGGGTAATCTTTTATGCTTAAAAGCTAAATAGATAGCGATTATGATTGGACCAGCATATTGTAGCACAGTAGCGGTAGCGGCATTCGAATGCTTAATGGCCGCAAAATAAGTATATTGTACAGCTAGCATACCAAAAATGCTAAAGGCAAGTAGTTGTAAACTGTCAATTTTAGTTTTCCAAATTTTAAATATAGGCGCTCTTTCGCTAGTTTTTGCAAAGCTTAGTAAGCAGATGCCGGATAGTAACATACGAACTGTAATCAACCATTCAACATTTATTTCCCTTTTTTGAAATAGAAATTGTGCTAATGTCCCAGATACTCCCCATAGGATAGCCGCTGCAATTGCTAAAGAAAAGCCTTTATAAATCGTACTTTTTTTTGTGGGCATAAAGGTAAATAGAAGTGAAATATGGATGTTGTTCGAATGAAGTCGGCTACGGGAGCGCTACATATTCATTATACTTAACATTTAAGTAGCAAGTTTATAGGTATGAGATACACTGCTTTCATATTCCTGGTATGAAAGCAGTTGTTGTATAGTAATAAGTTATGATGAAATATTGAATCTTTAATCAATAGATTTGTTATCGTATTGTTGTATACGCTGAAAGTGATTATCTAAGTGCTGGCGCATCGCATTTCTGAAAACTTCAGGAGTTCCTACCTTTAATATGTCCACCAAGCCACGGTGAGATATAAAATTCTTTGAATTTGACTTTTCAATGAGCATGCCACTCGAATGTACGAATTTAAAGACTGGTAAAAGAAGATTTTGAAAATCTTTAAGCATGATATTCCCACTGATCTCATATAATTTACCATGGAATGCAACTTCTGTTTCAATATCGAATATGCTGTTGTCATTATCATTTGATTCTTTAGCAACAATTACTTCTAATTCTTGAATATCTGCAGGGGTAATTCTTTGATAAAGTAAATCTGCCATTCCAAGCTCCAATATCAATCTCATTTCAAATAAATCACGCAGTGTCTTATCATCCATGATCGTTGGGTAAAGCGATTTTTTCATCGGACTGATCAGATCCGGACTGGTTAATACAGCACCTCTATGTTTTTTAGATTCTACTAAGCCTACTAGTCTTAAACGTAACATTGCTTCTCGGATCACAGTGCGGCTTACTCCTAAAGTTTCCGCTAATTCTAATTCCTTGGGAAGTGCATCGCCTATTTTTAATCCCTGACTAATGAATAAATTGATGATTTCTTTCTCCACTTTATCAACGAGTGAAGAGGTATCAATGGTGTTAACAAAATTGATCAATGTTGGATTTGTACTCATAAAAGTGCATTTATACGCCTAAAAACAAATATACATATAAATTTTTACAAGTATGTTGTACATAATATTAATTTAATGTTGTTTTTTACAAATTAAATTATATAAATTTGCTTTATGTAATACTTAATAATAACCAATATGTATTCAAACCGAAAATTAAAACATTTATTACTCTGGTCTATGCTAGCAGGAAATCTAGCTGTACTCCATGCGCAGGATCGAAACATTCAAGGTAAAGTCAGAGATGCCGTTACAGGAGAAGTTTTGGGAAATGTAACTATTAACGTGAAGGGAAGTAAGCAATCTTTACAAACAAAAGCTGATGGTTCCTTTATTTTACCGACTAATCCGAATGCGATCCTGGTCATTACTTCTACAGGATACAAACCTCAGGAAGTAAAAGTTGGACAGGCAGAATCCTTGGAAATTAAATTAGAATCTTCCAATCAACAAATTGATGAGGTTGTTGTTGTGGGCTATGGAAAGATGAAAAAATCCAATTTGACGGGCTCCGTAAGTCGATTGGATAAGAAAGTTTTAGAAACGGGTGTTCGATCCAATCCAGCTTCTGCATTAGCGGGAACAATTCCAGGTATTAGAGTACAGCAAACTTCAGGTAGGCCTGGTGCGGTGCCATCAGTAACGCTAAGAGGGGGGACTACATATGCTGGCGGTGGGAATCCATTAGTAATTGTTGATGGTTTAATTCGAAGCGGATTTAATGATATTAATCAAAATGATATAGAATCTATTGATGTTCTAAAAGATGCATCGGCTACAGCTATTTACGGAGCAAGAGCGGCAAATGGGGTGGTATTAATCACTACTAAAAAAGGAAAAGAAGGCGTATCTAATGTTACACTTCAATCTAAAGTTGGTATTAATACTTTAAACTCTCCATTTAAGTTTTTAAATGCACGAGATTATATAAATTGGAGTCGAAAAGGAGTTCAATTGTCAGGGCAGTATCAACCTAGCCAATTAGATCAATTAACGAAAGTTCTCCCATTTGGTACTGGTAATTTGTATAAAGATGCAAATGGAAACATTTTAGATGGAAATGTAACAAGTAATGCAGTTTGGAGCACAATGTTCTTAGATGATACAAATAGAGAGCTATTGCAGCAAGGCTGGCAGACAATGATTGATCCAGTTACGGGTAAAGAATTAATTTTTAAAGATTTCGATTACGCGGATTATGCATTACGTGATTTCAGCTTAACTCAAGACTATAATATTGCCGTTCAAGGTGGGAATGATAAGGGGAAGTATTATGGAAGTGTTGGCAAATATAATGAAAAGGGAATGCCAATCAGTAGTTTTTATGATCGGACAACCTTTGTATTAAATGGTGATTATAAAATTAAGCCGTGGTTACAGTCCTTTTCAGGAGTCAATTTTGCTTATACAAAATGGCGTGATGCTATTAATGGTGAAGGTAATTACATGACCCGTGCATTAGGAGCGCCTCCAACTATGCGCGGTGTTAATGCCAATGGAGAATTGCTTGTTGGAAAAGATTGGCAAGATGGTAATCCAGTTGTAAATGATGATAAGTTTATTCGGAAAAATATTAATCAAAAGCTTACATTATCACAGGCTTTTACCGTCAATTTTTTAGAAAATTTAAGCTTAAGAGTTAGTGGTAATTGGTTTTTTAATCAGTCAACAGCAGAATCATTTAATAAGGATTATTTAGCAAGTCCGGGAAATTATGTACGCACACGTAATTCATCTGCTTCCTATGATAAGATCTATAACCAAACTTATAATGCCGTATTAAACTACAATACGAACATTCGTGAGGATCATCATATTGATGCGATGATCGGTTGGGAATTTTTTGATGCATATAATAATGGTTTTTCCGCTTCAGGAACAGGAGCGCCAACAGATGATTTTATGGATTTGGGTTTAACAAGCCCAGAAGCAAATAAGAGAGCGATTGACTCGTATCATGATCGCCAACGTATAACTTCCTATTTTGGACGTGTCAATTATGATTATAAGGAAAAATATCTGATGACTTTGACAGCAAGACGCGATGGTTATTCTACTCTCCTTAATAATCGATGGGGAACTTTTCCTGGAATATCACTAGGCTGGGCTTTACATAAAGAAGATTTTTTAAAGGATTATTTAGGTGCTGATCATACTGTGAATTCATTAAAACTGCGTGCAAGTTATGGTGCAAACGGAAATGTTAGTGGAATAGGTTCATATACCTTACAAGGTTCTTATGGAACTAGTAAATATGATGGTCAGGTAGGATACACGATGTCAACTTTATCTATCCCTAACTTGAAATGGGAAAGTTTAATGACTAAAGAAGTTGGTTTAGAAACTAGACTATTCAATAAATTAGATCTTACGGTCGCTTATTATCATCGTACGACAAAAGATAAAATAGCTAACCTAACATTACCTGCTTCTGCTGGATTCACAACTATTACAACCAACAATGGTGATATGCAAAACCAAGGAGTGGAAGTTGATTTAAATTATCAATTACTCCGAAAGTCTAATTGGGATGTAAATGTTAGTTGGAACACCGCTTATAATAAAAACAAAATATTAAAATTACCATATAATGGTGTTGAAAATAATAGACAGGGCGGTTTGCAGGTGTATGATTCAAAAACTAAGGAATTGATCTGGGTTGGTGGTTTTCAAGAAGGACAAGATCCAAATGTCGCATATGCTTATGAAGCTACAGGTATTATTCGTACCCAGCAGGATCTAGATAATTATGCTTTACAACTAAAGGATTTGATCGGAGCAAGAACACTTGTTCATCCAGATGTATTTAATGCGCTACCAGCCGATCAGAAAGGACTATATTACCCATTAGCTCTAGGTGATGTTATGTGGAAAGATGTAAATGGTGATGGTATTATTAATTCTTATGATCGTGTTTATATGGGAAATACAGTTCCTAAATGGACTGGAGGTTTCGGGCTTTCTGTACGCTGGAAAGATCTTAGTTTAAATAGCCGTTTTGATTATGCCTTAGGTTATGTTGCCTATGATGGACCAAGGGCTTGGTTTCTAGGAATGATGCAAGGAACATTTAATACGACAACAGACGTATTTAATACTTGGACTCCGGAAAATCCCAATGCTCAGTACCCTTCTTATTACTGGGCAGATCAATTATTTAAAAATAATACAAGTCGGGAAAGTAGCATGTTTTACAATAAGGGAAACTATCTGGCATTTCGCGAATTAACCCTTGGATATAGATTACCTAAAACCTTAGCAAATAAGATAAAAATGGAAGATTTAAATGTTTCTTTAACAGGACAAAACCTTCATTACTGGACAAAAAACACTTTATTTTCAGCAGAAAGCGGTAGTGTCGGACAGGGAGGCGGAGGATATCCATTACCCCGAACATTTATATTAGGTTTACAATTAACATTTTAATGCAAAGCGATGAAAAATATATTTATTTATTTACTAATAGCATCCTCATTTCTTTCCTCTTGTAAAGAAATGGAATTAGATCTGGCCCCAGAAGATTATTTTGCTAGTGGATCATTTTGGAAAAATAACGATCAAGTTGCTGGGGCAATGCTGGGCCTTCATGGACAGTTGAGGGGACAACAACAAACGCTATGGAGTTTAGGTGAACTTCGTGGTGGAACTTTGAGAAATGGTACTGCAGATATTGGTACCTCTTCATTAAATTCTGCTAATATAATAATTCAGGACATTCGTGAAAGTTCACCTGGATTTAGTGCTTGGGCTGGTCTTTATGGACCTTTATTTCAAGTTAATAATTTCATTTACCAGGTAGAAAAAGCCGATTATCTTACTGAAGCACAAAAAGGCTACTATTTGGGACAGGCATATGGACTTAGAGCTTTCTATTATTTTTACTTATTCAGAACTTACGGACGTGTGCCACTGGTTACTGAACCTCAAGCAGCAGTTAATACACCTAGTTCAGCGGAAGAAGCGTACAAAGCTCGAACAGAAACAGAGCTAGAAACAATGGCTTTTATTAAATCAGAAATTGATAAATCTGAAAAATCATTTGGAATTGTTTATGATACAAAAAATCAAAAAGCACAGTGGTCTTTAGCTGCCACTAAAATGTTGAAAACAGAGGTGTACTTATGGACAGCTAAAGTTGATTTAGATGGTAAGGCTCCTCAGAATGTTAAAGCCGATCTCGATATTGCTAAAAGTGCAGTTGAAGATGTAATACCGCGATATTCTTTACAGAATAATTTTTCAAACGTATTTCAATCTGCTAGTATTCCGGCTATGAAAGGTAATTCTGAAATTATTTTTACGCTACGTTACATGAATCAGGAAGCTACCAATTTCTTTAATAATTTTATATATGCAGCTTCTGATGACATTTCGGGATATGTTGACGAAAATGGCATGGCTATACCGAAAGATCCACTACAGGCAGGCTCTACTGGTATCATCCGTTATCAATATAAAATTGATTTGTATAAATTATTTGAGAAAAATGATACTAGGGCAAATGCTACGTTTATAAATTTTAATAAAGGTAGTACCTCTGCAACATTCTTGCGAAAATTTTTAGGGACCTTAATTGACGGGGTACGTAATTATTCAGATGATTATCCTATTTATAGACTTGCGGACGCTTATTTACTTTTAGCTGAAATAAAAAATAAATTAGGTCAAGATCCAACTGATGAAATTATGAAAGTAAGAAATCGTGCATATAATGGAAAAGCGCCATTATTTGTAAATGGAACTTTTGAAAGTAATGAACTTGCCATTTATTACGAGCGTACTAAAGAATTTGTTTCGGAAGGACATCAATGGTTTGATTTGCGTCGCATGCAAGATGCTAGTGGCAAGCCTCTTGTGTTTCGCCGTGATTTGCCTTTAGTTGGTGTTTTGGATAATACTGAAAGTCAGAAACATAAACTTTTATGGCCTATAGATTTAGGGACGTTATCAGCAGATCCGAAATTAACTGGACAACAAAATCCCGGTTATTCCGGAACCTAACCACAAAAATTCTACTCCATAATGGAGTAGAATTTCACTTTAGAAAAATCTAATTATTATATATGATCACAAAAAAAATAGATGGCTTAATTGCCGCCCCTTTCACGCCATTTGACGAGAATGGAGCATTAAATTTAGCACAAATACCAAATTATTACCAGTCTTTAAAAAATAATAAGATTACGGGAGGCTTTATCTGTGGATCAACAGGTGAAGGAGTTTCATTAACTTTTCAAGAAAAAGTCGATGTCTTAAAAGCATGGACCAGGTTAACAAAAAACGATCCTGATTTTAGTTTAATGATACTCTTAGGCGGTACCAACATTAAAGAATGCCGAGAGTTGGCCACAATAGCTGAAGCAGAAGGCGTAGACGCTATTTCATTTACAGCACCATTTTATTTCAAGCCTGCAAATGTGGATCAGCTTGCTAAATGTTGTGCTGCTGTTGCTGAAGCAGCTCCCAATACGGCATTTTATTATTATCATATACCGGTGTTGACAGGTGGTAATTTTCCAATGATTGATTTACTGAAAGCAGTAGACGGCAAAATTCCGAATTTTGTAGGAATTAAGTATACGCATGAAGACTTTATGGATTTTCTATCGTGTATAAACTATAAAGATCGAAAGTACGATATGCTGTGGGGTAGAGATGAGAATATGCTATCTGCTCTAGTATTAGGAGCGAGGGGAGCGGTTGGGAGTACTTACAATTATGCAGCACCATTATATTATGACCTGATCAAAGCATTTGATGATGGTGATTTTGACAGAGCAAATGCTCTTCAGCAACAGTCTATTGATATGATTACCCTGCTTGGAAAATATGGCGGTATTTCAGTAGGTAAGGCATATATGAAACAGATTGGATTAGATTGTGGAGAGTTTCGACTACCAGTCAAAAATATGACTGCAGAGCAATATGAATCATTCAAATCTGATGTTGAAAAATTGAATTTTAGTTCTTTCTGTTCAAAATAGATTTTAACAGCAATTAAGTGGAAACAAATAATTATTTCCTAAATTTTTGCGAAAATCGACATCAAATTTAAAAGAAAAGAGCCCTTTTCCATTTGCTTTTTACAGATGAAAAGGGGCTCTTAGCTGTCTATTTATTGCAGTTTATTTGACAGGAACGAGACTGATTGAACTAATCTCAGGTAGTGAATTTCCCGTAATTTCAAGCGCTTTTAGTTCCACTTTTAAGGCGGTGTCTCCAAGGGCCTGTTGTGAAATTTCAAATGTTCCTGTTTCAACATCTACAAATTGGCTACCTTTGGTTGCCTTGAGTTGATAAGATAAGTTGTTCGTTCCGAGACTTAGCGAAATAGTTCCTGATTTTTGCTCGTGCGGAAGATAATTAACAACTATCTTATAGGTGCCAGGGCGTTGTATTTTTACATCCCAAGCCACCTGATCGGATTTTTTAGACCAGTCGCCAATTGCATTTGGACGATTCGGATCATGAGTCGTTGCGCCAATAAGTTTAATTCCTCCAGTACCGATTAATTTAGCATTGTTAGCCGTTAAGATTATTCTACCATCTTTTTGAGTTAATATCTGTTGCTGTATTACTTGAGGAGTTCCTTTGATTTCTGCAACGATAACCATTGGCATCTGTCCTTTAAAGTCCGCAGGTAATTGGATTGTTTTTCCCGAAGCAGATTTTGATATCTTTAATGATTTTTTGGAACTTCCTAATAAATAGGCTTTATGAATAGCACTAGCTAATGGTACTTCTATATTGCCATTTGATGGAATATCGAATACATGGAAATATAGTTTACCATCTTTTTGAGTACAATAGCCCCAATCTAATCCTTGAAACGGACTTGCAGTGGTTCCATATATGGATTCATTATTTACTTTCATCCATTGACCGATGTCCTTAAGTAGTTTGACGGCTTTCTCTGGAATAGCACCTTCACCATCCGGACCAACATTGAGTAGGAAATTTCCACCTTTACTTACTGTTTCGATAAATAGACGCATTGTTTTATCAAATGATTTCCAATTCTGGTCATGTGCACTATAGCCATAGCTTTCATTCATCGTGTGGCTCACTTCCCAGTCCATTCCCGGAAGACCTGTAGGTGGTATATATTTTTCGGGAGTTCCAATATCTCCATTTTTATTTTCAAGACCATCCCAGAAACGGTTATTGACAATAATTTGAGGCTGCCATTTAATTAAGTCAGTAAGAATACGTTTTGTACCCCAGCTCTCTCCCTGATGATTTTTACTGCTAAAGTCAAGCCATAGTACATCTAAACCTCCATAATTATTCGCAAGCTCTTTCACCTGCCCATATAAATAATCTTTATAGACTTCATGATTGGGCTTATAGCCAGTAGGGTTGGGGTTCAAATAGGAAAGACCTTCATAAGAGTCCGGATGTTGCCAATCCAATAACGAATAGTAAGCACCTGCTTTCAGACCTTTAGCACGAAATGCTTTAACGACTTCTCCATAAAGATCTCGTCCTTTAGGTGAAATATTAGTACTTCCTGTGATGTCATTTTTTAATGAATAAGGTTGCTGACTATTAAAAATTGAGAATCCTTCGTGGTGACGTGAGGTTATAATAACATATTTCATACCTGCTTCTTCTGCAAGCGATGCCCAGGCAGAGGCATCAAATTTTGAAGCTGTGAATTTTGGTTTTAAGACTTCGGAATACGGCTTGCTCGGTACTTTTGCCCATGCTTGAATCCATTCGGCATAATGTTGTGGATATTGTTTTCCTTCCCAGCTACCTCCAGCAGCACTATAAAGTCCCCAATGGATGAAAAGTCCAAATCGGGCCTCTCTGAACCACTCCATCCGACTGTCTTTTGTCTCCTCCCATCCAGATACTCCTTCGTATGGAACAGATTGCGCATTACTCGATAATACTGCTGTCGATAATAATCCTAAAAGAGCAATTTTCTTAATTATTTTCATTTAGTTTTTATGGTTTATGTTGATATTATCTATTTACTATAGAATACCCTTTAACTTTTATTCTTTATCAGTTCCAAAGAAAGCGAATTATTTTTTATTTGAAAACTTTGGAATATGAATGTTACCATAATTATTTAGAACATATTATTCGTTGTGAATGATACTAATCATTGGAAGAAATAGATTTAATTGGTGCGCTAAATCTACCAACTTCCATTTCTTTTCGATAGGTTCTCGGATTTTTATTCATAATTTCTTTAAAAAACTTATTGAAGTTTGTTAAATTTTGATAACCGCTAGCATAACATACCTCTGAAATATTCAGATTCTTGTCTTCCAGCAATTTGCAGGCATGTCCTATGCGTGTTTCATTTACGAATTTAGAAAACGATTTTTGAGTGTGTTTTTTGAAGAACCTGCAGAAAGCATTTGAGTTCATATTTAAGAGGCTAGCCGCTTCCTGCAACGAAACGGTTTCTCTAAAGTTTTGCATTACGTAAACATAAATAATGTTTATCCGTTTATTATCCTTTTCGCTGTAAACAGGTTTATATGTCCCTGATGATAAATGATCATATTCGGTACTTTGATGCAATAGTGCGATAAGATTTAAGAAACCGGTTATTTTTGAAAAAGAATCTTTATGGACTAGATCCCGCATGAGTGTCATTGCATTTTTTAATGTATTCCCATAAAAACGTAAACCATCTTTAGTCTTATCAATAAATTTTTGCATGGCTTGAATTGTCGATTGATCATCGGTCAATTGAATAAGAAAGTCAGCTGGAAAGTAAATGACAAGAGCTTTAGCACGCTCATGGTAATCTGGCTTTAAAAATGCGTCATCATTATGCCAAATATGTGGAATGTTAGGCCCGATTAATACCATATCTCCTGCACTAAATGAGTCAATATGATTACCAACAATACGTTTGCCGTAACTTTCTTCGATAAGGACTAGTTCGCATAGTTCATGAAAGTGCAAAGGATTACTAAAAAAAGCTTCGTCCACATGTTTGATATGTATTGTTTTCTTCGGAAGTGGACTGATTTCTATTAATTTAGCTTTCATTCGTCTAGATAATTGGCTTGTAACCTACGAATATATAAATTTCGGTATAATAAAACAATTTTTGATCTTTTGTGATCTTCCGTCGCTTTTTAGGGATATATAGTTGTAAAAGATGAACTGCTGATGTCGATGTATGCTAATTAGCATTACAACAATGTGATTGATGAACGACTCCCATAAGCTAGGTTATCAAATCGTGAATAGTAAAATTTTTGATATTGTAGATGGTCGCTAGTTTTAAAGGAAAAATTCTCCATGATAGCCATATCATTTCAAGTTATAAAGAGCATCATAAATTAAACATAGGATTATTATGACGCTGAAAGAAACAAATAAATTACACAAAAAAAGTATTAACGTCAATATACTGTCATTATTTGTTAATGAGGTTGTATTTTATGAGGTTGAAGATCCTTAATTTTATTTTTTATAAATGAAGAAGAACTTCTGTTAGCAAGATACATTATAAAACCTTTGTATTATTTTATAAACCTAATAAGCGAATACAACTAATTGGCTTTGTTTAAAATCGCTGTACAGCGACTGAAAATAAAAGCTTAGCAGTTATTAATCGTATTAAACATGAAAAAGAAAGTCGTCGTCGTATCCCTCTTATTGAGTGCCATTGTGGTCGTCGGATTGTTTACCTTTAAGAAGGAAGATCCTGTTGATTTTAGTGCTGAAGTGAAACCTATCCTTAATAAGCATTGCATTACTTGCCATGGTGGCGTAAAGAAAAATGGAGGTTTTAGTTTGCTTTTCGAAAATGAGGCATTTGCTAAGGCAGAGTCTGGTAAGCCGGCTATAATCGCAGGCGATGCAGATCATAGTGAATTTATTAAACGTTTGACCATTGATGATCCCGAATTAAGAATGCCATACAATGCGCCACGATTGAGTGATGATGAAATCGACATCTTGAAAAGATGGATCAATGAGGGGGCGAAATGGGGCAAGCACTGGGCTTATACTTTGCCTGAAAAAGTTGAAGTACCTAAACCATTTTCTTTTGCTGGTTTATTTGGAATGAATCCATCGGGTATATCCAATAATATCGATTATTTCGTTCAGGATAAAATGAAAGAGAAAGACCTGTCTTTTTCAAAAGAGGCAGATAAGGAGACCTTATTGAGACGATTGTATCTAGATGTGGTCGGTATTCCACCAAGTTTAACCGAATTGCAATCATTTGTAAATGATACGAGGGGAAATGCTTATGAGTTGAGAGTTGATAGTTTACTAGCTTCACAACAGTATGGTGAAAAGTGGGCTAGTTGGTGGCTGGACTTAGCCCGTTATGCCGATACTAAAGGTTATGAAAAGGATGGGTCAAGACAAATATGGCCTTATCGCGATTGGCTCATTAAAGCTTTTAATAAAGATATGCCTTTCGACGAATTTACGGTACAGCAATTAGCGGGTGATTTATTACCTGATCCAACTAAAGATCAACTTATTGCAACTGCTTTTCACAGAAATACAATGAATAATGATGAAGGAGGGACAGACAGTGAAGAGTTTCGTGTGGCCTCTGTTCTAGATCGGGTCAATACAACTTATCAGGTTTGGTTAAGTACAACTTTTGAGTGTGTACAGTGTCACAGCCATACTTACGATCCATTTAAATTTGAAGAGTATTATAAATCTGTTGCTTTTTTTAACAATACACGAGATGAAGATACCCAAGGTGATCATCCAAGGTTGCGGTTTTATAAGGCCGAAGATGAAAGTAGAGTGGATAGTATCAAATCCTGGTTGACTCAGAAAGGGAATCAAAAGCTGATTCGTTCTACAGACTTATTCTTGCATACCTTGGAACCAAAAATTCATGCACATTATAGTGATCAGGTTGAAAACGGCGCTTTGTATGATACTAAATGGCTCGGAATACGTTCAGGAGGAAGTGCTCGATTGAAACACATCACCTTGCAGGGTAAAAAGCAATTTTATATTAATTATTGGACATCATTAAATGGAGGTGCCATAGAGGTAAGAAAGGGCAGTAAAACAGGCCCCTTACTGACGACAGTACAATTGCCTAGTACTTCAGGAAGACAAGTTATTCAAGCAGATCTGAAAGAAGATACCGGAGTTCATGACCTTTATTTGATATTTAAGAATACAACAGCAGCAAAAGATCAGCCGATTTGTATGATTGAGTGGTTCGCATTGCGCGAAGGTTTTCCAGTATCTGCAGACCCGGAGTCCCAGCGTATGCAAAATAACTTTATGCAACTGATTAATGCAAATCCTGAAAGTGTACCTGTGATGATTGAAAACCCTGCAGAAATGCATCGTAAAACACATGTTTTTGAGAGAGGAAATAGATTGGCATTAGGTAAAGAGGTGCAGCCTGCAGTTCCTGAAACATTAAATCCTTTTCCAAAGGGAGCTCCTAACAATAGATTGGGATTTGCTAAATGGATTGTAAGTAAAGATAATCCTTTGACAGCACGTACTTTGGTAAATAGAATTTGGGCGCAACTATTTGGACGCGGGCTGGTGGAACCATTAGGAGATATGGGGACGCAAAGTACACCATCTATGCATATTGATTTATTGGATTACTTAGCGCTAGATCTCATGCAAAATAAAAAGTGGAGTATGAAAGCACTTATTAAGGATATTGTTATGTCTTCCACCTATAAGCAATCATCGAGTTTAAATCAAGGAGATGTGGAGAAAGATCCTGCCAATATATTTCTAGCGAGAGGACCTCGATTTAGACTTTCGGCAGAGCAGATTCGGGATCAGACATTAGCCGTAAGTGGGCTCCTAAGTTCTAAAATGTATGGACCTTCGGTGATGCCCTATCAGCCCGATGGTGTATGGATGACGGTATATAGTGGTGAATCTTGGGCAACAAGCACAGGTGAAGACCAATTTAGAAGGGGATTATATACATTTTTGAAGCGAACAAGTCCTTATCCTTCATTTATCTCTTTTGATGCATCGAGTCGAGAGGTCTGTTTGGTTGATCGGATCAGAACAAATACTCCATTACAAGCACTAACCACGTTGAATGATCCCGTTTATCTGGAGGCTGCTAAACATCTTTCGACGCTGATGCAGAAAGAAGGAGCAGGAGATTCTAAAAAAATAATTTCTTATGGTTATAAGAAACTGATGTTAAAAAATCCGAGTGCAGAAAAAGTGGTTGCACTGGAAAAATTATATAAAGAAGCATTACAAAATTTTAATAAAAAACCAGCAGAGGCAGCTAAGTTCATGGCTGTTGATGCGAGTGATTTAAAAGATCCATCTTTAACATCAAAGGCTGCCTACATGGTGGTAGCCAATGCTTTATTAAATCTGGATGAATTTCTTACAAAATCTTAAACGACATGAAAGATCTCGATAAATTATTTCGTGAATTGCAACAGCAGAAATTGCAGGCGGTAACGCGCAGACATTTTTTGAAGGATTGCGTGGCAGGTGTTGGAAGCATAGCATTAGCAAGTTTTTTAGCAAGTTGTGGAGGAAACTCCAGTGGATCTGGAGCTATAGATTTAAATGCATTGAATCCACTTGTACCAAAATCACCTCATTTTCCTGGAAAAGCAAAAAGTGTCATTTACTTGCATATGGCAGGAGCTCCTTCACAATTGGAACTTTTTGACTATAAGCCAGTGTTGCAGACATTACATAATCAACCTTGTCCTGAGTCACTATTAGCAGGTAAAACCTTTGCATTTATCAGAGGTACTCCTAAAATGCTAGGACCTCAAGCGACTTTCAAACAGTATGGGCAAAGTGGAGCTTGGGTTTCTGATCATCTACCGCATTTTAGTAAAGTTGTGGACGATGTCAGCTTTTTAAAGGCTGTACATACAGACCAGTTTAATCATGGTCCTGCACAGATGTTTATGCAAACGGGTAGTGCGAGATTGGGTAGACCTAGTATTGGATCTTGGGTAACTTATGGTTTAGGATCAGAAAATAGCAACTTGCCAGGTTTTGTGGTATTGACTTCAGGTGGAAAGACTCCCGATGCCGGAAAAAGTGTTTGGGGATCTGGATTCTTACCTTCAGTATATCAGGGTGTGCAATGCCGTTCGAAAGGTGATCCTGTTCTATATCTTGCCGATCCGGAAGGCATGAGCAGAGACTTAAAGAGACATGCTATCGATGCGATTAATGAAGTCAACAAGGACGAATATAATACCTATAAAGATCCTGAAACATTATCTCGAATAGCCCAATATGAGATGGCTTACAAAATGCAGGTAGCAGTTCCTGAGGTTATGGACATCAGTCAAGAACCAGCGCATATTCATGAATTATATGGTACGGAACCGGGTAAAGAGTCTTTTGCGAATAATTGTTTATTAGCACGAAAACTGGTTGAACAAGGAGTCCGTTATGTACAGTTGTTTGATTGGGGATGGGATAGCCATGGAACTAATGCTTCCGATTCTATTGATTATGGTTTCCGTAACAAATGTAGGGAAATCGACAGACCTATGACCGCATTGATTATGGATCTTAAACAACGTGGATTGTTGGACGAAACGCTTGTGGTTTGGGGAGGAGAATTCGGACGAACTCCAATGCAGGAAAATAGAGACAATAGCGATATGCCCTTTTTAGGACGTGATCATCATACTGATGCCTATACGATCTGGATGGCAGGAGGCGGTGTCAAGAAAGGGGTGACCTATGGAGAGACAGATGAAATCGGGTTTACCGGTGTAAGCGGAAGATCGTCCGTTCATGATGTACATGCGACAATGCTTCATTTGCTCGGTTTCGATCATGAAAAATTTACTTATGAATTTCAGGGCCGACCATTCCGTTTAACGGATGTTGAAGGTAACCTGATTAGTGCAGTTGTTTAATAAATAATTGGAATGAAATATATATACAGCATTATGCTTTTTATTTTATGGGCTCTACCAAATCAAGCTCAAGTGAATAATAATTTAAAAATAAAGTTCTATTGTACCAATTGGGGTATGTCAGAGTCATGGGACAGCTACTGTGCTCGAGTAAGTCAGGCTGGATTTGATGGTTTAGAGACTTGGCTTCCAGCGGCAGGAGAAGAGCGTACAGCCATGTTTAATGCTTTAAAAAAGCATAACCTCTCCTTGGGGTTATTAAGTGGAGGTGGCGGTGCCAGTTTTGATCAGTATCTGGCTTCCTTTATAAAAAATGTTGAGGATGCCGCGCAGCAAAAACCGGATTATATTAATTGTCATACTGGAAAAGAGTATTATACGTTTGAACAAAATAAAGCTCTAATTGATGCTGCTGAAGCCATTTCTAAAAAAACGGGTATCCCAGTTAGACATGAAACACATCGTGGCCGATTTAGCTTTGCCGCACATATTACAAAAAAGTATTTGGAAGAGATTCCGCATTTGCGTTTAACATTAGATATATCACATTGGTGTAATGTTCATGAGTCCATGTTGTCAGATCAAAAAGAAGCTGTTCAATTGGCGCTTCTAAAAACTGGACACATACACGCTCGGGTTGGTCATCCGCAAGGACCACAGGTTAATGATCCCGCAGCTCCAGAATGGAAATCTATTTTGGATCAGCATTTGGCATGGTGGGATGAAATTGTACGTATTCACAAAGAAAGTAAAGCAAAAGTCCTAACCATAACAACTGAATTTGGTCCCGCTGGATATTTACCAACTTTACCTTATACGCAACAGCCTGTAGCTGATCAATGGAGTATCAATGTCTTTATGTTAAATCTTTTAAAGACACGCTATAAATCATGATGTTGTTTTTTGAAGAGTTAATGAATTTTACAGGAAGATGGCACCCAGTTATGGTACATCTTCCCATTGGAATGTTAGTTATTGCCTGTATCTTGGCACTTTTCTCAAGAAAGGAAAATTATAAGAATATAGGTCCAGCAATATCATTATCCTTATTGTTTGGTAGTGTGGCGGCTATATTCGCTTGTTTTACAGGATATCTGTTGTCGTTACAAGGCGGTTACGAGCAAGATACTTTGAATTTCCATCAGTGGTTAGGACTTGCAGTTGCTGCTATTAGTCTTTTTTTATATTTTTTATATAAGGAAGGTGTTCGTAATTCCTTTATTGAAAAGTTTAAATCTAAGCGTGTTGCAATATTGTTTTTGATGTTTATTCTTATCGGTATTACTGGTCACTTTGGAGGTACTTTAACACATGGGAAAGGGTATTTTAAAGATGCACTTCCTACAGCGATTAAAACAGCTGTGGGGATAGAGGATGCATCTGAAGAACCTGTTTTACTGACTAATGCGCAACAAGCGCAGGTATATTCAGGAATTATTCAACCCATTCTTAAACAGCGGTGTCAAAGTTGTCACGGCGAGAAAAAGCAAGAAGGTGGTTTTGCTCTTCATGATCAAGCACATTTATTGAAAGGTGGTGATGGCGGGACAGTACTTGTTGCAAATGATTTAGAAAAAAGTGAATTATATGCGCGATTGATATTGCCAGAGGGGCATAAAAAAAGAATGCCTCCCAAAGGCCGTAAGCCAATTACTGCAGAACAAATTAAGTTGATCGGATGGTGGGTGAAAGAAGGTGCTGATTTTGCTAAAAAATCGAGTGACTTGGCGCAGACAGCAGAAATAAAAGAAATTTTAGGGAAGTTAGAAAAGGGAAGTGAACCGACTTCTCCATTTGAAGAATTACCGGAGGCAAAAAAGCTACCAGCTGATTTTGTACAGCAGTTACAAGCAAAAGGAATTAAGGTTTTGCCTATTGCAAGTACTAGTGAATATGTAACCATCAACGCAATTAACTATCCTGAATTTAAGGATCAAGATTTAAAAGATCTTTTAAAGATTAAAGATAACATTGTACAGTTGAAATTAGGAAATACCGCTATAACTGATCAAAGCCTCAAGATGATGGCCGAATTTCCAAACTTAATGAAGTTACATTTAGAAAATACAAAAATTACAGATTTAGGACTTGAACATCTGAATGGACATCCAGCTTTATCCTATCTAAATTTATTTGCAGTGCCAGTTACAGATAAAGGGTTAGAAAAGCTCAATAAAATGCCCAAATTGAAACAGATTTATGCCTATCAGACAAAAGCGACATTAGTAAGTGTTGAAAATTTGAGGAAGATATCAAAACAAGTTCTGATCGACACAGGATCTTATCAGTTACCATTTCTAGCTTCTGATACCGTTCGTTACTAACAACGATAGATCAATTTCGCTGATTGTTGGTATGTCCGTATAGCGCACATTTTAATGTTGTTTCTTGAGAATGATATCTTAAGAAACAACATTATTTTGTTTAATGCTGTTCTAGGAATCATCTTAATAATGAGTTTTTATGATTATATAATACATTGTTACTGGGTATTTTGAAGGATGATATGTATACAGGATATATCTTTTTAACTCCGCTTTAATATCAGCTTTTCGATTGTAGTACCATCTTCATTTCCTTTAAAATAGCTTTCAAAATTAAATTTTTCGAGTAGTTTTCTTGAAGCGATATTTTCTGGGTGAATGACAGCAATTACATCATTTTCTTTATTGACGGTCGACGCTTGGGATAACAGATATTCACAAATTTTAGTTCCTAGACCTTGTCTCCAATGCTCTTTTCGTACTAAATAACCGATTTCAAAAATATGGATGTTTCTTTTGTAGAAGACTAGTTTACAATCACCAATGATTTGACCAGTAGCTGTATCCAATACTTGGAAATAACCAAGAGCATTATGCTGTTGGCCTAGATCTAAGATAAATGCAAATCTTCTCTTAGCATCTGTTTCAGATAGACCTTTTCCGGTGATGTATTGCATCAGGTCATCTTCTTTAACAAGATTAAGATAGTCTGAAAAGTCTTCTTCGGTATATTTTTTAAAAGTTAGCTGGGTGGTCATATGATGTGTAAATATAAAGGTTTTTAAAATTAGTGCTATTACCTGGAAGTTTTAACTCCATTATAAGATCTACGCCAGAACAATGATTTTTTACTTTCTTTAAGTTGCTCTATACAAGATTTAAGTTATGTTATTTAATAAAAAAATACTAAATTGATAATGCATTTTCATGTATTTTACTTATTAAAATTGCCCCAAAAAGTTAGAAACTTTTTGGGGCAAATCCGAAATCAATGACTTAAAGTTAATTAAATTAATATCCGGGGTTTTGTTCCAGCATGTTATTTCCTGCAATGGCTTGATTTGGAATAGGAAAACGATTCAGATGACTGCTATTAGAAGGCGAGTGATCCCACCAATTTTCTGTTGTGAAGGCTTTCCATCTGATGAGATCGGTTCTTCTTCGCCCTTCTCCTATAAATTCAATACTCCATTCATCTAAAAAACGATATTTATCTATATTAGCGGTGGTGACCGGATTTAAATCGATGTTGTCTTTAAAATTTCTTTTTCTAACATTATTGATTAGGGAAACAGCTTTAGTTTTATCTCCGACACGGAACTCACATTCGGCTAACATATAATAGATTTCGGCCAATCGGATTACAGGCATATCAGCACCCCATCTTAATGTATTATTGGCTAGATTTGGAATAGGAACTTTTACCAAACGAATTCCGGTGTTTTCCTCACCCTCCGACATTTTTGACGGGAGTTGCGCGACAGAGCTATATTTCTTTCCCTGACCTACTTCTGAGAATCGTGCCACCTGATCTACAAAATTTAAGGGCTGTTTATTATATTCTTCACCGCCAAGAATGGCTTTTCCATCTGGAGATAGATGTGGCCCCACGATGAACATACCTTCATAGTTTTCAGTGCCTAAATAACGATAAGGGCTCTTTCGAAAGTCCCCTGCGCTAAAAGTTTCAAATGGCGATCCTAGTTTAAAATCACTACTATAAAGTGTACCATCTGGTTTTCTAGAAGGAGTGAGGTGAGCACCATTATTCCCGCCCATATCTTGGCTAAAATACTCTCTTGTATTGTAATGGTAGAAATCTGCATAAAACCAATTGTACTCTAGCATTTTAAATTCAGAAGGCATAGACCATATAATCTCAGGAGAATTGTTGTTTTTGAACCCATGAACACCATTCCATGTTGGATCCAGTTGATAATCACCATATTCTTTATTGATTAGCGCTTGACTTAATTGTCTACTTTCCTCATACATCGGTTTACCAATATAGGCTTCTGCATTAAAATACAATTGAGCAAGCATTGCCGCAACAGCCGCTTTTCGAATTGCCCCTTCTTCTTTGTCACCAGTTTTTTTTGCAGGTAAATTATTAAGTGCTGCTTTCAATAATTTTTCAATATGTAAAAACAGCTCTTGGTCGGTATTACGAGGAAGTGATTCTTGATCTAGTGATTCAAAAATGGGCATTCCGCCAAAATAGTCCAGTCCTCTCAAATAGAAATATGAGATTAAAGCATCGAGCTGAGCCATATCAGCTTGTTGCTGGTCCGCACTTAAAGCAAATTTTGTATAATCCAATTTAGAAAGATCATTTTTGGTATCCAGAGCAAGGGCAACCCCCATCAGGGTTCCACGCCATGTTCCCCAAATCCAACCGTCGTCTGCAGTCCATTTGTGATAATGATAGCGTTCATTTTCTCCGCCATTATACCAATGCCTGCCCTTAGTTGTGATCGCAAAGTTGTCGGCAGTATATTCCTGTAATCTCCAGCGATCTTCTCCGAGGTACCACTTAGCATGGGTAAAAGGTCTAAAAAGGGCCGCTTTGATATCTTTCTCACTTTTGTAAAATGTTTCAGGAGTTACAGAGCTATAAAATTCCTGATCTAATTTGGTACAAGCCTGAAAGAGTAGCCCTGCAGATAGTGTTAGTATCGATATGTATTTTTTCATAATCTTATTTTTAAAAATTTACTTGTAAACCCATCATAAAAGTTCGTGTTTTTGGATAGACATTTCTTTCTTCAAAACCAGGTTCAAGTCCATTGATGTTTACTTCGGGATCTAACCCGGTATAATTTGTGAATACAAATAGATCTCTAGCGGTAGCATAAATACGGAGTGATTTTATAGGTTTGATCAGATTTGCATTGAAAGAGTAACCGATATTAAGTGCGTCGACTTTTAAGAATGTTCCTTTTTCAAGCCAGTAATCACTCAATTCTTTTTCACCTTTGATATTTTTGTGTTTATCGTAGGCTTCTGCCAGGACATTCTGGCCTTTCACATTTGGTAAGCTATAGTACATATTGATCATGTTAAAGACATCATGGCCAATCCAGCTGCGCATATAGATACTTGCATCCCAGTTTTTATAAGTGAACTGGTTGTTCCATGATAATTGCAGCTTAGGGATGGCATTTCCAACGAAGGCTTTATCACCAACCGTTTTACTACGTTCCCGAACATCAAATGTATTTCCATCTTTATCGTATAATTGCCAATAACCATCATCTGTAAAGCCTGCAAATTTCCATAGATAAAACCGACCGATTTCTTCTCCGGGGAATAGTCTTACTGCAGATCCTGGAGAACCTGGTGCCGGAAAATCTTTTCGATCAGTAAATGTTTGGCTGCCCCAAAGTGTATTAAGCGTGCTTTTATTATGAGAAGCAATAATACCAGTGCTATAAGTAAAGTTCTCATTAGAGACTGCTTTGAAATTTAATTCAAATTCGTAACCTGTGTTTTGCATGCTTCCAACATTCATCGTTGTTTTGTCATGAATTGCCGGAGGCTGGGAGACGCTGATATCATAAATAAGATCATCTATTTTACGTTTATAGAAGTCAATTCTTCCGTTCAGTTTATTTTCTAGAATTGAAAAATCTAAACCCAGATTATACTCTTTTTTTACTTCCCACTTGATGTCAGGGTTTTGATTGTGCATGACTCCATATGTCCTGAACCAATTTCCATCTTGTAAGAACCAGGTATCAGCACTGTACATGCGACTTGC
The DNA here is from genome assembly GCF_042686355.1 of Sphingobacterium anhuiense. Taxonomy (NCBI): domain Bacteria; kingdom Pseudomonadati; phylum Bacteroidota; class Sphingobacteriia; order Sphingobacteriales; family Sphingobacteriaceae; genus Sphingobacterium; species Sphingobacterium anhuiense. The sequence continues at coordinate 98,465 of NZ_JBHUPE010000004.1, forward strand.
TACTTTAGCATCAAAACCTTCATTTCCGGTTTCACCATATCCTGCCCGTAATTTTAAATCGTTGATTAAAGTAACATCTCTTAAAAATGGCTCTTGAGATACGCGCCATCCTGCAGACAGACCAGGAAAGAAACCCCATCTATTCTTTGGAGCAAACTTACTTGAGCCTTCATAACGTGCTGTCGCAGTAAGAATATACCGATCCAAATAAGAATAATTGACACGTCCAAAAAAAGCTGCTAATTTTACCCAAGGATTGCGCCATGAACCCATACCAGCTCTTCCTTCGACTAAATAACTTCCTGTTCCCATATCATTTTCTTTAATGCCATCTACAGGGAAATCTGAGTTATTGGCTGAAAATCCTTGCCCATTAAAATCTTGATAACTGTAACCTGCTACTGCGTTGACAGTATGGTTATCCCATCGATTGTTGTAATTAAATGTCCATTCAAATACTCTGTCATTATATTTATTATAATATTGTGAGGCGTTTCCATCTACACCATCCTGTCTTGATAATCGATGTTGGGCAGATCGATAATATGAACCATGCTCTGAATTGTTTTTTACTCCAATTGTTGCGCTAGTGGTTAAATGTTCTGTTAAATTAAGTTTTAATGTACTATTGGCTAAGAGATATTTAAATTGTTTTAAATCTGACCGAAGTTTGACTTCAGCAACAGGATTCCAATAATCATATCCACCCACAAGTACATTAAATCCGCTAACATCATTTACATCATAAGGAGTTTCTGTTGGATTGAGTACCATTGCCATATTGAAAATATCATTATTGCTTCCAAAAGCTTTTGCTTCATTGTAGCTAACATTGGTGTTTAATTCAGCAAACCCGTCAAAAAATTTAAAGGAAGAATTGATACGTCCACCGATTTCTTTCCTTTTAGAGGTAATGGCCATACCGGTAGCATCTCGTTTTGTAAAAGTAGTGTATACATTGGCGTTTTCAGATCCACCACTAATGTTGACCACTTGTCTATGGCTAAATGGATTGTTATTTGTCACTTCATCATACCAATCTGTTTTGTGTCCAAGGTCATTACCAAGGCCATATTCGATAAATTTATCAGCAGAAAGGACTTCTGGTTTTTTTCGGACTGTTTCGAGGAAATATTCTGACGTAAAATTAACTTGTGCTTTTCCGATTTGTGGTCTTTTTGTTGTAATTAGAATAACTCCTCCGGAAGCTCTGGTTCCATATATTGCAGCGGCTGAAGCGTCTCGAAGTACGTTAATTGATTCAATGTCTTCTTTAGCAACCGAGTTGATATCACCTCCCGGTACACCATCAATCACAACTAAAGGACCTTGTGATGCATTTACTGAATTAACGCCTCGAAGTTGTAAGGAAATTCCGGCATTGGGATCAGTCCCATTGGTCGAGATAATACTTAGTCCTGGAACTTTTCCCTGTATCGAAAGTAAGGGCGAGACTGCACCTGCGATCATGTCTTTTTGTTTGATAGTAGATACAGCACTTGTGAGCTCTTTTTTATCGATCGTTCCATAACCGACTACAACAGCTTCCTCTAGGCTTTGTGCTACCGATATCAGCTGAATCTTTAGGTTGCTTTCGCCATTGTACGGAACTTCTTGTGTTGTAAATCCAATCATCTTGATTGAGATCACGTCATTTTTTTTGACATTATTCAATTTGAAAGATCCATTCTGGTCCGAGGCGGTACTGTTAGAAGTACCTTTTACATGAACAGTGGCTCCTGCCAAAGGATTGCCTGATTCATCAGTGATACTACCGTTAAGTACTGCCTGTACTTCATTACTGTAGTTGGTCATGGGCGATGCATGAGATGTAATCGCGTAGAAATTGGTACTAAACAGTAATAATTTGGTAGCTACTTTAAAATTGTTAATTTTAAATTTCATAAGCTAAAAGGTTTGTAAGAGATATTTAGGGTTATTATTAGTGATTATAATATGTTGGATCGATCAGAAGTTGATGTAATGCGGCATCGCAATAATAATAGCTTATTAAGCACATAATAATTATCATACTTGGTTTGGTTATAGACATTAAATTGAGAAATTTTTAAACCTTAAACCTTATGTTGAGACATTTTGATATTATTCTGAGACAATTTGATGATTAATTTTCTTTTTATGAAAATTAATTAGTGATATTGGAAAGGAGTGGAGCGTTCATCATTAGCAGTTGAAGTATTGGAGAACAAGTAGCTAAAATCGAATGTTTACTGTTGAAGTTTTTTTCAAAAACCGTTTTTTATCAGATGATATTAATAGTTGAGGTGTTAGGCAACTGTGATTGTGCAATTCTTTGATTAAATTTTCCTTGAGGTATCCATTTTGAAAAATCTATTTTTATCCAATAGATAGGCAATACCGGTACCCGCGATATAACCGAATAGATCTGACCAGAGAAAACCTTGCCCAAAAACAAGACGAAGAACTGGGTTGTTTCTGATATAAATAAAGAAGGGAGTTTGTATTAATTGCATGCATTCTATCGAAAAGCAGAAAACTAGAGTGAGTATAATTGAAAATGGGAGTGGACGCGTAAAAAATAGAAAACGAAAGATCCAATATACCATTATAGCGTATAACACGTCGCCTGTTATTGCAGGAACAAAATCAATTCTTCTAGAAACCAAACCAAGTATTATGGTGATAGCTACTAAACCAACGTAGGTTGTTCTTTTATTTTTACTGTTTTTTATCATGTATTAGCAACATTTCAAAATTTCATAAAACACTTTTAAAATATATTCTTTTAAAGCTGATGTTTTATAAATAGCGATCTAGCGAAAATAACTAAATATTTCGGGAAGCTGGTGGTAATTTATGCCAAGTGATTATTAATGCATACAGAATATAGTCTAATATTAATTTTTCATTACCTAATTTAGCGGATAGTAATTCAACTCGACATGGATGATTTTTTGAAACAGATAAATGCCTATTATTCACTATCTGAAGAAACAGCAGATGCTCTGAAGGCAATCTGCAAAATACACTCTTTTAAAAAGAATGATTTAATTTTAAGAGCGGGAGATATGGCACGTTATTATTATTTTGTTCGTAAAGGTTTGCTGGGTTATTATACTATTAATGAGAGTGGTGACACAATTTTTAAACTTTTCTTTGAAGAGAATAGCTTTGTAGCTTCCACAGCCGCAATTATTGAACATAAGCCAAGTTTATTCCACATCATAGCGTTAGAAGATTGTGAAGTAATTATGTACCCTGCTCAAGTTTTTCGTGAATTGCTGATCAAATATCACGATCTTGCATTGTTTCATATTCATTATTTAGAGAAAAATTGGGTTGTAAAAAAAGAGCCTTTGGAAATCGACCTGAAATGGGATACAGCAAAAATACGTTATATCAAGCTTTATGAAAATCAGAAATTGTTTAAAAGACTTAAGCAACATCATATTGCCTCCTATCTTGGTATTACGCCAACACAACTCAGTCGAATACGAAAAGAATTAAATTTTTAATCCCTCAACATATGTAAATGTTTTTCATCTTTTGAAACTTGACTTTTGTCTTGAATTAAAACAATAAGAAGATGAAAAAAATTGCAATGATGTGCTTTATTTTTACATTAATACTTCCTGTTTTTGGACAACACATAGTCCATGAACATGTTTATAGTGCGAAAATGAACAAGAAAATTCCAGTGGTCATTATCACACCTGATATACTAGCGGGGAAAAGCTATAAATCTGTTTATATTTTGCACGGTTATAGTGGCAATTCCGAAAGAACTCATCAGCAAGATATTCCAGATCTTGTAGCAAAGTCGGAACTTTACCAAACTATTTTTATTTTACCTGATGCTAATTTTAACAGCTGGTATGTCGATAGTCCCATCGACATAGGATCACAATATCAAACTTTTATAGGAGATGAATTAGTAAACTATGTAGACGCACATTATCCAGTCTTTGCTCATAGAGAAAGTAGAGGAATTCTCGGTTGGAGTATGGGTGGCTATGGCGCTATGAATATTGGTGTTACCTATTCAAAATCATTCTCATTAGTAGGCAGTTCATGTGGAGCATTGGATTTTACTCGATTTGGAGAAGCTTATCATGGATACCAAGTTGATCAAGTATTGGGTCAATACGAACAGTTAGATCGAGCATTTCTGACATCCAGTAAGATTGCAAAAATGCAAACTGCAGATCAGTTTTATATTTTGGACTGCGGTATTCAGGACGAGCAGATGATCGGTATGAATCGTGACTTTCATGATCAGCTGATAAAGGCTAATGTGGATCATATTTACCAGGAATCAAATGGTCGTCACGATACCGCTTATTGGAGCAGATCGCTTTCCAATCAATTGGCTTTATTTAATAACTACTTTTATTATGAAAAACTTTAAAGCAGTTATTTATGTACTTGCAGGTGCCATTAGCTACGGATTATTGGCGACTATCGTTAAATATGCGAATGGTTTGGGTATAGGGACAAGTGCCCTTACATTTTGGCAATTTTTTATTGGATTTATATTTCTATTATTTCTCGACCTGATCTGGAAAAAAAGAAGGGGGGAAAAGAAGGTTACTGTATCTTTCAGATCAAAGTCAAGATTGGTATTTTGGGGAACATCACTTGGACTTACAACCACATTATACTACCTTTCGATCCAGTATGTTCCTGTATCTGTAGGAATTATTCTTCTCATGCAGTCTATCTGGATTAGCCTTATTGTGGAGATTGTCGTCCATAAAAAACGACCGACTAAAGCTAAAATAATCGGTGTGATCATTGTTTTAATTGGTACAGTGCTTGCAACAAATATTTTTGAAACTGAATTTAATCTCAGCGTAAAAGGTCTTCTATTGGGGTTAGGAGCCGGAGCTTCATATACTTTGTCGCTCTTTGCTTCAAGTTCAGTCGCTTTGGATGTACCCAGTCATTTACGAAGTAAATATCTTGTCCTTGGTGGATTAATTTTAGTTATCTTATTCTGGAATATTCGGATAGTGGAACAAATGAGCGCGGTCAGTTTATATTGGGGAATTGTGATTGCAATTTTTGGAACTATTCTGCCACCACTTCTTTTCACCAAAGGTATTCCGCAAGTTGGAATTTCATTAGGTAATATCTTTGCCAGCTTGGAGATTCCTGTATCGATACTGTCGGCAGTAATCATATTAAATGAGTCAGTTCATATAATACAGTGGGGTGGAATTATATTGATTCTGTTTGCTATTGTATTAATCAATAAACAAGAAAAGCCTCGATAGAGGCTTTTCTTGTTATATCACGAGATTTTAAATAAAATCTATTATAAATAATATAAATAGGTAAGAATCTTAGAACGAATATTGTTTCGTTAAGTTCGCACCATCTCCTGTTAGTGTAGGATTTTCAGTTACTTTAACTTTACCATCTACTTCTATTTTATAGTCTACAGATAAAGGTGCGCCATAATTGATTATTTGTACACCGCCTGAAAATGCGCGAATCGGTTCTGTCGTTTCAATAATGTATGTTTTAGTAGCACCAGTGAAATCAGTATCGCCTAATCCAATAGCCGATTCACCTGTTTTCACGACACCATTAACTTTCCAGACATCTGTTTTTCCACCGGGATTTCCTCCTGCCACAGCAATCGAAACAAAATCCTGATCAGCGTTTACATTGTTAAGGGTTACTGTGATTTTATAGTGACTTCCCTTTTGTTCTGGTATTGTATTATCATCATCTTTGCTACAGCCTATTGTCAACATGCTAAATGTCAGTGCTGACAAAATCCCTAAAAGTGCTATTTTTACATTTACTTTTTTCATAATTACTAATTTTATCTATTTTGTGATAGCAAATTTCCATAGATTGGGTTATTTGAACAATCATCTTAAACCATGATTTAATTTCTAATGGTTTACCATGATTTTTATAGCAAATAAAAGATCAACTCTTTTTATGCAGATATTTGTCATTTAATTACAAAACCCATGTTAAAGCGATACTTTTTATCAATCATATTTTCGATTTTTATTTTTGCATATTATGCGAAAGCACAACAGCTCATCCCGTTGGATGAAGAGGCTTATGTAAGGCAAATTAATGATCAGATTAATCGTGGTAATAGCGATAGTACACGCCTCTACAACTATTTACTGCTTTCAGAATACTGGGCGCCAACAGACGCTTTAAAAAGCAAGCAGGCATTGGATGCAGTATTGCACGATAAGAATAAAAATGTTTTAAGTATGGGGCTTTTAAATTATTATGAGGCAGTGTATGAAACAAATCAAGGTGATAAAATTAAAGCTAAAAAATTGTACAATGATGCGATATCTATACTTGAAAAAGAATCAAAGAATAAGGGTACCTTAATCAAATCTTGGTATAACTATGCATACATGCAAGTGGAGGACAAAGGTTATGATTTTTTGGTCAAGACTTTGACTGAAAAATGCATACCCTTAAGTGAAAAAAGTAGAAATACAGAACTTTTAGCTTATTGCAATACCCAATTAGGTTTAACTTTTATGTCTGTTGGCCAGCTTAATACTGCTGAAGAATTTCAAAAAAAGGCGCTGGAGCAACTCCTTAATATTCCTGAAAAAAATACAGTTCATCTTATTACTTATCTCAATCTTGTTAGTAATTACTGTTATAAACCCGATAGTAAAACAGCAAAAATCTATCTGGACAAGGCAACAACACTTATTAAAAAATATCCCAACACACAGCATGCGGCTAATTATTATTACCAGGTGGCCATGTATCATACAACAAAACAGGAATTTACTCCAGCTTTGGAAAATCTAAGTAAGGGTATTGCATTGGCAAAAATAAAAAAGCAAGTAAAGATGTTGCAGATGTTAAATTTTAGGAAGTATAATGTTTATCTGATGCAAAAAGATTATGTGAAAGCTAAATCGCTGATGGAGGATATTTTAGATGAGGATATCTTGACGAAAGAAGGCATCAATCGTAAGATAATAATTACCCAATTGGCTACGGTTAATGAATTAATGGGCGACTATAAACAAGCTTATCAATGGTTAAAAAAGTCAAGCGCATTAAGCGATAGTCTGCAACAAAAAAAATTACTGGAGAAAATGAATGCGTTGGAAATCTCACATCAAACTTCAGTAAAGCAACAAACCATTAATCGTTTAGAGCAGGAAAAAAAGGAAAATGAGCTCTTAGCTAGAAATAAGAATCTACGTGCTATACTATTAGGCATTGCTCTTGGCTTAAGTTTGGTTATTGCATTCTTAGCCTATCTCAATTATACGAAACAAAGGAAATTGAATGAACAAATCAGTTTGAGTCATCAGCAACAGTTGTTACGTATTGAGAACAAAAGAAAATATGATGCAACACAAGCTCTTTTACAAGGAGAAGAGCAGGAGCGTCAGCGTATTGCCCAGGATCTACATGATAGTATGGGAGGAATGCTGGCCAACATCAGAATGTCCATCTCAAAGGATGGGATAGGGAATATGAATGAAACAAATGATATCGTCCAAAAACTAGATAGGTCTATTTCGGAAATGCGTCGTATTTCTAGAAATTTGATGCCTGAGACCTTAAAAAATCTAGGCCTTGAAACTGCATTATCAGAGCTTTGTGAATCCATGAGTTATAAAAATTTACACATTCAGTTTGAAGCTTTTGATTTATCGGAAAATATTCCTTTTGAGACTCAGCTCGCTCTTTATCGAATTACACAAGAAAGTATAAGCAATGTCATCAAATATGCACAGGCGAATAATGTAATTGTTCAGATCAGTCAGAATGACAATCTTTTGAACCTTACCATTGAAGACTATGGAATTGGATTCGATAAAAATCAAATTACAAAAGGATTAGGATTAAAGAACATTGAAAACCGTGTACAATTGATTAATGGAACGGTAGATATTACTTCTGCAAAAGGGGAAGGGACTACAATAAATGTCGAATGTTATGTCTAGTAAAAATACGTTAAATCTGGCAATAGTTGATGATCACCCGATGATTGTGGAGGGACTAAGATCTTTACTTCAAAATGAAAATAAATTTCAAGTGTTTTCATTTACAAAAGGTGCCGCTATATTGGATTTTATTCAGGAAAATACAGTCGATATTATATTATTGGATATTATTTTAAGTGATGGAAATGGATTGGACTTTTGTAAAAATATTAAACAAAAATCTCCACATTCTATTGTGCTTGGTATAAGCAATCAGGCCGAACGCAGTATTATCTTCCGGTTTTTAGAAAATGGTGGTAATGGTTATATCTTAAAAAATGCTGATTCAGAAGAAATCGTTGCGTGCATCGAAAAAGCATTGGGCGGTGAGATTGCTTTAAGTAAAGAAGTACAGCAGATTATGTTAAGGCCTTCGCTCAATACTTTCGAAATACCACGACTGACAAAGAGAGAACAGCAGATTTTAAAATCTGTAGCTGAAGGACTTACGTCAGCAGAAATAGCTGAGAAGTTATTCATTTCCATCATTACTGTAGAAACTCACCGCAGAAATCTACTGAAAAAATTTCAGGCAAAAAATATGATCGAATTAGTAAGGCTTGCTACAGAGAATAAATTGATCTAATCTAAATTATTTCGACAATTTCTTATCCTTAACTCATTTCATCTAACCAAACGACAACTATATTTAGCCTGTAAAAAGTACTATCAATATATGCATGATCTTATATTTTTTTTTAACTTTGACAATACAACTAATCAATTTTAGTAAACATAAATTCCATTGATGATGAGTCGCATATATCCTAGTTGCCTTTTAGCTATATTTTCAATTATATTTCTATTTGTTTCTTGTAAAAAATCAGATGTCAAACAGGAGCTCTTAAGTAATGGTCTATCCATTATCGCGACTGATGGCCACGTTGCGATTAGTGGCTATCGATCCTTTGTTGGTGAAGTTAGTACAGTCTATTGGTTAGATGATCTAAAGACAGATGCGACTACATTTATTAAAAATATCCCGAATGGAACTTTTTATCGTAAAGCTATTGATGATAAATCTAGAATAAATTTTGAATATAAAAATAAGTCAGGGGTAAAGGAATCCTATCAGATGGACCAAGGTAGTTTCCTCTTAGATACCGTTATGTATTATTATAAGAACAATGTGAAGGTAAAGATGAATAGTGATAGTGTGGGGGTCCTACGGACTATGACAATGTATAATGATAAACCATTGTTTGCAGGTATGTATGGAAAGGTTTCTGGAAATTTCGGAGGAAGCTCATTAGCTATAGGTAAACCTTTTTATTGGAATGGTGTATCTGCGCCAGAAGAATTACCGTTGCCGAGCAAAGGAGTATTTAAAGAAGTAACGACAATTTTTCAAGGTAGTGCAAATACAGTTTATATAGGTGGTAATTGTGGTTTTCCGGTCTATTGGAAAAATAAAGAACTTGTTGTATTGGATGAACGTTATGGTGAAGTTCTGCAGATTACACAATCGAACAATGATATCTATGCTGTTGGATTAATTAATAAACATCAATCAAACAGTACTGGTCATACTGCTTGTTATTGGAAAAACGGCGTTCTTCACGAATTAGAAGATAATGCTCAAGCTTCAGGAATTTTTATTAACGGTGAAGATGTTTATGTAACAGGCTCAACAGGAGACGTTCCTGTAAATTATAAGCCATGTTATTGGAAAAATGGTGTTCGTGTTGATCTGCCTACATCATAATTTTAACCTTACATTTTTTTTCTCTTTGGATTTGCTGTGATTAAATTTGAATATCTAAAAATAAGTGTAATTTAGGTCTTAAAATTATAACCCAATGCAATATTCAATACATTCTATTTTATTGCTTCTTTCTCTTTCAAGTACATGTCTATTGGCGCAGACTAAAGAAGAGCTTAAGAAAAAATATGAAAACAGTGATCTTCACAAGGAAACGGAGAAAAAAATGAGAAATTCTAGAGCCTATCCCGATAGTGTGATTCTAGCACCTCTTCATTTTACAAACTCTTTCGTTACTTTAGATAGCGCTGTAAATGACTTTCAATCTTTCAGTATCGATGTAGAAATATTGAATGACATTCCTAATGATTATGCGTTTTATATTTCACCTTTCAACATCAGCTTAAATGGTATGCCTATATATGGGGGCATCCAAACCCATTCTGATGGTTTTAGTGTGAAAGATAACTCCTATCAGCAAATAGGCCGAGGCGGGATCTTTTCGCGTTGGTATGAACGAAGTAAGGAAGCTACTCGCTCCAAAGGATATTACAATAGTAGTGATGGCGAAGGTGATTTCATCAGTGTTCGAAATAAACTTAATTGGAATAAAGGAAAATATCGCCTGAAACTTTCAAAAGCTGATTACGTTCCTGGAAAAGCAGTTGCAGAACACTATAATCCTAAAGATCTATATTTCGCCTGGGGCGATATGGAACATACGTGGGTGACCTACACGGTTGAAAATTTGGAAACTAAAAAAATTGATACCATAGGTTCCATGGCTTTTCCTGGCAAGAAGTTAGTGATGGGCAAAAGTATCATATACTTTACAGAGCAGTATCATAAAGCGTTTGATTTTGCTAGCCAAGATCGTAAACTTGGAAAGGGTTATCTCCGATATAAAGATATCCCGGTCATTGATATGACTTTAAGTAATTTGAGGATAAATGATAAAGAGTTTATTCCAAAGGAAATAAAAACTCATCATAACAGAACACATCATCCAGATCAGGATCAGATCAAAATGCCAATGCCGGTTCTGTCGACAGATAGCTATAATCCAACAACTGGAGTATTGACTTATCGGATCGGTGAGTTGGTGAAGTGGTAAATAATCAGTAAATAGTAATGTCTATAGGGCCATGGAATGTTCTGGTCTTATAGACATTACTATTTATGGCTTTATTACTTTTTAAATAGATTTTTAAAAAATGAACCTAATGTGTCTTTTCGTTGTTTATCAAGACCTAAGATTTTCAGATCTATCTCGATATTATTTTCTTCTGTATATGCATACCATTTTGCAAATTGAACTTCATTAGCATATTCTGAAGCAGGTCTATAATAATATAATAATTGGTTTACAGCATGATGGTAAACACCTATCTGCATTGCTTTTTCGTAATAGCTGATTGCTTTTTTTAGATTAATTTTTAATCCACCTAGACCACGTTCATACATAATTGCATAGTAAATAGGTGAAAATTCTTCATCGTAATCTTTTTTTAATAGCGGTAAAACTTTTTTATAATCTTCTTTTGTAAAATATATGTCGGCTAGTTTATCCGAATTGAAATAATATAATTTCTGGGCTTTTAAATAATAATCTAAGGCCTTGTCTTCATCTTTTTCTACCCAGTGGCCGTGGTAATAAAGATCTCCCAAATTAGCCCATCCTAATCCATTACCCAATTCTCCAGCTTTAGTATATGCGTTTACAGCTTTATCAATATCTTTCTCACAGCCCAGGCCATTTTGATAGTGATATCCTAAATTGTTCCAGGCATTCTTTTCGCCTAATTTTGCAGCTTTTTCATATAAGTCAAGACCTAAAGCTAGGTTGGCATGAACTTGATCTTCGGTATCGGTATAAATCATGGCTAATTCGGTCATCATTTGTGAATGCTTTCGTTGGGTACCTATTTTTAAAACTTCAATTGCCTCTTCTATTTTGTTGTTTTTTAAAAGATCAAGACCTAAGTCGTACAAGCTTTGATTATCGAAATAGTGAAAGTAATTTGCACCTGTTTGAGATTTCCAACCGGTGTAATATTTTAAGAAAAAAGCTAAGTCTTTACCCCTTAAATTCTCTTTTCGGTTATAGCATTTACCCATCTCCTCAGGTGTAATTTTTCTGATTTTCATCAGTTTGTCAAGACAAAACAATTCTTCTTTCTGATAGAGGAAAAGCTCATCGTTATGATGGTCAATTACTTCTGAAACATACTCGTAAATTGGACTTAATTGATTGGTCTGTCCATCCCAATATTGCATTCCCTCTTGTAAGTGCACTCTTAAAAAGTGTTTTTCAAGCTGTTCGATTTTAAGATATGAAGCATTGGGCTCAAGTAACCATCGGTTGTTAAAGGCATCAAAAATTCCATTACCAATTTCGGTATATAATATGTAGATATCTTTAAAGAAGTTTGCCAGATAATCAATTTCAATTTTTTGAATATTAACATCATCTTTTAGATAATTTTGATTTATTGGATTATAAATAAACCATTTTTTAGTCTTGCGGTAAACAAAAGTCTGGTAGTTCGACAGTGTGATTACCTGATCTATTTCTGTATCTAGAATTTCTCCGTCAGATTTGACAACTTCAATTTTCTTGTGAAATTTGTTTGCTTTTACATAGAAAAAGTTATGGGGCAGTACATGTAATACATCTTCGAGATAATCGCCAATATGGACCCCTCTATTATTAAAATACTTACGCTTTGAAGTTCCTGCAATTTTTATAAAGAAAAGTTCACTCCCGTCAAAATCAAAAGGAGTTTCACTATCTTGATTGATGACGTTTTCATTTTTATGATTGATTAACGTGTATGTTCTACCTGTTTTTGCATTAAAATAATTCCCATATAGATGTGTTAACTCCTCATAAATAGGTGGAATAAGCAATTGATGATCTACCATATTTATAAGCCCAACCTTAGCATCAGAAGTTACACAACCAACTAGATGCTTAAATTCGTAATCGTAATCTGAAACTAGTCCGTAATAAATTTCAAAAACATGAGATGCATCATCATAAGTTGGTAGAACTATTTCAGTTCCTTTTGTGTCTAGGTAACCAAATTTGTTGTTTTTTTGAATAACTGCAATTCCATCCTCAAATTCAGATATTTCATCATAGTAGGCAGGAGTAATGATATTACCTTTTATATCTTTTAATCCTTTTACATCATTTTCTATAAACACTTCAGCATAATCGTATTTATAAACATCTTCATTCCAATATCCTAATCCGTAGTTTATCCAATCTGTTTTCAGAGCCTCAAGAAAATTTTGATAACCTGATGCTTTCAATATACTATCGAGCGGTTTTAAGCTTTGAGATTTTGTTGCCTTTAGGTAACTTTTATTTTTTTGTTGGATTTCAGTAACCCAATCTTTGGCTTGTTCTGATTTTCTCTCCTCATTCATATTGAAGACATCCGTACCATCGATCAAGAACGTATCATAGGGTAAATTTTCTAACAAATCAAATAGCTGATTGACGGGTTCGTAATACGCCTTTTTATAGTGCAATTGGTATTCATCGGCCAATAGCGTGTAGAATTGCCTTAATAACACAATTCCCGCTTCTCGGTTTGCATATAATAGTTTTCCTTTTGCTCTGATTTCAGAAGCAAAAAGAGGTAATAAAAGAGGGGGTATTTCATAGTTCCATTCTCCCAGATAATAGGGATAGGTTTCACCAGATTGGGAGTCGATATTATAGATATAAATGCGATGTGCCATTTTTATAATTGTATTAAGATCCTGATCAAAGATAAAAAGATTAGTTTCTTAAAACATTCGCTGAAATTGGGGATTTTTAAGGAATGATATCCGCGTACAAGTTATATTTACTGTTTAATTTATTTATATGAACTTTTGAATCCAGTAATTAATTAATTTTATTTATGATGAGGCCATAATAAAATTAATGGAAATCGTACTTTGTGGATAAAAATCTGTTATATTTTTTTGCTATTTTGAGATTGTCGAAATAGTAATAGGATAATTCCAATGCCTAAAATCATTGTAATTGAATAGGCAATGAGTGCGTTAGATTCTGCCTGTTGTTCAAATCCTAAAGGTACAGTTTCATGGAATAAACCGGTATTGTTTTTATATCCCATTAACCAATGAGCGGTATTCCATCCAAAATGGAGTCCTAATGGTAAGACGATATTTTTTGTTTTTAAAGAAGCTAAACCGAACAAAATTGATCCCAATCCAGGGCCAAATATTGCCATTTTTAAATTAGTGCCTGTTAAAATATGTTCTCCGATAAAAACTAATGTAACAATTGATAGGGCTAGCCATGCTCTTAAATTGTCGCGCAATCGCCATAAAAGGTATGTTCTAAAAGCGAGCTCTTCACGACAGGATACAAAAAAATATAAAAATATATTAGCGGTAAGAAGTTTGTAATTAAAAGATCGTGATTTTTCGAATGTAACATCAGTAAAATATGTCAGTAGTGCTGTCATCGTCATTACCATCATAACACTTAGCAAAATACCTATTCCAAATTCAGTTATACTTTTCTGATTATATTGGATTCCGATTTTTGTTAAACTAGTTTTATCCCAGTAAGTAAAGAGGTAAGCAATTATGAAGGTAAGTGTAGCGGCAAGTCCTAGTGAAAATAGGTCAGGGTTGGTGCTATTTTTTGTTACACCAGAAGCTAGGGCAAATACAATGAGCGTAAAAAGATAGAAAATTATAATCTTAAAATATATTATAGCTCTTTTCATCAGTCGAATCATTTTTATGCGATGAATTTAATGAAAAATTTAAATAGATTTTGAAACAAATACCTAGTCAAATCTTTGGCAGCTAAAACATAATTGATGTTTTAATAAAATTTTAACTTTCCAATGCTTTTAAAAATACTGGATCTATAGGAGATATGCTCGACGCAAAATAATGGCTCAAGTTGCCGTTTTCATTGACTATGTATTTGCTGAAATTCCAATCAGGTACATGCTCATTCCATCCATTTTGGGAAGCTTGTGTTAGCCATTGAAATATAGGGTGCTGTTCACTAGATTTGAGCACTACGGCTTTTTTTGTAACGGGAAAGGTGACTCCGAAATTTACCTGACAGAACTGCTCGATATCTTTGTCTGTGCCTTTTTCCTGCTCGCCAAAATCATTAGCTGGAAAGGCGATGATCGCGATGCGGTCGCCCATTTTCTGATATAGCGCTTGTAATTCCTCATATTGACGGGTATAACCGCAATCAGAAGCGGTATTGACAAGGATCACTTTCTTTCCCTTAAAGTCTGAGAAGTCTATAGTCATACCATTGCTTTTCACTGCTGTTAACTGGTAAAAAGACTGTGGTGCTGTTTTGCCAGAAGGCGCATGCAATATTGTTCCCATTTTTCCGGATCTGGAAATTTTTTTGATTAGGGGATATAAAGTATGTAGTATTTTTTGTTTGAAATTCATAGTAGTGTAGCGTTGATGAAAAGTAAAAGATATTTATGTTAATAACTAGAAATAACGCGATGTAAATTACTTTTCTAAATATTGTAAAAAGTACTAAGTTACAAATTTTGATAAGCTTTTGCTTACCTATACATTCAACTTTAAATTAATGACGGATAAAATTCTTTTAACATACTAGGGAATTTATTAAAACAGGTTGTGAATGCCTTTTTGATATATTTTATTTTATGACAAACAAAAAAGTGTGATTATTTATTTATAAAGATGTTATTTGAATTTTGTAAAACAAATATAATGGTATGGAAAGGAATGATATAACAATTGTCTTGGTACATGGAGCCTGGGGAGATGGATCACATTGGAGTAAAGTAACTAAAATCTTATATGAGGCAGGATATAAGGTTAGAAGCGTGCAGAATCCTTTAACCTCCATGGCCGCTGATATTGAAAGAACGATCGATCTTATTGATAAAGAAGAAGGTAAGGTGCTACTTGTTGGACATTCTTATGGTGGCGCTGTGATTTCGGGAGCGGGGCATCATGAAAAAGTGGTTGGATTGGTCTATATCGCTGCATTTGCTCCTGATAAAGGGGAGAGCCTCGGTGGTATCTTTACTCGTCGGGAACAGCCAAGTGGTGCTGCTAATATTGTCCCCGATGCGAAGGGTTTTCTTTGGATCAAGTATGACAAGTATCATGAGAGTTTTTCACAAGATCTTGATCCTATAGAATCAATGGTAATGGCTTTATCTCAGAAACCTACTCATGGCAGTATTTTTGGCGCTGAGGCTGATGAACCCGCTTGGAAAGTAAAACCGAGTTGGTATCAGATTTCCAATAACGATCATATGATTCCACCTGAAACACAAAAGGAAATGGCCGAAAGGATAAAGGCAAAAGAGGTAATTGGTCTTGATGCCAGCCATGCTTCTATGGCTTCCCATCCTAAAGAGATTGCTGATTTCATCATAAAGGCAGTACAAGCTTTGTAAATTTTAAGTAAATACTGTTTAGAGTTATCTGTAAACCATTGAGATATAAGTAACTTAATTTAGAATGGAAACAAGACCAGAAGTTTTAACTTCTGGTCTTGTTTGTTTAAAAATGCATGTATTAGAGCGAGTCATTGGATACATTTTATTTCTAAGGGATAATAATCTTATAAAACTTATAATTTTGATAGTTCGTTATTTATTAAAATAAGTTCCTCTGCAGTAAAATTGATATCCATTGCCTGTGCATTGGCTATCGATTGTGACGCATTTCTGGCGCCTGCCAATACCACAGTGATGCCTGGTTGCAATGTTGTCCAGCGAAGGACCAATTGTGCTACGGTAACTCCCTTGTTTTGTGCAACAGGGGCAAGTGTTGCGATCAGGCTTTTTACTTTTTCGAGATCAAACTGTGAGAAATAACCGTTGCGGTGGTCATCTTGTTTTAAGGTGTTTTCTGTGAAGTATTTTCCGGTCAGTAGTCCTCTTTCCATCGGGCTGTAGGCGATAATGCCGGTTTGGTTTTCCAATGCATAAGGCACTAGATCCTGTTCAATACTGCGGTTGAGCATGCTGTATGAAACCTGATTGCTGGCTAGGGTAAGTGTTGCCGATGCTTCTTTTAATTGATCAACGCTGTAGTTACAAACGCCCGCTGCACGGATTTTTCCTTGCTGGATCAGAACTTCTAAAGCCTCCATCGTCTCGCTGATAGCAGTAGTCGAGTCCGGCCAATGGATCTGCAACAGATCGATGTAGTCGGTACCCAAACGTTTCAAACTTTCTTCCAGCTCTTTAATGATATTGGCTTTAGATGCAAATTTATATACCGGTATTGTTTTACCGTTCTCTGATGCATCAAAGAAAAATTCACCTTTTCCCTGGTTACTTCCATCCCAGACCAAACCAAATTTGGTCAGTAACTGTATTTTTGATCGGTCTTTTCCTTTAATGGCTTCGCCGATCATTTCTTCACTGAGACCAAATCCATAGAAAGGTGCAGTATCAATACTTGTCACACCGTGATCAAGTGATGCATGTACGGAAGCAATGGAGTCTTTTTTTTCATTTCCGCCCCACATATTGCCTCCAATGGCAAATGATCCATACGTGATGGCCGATAATTCTAATGCTGTATTTCCTAATTTTCTATATTCCATTGTGCGGTTGTTTTTAAATTAATGTTGTTGCAAGAATGATTGGTTTTTCCTGAAGCTTATCTGCTACAAGTTCACCAAATGCCTGGATGTAGGGTTGCTGATTGTGCGCATCTAAACCTTGCTGGCTCTTCCATATTTCATAAAAGGTGAACAGGTTGCTGTCATCGATTCCTTGATGCAGGCTATATAGTTCGCATGCATCCTCTTTTCGGGTTTGCTCTACCATATGCTGCAGTACGGAAAGAACTGCTGCTCTATGTTCATCTTTTGTTTTAATGATAGCTGTTAAATGTATTTTCATGATACTAATGCTTCTGTTAGTTGTGGGGTAAATACTTTGTCAAGGTGTTTTTGGTAGGCTTCCATATCACGTAATATGTCTGCGTTTTTTTCCACATCATGGAAATGAAAGCTTTCTAATTTTTCAAGGGATGCAAATGCATTCATACGATGAAAACCAAATAAAGGACCGTCATCTACACTGGTTTGATTGAAAAACTCTCCGGGTAAAGTGAAGGCAGTCTTTGGCGCATTCCAGCTGCTGGTCACCATATATTTGCGACCCTGCAACATACCACCAGTTCCGTAGTTGATGTTCGGGTTTTCAGAGCGGCGTCCGTCACTGTGGTATATTCCTGTACGGTGCCCTGCAGTAAACACTTCGTCAATATATTTTTTAAAAGCATTTGGAACCTGGAACCACCACATCGGGGTGTGGTAGATAATATAATCTGCCCAAACAAATTTCTGAACTTCTTCGTCATGATCATAACCGTTTGCAACATGGGTTACTTTGATTTCTACGGAGTCAAATTTTTCAAAAAAAGCGATTGTATTTTCCGTTACTGTTTTATTGAACCGTCCGCTTGAATGCGCGAATGATTGTCCGGCGTTGATAATTAATATATTTTTCATATGTAAATGAATTTTCTTTTAATGGGCATATGGAATATCCAGATTATTTTTATTGCTGTTAGGCTATCGTGGATATTTCATTTTGCTTTATTTTAAATTTACTGTTACAAAGGTATCGGGGTTTTTGTTATTACAGAAATAGTATAAATTATAATTAAGTATTATATTTATGATACTTGTATTTTCACATTATACCGTACATGATTTACCAAACTTAATATAGACGATTATATAGGAATTAGGGGGGGGAGCATTAATGAACTTTTTTAATATTCTGAAAAATAACGGTTTATGTTCTAGTGAAAATGACCGATACTAGCATTTATAATCTTTTTATTGTTATAGACGTATTATTTTTATGATACTTTTTGTATTTTTACATCATATTTTTGATACTATGGTTAATTTAGAATGGTACCGTACGTTTAAAGCGATCTATAAGACAGGGACATTAACAGGTGCTGCGGAAATCTTATTTATTTCGCAACCTGGTGTTAGTTTGCATCTAAGTTCGCTGGAAACCTATGTTGGAAATAAGTTGTTTGACCGTACAGGTCGTAAAATGATACCAACAGAACATGGAAAAGTATTATTCAATGCGTTGGTCGAGCCTTTAACAAAACTCGAGGAGGTGGAGAAAAACTTTCAGCGGTCAACAGAGAAACATATCCCGACAATAAGTGTAGGTATGTGTTTTGAAACTTTTCAGATTACTTTAGAACAGTATGTCTCGACACTTCCTTTTAATCTGATTATCAGTTTTGGAGAGTATCCTGAGATGCTTGATCAACTGGACAAAGGTATTTTAGATTTGATCATCACCCCTAAAAAGGGAGTGTCTGCCAATATTGAACATGAGCCGTTTTCATATGAAAAAATCGTGCTGGTAGGGGGAAAGGAGGTCGATACTGAGGCTTTTAAAGAGGTCCTGAAAACAAAAAATAAAGGTTTTATTGAGGAGTGGCTGAAGCAACAGAAGTGGTATGGCACAACTGGTGATATGGAACATCTTTTTAATTTTTGGAACTTAAATTTTGGTAAAAAACCAGATTTTAGACCTAATTATATTGTCCCCAATCTGAATTCTATCGTACGTTGTTTGAGTGCAGGTGGAGGTCTGGCTGTTGTGCCTGATTTTTTATGTAATACTGAGATTGATAACGGGCAGATCCAACTGGTGTGGGAAGGAGATAAAAAACTCAAAAATACATTATATTTTGGTTGTCGAAAAAAGACGCTCCATCAGGAAGAAATTGATCATATTAAAACCTTGTTTAGAAAAGTAATGGCCCGATAATTTTAAGCGTATTTTATGGAAACTAATAAAATAAAATGGGGAATAATAGGCTGTGGTGATGTAACGGAAAAAAAGAGCGGACCTGCATTTAATAAAGTACCGGGTAGTGAGCTGCTTGCTGTTATGCGTAGAGATGCTGATAAAGCTGCTGATTATGCGCATAGGCATGGAGTTCCTTTTTGGTATACTGATGTTGAGGGGATATTGAACAATCCCGAAATTAATGCCATCTATATTGCTACTCCACCATCTTCGCATCTGGAATACGCGCTTTTAGCATTGAAGCACGGTAAACATGTGTATGTTGAAAAGCCTGTAGCGCTTAATGCGGATGAAGCGAAGATTTTGGCAGATGCTGTGCAGAAATATGGAGGTAAACTGGTGGTCGCTCATTATCGCAGACAGCTTCCGCTATTTTTAGAAATTAAAGAAATGATCAATAATGGTCTTATTGGTAATGTCCGGATGGTGGAGTTGCGTCTTTGGCAGAGCCGTTCTCCGGCTTTAGTCACTAAGGGAGCTGCTGATTGGCGGACCGATCCGGCGGTATCTGGTGGTGGTTATTTCTTTGATCTTGCGCCACATCAATTGGATCTGATGATCTATTTTTTTGGCATGCCTTTGTCTTATCATGGTTTTAGCCTAATTCAATTTGCTGATAGTGCTGTTGCTGACCAAACAAGAGGCACAGTCGTATTTGATAAGCAGATCGTTTTTAATGGAAGCTGGTCTTTTAATGTAGCATCGTCGGATAACGTGGATTGCTGCGAAATAGTTGGAGAAACGGGGAGCTTAACATTTTCAATTTTTAGTAATAAAGTTGTTTTGAAAAATGAAAGTGGAGAGGAGGAATTTTCATTTGATCATCCCGAAAATATACAGCTACCTATGATTGCAAGCACAGTTAATTTCTTTAAGGATATGGGATCTAATCCAAGTTCCATTGAAGAAGCGGTAACGTTAATGCAGATTATTGATGCTTTTGCTACTGTGAAATAATGGCGGTATTGATTTAAAAAATAAGGGTTGTTCAATAATTGAACAACCCTTATTTTTTAATGTTTTTGTCTATTACAAAATAGACTGACATATTTTAAGCGACCTCTAGTGTTGCTTGAATTGTCTTCGTAATCGCATCCAATAATACTTCCTTATATGCCATGAAATGGATCTGACGATCTACTTCTTCAGATACTTTTAAAGCTGTCTTAGCTGTCTTTACAGCTTGCAGTTCATTTAAATAAAGATCGTTAAATGTTGCGGTATCTTTATTTTTTAGTATTCTTATCGTGTGTGAATATTGTTCAAATATATCCGTGATGACAGCTAAATTTGCACTATCAAAATGTTGAAGTTCATTTGTTTTTTCAGAAAGCTTCTCAAGCTTTTTTCTTTCTTTTGCGTAACCCATAATCCTGCGAAGTTACAGATTTTTCTACAGCTATTTGCAAATGATGTGGAATACTCCAGAAGAGGTTTATTCCATTGGGCAGCTACCACGTTGTAGGTGGTACGGTTCTAGCAACCAAATAAGGTTGATGTTGATACAATAGTATATTGTTTTACAGGATAGGCAAAGGAATAAAAGTAGAGTATTTATAAACTTTATGTTACAATAGCTGATCCATTTTGATTTTTTATGGGTAGCATATGACTCTCTTTAAGCCTACCAATTTTTTCATTTTGCTAGTATATGCATGCAGATTCATAATCATATAATAAGTTCATATTCTATTGTTTAGCTCATTTGTGCGCAAGTCTTTTATTGCTATATTTATAATGAATATACCTTATTTATTGTTATTTTAATAATTTAAATGCTAATTTTTTTAAATTGTTTGTGTATTTAGTGGTGTATGTTAAAAATATTTTATTTATTTGTTTTTGCGTATTCATTTGGAATCATGCACACTAACATATATTAACGAACTAAATTAAATGAAAAATTCTAAACTATTTCATGTTTTAGCCTTTTCTATGGTATTTGGATTTGGTGGTCTCAACCAATCGATCGCCAGTACGCTGTCTGAATATCAAAGCAACCAAGTTAAGATTTCTGGAGTTGTTAAAGATGCGACTGGTCCGATCTCAGGAGCATCTATTGCTGTAAAGGGCACATCGATCGCCACTTTTACGGATGCTTCAGGTCGATTTACTTTAGCGACTATTCCTGCAGGATCAAAAATTGTGATCAGCTATGTCGGCTATGCATCTAAAGAAATTGAATGGAAGGGCGAAAGTACCTTGAATGTGCAACTGGAGTCCACATCAAATGATCTGGATGAAGTTGTTGTCGTTGCTTACGGTACCGCTAAAAAATCAACCTTTACAGGATCTGCCTCGGTGGTGAAATCGGATCAGCTGGAGAAAATATCAGGATCGGGATTTGCAGAGGCATTGCAGGGGATGAGCCCAGGTGTTAATGTGGTGAATAATGAAGGTAACCCGGGCGGTGATACCCGTATTCAAATTCGTGGTATCAGTTCTATGTCGGGTAATTCTAATCCGCTATATGTGGTGGATGGTATGCCTTATGATGGACAACTGAATTCAATATCGCCTTCGGATATTGAGTCGGTTACAGTATTGAAAGATGCTGCAGCATCATCATTGTACGGTTCGCGCGCAGCAAATGGTGTGGTCGTGGTGACAACTAAAAAGGGAAAAACAGCTAAACCGCAATTGAATTTTAGATCGGCATGGGGTACTTCGGACAATGCAGTCAAAAATCCGACAAAAGCTTCTCCGCAGGAACAGTTACTGAATACCTGGGAGGCGATGTACAATGATCAGTTCTATAAATATAACTTAACATCGGACAAAGCTGGAGATTGGGCTTCGGACAATGTTCTGAGCAAACTGCTTAAACAGGTGACCAATTCGAAGGGGGAGGCCACTTATGTTTCTCCTTTTCAGCATATTAATGAAGACTATGTGTTGCATGATGGTAAGGGTAATCCCTATATCAATCCAAACTTGAAAATGATCTGGAATGAAGAAGATTATGATGTGTATAAGGCTGTTTTTTCTAGAAAACTAAGACAGGATTATGGCATGGATGTGTCGGGAACTGCTGGTGATGGAAAGACAAATTATTTTCTGTCTTCTTCGTACCTAGATGATAAAGGATATGCTTCCAATCAATA
Source organism: Sphingobacterium anhuiense (assembly GCF_042686355.1). NCBI lineage: Bacteria > Pseudomonadati > Bacteroidota > Sphingobacteriia > Sphingobacteriales > Sphingobacteriaceae > Sphingobacterium > Sphingobacterium anhuiense. Next base: position 121,119 of record NZ_JBHUPE010000004.1, read on the forward strand.
TTTTAAACGTTATGGCTTCCGTGCGAATGTGACGACACAAATCAATAAATGGTTACAGGTGGGTGGAAATGTTTCTTACAGTGGGTCTAGACAGAATATTTCTGGTGCAGCACGTGCTTTAGTGTTTACGACATCGATGTATTCGCCTTATTTACGTAATCGCGATAATACAGATTGGGTTTACTCCGAAAAAACAGGTAAACGCATGTACGATTATGGCGATTATGTAAATAATTTCTTTGGAGCCAATGTGTTACAGAATAATGGCGATTATTGGAATAATGACAATGATGAAGATTTCAATAATTTTATGCGTACGATGATGGCATCTCGTTTCTTTGCTCAGGTTACCTTGCCTTATAACTTGAGTTTCAAAACGAGCCTCAGTATTGACGATAACAGTTCTAAAAACTTTTTGTACGGATCTGCAGTTCATGGAGCAGGGCAACTAGCTCCGTATGGTGTCACGGTGCTTACTAATGGTGGAAATGCGACTCGCTCGAATACGAACACAAAATCAGTGACGTTTAACAATATCTTAAGCTGGAATCAGGATTTTGGTAATCATAATTTTTCGGCATTGGCCGGTCAGGAATCGTATACCAACAACAGTCTTTACGACTATGGTTATGGTGAAGGCATTATGCAATTGGGGCAATATGAATTAAGTTCGACAACAAAGAATTGGCAGGTTAAATCCAACAAAGATCGTTTTGCTCTACTATCTTACTTCGGAAAGTTAGATTACAATTATAATAGTAAATACTATTTATCGGGTTCATTCCGTCGTGATGGATCTTCCCGTTTTCATCCGGATAACCGCTGGGGGAATTTCTTTTCCGCAGGCCTTTCCTGGCAGATCGCTAAAGAAGATTTCTTAAAGGATGTGAGCTGGTTGGATAACTTATCCTTCCGATCTAGTTATGGTACTACCGGTAATGATAAGTTAAGCCGTAGAGGTGATAATGGCGTTGGAGGTGGTGATATTTACTATGCTTACCAGGGTGTATATGAAGCAAGTGATCTTTATGGTCAAGCTGGTTTAAAACCATCAGCATTTCCTACGCCTGCTTTGATCTGGGAGAAGAACAAGCAATTTAATGCGGCATTTGATTTTGGTATTCTCAAAAACATCTACGGTACCATTGAGTATTACTCCCGTACTGCTTCCGATTTGCTTTACTACAAAGAGTTTCCACTGTCAGCACAGGTCGGTAATGCGAATGGTTTGAATACAAACTTAGGTGATCTGAAAAATTCGGGTTTTGAATTCTCATTGGGTGCTGATGCGATCCGTAATGAAAACTTTAGATGGAAAATTGATGCGAATCTTTCGACGTTGAAAAATGAGATCACTTATTTGCCAGGAGGTGAATTTACGTACAACAACCGTGGTGCTGGTTATAAACTTTCGGAGGGATATTCCTTGTATGAATTTTATATGGTGAAAAATGCAGGTGTTAATCCTGAAACAGGAAACATGCGTTACTGGATACGTGATGGTGAAAACTGGAAGATGACGGAAAACTATGACAAGGATGTGACTTCGAATGATTATCAACGTATAGGGTCTGCTCTGCCTAAGGTGTATGGTTCTTTGACCAATGCGTTTAATTATAAAGGATTGGATATGTCCTTCATGTTGTACTATTCGCTAGGTTCTAAAATGTTTGATTATGCTTATGTGGAGCGTACAGCAGTACGTGGTGGTGTTGGTGTGATCCAGGATCTCATAGAAGACCATTGGCGCAAACCTGGTGATCAGGCTTTATTACCTAAATTTTCGAATGATGACTATGCCAGTACCCGGAAAAATTCTGATTTCTATGTGTTTGATAACGATTATTTAAGACTTCGAAATGTTTCCTTAGGTTATACATTACCAACAGCTACAATGGCGAGACTGGGTCTGTCAAAAGTGCGCCTGTATATTTCTGGAGACAACTTACTAACGTTTGGATCCGCTAAGAATCACTATTCTGATCCGGAGACGGCTTTATCTGGTAATAATTATAATGGTTCTGCAGATAAAGATAATGGAATCCAGGGATCAAGAAGAGTCTATATGGCTGGTTTACAAGTGTCATTTTAAGAAAGAATAGAAAATGAAAAATATCGTTAAAAGTTTACAATATATTGCATTAGGAACGGTTGTTTTAATGCAAACAGGCTGTAAGGATTTCCTTGATGCTAATTCTTCAACAGCGACTTCGGAGAATGTTGTTTTATCAAGTGCTTCTCAATTGGAGCGTGTATTGACTGCTACTTATAGACAATTGTATTTCAATGATCAAGGAATGGATCGGGTATATGCTGGTTTACCGGGTTTGCAGATGTATGTTGATTTAGGGGGGGCTGATATTGTGAGTCATACCAATATGGGAGGCAATCAGGTAACAGCATATACCTATGAACCGCAAAAAACACAGACGACAGGTCTATCTAATGGAATTTGGACGATGATGTATAAAATCATCAATCAAACAAATATCATTATTGAAGCGTTGCCTGCCGCGCAAGGGGAAGAGACATTAAAAAACCAGATTATGGGTCAGGCAAAAGCGATTCGTGGTCTTTGTTATTTCCATCTGATTCAAAATTATCAGCAAACTTATATGTTAGCTAAGCAAAAACCAGGTGTTATTTTACGCTTGAGCCCTAAGGAAAGTGAAAATTTACCTCGTGCTACTGTAGAACAGACTTATGCGCAAATCGTCAAAGATCTGACGGATGCAAAATCGTTATTAGCTAATTATACACAGCCTAATAAATGGACCATTGATAAGTATGTGGTTTCTGGTCAGTTGGCACGTGTGTATTCGGTGATGAACAATTGGCAAGGTGCTTATCAAGAGGCGAAAACTGCTTATACAAATTATAGTCAATTGATGACCAAGACACAGTATCAGTCTGGATTTGATGATGTGATTACAAACAATTATGCTGAGGTGATGTGGGCAGTTCCATTTACAACGACTAATAACCTAGGTGGAGGAACACAATTTAACTTCTGGTATAACCAGGATGAAAGCTATGGCGAAGGTTATACGGATGGGCCTATTTACTCATTTTTGGATTTCTTTGCTGATGGTCAATATGAAAAACTGTTTGAAAAAACGGAAGATCGTTACCAATTTTGGAAACGTACTAAAAATGCTTCTAAAGAATGGTCGACAAAATGGGCGTATAATAAGTACAAACATTATGGTGATGCGAATGGTGCTAAACAGGGAAATACGAGACCTGAGGTTTCTTTAATGCGTGGATCTGAGATGTTATTGATCATGGCTGAGGCTTCAACTCAATTAAATAATGGTGAGGGTTTAGGTTATTTAAATAGATTGCAAACGGCTCGTGGAGTTAAAGGCTTGACAGTTGCTGCTTCTGGAACTCCATTGCTAGAGGCTATTTATGTGGAAAGACGTAAGGAACTGTTATGTGAGGGAGTTACTGGAATTTATGATTTATTGCGTTTGCAAAAACCACTTGTCCGTATTCGGGAAACGGCAACTTATGTAGAGGGGCACTACACTTGGGGAGTGACGAACTTGAACGGTTATGTTGCAAGCAGTCCAGCACCAACTGGAACTTTTCCTTCGAATGACTACCGTATGCTCTGTCAAATTCCACAATTGGAAATTGCCAATAATACGGCACTCTCAGAGGCCGATCAAAATCCTTATTCTGGAACAAACTAAGTAGTCTGTATCCTGCAAAAAAAGTTTTACAGGTACAAGCTATAAATATGAATATAAAATGGCCGAGTGTAATTCACTCGGCCATTTTTATTTTTTTACTGATTAAAGACGTCTTATCCAGATATTGCGGAAGTCAACAAGATCGCCATGGTCTTGCAATACGATTGGTCCTGGACCGTGAACTAATGTTTTTGGTAATCCGATGTACTCCGTAGTTCCTTCGATCTGCGTATTGTATTGTACCACAACACCATTGTGTAAAACGGTTACGATGCCTTTTTTGATTAATACACCATCGGCATTAAATCGTGGAGCGGTATACAAGACGTCGTAAGTATGCCATTGTCCAGCTGGTTTGGTTGCTGTGACCAAGGGTGGCTGTTGTTTATAGATCGATCCTGCTTGTCCATTTACATAGGTTGGGTTATTATTGTTGTCTAAGACCTGTAATTCATATTGACCCTGCAAAAAGATACCGCTGTTTCCTCTTCCTTGTCCTTCACCTTTGATGACTTCCGGACTTTTCCATTCGACATGAAGCTGGAAATCTTCAAAGTTTTCTTTTGTCTGGATATTCCCTGTTTTTGGGGTGGACGTTAAAACGTTATTTTGTACTTTCCAGGGTGCCTGCTCTTTTACGTTATTGGAACTTACCCATTGGTTCAGATTGGAGCCGTCAAAAAGAACGATCGCATCAGAAGGGGCTTTGTTCTCAGTAGTTGTCACCGTACGCAGTACTGGAGTATAAAACTCGGTATCCTGCGGTTGAAATTTCGTTTGGGCATAACTTAAAGAACCAATTAGGCTCATGCTGAGGACACAGCAAGATATATAAATTTTGTTCATTTTGTAATAGATTGATTTCACGTAAATATAAGTATTCAATGTTAAAATCTGACATGCTTTTATGTAAGACTATTGTGATTGAAGTTCAGAGTGATTGAAAATGACCATAGAAAAGAGGGTGTAACTCATGTTTTAAAGTTGGGACAAAAGGTTGTCCGCCAAAACTAACAAAATGATGCATTTAAGCGTTATAATTATAAAAGGAAACACTTTATCGTCACCTAGTTTTTCATTCAGTCAGGATAGAGCCCTTCGAGGGTTTCATGTACATCAATAACTAAAAACATGGATACACTAAAGCAATATCACGAAAAACGTAATTTTAAAAGTACAGAAGAGCCTAAAGGTAAGTTAAAGATTAAACGTGATAAAAAATTGCGCTTTGTTGTACAAAGACATCATGCCAGCAGATTGCATTATGATTTTAGATTGGAAGTTGCCGGTGTACTAAAAAGTTGGGCTGTACCAAAGGGACCATCATTGTTTCCTGCCGATAAGCGATTGGCTGTTCAAGTTGAAGATCATCCCGTCAATTACGCAAATTTTGAAGGAGCAATTCCGGAAGGTAATTATGGTGCTGGTACCGTAAGTGTTTTTGATAAAGGGTATTATGAGCCTTTAAATGGACCAGATGAAGATGCTTTTTTAAGTAATTTAGCGGATGGGTCTATTAAGTTTGTCCTACATGGAGATAAGCTCAAAGGAGAATTTGCTCTTGTCAGAATAAAAGGCGATCAAGAAGGTAAGTCGTGGTTACTCATTAAACATAAAGATGAATATGCAACCGAAGTATCCTATAATGCTGAAGATGCAGTTCCTGAAAAAATAAAAAAAGAAGGATTAGAATATAAAAAAGTAGGAGCAAAGAAGAAGTCAAAACGAATAGCTAAGCCATCGAATAATAGTGAACCAGAGCTGACTGAGCTGTCGCCAATGTTGGCGAAGCTAACCGATGCTATGCCCGAAGGGAATGATTGGTTATTTGAAAAGAAATTTGATGGTTTTCGCATTATTGCTGTAAAAGAGGATGAACATATTTTTCTTTATTCCCGAAATGGAAAAAATATGAATAAACTATTTCCTTCCATTGTGAAGGAGCTAATGGCTTTAAATAGGAATGTTTGGTTAGATGGGGAAGTGGTGATAGAAGATCGCACAGGTAAATCGTATTTTCAGATGTTGGCAACAGGCGAACCATTGGGTAGTTCCTATCAACTGCATTATTATATCTTTGATATTTTGAAATTGGATGAAAATGACTTAAGTCAATACCCTTTATCTGAGCGAAAAGAACTATTGACTTTGTTTTTTAAAGGATTCAAAAGTCAAATGATTGAGTTGGTTACCTCACTAAAAGGGACGCCTATGTCCATTTATCGTCAAGCGGAACGAAAGGGGTGGGAAGGAGTCATTGCCAAAGATCTTACCAGTCTTTATCATGGTGGAAAACGAAGCAATCAATGGCTTAAGATTAAAATTCGACAAAGCCAGGAAGCTGTTATTTGCGGTTTTACAAAACCGCAGGGAAACCGTTCTTCTTTTGGAGCTCTCGTTTTGGGTTGCTATGACAATTCGGAGTTAACCTATCTAGGTAACTGTGGTACTGGATTTAGTGATGAGTTGTTGGAAATATTAATGGATAAATTGAAAAGGCTTATAATAAGCAAGAAGCCGTTTCCTCAAGATGTATCTGTTGCGAAGGAAAAGGAAGTGACTTGGGTGAAGCCGGATCTCGTCTGCGAAGTTTATTATTCAGAGTGGACAATGGACCATCATTTACGTCACCCGGTTTTCAAGGGGTTACGTACAGATAAAAAAGCTAAGGAGATCGTCATGGAAGAGGTCAGAAATGAAAGGGTAAAAGAGAAGATAATTTCTATAAGCCGCCATCATGTAAAACTAACTAATCTTGATAAAATATATTGGCCAGATGAAGGATATGTGAAAGGTGAAATGCTCGAATATTATGAACAATATGGTGATTTACTATTGCCTTACTTAAAAGATAAGCCAATTTCACTTCATCGTTTTCCTAATGGAATAGGAGCTGATAGTTTTTTTCAAAAGGATGTCGATTTAAAACAAATTCCAGATTGGGTAAAGACCGTGCCCATATATGCTGAAAGTACGGATAAAAATATCGATTATATGGTGTGCAATAATAGAGCAACCCTCTTGTTTATTGCAAATCTCGGCTCTATTGAGATAAATCCATGGCTATCGACGTATAAAAAGATTGAAAATCCGGATTTTGCAGTTCTGGATATTGATCCAAATGGAGCAGATTTTGATTCGGTAATTGAAATAGGGCTGACTGCTCATCGAATTTTTCAACAAGTTGGAGTTGCAGATTATATTAAAACATCTGGTTCGACAGGATTACATATCTACTTGTATGTCAAACAACGGTATACTTATGAGGTTGTACGCGATTTTATCCAGCTCATCGGAGAAATGATTCATGAGGAGCATCCTGATACAACAAGCCTTATCCGGGATCCTAAGAAAAGAAAGGGTTTAATCTATCTTGATTTTTTACAAAATAGAAGAGGACAGACCATCGCAGCTCCATATTCTATACGTCCTAAACCTGGTGCTACTATCAGCACGCCTTTACATTGGGAGGAAGTAAAGAAAGGTTTGGACATCAGACAATTTAATTTAAAAACTATAACGGAGCGATTGAAGAAAGTGGAGGATCCATGGAAAACCTTTTTCGACACACCTAGTAATATTAAAGAAGCTTTAGCGAACTTATAACTATTGTCAAAGCGTGAACACTTAATTGATATTTGAATATTTTCAGATTTATAAATACCAATTTTTGTCTTACTTTTAGTAAATTGTATAGAGAAGTAGACGGTTTATTTGTTGAATAGCAATACCATAAAGAAATTTAACCATTTATGTGAAAAATTATGATCTTTCATTGGGGTTAAATACCCGCTCTTGCGTATAAATTCAATGGTTGAATACACATTTCTAATTGTTTGAAAATAGTGTTGATGATTTAACTTGTGGTTTAGGGGGTATTAATACTCTTTTTTTTGAAAAAATATTAAAGGATATAGCACAGCGATTGCTTTAATGTTATCAACAATGCATGAATATTAAAATGATCCATGCTAGATAAAATTAGATTAAGTGTTAACAAAAGATGTGCGCAAGTACAGCAATAAAAAACTATCCTTTATGACAAAGACAGAATTTAACACCCAAGTGATCGAGCAAACAAATGAGCTCAAAGTTTTTGCAAAGCGTTTTACAAATGATTATGACGAGGTCAATGATCTTTTGCAAGATACCATGTTAAAAGCAGTAAGCTATTTCCGTAATTTTCAAGAAGGATCTAATTTAAAAGCATGGCTTTATACCATCATGCGCAATACTTTTATTAATAATTATAGACGTACAACTAAAAGTCGTTCTTTTATTACCACAGAAGAAGAGATCAGTACTTCGCATTTGCAATATTCTTCGGTAAGAAATGGTGGAGAAGACAAATTCGTGATGGAAGATATTCAGAAAGCATTGGGAGAATTGGATGAAGGGTTCTACATACCTTTTACTATGCTGTACGAAGGATATAAATATAATGAAATTGCTGAACATCTTAACCTTCCTATTGGTACAGTGAAAACTCGTATCCATATTGCAAGAAAAAGACTAAAGGGAACTTTATCAACATATAAAAATTAAACAGGATTAATTTCCATTTTGTGAAAAGAAGGGCATTCCTTGGGTTTAGACCTTAGGAAGCCTTTCTTTTTTTGTTTTCAACTTTCCTGTTTGTATTTTTTATAATGGTATTTTCCTATTCCATAAAAGGAACATTTTTATGGATTTTGGGTTATTATAGAGGAAGCAGGCTATAAAAATTGTATATGAAGAATTTATTTAATGAAAAACATCGCTTGGGTTTAGGTGGCGTGGCTATAGGAACTGGTTTTGAAGTATTATCAGATAAGCAGTCATATGATATATTGCAAAAGGCATGGGATCTGGGTATTCGATACTATGATACGTCTCCCTGGTATGGCCTAACAAAAAGTGAAGCGCGATTTGGAGAGTTTTTAAAAGATCAAGATAGGTCTGACTATATCCTCTCTTCAAAAATAGGTCGATTATTTGATCCAGTGATACCCGAAGCTGTTCCGCCTACCATGTGGAAGGCACCCTTTCCTTTTGATTTCGAACATGACTATACAGCAGATGGAACTAAGCGTTCTATTGACGATAGCTTACTGCGGATGGGCGTTGATCATCTGGATATTGTATTTGTACATGATTTGTCCGAAGATCAGGTTGGTGACCGCTATGACTATTACTTTAAACAAGCAGCAGATGGCGCATTTAAAGTATTATCCGACTACCGTGACCAAGGTATAATAAAAGGCTGGGGACTTGGTGTCAATAAAATTGAACCTATTTTGGACTGTCTCGCAGTAGCGGACCCTGATATCTGTCTGTCTGCCACTCAATATTCAATATTAGAACATGAAGATGCTGTCGACCGCCTTCTACCTGCTGTGCAAAAAAGGGGAGTAAAGCTTGTTTCTGGTGCTGGATATAATTCAGGATTTATTGCTGGGAGGAACCGATATAATTACAAATCTTTTATACCAAAAGGCATGGTTGAAAAACGTGAGCGTATCGCACAAATAGGAGCTTCTCATGGCGTAGGAATTATCCCTATTGCCCTTCAATTTGTGCTTGCAAGTGAGGATTTCGTTTCAATCATACCTGGTGCTAGTACTACAGATCAAGTACGATCCAATGTTGAGGCATTGAATATCGTAATTCCCCCTCAACTTTGGGAGGAATTAAAAAATGAAGGTTTAATTTATAACAATGCTCCTGTGCCACAAATTTAGTGTTACAGAGATACTGTGTTACAGATAAATGATAAAAAATGATTTCTAGGCGTTTAACAAAGTGATCAGGACTATGGAAAATAAAAAAAAAGGATTTATAAGTAAATACATAAACATATTTAAATCGACAGTATCGGGATTTATGAATGAAGATTGTCTTAAATACAGTGCCTCACTTTCGTATTACACTATATTTTCAATCGGTCCGATTCTCGTGCTTATGATTTCCCTTGCAGGGATCTTTTTTGGAGAGGATGCGATTCAAGGGAAAGTGTTTTCAGAAATGAGAGGTTTGGTTGGTCCAAGCGCCGCGAGACAAATTCAGGAAGTGATCAGCAATCTGAAACTGTCAGGTAAATCAAATTTTGCATTGATTGCTAGTATCATCACCTTGGTAATTGGAGCTACGACTGTATTTGGAGATATTCAAAATTCCATTAATAGGATATGGCATGTTCGGGCAAAACCAAAACGAGGCTGGCTCAAGTTGATTACGGATCGATTGCTATCTTCCTCTCTGGTTGTTGGACTTGGATTTTTATTAATGGTCACATTGGTTGTCAATGGTATCATTCTAGCTTTTACAGATCGATTGCAGGTGTATTTCCCTGATATAACAGTTTTCTTTATGAATGCAGTTAATTTTGCATTAAGCTTTGGAATTATATTTATTTTATTCGGAATCATATTCAGAACATTGCCTGATGTTAAGATCGAATGGAAGACTGTACGCACGGGAGCTCTTTTTACAGCCTTATTATTTATTATCGGTAGGTATGCCATTGGATTATATTTAGAATCTTCCGGAACTGAGTCAACCTATGGTGCTGCAGGTGCACTTGTATTAGTATTATTATGGGTATACTATACTGCTGCCATCTTGTATTTTGGTGCTGTCTACACACGTGAAAATGCCATTGCAAACGGTATACCGATTAAACCTGCTGACTATGCGGTTTATGTAGAAGAAAAGGAGCGTGAGCGTGTGGTGGAAGAAATTCCCGCTAAACCCGCTGATCAAGGGGTGTCTTAATATAATATTGTTAGATGATTATCAGTTTTTTATGTTGTTATTTTGATTTTCATGAATAGGAGGTGTATGTATTTTTTGATAATACTATTTCGAAAAGGTTAAGATTAATGATAAGTTTGTTGTTATCAATGCTATTTTCTTTTCGATCTGCGGTAAAGATATCTGGCAGTTGAATTACTTTTCAATTAATAAATATAAATGATGATAAAGACATCTTTAATGGTATGTGTTATGATGATGGGAATTTCTGTATCGGCACAGCGGAAGGGTTATCTTCCGCAGGGAGAAAATCAAGAAAGATATAAAGAAATCAGTGGACGGTACGGGAGTAATGACGGCATCTGTCTTTTTGAAGATGGTACTTTTATGCTTTATGGCTATGCTACAGCAGTTTTTGGGCATTATGGTTTTGAAAAGGACTACTTACTTTTTTATACGGATAAACAAGATCTATTTGAGATCTATGCCCACCAAGATCCATCTCTAGGCGCGGGAACGAAAATGGCTTTTGTAGGTTTTGAAGATGGAAATACCTATGTCAAGTTTGATAAAGACAGTGTAAAGCAAGTGTTTAATGACGATGCGAACTGCTTTAGTAGCCCATTTGTATATGAAAAAAATACTTTTCCGAGAAGTATTAGTTTATATGCCGCAGAAAATAGTGAGGACGATTCTCTAGCTTTATGGAATTATCAGAATGATAAAGGCTTTAATAATTTTGTGCTCGTACACAATAAAGCCCGACGGGAATATGAAGATTTTTCCGGAGCGTTATATAAGAATGAAGATAATCAATTGGTGATCCAGCTTTCTAATTATGGAGGGGAAGACGGTTATAAGAAACAGGAAAGTGATCATGAATGGAACGATATCATGATGATGAAAAATGAATATCTTACATCGTTTAAATCACGCGATTTTATGCTTGTTAATAAGCATTATGGCACTTTTGAAAGGGATCTTTCTACCTATCGTCTGGACAAATCTACTAACCAGTATATGCGGCAGGATGACCCGGATAATGATGCCTATTATGAAGATAATGTGTATCAGGATGATCGTATCTTGAGTCAGTTTCTTAAACAGAATCTTGTGGATAGGGTTATGAAGGGACGAGAAGAATTAGTATTTTCCGATTCAACTATCTTCTTCAGTAGCTGTACTGAGATCGAAAAGTCATATCGTTATAAAGGAAAAGTATTGAAGAAGGTCGATGATGAAGAGCTTAAGGAGGTTGTGGCACCTCTTATCATGACATTGCCGGTCGAACAAACTGATACAGGGAATGAGAAAAATAGTAAAAAGATCCATAAATAATATAAACCTTCATAGACGATGTAATCCTTCTCTTTGTCCTAGATAGATCAATGTGTACATGGAATCATTTCTTTTTAATTGAGGCTATGCGCTAAAAATTCAGGTTGTTGCTTATATACTTTGATACCATACATTGATGATATTTTGAAGTCAATTGATAATGAGTAAAAAAAATAATTCTATCAGTATTTCGAAAAAAAAGTTTGGAAAGAATAATAGTGCCATGGCATTAATTTTTGTCATTATGTTTTCTCTTCTAGGAATCATTGGCATTTTAATAGATTGGAAAAGTGGACTTTCCGGACTTGCTTTAGTAACTGTACTATATCTTGTTCATAGCTTCGTCAAGTTCAACTATTTTCTCTACTTTATTGGCTTGTCCTTTGTTGCTATATATCTGTTGAGTGAATGGCAGGATATTGAATTTTTACAGATCGTCCTTTCTTCGATTTTTCTAACTTTTTTATTTTTCATAAAATCGAGTTATCAAACTTATAAGGCACTTGATAGTTTTGAAATTTTCTATCTGGATAGCAGAGAGCTACATTGTTTATCAACGGAGAATGATGCAGATTATAAAGGCTATGCACTAGATCCTAGAAGTTATTTAAAGAAGTATGCTGCAGAAAAAATTAGCGCTATCTCTTTCAAAAGAAAAGATATGACCATTGCAATAGATGATCTATTGATACGACCTAGAGCGCTAACAACAATTGATCTAGAACAGATTTACGATTTTGTAAAAATTAATTATCCAAATCTTTTAAATAGAGACGAGTTTATTAAACAAAATCTAAGTAAAGAAAATCAATATTACATTCATAAGATTTATGTTTTTAGTCCTATCCTCGTTTTGGCACTTGTTATCTATTTTTTCGGAAATAATGGTAAAGATCATATCCTAACGCTTTGCTGTTTAATACTAATGGTTATTCTGCCAGTTGTCATTAGTAAATATTTAGCAAGAGTATGAAGTGTACTTTTTATTATTAATATTTTCATAGCTAAATCATATACTAGTTTTTTCGTTTAAAATAATCGAACACGGATTGTAAGATCTCTTAAGCGAATTGTAAACCCATCACAATATTGTCGATGTTTAAGGTATTTTTGTAATAGTAACAATTGAACATCATCGAGATTGCTAATGGTGTCATTTTCAAATTATATAAATGAACTATTTATTATTATTTTTCTTTACGATTTTATCTGCCTGTACCAATAATACGATACAAAAGCAGGACATGCGAAAATCTAAAATAGTGCAATTGCCAGGACATTATAATGTGCAGGATAATGCATGGGAAAACAGCGATCCCAATTATGATGCTTATTCTTCATTTGGAGAAGATCTTTATGCCACATTCAGTAAGTTGGATAAAGATGGAAATAGTTTGGGTCTGGGTCTTATTGATAAGAGTGGGAAAGTTATTATACAGCCTATTTACAGCAGTGTAACGATGCGCATTAGGACGGAAAATGATTTTTTCGTCGTTAGTGATTCCCTCAATAATTATGGTATAGTCAATAGCGAGGGGGTTGAAATTGTAAAGCCTCAATTTGATGATATCTATTTTGGGAATAATGCGGCCGATTCGATGGATACAAAATTTGGATTGATAAAAGTCAGTAAAAATGATAAGAAGGGCTACATCAATGCCACTGGTCGAATTATTGTTCCGGTAAAATATGATGATTTATTTATGATGGGGAAGAATGGCTTCATCATGTTTCAAGTTTTGATTCCTATAGGTAATGGTAACAATACTGCTAAATGGGGAATTATGGATTTTGATCAAAAAATAATTAGCCCACCTCGTTTTTCTTATCCAAGTCGTTTTGAAAATGGTAGCGTAACACTTGTATCAGAAGGTATAGAATATGATGTCAATGAAAATGGAATAATTAAAAAAAAATAATGAACACCTTTTTTTAAGCCTTATTATGTATAATAATAACGCTGCGAAAATCTGTTTATTAAAGCTATTGAAAAATGAAAGATTTTTTTAAAAATAAAATAACGATCTTTTTTACGTTAAGTGCATTATCGATTTTGATCGGAATTTTAATTGCGATTGTATTAGCTACGGGGGTTTCTGCTCCAGATAAGTTAGCCGCGATGTACATTTTTTTTGGACTGATTCCTGTTTTGCTCATCATTGTGATTGACAGAATCTGTGTTTGGAAATTTGGAACAAGAAAAGTAAATAAAATTCAGCTTTATATCCTGATCTGTTTTATTGGTCTGTTTGTAATCAATTGGATAAGACTACGATTGGAGGTGTAAAAACCTAAGTAATATAAATAATTAAAACATAAGATAAATTTAAATGAAAAGTAAGAAAACCAAAATGATTCTTTTAGGAACAGTAGCTGTATTAATCGTATTGCTTATTGCTAGTAATTTTATATATATCACGCCAAATGAAACATTGCTCTATAAAGCGCAGCAATATGTAACCTATTCAAAAGCTGATTGGGAAAATTATGAAGAAAATAAAAGAATATTAGCAAATAATCCAACAGACGGTAATATTCAAACTGAGGTAGCTGCGGTAGTTTCTCCTGATGATATTTACTCGTTAGATACGAGCCGTGTGGCACCTGAAGTTGTTGCAAGTGAACTTGAAAAGATTAAAAAAGCAAATTTTGATCGTCTTGTTGAAGCTAAAATTAGACCTGATCATGAAGATGCACAGGCTGCGTTGATCCGCCATACTGATGGCCGATTAACGGACGTCATTATTAATCAAAAGATCAATATAAAAGTTGGTAAGTGTTACGATAACCCAAATACAGATGGCAATTACAATTGTGTAAGCTGTATGATTTTGTTATATAATAGAGATAAGAAAGATTGGCAGGAAGCACCTGATGGAGATAATTTTCTTAAGCCCGCGTATGATTTTTATCAGCCGTCAAAAGGCGATATTTGGGAAGCTAAAGATCTGACGATGCGTATTCCATTTGATTATGATCTGTACAAAAAGTTTGAAGGTAAAGAATAAATTTTTGAGCTCAATAATTGGAATGTAGTGCCATGATAGTCATGGCACTACGTGTCGTGATTGTCCACTTCATTTGGATTTGGCGGAAGCGGATTCGTGTCTTTTTTTGGTGGTGTACCGGTATTGCTTTTCACTTTGTTCTGAGATAAATCATTAGATTTCTCTTTGGGAATTTTTGCTATTGTTTTTAGAGCTTTATTTTTCATATAAACAAATCATTGTGGTAGTTTCATTATGAAGATAGTCTTTTATTGCTGTGAAATATGTTCGTAATGTTGTTTTGCTGAACAGTGTCATTGAAACAAATTGTTGAAGTTTTCGATGCTGTGCATAGCTCATTCAGTAACTGAAATTGTTTCTTTCCTACATTTGCCCAAGACATTTGTTTTCCATATTCTAAAGCATTGTTTCTGTAATAGTGCATTTTCTCAGGTTGATCTAAAAGATCATTGACAACTGACGAAAGTGCATGTGCGTCATTAAAAGGAAAGAATAACCCACGGTCATCTGCTAAGAGGTCTTTAGCATACCAATATGGAGTCGAAATACAGGCCGCTCCAGCGCCCAGTGCAAATGACAGTGTTCCACTGCTGATTTGGTTTTCATTTGGGTAAGGAGTGACATAAATATCGCAAGCGCTTAAATATTCCTTTAATAGTTTTTCGGATGCAAATTGATTGACAAATTGCACTTTATGACCAATATTAAGGGCCATCACCATATCCATCAAATCATGCCTGTACGCGTCACCTTCATGCTTTAAAACATTTGGATGTGTTGAACCTAATATGATATAAACGAAGTCGTCATCCTCAATTTCAGAAACTGCCTGAATCGCTGTTTCAAAACCTTTACTTTTACCTAAAAAGCCGAAACTGAGCATGACTTTTTTATTTTGAAATCCTAATTTTCTCTTCGCCATCTCTTGGTCGCAATCGAAGTTTGGAACACCGTGTGGTATTAGACTTACCTGATTACGATCAATTTGATATATTGTCTCTAGCATATTGATGGCACGACTCGTCATAACCGTGATTTTACTGCTATACTGCGCTAGTTCACGGAGGATACGGTATTCATTATGATGGGGATGTTCCAGCACGGTATGTAAGTTGGTAAGAACGGGTACATTTAAGTGTTGAAGTAAGTCAATAATGTAGCTCCCTGTTTCTCCGCCAAATATTCCGTACTCGTGTTGGATGATACAGGCATCAAATGCATTGTTGATGACATCGGCCGCCTGAATATAACTATCTAAATTTTCTTTCTCTATGATATAAGTTACTTCTTCAGGAAACACATATTCCGAACCATCAGATACCGCAAATATGTGATGATCATTCGCTAAAGATCGTGGCAGGGAGTGATATAGATCATGTGAAAACGTTGCAATTCCGCACTGCCTAGGTGGGTAAGTTCCAATAATAGCTATTTTCATTTTTTAGTATAAATTAAATCCACAAGAATTATTGAATGATATGGAATATTTCTGTACATTCTTCTTGTATTAAGAACAGGGTAAACGCTGTTAAGTTCAATTCGAATCGAATCCGGTGATGTAAACAGGCATTTATTCTTATAAACAGGTATAAATTACTGTTATCACCGAGGTTGTCTCTTTATTTGTCAGTAACTCATAGAATTATCGTTTAAATAATTCCTTTTTATTGTTCATAATTGGAAAATATCGCTTTTTGCAAAGTAATATTTTTGGACCAATATAGTTTGCTTTGTGTCTAGGTGTCATTATTAAAAAATAAAATACTATTTTTAAACTTTATCATTCGAATACCTGTGTTTACACGATTGTTGTTTACAGACGAATTGAACTAAACTGCTATGATTTTAATTGTTGACGATCAAGAAGCGAATATTTATTCACTTAAGAAATTACTCGAATCTCAAAATTTTTCAGTTGATACTGCGCTATCTGGAGAAGAGGCACTAAAAAAGGTTTTAAAGAATAATTATGCATTGATTATCTTGGATGTTCAGATGCCGGGAATTGATGGTTTTGAAGTTGCAGAAACGTTATCTGGTTTTAATAAAACTAAGGATGTTCCGATTATTTTTTTATCTGCTGTCAATAAGGATAAAAAGTTTATTACTAAAGGTTATGCATCAGGTGGTATAGATTATGTTACCAAGCCTATTGATCCAGATATTTTAATGCTGAAAGTGAAAACATTTTCTCGTTTATATGAGCAGACAGTGGCTTTGAATGATATGCAGCAGATACTACGATTGGAAATTGAAGAGCGAAAAAAAGCGCAGCAGGAGTTAAAAGAACAAGTTGAAAATTTGCATTCGACATTAGAGTCACTGCCACAGCTGGCTTTTACGGCAAATGGAGATGGTGAAATAGAATTTGTGAACAGTAAATGGCTATCCTATGCAACATCAAATAAATTTCCTGCAACGCATGCTGATGATCCGGATATACATGTATCTTGGGCAGAAGCATTAATTGCTGAAACACCAATAGAACTTGAAGTACGTATTAAAGAATTAAAAGCAGAGCTGTTCAGATTTCATTTATTACGAATCATTCCCATTAAAGAAAAGAATAATCAGGTTAAGTGGGTCGGTACCTTTACGGATATTGATGATCAAAAACAGATGGAAAAGAAAAAGGATGAGTTTTTAAGTATAGCCAGTCATGAATTGAAAACCCCATTAACAAGTATTAAGGCATATGCCCAGTTATTGGAGCGAACAATTAATACTGCTAAAGACGTCACAGCAGTCAAATATATCAATAGGGTACAAAGCCAGGTCACCAAACTTAGCGGACTTATTACAGATTTGTTGGACATCTCAAAAATTGAAAACGGGAAATTGAAGATTACAAAAAAGAATTTTGATTTTGAAAACTTACTAACAAATGCTATTGATATTATTTATCAAACCCATGAAAATAATACCGTTACTATTGAGAGGGAAGGTGATCGAATAGAAGAGCTCTTTTTAGGTGATGAAGTTCGTATCGAACAGGTTTTGATCAATTATTTGACAAATGCCATTAAATATGCGCCAAATACTGATCGGATCATTGTACGTACAGAAAAAGAGGATGATCAATTAATCGTTAGTGTTAAGGACTATGGAATCGGTATTCCTGAACATAAGCAAAAGAATATATTTGGTAAATTTTATCGGGTAGAAGAATCATCTGTGCGATTTCAGGGACTTGGTATAGGCCTTTATATCTGTTCGGAGATTATTAAACAACATAATGGTACTGTAGGTATCCAAAGTGAATTGGGTCAGGGATCTACTTTTTATTTTACTCTACCTTTAAATTAGTAAGAAAATGTCTAAACCATTTTTAAGAAATTTACAGATTGGCTTTGGTTTTTCCTTGGTTCTGTTATTGGCAAGTTCTACTGCATCTTATATAAGTATTAAAGAGCAGATCAATAACCGTACAAAAGTTGATCATAGTCGGCGCGTTATTGCATCAGCAAATAAAATCTTAAATGATTTGCAAAATGCCGAGACCGGTCAGCGGGGGTTCCATCTTACCGGAAAGGAAACTTTTTTAGAACCGTATATTAATAGTCAAAAATCTTTACCTCAAGCACTAATCTTGACAAGGGAACTTGTGACTGATAATCCTAAACAAAGTCAAGTAGCGGATAGTCTATCCTCTTTAGTAAACTCAAGGCTTGGGATTTTAGCTAATCTCATTACAATAAAAAGACAGGGGGGAGACGTCTCTTTAGCACAATTGGAAGAGGGTAAGCAATACATGGATAGTTGCCGTGCTATTATTGCCAGGTTTATTGATGCTGAAGAGGTTCTACTCAATAGAAGATCTGATGAACTTAATAAATCGTCGTTCTATACCTCAATTTTTGTCGTTATTGCGGCTATTGTTTCGCTATTGATCACCATAGTTTTTTATCTACGTATTCGGGAAGATTTTATCAAGCGAGAAGAGTTACAGAAATCACTGAAAGATAAAGATGAAGAAATTAGCCGTAGGCTAAAAATTACGCAAAGGATTGCAAATAAGATTGCAGGAGGAGACTATACCGTGAATGTGAATGATACGGAGCAAGATGATCTAGGGATTCTCGGCGGTTCGTTGAATCAGATGGCTGATGCTTTAAAACGATCATTTGATGACCTAAATAACAATGAATGGCGACAAACAGGGTTAGCTCAACTTAATGAAACTCTTGTTGGAAATAAAACAGAACAAATCTTAATATCAGATGCTTTAGATCAACTTATCACCTACGGTAATTGTACCAATGGTGCATTTTACCTGTGGGAGCAAAATCGTATAGTACTTAAAAATGCATATGGTTTAGAAGACCGTATGGTAAAATATTTTACTCCGGGAGAAGGTATGATTGGTCAGGTTTTTAAGGAAGGAAAGGTTAAACGGTTTGAAAATCTATCGAACAGTGATTATGTCGTGAGTTTTGCCAGTGGTCAGATTCGTATCGATCATGTGCTCTTATTACCTGTTTTTGCGGATTATAATTGTATTGGTGTTATTGAATTGGGATCTATCAATCCTGTTGAAAATGTAAAATTACCTTATTTCATAGAAGCAACCCGAAATATCGGGATTGCAATAGCTGCGGCTAAAAGCCGTGATCAAGTACAGCAACTTCTTGAAGAAACGCAAACGCAAACGGAAGAATTACAAGCACAACATGCTGAATTGGAGAATTTAAATACTGAACTTGAAGCGCAGACTCAAAAATTACAATCTTCGGAGGAAGAATTGCGGGTGCAACAGGAAGAATTAGTACAGTCGAATCACGAATTAGAAGAACGGTCCAAATCTCTTGAAGAAAAAAACCATCTTATCGCCGAGCGTAATTTAGAGATACAGCGCAAAGCTGAAGAACTGGCACTGAGCACAAAATATAAATCGGAATTTTTGGCGAATATGTCGCATGAACTTAGAACACCGCTTAATTCTATCCTTCTCTTATCCAGGTTGATGTCAGAGGACACTGATGGTAATTTGAATGATGATCAAATTGAATCAGCAAAAGTTATTCAGAGTTCAGGAACAAGTTTATTAAGTTTAATAGATGAAATCCTAGATCTTTCTAAGATCGAATCTGGTAAAATGGAACTGGATTATCAAGATGTAAAATTACACGATATAACGCATGATTTGCAGAATCTGTTTTTACCATTAATCAAGGAAAAATCGCTTTCTTTTGATATATCTATTGATTCGAATATTTCTCATACGATAGAGACAGATCGTTTAAGACTGGATCAGGTTTTAAGAAATCTGTTATCAAATGCGGTTAAATTTACATCTGAGGGTAAGATTAGTTTATCAATTTCTGAAGATAAAAACCATCCGGAGAATTTGATTTTTGAGGTTAAGGATACTGGAATTGGTATAGCTGAAGACAAGCAGAGAATTATCTTTGAAGCATTTCAGCAAGCTGATGGTTCAACACGGAGAAAATTTGGCGGTACTGGATTAGGACTGTCTATCAGCCGGGAGATAGCCCGCCTCCTTGGTGGTAAGATTTTATTGACTAGTAAAGAGGGCGAGGGTAGTGTCTTTAAATTAATTATTCCGAAAAGGAAAACTGCTGACATAATAAAACCGACGTCTGAGCGATTGATCGATATCATTGCTTCCGATATAGATGAAATGAAGAGTATTGTTGGTGAATCAGTTTCCCCAAATGTCGTTTATACTATTCCTGAAGAGGTCGAAGATGATCGCGATCATATTGTAAAAGGAGATAAAGTTATTCTTATTGTGGAGGATGATACTGCATTTGCGAAGGCTTTGCTCAAGTATACACATAAACAGAACTATAAAGGGGTAGTTGTGGTCAGAGGAGATATTGCGGCAGAATTTGCTGCTCGCTATTTGCCCTTAGCTATTTTGCTAGATATTCAGTTGCCTATAAAAGATGGCTGGCAGGTTATGGATGAAATAAAAAGCAATCCACTTACTAGGCACATACCTGTTCACATCATGTCTTCGCTTCAGGTCAAAAGAGAGAGTCTACTCAAAGGTGCAATAGATTTTATTAATAAGCCGGTTGCCGTTGAGCAGATCGGGGTTATGTTTAAAAAAATAGAGGATGCGCTAACGCGTTACCCGCGAAAGGTTCTGATTGTTGAAGAGAATCCAAAGCATGCTTCAGCACTTTCTTATTTTTTGAGCAATTTTAATATTACTGCTGAAATTAAGACAAATGTTGATGAAAGTGTTCAGGCATTAAGTTCGGATGGCGCAAATTGTGTAATTCTAGACATGGGGGTGCCCGATAAGATTGGTTATGAAACTTTAGAAGCAATCAAAAATAATAAGGGTTTGGAAAATCTTCCTATTATTATTTTTACAGGAAAAAATCTGTCACATGCGGAGGAGGTCAAAATTAAACAATATGCAGATTCCATTGTTATTAAAACTGCCCATTCTTATCAGAGAATTTTAGATGAGGTAGGACTTTTTCTTCACCTAGTTGAAGAAAATACTGCTGACGTACAGAAAAGAAAAGTGAATAAGTTGGGTTCTTTGAGTGAGGTATTAACAGGAAAGAAGGTTTTGATCGCAGATGATGATGTAAGGAACATATTTTCATTGTCAAAAGCATTAGAAAAGTATCAAATGAATGTTATATCAGCTACAAATGGGAAGGAAGCTTTGGTACAGCTTGAAAATAATCCCGATGTATCTATCGTTCTGATGGACATGATGATGCCAGAAATGGATGGTTATGAGACGATCAGGCTAATGCGAAATAATCCGAAATATTCAAAACTGCCTATTATGGCTGTTACTGCAAAAGCAATGACTGGTGATCGGGAAAAGTGTATTGTAGCAGGTGCATCTGACTATATATCTAAGCCAGTTGACACCGATCAACTGCTATCTCTACTCCGCGTATGGTTATATGATAATTAAGAGCATAAAATAGGTGATGAAGAAAGCTAAGTTAGTATTGATTATCGATGATGATAATCGCAACATCTTCGCATTGCGATTGGCTTTAAAGTCGCGAGGATATCAATCACTTTCCTGTAACAGTGCCCAAGAAGGGTTGGAGTTATTGGATAAGAATAGCGACATTGAGATTGTTTTAATGGATATGATGATGCCCGATATGGATGGTTATGAGGCTATTCAGGTGATTGGGGCATCCAAGACTTATGGTCATATTCCAGTAATTGCTGTAACAGCTCAAGCCATGCAGGGAGACCGTGAGAAATGTTTGGAGGCGGGGGCTCGTGCTTATGTGCCAAAACCAATAGATTTAGATCTCTTAATCCGTATAATTGAACAGAATAGTTAGATGTGGGAACCTAGTATTATAAAAAATGAGGATATCGAGCTACTTTTGACAGATGTGGCAGAACGGTATGGTTATGATTTTACGCAATATAGTAAAGCTTCATTGAAAAGACGGTTAAATCGACTGTGTCTTATCGATAAATTTACAAGCTTTGCAGAACTGAGATATCGGGTAATAAGTGATCCCGAATACCTGCAACGTTTTGTTGAGGAAATTACCGTCAACGTCACCGAAATGTTTCGTGATCCAAATTTTTATAAGGCTTTACGCGAAGATGTTTTTCCCCGATTAGGTACCTATCCTTTTATACGGATTTGGGTAGCGGGGTGTTCTACTGGAGAGGAAGCCTATTCAATTGCAATTTTGCTCAAGGAGGCTAATTTGTATCATAAATCATTGATTTATGCGACAGATATTAATCCAGGAGTCTTAGAGCGGGCGAGCAGTGGGATGTTTCCCATCAGTCAAATGCAACAATATTCGGAGAATTATATACAGTCTGGAGGTTTAGAGGATTTTTCTAAATATTATGCCGCTAATTATGATTCTGTAAAGTTTAACGGTGATTTAAAAGATAAAATCATCTTTTCAACACACAATCTAGTATCGGATACCTCTTTCAATGCATTTCAGCTAATTCTTTGCCGGAATGTGCTGATTTATTTTGACAAGGATTTACAGAATAGTGTTTTTGATTTATTTGATGAAAGCTTAGATACGCTAGGATATCTGGCATTGGGGTCTAAGGAAACTATTCGTTTTTCTAATTTGGAGAAAAAATATAAACAAATTAACGATGAACGAATCTGGAGGAAAACACGTTCATCATAATTTTCGTTTTAAATGAGTAATTCAATATTCGTAATCGGAGGTTCAGCAGGAAGTATTAAAGTATTACTAGAGGTATTGCCTCAACTTGATATGGGTTTATCATTTCCTATTGTTATCATTTTGCACCGTAAATCTTATCCTGGATCTGTACTCAATAAATTATTAGCCAATAGCAGTAAATTGCCGGTTATGGAGGTGGAGGATAAGATGACTATTTTGCCAGGGAGTATTTATATCGTTCCACCTGACTATCATATGCTGTTTGAAAATCAAACTCAGGTATCCTTAGACTTTTCAGAAAAATTAAATTTTTCACGTCCTTCTATTGATATTACATTTCGATCAGCTGCAGAAACCTTTAAGGAACATGCGGTTGCAGTGCTATTATCGGGAGCAAACGCTGATGGCGTAAATGGATTGAAAGAAATTAAAAAATATGGTGGAACTATTTTGGTGCAAGATCCAGAGACAGCAGAAATAGATTATATGCCTAAGCAAGCTCTATTGGCTATGGAGGTAGACCAGGTATTAAAACCGACCGAAATTGCGTCTTATATCAATCAATTGCGTATTTGACGCAACTAATCTTGCATTAGTTTTTTATTATATTAGCGCCTTATTAACGTTTTCCCATACTTTGATTTACGATGAAAGATAAGACTATATTGCTCTTTGATGATGATGTGAACATCTTGGAAGTTTGCACCATTATTTTAGAAAATTATGGATATCAGGTGGCGACATCTGAGACATCACATGATATTATTGAAAAAGTAACGGCTGTTAAACCTGATGTTATTTTAATGGATAACTGGATTCCTGAGATTGGTGGCATCAAAGCTACTCAACTTGTAAAACAGCATCCAGATTTCAATCATATTCCTGTTATATATGTATCTGCTAATAATGATATTCAGCTCTTAGCAGAAGAAGCGGGTGCAGACAGTTATCTCGAGAAGCCATTTAACTTGGATGATCTTGAAAATGCTGTTAAATCTATGTTGAACTTATCGAAATCAGATTTAAATGTTTAGATGAATTGATTATTGTATATGCATTAAAAAAGGATCCTGAACAGGATCCTTTTTTAATTTAGTTCTATATTTTTATACTTCAATTATTATAGTTCATCAGCATTTATCTCCTGCAATTTGGAAAGCCCTAATTTAAATGTTAATTTATGATTGCGGAACAAGAAACTCCAGTACGTTTTCTCTTACTTCCAATATTGCAACATTCTTGAGCGGCAGTACCAGTTCGTCATCTATATGCATGTAGGTACTCTCACAATCAATGGTAAGCTGTTTAGCTTCAAATGTTTTATAGTCAAATGTAACTTCTTCTCCGTTTAATCTTTTCTTAATAAAAGCAGCGAAATCTGATCTTTGTGTCTCATCTACATATACGACATTGAAAAGACCATCATCTGTCACCGCTTCTGGTGATAATATTAAATTGGGGCCAACAGATTGGATGTTCATCACTTCCAGTAATAAACATTTACCTTCGTAGATTTTATCATCCGCTTTTATCCAATATTTTTCAGCTTTGGCAGTTTTAATAATTTCATGCAGGACTTCTAAAGCTAATTTTAACTCATCTTTGGCATTTTCAACTTTACTTTTATCAACCGATTCCATTTTCTGGATTAAGTGTGGAAAAACACCGTATCCTGCTCCCTCCAAGAAAAAATCTGTAGAATCTGCATTTTTAATGACACCTACATCAAAACGTTGCCGTTTCGTATTTTTCCAATTTTTAATATGATCTAGGTTTTTTTTAGTACTGTCAATACCCAATGCTATAGATAGGTTATTGGCAGTACCCATCGGTAATATGGTAATAGGGATCTTTTTCTCAAGAGAATTTCTTTTAACCAATTCCTTAGCGACTCCTCTTACGGTCCCATCGCCACCGGCTACTACGGCAAAATCTGCTTGATCTATTTGATGAATCCATTGATCTCCATTTTTTACCGAAAAGTATACACAAGCATAACCTTCTTGCTCAATTAACGCTATTAAATCAGATTTCAGATGATCCTCATCGCCTGCTCCGGGATTGTGTAATAAAATTGCTTGTTCCATAGATTTAATTTATATAACAACATTTGGCTTATCCATTTGTTGTTATTTATATAAAATATTTATTTGCAGAAACGATAGAGACTATGAGAATTTTAATTACAAATGACGACGGTATTTACAGTCCAGGAATTGCCGCGCTGGCCAAAGTGGCTAGGAAATTTGGCCAGGTGAAGTTAGTGGCACCAGATGTTGAGCAATCTTCCATGGGACATGCAGTCACGCATTCTAGACCGTTGAGTTATAAAAAATCTCCCATCATATTTGATGATGTGGAAGCTTATCGGGTAAACGGAACTCCAGCAGACTGTGTGGCTATGGGGACTCATCTATGGAACGATGTTGATGTGGTTCTATCTGGTATTAACATGGGGCCAAATCTAGGTAATTCGATGTGGCATTCAGGAACTTTGGCTGCTGCAAAGCAGGCCGTTTTGTTTGGTATTAAGGGCATTGCACTGAGTACACCCGTGGGAAAAACAGAACCTGATTTTGAAGCATTAGAACCTTTTGTAGAAAAAACATTAGCGCTTCTTTTAGAGGACAAAGAATTGGCTCTCTATAACGTTAATTTTCCAGAAAAGCCAAAAGATATCGTTTGGACGAGACAGTCTGTACGTCTATATGATGGTACAATAATACCAGGAACTGATCCATTGGGGCGTAAGCACTATTGGTTTACGGTATCTCCACTTGAACCAGCTGATGAAGGTACGGACAGATGGGCTGTGGAGAATGATATGGTGTCTATAACTCCACTGAGATTAGACTTGACTGATGAAGCAACGCTATTGAAAAAGCTAGGAGCAAATAGGTGATATTTATGATAAATTGCTATAATTCTATAAATGCTAATTTCAATTAAATATACAAATGAAAAATTTAAATATTGCTTTAATACTGATCATCAATGCTTTTTTCTTTTCGTCTTGTCGCGATCGGACAAAAGCTAGTTCCGATGTAATTAAGACTCAAGATACAGTTCATCAGCAACTGAAAGGACTTCCTCTTGATAATCTTCATCGAAGTAGAACTGGGGACTCAACTGTTGATGTTAATGACAGTAAATCAGGTCTTCCTCTCAATAATCTTGAGCGCGATGATGCTACAGATACCGTCGGTCATTTATAAGTTTAGGCTTAAAGGAACTTTGATTTATAGTATACCCAGTTTAATCAGCCTCATCTCTGAGGGTACGAATCTGATCGTGTGCCTTTTTTTGCTTTTCTGCATGATTTCGAATTATGGTGACAATAGCAATAGGAAGATCTGGAGCCTCTTTTAAAGCTCTTTCATATGCTTTTTTACTAGCGTCTTCACCGCGCTCACATTCTTCGAGAATCTGTTTACGATCATGACCGCTTAGTGTTGCTTTGAGATCTAACCAGAAGCGATGCAATTTACCAGAAATTCGTGGCGGTACTATTGGAGTTTCGCCATCGACTACGGTAAATGGAGCAAGTTCGGAGTTAAACAAGATGGTTTCTTGGATATAACCTTCGAATAGGGAGCGTAAGTCATTATCACGGTTCGATTTTAGGTTTTCTAAAGCTAGCGTGTAGCCTTCGATTCTGTCGTTGTTAATCTGAATCAAATCTATTAGAATTCCTGCAGCAACAGTATCTGTATACATAATTTATTTTTTAGAAATATAACTACTGTAGAAACAAACTGTTCCTGCAAAAAGTTTTTCGACACCATCTCCGCGAGTTTATGTTCTTTTCTAAAACAAAAATTCAAGTTGCTGTCATTTCATACATTAGAAAGTAAATATAAATCTTTAACAAAAAGGGTCTAATGAAAAAATAGACCCTTTATCTGTGCGTTCAGTTGTTTCTTATTTCCTTATTAACGATACAACACATTAAGAGAAATATATCAGTCTTAATAGTTTAATGATAATCCGAATCCCCACCCCATATCACTATCATAATGCGTACGTATACCCATATTTTTATTGATCACATACGTAAGGTCACCCATATATTCTAGATCTGTGTTAACCATAAAACCTCCTCTTAATCTGGGTGAAATAGGAATGTCTTCTCTCATCAATTGTAGGCGTACTATTCCGTCATGATAAACTTCAGCTTGAAAATTTACAAGCATCGGAAGTGTATACATAAATCCGGCACTGACAGCTCTTCTGACATCTTTTTTATTAACTTGGCCAAAGATGTTTTTTTCATGCTCATCTTCGCCCATTCTCCTATATCTCCAATCGAAACCTACAAATGGCATCAACCATTGCATTTTTCCGATGTACCGTCCAAGATGGGTCTCTACTTCATATCCATGCATATCATTGTAGCCTAATCGCCACTCTGTTCCTAATGACCATCTTGCATTTTGAATCATTGCACTACCGTCATTACCATTTGTTGCGAAATCATTCTGCGCCATGAAGTGGGCCATATTACTTTCTTTCTGTAAGGCTTTATAGGCCTTTTCTTTATTTGGAAGTAAGGGGTTTTTATAATCTCCAACTTCAAAAACCCTGTTCATACCCGCCATCATGTGGTATAAAATATGGCAATGAAAAAACCAGTCTCCCTCTTCGTTAGCTAAAAATTCAATGGTGTCGACTTCCATTGGCATGATATCAATAACATTTTTAAGAGGTGCATTTTCTTTTTTACCATTAAGTACTCTAAAATCAAACCCATGTAGATGTATTGGGTGCCTCATCATGGAGTTATTGTATAGTGTGATGCGTAATACTTCACCTTTCTTTACAGGAATTTTATCACTTTCAGCCAGCACTTTATTGTCCATACTCCAGACATATCTGTTCATATTTCCGGTTAGGGTAAATTTAAGATCTCTTACCGGTGCATCTTTTGGGAGTGTAGTATTATAAGGAGATTTGAGCATGGCATAATTTAGCGTTACAATATCTCCTATAGCATTGGCATTATATCGATCTTTATCCTCGGTCATTTTATGTGAACCATGTTGACTATGATCTTCTTTTTTTGTCTTATCACCAGATATTTCAGGATACATGACTACGTTCATATCCATTTGGTTTAGGCTCATTTTCATGCCCATATCATCCAGATCCCCGTTCATTTTCATCATGTCATTCATCATCTTCATTCCTTCAAAATATTTAAGTCTTGGCAGGGGAGATATGAGCTGTTTTTTTCCGTTTCCTACAAAGTAGCTTGTTGATTTTGTTCTATCTTCTGTCGTCGCCATGAATTCATACGAAATGCCTTCATTAGGGATTGTGAGTACTATATCGTAGGTTTCAGATACTGCAATCATTAATCGGTCTACTTGTACAGGCTCTACATCGTTACCATCATTTGCAACTACGGTTATTTTACCTCCTGCATAGCGAAGCCAAAAATAGGATGATGCACCACCATTTGATACGCGAAGGCGAACCTTATCTCCAGCTTTCAAAGTTTTACTCTCGATTTTTTGCAATTCTGAGAACTCGTTGCCATTCATTAAAACCTTGTCGTAATACACATCACTTACATCCATAGCCATCATACGTTTCCATTCATTTTTGACTTTAGTTTTAAAGTGACCTTCTTTGATAGCTTCGGTATACGATTGGGTTGCACCTTTTTTGATGGCGGCCCAATCATTTGCATTGTGCAACATGCGATGTATGTTATCCGGATTTAGGTCAGTCCATTCACTTAATATAATGGGT
The DNA here is from genome assembly GCF_042686355.1 of Sphingobacterium anhuiense. Classification (NCBI taxonomy): domain Bacteria; kingdom Pseudomonadati; phylum Bacteroidota; class Sphingobacteriia; order Sphingobacteriales; family Sphingobacteriaceae; genus Sphingobacterium; species Sphingobacterium anhuiense. Next base: position 149,778 of record NZ_JBHUPE010000004.1, read on the forward strand.
ATAGTAGGTAAATCGTCAATTCCTTTTCTGAAAGTTTTATCATCGCTTCTTTTTTTCATGATGAAACTGCCGTACATGCCGATCTGCTCCTGTAAGCCGGAATGGGAGTGGTACCAGTGTGTACCATGTTGGATAATAGGAAAGCGATAGGTATATGTGGTATTGGGTTTTATCGGCTCTTGAGTAAGATAAGGTACTCCATCCTCTTTATTAGGCAAAAATATGCCGTGCCAGTGTAAGGATGTATTTTCTTTTAGCTCATTATGGACCACAATTTCAGCAGTATCACCCTCTGTAAATGTAAGGGTGGGCATAGGAATTTGTCCGTTAACCGAAATTGCCCGTTTTTCTTTCCCTGTAAAATTGACAATCGTATCTCGAACATACAGGTCATATTTGACAACTTTTTGTGCAAACGCAGTTGTTGCACAAATGAGCATAATCAATGTCTGTAATGCTTTTATAGATACATGCTTAGCTATATACATTGTTTATTTATTTTTTAGTGGAAGTTATTCCTAGTTTTAACCAGTGAATAAGTATTTTTGTTTTTTCTGCATTTAATAGTTACATATAGCGTATAGGAATATGATATACGGTGTCTATGTTATTTTAGAATTGTATTTATTAATTCAACGTTTCCACTGTGCTACCACAAGTCAACATATTAGAACCAAAGTATGGGTTTTTGATGGCACTATCTTTACTTAACCAATGTGCACCTTTTCCCGCGTTAAACATGGGACAGTGCTGATAGTAAATGGGACTTTCCAATTTAGATGTTTTTGCTAGATCATAAATTGTTTTGGAAACGTTTGCAAATAGTTCACGTTGTTTTGCAACCGATTTAGATTTGGAAATATTTTCGACATTAACAGTTAAGCCATTAACTCCTTTCATCCATACCTGATGCTCTTCTGAAGATAGTGTATTCATATCTACTGCTTTGACTGCAGCAAGGAATGCCGTTGCTCGGGTGGAGGTAGCCGTCGCGTCAGTCTGTATTAAAGCATCTTTAACTAAAAAATAGCTGTTAAGAACAGTCTGTATTTGATTTTTGTTTGTGGTAGCAGTATGCGTTGCATGATTTGACACCTCGTTGTGATCTTTCAACTGTACGGCATCAGTTTTTGTACCAGTCTTTAATTCTCTTGTATATTGACAACACTCGGGAAGTTTCATATATACATCTGCGGGAGCTAGAAAATCTTCGCTGTCATAACCTGCTAAGGCAATACGTTTTAAGATTTCTTCTCTACTTGTTTTTTGAGCATCATAATTTATTACTGCTTTCTTTGTATCCACATCCCATTCCACCTGAGCGAGATTTTTACTATTTCCTGCTTTTTCTATGGTTGCTTTGCACATGTCACATTCACCATATATATTGACGGTTTCAGTTTTGGTATTATTAATTTGGGCATACGTATTTATGGATGATAATAATACAGTGATTACTATCAATATTTTTGATATTGATTTCATGATTTTAATAATTAAAATAAATTAAAGCTTTCCAAAAGCTAACTCTAGCTTTTGATATGACGTACTTTGGGCATTAAGAGCCCTTTTTAACCTATTTTGGGAGGTAGCCAGATGCTTGAAAATTCTGAGTAATAATTATTTTGCTGAAATCCGAATTTTTGTTTGGCAACAAAAGAAAACTCTTTCAGATTTATATCAAATGGAATGGTTAAGAAAACAGAACAAGAAGAAGAGAGGCATCTGCACGTGACATGGTCGCACTTGCTATGGTTGCAGTCTCCGTGATCAGCTTTCTTAGAAGCATTTTCTGAACAGGAATTATTTGTTTTTGAATGTGTGGACTGATGTTCTTGTGCGGAGGAAGCCTGCTGTGTGTTGGTATGATCCATATCACAGGAATACCCCGTACTTGGCAGGAATAAAAAGCCAAGACAGAATAATAAGATTATACCAATATGAGTCTTCAAATTCTTCAATATGACAAATTTATAAATTAATTGTATTATTTAGTGATATAATGGTAATATTTATTTACTACAATCCTGAAGTACTCACTTTAGACCCATATAAATGAATTATCGAGAAATTTATAATTTAATGTTAACATTGCCTTTTAATTTTTCTTTGAGATCACTGATATAGGAGCTACTTATTGGAATTATATGATCAGCGATTAAAACAAGATGTCTTTCGACTTTTTCAACCAGCTTTAGATTGATGATATATGACCTGTGTACTTGTAAGAACTGATGTGTTGGCAATAATTCTAGCGCTTCTTTTACGGTCATACGAACTAAAATACTTTTACCTCTTAAGATGTATTTTATATAATTGCCTGTTGCTTCTACGAATAAAATTTGATCAAAATCAATCCGCACCATATTAATTCCATCTTTAACAAAGATATGATTTACAGTAGAAACTGGTTGTTTTTGTTCGTTTGCTTTATTACAGGCTTTTAAAAATCTGGGAAATGAAAATGGTTTTAGTAAATAGTCAATTGCTTCTAGTTCAAACCCTGTTACGGCATGTTCTGAGTACGCTGTTGTGAATATTAACATCGGTTTTTTACTTAGGCTATTGAAAAAATCGATGCCTGAAATATCAGGCATCTTTACATCGAGAAACAAAAGATCAATTTGTTTTCTCCTCAAGTATTCTAAAGCATCAAATGCATTTGAAAATTTTGCTTCCAAAGTAATATAAGGGACTTTCTGTGCATAGCGATCGACAATATCCAATGCAATTGGTTCGTCATCTATTGCAATAGCTGTTATCATATTTATATTATAATCGATTTAAAGTTAATATACATAAAAAGACCTTAGGAATAAGCGTGCGTACTACTTTTTCCAATTTTCAAAGTCAGAAATGTGAAAAATTCAATTGGAGTTTCTTCAATATGCAATTCATAGTTGCCTTGGTATAGTAAATTTAATCGATGTTTGACATTATCTAAGCCTAACCCAGATTTGTTGCTTTCGGGATCGCGTTCGTTCAATCTATGAATGCTGTTGTAAACACTCAGTTTTAATACGTCTTTGTGTATATTTAAATGAATACGGATCCATGACGGCTTGTTAAGACTTATACCATGCTTAAAAGCATTCTCTATAAATGGAATTAAGAGCATAGGGGCAATAGCATGCGATTCGAGTACTTCAGGAATCTCATAAGTAATCTTAATCATTTCCACTGGCGCGGTTCTTAATGTTTGTAGATCGATGTATTCTTTTAGATATTCTATTTCTCTAGCCAATAGTATCGAATCTTGTTGATTTTCGTGTAACATAAAGCGCATCATATCTCCTAATTTTTGTATGCCTTCAGCAGTCCGCTCTGCATTTTCCTGAAGGGCAATCCCATATATCGTATTCATTACATTAAAAAGGAAATGGGGATTAATCTGAGCTTGTAAAAGTTTAAGATCTGATTCAGTCTGCCCAAGTTCATTACGAAGATTAACAAGTTGTCTAGATTGCTTACGCTGATTGAAATATAGGATGTAGGTCAATGGAATGATCATAATACTTATTAATACACCTGTGAGAATAATCTCATTGTGCAATCTCGCTCCTGAAGCTATCTTGATTATGGAGGCAAAAGGGATATAGGTTAAAATAGCGCTGATGATGGTAAATATGGTATACAGTGCGCGGTTTAATTTGCCGGATTCTAAATGTTCTAGTAGCAAATATTGCTGTAGAGCATATAGGCAGTATCCATAAGGAATTGCTAAAGTCAGATAAGCTAAATAACTGGAAAGGCCAAAAGATATAAAGGTTAGTAGAGCTCCTGAGATAACTACTATAAATGCCTCTTTTGCTATTTTTCTAATAAGAGTTTCTTTTTTATGAGAGAAGTAATAAAACCAAGTTTTTATACCTTCATAGGCAAATAAAGTTATGAAAGTAAACAATGAAATAGGAAAAGAAGGTGAATCAAAAAAATTATCTTTCCATGAATTATGGTTGATGTTAATATTGGAATAGCACCATGTAAGTGTGGACCATGACAGTATGAAAAGTAGTATTGTAGCACCAATTCCCCAATCTGTTTTACCTCTACCAAACAGGTAGGGCCGTAGATAACAAATAAAGATATTGTGGTCAAAAAGATGGTAAGACCGATGATTTGATAGACCATTGCATGGCTTTGTTCGTTAGCGGTTCGTGTATATATCAAGAGCATTAAAAATAGATATATACTTGTTAGTATGATAAATTCAATTCTTCGCAGATTCATTTTTTTTTGATTTTAAGGTTATTTATTTTGCCACTTCGTGATTATATCTTCAACACCAAGTTGAATAGCTTCTAGCTTGCCATCTGAATTAAAGATATAAACAGTTGGAATTGCCTGGCTTCCCATTGCTATTTTAAATTTGCTATAATAACCAGTCAGGTCACTGGTATATGCCAAATGATCGTTAAATTTAGCATTAATGTTTTTCAATGTATTTATATTTTCTGTATTGTAAAATAGATAAATCTTAGCCCGGCTAGAGAATTGTGCATCTTTAGCCAGTTTGTTCAATTCAGATCTATTGGATTCTCCCATGCAGTCACTCATTCCTGATCCATTATAGATAATGATATTTGTGATATTCTTTTGTAATCTTATAGGTAAATTTGCCGTATCGACTATCATCAGATGCTCTGGCCATAAATCTCCGATTTTTATCTGATCAATTTTAAGATGGTCTTGAATTGCTTTAAATGCTGAAGTTTTTCTTACTCTTAAGGAGGTGCTTTCTAAAACATTTTTGAGTTCAGTTTTTGTAAACTGTGCTCGGGTCATAAATATACGTTCTATTCCACCAATACTATTCTTGAACGAAATCGCTAATTCTTTGTTTTTACGATTTGTTTCATCTAGATTAGCAATAAGGTCTACTTTTCTTTTTTGTCTATCAGCAATATTTCTAACAATACTATCCATACGTTTTTCATATTCATTCCATAAGATACTATCCTTTTTTACGTAATCACGATCTAGATTCTTATGATTTTGCGCAGTCGCATGAAGATGATTTAGGATAATTACATATACGAGAAATACCATTATTAATTTCGTTTTCATATATTCTTTTATTAATTGACAATACAAGAATATCAACCTTTTATCAGTTGTCAAATTATATGTGACGAATGGGTTTATTTATGGGATAGATTCGATTCTGATCTTCATTTGTTGAACAATATATCTATGTAAAACAACTTTGTTATTTAAGTGTTTAGTCATAAACAACTGATCTGCAATGGTTAGTGTTTGTGTGTTAAATAAATTAAGTTGAACCGCCTAAAGATCACGTTATGCAGTTTGCTACTCTGACCAGATCCATCCTGTTAGACCTGCAGTCTAAAGGGTACAATATTTTAACATCTAAGAACAGGATTGATGATGAGAATCCTACTTGGTATCCGATTAGTGTACCCAATGTATGGGATTACCTGCTGCAACTAGATGGTAAAACAAAGGTATTGAGTTTTCAGGAACCGGCTGTGCTTGTTATTGAGGACGCTTTATTAAATGTGGAAGATGAACAGCTTGATGGGGAAGTATTTATTGAAGATGATCATTACTTAAGACTTAATCAACGGCTTCACATCTATAATCAATATTATCAATTTGTAGCCAATCCGGAAGTCTATGATTTTTCATTCGACCCGCAAAGATTGATTATCCGCAATTATGCCCTACATACTGGGGATCATAGCATGTATCTGGATTACCTTCAATTACATTACCCAGAACATGCTGCTGTAGGAATGAAAGATTTAGAGTCTTTGACCCGATCTTTAATCTGTCTTGATGCTACTCAAGCACATAAGTGGTTTATGATGCACAATGTCGCAGTCGTAGAATCTGATATTTGGGTCTGTGATGAAGATGCTATTTTAAAAGTATTGGCTGTTCGGGGAGATGATCATACCTGGCATATTTCTGGTGATACTGACGAATTAATCTACAATCTTATTGCGCCACAAGATGTCTTGCCTATGCATGATCTGTTTTGGATTGATACAAGGGTAAGATAGGGGATATTATGCTATCAAAAAAAAAGGATCGATTGTGTGTCGATCCTTTTTTTTTGATATGCTATAGTTATTTATTCAATTCCTCCACCCAATGCACGATAAAGATCTGTTGAAGCATCAAATTGTTCTTTTTGAATCGAAATGGCCTCTAGATCATTTTGAAGGGAGTTATTCTGTGCAGTGATAACTTCAAGATATGTCGCCATTCCACTTCTATACAGCAACATTGCATCACTAACAGCCTTTTGCAATGCCGTTTTTTTCTGTTCTATCAGTGTAATGCGTTGACTTGCGTACTCTCTTTTTGCTAAAGCATCAGATACCTCACTCACCGCAGTCATGACTGCCAGACGAAATTGTTCGGCAGATTTTTCCTGTTCGATTTTTGCTATTTCATAAGCTGTTTTTAACTTCTTATTTTGAAAAATAGGTTGGGTAATGTTACCAGCAATATTCTTTACTAATGAACCCGGTAAATCAAACCAATTTTCAAATTGGAATGAATTTGTTCCAATAGAAGGAGTTAATCTCAAAGAAGGATACATCTGAGCCTTTGCAAGACCAGTACCTGCGTTAGCAACTACCACAGCATATTCTGCAGCTCTAACATCAGGACGTCTACTGAGCATATCGGCAGGAACACCTATTGGAAAGCTTTCCACAAAGGGTGTCGTATCCATTGTATTTGCTCGTGATATGCTATCTGGAAAAGACCCACAAAGAATACTCAGTACATTCTCTTGTAGTGCGATGTTTTGCTTAGCAAGGGGTACCAATAATTCAGCAGTTTTCTTCTGGGCTTCAGCTTGATCCACCGCCAGTGAATTGGTTTGCGCAGACTCGAACTGAAGTTTTATGATGTGCAAAGTCGTATCGCTCAAAGCAATGTTTCGCGAAGCAACTTTAAGTTGCTCATCCAAAGTAATCAAATTGTAATAAGCCTGTGCGACTTGACTTACAATACGTGTTCGCAATGCTGATAAATTTTCACGTTGCATGAAGAAGCTTGCTCTTGCAGATTCTTTTTGCAACGCAACTTTCCCCCATATATCCGCTTCCCACGAAATATTAAGAGAAGCAGAATAATCGTCCATGTGTTGATTTCCTGTAAACTGCTCACTCAAAGAACCGTTCAAAGAGCTTTTTGATAAATAGTTCCTTGCCGCAGATATCGAAAGATCAGCTGTAGGAAGAAGTCCCAGTTTTGCCTGTTTATAGGAAAGATCCAGTTGACGAAGACTCATCATAGCGATCGATATATCCTTGTTCTTATCAAGTGCCTTATCGATCAAAGCCGTCAAATGAGTATCTTTAAAGAAGGTTTTATAGGGCAGACTAATGGTATCACCTGTCACCGCAATCGTATTCCTATAATGTTGTGGGGTCTCCAACTCTGGACGACTATACTTTTTGTTTACAGAGCAGGATGACAATAAAGTTGCCATTCCAACACCGTAAATTATATTATTTATAGATAATGCCATTATTCAACGCTTTGAATTTTTTGATTTTTATTTTTACCCGATACCTTTTCCTGCAGATATTGAAAGAGAATATAAAGGATCGGTATGACAAATACACCCAATATGACGCCTGAAAGCATCCCTATTGCAGCACCTGTACTGATCGATCTATTACCCATTGCAGATCCACCCGTAGCAAACATTAATGGAATCATACCAGCAATAAAAGCTAGAGATGTCATGATGATAGGACGTAATCTTGATTTTGCACCCTCAATAGCAGACTCTACAATAGAATAACCTGCAGCTCGACGTTGTACGGCAAATTCGATGATTAAGATTGCATTTTTAGCTAATAGCCCCACAAGCATAATTAATCCTACTTGTACATAAATATTATTATCCAATCCTATAGCTTTAATTGAAGCAAATGCACCAATAATACCTGTTGGAATAGATAGCAATACTGCTAGTGGTAAAAGGTAACTTTCATACTGCGCCGCTAATAAAAAGTAAACGAATAGGAGACACAACGATAAAATAATTAACGTTTGATTTCCTGCTGACTTTTCTTCTAAACTTAAGCCAGTCCATTCGTAACCGTAGTCTGAAGGCAATTTGCTCAATACATTTTTTTCCAGATTATCCATGATTTCACCATTACTGGCGCCGGGTAGGGGCACTACACTAATGGTCAACGCATTAAATAAGTTGTATCTGCTTAAGGATTCAGGACCATATGCTTTATGTAGAGTAACAAGTGATTTCACAGGAACCATTTGATTTTGGTCATTACGGACAAATATTTCATTAAAGGAATTTTCGTCTGTTCTGAATATTCCATCAGCTTTCACATTGACACGGTAGAATTTACCAAATCGTGTAAAGTTCATGGACTGATCACCTGCGAAATAGGTCTGGATTACGTTCATCATATTACTAATTTCGACACCCATTTGTTGTGCTTTATCCTCATCGACCTCAAGTTCAAGTTGTGGGAAATCTGTACGGAATGTTGTGTAAGCAAATTGCACCCCTGGTTGTTGCATAATTTTCCCAATAACCTCATCGGACATCTTTTTCAGTTTTTCTGGCGATTTTCCACTTTTATCCTGTAATACGATTTCGGCACCGCTTGTAACCCCATATCCGTCTATTGGAGGGCTTCTAAAGGCCATTATAGTAGCTTCTTTAACCGTTGCAAACTTTGTTGTTAGATTTCCTAAAATCACGTCAATATCTTTCTCCGCACCACGATCTTTCTTATCTTTCAACTTGATAAAACCCATAGCATATGCTGGACTCGCACTATTTGATAAAATATTGAAGCCTGTAATAATGGTACTATTCTGTACAGACTCTTCTTTCTCTAACATATCATCTATACGTGAGGCAGCTGCAGTTGTCCGATCTAAGGCGGTACCCGGAGGCATACTTAAACTGAAGATGATAAATGAATCATCTTCCATCGGAACAAAGCTTTTTGGTGTACTGATCATCATCCAACCAGCTAGTGCAGTAATTAGAGCAACTAAACCTGCACCAATCCACTTTTTAACAATTAAGAACCGTAATCCTTTGATATATTTACCTGTTAAATTCTCAAATCCAGCATTAAATGCGGTAAAGAATCGTTTTCCAAATCCTTTCTTTTCCGTTTCTCCATGATGACCCTCGGCATGATTATTTTTCAATAATAAGGCACATAGGGCAGGAGTAAGGGTTAACGCATTGACCGCCGATATAATAATTGCAATCGCCAATGTATAGGCAAACTGCTTATAAAAAATACCTGCAGAACCTGTCATAAATCCGATCGGTATAAATACCGCAGACATGACTAAAGTAATCGATACAACTGCACCCGTGATCTCACCCATTGCACTATGGGTTGCCTCTTTTCCGGTCATGTTTGTGCCTTCCATTTTACTATGGACTGCCTCGACGACCACGATGGCATCATCGACGACAATACCGATTGCAAGTACAAGTGCAAAGAGTGTCAATACGTTTATTGTAAAACCAAAAGCAAGCAGAAAGAAAAATGTTCCTATGATCGCTACAGGTACAGCAATTGCAGGTATAATGGTCGATCTAAAGTCCTGTAAAAATAAGAATACGACGATAAATACCAGAATAAATGCTTCAATCAAAGTAGATTTCACCTGGCCTGTTGCTTCGTCCAAACGCTCTTTTGTACTCATCAGACTGGTGTAATCTACCCCTGGAGGAAAGTTTTTGGAAGCACTCTTTAATACATCGCGTACACCGATTTCGATATCATTTGCATTAGATCCCGTAGTTTGCAGAATTGCAACAGTAACGGAGTTTTTACCACTCATAGTTGTATTTCCACTATAACTAAGAGAACCAAATTCTATACGAGCTACATCTTTTAAGCGTACCAAAAGCTCACCATCACGTTTAACAACTATATTTTCATATTCATGAGGTTGGCTCTTTTTACCTTTATAACGCATTACGTACTCCAGTGCCGCATTCGATTCTTCACCCAATTTACCGGGTGCCACCTCTAAACTTTGAGTGCCGATGGCTCTACTTACATCTGCAGGCTCTAAACCATAAGATGCCATTTTCTGCGGATTGAGCCATACACGCATTGAATAGTCCTTTAAACCAAAAACTTGTGCCTGACCTACACCAGGTACACGTTTAATTTGTGGTATAACATTGATGTTGACATAGTTTTGAAGAAACAACTCATCATATTTTTCATTATCTTCCGTATACACGTTGAAGATCATGATCATACTGTTCTGTTGCTTTGAGGTCGTAAGCCCCATCCGGATTACTTCTTCTGGAAGTATCGGCGTTGCTTGTTGCACTCTGTTTTGTACGTTTACAGCAGCCTGGTCTGGATTGACACCTTGTTTGAAGATAATGGAAATGGAAAAAGAACCATCATTACTTGCAGTAGACTTGATATACTGCATGTTTTCCACACCATTGATCTGCTCTTCCAGTGGTGTTACCACTGAGCGGATCACGGCCTCACTGTTCCCACCAGGATAACTCCCCGAAACCATTACGGTAGGTGGAGATATATCTGGAAATCTTGTTACAGGAAGTCTTAATAATCCTATAACGCCCAATATTAAGAGCACAACCGAAATAACGGTGGCCATTACTGGTCTATCTATAATCTTTTTTAACATGTTGATACTCGTCTAAAAATTAATTTTTCAATGAGTCTTGACTAATTACTTTAGGCTGAACTGCAATACCTTCTGTTAATTGGTCAATACTATTTACGGCTATTTTATCGCCTGCTTTTACGCCTGATTTAATGATATAATCTGCACCAGTTCTACCATTTATTTCAATAGCTTTCATTGCTACTTTATTGCTGTCAGCGAGCACATAGACAAAAAATTTGTCTTGAATATCTTTCACTGCTGCCATAGGCAACTTGATTGCACTGTTCAGACTTTTAGTTAAAACCACGCGTGCAGCACCACCTGAGCGTAAAATCTTATCTGGATTTGAAAATATTGCTTTTAGTGATATCGTACCGGTGTTACGATCAATGTTACCGCTTGCTATTTCAACCTGACCTTTTTGATTATAGCGGTTACCGTCTGCCATGATAATTTCTACTGTATTCATTCCAGCATCAGTTTTTCGATCATTCATAAAAGCAATGAATTTTGCTTCATTAAGGTTGAAGTAGACAAATACCTGATCGATTTCAGATAGACTTGTCAATGGATTGACATCAGAAGGTGTGACCAAATTTCCGACCCTACTCGGAATACGGCCGATGTATCCACTTACTGGTGCTTTGATAATTGCGAAAGCGGCGTTTAACTGTGAAGAGCTCACTGCCGACTTAGCTTGTGCCACCTGAGCAGTTGCTGCATCATATTGCGCTTGAGCAGTTTTTAACTGTAGATCTGAAACAACCTTTCCCTGAACTAGCGGTCTTATTTTTTCTAATTCAATCTGTGCATTTGCCTGTGCAGCTAGTGCCGATTGTAACGAAGCTTTACTGTTGTTCACCTGTTCATTAAAAACATCACTTTTAATTTTAAAAAGTGATTGCCCTTTTTGTACATATTGTCCTTCCTTTACATATGTTACTTCGAGGTAACCAGAAACTTGTGCTCTAATATCGACATTGACTGTCCCCTCTATTGTACCGGGATAAGTTTCTACGATCGTAGTAGGAGATTCTTTTAATTCAATGAAATCAGCAGGAACAGCTTGTTGTTCATACGATCCATCTTGTTTTTGTCCCCCACATGAAATGAATAATAAACCGAAAGCAAATACGGCTATATATAGATTGAAATTGTTTCTTGCTTTGAATTCTTGCTTTACCATTTTTTTATGATTAAAATTTCAAATACAAATAACAGAAGATTAGATTGTTTAATAAAGAAATAATTGACTGAACTGGTAAAAATAGCTTCTGAAGCGAAATAGTTATCTACTGAATCATCACCATGTAAATTGATAAGTATAGTCGATCGTTTTTATTTTGATACGATAAAAGGATTCGCGTTATGACATGGTGGCACAATATGAAAAAGAGCAGTGTTAATATGATTTTACAAAAACTAATACGGATGAGTAGATTTTGTTAATCTGTTTTAAATCTGTCTCAGATTTAACAAAAAAACTTCAGGAACCATATCTTTGTAGATCAAGTTCCTGAAGTTAATTAAGCACCCTCTTAGGCTGGAGTTGGTTTTTTGTTTATTTATTTATTCTAATGAGACATTTTCATCTCCTTCTTGATATGGAGCATAAATTAGTAAGAAAGTCAGCATTTCATCTTTTGCTGTCATATTACCAGTTGAATATACTTGCTTGGGAGGGGAGTTTGGATTTTGCGGATTGTTTGCAGTATTGTCATAAGTACCAACAATATTAATAGTCGATCCAGCAGGTATCTTAACGAGCTTTTTCATACGATACATTTCCTGCCATTCAAAATTCCAATTTGGGATATGAATTAATGGAATGGTATCATTCTGTGCTGTAACAGCAAAAGCAAGAAAGTCTTTTCCAAGGTAATGCATATGCGGCCATACGTATAATAAAGATTGATCCTCAGGAGTTCTGATTTTTAATGAAAAAGTAGAAACTTGATTCGGAGGTATAACAAATCTGGGGTAGATATCCCTTTCTCCAATCCCACCAGAACCTAAGCTAATAATTCTAACCTGCCTTTTAGCTGGTTTTTTCTTAAAATATAGATTCACGCCTACTACAGACTGTTCGTCAGTGGCAGTAGCAGAATAGTGGACTGTAAAAACCACGACTCCTCTTTTTGGAAGTGTCCAGCCAAAATCTTGTGGATAATATTCAACAGAAGCACCAGGAACCCATCCGGTATAAAATATAGGATTAGTCTGATAGGGCTCATATTGCATAAGCTTTTTTAAGTCTGTTTCCTCAGCATTGTCAATATATGGATCTCCTGCCTTAAGATCCATTGATATATCAGGAATGGAAGTGAACATGTAATTTACGTGGTGGACAACCTTTTTGTTGTTACTATAAAATTCGACACCTTCAATGGTATTTTCCTCCAACATTTCAAACGGAACCCTAAACAGCACGAAGCGCTCTTTGTTATTCCCTTTTACAATAAACGGTTTGTCGATTTTTAAGGTTAAGTCCGGCTTACGGTCTGTTAATAATGGCGCAGATGCAGCGACTTGTCGTTTAACTTTGTTTTTTCCTTCAGGAGCTCCTGAGTCTATCCATTTAATTATCATTTCCTTTTCAGTTGATGATAATTGGCGGTTGTTTGCAAAGTCTTGATAATGCGGATTTGGCATCCAGGGTGGCATGAAGCTGGTTTGAATTACTTCTTTCACCATTTTAGATCGTTTCTTGAAGTCTTGGTAGGTTTCCAATGGAAAAGGAGCCTCACCATCGGTACTCTTGTGGCAGACGGCACACTTGCTTATTAAAATTTGTTTAACATCTTGATAGGTTTGAGCATGCGTTTGCTGTACTGTTAAAGTAGCAAGCAGTATTAGACCTAATAAATAAAGGAGAGTGGATTTCATTGTTCGATATAGCATCCTATTGGTTTAACATAACGAGTTTCTACCGCGGTGTTGTTCAGTAATCCCTCTATTGCATTTTCTAAATAATTAACTGTTGCCTGCTGTTTTGTTTTTCCTAGTTTTATAGCCCAATCATCTATCGCGCCATGATACACAATTTTTCCATATGAGTCGATGAGAAAAACTTCTGGTGTAACAGTCGCTTTTAAAGTCGTAATAAGTTTTAATTTTTCATCCTTGATTAAGGGGTAGTTGATCTTATATTTAATTTTAAAGTTTTCAAACTGACCTACACTTTCTTCAGATCCAGGAAATACACCAAAAAACTTGATTTTGTTTCCAAATTTAGTGAAGAGAGAAGCTATCGTCAATGTATACTTTTGGCTTAGTGGACATTCTGGAGCATAAAAAATATAAACGTGAGGTATAGCGCTTAAAGCGGTATATATGAACTGCTTATTGTCAATGGTTACGCCTGTTGGAATCGACTTGTAATCGATCTGACTTGGTTGTGCCTGGCTGTTTAGACATCCTAAAAGTAAAATAAGTGCTATGCCGATATTCTTCACTTTATTAGTTTTTAAATGGTCTTGTTTTCAAATTATGAATATAGACAAAATTGCTTATATCCAACGTAAATTTTAAATACATTGGATATAAGCAATTAGTCATTTACTTATTATTGTCTAGGTATTATTTCATATCCCACCACACTCTTCCAGTTATCTCATTAGGATTACGGAATTCAGGATCTTTCATCATTTCATCAATTGCATTGTTCACATTTTGTGCATTCAAATCCGTGACTGAAGGACGAGTAATTGAAAACCGTCGTGGCATCTCAAGAGTTACACCTGAACTGATAAATTCCTCTGATTTCATAATATTTCCTGTTAACGAAGGGTAACCAGTACGTTTAATAAGGGCCCATGCTTCGCTGTTATTTTTGAAATAATTGATGTACTGTTGTACGCAGATTTGTTCAAGGGCATTAGCTGGGGTAAATACGACACCCGGTTTTGCTTTATATGCAGTTATTTCTTCTGGAGTCAATGCTTGGTAACCCGTTATTTTTGCAATTGAGGCTGCTTTATCATGCTCAGCTAATGCTGCATCAATGCCTTTGTAGTACCAATTCTGTGCATCTGCTGGTGTGCCGTAAATACCACGTTGAGCAAGTTCAGCACGCATGAATAATACATCTGAAAGGTTAATCAGCGGATATGTCATATTTCCATTGTTTGGTGTGCTATTGAAATAGCTTGGACGGATAGATGACGGTAATCTAACCCCAGTTACGTCTATATTATTAAACTTATAGGATATAGCCGCAAAATATGGTGCCTTAGTTGCGTCCTGTGAGGCGTCCGGACTAACATACTGTCCACGGTAAAGCTGACCATCCCAAGCAAAAGAAGCTGGAATTTTTCCCTGTTCCTGTGCCGCCTCAAAACGTTCTTTTGTAAAGTGTGATGGTTCATAGTAAATCCTTATGCGTGGATCACTTGTTTTCCACATAAAATCGACCATATTTTTCGATCCTGACACAGGACGTTGATTAGCTGGATTGTCATCACCTCCGGTACGTCCGTTTCCTGCAATGAACCTCCATGATTCAGCATCACTGCTAATAACACCAACATTATCTCCTAATACCTCTGCTGCAATGGTGCGTAATTTGGTCGGATTTCGTTTCATTAAACGCATCGCCATTTTGAGACGTAAGCTGTTTGCTGCTTTAATCCATTTGGTAGCATCACCGTCATAATAGATGTCGTAACCAGTAAGAGGGGTTTGGGTAACAGTTGTTGGAGCTTTAAGTCTTTCAACTGCAGATTTTAGCTGTTGATCCAAGATATCATACAGTTGTTCTTGTGTATCATATTTAGGTGTCAGTAAAGGTGGTGTTGTGTAACGCGCCCTAAATGCTTCTGAATAGGCCATGCTCCCATAGACATCTGAAGTATACCATGCAAAGTATGCCAATGGAATATCCGCAATGGCATTAAGATGTACATAAGATGCTTGCTTTTCAGCAGGTAATTTTTTAATAATTTCCTTAATGTCTACAAGACGATTCCCTACACCGTTATAAAACATGCCCCATCGAGCACCAATATTACCCGAGGCTTGATAGGAGCCCTCTGCATTTCCAGATCCAATAGAAAAGGTTTGTGACCAGTAGTAGATACCTAGATAAAGGTCATAATAACGTTCATTTCCATGGATAGCCAAGAGGCCAGTAGGTAATTCATATTCCGGGGGTATAGTTAATATTGCATCAGGGTCTGTGTTTAAATCAGCAAATTTATCCCTGCTGCAGCCAGCTGATAGTACAAAGACTAAAAGAATGGCCCATATATTGATTTTATTTTTCATTTCTGTAAATTTTAATTCAAAGATCATCCTATTAGAAACTTCCGTTTATACTAAAGCCGAAACGACGAACATATGGCATTGCCGAGCCTTCATTCATAGCACCCGACCCGCTGTCACTGACGCTATATGGATTAAAATTATCTGGTGCGCTGTTGTACAAGAAGAAAAGATCATTTGCATAAACACCAACACGCAACCCATTCATTTTTAGTTTTTTTGCGACAGTAGCTGGCAAATCATAATTTAAACCAACTTGCTGTACCGAAACCCATGAAGATGTATACATAGAACGTTCACGAATACCTCGGAACCAGGAATGTGAATTAGCATAATAAGCTAAGGCACTCGCAGGACGCACATAACCCGCATCAATAGCTTCTTGATGAGACATTCCAGATAGATCTACGGTTTTGCCTCCGACAGTTATAGCACTACCTTGTTTATAGACCCCATCGTAAACAATCCCATCTGTTCTTTGAACTCCAGCTGCTGTCGTATAAGGTACACCACCAAATTCAGCTGAACGTCCAGGAAGCGTACTTTCTAATGTTCCTAACCATGAACCTAAGTCTTTGGTCGAGGAATAGACCATGCCGCCAAATTTAGCATCTAAAGCGACAACCAATTGTACTGTTTTGTAATTGAAAGTATTGCGCCAGTTACCTAAAAATTTTGGAAGGATAGAACCTAATACAGGAGACTTATCTAGGCCTTCAGTATAGTTAGCGGCGCGTTCATATAATGTTGAAGCGCCACTTATTAGCAATACCTTCTGACCATTGAGTGGACTTTCAATAGGGTTTCGAGTACCGTCGACTGCTTGGTATCTTGCATATCCATAAGGAGCGATTACAGTTCCGTAATCACCACCTACTTTTGCAATAGCTTGATAGCCATCGCCTCCGCCGACTCCTAAGTATTCTAGCCCAAATGGCAGAGATAAAATAGTATTTCGATTTCGCGTATAGTTAAAACGAGTGTCCCATGAAAAGTTCTCTGTTTTGATAGGTGTGCCGTACAGAGATAATTCAATTCCTCGGTTTCGGATTACCCCACCATTGAGAAGAGCTGCGGTAACACCCGATGTTATTGGTGTTCCAAATGGAATAATTTGGTTTTTAGAGTCCTGAGAGTAGAAAGATATATCAGTACCTAAGCGATTATTCAGCATTCGGACTTCTAACCCAGCTTCATATTTTGCTGTTCGTTCCGGAATTAAGAATTGATTAGGAAGAGTGTTACTTGAATAGGCATAGTTAAGTACGGAAAGTCCTGCATAAGATAAATATGGACTTCCTCCAGAATATGCACCTGTATTTGTCGTGTAAGCATTTGTACCATTTCCAGCTTCCACATAAGAAATCCTTAGAGCCCCATAGCTAAATAAAGGTGAAAGTTTCTCCTTAAAGGTTTCGTTAAATTTCCAAATCGCGTCTACTCCTGGATAAAAATAAGAGTAGGTTCCATGCCCGTCATTATAAACTAGTGACGAGTTCCAGTCATTACGGCCATAAACGTTTAATGTCAGTTCATCGCGGTAATCGATGGAAGCTTGGTAAAATAATGAGCCTAAATTTCTTTTTTGGGGTTTATATTCACCTCCTTTGATAGGATTTCGTGAATTGCTAAGGCGATATATATCAGGATAAATTGCGCCATCGGTATTCGCAAATTGACCTTTGGATGTGAAACTGTAATATTCACCTCCCCCTAACACCATAAGATTAAAATCATTGAATTTTTTCGTGTAGTTCAATGTACCTCTAAACTGCGAAGTAAAGCGATTACTTGTGTTAGTCGCGTAGTAAGGGTTTGCATACGCGGAGTCACGTCCTCGAGTCTTATTTTCAAAGTTGCTACCGATGTAATTGATGTTAGCAAATCCTTGAAACTTCCAATTATCAGTAAAAGGAATCTGTACATCAACTACTCCTCTGAAATTATCGTCTTCAGAAACCCGATTGTTTTCGTATAAATTATATAAAACACTCGTGAATCCGGTTTGATCTGCCTCATTCCAACCACCGATTGGTGCAATATAATTGTTCTTCCAATATTTGGTGTCATAATATCGAGGTATACCAGAAGCAAAGTTCATTAAGATACTGCCTGCATCTGTATTTCCAGAGAGTAATGCGTTTCCTCCGCCTACGTCGGCAGGGTTTTTAGCTTTACTTTTGACATAACTTACATTTGCATCCACAATTATTTTACCTAAAACACGTTGCGTACCGCGAAAGTTTACACTATTTCTCTTGAAATCATTATTTGGGGTAATCCCTTTTGAAGAGTTATTCGAATAAGATAATCGGAAAGAGCCTTGGGGATTCCCGCCAGTTATGCTTACTGAAGTATTAGTGCTTGGTGCTACACGGTAAGCATCAAGCATGTTGTTTGGAT
Organism: Sphingobacterium anhuiense; assembly: GCF_042686355.1. Lineage (NCBI taxonomy): Bacteria > Pseudomonadati > Bacteroidota > Sphingobacteriia > Sphingobacteriales > Sphingobacteriaceae > Sphingobacterium > Sphingobacterium anhuiense. The sequence continues at coordinate 168,090 of NZ_JBHUPE010000004.1, forward strand.
TTGCTGAGAAAACAATTTCGCGACCATCATTGTCCAATACCGTTTGGCCTTGAAATCGTGGTCCAAAATTATATCCGGGAGCAGCAACCTGAAGCTTACCATCGGCTGTTTTTATAAAATCAAGATCACTACTGGTAGTTCCCGGACCAAAATGATTTTGAAAGTCTAGGGTTTTATACGCTTGATCCCATTGTGTATTTTGGGTAACGGATACACCTAATCCCTTTTGAGCAAATCCACTTTTAGTGGTGATTACAATAACACCATTTTGTGCACGGCTTCCATAAAGAGCTGTTACAGCCCCACCTCTTAGTACTGTAATGTTTTCGATATCATCTGGATTAAGATCTTTCAAGATATTGCCAAAATCCTGGTTACCGCCACGGTTTGGTAAAACCATATCTGTATCCATCAGAATATTGTCAATTACCACTAAAGGTTGATTATTGTATGGATCCAAAGAAGCACTACCACGTATACGGAAAACTGGTGTTGCTTGAGGACCACCAACGCCTGGTTGCACTTGAAGTCCGGGTACCATGCCTTGCAGTGCCGCAATTGGATTAATTGCGCCAGTTCGACGGATATCGTCTCCAGAAATTGTTGTGACGGCAGATCCGATCTGACTTCTCTTGCGTTGTGTGAAACCGGTTACAATGACTTCTTCTAAGGAACCCTCTTCAGGTTTAATAGTCATGTTGATGATTTTACTATCGCCAACTGATACTTCTTGTGCGACGTAACCAATAATGGTAAAACGTAGTGTTTCGCCTTTTTGAGCTTGGATGGTATAGCTACCATCTTCTTTTGACTGGGTGGCTCGCGAAGTACCTTTCACGGTAATGGTTACTCCTGAAACTGGTCCAGTGGCACTCGTCACTTTCCCAGTGAGAGCTTGTTGTGCTTGCAGATTGGATATCGAAATGAGGGATACCGAAACCGCCATACAACAGGAGGTGTAGAGTTTTTTCATGTTACTGTAGGTTAAAAAATAGGGGTTAGTAATTTTTGATAAAATAACATAAAAATGTTACAAGTTGCAAATCTTTTTAAAAAAAAAATTAAAGTTTCTTGAAGAAATAAAACATTATTAATAAATCAATAAAAGTAACTATTGAGATGGATCATATCTATTTTTAAAATACAACATGTTGATTATGTAGTGTTTATTGAGAATTATTCAATGTGATAATTAGAATGATTCAATTATTTTTTAACTGAAATTTATTTTTAAAAACAATAAACTACTGCTGTTTTTTCAATATTCAATGAAATTGTTCTAATTAATGACATATATGAAATTGTAATCTATAGAACAAGTATATATCCGAGGGGTATAAATTTTATCTTTAAAGAGAAAATTAAAAAGTGTCTAAAATTACTCTTAAATTTTTAAAAACTATCCATTATTGGAATTGTTGGATGATGTTTATATGGAGACATTTCTTAATAAAATATATCGTGGAATAACTATAAGAATGAATGTTTATATTTTATATCTTTGTTATGCTTTAGGGGTATTCTAAAAAAGAATTGAGAGAGTCCCTTTGAACCTGATACGGCTAATACCGACGTAGGGAAAAGCAATGCAGTACACTTGTGCTGTTTTGTAGGTGGTTTTTCTCCTAAGGCATTCAATCTTTTATAAAATGAAATGAATATGGAGAAAACACTTTGGAAGCATATCCAACAAGTAAGAGCGCAATCGCCACTCGTACATAACATTACTAATTTTGTCGTCATGAATAATACTGCCAATGCCTTGTTGGCTGTTGGTGCTTCACCCATTATGGCGCATGCTAAATCTGAAGTAGTCGAGATGGTCACGATCAGCGATTCACTTGTTATTAACATAGGAACGTTAGACGAAGTGTGGTCTGAATCTATGTTATTGGCTGCAAATACTGCTTCTCAATTAGGAAAACCTTGGATTTTAGATCCTGTTGGAGCGGGGGCGACATCTTATCGCGATCATATTCTAAAAGAATTGCTTCGTGAAAAACCCACTGTCATAAGAGGTAATGCATCTGAAATTATCGCACTAAACAAATCTAATCTTATAAAGACGAAAGGGGTGGATAGTACTTCTCAAAGCGGTGAAGCAGTTTTAGCAGCATTGGATCTTCATCAACATTATGGTTCCGTTGTTTGTATTTCTGGCGAAACTGATATCGTGATTTCTGGGAGTCAGGAGATTCATCTAAAAAATGGACATCTTTTGATGACAAAAGTAACCGGTTTAGGCTGTTCTGCAACTGCGCTTATTGGCGCATTTATGGCTGTAATCACCAATAAAACAGAGGCTGTAACTGCTGCAATGGCTCTAATTGGAGTAGCGGGAGAATTAGCTGAGAAGGAAAGTAATGGGCCGGGTAGTTTGCAAGTTAAACTTCTTGATAAACTATATAATATCACTGAGGCTGAATTTAATAATACATTAAAATTTGGCATATTATGAATTTAGATACATCTTTTCCTTATCAGCTATACCTCGTAATTTCAGAGCAGGATTGCCGTGGGAAAAATTTCCTTCACGTAGCAGAGAAAGCAATTCTGGGTGGTGTCGATGTCATACAGCTTAGAGAAAAAAATCTAACATCTGACCTATACTTAGCTAAAGCTAAACAATTGAAAGAGATTACTGACAAATACACAATTCCGCTAATCATCAATGATAATCTTGAAGTGGCTCAAGAATTAAATGCGGCTGGTATTCACGTAGGTAATCGTGATATATCTCCTAGTAATATTAGGCAAGTCTGGAACAGTCCAAGACCTCTGGTCGGTTATTCGATTGAAAATCTTGAACAGTTAAAAAATCCGCAAATTCCATTATCCGATTACCTGGGTATCAGCCCTGTATTTAATACTGAAACGAAAAAAGACACTATCACAGAATGGGGTTTAAAGGGTATTGTAGAGATTCGTCAACGTACAGACAAACCGCTGGTTGCTATCGGCAATATTCACATACAAAATGCGCGTCGTGTTATACAAGCAGGTGCCGATTGTTTAGCTGTAGTATCTGCGATATGTGGAAGTGAAGATCCGGAAAAAGCAGCTTATGAACTTAAAAATGAAATTTTGAAATGAAAAAATACCGTTATCCAAGTACGCTGACGATCGCAGGTTTCGATGGCAGTGGGGGAGCCGGAATCCAAGCCGATATCAAAACTTTTTCAGCATTAGGATGCTATGCTACTTCCGTATTGACAGCACTGCCTGTACAAAATACGATGGGTGTGCGCAAGATTTATCCCATAGCGCTGGAAGCTGTAGCAGATCAGATTGAATCTATTATGGACGATGTCTTTCCTGATGCCATAAAGATAGGAATGGTGCATACACCACAATTGGTTATTACGATCGCACAGACGCTTCAGAAATATAAAAAAGTACCCCTTGTATTTGATCCTGTTATGGTTGCTACCAGTGGCCACAAACTTATTGAGGAAGAAACTATTACGGCAATGATCGACCTACTATTTCCTTTAGCAGATTTGATTACACCTAATATGGATGAAGCAGGTATACTGGCCAAGGTGACAGTAGAAACATTAGAAGATATGTACGCTGCAGGGGAAAGAATTCTTGCATTAGGTTGTGAGCGTGTCTTGGTAAAGGGTGGGCATCTGGAACAAGATACGCTTCAATCTATATTATTTGATAAGAATAGCCAACCGGAAATATTTAAAAGTAAAAAAATTAAAACGAAGAATACCCATGGTTCCGGTTGTACACTATCATCTGCAATAGCCGCTTATCTGGCACAGGGGAATACAATATCTGAAGCCGTTTCTTTAGCACAAAATTATGTTTTTAATGCAATAGAGCAAGGGTCAGATGTACAATTAGGGATGGGCAACGGTCCTTTAAATCATTTTTTTAATCCTCAAAAACAAATTAAATATGAATTGGTCTGAACAGGTTTGGAATAGTATTTCAGATGAATATCAGTGTATATTAGACATGCCTTTTATAAAGGAACTTACGACAGGAAATTTGCCGAAAGAAAAATTTCAATTTTACATGGCTCAAGATTCGCTTTATCTTGAACATTTTGGTCGAGCATTAGCCCTTATTGGTGCTCGGGCACATGATGTTCAAGATGCGCTATCCTATATGCGTTTTGGAGAAAATGCAATTGTTGTCGAAAATGCCTTGCACGACTCTTATTTTAAAGATTTTGGTGTTACCGAGAAAGGTGATATTCAGCCTGTTTGCCATCATTATGTGCATTACCTAAAAAGTACAGCAGCGCTAGATCCTATAGAGGTTGGGATGGCTGCAACTTTACCTTGTTTTTGGATATATAAAGAAGTGGGAGAATATATTGCTAGACAAGAAAAAATACTTGATAATCCGTACCAAAAATGGATTGATACATACGGAGGAGAAGATTTTGCTATTTCTGTACGGCAAGCAATTGCTATGTGCGATCAAGTAGCCGCAAATACGACTGATGCTATTCGTAGTAAGATGAGTGAAGCATTTGTTTTAGCATCTAGACTGGAGTATCAATTTTGGGAAGCCGCTTACGATCAAAAGGTCTGGAATTAACGTGTTGATAAAAATGAGCAAACGTTTGTTCTTGTTTAGCATTTGTATACATCTTAAAATTTAATTAGTTTGCTTCATGTTGTGAAAATATATTTTGTGATTACTTATTAAATTTTCTTGTTTAAAAAGTAATCACATCCTTATGGTAAATCTGAATTGAAAAAATAAGTTATATAAATATGAGCTTTAAGAATAAAACTTTAGCGTCAGCACTTCTTGTCGGAGCGCTATGGAGTGTACAAACGGCAAAGGCACAGACACCTGCCTTTGAAATGGTGAATTTTCAAGAAATGGCGGATCCAACGAAAGATGCATTGTCTGACTGGTCCACGGTTAAAAAGGGCTTACATAGTTCGTTTGTAACAATAGATAAGCGTTATCCTAAATCCCTGGTTCCTGATTTAGAGAAGAAGTCTAGCGATGCTATAGTCGGATGGCGTGGAGAAAGGGTTTCATCACAAGTGTTATTATGGACGAAAGAGGCTGCGCCGGATGTCAAGGTGACTATATCAGATTTCAAAGGTACAAAGGGGGCTAAAATGTCTTCAAATGTTGCTTCAGCACGTTTCGTTCGCTATGTAATGACTGATGAATTTGCTGCTGGCTGTGGATATCGGAAGAAAGAGGATTTTGCTTCTTCATTATCACCAGATATGTTAGATGATCTAACAGCATTCGATCTTGAAGCTAGCAAAGCACGTCCTGTTTGGCTGACGGTGAAGATCCCGAGTGATGCTACCCCTGGAGAATATCAAGCAAACGTGCGCATCGAGAGTAAAGGAAAGATTACTGACCAATTAACATTGAAAGTTACTGTTTTAGAAAATATATTGCCAAAGCCTAGTGAATGGGTCTTCCATCTGGATCAATGGCAACATCCGTCGGCTGTAGCACGTGTGCATGGATTAGAAATGTGGAGTGATGCCCATTTTGAAGCGATGAAACCAGTTATGAAAATGTTAGCCGATGCAGGACAGAAAGTGATCACTGCAACCATGAATAAAGATCCATGGAATGTACAGACTTATGATCCATATGCTGACATGATTGTTTGGAACAAAAATGCAGACGGTACTTGGGCTTACGATTATAAAGTATTTGACCGTTGGGTTCAGTTTATGATGGACTTAGGCATTAAAAAGATGATTAATATCTATTCGATTGTTCCATGGAATAATGAAATACATTATCGCGATGTAGCAAAAAATGAAGTTGTCAATGTTGTTGCAAAACCAGGAACACCTGCATTTGAGGAATTATGGACCCCTTTCTTAAAAGACCTTGTAAAACATTTGGATTCAAAAGGTTGGTTGGGAATTACAAATATCGCCATGGACGAACGTACAAAAGAAGAAGTAGATGGTGCTTTGTCTCTTTTAAAAAAGGTGGCACCAATTTTAGGTGTTTCTTATGCGGATAATCAGAAAACCTATCAGCGCTATCCTGACAGTAAAGATATTAGTATTGCCGCAAATCATCCCTTTTCTCATGAAGATCTGCTCGATCGTAAAAAAAGAGGTTTGATCACTACTTTTTATGTGTACTGTGGGAATAATTTTCCAAATCAATTTACGTTTTCAGATCCTGCAGAGTCTGCTTACATGGGATGGTATGCTGAAGCTGCTGATTTTGATGGATTATTGCATTGGGCATTCAACTCATGGGTAGAAAACCCGATTTTAGATTCCCGATTCCGTACCTGGCCAGCAGGTGATACCTATATTGTGTATCCAAATGGGCGAAGCTCGATCCGTTATGAAAGAACACTCGAAGGTGTTCAGGATTATGAAAAAGTGCAAATCGTCAAGAAAGCGCTTAAGGAGAAGGGATTGACTGAGGATTTGAAGCGTTTCGAAGCTGCGATCCAGAAGTTAAATAGTGCAGAAAGAACTAAAGTTTGGAATTCAAATCTAAACGAAGCTAAGGCCCTATTGAATGAGCTATCGATTAAGATAACGAACTAATTGTAAATTCATATTAGCACTTGTTTTTGCGACTGCTATAATCATTATTTGTAACCCTCCGGAATAAAAGTTTCGGAGGGTTTTTTTTTATTTTTATAATTTCTAGAACTTGGAGATAGTATGATTATAAGAGAATAATGACTCTAATTATCATAGAGTTAGATTTATGGGATATTGCTTTCCAATAATAACTTGTAATTACAAAAGTTATGATGTAGTTCAGAACAGACATTCATGTATTCAAAGCTGTAGGTACTCTATTCACTTTGATCATTTTAATTAGGGATGTTAGTTTCAAAGGGAACATATAAGAAAAGAACCAATGAAGACTTCAATAAAAATAGGTTTAGTAACATTTTTAGTTATACTGTCATTTTGTACTATGGCTGACGGAAGACCTGTGAAAAGGAGCATAAACTTTTCAATGGCAAAGCTAGCTATCCATCATTACATTGATGTCATGACTGAGGGACAATCTCAAGGGATAGAAGAATTATTTTCTTCTGATTTTTGTCAACGCGTGCAAGGTTTAAAATATCCAAATCATAGCCGTTCAGAACTTATTAGTTTTTTGAAAAAGCAGAGTGGAGAGAAGATGAACTGTCAAACGACACTTCAAATTATTGATGAATGTGCACATTATATGATTGCTAAAGTTATCATGAAATTTGAGTCTTTTACGAAGACTGATCTGATTACCTTAATTAATGAAGATGGAAATTGGAAAGTTATAGCTTCTATTCATACTTATCAATAGAATTTTAGTTCAAATCAATTCTGGGGGTAGTTGATTGCTTCAATACATATCTAGCGAAACCCCCATAAGTATCATATGTTTATAAAGTAAAAAGCCCCGTCGTGAGATGCGGCTTTTATTGTTATTTTCAACTATGCCATTTTCATGGCATATAGTTTTAGTAATTATGTTATTGAATTGATCTTATAGATAATGTAGAGTTATTTACTACAGTAAGCTAACTCGTACAAGTGAATTTTCAATCATTAATTTTTGTTAATAAGATCGAAGACAACTCTTATATGTCGCTATCAAAGCCTCAGCTACTAATTTAGGATCCTGTTGATGTATACCATGACTGTACCGTGGTAATAAGATTAATTTACTGTTACGGTTATTTTTTATCATTTCCGCGTAGTGCTCTATACGAAGGTGATCGAGTGCTTTCCACCAAGGAATTAAGTTGATACCCAATTGCAACTCTTCATTCATTTTAGTTTCGTATTGTTCTATATGCTTATTGTATGCAATCATTACGGTAACCGGAATATCAGGTAGTGGTGGTAAAGAAGTATAATTTTTGAAAAAATTGGGGGTACTTTCATCCAACTCTCTCTTCAATTCATGTCGGAAACCTCTTGATATAGTAGGGTCTTTTAGGATATTTTGAAGGTTTATACTCAAAAGTTCCTGATACCCTGTTCTACTACCTGTTTTGGACTTTACTTCATCATCCTCTTCTTTGGTCAACATAAAATCTGTTGGATCTATGAAAAATAGACCGGCTATTTCTTCAGGATATTTTGAAGCGAACAAACGAATAAATGGTCCACCTATCGAGTGCCCAACTAGGAGGTAGGGTGGACTTATTTTTAAAGTAGTCAATAAATCGTGAAGTCTTTTTATGACATCCGCATCGCTTCTTATTGTACTATCCAATTCAGATTCACCAATTCCGTTTCTATCGTAAACGATACCTGCAAAATTATTCTGAATAAATGGAAATAAACTTCCATTACTTCCTCCAGAAGAACCAAGTCCACTCTCAAATACAACAATCGGTTCACCGGTTTTTCTACCTTCAAGTCCAAATGTGCTATAAGCCATATTTTTATTGTTAATGGATATTAATTTTCGCTCAGAGACTTGAGGATAAACAAAGGAGATCGTAAAAGATGTAATAAAGATTAAAATGATCATTAATTTCATGCTTCTATATTTAAAGTATGGTGCTATTCTTTTTTTATATTAATTAACTCAATATCAAATGATTATTTTATTTTTTTAAGCGGTATTCGGTAAATGCGCCCATATTAGCGGTAAGTGTCGGTATTGATTCCGTAAACGAAAGAAATGATCTAACCATTAATATAGATAATAAGTGAAAGATTCTTAATTTTTATTGCTAAAATTTCAGATATTTAATGGTTACCATTTTTAATCAAAAATAAGCATGACATTAAGCACTTTATATCCTGAAAGCAGGTCAGGTAAAGAAATTATTTTAACATCTTCATTGGTAGGTATTTCATTTTACATACTCTTGATTGTATATCAACCTTTTGGTACAAGTCAATTTGAACATACCTCTAAATATTTATTACTAGCTCCTTATGCAATTATTACCACATTTTCGTTTTACATTGTCAACTTCTTATCTATGCAATGGAAAAAGAAATGGACAACAGGTCGAGAAATTTTAAAGATTTTTTTAATTTTATTTCTGATTTCAATATTTGCATACTTCTACAATACTTTATTCTTAAGTAAAGTGCAGCTCTCATTTGAAAATTTTTTGTACATGTTTGCATATTCCGCGGCAATAGGAACTCCAGTTTCATGTATTTATATCTTGGCAAGGTATATTTATCTAAGCAATGAAAGCCAATGTAATGAAGAGGGAGAAAATTATGAAAAAGAAAATATTACAGAAACATATCGTCATTTCGATATAGAAAGTAATTTAAAACTATGTGTCGTTTCCGAATATTCTAATTTTTACAAGGAAATAGCTGTCGAGGATTTTGTTTTTGCAGAAGCTGCTGATAATTATTGTGTTCTTCATTTTTATGAAAATGATATCCTTAAAAATGAAATAATTCGAATTTCTCTGACTAAATTATTGAGCCAGATTCAGTGTGATACCATACGAAAAGTGCACCGTTCATTGATTGTGAATCTCAAAAAGGTCACGAAATTCAAAGGAAATACTTCTGGATATAGAATAACATTAAAGAATATAAATAGAGAATTAACGGTGTCAAGAAACTACGTTAGTTCGGTTATTCCTCTTTTAAAAGAGTTTGCCGTTCGTCCCTAATTGTTGTTAGCCGCCACTTTGTTTTGCTACGGTATTTTAGGTCTTTTATCTTCGTGATTATAAAAAAATAACAGCTATGGACAGATTAAGGTTTTATTTAGTTTTCATTATTGGATTTGTAATTTACTTTTACATCGACACCAATTTCTTTGCTTTAATATTAAAGCAAATATTCGTAATAACGCATTCAAAAGCCTTGGGACATGTTGCCACATATAGTATAACCTTAATACCTTTATTTATAACTGTCGCGGCTCTTCACAAAGACTATCGAAACATTCCTGAAAGACTGGGGATATCCAAAGGTATATGGACAGGTACTTTATTTGCTTTAATAACCACATTACCCATGTTAATCGGTTTTATTGCGAAATTTCCTTTAAACAAGGAACTATCTTTTGATACAATTATCGTTAATACAATCTCATCTGCTTTTTTTGAAGAAGTTATCTATCGAGCCTTTCTCTTTGGACAATTATACAGGTACACACGACTAGGTTTTTTTCCTTCTGTATTTATAGGTTCATTGTTATTTGGTTCCGCACATTTGTATCAGGGAAATGATATAAACGAATTAATCGGAATATTTGTAATGACATTTTCAGGCTCAGTTTTATTCGCCTGGATTTATGCGGAATGGAAATTCAATTTATGGACTGCTATTTTTTTACATTGCTTCATGAATTTATACTGGCTTATTTTTGATGTTGATACCAATGTTTTAGGAGGAACTTATTCGAACTTTTTTAGATTTTCAACCATTTTCATCGCGATCTTTTGCACAGTTATTTATAAAATAAATAAACAGTTTTCTTTCGAAATTAATAGAAAAACGTGGTGGATGAAACGTAGCGCTTAATGTTTTTTCATAATTAAAAATGAGTTATGATAAATCACAATTTAGTAAATGTATTGCAGTTTTTTAATTTGATAGTTTAAATTAAAGAGAGGTCTATTTTGGTCGCAGCTAGTTCTCATGAATGAATAGAGGGTATTTTTTATTGAACGAATCCTTTATATATTAGCAGAAAAAATATAATAAAAATACCAAAACATATGGAAAAATGAAGTTTTTCACTTTGAAAATAGAAACGATTGGGAAGATCTAGGCCAAGGAGTTAAAAGACAAATTGCAGTTCATAATCAAGTTATGATGCTCACTAAAGTTAAATTTGAAGAAGGCGCTAGGGGCGAATTGCATCAACATCCTCATACACAAATTTCATACGTTAAATCGGGTGTATTTCATTATACTATTGGTGATGTTGTACATGTCATGAAAGAGGGGGATAGTTGCATCATTCCTGGAAATATAGTACATGGTTGTGAGTGCATATCTGCAGGTGAACTTATCGATTCTTTTAATCCTCCACGAGAAGATTTCCTACTGCAATGAATTTAATTAATCAACTATGCTTTTGAATTTCATCATGATTCACTGTCTTATTTAAGTTTTTTCGACCAATAAATGTACCATTCCCCATTAAAAAATTTATTGCTTTTTCAACATTCCTGTTGATACTTTCTTCAGTTTTTAAGAATGAAATATATTTTATAATTTCTAATTTTAAGGATGGTGTAAGCTCATTGAACTTTTTTTCTGCAACCGAATTATTTTGTAGTGCCTGCATCAATTTAGGGTGGGGCGTTATGATTCTTGTTTCTGTATCGATCTGTATTGTAATTTGTAAAAGTTCACCAATTCTTTGGGGTGAATTTTTTAGTATCTTTGTGTTTATGTAAAGACGCCATTCTCCTTTATATCTTAACAATGTCTGTGTGTAATCGATGTTATTTACACGACCCTTTACCGGAATTTTTCCTTTTTCTTTTTTTGCTCTTTTCAAGATTTCAGATAAAGTTTCCTGGGGCAAATACACGAAGGGATTAATTCCTATGATCTCTAATTTAGCTTCAAATGAAAGCAATTGTTTAGTTTCATTAGTCATGATTTATTGTAAATTATATCGTAAGAACAAAAATCTATTCTTTTATTTACGTTTTAATCTAGATTCTTCTAGATCAAGTGTATATTCTAGATCTTTAATAATACTGCTATCGTAGTGCTTTTCTTGTCGTAATTTGTATAATCCATTTCTTCTAACAGCTACGATCTCTAACATGATCTTATTGTAAAGACTTCTTACAGCAGTCAATTGCGCTCGCCTATCTTCCAGCTTAGCATTTTCAGATACCGTAATACTTCTTATTAATTGTTCTCTGATTCTTGCAATAGTTTCATATTCTTCCATTTCTTTGCTGTAATGGCTATCCAGATAAGCAATCGAGTCTTTTGCCAATTGGACCCTGATTTCATCAATCTGATTTTCGAGTGGTTCTTCTAAATCAATTTCATCCATCTTGATTATTTTTATGAGAATAGGAAGGGTCAATCCTTGAAAAACTAATGTAATTAGGATAACAACGAAGGTGATAAATAGAATTAAATTACGGTGGGGGAAAGGATCTCCATTATTTAAAGTTAATGGTATCGCTAATGCTGATGCAAGAGAAACTACGCCTCTCATGCCTGCCCAACCTACTACAAGCGGTAATTTCCAGCCTGGACTTTTCTCTTTTGTTCTGATCTTTTTAGATAAGAACCGAGGTAAATATTCTGAAAGATATACCAGAATAATCCGTAGTACAATAACAATGGCACTAATAATAAGGGCATAATTTATGGCTTCTTCTTGTGAATATTGGCCTAGTCCTGCTACAATAACAGGTAACTCTAAACCAATTAAAATAAATACGAACCCGTTTAGTAAGAAACCTAGGGTAGCCCAGACCTCTTTTGTTTGGATACGTGTATGATAATTTAAATAATCGCCTGAACGGAATGATAAAAATAATCCACCGCTCACAACAGCAAGTACACCCGACCAATGAAAATGCTCAGCAACAAGATACATGATGTATGGGGCGATTAATGTGATCGGAGTCGAAATACTTGAAGATTTTGCAACATAGCGTAGAAATAAATACAAGATATGTGCTACTGCTAAACCTACAACAACACCCATAATTGATAATACAACAAATTCCGAAGCCGCCTTTTGAAATACAAATTGACCAGTAAGGATCACCGCTAGGGCAAACCTAAATACGGTCAGAGAGGCTGCATCGTTCACCAAGCTTTCTCCCTCTAACAATGTTAATCCCCGCTTAGGAATTTGCACACCTTTTAATACTGATGTAGCGGCAACAGCATCAGGTGGAGAAATAATACCGCCCAATAAAAATCCAAGCGCCAAAGTAAACCCCGGAATAATATTTACGGAAAAGTAGGCGATAGCAATAGATGTAAAAAACACTAAACCAAAGCCTAAGCTCATAATGGATCTGCGCCATTTCTTCAAACTATCCCAATTGGTGTACCAGGCAGCTTCAAATAGCAGTGGAGGTAAAAACACTAAAAATACCAAATCAGGATTGATACTGATCACGGGCATGCCTGGAATTAGCGAGATGCCTAAACCTCCAATAACCAATAAAATGGGATACGAAATTTTGATCCTTTGACTTACTACAAATAGCATCGCCATGACAAAAAATAGCGATAAAACTAATAGGACATTCTCCTCTACCATAAGTTCTTTTTAATAATTCTTAATGCACAATTGTATCCAGGTTATAAAGGTAAAACATTTCGTTTTATTGTATCTATTTAGACGCCTAAAAATAAACTGTATTTATATTTTGTTATAAAAGCGGGAGCTAGATTCCGCTATTAATAATTTATTTGATCCTGTTGAACACCTACAATTCTGAATTATTCGAATTTTATAAAGGATGTTAGAACTATGAAATTCTTTGATTCGCTATTTTAATGACGTTTTATTTAGTTAGATTGTTTTCGCCAATTAGTATGCTATTGTTTTTGAAATATTTCATAATTAAATTTCAAAACATTTAAATTCCATAAGGTTAGCGTTTGTGTTGCAGTCAATTGTTTATCAGCCTCGCTTATGATTAATTCATCACGGAATGAACGGATATATTTTGACCAATGCTCACCTTTAGAATCTTTTAGCAAAAAATAAAAACCTGCATCACCAAAACGTTGACCAGACGAATTTAATACTAATTCACCATTTACGCCAACTTTAGGAGCCATAATAACGGTGGCATTACCATGAGGTAATGGGAAAATAGCTTTTACACAATACCGGCCACTTGGCAATTGACAGATCCCATATGCTCCAGAATATATTCCTTTGCCAGTTGATGCGATTTTTCTGAGCCAGAATATATATTTAATTTGGTTCGTTTTGGCATCCAAAAGTCTTACTATTTCGCTTGTAATAGATTCCGAATTATGCATATCATAGATTGGGATATTTAATTGATTTAACCTATTACTGAATAATTTTTTTAACAGAAATCCAAAAACTTTAAAAAAAGAATTCCATTTTACTGAAACATTTAGATCATAATGTCCTGTTCGTTCATAAAAATCAATCACTTTAGCTGATAATCGGGCGTATTCATGCGGAGAAAAATGAAGTTGGCTCATTGTTGGTATCAATCCATGCATTTCGGATGGAGTATCAATTACTAGATTTTCTAGCTTAGCAAGTTTATCGATATAGTTCTTATCAATTGCTTCCAAATTACCAAATGGACCCATTAACCAGTTATCATTTTTTGAGTCAATTTTTCGACCGAATAGAATTACCCATTGTTGTGTAATCCAATCTTGAATCTTTTGCATCGGATGAGCGAAACTTATTTTGATCATAGAAGAGGTATGAGGTTATTACGTCCATTCCATTCACCAAATTCGGATAAAGGTTTAAATCGCAAAGTTGTAAATTCAAAGTGAAAATCTTTCCGGTTTCTTTCCTTCATTGCATTGACATGTCTTTTCGGAGAATGAACATTACTATGCCCTAAAACCATATCAGTCATTTCTTTTTGGGATCTCCAAATTGAAAATGTAGAAACGGTTCTCGGGTGTCTTATTGATGCCAAAGAAAAGGAAGTGCCAGGATGATCACGGACCAGTTTTTCTACAGGTCTGCCCCAGCGTATAAATCTTGGAATTTCAAATAATTTCATACGAGCTAAGGTTACTGCTACAACGGGGCTATCCAGAGGTTCGTATTCAATTGTTAATTCCGGAATCTGGAATTCAGTTATTTTTCCCCATTGCCTCAGAAAAATTAATCGTGTGTGCCATCCTGTCGACAATACTTTCCCAAATTTGTTTTCGATTAAGAATTGGTCAACCGATGCTTCATCGTTCCACTGTGCGAATACAGCAACCTGTTTAGAAAAAAGCCGAGAAGTAGAGGTTATGGCTGAGCCTAATGTCATGGCTGTCATACATTCCATATGAATTAATCCCGAATTATGAAATGGCTTAGGAGGGAATAAAATGGCTTTTAAAGCCCATAAATAAGTTGTCTTTACTAGATGGTATGTAAATATGCTCATATCCAAAAATAAGTTTAATTTATCATATTCCTGATGAGTATATATGTATGAGAGAAGATACTGAAAACCTTTCTCGCTGTCTGTGTTTGGGTCATCTTCTGTAAGAACTAAGTTAGCGTTCAAAAATTAATTGTAGCTAAGAATCGATAGGAAAACCAAAAAGGGTTTAATCGTTCGAATTCAACATTGTTTCAGTAATTTTTTAGTAATTTAGTCATAACCAAAGCAAAAAAATATAAACGGACATAAGTAATAATTTTTGAATGATTGTGCTTTTTAACAAATCTTAAATGGAAACTGAAAATAACTATATTGAAATAAATAAGCATTCATGGAATAATAGAACTGATACACATTTAAAATCAGAGTTCTACAATCTTGAAGGATTTTTAAAAGGAGCAAGCTCGCTCAATCCCATAGAATTAGAAATACTCGGAGATATTAAAGGGAAAAGTATTCTACATCTGCAATGTCATTTTGGGCAAGATACCATTTCATTAGGTCGACTTGGTGCGAAAGTTACAGGTGTTGATTTATCTGACAAAGCTATTGAAAGTGCAAAAAGAATTGCTTTAGAAACAGATTCAGATGCCCAGTTTATTTGCTGTGATTTGTACGATTTAGAAAATCATTTAGATAAGCAGTTTGATATTGTTTTTACAAGTTATGGTACCATAACATGGTTGCCTGATTTAGAGAAATGGGCAGCATTAATTTCACATTTTTTGAAGCCAGAAGGAAAATTTATTTTTGTTGAGTTCCATCCAGTTGTTTGGATGTTCGATGATAATTTTGATAAAATTGGCTATAATTATTTTAATGTGGCTCCAATTATAGAAATAGAAAACGGAACTTATGCAGACAAAGGTGCCGCTATTTCTCAGTCTTATGTAACTTGGAATCATAGTATGAGTGAGGTTGTGCGCAGTCTGCTCAATCACCAAATGGAAATCGTGGATTTTCAGGAATACGATTATTCGCCTTATGATGTTTTCAATAACATGATTGAGTTTGAAACTAAAAAATACCGTATTAAGCATTTGGACAATAAAATACCGATGATTTATTCTATCGTCGCAACAAAGAAAAGCAAACTTTAATTAACTTTTTCCCGTTATTCTTTTAATGTTTAGTTTAAAAGAATAGCTTTCATATATTCTCTAAATGGAAATACCTGGTTATTACTGTTTGAGAGTCCTGTTAACTTGTGATTATTAGCAGTAATTTCCGTTTGTAAAACCTAATTTATGATCTTTTAAGCCTTTTTCGATATTATAATATTTTAGCTATTATTAGTCTTCGAATAGCAGTTGTCTGAACCTGCTAGGAGCAACTGCTGTCCCCGGTAATGATTCATTCACTTATGTAGTTTAAATTATACTTTTACAATCCCTTTATCAAGCATTTCTAACATTACGGGTGAAGCATTTTTAAATGTGGGTATCTGTTCTGTAAGACTTCCTGCATTTTTTTTATTGATTTTAAATGTTAGATCCATTTCGGTATTGAAAAGTAAAGCAGTTATAAAAGGATTCTTAAGGTATGAACTTAAAACAGTAAAAGCTTCATCAAACGTGTGAAAGCTCTCAATTTCTTCTGTTTTGTATCGCAGTGTTAAGGCAAGTTTATACCCTCCGGTTTCTAAAATATGAAGTCGGACATAAATATTTTTAAGTTCAGTATCTCCAATTGTTTTGGCTAAGGTAAGTTTTGCAAAAGTTCCTTGATTGATACTTAATTTTACTTGTTCATAAAATTCAACAAAAACAGTTTGATATGGCATCTTTATTTAAAATTAAACTACAAAATTACACTTAGTAGATGATAAGTAGCCCATTTTTTTTCAAAAAGACAATATATTTAAAATTAGACTCTTCAATTTAGTTCTCCAATTCAAAAATTAGGAACGTAAAAATGTTTAATTTGTGATAAGGTCATGCGTTAAATTAAAATATTTCGTGTCGCTATTTCTATTAATGGTGGATCTTACTAATTGCCATATAAATAGTATATGATTGTTGATCGTACATGTCTCTTTTATACGGATCTAGATCAGTGGTTTAGACAAGCTAAAGCTATGACTAGACAGGCGAAAGTTACAAATGAAGCTAATGTCCTAATATTATTCCAAAACAACCAGGGCTTTTCAAAGATAGCTCTCATTTTCTGTACTGATTCTTCCGATGCTTTTGAGATATCAAATAGTTCTATTTGATTATTTAATGGCACATTCCGTATAGCTGTAATGCCGAATACACCGATTATATAACTTATACATGAAAAAAATATCAGAAAAAATTTAGGCGAATGAATATCGAAATATATGATCGAAGATATAACAAGTGAAAACAAAGTGCCAAAAAAGCTAATATAAAAAATTGGATTTAATACTTCTTTGTTAATACTTTGCATCGTTGTGAGGTATTCTTTGTTATTTAGTTTGGCAAGTCCCAGATTTACTGAAAATGTATATGCAAAAAAGAAGCCCGACATGAGACCAGAGAGGATAGTTGTCACTGCTAATAATTCTTGTGTTTTCATAAATGAGCTGAATTTGTTTAGATAATGTGTTTCTTATTGCAGTTTGATTTTGAGTAAGTTATGTTTGAATATATCCATTATAATTTGATTTCAAAAATTGAACCGGCAATTTCATGTCATTCCCAACTTTGATCGGATGGAAAATTTGAGATTTGTCTCATCATAGCGTGATTTAATATCGAATCGGGATCTTTACTTCTGCAGTTATTATTTTGCGAGTTATTATTAATAATTAAAAGGGCCAACTTTCGTTAGCCCCTTTATGCTCTCAGTTTAAGAGCAGAGTGATTTATTTGTTCTTGTCGTTCTTTTTTAGTTACCCATAATTTGAAAAATAGCGAAGCTGACGTTAAGATAATTCCCTTAAATAAACTCTGTTGAATGGTTTTTTTGTAGCTTTTAATTTCAATGTCATAGGGTTTATTGGCAGTAAATAATTTCTTTAAATATTTAGGTTAGAAATTAACGATTGTCTTAAAATAACTTAAAACCCAAAGTCAAATTCATTCATGTATTACTATTTGCACTTTTACTTACGAAAGAAATATAAGACTGCGATTAATACCATTAATGTAGCGGAAAATAAAAATGCGACTTCAAGATTGAATTGATGAGCAATTAATCCTAAGATAGCAGGCCCCATAAGTTGACCTGCATACCCCATTGTTGTTATTGCTGGAATACTTACAGATGTAGGGACTGTCGGTATTCTGCCAGCCTCACTAAAAAACAAGGGGACAAGATTTGCAGAACCTATTCCTAACAATAGAAAGCCGAAAAGAACGAAAGGCATCCAGATTGAATAAATAGCTATTATCAACCCTAGAGCTGCTAGCAGGCTACCGCCAATGACCATTGTTTTTGCATTTAATTTTTCAACCAAACGATCCCCCATTAATCGCATGCTAGCCATAGCAATAGAGAAAGTGGCATATCCAGCTCCGGTAAATTCGACATCAATATCTTTGATATCTTTTAAAAATACAGCACTCCAGTCTAGCATAGCGCCTTCTGAGAGAAAGCTGGCAAAACATAGTAGACCAAAAAAAAGTACTGTTCTATTAAAAATCAGTTTTTTTGAACTATGTTCTAGCTGTTTTTCTGGTTTATGTATAATCTGAGATTTTTGTTCTGTAGCATGATCAAATAAAGATTTGAATTGACTAAGTACAATTAAACACAACAGGAGTGCTATTGAAATTGCTGCTATTTGAGGAATCAATCCCATTTTAATTAAAAATCCTAAACCAAGGGATCCAAATAGGCCTCCCAAACTGAAAAGACCATGCAATGAAGACATAATCGGACGATTATATTTGTTTTGAACTAGTATACCATGAGAATTCATCGCAACATCTATGGCGCCAATACTGGCACCAAAAATAAATATACACAATGCCATTAGTGAAGCAGATGAAATAATCAGCAGTAGAGGAAGTGTAAGAGCAATGATTGCTGTTGTACATAGAATCACAATTTTATTACCATAGCGTTTTGATAAAAGACCTGTTATTGGCATCATAATTACGGCGCCCAAGCCAAGAAATAAAAGTAATAATCCTAATTCGGCCTCGTTAATATCCAATCTTTCCTTTACATATGGTACCATTGGTGCCCAGCTTGAAATTGCTAATCCACACACTAAAAAAATGAATTGGGTTGCTCTTTTTGCTTTTTTTGTTTGATTTTCTATCATTATTATTTTTCTAAATGAATTTTCTAATACTTAATATTGTTTTGCAAACATATGCAAATTTATATAAATTTGCATATGTTTGCAAAACAATTAAACAATAATAAGATGAACATGAAAATTGAACACATTGGAATTTGGGTAGATGACTTGGAAAAAATGCGCAACTTTTACCTGACTTATTTCAACTTAGAATGTAGTGAGAAATATAAGAATTTAAAAAATGGCTTCACATCATATTTTCTCAAGTTTGGTACTTGCGTTACGCGCTTAGAACTTATGAACAGACCCGATATTCTTGATGAACCGTCAAAAAGAGGTTTTAACAAAGGAATTGCACATTTTGCTATTTCAATAGGGGGAACTGAGGCTGTTGATCTGTTGACAGAAAGGTTCCGAAATGACGGTTTTACAATTGCAAGTGAGCCGCGTACTACAGGTGACGGATATTATGAGAGTGTTGTGCTGGATCCGGAGGGGAATTATTTAGAAATTTCGGCTTAAAGATAGTAATAATGATAAAAGCTGTAATTTTTGATATCGGAGGTGTTCTTTTAGATTGGAATCCTCGATATGTATATCGGGATATATTTTCTCAAAGTGATCAAATGGAGTGGTTCTTAGAAAATGTCTGTTCTACAGATTGGAATTTGCAACAAGATAAGGGAAGATCATTTGATGAAGGAATGTATAAGCTGAAAAAGCAGTATCCCCAATTTGAAAATGAAATCGATGTATTCTGGAAACGATGGCCGGAGATGCTAAAAGGTGAAATTAATGGTACTGTTGCTATTCTACAGGAGTTAAAAAAACATTATGAAGTCTATGCTTTAACGAACTGGTCTTCCGAAACGTTCCCATTGGTTAAAAATCGATTTGACTTTATTGCAGGTTTTGATGGCATTGTTGTTTCTGGTGAAGAAGGGTTTATTAAACCAGATGAAAAGCTTTATAAAATTTTGTTGCAAAAATACAATTTGCTGGCAACAGAATGCATTTTTATCGATGATAACATTGAAAATGTAAAGGCCTCAGTAAAGCTTGGATTTGCTGCCATACATTTTACAAATTCAATAGCATTAAAGTTGGAATTGCAAAAAGTGAGGATTCAGGGCTTTGTTTAAGTTTATAATATATTAATTGCAATTTTTTGCGAATTAAAATTTAAATGCATAATATTGCAAATTAAGTTGTATTAGAAATAATAGAAAATCCTGTAGGCAAATCTTTATATCAGTAAGTAGCTATGTTAAAAGAAAAACGATTTGAATTTATATTAAATCAACTAGAAAGTGAGGAGATGGTCAGCTATGAATCATTAGCAGAAAAGCTCGATGTTTCCGAAGATACTGTCAGAAGAGATATTGATCATTTGTATAAAATAGGTCTTTTATCTAAAGTGCGTGGTGGTGCAATTCAACGTTCTAAAAATCCGCTTACTTTCGAAGATCGAAACAGCTATTTAAAGAGAGAGAAGGATGTTATTGCTCTCAAGGCACAGCAGTTTATAAAAGAAGAAATGACTCTTTTTATGGATGGAGGAACAACAATATGTGCTATTGTTAATTACCTGCCTGCGGATATTCATCTTAGAATTATAACAAGCAATGCCATGCTTATTCCAATTCTAGAAAATTATCCCAATATTGAACTGGTTTTGTTGGGCGGGAAATACCATAAACAAACAGCAAGCACGGTAGGGCAGACAACTTGTAATGAGGCAAGAAGTTACATTGCAGATCTGTATTTCATGGGGACATGTGGGGTTGATTCGAAATTTGGTATATCAGCAGTAGTTAAAGAAGATGCAGAAGTTAAGTTAGCAATGCTGGCATCAGCAAAGAAAGTAGTAGCTCTTGCAAATCAGGATCGTTTAAGAGTTACAGAATCTTTTAAAGTATGTGATGTAGAACAAATTGATGTATTGATTACCAATTTAGCCACTACAGATAAGAGCTTAGACGAATTTAGGCACCAACCGATAACATTGGTTTAAGACAAAAAAAAATAAAACTTAATATATGAAACTTAAATTTTTAACCTGTTCACTTCTTTTAGCTGTGACGGGTATGGGTACTACTTTCAATAATGTACAGGCGCAAGAACAAATAAGAACAAAAGAAATAGGTTTACAGTTATATTCTGTTAGAAGTATGATTGGAAGTCACGTACAGCCAGATACGTATAATGCTGATTATTTCTCAGTTTTACAAAAATTGGCTAAAATGGGTTATACATCCGTTGAGTCTGCAGGATATAAGGACGGTATGTTTTATAATACCACACCGCAAGTATTCAAAAAAAATGTAGAAAAAGCAGGCATGAAAGTTCTTTCTTCACATGCGTCAAGAACTTTAACGCAAGAGGAATTAGCTTCAGGCGATTTTTCCAAAGCCTTAACATGGTGGAAAGAGACTATCATTGCACACAAAGCAGCAGGAATTAAATATATCGTTACCCCATGGTTAGATTTACCAAAGACAATAAAAGATCTTGATACTGAATGTCAGTATCTCAATGAGATTGGTCAACTTTGCCGTGAATATGGTATTAAGTACGGATATCATAATCATGCCCATGAGTTTGAAAAGGTAGAAGGAAAAGTGGTTATGCTTGATTACATGATTGAACATACTAAACCTGAAAATGTCTTTTTTGAAATGGATGTATATTGGACGATCATTGGAAAAGCAAGTCCTGTAGATTATTTTAAAAAATATCCTGGAAGATATGCTACTTTGCATATTAAAGATCACCGTGAGATTGGTCAGAGTGGGATGGTAGGTTTTGATGCGATATTTGCTAATACCGATATTGCAGGTGTTGAGAATATATTTGTAGAGCTTGAAGAGACAACTGCAGATCTAGAAGTTGGACTAAAACAAAGTATAGATTATCTACTTAAAGCACCATTTGTAAAGAAAACATATCAAAAATAATTCTATCTGTGATTATATCATAAATAAAGCCTTGTTTCAATAAAATGGAACAAGGCTTTGTCTTTCTTAAACAGCCTAAAACTTAATTTTATCTATTTATGATTTACGATTAGCTAGTCTTCCATTTTGTAAGGATAGATTTCTCAGTACAGCGTATCAACGTTGACTTTTTGAGTTAAGATGATGCAAACAAAAAATAGTATCCAATAGAACAAATCCTTAAAAGAGTATTTTTGGCGGGTATCGTACTTTACCAGAAAGAAAAGATTGAGTTTATTCAACAGTAAATTTAGCTTCTCTAGGGTGACACTCAAACACAAATATAATTTTTTACAAAATCTATTATTAGAAAACTTAGTAAATTAAAGAGTCATGATACCATTTTTGAAACCAGTATTTTTTCATTTTAATAATAGTAATGAAAATTATTAAACAAAATAGGCTTAAATTATGTTCTTAGATTGAAATATAGTATGAGAAAAGTATCGAATAATGCATTTATTTTAAAACAACTTGTCGATTATTAATCTATTGTCCCAATTTATGAGTTAGAAATCAAGTTTGAGAATTAGTGTTAAAAAAGAAATAATAAATTTTATAATTATGAAAAAGTTCATTTTACAAATTTGCACGATAGTGCTTATTTTTTCCAGCTGTGCAACCAGCAGTATGATTACAGGATCTTGGCGTGATCCCGCTGTCGATCTGAAGAAGTATAGTAGAATATTTGTGGCAGTTATGACAGATAATGTTCCTGCTCGTCAGAAAGTGGAAGATGAAATTGCTTCATCACTCACTTCACTAGGTTTAACGAGTGTAAAGAGTATAGATGTTTTTCCGCCTAATCTTGCAAGTATGGAACCCAAGCGTTCAGATCTAGCTATGCAGAAAGTAGCCGGAACAAATAGTGAAGCCATATTGACCATTGCTCTGATTGATTCTAAGTCAGAATCCAGATACATTCCAAATGTTTCTGTTTATCCTGTGAACACCTTTGGCTATTATAGAACATTTGGTGGTTATTATGATTTTTGGTACGGTAACCTTTATAACAATGGCTACTATACTACAGAGAAAACTTATTACATCGAAACAAATTTATACGATGTGAGCACAGGGAAACTCGTCTGGTCGACTCAATCTGAGAGTTATAATCCAGGTTCTTTGGATAGTTTTTTAGCGGGATATAAAAAGGCAATGGCCAAGCAGTTAAAGAAAGATAATTTAATCTCAAATTAGTACACGAGAAAGATTACAGGGCATGTGACTGAGGCCGAAGAAGCTTTTGACTGAGGCCGAAGAAGCTTTCTTGAACAGGAATTTTAAGTTTATAAATTAAAGATGGTTTGTGGAATTTTTAAATCTATTTGAAACAAACGAATAAAGTCTTTAAGATAGTAGGCTTAAGAGATTTTATGTGCAGCTCTTCTCAACTAACTGTAGAGCATTTATGAAGCTTTAATTAAGCGTAGATAAAGCATGTTTGGCTATGTATGGTATAGGAATGTGGTAAGAGCGTGGTAAGTGCGTTGTAAGTGTGTTAAACAGGCTGTTTTTACACTGTATCTATGCTTTATCTACGCTTTACGTACGCTTATGCCATGCTTTATAACTACATAACAGGTTTACGAGTATAATAATTCCTTGAATTTTATGAATTAGTGAGGGAGGACTTTTGCAATTAAGTATAATTATGTTATAAAAACAGCTCTATCAAAATTGTGCTAACATCCTACTATTAGATAACCAAAGGTGCTTATCATTAACCCGCAAATAGCTAGTATGATGCGTTGAAAGTCCATCAGATGGTCGTACCGTAATTAAGTACTATTTTACATCTGTTGACGGTACTTGTTAAATTACTTTTTTCGTTAATGATCTGATTTAATTGGTGCTCAAGAGTCTCTTCGAAAGTTTTCTTGACAGAACATTCGATACACCGACCACAGGTAGAGAAGTAACTTTATGAACGAATTAAACCTAAAGAATAAATAAAAAAAAATGTGTGATTTTTTTTTATTTATCTGATGATTATAATTATATTGACATAACCTTTCATAAAATTGCACACGATTAACTTGTTGTGCTACAAAGCCTCCAAACCTGGAGGCTTTGCTGTTTTTTATCCTTTCAATATATAATAAGTGGGGCAATATATATGAAATATGCTATTGGTTGAGGATTTGTTGTCTGCAATAAATGCTCAACTAATGAAATTTGCAAACTAATGGAAGTTGATTAATAATCTTAAAAACTCGGATGCATAAGCCTTTACTTGTTACAAATAGGGTAAATTGTTGAATTTTCTGTATAGATCAAATAGCAGTGAACGAGGATTAGATAGCTTTCAAGATTCAACTCATTCACTTAAAGTACATGGAAATCTTTAGCAAATGCAGGTTTTGATAAAAATTGTCAATGTTGAGTAAAATCTATATATGTGTCGTTGAAAATTATATTGTGCACAATGTAATTTTATTAAGTTTGTACTGTTTAATAGTAGAGGCAAAAATCTTTGCCGATATAGAATTTAAAGTCTATTGTCAGGGATTGGTCGAATTGAAAAAAGAGTAAAAATTTAAATATATAGTAATGAAAAATTTGTATACAATAGGTGCCAAAGCTACTGGCGGTAGAAATGGGCAGGTTAAAAGTGAAAATAATGTGTTGGATCTTGAGGTGCGTATGCCGAAAGCCTTGGGAGGAGCTAATGACGATTATGCTAATCCTGAAATGCTGTTTGCTGCAGGATATGCAGCTTGTTTTGACAGTGCACTGAATTTAGTGATTAAACAGTCAAAAGTGCAGACAGGGGAGACCACTGTTACGGCAAAAGTGAGTATAGGGCAATTGGAAAACGGTGGTTTCGGATTAGCAGCTGAACTTCAAGCCAACATCCCGGGTATCTCATTGGAAGAAGCGCAAGCATTAACAGAAAAAGCACATCAAGTATGTCCTTACTCTAACGCTACTCGAGGAAATATCGAAGTTAAGATAAGTGTTTCAAATCAATAAGATATCCCTCCAGCTTTCACTATAATGAAATTAAAGTGGAAGCTGGAGGTTATTTGTTTTAAATAAGATTTATCTGTTTAAAATTTCTCTATATACTGCTAAATAGTTCTGACACATTCTTTCCTTGGAAAAGTGATCCTCCACTTTTTTCCGACATGCTTCTCGGTTGATGAAACCGATATTTTTAACCATTTCAATTGCCTCGTCGATGTTTTCAGCGAGATATCCATCTTGTTCATGATCGATCAGTTCGGGCATACTGCCTTTGTTAAAAGCTACAACCGGTGTGCCGGAAGCCATCGATTCGACGACCGATAAACCAAAAGGTTCGCTAAAATTTATAGGATGTAGCAGTACACTGGCGTTCGAGAGTAATTCATTGCGTCTTTCCGGACCAACTGAACCAATATATTCAATTTTACCGGGTTTTAAATGGGGTTGGATATGCTGTCTGAAGTAATTTTCATCTTGAATTATACCAGCCATGATTAGACGTTTTCCCAAGGCTTGGGCTATTGCAATAGCTTCTTTAGCTCCCTTATCATGATGGATTCTGCCGTAAAACAATAAGTAATCCTGAGGTTTGTCGTTAAATGTAAATTGTCCAAGGTCAATTCCGTGGTAAACGGTAGCAATATAGTCCAATTCTTCCGCACGATCGGCATTGCTAATGGATACATAATGTCCGTCTTTATTGTGTTTTTTATATACAGGTAGAATACTTCGGGACGAAAAACCATGGATCGTGCTTACGACTGGTGTCTTCACCAATCTGGAATAGGAAAGGGGGAGGAAATCAAATTGATTGTGTATAATGTCAAACTCGCGCGCATTTTCGAAGCACTCAGAAATATGCAAAGATTCCCATACTTTGGCATTGATATCGCGGTCTTCTTCATATCCTAAAGGACAGACTGCCTGTAAACGTGCTGTGGTAATTGAATTACCAGTCGCAAATAATGTGACTTCGATACCTAATTTTACAAGTTCTTCAGTAAGTAATGAGGTAATCTGTTCCCATGGACCGTAGTGAACAGGAGGTGTTCGCCAAGCGATTGGCGAAAGCATTGCAATCTTCATACCTCTACAACATACGATACCTGCATTTGTTATTAATATTCGTTTTTGTCTAAGCCTGATTTATAAATACGATCGATTTGAAATGCACTATTTGAAGATGTCTTTGGGTTGGCAAATCGTTCTGATTTGAAAAAGGGGGTGTCCTAAATTGTTGGAAACCCCCTTTTATCATTCATGACCTATTTTTATAGGTGTTTTCAACATTAATAAAGCTTCAAAGTTTGCTTCCGATCTGGGCCTACAGATAAAAATTTAATGGGAATTTGCAGTTCTTTTTCCAAGAAATTAATATATGCTTTGAGCTTCAGTGGAATGTCGGAAACATCGGTGACTGTGCTGATATCTTGATGCCACCCGTCTATTTTCTTAAGTATAGGAGTTGCTTGTTGAGTAATTAGCTCATAAGGCATATAATCGATCACTTTACCATGATGGCGATAATGGGTGCAAGCAAAGATGTGATCTAAACCACTGAGAACATCTGCCTTTGTCATCACCAATTGAGTCACACCATTCAGCATTAGGGCATATTTTAGTGCAGGTAAATCGATCCATCCAGTACGGCGGGAACGACCGCTTACTGCACCAAATTCTTTGCCTGTCTGACGGATCTGCTCTCCTGTTTCATTGGCCAACTCTGTTGGAAAGGGACCACCGCCAACACGGGTGCTGTATGCTTTAAAGATACCGATCACCTCACCGATTTTGTTTGGAGCAATTCCTAAACCTATACAAGCACCTGCTGTTGTGGTATTGGATGAGGTAACAAAAGGGTAGGATCCGAAATCAATATCAAGCAAGCTTCCCTGTGCACCTTCGGCTAAAACCCTTTTCCCTTCCTGAAGATACTGATTGACCAGATGTTCCGAATCCACCAGAGGATAATGCTTCAAGTGTTCAATTGCATCAAAAAAAGCAGTTTCATTTTGAATCGTATTCACTTCTAACTGATAAAATGAAGCAAGCATTGCTTTATGCTTTGTTACCAATTTTTGATAACGTTTTTTAAAATCTGGGAGCAAAATATCGCCTACTCGGAGTCCTTTGCGTCCTGTTTTGTCCATATACACCGGACCAATACCCTTTAAAGTAGATCCTATTTTGTTCGTGTCTAGATTTTGTTCGGATGCCGCATCAAGCAAAAGATGTGATGGTAAGATTAGATGTGCTTTTTTTGAAATCAGTAGATTACCTTTTTTCAATAAGTCGTGGCCGGCTTTTTTAAGCATATCCAGTTCTTTGATTAAACTGATCGGATCCAGAACAACTCCATTTCCGATCAGGTTCATGGTATGATCGAAAAATATGCCCGAAGGAATCGTATTTAATACAAATTTTTTACCGTCAAATTCTAACGTATGACCTGCATTGGGGCCACCCTGAAAACGCGCTATGAGATCATAATCTGTACTTAACACATCAACAATTTTCCCTTTACCTTCGTCGCCCCATTGGAGGCCTAATAATACATCAACTTGCATAATCGTATGTTCAAATATTTAATACGACAAAGTTCGGGAGAAAGGGGCAGGCTACACTTGCCAATTGGCAATAAAACCTTTAGCTAATGGTTTTTCGGATGCGGCTAAGCGATGTTGCTGTAATGCCTAAATAGGAAGCGAGCATCAGTTGTGGAATCCGGTTGGCTAATCCAGGGTAATGCGCTAAGAAATGTAAATAGCGTGTTTGTGCATTCTGCACCAACATATTGCTGCTTGCCCTCATTTTATTTTCGAGGACATAAGAGGTGATTTTGGAAAAGATGTCTGACCAGCCGGGAATGGTGGCGGCTAGCTCCATAAAATCTTTTTTAGAGAAAACGAGCAGTTTACAGTCGGTTACGGCTTCGATATATTCTGCTGAAGGTAACTCATCAATGAAACTGATTGTATCGGCAACGAAGCGATTTTCGTAAACGAAATAACGAGTGAAGCTATCTCCTGCTTTATTGTAATAACAGATTCTGAAAACTCCTTGGGTGACGTAGCCTATATCTCTTGCCACTTTACCCGCTTCAGAAAAAAAATCTCCTTTATTGACCTGTCTATGCTGTGCTTTAGCTGATATTAAAGCACATTGATTCTTGTTGAGTTGTCCAAATTTGAGCAGATAATTGATCAAGTCTTCCATTTTTCAAAAATAAGATTATGCAATTGATTTTAAGTTGTCAATTGGCAAGATTTTACGTGAAATTTTAATTCTACAATCTTTCATGAATAATGCAATTTACACAGCTTTAAAGGTGTAATTGCACTTTATAACTTTGCTATGTTAGAGTTCTGCAAAGCATAAAATCTGAAAATTTGGGAAGTAAATGCTTCTGATATTGTAATTTAAGATTATTGCCGATTTTCGTTTGTTATTTATTTAAAAGGAGAACTATTTTTGTTATTTTCACAATCTCAATGAACACATCTATTTACTATATAATTTAAAGGCATGGAGCAATACCCGGTCCCGGAAAATGAATTGGAGCGTATCCGCCAATTAAAATCTTATGAGCTATTGGGATTGGGGAAAGACCCTGATCTTGATGTGTTTGCGCAGGCAGCCTGTCTCATAACAGATTGTCCAGCGGCACTTATTGCCATGATGGAGGAAGATACGCAGCGGATCCAGAGCTGTGTTGGTATGGAGTTGGATACTGTTGAAAGACGTAATACGGTATGTCAGTACACAATTATGAGTAAAGATGTACTTGTCATCGAAGATACTTTTGAGGATCCAAGATCGGCCACCAATCCTTTGATCAGAGAGGGAAATATTCGTTTTTATGCGGGAGTACCTTTATTGGATGACGAAGGGCATGCACTTGGTACGATCTGTGTCATCGGGTTTGAGCCTAAGTCATTATCTCTTAAACAGGTAGATTCTTTAGGACAGCTTGGGAAAGCTGTAACCAAAATTCTCTTAGGGAAAAAGAGAAAGGTCCAGGCAGGATATTTTGAGGAAGTATTTCATATTACCAATAATATGATCTGCGTATTGGACGACCAATATCGGATAAAAGAACTGAATCCTGCTTTTTCTGAGGCACTTAAAATTGAAAAGTCTAAGGTGTTAGGAGCCTCTTTTTTTACATTATTGGATAATCATGATGAAAGTTTTCAGCAGCGTCTGAAAAATCTGGCAAATATTACCGAAGGTATACAATATACTACAGTAACATCGCAGGATGGAGGTAGTGATGTTGTGATTGAATGGTACTTCAAGTATGATGCAGCAACGTTAGAAATTTTCGGATTTGGGAGAAATGTTACCAGTGAACGGGAGGAGCAATTAAAGTTAGCTGTTTCTGAACGGAAGTTTCGCAATTTTTTCGAGAATGCCATCGGTTTAATGAGTATGCACGACATGGAAGGTAATATTCTTGCTGTAAATGAAAAAGGCCGTAATCTTTTAAAGTATTCTGAGGAGGAAGCAAAGCATCTCAATCTGAAGCAACTTGTACCTACACATCACCTGCAGGCTTTCGATGATTATCTCAAACGTATTCTTCAAAATGGGGAGGATTCAGGTATGATGATTCTAAAATCGAAGGATGGCGAAAAGATCTATTGGCTTTATCATAACATGCTCGAGCTGGATCCGGAAGGGAAACCTTATGTGGTTAGTACTGCACTTAATATGACGGAACGGATACAGCTTGAAAATGACCTCCTGCATACGAAGCAGATTTTGGAGCAGACGAATACTGTTGCACAAGTCGGTGGATGGGAGGTTAATCTGGATTTGCATCAGGTTTTTTGGTCCGATTCAACAAAATTGATTCATGGAGTAGGTAAAGATTTTGTTCCTAACTTTGATCATGCCGTCGGATTTTTTGATGAAGACAGTCAGGTTAAGTTAACCGGTATTTTTGAGGAAGCAACGCAACATGGCTGTTCATTTGATGTTGAACTGCGATTGAGACAGCAAGAAGGTGAAATCATTTGGGTACGTGTTAAAGGAATTCCCGAGTTCGATAACGGAACCTGTAAGCGTGTTTTCGGTATTATACAAAATATTGATACGAGTAAAAACCTTTACCTGGAATTGGAACGTAAAGAAGCGATGCTAAGAGCATTTGTGGATTATGTTCCGGCTTCTGTAGCGATGTTTGATCGGGATTTTCGTTATGTATCCGTCAGCCATCAATGGATGGAAGACTTCCATAAAGATATGGATAATATTCTAGATCAGAATCTGTTTGATGTCTTTCCTAATATACCGGAAAATAGAAAAAATATTTACTATGATGCTCTTGAGGGTAAATCTTATAAAAATGTCGATGAATTGATTGATGTTGATGACTATGAGGAACCACAGCACTTTAATTGGGAAGTAAGACCTTGGAATTTGTCTGATGGTAGTGTTGGCGGTATTATTATTTTTACTCAAAATATCACCGAATCTGTTGCTGTAAATTTAGAATTGAAGAAAGCAAAAGAACTTGCGGACTTAGCGAGTAAAGCAAAGTCTGAATTTTTAGCTAATATGAGCCATGAGATCCGAACCCCTTTGAACGGTGTGATCGGATTTTCGGATCTGCTGCTCAAAACACCGTTGAACGATGTACAGAAGCAATACCTCAACTATATTAACGAGTCGGGAAGCAGTTTATTGAATATTATCAATGACATCCTTGATTTTTCAAAGATTGAATCTGGAAAATTGGAACTGTATATCGATAAATTCAATGTATATGATTTGGCACATCAGGTAATCAATGTTGTACTTTACCAAGCACAGCGCAAAGATGTCGAACTCTTATTAAATATTGAGCAGGGATTACCTGCTTCTATCTGGGTAGATGAGGCACGCATCAAGCAAATCTTGATCAATCTCTTGGGAAATGCCGTTAAATTTACGGAAAAGGGAGAGATCGAACTTAAGATCGAAAAGCGCAGCAGTGACGAAAGCAAAATTAAATTACGTTTTTCTGTTCGTGATACTGGTATCGGTATTCCGGTAGAAAAACAGCAACGTATTTTTGATGCCTTTACCCAAGAAGACAGCTCTGTGAGCAAACGTTATGGAGGCACCGGTTTAGGACTCACCATTTCCAATAATTTATTGAAATACATGGGAAGTAAACTTTGTCTGGAGAGTGAACTGAATAAAGGATCTGATTTTTACTTTGATCTGGAAATCGCTTATGAAGAAGGTGGCATCGAAGAGGATGAGGAACTGCCTTTAAAACGCGTTCTTATTGTAGATGACAATGCCAATAACCGTACGATTATACAGCATATGCTGACTTATAGAGGAGTTGATTCAGTACTTGCAGAGAATGGTCTGGCGGCTTTACAATTACTGATGAGCGGTGAAAGGTTTGATGTTATTTTAATGGATTATCACATGCCTATTCTCTCCGGATTGGAGACGATAGAAAAAATAAAGGAATTGTTTTATAAACAGGAGGAAAGTATTCCACTCATTGTATTGCATACATCGTCGGAGGAGCATGAGGTTATTTCTGCTTTCAGGCAACAAGAACGCTCCTATTGTTTGCTTAAGCCTATTCGATCCGACGAACTTTATCTTACTTTACGTAAAGCTATACAGCAAAGTAAGGCTGATGTTAATCATTTGGGACAGGATAGTGATAGTGGAACAACGGTTTACCAACAACAGGCTAGGGTTCTTTTAGCCGATGACAATTCTGTAAATATGGCGCTCAATCTGCGTATGATGGCGACTATTATGCCTAATGCTGAACTGATAGAGGTTACTAATGGAGGGGATGCAATCGAAAAATGCCTACATTCAAAGTTTGACCTTATCTTAATGGATGTGCAGATGCCTGGTGTAGATGGTATCGAAGCGACCAAACAAATAAGGCTATTAACAGGTTATGCTGCTATACCTATTATTGGTATTACTGCTGGAAATGTCCGTGGAGAAAGAGAAAAATGTTTAGAGGCCGGTATGTCTGAGTTTCTTCCTAAGCCGATAAGGCAACATGATCTGTACACGGTATTGCAGCAATTTGTTCAAAAACAGGTACTTGAACAAAAAGAAGAGGCTGTGGTTGATGATCATCTAGATATGGATGCACTTAAGGAGCAGATTGGAGACGATGTTAGTTTTAAATCTTTTTTCTTAGATCTTGTGATCAAAGAGATTAAGCAAGCATGGTTTCAATTGGAAAATGTCAGGGAATCGGAAGATATTGAACGAATGAAAGTGATCCTCCATAAATTGCGGGGAACAGCGTCTACTGCGGGGCTTAAAAAACTGAGCATGCTGACATCTAATCTGGAAAAAGAACTATCATCCAGTAACCCCGGATTGGATTTGTTGAATGATATAAAGCAAGAAATTGAAATAGGATTACAGTTAATAACGAACCTTTTAAACGAAAAGTAACATGTTGATTTTAATAGCGGAAGACGACGAACTGATTTTACGAACAATAGAACATAAATTAATTAAAGAGGGGCATACTGTCATTTTAACACGCAATGGAAAGGAAGCTATTGAAAAGATCAGTGAGTTGGATCTTGATCTTGTTGTGACCGATATCATGATGCCATTTGCATCGGGTATTGAGATTTTGTCTGCCATGCACACAATAGGAAAAAAAATACCTGTCATTGTGCTTTCTAGCATGGGACAGGAGGAAGTTGTGACAGATGCATTTGATTTAGGGGCATCAGATTTTATGGTCAAACCTTTTAGTCCAAATGAACTGCTGCTGCGGATCAAACGTCTGACAGGTAAATAAAGGTTACTATGTTTCAAAAAATAACACTTCACGAACTGGTATTGGCCATAATTATTGTATTTGTGCTGGTATTGCTATTGATTATTGCGGTATTGTTTTATAGTTTTTATAAATACCGTGTTTTATCTAATAGACAAGTCTGGACACAGATCATTGAAAATAAGATTACTGAATCTATAGTGTTGGGACAGAATTTTGTTGAAAACGATGAATCCTTTGATATGCATCTGCGGGAACCAGCGTTCAGAAGTGTTTTTTTAGATCTTTTAGTGGCTTCAGAACGCAAATTTTCTGGTGTTGCCCGAGAAGAGATTACACATTTATTTTATAAGTTTAGTCTTGAGGATGAGGCCTGGCGTAATCTAATTAAAAAGAAAGCATATCACATAGCAGGAGGGATTCAGGAGCTGACCGCAATGCGTGTTTTACGTGCATTACCTACCTTTACATCCTTGCTCGAGCACCGGGAGAAACAGGTATATTTAGAAGCACAGTATGGAATAGTCAGTTTTAAAGGAGCTGAAGGTTTAAGTTTTTTAGATAACCTGAAGCATCCTCTTTCTGAGTGGCAACAGCTTCGTTTACTAAATTCTATTATTGATATTCCCGATCCGAAAATTGTCAATATTACTTTATGGTTGCGAAGTGAAAATACATCTGTGGTTATTTTTACGCTGCGTTTAATGCGTAAATTCCAGATGTTGTCTTATTATAATGAAGTGCTAGAATTACTAGCGCATAATGATACTGCTGTAAAGCTACAGGTAGTGCGTACACTGGAGGCTTTTGAAAATAATAATACGATGGAGCAATTGGTGAGCGCTTTTCCAGAAGAAACATTAGCCGTTCAGATTGAGATCCTAAAAGCAATGAAGGTGTCCAAGAGTCTGGAATGTGATGCGTTTTTGAAAAAACAGTTGTGGGAGCATCCAGCAGTTGCGATCAAAATCTGGTCCGCGGAAGTGTTGGTTAATTTAGGGGAGCGTCAGTATTTACGGGATATGGCTTTGGATGAGAACACGCCGGATGAGTTTAAACATATTATTAACCACGCATTGCAGGAAAAAGTATGCTAGAATTTTCACATATTGTTTACGAAGTAGTGATCTGGATATTTCTTGTATATTCGGCCGCTATATTTTTGATCTCTGGGTGGGTGGGTATCTATGCCTATGGTGCAGTAATACGTTATAAGCATGATAATTCCTATACTGATTATAATCTCATTGCAACCAATGTCAATGCACCTCGTTTTAGCTTAATCGCCCCGGCCTATAATGAAGGTATGACCGTCGTTGAAAATGTACGATCGTTATTATCTCTCTACTACCATAACCTAGAAATTATTATTGTTAATGATGGAAGTCGTGATGATTCTATGGAAAAGCTTATTGAAGCTTATGCATTAGAATCTGTTCCGTTTTTTATACAAGGTGATCTAGAAACCAAAGAGATCCGCGGTATTTATAAAAGTAAAAATGCCGCTTTCAAAAAGCTGATTGTCGTTGATAAAGAGAATGGCGGGAAAGCAGATGCGCTGAATGTGGGGGTAAATATATCTTCTGGCGATTATATCGTCTGCATCGATGTGGACTGTATACTAGAGCAGGATGCACTTTTAAAACTTGCAAAACCTTTCCTAGAGCAGACTGATAAAAGGGTCATTGCTTGTGGTGGCGTCATCCGTTTAGCTAATAACTGCCGTATAGAAAATGGTAAAGTAGTTGACGTTAACCTTCCTAAATCTTGGCTTGGACGTACACAGGCTTTGGAATATATTCGTGCTTTTGTATTGGGAAGAATGGCTTGGTCCCGAGCTTCTGGTCTTATCTTGATTTCAGGGGCTTTTGGGGCTTTTGATAAGCAGATTGTACTAGCCTGTGGTGGATATGACAGTAAAACTGTAGGTGAAGATATGGAACTGGTGGTACGCATGCGCCGTTATATGGAAGAACAGAAACTTCCTTATGAAGTGGTCAACATACCGGATCCATTATGTTGGACTGAGGTGCCTGAGTCTAAGGAGATTTTGAAAAAGCAGCGGAATCGCTGGATGAGAGGTACCATGGAAACACTTTGGAAGCACCGTAAGCTTATGTTCAACTCGAAGTACGGACGGTTAGGAATGGTCAGTATGCCCTATTGGTTTTTCTTTGAATTCCTTGGTCCTGTAATTGAATTTTCAGGATATATTATTTTTCTGATTTTTCTTTTTCTCGGTATTATAAACTGGCCATTTTTCTTTGCACTCTTTGCGCTGGTTATTTCATCGGGGATCTTATATTCTATTTACGCTATTTTGGTCGACTTGGTGAGTCACCAGGTGTACACCAAGAAGCAAGATCTTTCCAAATTGATTGTTACAGCTATTTTGGAACCTTTTTATTTCCATCCAATTGTAGTCGGTGCAGGTGTTCGCGGTGTGGTGGATTATTTTCGTAAACAGCATAGCTGGGGCGATATGAAACGTCAGGGTTTTCAGCAAGGGGCTGAAGATATTCCATTTTTTAAACGGATTGGTTTACAGTTGCGTATTGGATTGAAAAATTATGGTGCTGTAAGCCTTGTATTTTTAGTGTTGTATATGCTTTCTGTCGCTGTAGAATGGTGGTGGTATAGCAGGCAATTTCCACAATTAGGTCAATCAAATGGTTTAATACCACTTCTTTTGAATAATCTCATTTTCGCTTTTCAGATACTAAGTGGTTGCGGTCTTGTGTATCTGATAGTACAGCTTGTTCATCTTTCAGTAGCCAGGATATTATCCATCGTGTTATTGTCTTTTGTCGTGGTAATGCAATATATTTTATTTTTATATTTTGCAGAATCACGCAATTTGTTGGGAGCGGATATGTTTTATTATAATACTGCCGAGATGATGCAAATTTTGGAAGCGAGTGGTATGCTGAGTTTTACCAATATCGCTTTATTAATCTTGCTCGTCGCATGTGCCTATATTCCTTTTTGGATAGCGTCGAAAAAAACGATTAACAGCACCTATGTAGGCCTAAGTATGCTATTTTTAGGAGTTATTGTAAGTTTTATTCCTGTAGACCGCTTTAAAATTTTTAAGATATCTGGTGATGAGTTTGCTCAAAATGCTGCCCGTAGTAAATGGCGTTATTTTCTAAATTCTAATGTCACCAATTATATCGAAGAACATCCGGGAATGTTGGGATTTGGAGCAGAAAAAGAGCCGTCAGGGGAAAACCAAAGCTATCCTTTTCTTCGAAATGAAGATACAAAGGACATATTAGGTACCTACTTTCAAAAAAGTTCATCTGTCCCAAATTTGGTCATTATTGTGGTCGAAGGATTAGGGCATGCCTATAGTTCTCCTTCAGGGTATATCGGAAATTTTACACCTTTTATAGATTCTTTATCGAAGAAGTCCTTGTATTGGGAGAATAATTTAAGTTCTTCAGGCAGAACTTTTTCTGTTTTGCCGACATTGACAGGATCGTTGCCCTTTGCTTCGCATGGTTTCTTAGAACAGGATACTCTACCGGCACATTTTAACCTGTTCAATATCTTAAAAGCAAATGGATTCAATACAGGTTTTTTCTATGGCGGTAATTCAAAGTTTGATTTCATGGAAAAATTCATGACTTACAGTAAAGTGGATACTTTGGTCGATCAGTGGTCTTATGCCGAACCATATAAAAAGCTTCCCGAAAAAGGGGGAGAAAGTTGGGGGTATGAGGATCAAGCTGTATTCGCAAAAATGTTGGAGGTACAGAAAGTGCAGCAGACACCTTACTTTCATCTTTTGTTAACGCTCTCTACCCACAATCCTTTTCTAATCAATAATGCTGCTTTTTATGAAAAACTTTTTGATAAGCGGTTAGCTCTGGGCGATCTGACACCTGATCGCAAAAAATGGGCTTTGCAAAACCGGAAGCAACTGGTGTCTGTATTGAACTTGGACGATGCATTGCAACAGTTTTTCAGGGATTATCAAAAGCGGGCAGATTTCGCTAATACGATCTTTATTATAACCGGTGATCACGCTATGCCTGAGATTCCTTTAGAAAGTAAAATTGATCGCTATCATGTTCCATTAATGATTTATTCACCATTACTAAAGGCGGCACATACTTTCCGTCATAAGGTAAGCCACTTTGATGTGACACCTTCTCTGCTTGCTTTTTATCGTAATAATTATCAGGTGAATACCCCAGGACAGGTAACCTGGATAGGCCGTGGTCTGGAGATCGGAGCTTCTGCTAAAGGAAATGGAGCAGCGATGATGCAAAGTAAGAATCAGTTGATTGACTTTGTCTATGGTGACTACCATATTTCGGATGGCCAGTTGTATAAATTAGATGCAACACTTAATGAGGAACCTCTTTCTGAGGGTTCGGAGCGTGATCTGCTCATCAAGCGTTTCGAACTGTTTAAGCGTCAGAATAAGCAATTCTATACTAAGAAACAGCTACTGCCTGACAGTATTTTTAAGAATTATTTTAAGCAAACGATATCAAAACCCTAAAAGGTTTTGATATAGCCCACTGTGATATCGATTTGATTACCCTTCTCATTAGGTCTAAACTCTTGATTGAAGTACGTAGAAGAAATGGAAAACAGATTTGTACGGTTGACCGAAAAGTTATATTCTGCTCCGATCTTGAATGTTTTAAGCTTATAAATGGACTGGTCTAGGAGATTATTTCGGTTTTCTTCAGGACTAATTCCTGTTCCGATTAGAAATCCTAAATAGTCATTTGCTCCTTTGGTATAGTATCGAACTGTACCTGCGTATGATTGTGATATATTTTCATTGCTTGGGGTCAGATACGTTTTTAGGTTGAACCAGAAATTCTGATAATATTTGCCTATTGATGCTGTATACATCCAGATGTTATCACTGAAATATAGCTGTCTGTATCCGACTTCACCCTCAAAGCTGTGCGGTAAATTTGCATATAAAGAAACACCAGTTCTGTATTTAGGAAATATACCTACATTGTTGGAATAGCCCCCAGCCACATAGAGATAAAACATTTTAGATAATCTTGGATAAGCCTCTACTTCAAATTGTAGTCCATTGTCAGCAAATTTATTCGCATAGTTTGTTCTGAAGATTACTGATCCTAGTGGGGTAGCTCTTTTATAACTAAGTGCTACAATATGCCAGTTATCGTCAAATTGTTTGTCAAAGTGAACAAAGTTATAATTAAGCCCGATAGCATTTTTAGCTGTATACTCCTGGATACTTTTTGCTAAAGCTCTTGCTTCAGCATTTTTAGGATTTAATTTTAGTAGGTTATTTACTGATTTTTCAGCACTTTCATACGCATTATTACTGTAATCTATTTTTGTCCTCAAAAGGAGAAGATCTTCTGAGGTCGGGTGAAAAGAAAGACCTTTATCCACCAAGTTTATTGCTTTGGCCGCTTGATCGTTCCAGTACTCTAAAGAAGCATAGGCTATGTACAAATCTTCATCTTGCACATTTTGACTTTCTAATTTGGAAAATATGGTACGGGCACTATCTATTTTATCAGACCAAGTGTATAGACGTCCTAAAAAGATACTGATATCCGTATATTCGGGAGCCTGTTTCAAAGCCTGTTTACTGATTTTTATCGCTTCCGCATAATTTTTTTGATCAAAAGCCTCTGTTCGTGCTTTAACAAAAAGTTCATCGGCAGTCAGCGTTGTTTCCTGGCCAAAGGAAGCAAACGGAAATCCAAATAAGCAAAGCGATAAATAAACAAATTTATTCATTTCCAATAGATTGTTTTATGTAATATGGTCGATCTTAATAAGCTATAAAGTTAATGAAATTTGTTTGAGATTGAACTGGCAAAATAATTTTATCATCATGCATATAAATCGTCGTAGGTCTTCTTTAAAACAAATTGACAAAGTTGATAAAGACTGGATAGACTTCCTTTGGTATTTCTTCTTACTTAATAACATTTTAAGACAGTCTTGAGGAGAAACTTGTGGATTAAGACTATTATATAATTAATTTAATGATCGGTATTCGGAGGGAGACATGCCTACTTTTTGCTTGAACAGACGAGTGAAATGCTGGGGATAATTGAAACCTAATTCATAGGCAATTTCACTGATTGATTTTTCGTGATCAAAAATTCTTTCTTTGGCGAAATCGATAACCTTAGTTTGGATATATTCCTGTGCAGTAATACCAGTTTCGCTCTTGATGATATCGCCGAAGTAATTTGGAGATAGGTTCAATTCTGAAGCACAGTAAGCTACCGTCGGTAGTCCGATCTTTTGAGATTTATCTTCGGTAAAATAAGCGTTTAATATATCTTCGAATTTTTCCAGTATACCCTTGTTGGAATGGTCCCTGGTTACAAACTGTCTGTCATAGAATCGGGTACAGTAGTTTAAAAATAATTCAATATTGGATGTAATCAATGTTCTGCTGTGCTTGTCAATGCTTTGTTCCATTTCATATTGGATTTTGGTAAAGCAATCTAAAACAATATGCCGCTCTTTTTCGGAAAGATGTAAAGCCTCGTTTACATCATATGAGAAGAAGTTATATTCATGGATTTTCTTTCCCAATGAAGTTCCTTTGATCAGGTCTGGATGAAATAAGAGTGCCCACCCTGAGGGTTGAAAGGTTGTGATATTAGGTTGTACGCCCAATACTTGTCCTGGAGCAATAAAAACCAATGTTCCTTCCTGAAAATCATAATTGTTGCGACCGTATTTCAATTCGCCACATTTTAATTCTTTCAGAAAGATGGCATAAAGACCAAAGTTAAAAGTCTGTGCAGGCATCGGTTTTGTTTTCGATAAGTCGATTACTGTAATTAAGGGATGCAAGGTTTCTATGCCACGCATTTTATTGTAGGCATCAATACTGTCTATTTTGATGATTTCTTCCATAACTCTTTTTTTATAATTCAATATTAAGCAATTACAGCATAGGTCGGGATAGGCTTAGGCTATTAACAGTAATAATGGTAAGCATTGCCGTAATCTGTATAAGCAAGAATCAACTGAACCTAACGAATTTTGTCCTGTTATTTAACAAATGATGATTGGCTAATGAATTTAAACAAATTAAATGGGTAAAGAAAATGAAAAAGCGAGTTTTAGGAAATAGCGGACTTGAAGTGTCAGCAATAGGGATGGGCTGTATGAATCTGAGTTTTGGTACTGGAAAGGCAGTTAGCATACGGGAAGGTGTTCGTGTGATACGTGGAGCTTTTGAGAAAGGAATCACATTTTTTGATACAGCGGAGGCTTACGGACCTTTTACAAATGAAGAATTGGTGGGTGAGGCGTTGATCCCTATTCGCAAGGAAGTCGTTATCGCAACGAAGTTTGGTATGATCTCGGAAGAAGGTGGCTTGAACAGTCGACCTGAACACATACGTAAAGTTGCAGAAGCTTCGCTTAAGCGATTAAGGACAGATTATATTGATTTATTTTATCAACATCGGGTTGATCCGAATGTTCCGATTGAAGATGTCGCCGGTACGGTGGGAGATTTAATTGCGGAGGGGAAGGTAAAGCATTTTGGACTTTCTGAGGTGGGTGCATCTACTATCAGAAAGGCACACGCTATTCAACCGGTCACTGCTGTTCAAAACCAGTATTCGATCTGGACACGTGAGCCGGAACAATATGTGCTACCGCTTTGTGAGGAATTGGGAATTGGTTTTGTGCCGTGGGCCCCTTTGGGTACTGGTTTTTTGACCGGTACGATAACAGCAGAAACTACTTTTGATCCTGAAACTGATCTGCGAGCGAGCTTTCCCAGATTTACCAAAGTAGCGATGCAGGCGAATATGCCTTTAATCAAAATGTTAAATGCATTGGCACTAAAAAAAGGAATATCAACGGTGCAGCTCGCATTAGCTTGGTTGCTTAGTAAAAACCGTCTTATTGTTCCTATCCCGGGAATGGATAAGCTCGACTACATTGATGATAATATTCAGGCGCCCAACGTCATGATGACAGCCGAGGATCTGATCGAAATAGAGGTTGCCCTGACAAGGATCTCCATTCAAGGTGAGCGCCTATCTGCTGAATTGCTCGCGATCTCGGAAGAATAGGATGATTCATGCAATCGTAGAACATGTTGAGTGTCTGATGGGAGCCTTAAAGCATGTAATCTGTAATAATGGTAAGTTAAACAGTAATTTGTATCCTATAATGCTACATATTTGTGCCGATTTTTGAATAAGTGCAAGAACGTGGATTCTTTAGAGCTTGAATCGACTTTTGGGATTTTTTAAATAGTAAAGAATAAACTTAAATGATATGGAACAGAATAATCGAAGAGACTTCTTAAAAAAGGGAGCGTTTATCGGAACGAGCTTATTGGCAACTTCTTCTTTAGGACTTGTAGGATGTAATCGTTCATCCGAAAAAGAAAACCATAGTGACAAAAGTAAGATGAATCTTTCATCAGAAAAAAGGACTTTGGGTAGAGGGAAGCAAAGTCTTGAAGTATCGGCTTTGGGATTAGGTTGCATGGGTATGAGTTATCATCGGAGTTTTATTCCCGATCGAAAGGCAATGATCGACTTATTGAGACGCTCTCCAGAATTGGGATTGAATTTTTACGATACAGCAGAAGCTTATGGTCCTCTGTTCAATGAGGAACTGGTTGGGGAGGCATTGGCTCCGTTTCGTAAGGATATCATCATAGCTACTAAATTTGGTTTTAAAAATGGTAAACCGTCTGAAGGTCTCGATAGTCATCCAGATCGTATTAAAGCAGTTGTCGAACATTCATTGAAAAGCTTAAAAACAGATTACATCGATTTATTGTACCAACATCGTGTTGATCCTAAT
The DNA here is from genome assembly GCF_042686355.1 of Sphingobacterium anhuiense. Taxonomy (NCBI): domain Bacteria; kingdom Pseudomonadati; phylum Bacteroidota; class Sphingobacteriia; order Sphingobacteriales; family Sphingobacteriaceae; genus Sphingobacterium; species Sphingobacterium anhuiense. Next base: position 209,879 of record NZ_JBHUPE010000004.1, read on the forward strand.
ATCCCTATTGAAGAAGTCGCTGGTGCAGTTAAAGATCTCATAGCAACAGGCAAGGTGAGGCATTTTGGAATGAGTGAGGCGAATGTGGACAATATAAGAAAAGCCCATGCTGTGCAACCGCTAACAGCTTTGCAGAGTGAATATTCTTTATTTACACGTGAACCGGAAAAGGATGTGATTCCGCTATGTGAAGAATTGGGGATTGGTTTTGTACCGTATAGTCCGCTAAGTCGTGGGATGATTACGGGATACTTAAATGAGCGTTCAATATATGATCCTAATAATGATAACAGGCCTTCATTGCCGCGGTATCAACCTGAAAATGTAATTGCGAATTGGAAATTGATTGACACTCTTAAAGAATTTGGAGATCTCCGTGGATTAACCGTTGCACAGGTGGCACTGTCATGGCTCTTAGCGCAGAAATCTTTTATCGTACCGATTCCAGGGACAACTAAATTAGCCCATTTGCAGGAGAATCTTTGGGCTGCAGTTTATGCATTTTCCGCTTCAGATTTGACTAGTTTGACGGCAAAGCTAAATGAGATTACAATTGTCGGCGACCGCTTAACAGGGTTATCTGCTGAGCAAGTAAAGAAGTAAGATGGTTATCATTATAATTGGTTGATTGGTAGGCTCCCAGAAGAAATTCTTGGAGCTTTTCTATTTTTAAAGGAGATATGGAATTTTAATCTAATTGCCATATATTCCGTATTGAAATTGCTTACGGAAAAAATCATTGATTTGAAGGCGGATGAGGAGAAGTAAAAATATGAACCCTGAGACTGGTTATTGAGTCTCAGGATATCATCATGCAAGGTAAAGTATTGCCAGTTATAGACATAATTGTCTCAATTTTTATTGATTTTTGAGGATACGAATTTCAAGAATTTTGTGGCTTCTATTCTGGTCTGCTCCTTTGATTTTTATGTTTAATTGTTTTTCTGCTTCTAGACCCTGTGTCAATGTGAAACGTGCTGTTTTGATATCAGATGTTGCTGTTGCTGGCATTAATTTTCCAACGATAACATCGTTTACCATGATTTCTGTCGTTCTTGGACCTTCTTCCGTTAGATATTTGATATAGATGTCTGCATTTTTGCCATCTTGCTTTTTTAAGATATAACTGAACCAGCCGTCTGCTTCACGCCAACGGGTATCGTCAAATACACCTGCATGACTATTCAGCTGTTGAATAAAATGATCAGATTCCGGTTGTTGCTCCCCGCAGACAACTTTATCCATGGTTAGGGTGTTTAAACGGAGACTCTCTTGTTCATCGCGTTGCATTTTTTCCTGTGTACCAGCAAGCTCTTGTTCCGTCGCTTGCGGCCAATAGATGATATAGCGGCTATCGTGAATCTTGTAAAATGGTTCTAGCTCCATGGTTAGTTCTTCTTTTCCTAGTCGAAGTCCGGATAACGAAAAGTGTAAAGGTTTTGATGCGATGGGCTTCACTAAATTAGGGATGGTACTTGCTTCACTGCTCAGTATCGGTAAATCACGTAAAGGTATCTGCACCCCTTTTGCCACGTGCCCCATACGGCTGTCGTCGGCCAGTAAATCCGGTAATGGCTCAGTCGCAGTACGTGCCCCTAAGACAATGGGACCATAGAGTACGCTATAATAGTTACTGTGATCAGGCAATTGTTCTGTATGGATACCCATAGGGAGCTCAATTTCGACGCGATCAGCTTTTTTCCATGTCCGCTTGATGGTGATGAAGTCCGTTTCTCTAGGATTGGTCTTTTGTACTTTTCCATTGATCCTGACCACTGGTTCTTTCTTTAACCACGCTGGTCTGCGGATATGCAACGTAAAGTTCGCTGCGTGGTTTTTCGGATGAATACGTAATGTGGTATTTGCTTGTTCAGGAAAATTATTTTCCTGAACAATTTCGACTCCTTGTTCTTGCCAGTTTAAACGAGAAGGAATAAAGAGGTTGACAAAAAGGTCAGCCTCCTTGTACGCGTAGATCATCTCTCCATATTTGGCATGATTTTCCATTCCCGATCCAACGCAGCACCACATGCTGGTATGGGGCTGTGAATAGACCCGGTAATGGCCAGGACGAATTTGTGTGAAATAGACAAAACCTCCATGTTCAGGATGTTGACTGGAAAGGATATGGTTATATAAACTTCTTTCGTAATAATCCAGATATCGACCTTGCGGATCGGTCTGATATAACATTTTTGTTAAACGGAGCATATTATAAGTATTACAGGTTTCAGGTCCTTCAATACTGTGTACCATCTTCGAGAAATCATCTGTAGGATTAAAATGTTCACTAACACTATTACCACCAAAGGAGATAGAACGTTGCGTCACGACACTTTCCCAGAAATAGCGAACAGCATCTTCCCATGTTTCATCCTGCGCAAGATCAGCGATTCTTTTGAATCCTAGTACTTTTGGGATTTGTGTGTTGGCATGTTGACCGGTTAGTTTATCCTGGTGTTTGATCAATGGATCTAGCACATCATGATGGCTAAACTGACGCGCAAGTGTTAGATAGTCAGTATTTTGTGTGATGGCAGCAACATCTGCAAAGATTTCATTAAGACCCCCATGTTCACTGCGCAACATATCCTGAATCTCCTTCTCAGACAATTGTTGCACAAGGGCAATAGCCCAATCAGTCATTTTGATCAACATGTCCTTAGCTTCTGGAGTGCCGGTAAGGAGGTAGACATCTCGTAAACCGGCATAGGTTTTATGAATATTATATAAAGGGACCCATTTACCATTCAACGTGAATCCGCCGGCTTGGATATTCCCCTTTTTGATTTCCTCCCAGATGGTTTTTCCGCCGGGAACACCACCGATGTATCCATTACCATTAGCATCTTGGCAGTTTTTCAAATTGGACAGCATATAATCCAATCTTTTTTTGATTTGTATGTCATCTGTTGAAGCATACATATGTGCTAGAGCGGAAAGGTAATGACCACCTATATGACCATCTAATCCTGTGTTTTCCCAATTGGTATAAGATTCTTTTTTTTGTGGTAAACCTGCTTCGCGAAGAAAAGGAGCGAGTAAACGATCTGCATCAAGTGTTAATAAATATGTTAAATCTAGATCCTCAGCATGTTTGAATTCACCCGGAAGTAAACGGACATCTTTCAGTTCAAAATAGCTTATTTGAGGTTTCGTTTGAGCAGCTAGTGTGCTCGTAAAGATAACCGCGTAAGTAGCATAGGAAAGGATATGTTGTAGCTTCATAAAAGTTCAGGTGGAGGTAATGATTTTGTAATAGAGTGTTAAATGTTATTTATACATTTATTTAGCTAGGCAAAAAAAATGGCTCTTGTACGTGAGCGCATTTGACTAACCATTTAAGGACCAACTCGGTAAGTAGCTTAAAAATGACATGATCTTTTCTTTATAAATATCTTTGTTTAAACGGAAGTAGAAGGCTCCTTTTTTCGAATTTTCTTTGTCTTTTTCCTTAAGTTTAATGATCAGTTCTGAAGACAGGAGCTTACGACTAAAATTGCGGGTATCCAGTTCGGTATCATAGACACCTTCGTAAAGTGCAACAATTTGTGGAATGGTGAATTTTTCAGGCAAGAGCTCAAACAGAATGGGGTAGAGAGCAGCTTTCATGCGCAATTTTTGTTTTGCTTTCTCGATCATCTGAGGGTGGTCGAAAATCAATTCCGGTTGTTCTTTGAGCGGAAACCAGCGCGCTTCAAACTCCTCACTAATAATATGCTTATATTGGTGGGTATCAATCAATGCAAAATGTGCAATGCTGACAACTCGGCCATATTTTTCACGGTCAGGATCTCCAAAGATACCGCAGTCTTCCATATAGACATCTTCTAAACCTGTTAGTTTTTTTAAGATACGGGAAGCCGCCTGCTGTGGATTTTCATCAGGTTGAACAAATCCTCCCATTAAGCTCCATTTATTTCGTTCGGGCTCGAACCCACGTTTTATCAGCAAAATTTCTAGTGATTCGCCATTAAAGCCAAAAATAATACAGTCCACAGCTAATAATAAGCTTGGTTCGTTCTTGTAAAAATCCATAATTGATTAATCTCGTTTTATAATTAATTAAAGATACAAAATGTCTCGTATCTGTTATAATATCTAACATGTTTAAGAAAATAATATATTTTCTGTCTTTTTTATACGATTGCGTGATAAAAAAGGTCATATTTTATTTCTATCGCAATACAAATCAACGAAAAAAAAAATTAAAATTTCATTATTTAAAAAAATAAATGTTAATTTGACATTAATTACTAGAGACGCTGAATCGCATGATGGATTCGTGAACGTGTTTTAATATGTAATTGATTATAAATCAATATTATAAACCAAATCAATCAATAAATGAATAAAGCTTATGTGATCGGCTTAGATTACGGGAGTGATTCCGTTCGATCGGTTTTAGTAGATGCGGCAAATGGCGAAGAAGTTTCTAGCGCTGTATTCTATTATCCGAGATGGAGCAGCGGTAAATTTTGTGATCCGATGACGAATCAGTTTCGTCAGCATCCGTTAGACTATATAGAGGGACTGGAATCAACGATACGAGAATGCCTTCAAAAGGCCGATAATGATGAGATTGTCAAAGCGGTAAAAGCAATTTCTGTCGATACAACTGGCTCTACACCGATAGCTGTTGATAAACAGGGAATACCGCTCGCTTTGTCCGATCGTTTTGCAGACAATCCCAACGCGATGTTTGTGCTTTGGAAAGACCATACAGCAGTTCAAGAAGCGAAGGAAATTAATGCGCATGCACAAAAATACGATACGGATTACTTAAAATATGTTGGTGGAATATATTCGTCAGAATGGTTTTGGGCAAAATTGCTTCATATACTGCGTGATGATCAGGATGTTCGCAAGGCACTATATACCTGGGTGGAGCACTGTGACTACATTCCGTTCTTATTGACAGGAGGAAAACGTGCTCAGGATATCAAACGTAGTGTATGTGCGGCAGGGCATAAATCTTTATGGGCTGCTGATTTTGGTGGTCTTCCACCGAATCATTTTTTTGCAGAACTGGATCCGTATTTAGATGGTATGGTTGATCGTTTATTTACCGAAACGTATACTGCTGCCGAATCTGCTGGAACGCTCTCGGAAGAATGGGCAGACCGACTGGGACTTTCCACTGATGTAGTTGTTGGTGTTGGTGCTTTTGATTGCCATATGGGTGCTGTAGGTGGACAGATCGAACCGTATTATTTAAGTAAAGTGATGGGAACTTCTACCTGTGATATGTTGGTAGCTCCGCAAGATGAGGTGGGCAACACATTGGTAAAGGGTATCTGTGGTCAGGTCAATGGTTCGATTATCCCGGGTATGATGGGTATGGAAGCTGGCCAGTCGGCTTTTGGTGATGCTTATGCTTGGTTTAGACAAGTGTTATCATGGCCAGTTACTAATTTAATTGCGCAGTCAAACGATTTTTCGGCCGCAGATAAAACAAAAATCGCGAACCTTATTGATACACAATTAATCCCTGAATTAAGTCGAAAGGCTGAAGCATTACCGGTCACAGCATCTTCTGAATTGGCAATAGATTGGTTTAATGGCCGTCGTACACCTGATGCTGATCAAACTTTAAAAGGCGCTTTAATGGGGCTTCATCTTGGTACAGATGCGGTACGTATCTTTCGATCAATTGTCGAAGCTACTTGTTTCGGAGCAAAAAGTATAGTAGATCGTTTTGTAGAACAAGGGATTCCAGTCAAGGGATTAATTGGTTTGGGTGGAGTAGCAAAAAAATCTCCATATATCATGCAGACCATGGCTGATGTGATGAATATGCCTATCCGTATTCATAAATCTGAACAGACTTGCGCTATAGGGGCGGCTATGTTTGCGGCTACTGCGGCTGGTATTTATGCTAAGGTTGAAGATGCTATGGAAGCGATGGGGCAGGGTTTCGAAAAAACTTACGAACCTCGTGCTGAGATGGTCGCCATCTATGCCAAACGATACCAGCACTACCTTAAGCTCGGTACATTTATCGAAGAAACTAAACACTAAGCGAAAAGTGTCGTAACGCCTTACTAATTGTTACCGCTCTTCATGATTTTTTAATTTTTTGAATTTGAAATAATGATATATACATCTATAAAAGAAGAAGCTTATCAATGTAATATGCAGTTGCCTCAATTGGGACTGGTACTTTTTACTTTTGGTAATGTAAGTGTTGCGGATCGTGACAAGGCTGTATTTGCCATTAAACCCAGTGGAGTGTCTTATGATCAATTAACACCGGATCATATGGTTATTGTTGATTTTGAGGGTCGTGTGGTTGAAGGTAAGCTGAGGCCATCATCAGATACGAAAACACATGCTGTACTTTATAAGCATTGGGAAGGTGTGGGTGGTATTACACATACGCATTCAACTTATGCCACTGCTTGGGCACAGAGCCAGCGTGATATTCCCATTTTTGGAACGACTCACGCCGATCACTTAACTTCCGATATTCCTTGTGCGGCACCTATGGAAGATGATATGATAGCTGGTAATTATGAATACGAAACAGGATTTCAGATAATCAATCATTTTAATGAACATAAGCTCGATTACAAGGAAGTGGAGATGATTTTAGTTGGTAACCATGCACCTTTTACATGGGGGAAAACGGGAGATAAATCGGTATACAACAGCGCTGTTTTGGAAACAGTAGCAAAAATGGCTTTGCTTACGGAGCAGATCAATCCGAAGGCTCCACGTCTAAAGGATGCATTGATCAAAAAACATTATGAACGTAAGCATGGTGGTGCTGCGTATTATGGTCAAGAATAAAAATACCTAATAATCAAAAATAAACGAATAAAATTGAAAGGAGATTGGATCTAAAGCCAATCAAAAATTATTAACTATGAATATCGATTTAAATAAATTGGAAGTTTGGTTCGTTACTGGGAGCCAGGATTTATATGGTGAAGAGACACTAAAACAAGTGGCGGTACATGCTGAAGAAGTGGCACAATACTTTTCGGCACATAGGGAGATCCCTGTACAGGTAGTATACAAACCCATTGTCAAAAATAGTGAAGAAATATACAGTACTTTAACTGCTGCTAATACTGCTGCAAACTGTATCGGTGTGATTACATGGATGCATACATTCTCACCCGCGAAAATGTGGATTAGAGGATTGCAGGCTTTACAGAAACCTTTACTTCATTTGCATACTCAGTATAACCGTGATATCCCTTGGAGTACGATGGACATGGATTTTATGAATCTAAACCAAAGTGCACATGGTGATCGTGAATTTGGTCATATTGTGACTCGTTTGAATATTGGTAGAAAAGTAGTAACTGGTCACTGGAAAGATGAGGAGGTCATTGCACGCATAAATGTGTGGGTACGTGCAGCAGCTGCTTGGCATGACTGGCAAGGAGCAAAATTTGTTCGTTTTGGTGACAATATGCGTTACGTGGCGGTTACTGATGGTGATAAAGTGTCTGCAGAGGCAGAATTTGGATTTTCAGTGAATACTTATGCCATTGGCGATCTTGTTGCTGTGGTCGATGCGGTAACGGAATCTGAAATCAATATGTTGTTAGCGGATTACGAGGCGACTTACGATTTAGCGCCAAATGTAGTGGAAGGTGGGGAGCAGCGTCAAAGTTTAGTTGAAGCTGCCCGTATTGAACTTGGGTTAAGGAAGTTTTTAGTATCGGGAAACTACAAAGGTTTTACTGATACTTTTGAAGATTTGCATGGACTTGTACAGCTACCGGGATTAGCCGTGCAGCGATTGATGGCAGAAGGATATGGATTTGCTGGTGAAGGTGATTGGAAAACACCAGCTTTAGTGCGTGCATGTAAAGTAATGGGTGCTGGTTTGCCGGGTACTACGGCATTTATGGAAGACTACACATATCATTTTGATCCTGCGAATGAAATGGTACTAGGTTCGCATATGCTTGAGGTGGATCCTGCTTTAGCAGCTGATAAGCCTCGAATAGAAGTACATCCGTTGGGAATTGGCGGTAAGGCCGATCCTGCGCGTTTGGTGTTTGATGGCTTAAGTGGTCCTGCTTTGAATGCTTCACTGATTGATTTAGGAACTCGTTTTCGCTTGATCGTCAATAAAGTGGTGGGTGTCGATGTGAAAGAGGAGTTGCCTAAATTGCCGGTGGCACGGGTTCTATGGAAACCCCTTCCGGATATGAAAACTGCTTGTAGTGCATGGATCTATGCTGGTGGTGCTCATCATACTGCTTATAGTTTAAGTTTAACACCTGAATATCTGGAAGATTTTGCCCGTATTGCTGGACTGGAGTATGTCGCTATTGATGAAAATACGACGTTGACGCATCTGGAAAACCAATTGAAGTGGAATGAACTCTATTTTTTAATGAAGAAATAAACGAAATTGTCCTTCTGTTTTTTTGCAGAGGGACTTCATCATAAGCAAGTCGCAACACTATGGATAAATTTGCAACGGTAGATTACATCATCTTTGTCGTCTACTTTATTATTGTAGCCGGATATGGCTTCTGGATTTACAGCAGAAAAACAGCAGCCAATAATAGCAGTAAAGACTATTTCTTGGCAGAGGGTTCATTGACCTGGTGGGCTATTGGGGCATCATTAATTGCATCCAATATATCTGCCGAACAATTTATTGGCATGAGTGGTAACGGATTTGAGGTCGGTATTGCCGTTGCGGCTTACGAACTCATTGCTGCTGTAGCATTAATTATTGTGGCCGTGTGGTTTATACCTGTTTATCTGAAGAATAAAATCTTTACGATGCCACAGTTTTTAAACAATCGATACAATGAAACGACCAGTCTGATTATGGCTGTTTTCTGGCTTTTCTTATATGTGTTTGTCAACTTAACGTCGATCTTATACCTCGGCGCAATCGCTATATCGAGTATGGCCGGTGGGGGTGATAGTTTTCACTTGATCATGGTGGCACTGGCTGTATTTGCTGTGATTATTACACTAGGTGGTATGCGTGTCATCGGTTTTACCGATGTCATCCAAGTGGTAGTCTTGATTATCGGCGGTATCGCTACTACTTATGTTGCATTAACATTGGTGAGTGAACACTTTGGTCTAGGCAAGGACGTATTGGCTGGTTTCAACAAGCTAATGGAAGATTCGCCTAAGCACTTTGAAATGATCGTGGATAAACCTGGAGTCGGCGCGACACAAGAGGAGATCAATAAATATTTGATGTTGCCCGGAATAGGCATGTACCTGGCAGGTATCTGGATTGTGAATTTGAATTACTGGGGCTGTAATCAATACATCACCCAACGTGCATTGGGAGCGGATCTAAAAACTGCGCGTATGGGTATTTTATTTGCAGGCTTATTAAAACTGTTAATGCCGCTAATCGTGATGTTGCCTGGTATAGCAGCATATGTACTTTATAAAAATGGAGCATTGCAAGAAGAGATGGCTCCAGGAGGGGTATTTCATGCTGATAATGCTTATTCTGCCATTCTCGGACATCTGCCAAATGGCATGAAGGGTTTAGCACTTGCGGCACTAACGGCTGCTATCGTTGCCGGTTTAGCAGGTAAAGCAAATAGTATTGCGACTATTTATACGTTGGATATCTACAAAAAATACATCAATGCAGGTGCTTCGGAATCGAAAATGGTATGGGTAGGTAAAATCACGATCGTCATTTCTATCCTTGTGGCTGTCCTATTTACCTGGAATGATACATTAGGAATTGGTGGTGCTGGAGGATTCACTTTCATCCAAAAATACACGGGCTTTATTAGTCCTGGTGTATTTGCAATGTTCTTATTGGGAATGTTCTGGAAACGTACCACAGGTCCTGCTGCAATCACGGGATTGATTTCGGGATTTGGTTTATCGATATTTTTCAATGAGTTTGCAACAAAGGTATTTGGTCCTGAAACTTGGCTGTACACAGCCTACATCAATAAAAGCGGCAACTACGAAATTCCATTTCAGATCTGTATGGGACTAGCTTTTGCTTTTACCTTGGCCATGATGATCGGTGTTAGTTTATTGGGTCCAAAAGAGAATCCAAAAGCATTTGTTCTGGACAAAAAGATGTTCAAAGTAGAGCCCTCGATTTTGGTATTGATTGTGGTAACACTCTTATTAGTAACAGCTATATATGTGCGTTTTTGGTAGATGTAATAATGATTAATCAATTGTAAATCATAACAATATGAATAGTAAAATTATAAATGGTATTTTATTGACCTCCGTATTGGCTTGTGGTTGCCAACAGAGCTCGAATAAACAGCATACGAATGAAACGACAGATTCTGTGGATAAGTCTTTTGATACGGTTATCGATAGTAAAGATGTCAAATTGTATACATTAACGAATGGCAAGCTTAAAGCTGCGCTGACAAATTATGGTGCAAGGTTAGTGAACTTACAGGTTCCTGATAAAGCCGGCAACTTGACAGATGTGATCCTTGGTTATGACAGTGCTGCAGCGTATAAAGCTAATGCAAGTAATTTTTATGGGGCTATCGTAGGTCGTTATGGAAATAGAATCGGGGATGCAACTTTCACTTTACAGGGAGTTAAATACGAACTGGAGAAGAATGACGGAAAAAACTCCCTGCATGGGGGTACTCATGGTGTTTACAATCAAGTATGGGATGTCGCGAACAGTTCAGATTCATCCATTACCTTCACGTATCTTTCTCCTGATGGAGAGGCGGGTTATCCTGGTGAAGTGAAAATGCAAGTAACCTATACATTAAGTCATGCCGGCGGACTGGTAATGGATTACCAAGCGACTACGGATAAAGAAACGGTATTAAACCTCACAAACCACGCTTATTTTAATTTAAGTGGTGCAGGATCTGCAACAATATTGGACCATGAATTGCAAATCGATGCGGAAGCAATTACGGAAGTTGATGATACTTTGATACCAACAGGAAAAAGTATTCAAGTGGAGGGAACACCATTTGATTTTCGTAAAGCATTTGTCATCGGTGAGCGCATTGAAACAGAAGATGCACAGCTGAAGATCGGAAAAGGCTATGACCATAACTTTGAATTGCGTAAAGCGTCTGGTTTTAGAAAGGTTGCTTCTGTGTATGCTCCGAAAACGGGAATAGAAATGCAAGTATTAACGACAGAACCGGGTTTACAGTTTTATAGTGGCAATTTCATGAAGGACACTGATCCTAAAGGGAAAGGTGGTTTGGTATATCCGTTCCGTTCTGCATTTTGTTTAGAAACACAGCATTATCCGGATGCACCTAACCATCCAGCATTTGCTTCTACGGTGTTGAAACCAGAACAAACTTATAGCACGAAATCGGAATATAGATTTATTATAAGATAATATAGGATGAAAAAAATTGAGCTATTACTAGCAGCTATGATGGCTGGATCTACGGCATTATTTGCACAAACCCCTATAAGTTTTAAAGTGGACCTTGACCAATCTGCTGGAAAGATGTCACGAGACATGTGGGGAGTGTTTTTTGAAGATATTAACATGGGTGCCGATGGTGGAATATATGCTGAATTAGTTAAAAACCGATCTTTCGAGTTTAACGAACCTTGGATGGGATGGAAAAAACTGACTAAAGAACCAGAAGGCACTTTTCTAATTACAAACAACAGTAAACGAAAAGGAAATCCGCGCTCATTGAAGATTCATAATCCAAAGGGTGTCCAGCTTGGGGTGCAAAATGAAGGTTTCCGAGGTATGGGAATTAAGAAAGGGGAGCAGTATGAATTTTCACTTCTTTTTAAAGAAGCTTCTAGCGGAATGCGTATTCGTGTCGAATTGTTAAATGAAGAGGATAAAGTGATTGGATCAAGTGAGTTAACATTGGCTAGTGGAAGTGATTGGCAAAGTGGGGCATCAAAATTTACGGCTTTAGAGACTGTTGCTAAAGGTAAGTTGAATGTCTGGATCGAAGGAGCGGGCGATGTGGAAGTGGATATGATTTCTCTTTTCCCAATGGATACCTGGAAAAATAGATCTAAAGGCTTACGTAAGGATATGGTGCAGCTATTGGCAGATATGAAACCTGGATTTATCCGTTTTCCTGGAGGTTGTATAGTGGAAGGTAGGGATCTAGCGAGTCGGTTCCAATGGAAAAAAACAGTAGGTCCGATCGAGGAACGTGAATTGATCATTAACCGTTGGAATACTGAATTTAAGCACAGACCGGCACCGGATTATTTTCAAACTTTTGGATTGGGATTTTATGAATATTTCTTAATGGCTGAAGATATTGGCGCTAAGGCAGTGCCCATCTTAAACTGTGGGATGGCATGTCAGTTTAATACGGCAGAGCTTGTTCCAATGGATGAGTTGGACACATATGTTCAGGATGCTTTGGATCTGATTGAATTTGCCAATGGGGCTGTGACGACTACTTGGGGTAAACTTCGTTCAGACATGGGGCATCCGGCTCCTTTCAACCTGGAAATGTTGGGTGTAGGGAATGAAAATTGGGGACCTCAGTATGTAGAGCGTTTAGCTGCATTTAAAAAGGTTTTAAATGAGAAGCATCCTGAAATCGCCATTATAGCAAGCTCAGGAACAGATCCCGATGGCGAGCGTTTTGCTTATCTGGATGAACAATTACGGGAGATGAAGATTGATATTATTGATGAACATTATTATAGACCGCCATCATGGTTTTTGTCAAGTGTATCTCGTTATGATGATTATGACCGTAACGGTCCTAAAGTGTTTGCCGGTGAATATGCTTCACACACTACGCGACCAAACGGTCCTGGTCGGAGTACTTGGGAAGCAGCTCTATCAGAAGCAGCATTCTTAACTGGACTCGAGCGAAATGCTGATGTTGTGCAAATGGCATCGTATGCACCATTATTTGGCCATGTGGATGGCTGGCAATGGACTCCAGATTTGATTTGGGTGGATAATTTAAATGCATATGGAACACCAAGTTATCAGGTGCAGAAATTGTATTCCACCAATACTGGTACGGATATCGTACCCGTTAAATGGAATGGAGCTGCTGTCGCAGGTAAAGATAGTTTATTCGCATCGTCTGTTTACGACAGTATCACGAAGGAATTGATTATCAAATTTGTGAATTATAATAGTAAACCGGTACAGGTTAACTTTGATATCAACTCGAAGAAAAAACTTAAACAAAATGCTATGAAAACGACATTGGCAAATGGGGACTTGAGTATATCAACAAGTTTTGAAGAACCATTGAAAATACAGCCCAAAGTGGAACAAGTTAATTATAAAGGGAAAAAGATAGCAGATACGTTTGCACCATACTCTTTGACAGTCATTAAGCTGGCTGTCCAATAAAATAAGTTTTTTACAATGATACGGTCATGGGTCGCAATGCAGTGCAAAATCACCATGAACTAAACGAAGCTTTGTCTTAGACAAAGCAGTTATATGATTAAGCCTGAAGCCTTCACCTAGGCGTCAGGTTATAAATATACTCGTGATCGTATCATTTTGTTGACTCCATTATTATTTGTCTGCGGAGATGTGCTGAGCATGATGCAGCCGGTGAGGGGAGATATGATCTGAAGTTCTACTTGGTGCCATTTGGAAAAGTGATTACAATTATTCTGGTCTTTAAAGCCGTTCGAAACAGTACATCTTGGTTTTGTAGGTACTGTAGGCGGACATCATTTGAAATGGATGCGATCTAGAAAAAGGCATTACATCAAAATAACCTATAAACCGAAAGGTGAAGCAGGCATATGGTTGTGTTGGCGCTTTTAGGTTGATGTAAGTTATCTATTTCGGATTATTTCAAGGTATTTTTAGTAGCGATATGGGCTTTAAGGTGTAGGTGAAGCAGTCAATCTTGATAGGGTGCAGACTGTTATACTAATGTCACTTTAATTTCTATTTGGCACCATCTAGGACTCTTCATTTCACGATAAAAATGAAAGGTGTACAACACCATTGTTTAAATTCATAACTCAATTATTGATTCATAAAAGATCGCATAATTGAGTTGTGTTATTACAAATAAATAACTCATATTAATTTTTATTCTGATGAAAAAACAGCTTATTTATATATGCTTATTGTTTTTCTTTCTTGTACGACATACAGCCGTGTATGCTAATGAACCGGATTCGGTTTATATTTTTGCCTATAGCTCTGGAAAGAACGATCACCATAATGGTTTGCATTTTGCATGGAGCCTGGATAAGAAGAAATGGAACAACATTGGCGCTGAAGTAAGTTTCTTAAGGTCTGACTATGGTCGATGGGGATCGGAAAAGAAGATGATTGATCCTTTTTTGTTTTTATCTCCAACGGGAACTTGGCATTGTGTCTGGAGTTTGAATAAAGAAGATGGTGCTTTTGCACACAGTGCATCGCGCGATTTGATACAGTGGGAGAGCCAGTCTTACCCTTTAGTATTTGCAGGAGGTAACTGCCTCAGTCCTGTAATTGATTACAACAAAACGACAGGTATCTACCAGGTCGTCTGGAAGACGGATCGGAATGTTCAAGGATATTACGCTGTAGAAACAAAGGATTTTAAAATATTTTCAGCAAATAAGAAAGTAATGGTTACGCAAAACAGCAAAGTTGAGGTACGTCTAGTGGATGGAATCTACACAGGGACTGTTCATAAAGTTGCGTGGCAAACACTTGAAAATCTGCTCAAAAAACAGCAATTGGATACTTACAAAGGAAAGTTGAACAGTGAACGGATGGCCGATGATGGGTATCGCTTTGCTACATTGCCGGCTCTGAATGGAAAACTAAAATTAGATGAACATATTGCTGAACGTAAGATTAGTGATTTGCTTATTGGAGCATTTTTTGAAGATATCAATTATGCCGCTGATGGCGGATTATATGCAGAATTGATCCAGAATAGGGGATTTGAATACTCTGCTATGGACCGAAAAGAATGGAACAGTATGACTGCCTGGAGTACGACGAATAGTGAAACGATTCTTTCGATTGATACGTTATCTCCGATACACAAAAATAATCGCCACTATGTGAGCATGCATGCTAAAAATGGAGGAGGAATCGTTAATGAGGGATTTGATGGTATTTCTATACAGAAAGGTGAACATTATAAATTTTCGATATATGCTCGAACAAAATCTGGGCAATTTGGGCAATTGATCATTCGATTAGTAGATGTGAAGGGGAATACTATTGGCGAAACGAAAACAAAAAAAATATCTAAAAAATGGGAACAGTACAAATTGGAAATGATCGGCAACGCAACCGTTTCAGATGCTCGATTGGTGATTGCTTACTCAACCGATGGTGTAATCGATATGGACATGGTCTCGTTATTTCCTAAAAATACTTTCCGGAATAGAGATAACGGACTTAGAGCAGATCTTGCTACGACTATTGCTGACATGAAACCTCGGTTTGTGCGTTTTCCAGGTGGTTGTGTCGCTCATGGAGATGGTATCGATAATATCTACCATTGGAAAAATACGATAGGACCTGTGGAGCAACGCAAGCCACAGCGTAATCTCTGGGGGTATCATCAATCATTTGGCTTAGGATATTTTGAATATTTTCAATTTTGTGAAGATTTAGGTGCAGAACCAGTGCCTGTTGTGGCGGCAGGCGTACCATGCCAAAATTCAGGACATCATGGTCACGAACTTGGTGGGCAGCAGTGTGGCATTCCGATGGAAGATATGGGCGATTATATTCAAGATATTTTGGATTTAATAGAATATGCTAATGGTGATAGTAAAACTTTTTGGGGTAAGAAACGTGCTGAAGCGGGACATGTTGCTCCTTTTAACTTGAAATACATCGGTATTGGGAATGAAGATCTGATTACTGATATATTCAAAGAACGCTTTACTATGATCTACCAAGCCGTAAAAGAGAAATATCCTGATGTTAAAGTTATTGGAACAGCGGGTCCTTTTTACGAAGGATCGGATTATGTGGAAGGGTGGGATTTAGCAACAAAATTGGAGGTTCCTTTAATTGATGAACATTACTACAATCCTCCGGGATGGTTTATCCATAATCAGGACTTTTACGATCGTTATGACCGTAATAAGGCTAAGGTATATCTTGGAGAGTATGCTGCGCATCTTCCTGATCGTGCCAGTACAATTGAAACAGCATTGGCAGAGGCATTGCACTTGTGTAACGTGGAGCGGAATGCCGATGTCGTTATGATGACTTCTTATGCACCCCTATTGGCAAAAGAAGGAAATACGCAGTGGTCTCCAGATCTGATTTATTTCGATAATACGACAGTGAAACCTACTGTGGGTTACTACATCCAACAGGCATTTGGACAACATGCTGGCGATACCTATCTTTTTAGTGATTTACAGTTGTCTAATCATGATGAAACGGTTCGCAAACGAGTTGGAAAATCAATCGTACGCGACGCTAAATCGGGTGACATCATCGTGAAACTGGTGAATTTGTTGCCTGTTGAAATTGACCTTGAACTTGATCTTTCGACTATTGGTGTTGTAAATCAACAAGTGAATGCAACTGTTATTTCAGGAAAACCAACAGATCAGACAGCTAGACCTGTTGCAGTAACACTTCAATTAGACAGATGCAAATTGTCTCCTTATTCGTTCACCGTTTTTCGCATACCTGCTCAAAAATAAGTAATAACATGAAAAAGATACAAATTATAATCCGATTGCCATTGATATTGATGGCGGTATTGATTAAAATCACAGTATTCGGACAACACAGTACAGCTTCAAAATCTGAAGCAGTAGCTTATCTGTTTGCTTATTTTTCTGACAATAGTCCAGACGGCGAACAAGTCCGTTATGCAATAAGCAAAGACGGTTTAAATTATCAGCCCTTAAATGAGGGGAAACCAGTTATTGCATCTGATAGCATTGCTTTAAAAAAAGGTATTCGCGATCCCCATATCACGCGTTCTGAAGATGGAAAAACGTTCTATATGGTGCTGACAGATATGCGTTCAAGTGAAGGTTGGCAGAGCAATGATGGTATTATCTTGATGAAAAGTACCGATCTAATCCATTGGGAACATCAAGCGATTGATTTCCCAACGCGGTTTCCTGATCTCGAAGGATTTGCTCAGGATAATTTACATGCGGTTTGGGCCCCGCAAACCATTTGGGACAATGACAAACAACAATACATGATCTATTACTCTATCGGTAGACACGATTGGGAGTATGCTGTAGGAGATAAAAAACAGCCCTATTTTAAGATCTATTACTCGTATGCAAATTCTGATTTTACGGATATCAGTACACCGGAATTGTTATTTGACTTTGGAACAGCAGCTATTGATGGTGATATTGTGTTCGATAAACAGAAAAAGGAGTACGTCTTATTTTTTAAGGATGAGGGATTATCTACAGTGAATAATGGTTTACAGACAAAGAGTGGGGTGATGCGTGCAACAAGTAAAAATGTGACCGGACCCTATCATACCGAATATCGTCATCTCAATCCGGATCAGCATAAACCTGTTGAAGGTTCCAGTGTATTTAAGTTGATCGATTCGGATGATTACATATTAATGTATGACTGTTACACGGAGGGCTATTATCAGTTTTGTAAAAGTTCAGACCTATCGCATTTTACTTTTGTTCAAAATACACCATTGCTCGGTAAGTTTACTCCCAGACATGGTTCCGTTATGTCTATAACCAGTAGCGAGCTGCAAAAACTGACTGATAAATTTGGAATTCATTCTGGATTTTAGAAGGCATGACTTAATCGTATTGTTAAAAATACAAAAAAATTGAATACGATTTTTACCTATTTTACAAGTTTTTAAGTATTTGCGTTGTTGTTTTTTTGTGTGGATAATGCCCTTACTGAATATAAAAAAATAAATGTTTGTTTTACATTTATTTTTTTATATTTGTTTTACAATTATAACCAATATAGTTTTTTCACCTTCAATTAGCGACTATGGATTCCTAATACTATGCTTGAATTTTTTATCAAGGATAAAAAAATTTGTCACATTTTTTTAAGTGTATGTTTAACATTTAATAATAATGGTTTTTACATTTCATTTTTTTACTGGTTCTGATGCTTATGTCATTTGATCTTGCTCATGAACTCTTTTACCTGATCAGAATTTTAAAAAAGTGAAACCAGTTATCGAAAACGACTAAATTATGAAAAACAAAAAAATTCTTTTTTTATATGTCTTTATGTGGTTACTACCCTTATTGACATATGCACAAACTAAAATTACGGGGCAGGTAATAAATAAGGACAAAGAGCCGATAGTAGGCGCGAGCGTACTTGTTGAAGGAATGTCCAATTTAATAACAAGTACAGATTATGATGGTCGTTTCCAATTGAATGATGGAAAAGGCTTCTTACTGATTACCTATGTTGGATACAAGACGCAGCGTGTTGCGATCGGTAATGAAACCAAATTTTTCATTACACTGGAAACGAGTGATCAATCGCTGGAAGAGGTGGTGGTGGTTGGTTATGGAACGCAGTCTAAACGTAATATTACAGGAGCCGTGAGTAATATTAAATCGGAAGATATTGTTCGTTCTTCTTCAACAACCGCAGCGGGTGCACTAGCGGGTAAGGTGCAGGGTATTTCTGTGCGTGGAAAGGATGCTCGTCCAGGAAGAGGAGCAGCTCTTGAGATCCGTAACATGGGTAATCCACTTTATGTCATCGATGGAATAGCTTATGGTGGTCAAACAGGTACGGACTGGGTAGGAACTCAAAATGGTTCTGGTGCGGATATCTTTAATGCCCTAAATCTGGAGGATATTGAAAGCATATCCATCTTGAAGGATGCCGCAGCCGCTGTATATGGATTCAGAGCATCTGGTGGGGTGGTTTTAATCACCACTAAAAAAGGAAATAAAGGTGAAAAGGCAAAAATCAATATCAATGGATACCAAGGATGGCAGAATTTAACACGTTTTCCTGATCTGGCAAATGCGGCGCAATATACACGTGGGTTAGTGGAAGCTGCCCAAAATGAGGGAAAAGATCCGAATGCGGTCTATACCCCCGTTGAGCTTGCAAAATGGCAAATGGGGACAGATCCTGGTTATAAAAGCTATGATTATTACGATATGATTATACGTAAGAATATTCCGCAACGTAACATCAGTGCCAATGTAACGGGAGGTAGTGATAAGTCTAATTATTTTCTCTCGATAGGTCATCTTACTCAAGATGCCATGATTAAGGATTTTAATTATAAAAGGACCAATCTACAGGCTAATATGGAAGCCCGAGTTCTGGAAGGTTTGACAGTAGGGACACAAATTTCAGGAAGACATGAGGGAACCCAAGATGTTGGTTTACCAGGGGGAGATGGCTACTTTTCATCGATTTTGGCCATGTTCAAAAACAGACCTACGGTGTCACCTTATGTAAATGATAATCCCGATTATCCAACACACACCAATGATTTTGCGTACAATCCCGCTGTTTTTGACCGCGATATTGCGGGGTATAAAGATAATAGATACTTAGCTGGAAATGTAAATTTATTTGCGTCATATAAAACTAAATTTGGTCTTTCTGCGAAAGGAACTGTTTCTTATAATTACACGAATAATAAGTTCGACGGATTTCAATATACCTATGATGTATACCGTTTTGAAGATAATGAGTATAAAGCTACTGGAGGAAGCCGTTCGGGATGGCGCTATGATACCAATCGGGATATTGTTTCCCGTTTTGCGCAGTTCTTAGTGGATTATAATAAGCAAATCGGTGATCATGCGTTCTCCGGTACACTCGGGTACGAACGTTCCGATTGGGAGAGAACGATGAAAACGCTGGGAGCAAATCCATCGAATAATTATATTCCGTTGCTACGTCTTTCTGAATTAAATGAACTTGGGGACAACTGGGATTATCAAGCTCGTGCCGGATATATCGGTCGGTTGAACTATAATTATAAAGGAAAATATTTACTTGAATTACTGGGACGATACGATGGTTCGTATTTGTATTATAAAGATCGCCGCTGGGGATTTTTTCCTGGTGCTTCTCTTGGATGGCGGATTTCCGATGAAAACTTCTTTAAACCACTAAAAGGAGTCGTTAATGACTTGAAGATCCGTGCATCTATCGGACAGACCGGTCTGGAAGAAGGCGTAGGTATGCACGGCTACTTAGCGGGTTATAATTGGGCTTCGGGCGATGCCGTACTGGACGGGAATTACGTACCCGGTTTACAGCCTCGAGGTTTGCCGGTAAGGAAACTTTCCTGGGTGAAAAATACCAATTATAACATTGGTGTAGACGTGGGGATGTTGGACAATAAATTGACAATGACGGCAGATGCCTTTAAGATTATCCGAACTGGATTTCCAGGAAAGAAATACGATGTTCTACTTCCGGTAGAAATTGGATATGACCTTCCTAATGAAAATTTGGGTAAAAATGGATACTACGGTGCTGAAGGTATCATTACCTATACCGATAAGATCGGGGAATTGAACTATGTGGTGAGTGCTAATCTTACTTACTCACGCTTTAAGAATCTGGAATCATATAAACCAAGGTTCAGCAATTCGTGGAATGAATACCGGAGTTCGGCCGAAGACCGTTGGGGTGGTGTATGGTGGGGTTATCAAGTGGTTGGACGTTTCCAATCGGAAGACGAAATTCGCAATCATCCGATCAACAACGATGGCGCCAATAATCGTACGCAACTGCCGGGAGATTTTATCTATAAAGACGTTAATGGTGATGGTGTTATCAACGGTATGGACGAACGTCCTATTGGTTATCCAACAGGTTGGGCTCCAATTATGTCATTCGGTGGAAGGATAGGCTTGAACTGGAAAGGTATCGACATGAATGTTGATTTTTCTGGGGGTGCGGTACAGTCCTGGTTTCAGGATTACGAACTGCGTAATGCCTTTCACGGAGGCGGTAATTCTCCTGCCTATCTTTTGGAAGATCGCTGGCATCGTGCCGATCCTTATGATTCAAATAGTGAATGGATTGCAGGTTATTATCCGGCACTTCGAAATGGAAATTCGGGTCCCAATAGCAGAAACAGTGACTTTTGGTTAACCAATGTCCGTTATTTAAGAATCAGAAATCTAGAGCTTGGTTACAACTTTTCTACTGGTTTAGTGAAAAAAATCAAAGCAGAGAAAATTCGTATCTACGCCAATGGATCTAATCTATTTTCTTTTGATAACGTGAAAAGATTTCAGATCGATCCAGAGATCGAAGCAGCGGCAGCCGTAGTATATCCGCAGCAGCGCGTATTTATGGTTGGGTTTAATGTTACATTTTAAAGAAAATCAAGAATGAAAAAGCTATATACATGTTTGGCTCTGTTTGTATGCCTTGGATTTGGGGGGTGTAAACACGACGAATGGTTTGATCGGGATTCCAAAAGCATGATCACAGATGATCAGCTTTGGAACGATCCAAAATTGCTGACTTCTCTACTGGCAAATTATTATAATCGCTTACCAACTCTTCATGGTGTTTTTAACACGGGTGGTATGACTGAACTGGATGATGCCATGTGGTCCGGGCACCGTGATCAGAATTGGCGTAATGATTTTCAATTTGGCGATGATTACGGCCGTTATTGGGATTATGGGTTAATTCGTGATATCAACCTTTCATTAGAAAACGTAGAAACATTAAGTACCAAGTTAACTGAAGTAACAAAGAAGCAATATTTGGCGGAACTGCGATTTATTCGGGCACTGGTTTATTTTGAAATGGTAAAACGTATGGGAGGAGTTCCTTTGGTGACGACGCAACTTATCTATGATTTTAGCGGTGATCCCACGCCACTTCAAGTGCCTCGGGCTAAAGAGCATGAGATTTACGATTTTATATTCCAGGAAATGGAAGCAATAAAAGAGGATCTCGCAGGTAATAGTACGAGTAAGACAAGAGCCAATAAATATACGGTTCTTGCTTTGGAAAGTAGAGCAATGTTGTATGCGGCATCCTTAGCTAAATACAATGGTTTGATGACAGAACCTATTGTTACAGCGGGCGGTGAAGTAGGAATCCCAGCAGCTATGGCCAATGATTATTATCGTAAATCATTAGCAGCTTCAAAAGAGTTGATGAGCGGTCCTTATCGTCTGTTTAATGAAAATCCGGATAAGGGTGCTAATTTCTATGAAATGCTGAACAAAAAAACAGGATCTGAAGTGATTTTTGCAAAGGATTTTGCAGTTGGTCTTAAAACCCATCGCTTTACCTATGATAATATTGTGAAGAGCCTGACAGAAGATAACGAGTCCTCATCTACCATTTCTCCTTCGCTCAGCTTGGTCGAGAGTTTCGACTACCTTGATGGACGAAAAGGTACACTTCAAGATCGTGATGCGAATGGAAATTACATTACTTATACTGGTATTGATGATATTTTTAATAATAAGGATGCTCGTCTATATGGTACTGTGGTTTATCCAGGAAGTTCTTTCCGAAATAGTGGTGTGAGCATACAGGCAGGTGTTGCTACATGGCAAAACGGAACTTACCAGCTTACAACAGCTCCAGAATTGGGACAACAATTGGGAAATCAACTTGGGGAAGCAAATGCAGGTGGGTTGTGGACTGGTTTTGATGGGCCGAAGGATGATGCACAGGATGTGAGTAATACGGGATTTTACATTCGTAAATTTGTGAGTGATGCTCCTGCTGCTAGTGCCAGAGGGACATCTGCTGCTAATTGGTGGCCTTGGTTCCGTCTTGGCGAAGTCTACCTCAATGCTGCTGAAGCAACATTTGAACTTGGACAAATCGGTGAAGCGACTCAATATATCAATACTTTACGTGAGCGTGCTGGGTTTCCAGCTAACAGTGTCACCACATTAACCATGGATGTCATTCGTAATGAACGTAGGGTAGAACTTGCTTTTGAAGATCACCGCTTTTTCGACTTGAAAAGATGGCGTTTAGCGCATACGGTATGGAATGGATCTGAAAATGATCCGAATGCTGTGGTGCGCGGTCTGTATGGTTATCGTGTGGTACGTCCGGGACATGTGGACCATGGTAAATTTATCTATGCACGCATCAAACCTAGTCGTTTCCGCAAAGCTCGTTTTTTCCGTTTAGCAAATTATTATTCCTCTATTGAGCAAAGAGTACTGGACAATAATCCAAAAATTGTTAGAAATCCATTACAATAATCTACTGAGTCATGAAAATAAAATTTTTAACAGTACTAACTGCTACACTAGGTCTTTTAGTAGTTGGTTGTGAATATGATAATTTTGAAGCACCTAAAGATTCGTTAACCGGAAAAGTGGTTTTTGAGGGCAAACCTGTCGGTGTAAGGAATAACGGTCCAGAACTGGAGTTATGGCAGGACGGTTATCCTTTAAAATCATTGATTCCGGTCTATATTAATCAAGCAGGTGAGTTTTCTGCCAGCCTATTTAAAGGTAAGTATAAATTAGTCCGAAAAGGAAATTCACCCTGGTTACGGCAATCGACCGACACAATTGTCGTAAATGTGGATGGAAATACCATTCTTGATGTACCCGTTACCCCTTATTTTTCTGTGGGAAATGAAAGTTTTCAGGCAACAAACGGTCAAATAGCGGCAAACTTTATCATCAGAAAGACCGCTGAGTCTTCCAATCTGGATCAAGTAAAGGTTTTCTTACGTAAATCTATGTTGACCGATCATGTTGTCTTTGATCAGGAGATTAAAATTGATCTTAACAACATCGTGATAGGAACGGAAACACGTGTTTCCGCTCAGTTGTCTTCAGGATTGAAAGATCAGGATTATATTTTTGCGCGTGTGGGTGTGAAGTCTTCCTCGTCGGAAGAGTATACTTACACTCCGGTACAAAAGATAGTCCTCAAGTAATTTATGCAATCCTATTTGTAAATTCGTAAAAAGCATGCTCAACCTTATTCTATTAACCTCATAACTTAAACTTTACATGAAGAAAAGAAAATGGCCGTTAGCCACAATCTTAATTACTTTTTTTGCCATTAATATGATCGGTCAGGCCAGAGGTCAGGAATATAAATTCGGTCCTGCCGAAAAGGATTTTGTCGGTTACCTATTTGCTTATTTTAAAGGCAATTCGGTAGCAGATGAATCCGTTTGTTTTGCTGTTAGTACCGATGGTTATACCTATCGCGCATTGAACCAAAATCAGCCTATCTTGGATTCAAAGCTTATTAGTACAACGGGTGGCGTACGCGATCCGCATATTTTGCGGGGGGAGGACGGTCAGTCTTTCTATA
The DNA here is from genome assembly GCF_042686355.1 of Sphingobacterium anhuiense. Lineage (NCBI taxonomy): Bacteria > Pseudomonadati > Bacteroidota > Sphingobacteriia > Sphingobacteriales > Sphingobacteriaceae > Sphingobacterium > Sphingobacterium anhuiense. The sequence goes on from NZ_JBHUPE010000004.1 coordinate 234,027, forward strand.
TGGTGCTGACCGATATGACCTCATCAAAAGGTTGGGACTCTAATCGTGCTTTGATATTGTTAAAATCGAATGATCTTATTCATTGGGAACATCGCGTAATTAATATTCAAGATCGATTTAAAGGTCATGAAAATTTGAAGCGCGTTTGGGCTCCACAGACCATATATGACCCCGCTGTTAATAAATATATGGTTTACTGGTCGATGAAGCATGGCGATGGTGCTGATATCATTTATTATGCTTACGCTAATAGCGACTTTACTGATTTTGAAGCAGAACCTAAGGTCTTGTTTGTTCCTAAAAATGGGAAATCTTGTATAGATGGCGATATCATCAATAAGAATGGACTATTTTATATGTTTTACAAAACTGAAGGACACGGTAATGGTCTTAGATTAGCTTTAACCGATTCTCTTACTTCTGGAAAATGGATCGAACAGCCTGGTTATAAACAACAGACTACTGACGCTGTTGAAGGTTCGAGTGTGTTTAAACTTAATCAATCAGATCGATACATTTTAATGTATGATGTGTATGGGAAGGGTAAGTATCAGTTCTGTGAATCGGATGATTTGGATCGTTTCAAGGTGATTGATCATGAGGTTAACATGGATTTTCATCCCCGACACGGTTCTATTATTCCATTGTCAAGAAGTGAATTTAAAACAGTGACAGATCGTTGGGGTACACCAAAGGGCATCACAGTGCCAAACCGAAAAAATCCGGTATTGGATGGGTTCTATGCAGATCCAGATGTGCTGTATTCCAATAAAACGAAAAAGTATTATATCTATCCGACGAGTGATGGATTTGATGGCTGGGGAGGTTATTACTTTAAGACATTTTCTTCTGATGATCTGAAATCGTGGAAAGATGAAGGCGTTATTTTAGATTTGAAAAAAGAAGTGCCTTGGGGAACTCGTAATGCGTGGGCTCCAACCATAACGGAAAAAAAGGCCAAGGGAGATTATAAATATTATTACTATTTCACAGCCGCGCAAAAGATAGGCGTTGCTGTTGCTGATTTGCCTACAGGTCCATTTAAGGATTCTGGAAAACCCTTGATCGATTTTAAACCTGATGGTATTAAAGGCGGACAGGAAATTGATCCAGCAGTTTTTAACGATCCGAAATCTGGTAAAAGTTATTTGTATTGGGGCAATGGTTATCTCGCTGTTGCGGAATTGAAAAAGGATATGGTATCGATCAAACAACATACAATGAAAACCTTAAAGATTGATGGTACATTTCGTGAGGGTGTTTATGTCATTTACCGAAATGGAACTTATTATTTCTTCTGGTCTGAGGATGATACCCGAAGTGAGAACTATCGGGTACGTTATGGTACTTCATCATCACCAATGGGAGAGATCCATATCCCAGAGAATAATATTGTTCTTGAGAAAGATCCTGCACAAGGAATTTATGGTACAGGACACAATTCTGTATTGCAAATACCCGGTACCGATGAATGGTATATCGTCTATCACCGATTTAATTATCCTAATGGTATACATATGGGCGATGCAGCAGGTTACAATCGGGAAGTATGTATGGATAAGCTGGAATTTAAAGCAGATGGAACTATTAAAAAAGTAATTCCTACACACGAGTAAGGTTTGCTTTCTTTATAATTTTTTATACAAAAAAAACTTACACTATAATGAAAAGTTTACTTATCGTCACTGTACTTAGCTTGAGCTCACTGTTGGTTTTTGCGCAAAATCTGACTATTTCTGGACCTGATAAACGATTAGTGGTCAATATCTCTTTGGAAAAGGGCAAGCTTTATTATGATGTCCAATTAGATGGAAAGGTGATGCTTGAAAGATCTGCACTCGGATTAAAAGGACGTCATGTTGATCTATCGACTAATTTGAAACTAGTTGATCAGATCACTAACCAAGTTGATGTGCGGTATGAGGAGGATAAAATAAAGCGAAAACAGGTACATTACCAGGCAAATGAGCTGATCTGTAAATTAGAAAATAGCGATAAACAAGCTTTACATGTGGTGTTTCGGGTGAGTAATCATGATATTGCTTTTCGGTACCATGTGCCACAGGTCGGTGAAGCTGCCAATCTATATATTGAAGAGGAATTGAGTGCATTTAAATTCCCGAATCTGACGACCACCTTTTTGACTCCTCAAGCACCACCCATGTCTGGTTGGATGAAAACGAAACCAAGTTATGAAGAGGAGTATACGGTGGATGCGCAATTGGGAGTTCCTTCTAAGTATGGATACGGTTATACCTTTCCAGGATTATTCCGTGTTGGTGACCGTGGCTGGGTACTCGTTTCTGAAACTGGAGTAGGAGCACTATACTGTGGATCTAAGTTGAGTGAAGGAAGCGAAGACGGACAATATAAGGTCGCATTTCCGGAGAGCGGGGAAAACAACGGGATCGGTAGTGCGCAACCTGCAATTGCTTTACCGGGCAATTCACCGTGGCGCACATTGACTGTTGGTAGTACGTTAAAACCCATTGTAGAGACTACCATCTCATTTGATGTGGTTGAGCCTGTGTACAAGGCATCAAAACAATATTCTTATGGACGTTCAACTTGGAGCTGGCTGGAGTGGCAGGATGGCAGTATTAATTTTGAAGATCAGAAAAAATTTGTAGATCTCTCTGCAGTTATGGGCTATGAATTTGTTTTGGTCGATAATTGGTGGGATAGCAAAATCGGACGCGATAAAATTGAAGCCTTGATTGGCTATGGAAAAGACAAAGGTGTCGGCATCTGTTTATGGTACAATTCCAACGGTTTTTGGAATGATGCGCCACAAACACCTAAAAATAGGATGAATACAGCTGTCGCTCGAAAAAAGGAGATGGCTTGGATGCAAAGTGTCGGTATAAAAGGTATCAAGGTTGACTTTTTTGGTGGTGACAAACAGGAGACCATGAAACTCTATGAAGATATTTTATCGGATGCGAATGATTATGGTCTATCGGTTATTTTTCACGGCTGTACTCTGCCAAGGGGATGGGAACGTATGTACCCCAATTTTGTGGGGAGCGAGGCTGTACTTGCTTCAGAGAACTTGATCTTTACGCAGCATGCGAATGATAATGAAGCTTTTAATGCGAGTTTACATCCCTTTATTCGGAATGCTGTAGGATCAATGGATTTCGGTCCCGTTCTACTCAATAAAAAGCATAATCGTGAAAACAACGGTGGGATGATCCGAAAGACAACTGAAACATTTCAATTGGCTACAGCCGTTCTGTTTCAGACACCGGTTCAGAATTTTGGAATTACACCGAACAATCTGACGGAGATGCCTAAACATGTTATTGATTTTATGAAAGCAGTACCCACGACGTGGGATGAAACGGTCTTGATAGATGGATATCCGGGAAAGTATGTGGTATTAGCCCGAAGACATGCTGACCGTTGGTACATCGCAGGTATCAATGCAGAGAAAAAGGAAAAAGAGTTAACGATTCATTTACCGATGCTTTCGGGAGAAAAGTGGGAATTGTACACCGATAATAAAGATAGAACAGCACAATACAAGGAAATACCTATGCAAAAAAATAAGTTGGTAAAAGTGACTCTTCAGGCAGACGGTGGGTTTCTGATCGTTGGAGAGTAACATATTTTTATTGAAGAAGTTCGGTTTAAAATGCAGAAAATATTAAAACATATCCGCTTAATTATCCCAGTTTTACTGCTGGGATCAAGATCTTTATTTGCACAGCCTGGATTTGGGAGCGCTGAAAAAATTAATACAGACTGGCTGTTTCATCTGGGAGATCTGGATGGTGCAAAGATAAATGCACAAGCCAATCAAAATTGGCGATCGGTGCAGCTTCCACATGATTGGAGTGTGAAGTATCCGTTAAGTCCAAATCTCGCAAGCGCTACCGGTTATCTGCCGGGAGGAATCGGCTGGTATCAAAAGAAATTGCTGATACCGATTGCAGATCAAGGAAAAAAAATATACCTGTATTTTGAGGGTGTTTACAATCATAGTGAGGTATTTATCAATGGAAAATCAGTTGGTAAGCGCCCAAATGGCTATATTTCTTTTTCTTATGATATCTCACCGTTCGTCAACTTTGGTCAGGAAAATACCATTGCAGTGAAAGTGGATCATAGCCACAGCGCTGATTCGAGATGGTATACCGGATCTGGGATCTATCGCGACGTTTGGTTTGTTAAAGCGAATCCTATTCATTTAGAACAATGGGGGGTATATGCTTATCCTGAAATTAATGGAAATCAAGGAACTTTAAATGTCGAAGTCGCACTTGCTAATGAAACAAGCCGGTCAACCGCTGTAGCGGTCATCCAGCAGTTGATCGATGCATCTGGGAATGTGGTGGCTAAGCATGCTAAGAAGATTACTGTAGCCGCAAATGGCCATCTGACAATTCCAATGAAAATGGGAGTTAAAAATCCAAAACTATGGAGTCTGGAACAGCCAAATCGTTATATTTTAAAAACCTTAGTGCTACAAGATGGTCAGGAGATTGATCGATCGGAAATAAAAACGGGCTTCCGAAGCTTAAAGTTCGACCCTGATCAAGGTTTTGCGTTAAATGGTAAGTGGACAAAATTAAAGGGCGTGTGTATCCATCATGATGCTGGTGTATTGGGCGCTGAAGTTTATCCTGAAGTATGGAGACGTAGATTGATGACCTTAAAGTCATTAGGTGTCAATGCGATCCGTACCAGTCATAATCCACAAGCAAACTCATTATATGATCTCTGTGATGAACTCGGTCTTATGGTGATGAATGAAGCGTATGATGAATGGGAATATCCGAAGCGTAAATGGCTTTCGGGTTGGAATGTTGGAACACCGGGATTTGAGGGGTCCTATCAATTTTTTAAAGAATGGGGCGAGCGTGATCTTGCAGATATAGTAAAGAGAGACCGGAATCATATTTCAATTTTTGCTTGGAGTATCGGGAATGAAGTTGACTATCCCAATGATCCTTATTCACATCCGATACTTGCAGGGGAGCAAGGCAGTGGTTTTACACAGCCGATCTTTGGGGGATATAAAAAAGATGCTCCAGATGCAATGCGCTTGGGTGATATCGCCAAGCGTTTAGCCGCTGTGGTCCGGAAATATGATAGGAGCAGACCTGTTACCGGCGGATTGGCAGGAGTTGCCATGTCCAACGAAACCGAATATCCGGATGCTCTGGATATCACTGGATATAATTACACGGAGAGTCGTTATCAAGAAGATCATATTCGCTATCCGAAACGAGTAATATTTGGTAGCGAAAATAGACATGATCTGGCCGCGTGGAAAGCTGTCCGAGACAATAATTATATTTTTGGTCAGTTTCTCTGGACAGGAATCGATTACCTCGGTGAATCAGGTCGTTGGCCATCCCGTGGTTTTTATTCTGGGATGTTGGATTTCGCAGGTTTTATTAAACCAAGGGGATATTTTCGACAAGCATTATGGTCAGAAACACCGATGGCCTATCTAGGTACTTATGCCATGAAAGGTGAGGTTGGCAAAACTGATGTGTGGTCGGATCTCGAAGCTGAAAGGGGGCAACGGAAAAATGAAGCTCCATCAATGGATGCTTGGCCAATATGGAACTATAGGGAAGGTCAATTGATACGTGTTGTGTGCTATACGAATACCGCTTTTGCAAGATTAGAACTGAACGGTAAAGTTGTCGGTGATATCAAACCGTATAATGATGAACAGGGTATTGTTTATTGGGATATCCCTTATGCAGATGGTAGATTGGAAGCTATTGGATTTGACAAAGAAAAAAAGGAGCTGGTACGTCAAGTTCTAGAAACATCCGGACGTTCTCATGCCTTAGCGATCATTTCAGACTCTTCCGTCTCGGCAACAGCAGGCGAGGTGATCCAAGTGGAACTGCAAGTGGTAGACAAAAACAACAAACCTGTTGTGCTGGCAGATGATGAGGTTACCTGTAGGATCGTGGGTGCCGCTAGGCTTTTGGGACTGGAGGCTGGAAATAACAGCGATATGACAGACTATACCGATAATAAGCAACGCTTGTATCATGGCAAAATGATTGCTTACATTCAATTGAATCCGGGGCAAGGTGATGTTGCCGTACAGTTTTCAGCACCATGGCTTGAAAATACTTCGTTGCTCATTCAGCGTAAGGAGAATAGGTAGTATTATTTACTTGGAGTCAAGAATGGTAAGGCTGTCTCATCATAAAATGAGACAGCCTTTCTTGTTAAAAACAATTTTAGAAAGATCGTTGGTGCTCGATAGGTTGATCTTCATAATTGTGTTTTTTCCAAATAAAATTCACGAAATAGTTTCTTTGGTTGTAGACTAAGATTTACTCAATTTTCTACGTAACATGGAGCGGACGCGCTTGTGGTTTATCTTGTCGCGGTATGGTTTACGCACAAATCCCTATACTTATTTTATTTCACCGTACCGCAATGCAAAGGAATTCTATGGGTTTTTCATTACGACAGTAGGAAAAATAAGACCCACGAGATGATTTCGAACAGATTCAACTAAAAATTAGACTTCCCCTAGCTGGATAGGCTGTCTGCCAGAAATTCTTTTGGTTTTGACGGGCGACTAAATAGTACTGCCGTTTTACATGTTACCTAATTATTATTTCTTAATAATAAAATCATGTTTCTTTTAAGGCATGTTACGTAGAGATAGCTTTCAGCCTTCACGTGTTGTCAATAAACCGTAGCGCAATATGAACTATCCGAAGTGCAAATGTATTCCGCTTTACAGAAATATGGGATGGCGGTTGTACGGAATCAATCTGCCATAGCGCATTGTTTTATCGCCGTGGCGCAAAATGATTAAGCTACAGCGTGAATACAAGCAGCCATACTGCTATAAGAGTTGGAAGGGATGGGAAGTCAATCTGCCATAGCGCATTGTTTTATCGCCATGACGCAAAATGATTTCTCAAGATTACAGTGTGGCAATGCCTTTTCTGTATTGTCGTCAGTCAAAATCATAAAAAGAACATTGTGGAATGCAGAACCTGGTTCTATTTTGGTTATTGAGTGATACGCTTTCTATGAAAAAAAAGAATATTTGGGATGATAGTCTCTTTTATTTTTATCCCGCTATATCTTTATGTTTCAATAATGATACAAAGAAATTATTTGTTACATTTTCTGTGTTTTTCGGCTTGTAGTACTCCTAAGCGTGTGTTTTTATATTATTCGGAGGTTTTTTTGAAAAGGGTTTTTTATAAAATAGCATTGTTTTAAAAATGTAATTGCTTGATAATTTGTTATATTGCAACGTAGACGCAACCAAGCTTAATCAAGATTGAGCGATAACCTAAATGACAAAATGATGAAAATTGTAACGAAAAGAACGTGGGTTCTTTTTATTATCGTGGCTGCCGTGGCAGTTGGCGTTATTCTTTTTCTAGTACGATCAAAGCAACCAACCTTACCTTTAAAAAAAGGAGCGCATATTGTTCTTATTGGCAATAATTTGGGATCTCGGATGATGAATTATGGGCATTTTGAAACAGAGCTTCAGTTACGTTATCCAGATTCAAACCTCTATATCAGAAACATGTGCGATGGGGGCAACATGCCTGGTTTTAGGCCTCATGCGAGCCGGAAATCGCCTTGGGCTTTTCCTGGAGCAGAAAATTTTCAAACGGATCTTGCTCAACCCTCAGGAAGTGAAGGTTTTTTTGAGACTGAGGATCAATGGCTGGCTCGTTTAAAAGCTGATATCATCATCGCTTTCTTCGGCTATAACGAATCGTTTGAAGGCGCTGAGGGTTTGGAAAATTATAAGTCGGAGCTGGATGCTTTTATTAAACATACGATTAAACAACAGTATAACGGTACATCTCCGGTGAAACTGGCATTAGTTTCTCCGATTGCTTTTGAAAACCTCTCTAAGCAGTATGATCTCCCTGACGGGAAGCAAGAGAATCGGAATTTGTCTTTATATGCTGCTGCAATGAAAGAGATCGCAGCGAAGAATAACGTACACTTTGTCGATGTGTATAACCCTACAGAGCGCTGGTATTTCTGGACAAAAGAGCCCCTAACAATAGATGGATCGCAGCTTACAGATGCTGGCTATGCGCGTTTTGCGCCTTTGTTGGCAGACCTAATTTTTGGGAAGGCTGATGTTAAAAATGAAGATAACCGTGATCTTGTACGTCATGCTGTTCTTGAAAAAAATTGGATGTGGCATAACGATATTAAAATTCCGAATGGGGTACATGCTTATGGTAGAAGATATGATCCATTTGGGCCTGATAATTACCCTGCTGAAATTAAGAAAATCCGAGAAATGACTGCGATCAGAGATACGGCAATCTGGCTGGCTGCGCATGGAAAGAAAATGGATGTGGCGGCAGCGGATAAAAAGACAACCCCTGTACCTGAAGTAAAAACAAACTATGATCCTGGAAAGAATGGCAATTTGGCTTATCTGTACGGTGATGATGCTTTAGCAACCCTGAAAGTTGCCCCAGGTTTTAAGATTGATCTTTTTGCTTCAGAAAAGGAATTTCCAGATTTGGCTAATCCTTGTCAAATTACGTTTGATAATAAAGGTCGTTTATGGGTTGCTACAATGCCTAGTTACCCTCACTATAAACCAGGAGACTCGAAACCCAATGACAAGTTGATTATACTCGAAGATACTGATCAGGATGGTAAAGCAGATAAGCAGACCGTTTTTGCGGATGGACTACATCTTCCTGTAGGCTTCGAAATTACGGCTGACGGTGTTTATCTGTCTCAAGGAACTAATTTTATGCTTTTAAAAGATACGGATGGCGATGATCGGGCTGATGTCAGAGAGATTTTATTGAGTGGTTTTGATGATCACGATACCCATCATAATATTCATGCCTTTACGGTCGATCCTTCGGGAGCAATCATTATGGGAGAAGGAGTATTTTTACATTCTAATATAGAAACTTCTTATGGGCCTGTTCGTGGTACGAATGGTGGTTTTTACCGTTATAGTCCACAACGTCGCTATTTGGAACGGATGGCGCAGCCTAATGTACCCAACCCCTGGGGTATAGCTTTTGATGAATGGGGGCAAAATTTTTATGCTGAAACCTCCGGACCTGATGTCAGCTGGATGCTGCCCGTGACTATAAAACCTAAATATGGTGTAGCAACGACCAAATCCCGAAATCTGGTACAGGATGAACATCGGGTGCGTCCCACTTCTGGTCTTGAGTTTGTTTCAAGCCGCCATTTCCCCGATTCTCTACAAGGTGATTTCTTGATCAACAATACCATCGGCTTTTTAGGAACGAAAGAACACCGGTTGAATGATGATGGGACGGGTTACAAAAGTACACATCGACAGGACTTATTGCAGAGTTCAGATAAAAATTTTAGGCCTGTTGATCTGGAATTTGCTCCGGATGGGTCTTTATATATTGCGGATTGGCACAATATCTTAATCGGGCATATGCAGCATAATGCCCGTGATCCGTTGCGCGATCATGTACACGGACGTATTTATCGGATCACTTACCCGTCAAGACCACTTTTAAAACCGGCTCAAATTGCTGGAGCATCTATTTCTCAATTGCTTGATAATCTGAAATTACCGGAATACCGTACCCGTTATCGTACCCGTGCTGAACTCCGGGGGCGGAAATCCTCAGAAGTACTGCCACAATTAAAAAACTGGGTAGCGAAATTGGATAAAAGTAATCCGAAATATGCGCATCAGCTGGTTGAAGCATTATGGGTAAGCTGGGGTTTGAATCAGGTTGATCAAGAGTTATTGAGTAAGGTGTTGAAATCGGATGATTATCATGCTCGGGCTGCAGCAGTAAGGGTATTGCGCTATACGGGGCATCAGGTAAAAGATCAGGAAAAGTTGCTGATGCAGGCCGCATCTGATCCGCACGGCCGTGTACGTCTTGAGGTGCTTACTGCCGCATCTTGGATGCCAAGGGAGAAAGGCATGCCGATCATGCTGGCAATAGCTAAAAAGGGTGTTGATGATTGGATCGAACCTGCCTATACAATGGCTGTTGCTAATTTGACAGGGAGGGAGGAATTGAAGGATAGTCCAGATAAAGTCAAAACGTCTCTTACCGGCATGGAACGTGATCAGTATATTAAAGGTAAGGCACTTTTTGCAAAAGAAGGATTTTGTATCACCTGTCATCAAGCTGATGGCAATGGTTTACCGATGTCTGGTTTTCCACCTCTTCATGGAACGAAATGGGTGACAGGTAGCCAAGATCGTTTAATTAAAGTAGTACTTAAAGGTTTACATGGGCCAATGGAAGTCAATGGAACAAAATTTCCGGGTCAGGTACCGATGACACCCTTTGAAGGAATGCTCAGTGATGAGGAAGTGGCCGCAGTATTAACATATGTGCGCAATTCCTTTGGGAACAAAGCACCTGCAGTTTCTAAAGAAAAAGTAAAAGCAGTCAGGGCAGCTTCAGAAAGCAAAAAGGGGTTTTATGCTCCAGCGGAATTGTTGCAGGAGTTTCCATTAGAAAAGTAATGTTACAAACTTATTTGATACTAAGGGTTAAGTAGTGTTATACTACTTAACCTTTTTTATATCGCCGATACCCTTAAGCTTGCCTCTGTAGGGCACTCAAATTATAGACACTTCTACTTTCTGGTTTTTCGTCCCGTAAAAGCGCCAGTACATTGCTGATGGTATAGACGCACATGTGTCTATAGGTCGTAGCAGTAAGGCTACCGGAGTGCGGAGTAATGAGTGTATGTCGATGATCGACAAGTGCGTTCGGATGCTTTGGAGGTTCTTCTGGTAATACATCGGCAGCAAAACCTGCAAGGCTGTTTGTATTTAGTGCCTTTACAAGTGCTTCATGATCGATCAATGCTCCTCGGGCTGTGTTAATGAGTAAAGCCGTAGTTTTCATCAGATTGAGCTCCTGCGCACCCAATAAGGTTCCGATAACAGTAGTATAGGGGAGATGGAGACTGACAATATCGGCCTGTTGCAGGAGTTCTGTTTGTGTAACCTGTCGATAAGGAACATCTTTGGTAGATCGGCTTGAATATATGACGTTCATACCAAATGCATCAGCTAGTTTAGCCACACGTTGACCTATATTGCCCAGACCGATAATACCAAGGGTCTTTCCATGGAGCTCATCTCCGTTATATTGGTTACGCCAGTTCCAGTTGTTATTTTTTACTTGCTGAATGGACTCGTACAGGTTGCGTGTGAGCATAAGCATGAGGGCTAGTGTATGTTCTGCAATTGTTGAAGCATTGGATGCAGGAGCATGTATGATGCTGATATTGCGAGCAGTTGCTTCATGTACATCAATATTATCAAGTCCTACGCCACATCGGGCGACCGCCTGTAGGGCGGGACAAGCATCCAATAGTGCCTTGTTGATCTGACCCTTTCCACGGGTAATGATGGCGTTTATGGTGTATTTGTCAATTGCTTTCTGCAATGAAATACTGTCGTAGCCTGTCAGTACATTAACTTGATCTTGCAGCATGACTAAGGCTTCTTCAGCTATAGTTTCCAGTAATAAAACGTTTTTTTTGATTGTCATATGATGGGATTCTGCAGTACTCTTTATTGGCGTTTATTTATGATATAAGGTAGCTTCATCAGATTTGTATCCCCTGAAATCATTTCTATTGGAAATATAGATATCTTCCTCATAGAGATCGTCTTCTAGAATAAGTGGATCAATTTCACTGCCCGGTGCGGATGATATTTCGACGAGATTGCCTGCTGGGTCACGTAGAAAAAGCTGCATGGCACCATCTGGTAATTTTCTTACTTTCCCCCAGGGTGTAATATCGATCAGCTGGAGTTCTTTCATACGAAAAAAAATCTTGTTAAAATCATCTACTTGAACGCAAATATGTCCGCGAAATGAAGGCGTATCTTCCCATTCCGAGAGATGAAGCTGTTGCTCATCATTAAATTTAAAAAACATCACAGGGTAATCAAATCTAAAGGCAGCAAGGGGTTCCAGACCCAGTTCGTTTTGATAAAATGCTGCTGCCTTTTCAAGATTATCTACGATAAGTGTAACGTGGTTGATTTTGATTGCCCGTGCCATATCTATTGATTTATTTTGTTAGTTAGATTTTCTGTTTAAACTCATGAATAAAATTCCAGTTGGGTGTTAGTCCCAGCCCTGGTGCTACTGGTGCCGCGATGACGCCATCAGTAACTGTAATCTGCTCTTGGACCAGATCATACATCATAGGATTGCCTCCAAGTGAAAACTCAATGATTGTTGCGGCTTGGGATGCAAATGCGACATGGAGCCCTGCCATAAATGAGAAAGCAGAACCCCAACAGTGCGGAGCAAGTTCTAATTGATAAACACTTGCAAGGTGTCCTACGCGCATGGTTTCGGAAATACCGCCAATAATCGCTGCATCGGGCTGTAAAACATCTAGCGCTCTGACTTCAAGTAAATCGCGGATGTCAAAGCTTGTAAATTCACTTTCTCCTGCAGCTATGGGAATTGCAGTGGAAGCGCGGACTTCTGCTGTACCGTGTCTATTGTCAGGATTAATGGGTTCTTCAAACCAGTACAAATTACAATCTTCTACTCCTCGACAAAACTGTTTTGCTTCAGGTACGCTAAAGGTACCGTGTGCATCTGTCATGAGCTTAATGTGAGGACCGAGTGCTTTTCTTGCGGCTTTGACACGGTCAATACTGTTTTGAACAGTTTGATCCATGATACCGACACGCATTTTTACGGCATTAAATCCTTTAGCGACATAACTATTGAGCTGCTCGCCTATGTGATCAACGGGAGCCCAGCCACCACTGGCATACGCAGGCATTTGTTCGCGACAGGCTCCGCCAAGAAGGTCCATAACAGGTACTCCCAACGCTTTACCTTTTAAATCCCACAGAGCGGTGTCGATACCGCTCATTGCGGCTACAGTCAATCCTCTTCGACCAAGGATGGGGAATCTTCGACCTCTCGTAAGTGCATAATGATCGCGTGTGCCGTTGTACATCTCCTCCCAAAGACGGTTTATATTTTTTGCATTTTTACCAATTAAAATGGGTTTTAATTCATTTTCAATACAACTTACTATGGATGCGCACACTCCAGATGATCCGACAGCTGCTTTGGCCTCTCCGAAACCTTGAAGACCATCTTCAGTGGTAACGACCACGAGTGTCATGTCGAAATTGGTTAGCAGACCGTAATCTGAAAAATGCTGTTTTTCTTTTGGTATGGGACATCGAAGCCAGAATGCTTCTACGTTTGTTATCTTCATTGTTACTATTTCTAATAGGGTAAATAATGCTATTTACCAAAATTTAATATTGGTTACTCCTTAGTCTGTGATATCAAGTTCGATGAGTTATTCAATTGCATTGTTGCTGGTGTTGCGAAAAACTCATTTTATATCTTTGACTCCTGTTCGGATGTTGTAGCCTAAAACATTTTTTATGACAGCTACTTAATAAGTTTGGACAAAGTCTCGAATGATTTCTGAGTGAGCATTGTATAAAACTCTTCTGAAACTGACGCACTGCCATGGTCTTCAAGAAATTTCTTTTGTTCCGGAGAGAGGTTTTCGGGATGCTCATCAATAGAATTGGGGTAAGGGTTTGCAGGAGTGCGGTCCAAAGCTGAACAAAATTCTACAGACAGCACTTCGTTATAACCAATCTGATCGAGTGTTTCAAGTATTTTACTCCAATTCAGCGTGCCCATTCCCGGAGCCATCCTATTGTTGTCGGCAACATGGAAACCAACAAGTTTTCCTTTGGCTCGTTTGATTGCTTCATAGAGATCATCTTCTTCGATGTTCATATGAAAGGTGTCAAGGCACACACCGCAATCGGGACCTACGGCCGCAGCAAGTGCTAATGCTTGATCACCTCTGTTAACGAAATAGGTTTCAAATCTATTGATTGGTTCAATACCGATCAATATGCCTGATGACTGTGTGTATTGATATACGTCTTGTAGCGAGTCAACGGCCCATTGCCATTCTTCTTCGGGTCTGCCATCGGGTATGATTTTACCCACCGTACCGGGCACCACAGAGATCATGTGACCATCGAGTTCCTTAACCATGCGCGCCACATCTTTGACATATTGTATGGATTTGGAGCGCTGAGCTTCATCTTTAGCCAGTAAATTTCGATCTCCTAACATCAATGTGACAGAGCCCCAGCAGGATAATCCATATTGTTTTAAAAGTTTTCTGACCTCTTTCGTGTCATAATGTTCTGGACTGCCAGCAATTTCAATTTTAGTATAGCCTAAACTGGAGGCTCTGCGAATTGTTGTTTCTATTGTTTCGGATCGCATCCAGTTATGTATTGATAATTCCATAGGGTATATAATGTTTCGGATAAAATATATCGTGTGTATTGATGCTCTTATTGTCTGTACGGAACATTGATATTTATTTTTCCTGCCCATTTTTTTGGCACAGGTTTTCCTAACGTCCAATGTATGGCATTAATCAGTAACCGTTGAAAACTTGCTACAATAAAATCATCGGGATGACCGAGTGTCGTGGTGAAAACTTTTCCTCCGGCGGCGGTTTGCCAGGTCCAAGCCACAGGGTTTTCAACTGCTTTTTTATCTGGATCTACAGCTTTCCCCATTAATAACCAAGTTGATCCTTTTGAAGGATAATCGGGTACTACATGATACAACCAGGAGCGTACATGAAAGTTTGGATCTACTCCTGTTAAGATCGGATTTTTACTTTGTGCGGGAATAATGGATACATCGGTACTGGAATTATGACCGTAATGGGTATGACCACCTTTTCCCCATCCCGGAGGACCTCCTAAAGCAAATTCACCAAAAGCATTCCATTTTTCCAAGGGATGTCCACTGGGATAATTAAAAGCATGTGTGCTGGTTCTGAAGCCAATAACCGGCTTTCCGGATTTTAAATAATCATCGATATGTTTAACTTGATCGGCAGGTAATCGTCTCCAACGAAGGTAGAAAATAGCAAGATCGGCATCTTTTAGTGCTTCTAGTCCCGGGATATTTTCTTCTGAATTATAGTCAGGACTTGCTTTTAGCACCAAAGTTCGCATGCCATAGTTTTTTTCCAGTTCGGCTGCTATCATAGGCAGGGTTTCTTCGCCACTGTATTCGTGGTCACCCGTTACAAATACAACTAGAGGTTTTTTGACTGTTTTCTTTTTGCTTTGACCAGCAGATGGAGATACATTTGATAGCAATATGCCTATTGTAATTAAACATATAATGCTTTTTAGATGCTTCATTATGGTTTTATAATTAGGTTTAATTGTATAAACGAGGAACAAATAGTACTGTAGAAACCAGTTTGTTATGCCGTTCGGTTTAACTCAAATATATAAATAAAATAAACGTAAAACAAGATAAAACGACCGGAAATGTTGTACATTAAATACGGTCATGTATGGTCAACTATGAATTGGTTTTTTAAGTATATGACGTTTTATATGAAACGATGATCAGCTATATCTTAGCTTTAAATTGGTAAAATGTAAGGACTATTGATAGCTATAGTCTTTTCGTTTTCTTCAACTTTTTAATTCACTACACTGCTATAGGTACCACTTCTTTCTTGTTTTTCATGTAAAGGTATAATCCTCCAAAAGCAAAGATCAATAGGATAGGAAGTATTAACGTGATCTGTAATACTTCGGGGCCAGCTAGGTTTTTAGCTGTTGTGTATGCCAAAGCTTCTGCCGTTCCTTCTGTTGCTGAACTATACAGATCGAGATTGGAGCCAACGGGAAGATGCTTGATTATTAATCCGTCATAATAGCTGCCCATGATCATCGTATAGATGGAAACGGCAAACATGCCAGCTCCACCGATAAGATTTAAACCCAAAGCTCCAGATTGTGGAATATTTTCGGCAACAAAACCGATCATAGTTGGCCAGAAGTAACACACACCGATACCAAAAATAATTGCTGC
This sequence comes from Sphingobacterium anhuiense, assembly GCF_042686355.1. Lineage (NCBI taxonomy): Bacteria > Pseudomonadati > Bacteroidota > Sphingobacteriia > Sphingobacteriales > Sphingobacteriaceae > Sphingobacterium > Sphingobacterium anhuiense. Next base: position 249,923 of record NZ_JBHUPE010000004.1, read on the forward strand.
AAAGAAAACAGCGTTACCTGTAAAGCTACCAAGCATATATAGACCTGCTGCTGCAAAGATTGCTGAAAAAAGGAGCACACCTTGGGGTGCAAGTTTTTGAACAATTGGTTTTGCGAACGCGCGGCCTATTACCATAATTCCAGTGGTAATCGTAAGTAATAAAATGGCGTTGTCGGTTACATTTTTAAGCAGTAAACTAATCCATTGACCGGTAAATAGTTCTGTAATAGCAGTCATAAACATACATAGAAACAGGAATAAAAATAAAGGAGAGCCTACTGCTTTGTACATGTCTGTAGTGGAATATCCTGAGGATACCCGTTCTGTAACGGGGAAATCAAGCTTTGAAAAAATATAGCCATAAATAACTGTTGGAATTAACATTATCCCAACTTGGAACTGCCATCCGATGCCCAGATGGACAAATAGCGTGACCAATAAAGTACCTATCACAACACCTCCTGGAAACCAGAGATGGAAATAGTTGAGTCTTGTTGTCTTTTCTTGCGGATATAGTGCGGCCACTAATGGATTACAAGCGGCTTCAACCGTACCATTTGCAATGCCAATTAATAATGTGGAGAAGAAAAGACTCCAATAGCCTTGTGCAAAGATGGTCAATAGAATACCTGCTAAATGAAAAAGGAAAGCCATCACCAGAAGGCGTTTCATCCCGATGATGTCAACAATAAAACCACCGATAACGATGGCAAGTGGAAATCCCCAAAAAGCTGTAGCTGTGATGGTTCCCAACTGTGTCGCATTTAATTGAAAATCAATGCCGAGTTGATCCATCATACCCGCACGGATACCGAAAGAAAGCGAAGTGACTAAAAGAGCGAGACAACTTGCCCAAAATAGTTTAGATGTTTGAATTTGATGCATATAGTTAGGTTAAATTGATTAGTTTAAAAGTATTTCATCCATAAATATCCAAGCTGGTTGTCCTTTTCCGGCGTGCCATTCTGGTAGTTTTTTGAAGTTTTTACCTACAATTTTGATGCAGGAGATTGGTTGCGATTTAAATTTTACTTCCATCTTGATAAATGCATCTGCTTCATCTTTTTGGGGCATTGGATTTTTTACACGTTGCAATAAGCGCATGTTTTTTTCGTTAGTACCACCCCATACTTCAAGTTCCTGTGGGGGAAGGATATGTGTCGGGATTTTTTTCATCATGTTGACCGATATAGATTTGAGGGGTAGCTGTTTTTTGAAAAATAGCATTAATGCCATGTTTTCATTGTAACCGATCCATTTGCCATTCTGGATGTCAAAGCTGCCGAGTTGTAAATCTGTCAATGTCTTCGGTCCGTCACCTTTATATTTTTCACTTGGCGCTACTATAAATGCAATGCTGTCGGGGCTGTAGCGACTTTGATAAAAGTTAAAAGTCAAGACATCACTACCATACCATCCGGTTTTATATGCTTTAGTTTTTAATGTAACGGACTCTTTAATTTCAATTTCTTTGTCGTAAAGAGGTGACTTTAAACTATCGGGTTCAGTTCCATCGGTTGTATACCTGATCTCTACACCGTTGATGGGATGTTTAATCTGTAATGGTATTCTATTTTTGAAAATAGAAACGGTTGTACTTAAATGTGGCTGGTTTAGCTTTATGGGACTCTTTCCGTCGTCTTTAAAGCCTGTAATAATGCGAATTCCTTTTCCTAATTGTTTCAATTGGCCAATTTCATTTTCCTTTATATCAGTTCGCCATAATGATAGCTCTTTTAGGTTTTTCATAGCAACAAGTTGCTTCACGGTATTGAAATTTACTGCTGTACCAGATAGTGATAGGGTATTTAACTGTTTTAATGGAAGTAAATGCTTCAGTCCGTCGCCTTTAATAGCTGTGAAGTTGAGATTCAGTTTGCGTAAATTTTCAAATGTGCTGATCGTTTTTAGGTCTTCGTCTTGCACAGGTAATCCATTTAAGTTGAGAGATACAATCTGTCTTTTTATTTCTGTCAATTCTTTTAGCGCTTCTGGTTTGTAAATCGTTTTGTTATAGATATTAACAGACAAAGCGGGGGAGCCTTTATCGAGGATGGAAATAACCCGATAATCATTATTTAGTTTTTTGACCGTTGCCTCTGATGCCGCTGCAAAATCATATTGTTGTGCCATTGAAGGTGATGGGCCTAAAGTTGTAGAAGCCAGTATGCGTAAAGAATCTTGCTGAGGTAAATCGATTACTTTTTTATCCAATTGCGCATTTCCTTTTATCCAGAGGGTAAGTATAGCTATTTCTGTGGCAGTAAGCTCGGGCTTTCCTTTTGGGGGCATTCGTTTTTCATCTTCAATTGGAAGATGCAGACGTTGCAATAATAAACTGATTTGGGGATTGCCGGGAACAAATAGTTTTCCATTTTTGCCACCTTTTAGCATAGATGCTGCGTCAGTGAGGTTTAAGCTTCCTTTTGCTTTTTCCATATTGTGGCAACTGGCGCATTTGGCTGTAAAAATAGGTAGAATCACGTCTTGATAGATCATCGCTTGCTCTATTGAGACTTTTTCTGGGGCGGGTGTGACAGGAGCGAGCACGAAATTTTCGCCATGGGTCAATATGGCTCCATAATGCCCCGTAAGAAGAAGTGAAATAATGGTGAGCACGGCAAACATCTTTGAAAGTGGAGAATTGTACCATGATTTTTCCCGTATCCAATAAATGAAAGAAGATATAAAGACAAGACTTACGCCGGTCCATTTGTGCCACTGTAAAGTACTTCCGCTGTAACCATCTTCTTGTGATAGTAATAAACCCATAATGACCGTTACTGTTGCCAAGAAAATACCACTTAGCAGTAGTCCCGATGTAAATTTGTGATATAGGGTTAATGTTGCATAGGATTTATTGTAACGAAAAATTTCAAGTAGCATCGCCAATAGCAATAGCACAATTGGAAAATGTAGTAGCATGGGATGCATTCTTCCAAATGATTGAAGCCATAGTGGTACCGAGATCTGTTTTCCAAATATTAATAAAAAGATGATAAAAATATTTAGCGCAAATAGTGCATGTTCTGTAAATCCTTTGAAGGTAATTTTCATATAAAAATTAGACTCGTGTAAATTTATAGGGATATACTTTTCCTGATGCCCATTGTGCTACGTAGATATTTTCGTCGTCATCGATGCAAACATCATGTGGGTTATGTAATATTTGTAATTCTTGGGCCATGGGCTGTAAGGTGCCATTGCTATATACTGGGACGGTACCTCCAATATTGGATATTACCTTATTGTTTTTGTCTAGAATCGTGACGAAACCACTGTCTGCTTTATTGAGATCAGGAGATCTTAAAACAGCAGCATAAAGATTTTCATTTTTTATGACTGGTCGACAGACACATGCTCCTGGCAATGCGATGACTTCTAGGAGATTGCCGTTCATATCAAAACGTTTAAAGCAGTTGCGTGTACGGTCAGTAGCCAGTAAGGTCGGATTTCCACTTCTTTTATCTACGCAAACCCCATGAGCATTGTCCAAATGTTTTACTTCTTTTCCTCTTCCTCCAAAGTAGCCCTGTAGCTTCCCGTCAGCATTATAATGAAAGACATATTGCAAGCCATAACCATCGGCAATATAGAAATCGCCATTGTCTGCAACAGCGACTTCAGTCGGTACAAATTCTTCCTTTTTTTGATATAACCCGGTTTCCATCGGACAATCGATGGTTTTTAATATCTTGCCATCTAATGTGGTTTTAAAAACCTGATGTCTATCGGTATCTGTAATAAATAGCGATTCTTGTTTGCCTTCATTGGCGATGGTCAATCCATGTGCACCTGGAAAATCATGGCCCCAGGAGTTTAATAATTTACCCGATTCGTTATAAATTAATATATTATTTTTAGTTTCATTGGTTAATAGTATAATACGTCCTTTTTTATCTTGGACCATTTCATGGCAGTCATTTACTGGGTTTTTGAGCGGATTTAATTGTCCCCATTTGTTATCAAGTGTGTAGCGCATGTTATGATGTCCGTATATTGGACCTTTTGGTTTGGCCATGAGGTCCTTCATAATGAAGAAACTTGCAGATAAGGTTGCTGTATTTTTGATAAATGATCTTCTTTCCATAAAAAATAAGGTTATACTAAAATGTCATTGATTACTTTTCCTGCTACATCGGTTAATCTATAACGTCTGCCTAGATGTTTATAGGTGAGTTTTTCATGGTTTAATCCGAGCTGATGTAGGATTGTGGCATGAAAGTCATGCACATGAACAGGATCTTTGATGATATTATATCCTAGTTCATCGGATTCACCGTATACGATTCCCGGTTTGACTCCACCACCTGCCATCCATATACTGAAGCAACGGGGATGGTGATCACGGCCATAATTATCTTTGGTCATGGCGCCTTGACTGTAATTGGTCCGTCCAAATTCTCCTCCCCAGATGACGAGTGTTTCATCCAATAGACCTCTTTGTTTGAGATCTGTAATTAATGCTGCCGATGCTTGGTCTACATCTTTTGCCTGACCTGCCATTTCTGTGGGTAAGTTACCATGTTGATCCCATCCTTGATGATAAAGTTGAACAAAACGAACTCCGTTTTCACTAAGTTTTCTGGCAAGTAGGCAATTGGCCGCAAAAGTACCGGGATTAAGGCAGTCTGCGCCATACAGTTTGATGATATCATCGGGTTCTTTAGAAAGATCGGTGACTTCTGGAACTGCAGTTTGCATACGATAGGCCATTTCATATTGCTGTACTTTGGCATTGATCTCTGGATCACCAAATTCCTGATAGGAGAGATCATTCATTTCGGCTAATTGATCAAGCATTTTTCTACGTTCGAAGCGATTTAAGCCATCAGGGTCTTTTAGATAAAGTACCGGATCTTCACCACTGCTGAACTGTACGCCCTGATGGGTCGAGTCTAGAAAACCGTTGCTCCATAATTTGGAGTAAACACCCTGACCATTACCCTTTCCCCTTGATAATAATACGGTGTACGCCGGGAGGTTTTTATTTTCACTTCCTAGACCATAACTAAGCCAAGCACCCATACTGGGTCTGTTTCCTTGTTGTGCACCACTTTGAAAAAATGTCAGTGCGGGATCATGATTGATCGCTTCTGTGAACATAGATTTAATGATGCAAATATCATCAACGACTTTTGCTGTATGTGGGAATAAATCGCTGATCCATGCACGCGATTCCCCATATTGCTTGAAATCATAATAAGAACCTACTAACGGAAAGGACGCCTGATTGGCAGTCATACCTGTAAGCCTTTGTGCTCCCCGTATGGATTCAGGAAGCTCTTGGCCCATCATTTCTCTGAGTTTGGGTTTATAATCGAAAGATTCGAGTTGTGATGGAGCCCCATTCTGAAAGAGATAAATTACACGCTTTGCTTTAGGAGCAAAATCTGGAATACCCGAGGGAAGTCCTGCTTGCTCAAAGCCTCCTTCAAATAGATCGGGAATGAGCAAAGACCCTAATGCTACACTGCCTAAGCCTAAACTTAGCTTTGAAAGGAATCGACGTCTATTGAAATTAAGACCATGTTCTAAAATATTTTTGTCCATAATTTAGGATTTTGTAATGGTTTCTTCTAAATTGTATATAATGGTAATTACGCCCATTAACGCAGCAAGTTGTGTCTTATTGACTTTCTGATCTATAGGAAACTCTCCGACGGCCAAGACTTTATCAGCATTTGCTTTTTGTTTGAATGCATTTAACTGGTCGGCATAATAAGTTGTTAATCGTTTTATTTCTTGTTCCTTGGGTTTACGGCAGACTATGCGACGAAATGCGGTTATTATTTTGGTCTCCGGAGTTCCTTTGTCTTGTAGTAAGCGAGCGGCCAGTACTCGAGAAGCTTCAAGTACGGTTGGATCATTCAACATCGCAAGTGCTTGAAGAGGAGTGTTGGTATTAAGCCGCTTAACTTCACACTGATCTCTATTACTGGCATCGAAAATGGCCATCACCGGAGGTGGTACCGTTCTTTTTATGAATGTATATAAACCTCTTCTGTATAAACTCGCCTGGTGGTCTTGTCGGTATGAGGCTAATAATCCACGACCTGATGTGGCTGCTTCCCATAACCCTGCCGGTTGATAGGGTTTGACACTTGGACCACCGATGGTTGGAACCAATAATCCGCTACTAGATAAGACGACATCACGGACATGTTCTGCCGGAATACGGTAACGGGGAGCGCGAGCGAGAAATATATTGTCCGGGTCAATGCTAAATTTATCAGGATCTATAACCGCAGATTGTCTATATGTTGCTGAGAGGACGATCTGCTTAACCAGCCGCTTAATGTTCCAACCGTTATTCATAAAATCAACTGCTAGCCAATCTAATAATTCTGGATGTGAAGGTAATTCTCCCTGCATTCCAAAATCTCCTGATGTTTTGACCAGGCCTCTTCCAAAATATTCCTGCCATACCTGATTAACAAATACACGGGAGGTCAATGGATTTTGTTTATCAAATAACCATTGTGTTAAACCAAGTCTGTTTTTAGGGTATTTTTCACTAAATCCCAATACTGACTTAGGGGTGCTTGCCTGTACGACTTCTCCGTGGGCATCATACACACCTCTGTTGAGTACGTAGGTTTTACGGAGGGTGTCTTGATCACCCATCACAGATACGATCAACTTATTGGTATCTTGTTTGTTGACAAACTTTAGGATGTCTTGGACATCAGCATTACTGATTTCCATGAATGGTTTTTTAGCGAATGTCTCCGGCCCACCAACCGTTGATTCGAGTCCCACTTCTTTGACATTATTGAAGAAAGCGGTCATTTGAAAATATTCTTTTTGTGAGAAGGGATCATATTTATGATCATGACACTGTGCACACTCTAAGGTGATTCCTAAGATTGCTTTTCCAAGTGTATTTGTTCGATCTTTTACATACTCTACACGGTATTCTTCATCGATTACACCACCTTCTTCTGTTATTTTATGGTTTCGGTTAAAAGCTGTTGCTAAAAGCTGTTCTTTAGAGGATTGAGGCATCAGGTCGCCCGCGAGTTGCCAGCTGATAAATTTATTATAAGGAGTATTGTTGTTAAAAGCGTGAATAACCCAGTCTCTCCATGGCCACTGGCTACGGTAATTGTCGTCTTGGTAACCGTGCGAATCTGCATATCTGGAAACATCCATCCAGTGTAAAGCCATTCGTTCTCCATAAGCAGGGCTTGCCAGTAGGGTTTCTATTACCTTTTCGTAGGCATTGGGACTGTTGTCTGCCATAAATTTATCCATCATCTGCAGTGATGGAGGTAGCCCCGTAATATCCAAACTAACTCTTCTAAGTAATCGTTCTTTGTCGGCTTCGGGATTTGGTGCTATTTTTTTATGTTCCAGTTTATCAAGTACAAAATAATCGATTTCATTTTTTACCCATGTTGTGTTTTTTACTTTGGGAACCGCAGGCTTTTTGGGTGCTGTGAAGGCCCAATGTTTTTCATATTTAGCACCTTGTTTGATCCACTTCTCAATAATAGCGATTTCTGTTGCGGTTAAAGTGAGGTTTGTAGCTATGGGTGGCATTATATAAGATGTGTCTTTTGATGAGATTCTCAAAAATACTTCAGAATTTTTTGGTTCAAATGGTACAATACCGTGCGCTGCGGCATTACTCTTTAATGCTTTATAGGCTTCTTCAGGTATATCGAGGCGTAAATCTGCATCGCGTTTATTTGCATCGGGACCATGACAGGCAAAGCATTTATCGGAAAGAATAGGTCTGACATGAAAATTATAGCTGATACTGTCAGGTATAGGTTCTTCACTCATCTGATTTGATGACGGTCTATGGCATGCCTGTATCATATATATACAAGCGAAGATCACGAGCATAGAATAAATAGGTCTTCGATACATATTTACGAGTTGTTAGTACTTGCGTGTGATACGCAATTGGTTTGCTTGTTTATAATTGGTGACTTTTATAAATCACTGGTTTAATCAAATTTAATCAGATGAAACTGGAGAATCTGACTCAATATTACCCCAAACTAATGTTATATGAACATTCTTGTGAGATCGTGTTGCAATAATGCGTTCAAACTTACTTAAAGCCCATCTTTAGGTTTGTAACTTATTTGTTGAAATTTATTTAGGTTAATATTTGCCTGTTTTCTATTAATATAATGAATTAATTACATGCTGTTTAGCGGTATCTTTATTTTTATTAGTTTGTTTAATCAATCAAAACCATCATTTACTTTGTAGAGGCTGTGAAAAATTGTCTTTCAGAAATGAAAATAAACCTGGGGTAAAATAGTATCTGTTGAAAATTAAAAGTAGAAATATTATCAATACATCAAAAAATATTAAACCAATAAAATGAATAGAAAACTACGAATGGGAATGGTCGGTGGAGGCAAGGATGCTTTCATCGGTGCGATACATCGAATTGCGGCTCATATGGACGGATTAGTGGAGGTCGTTTGTGGAGCTTTAAGTATTAATCCTGAAATAGCTAAGGAGAGCGGAAAAGCGTTATTTCTTCCTGAAAACCGAACTTATCTCAATTTTGAAGAAATGATTGAGAAGGAGCGGCAATTACCTGCTGATGAACGTATGGATTTTGTGACAATCGTGACACCTAATTTTGCGCATTTCGCCCCTGCTATGTTGGCATTGGATAATGGCTTCCATGTCGTTATTGAAAAACCGATAACTTTTAGTCTAGACGAAGCTCTACAGTTGAAAAAGAAGGTAGAAGAAACAGGCTTGCTTCTGATGTTGACACATACTTATTCTGGATACCCTATGGTAAAGCAGGCTAAGCAGATGGTTGAAGATAATGCTTTTGGTAAAATCCGTAAAATATATGTGGAATATCCGCAAGGATGGCTAAGTACGCTCACCGAACGTGAAGGTAATGCAGGTGCCGCTTGGCGAACTGACCCGACAAAATCAGGGAAAAGTGGAGCTATGGGTGATATCGGTACCCATGCAGCACATTTAGCGGAGTATATTTCTGGTTTGAAAATATCACATCTTTGTGCAGATCTGAATACGATGGTAGAGGGACGAAGATTGGAAGATGATGGAAATGTTTTGTTGAAATTTGACAATGGTGCCGCTGGTGTACTTATGGCTTCTCAGGTCGCTGCAGGTGAAGAAAATGCATTAAAGATTCGTATATATGGTGAAAAAGGCGGAATTGAATGGGCTCAGATGGAGCCCAACACTTTACTTGTAAAATGGCATACAGAACCCACCCAAACGTATCGGGCAGGAACAAATGGTTTTCTTTCTGATATTGCGAAATTTAATTGCAGAACACCTGCCGGACATCCGGAGGGATATCTTGAAGCGTTCGCAAATTTGTATCGTAGTTTCTCGTTGACTTTATCGGCGCGATTGGATGGTGAGAATCCTTCAGGTTTATTAGATTTTCCTTCAGTCGATGAGGGTATCAGAGGAATGGCTTTTATTGATACGGTTATTAAAAGTGGTGATAGTAATGAAAAATGGACTGTTTTTGAAATAAATAATTAGAAAATGCAAACACTTAAAGGACCTGGTATATTTTTAGCGCAATTTTTGGGAGAAAATCCTCCATTTGATAATTTAGAATCCATTTGTCAGTGGGCGCAAAAGATTGGATTTAAAGGCGTGCAGATACCAACTTGGGCAACGTCTTATTTTGACCTGCAACTTGCTGCTGAAAGCAAGGATTATGCACAAGAGATAAAAGGGATTGTCAATAGCTATGGACTCGAAGTAACAGAGTTGAGTACACATCTTCAAGGACAATTGGTTGCAGTACATCCGGTATATGATGATCAGTTTGATGGTTTTGCTCCCGAAAAGTATCATAAAAATCCTAAGGCAAGAACAGAATGGGCAGTAGAGCAGGTGAAATATGCTGCTAAAGCTTCTCAGCATATGGGTTTAGATGCCGTTGCGACCTTCAGTGGTGCTCTTTTATGGCATACGGTTTATCCTTGGCCTCAGCGTCCTAATGGATTAGTTGAAACCGGTTTTAATGAATTGGCAAAGCGTTGGCTTCCAATCTTAAATGTTTACGAGGATTACGGGATTGATCTTTGTTATGAAATCCATCCTGGAGAAGATTTACATGATGGGGTAAGTTATGAGCGTTTTCTTGAAAAGGTAAATAACCATGCGAGGGCCTGTTTATTGTATGATCCTTCGCATTTTGTTTTACAAGCAATGGATTACCTGTCTTATATCGATCATTATCATGAGCGTATTAAGATGTTTCATGTCAAAGATGCCGAGTTTAATCCAACAGGTAAGCAGGGTGTATACGGCGGATATTCCAATTGGATAGACCGCGCAGGCCGTTTCCGGTCGCTTGGTGATGGACAGGTAGATTTTAAGTCGATATTCAGTAAACTGGCAGCTTATGATTATAAAGGATGGGCTGTGATGGAGTGGGAATGTGCACTGAAACATCCTGAGGATGGTGCAATAGAAGGTGCTAAATTTATTGCCGATCACATCATTCACGTAACAGATAAGGCTTTTGACGATTTTGCTTCAACAGGGAGTGATGAAGCTTACAATAGAAAATTGATTGGATTGGGTTAGTTTATTTTTATTCATAAATCTTTAATAAGGGGTGTCTATTAAAAATAATAGACACCCCTTATTCGTATTCCTTAAATTGTTTTTACGTGTCGATGTGTAATATTATCGTCGCATTTTTGGAATGATAGTCAAATGATGATTAAATTTAGAAGATCGATGCCAATTGGATTAATTTATGAGAAAAATGCAAATAAAGAATTTTTATGATTACTATCAGCCTGATCGTTGTGAACCGTTAATTCATGCTTCGGAGAACGGGGCCGTGCAGATGAAAGGTCTTAGTCGATTTGATTATCCAGGACAGGAATTACCGGATGCTATTTTGCCGGGAATTTATAGTATGGGTTATTGGGATGCTAAAACTGATCAGAACTGGGGGTTGGACTGGCATCGGAATGAAGGAATAGAATTTTCGTTTATGGAGTCTGGTAGTTTATATTTTTCTACTGAAAGTGAGACTGTTCATCTTCACCCCGGTAGCTTAACCATAACTAAACCGTGGCAATTACATAAGGTCGGTAATCCGATCGTAACGATAGGTAAGCAATACTGGATTATTATTGATGTTGGTGTGAGGCAACCTCATCAAGAATGGAAGTGGCCTGACTGGATCATTCTTTCAAAAGAAGATTTAGAATATCTGACCAAGATCTTACGTGAGAATGATGTCAGGGTTTGGCAATCGGATAAGAAAATACAAGAATGTTTTATCGAGATAGGGAAGTGTCTGGATCATGCGGAAATAGAAATTCCGCAATCTAGGCTTAATATTTTAATCAACAGCTTATTGCTGGAGATCTTAAGTCTCTTTAAAAAGGGAGATATTGAGTTTGACCAATCGTTAACACACAATCTAAGAACTGTTGAAATCTTTTTAAACCATTTGCGTACCGATTTTGAAAAATCATGGACACTTGAAGATATGGCAGAACACTGTGGACTTGGAAAAACGAGTCTCTCAAAGTATTGTAAGCATTTAACAAATATGACTCCTGTTAATTATTTAATTAATATCAGATTGGAGGCCGCAGCAAAAATGCTGATTGATCAAGAGGAGGAGCACGTCACCAACCTTTGTTATTCCTGTGGTTTTACTAGTTCTCAATATTTTGCTACTGCCTTTAAAAAAAGATTCAAATGTAGTCCGAGCGAGTATCGTATCAGATTTAATAATGGATATATGGGAAAGATTGCTTAAATTCTGATTTCTATTTATGAAAGCGGAATTGTGGTTTTTAATGGATGAAAATATGTTCATTATTTAACAACGGTATATATTAAACATGTCGCATATTTTTTAGTGCTATTTTTAGCGTTGTCAATACATTTTTTTATTCTTTAGTTTAGTGGCGCTATAAGTCGATAGAAATTATAAAGAGTAAAAATGTGCAACGTGTGATTGTAAATAGGGAATTTAATCACCAACTAAACCACCAATAAGATCAATTAATATGAAAGTACTTCCATTTACTTTGCTTATACCTGATGGTAAGAGTATGCTATCGGAAAGGGTTGAATTGCCACATTTTTATCAGCATATGCATCATCATAATGAATATGAAATTACTTGGGTAGAACAGGGTGAAGGAACTTTGCTAGTTGGAAATAATATGCATAGTTTTCGTTCAGGAGATATTTTTCTTATTGGAGCAAATGTCCCACATGTATTTAAATCTAATCCGGAGTATTTTAAAATGAAAGATCGGTTAAAAATTAAAGCATGTTCATTATATTTTAATCTTTCGGGGATATTATCGGGTTTATTCCAATTGCCAGAGATGTATGTGTTACGTTCGTTTTTAAATCAGAATAAGCAAGGTTTTCAGATACCAGGCAGGTATACAGTCGATATTGCAAATCTAATGCTCCGACTTCATAATGCTAGTGGTGTGGATGTACTGTTACAGTTACTTGTCTTATTGAACCAATTGAAAGAAATGTCACCTCATTTATTACCATTAAGCAACGATGTGTATTCGTCTGATCTTAATGCGAATGAAGGAGTTCGGTTTGATGCTATTATCAATTATATCATGCAAAACTTTAATAGTCAGATTACTTTAGAGGATGTTGCAAATGAGGCACATATGACACCTCAGGCTTTCTGCCGTTATTTTAAAAAACATACCGGAAATACTTTTGTTACCTTTCTTAATGAGATCAGAATTAATGATGCCTGCAAAAGCTTATTGACAGGAAAACATAAGGACCGTATATCTGGCGTTGCATATCAAGTGGGATTTAATAGCTTGACAAATTTTAACCGGGCTTTTAAAAGTGTGGTTGGGCAATCACCAAAAGCTTATATAAATGCCTATCATCATGTTAGCAAAGGAAGTTCTCTGACAACTGTCTAATTTTTTTCTTTAGATTTGGATGGCAGTGCAATGATCCATTTTACTTAAATAATGTATAATAGAATATGCTTAGGGCTACGGAAATTAAATTTCCGATCAGATAATAGTCATTATAAGCCGCTTCTTTTTTGATGTTTTCAGGAGTGTCTTCTTTATCCGCGCGTTTAAGTCTTGTTCCTAATTTTAAAGCGCCAAAGAGTGTGAGCACATGTGGAAAACCTTGACATAAACTATAAGTCATAAATAAACGTTCCAAAATACCTTTTACTGTAGATTTAGGATCAAACTTTTTGTTGTTGACCGATTTAGGCGTGAAAAGCCAAAATAGAAGACTAAGAAGGACTTCTGAAAAAAGAATGATTATTATTTTATAAACGAAGTGCATGGGGCAGTTTACTTATTGATTTTAAAATTGTTTTAGTTGCTTCATAAGATGAAATATTTAAAGTTTTCTCACGTTTCCAAATCTGAGATCTTGTTTTATTTATTTTTTCAGCAACAATCTTATAATCATTAAATTTAATAAATGCAGAGATTAAATTATAATCTTTCTCGGGATTCCATTTGTCAATGATATTTTCGAAGATAAGAAATGTATTGTTTAGAAGAGAGTCTAAATTAATATCTCCGATCTGTATGTAAAATCTTTGAGAATTGGTCTTCATACTGTTGAGTTTGTATCGTGCATCGCGTAATCCTTCACCTAACATTTCATAGGCAATTCTCTTATTAATGTTGGTTTCAATATCACCGTAAATAAGCACGTAGCGTAATTGAAAATCAAACCCTTGTATGATAATTTCTTCTTCTAGTGCGATAATGATATTTAATGCTGTTTCTAAATCCTTTGTTAGTCCCTGAAATTCATCGCCAAGTGTGATGGTAAGCGGAGATAATAGACTGTTTTCATAATCATGATTGATTTTGCTTACTGTTTCTTTAAAGTTTTGCATCAACAATGCTTGATTTTTTTGACCGCTTCCAATCACATCGCTCATCAATATAAAGTGTTTCATGATAAATGATTTTTATTACTTTATGTCAAATATAATGAAACAAAGTGTTTTATTTCATTAAAAATGAAATTACAAAAAACATGGAAGCATTTTTTTAATAGCTCTTGACTATAACTGATTAGTATTTTGAAATGTTTATGAGTTTTCTTTAAGTAGATTTTCTAATACTGTTGTTAGATGTTCTATTTTGATATGACCATTCACAATCCGATTGGTTCTCATATCGACTAGAATATAACGAGGGTATGACACTATGCCGGCTTCAACTTGGAAAGCCGGGTATTGCTTTGAATCTAACCAATAATTGATAAAGTTAAAATTGTGGTTTTGTAAATATAATCTCCAATCCTGCATTTTACTGTCCATCGATATGCTTATAAACTTTAATTGACTTTGATCTGCATATGCTTTTGATATTCTTGAGAATTCGGGATGTTGCTGTCTACAAGGGCCACATGCAGTGTGCCAAAAATCAATAACTAGATAGTTTGAATTACCACTAACTTCTTTTAGACTTTCAACCTTATTATTTTGCGATGTTAATGTGATTAAAGGAAATAGAGCGTTTTTCTTATCACTATAGGTTAAAATCATGTTGTCATAGGCATTATAGAGTAAAGTTGCTTTTTTACTTCCAATAGTTGCAGTATCGATGCGTAAAACCGTGTTTAAAATTTGTTCTCGATTTTTGTATACATGCCCCGAATTTACATAGTAAAACGAGGGGTTAGCTATCATAGATAATAACATCTCATAGGATACCAATGATTGAGGATAATTATTCAAAATAACTAAATATTGCGCTAGTTTGTTACGATCCCATTCTTCTTGACGGCTATTATCAGTTTGTAATAGCGGATCGCCAAATTCCCTATTTATTGCTACGATTTTTTGCATCTCCTCATTTAAAATCGAATTTTTAACATATACAATTTTTGTGTCATTATCGATACTGCAGTTTATATTTTTACGATCAATAATTACGGAGATTAAATCTCTATTGGGATTAATGTCCCCATTGCTAAAAGCTATATTTAATGCATTAAAATCTTTATAAATCGAATCAGAAACGATAAAAGTTTCTGAACCCGAAATATCTTTCGTTATTTCTTTTTTTAGTTTAAAGCTAAAATGCTTATTGACAATTTGCTGCTGATCTAATTTGCTACCTTCATATAACCGATAAATATATTTCGGAATAGGATTTTTTCCATAAATATTGCCATAAATGGTCACTTCTTGTGCTTGCGCAGTTAACTGACAAAAAATAATTAACAAGATAATTTTAACTATTCGTATCATATATTAATAGAATTTTAGATTGGTTTATAATGATATATTTTTTATCTCTAAATGAATATAAAGATTAAATTCCACTCTATCTCATTAATGGGGAAATTTAGTTATTTAATTTATTTGTAGATCTAGTGAGTGAAATGTTTAAATAAAGCATTTTTAATAAGAATGCCAATCAATCATCTCTGTTAAAATATATTGTTAATTGCGTTAATCCTTTTATATTTATGCCTGTCGAACATAGACACAATCAATCCTTTTTTATGTTAAAGAAATCTTATTTAATTGCTGTTTTTTTGCTTTGCTTTTGCCTTGTTCATGGTCAAAATCGTAGTAGTCGAGGAGGAAATGTAACTGTATTTTCGGATCGGGAAGCCTTCTATTTATATATCAATGGGATTCAATATAACGAACTGCCCACGAAACAAATCAGAGTGGAGCGTATGAAAGACCATAGCTACGATATTCAGATTGATTTTGTCGGAAGAGAAAAATCGACACTTTTAAAAAGGGGTATTTCAATGGTTAATGAAGAAGGTTCTTTTTTGGATTTGACTTATTTGGCTAATACCTCCAGAAGTAACAGAACCCGTAGTTTGACTTTGTATGCTTTGTTTCCTGCTGAAGAGGATATGCCTGACTCGCGAACAGCACAGGTATTTGTTTACGGTAGACCTAAGCAAATCATGGAGGGAGAGTTTGATCCAGGATCTGGCCGTGATGATTATTATGGAGAACAAATGACGAATGCAGAGTTTAATGCTTTTTTGAAAACGATAGATCAAGCTGGATTCGATAATGATAAATTGAAAATAGCTGGTATGACTGCTCCTCAGGTTGCATTTTCAGTGAATCAAATCAAAGAGATTCTTAAGAAGTTTTCTTGGGATGAGGGTAAGATTGCTTTTGCAAAAATGGCCTATCCTAATTGTCCGGAAAAAAGAAACTACATAACAATAACTGATCAACTGGCTTTTGGAGATAGTAAAAATAAATTGATGGATTTTATAAAAAATCAGCCTGTCGATCGTGATTATCTGGAGAGAATGACTGAGGTTGAGCTGAATGATCTGATTAAAGCAATGCGGCAGAATGGATTTGATGACGACAAACTTAAAGTACTTGGAACTGTAAGCGGAAAGGTCGCTTTCCCTGTTGCTTCGATTAAAAGAATTCTCAAAGAATTAAGTTGGGATCAGGGAAAGCTATCTGCAGCACAAAAGCTGTATCCGAATTGTATAGATAAACGGAATTATGCAACCTTGATAGGAGAGTTTACTTTCTTGGATTACAAAGATAAATTCACAGCATTTGTGAGAAATCAAAAATAAGTAAAGCTCTAATCAAATAAGGATCGCTATATATACAATATACAGCGATCTTTCTTTTTTGAGACTTAAGGATGCTCAGTCACAGAGATCGATTCAATAGGCAATTTACTTTCAAGCCATTGTAAGATTTCGATATATACCTTTTCTTTGATCGATTCATTGAGAAGTTCATGACGCATCATGGGATGCAGGTGGTATTTTACATCCTGATTACCATGGTCCATAAGGTCTTCAGCGGTCTTAATAACACCTTTTCCAAAATTACCTATAGGATCTTCTTCACCGCTTTCTAAGAGAAATGGAAGTTGATTTGGAATACCATCCGTCCAGTTTGGACCGGAACCACGATTGGCAACATATGCGGTCGCATAAAAAGCGTTGTTCGAAAATGGAATTCCACATAGTGTATCAGCTAAAAAATGGTCTCGGTTTTCTTTTGCTAAACTCAACCAGTTGCTGTTTTTTTGGTTGGGCTCGTCTTTAAATTTTTTATTATTAAATGCTCCAAATGAATGATTGATAAAACTCGATCGGGTTTTAGGAAACATTTTGTTCAATAAAGCGAGTAGTCTTTCTCCCACAACTGCGGCTTTATCCATTGTGCCTGTACCGATGAGTACGGCGCCGTGGAATAGATCACCAATTTCTTGTAAAACACAACGGGTAATAAAAGAACCCATAGAATGTCCTATAATAAAATGTGGTAGATCGGGATACTGTTTTGAAATTAGTCTTGCCATCTCAATACCATCATCTACTAATCGGACTCCCGGATTTTCACGTTGTATAAATCCTAATGCATCTTTATTTTTAACGGAGCGGCCATGTCCAAGATGATCATAGGTCATTACTACAAAACCGTTTGTTGCGAGAAATCTTGCGAAATCATCATAACGTCCACTATGTTCCTGCATACCGTGCAATATGAGTATTGTTGCTTTGGCTTTTTTCTCTGTGGGGAAGTAAAGAGTTTTAAAGATGTCGTGCGTACCGCCTATGGTATCTGTAATCTCGTGGAAACTGGATTCAAGATGTATCATGCTTAATAAATCAATTGGGGTAAATCCTAAAAATATCTATTTGAAATGTTTGATGCTTGATCTTTAATCCAAAATTATGGCCTGTTGATGCACAAACAATAAACAAATGTAAGATAAGTCTTTTTTACTTAATTCTAGAAATTGTCTTTTATAGATTATTTGGAATGTTGCTGAAATTATGATTTATTGATAAGACGTTTCTTATTGTTAAGATAGCCTACATTTTTTATTCAAAATTTCTTTTTGTAAAATACGGTCATTTATGCGAGACTTGCTTTCAGCTTAGCGAGTAGGTCGCTGGCTTTCGTATTGTCTATACTAATTTTTCTGATTGTTGCTCTTTTTCCTTTATCTTTTTGTTTGATTATTTTTAGCAGATCTTCAGTATATTCATTTTTGTATTTACTAATGTCAAATGGTTTGCTATGTTGCTTTATGAGTTGAAGTGCCATATCCATCTCATTCTTCTGAATTTTGATTGTAGTTGGTAACTTCAAATCAGAGATAGCCCTAATTTCTTGTTCGTATCGGATTTTATTAAGCAATAATGTACCCTTGTAGGGTCTGACTATGGCAAGGTGTTCAACATTGCGCATGACGAATGATCCAAGTCCAGCAGTTTTACTTTTTTCAAGTGCTTTTGTAAGTAATTGATAAGCTTTTTCCCCACCTTTCTGCGGTTCTAAATAATAAGGAGTGTCAAAATAAATACTATCTACTTCGTTGAGTTGTACAAAAGCATGTAAGCCAATAATCTTTGTTTTTTCTGGACTCGCTTCTTCAAAGTCGGCATCTTCCAAGATGACATAATGATCTTTAAGAAAATATCCTTTTACAATATTTTCCCAAACCACTTCTTTTCCGGTTTTTTCGTTTACTCTTTTAAATTTAATATTAGCTTGGTCTTTACGATCGAGCATATCCAGATCTAGATTACTACTTTCAGTAGCACTATATAATTTAATTGGAATATTAACAAGCCCAAATCCTATAGCTCCCGTCCATATAGCGCGCATAGTGAATGAATTTTACTGTTTACAACTAGGAATTAAATTCTTTAAAAGTTTATCTCCAGTTTATAGGGAACAAGTCTGTTTTAGTCTCCTTAATACTTGATCGATGTATTCCGGAAATTGCGTTAAGGCTTCTCTTAAGTGTCGTTCACCTTCTATGAATCCTTCTCTTCGTGCAATTTCTAGCGCGGAAAGGTATACTTTTTCAAGATAACCATCTGGCATTTGTACAGAATCTAAATCAGTGTTGCTCATAGCTTTAAAATTAAATATTGATGTTTTTCTTTGTTGACTGATTTGGTATAGCTTTAAATTAATGATAATTGCTATCCTTAATATATAACATATTGATATGTAAATAGTTTTAATTTAATATGTTATTTTTAAATTGTTTTGAGGATTATTCTCATGTAAAAGTTTTATTAAACTCAAGATGGTATTTATAGAAATTTGCAATTATTTATCTTCTAAATGTCGCGGAAATAATACGTAATAATTTGTACAGTATCGGTGTGTATATATGGAGATTTTGAGCAGTATAAGGGACTGACTGAATAATGGAATGGCAGGTAAAAGCATAATCGATAAGAATCGGTTTAGGCTGTTTCGACAAATGAAAAAGAGTTGAACAATGCTTATACCGTGCATAATCTTCTGCGTTCCTTTTTAAGAAATTTAGATTTACTATTCCCTTCATTTATGATGGAAAAAATTAAAAAAAGTAAAGTACAGCCCCTAAAGAAAGCAGGGAAATGATGACCCAAAGTATTATTCCTTGAAGTAACGGTTTTATCCCCATTTCGATAATGAGTTTACGGCTTAGTCCACAACCTATTACGAAAAGTGTTAGTGTTAAACCTGTTTTTGCAAAAGAAGTGAAGATATGCTGATAGTTATGGATACTTGGTATATAGCTATTTGCCAACATGGCTACTACAAAAAGTCCTATAAACCACGGAATTTTTACTTTTGGACCATTGGTTTTAAACAAATAAGCTGCTAAAAAAGCAACAGGTATGATCCATAATGCTCTACCTAATTTAGCTGTTGTTGCTATTGCTAATGCTTCAGGACCATATTTATTGGCAGCGCCAACTACCGAGCTGGTGTCATGAATAGCGATAGCACTCCATATTCCGAATTGAAGTTGCGAAAGATCAAGCGCATTTCCAACTGCAGGAAATATAAACAGTGCTGCAGCATTAAGGGTGAATATAGTCCCTAATGCAATAGAAAGTTGTTTTTCTTGTACTCTGATAACAGGGGAAATAGCCGCTATTGCGCTTCCTCCACAAATAGCTGTGCCGACAGCTATTAGGAAAGATGTTTTATTTTCTATTTTCAAAAGTTTACCAAGGAGATAACCAAAAATTAATGTGAATGAGAGGAAGGTCAACGTTAATAGAAAACTTGTTTTTCCTGTTTCTAACGCTTTGTCTATTTGCATACCAAATCCTAAGCCAACAACGGAAGCCTGTAATAAAATATGCGTTGCTTTTTGATTAAGATGGAGATAGGGATGCCCAACTGTTTGGGCAATAACTATCCCTAATAGGAGCGCTATAGGAGGTGAGATGAGTGCTGGTATACAGCAAGTGATAGCTATCGTTACAAATATAATTTGTCGGATACGATTATTCCTTATAACTACTATTTTGTCCTTAATTTCCATCTCTATCCTTTCGTTACTAGTCCTGTTTTGATTTGTGTTTTTGACTGATACAAATGTCGTGAACACAAAATTTTGATAGAAATGGTGATTTGTTATTGGGTATTACCTATGGTTATGATTTCTTATTCTTATTTGTTATAGGTTTATTAGTGGAAAAGTTGAGAATTTAGTTTACACTATGTTACTTTTAAAAAAGTGCTTTAGCTGACTTGGCTTTAATTGTAAGGGAAGAGTTTTAGAATAAATCGCTTTTAACTTCGTCTGAAGTGTCGGATTTGATAAAATGGAATAATGAGGTGTCAAAGCTATACGGTATCAAATGAATTCCTCAGAATTATTTCATTGGTCTGATGGAAAGATTGTTGCTATCAATGTTAAAAGAGAGTTTTTATTTAAGAAATTAAAACAATATTTGAAGGAAAATAATTTTAATTATTATTGGAGCTTCGTTGTCGGTCAGAAGTTTTACTTCTGACCTTTTTTATGCATTTGATTTATGGCTAATCTCTAAAGTCATTGTTTTTATTTATTGTTTTTACAGTAGGTTATATTAACCTATTTAGAATGTAGAGATATTCTCATGCATTTAAAAATAGATTTTTTGAGCTTTTAACATTTAGTAGCAGATTCTTAAATACTTCCATTACGAATTGAATATACTATTTACATTGATAATTTATTAGGGTTTGCTGCCTGTATCATTAAGCACCACTTTTTTTAAAACTACAGATAACAAAGATGTCTTAAGTAGTTAATTTTTATTTTGTTTTTTTTGACTATCATGTAAGATTGCTGTGTTCATGTTTAATATTTGATTTTTAAATAAAAAATTAATAAATTTATATAACCAATAAAATCAAAGCTTATGCGAAAGTTATTTCAAAATAATCTTGGACTAAGATCTATAGTACTGTACATTTTGATATGTATACTCGTTGTAGCTATCAGTGTTGTTTTTCTTCAATATCATAAACTCATAATTGTAAATGCTTTAGATAAAGCTTCTATAAATGGGACTTATATTCTTTACTCTTTGCTTGTAATAAGTTCATTAACTCTTGTAACGACATTTTTTGTTTCTCCCATATTCTTTTTTGAATATCTACAAAAGGAAAATGTTGATTATGCTTTGGTGAAATTGTTACCCTATTTGCCTATGGTTAGTGTATTTGGTGTATATTTTCTTTTATTTAGACCTGGCTATAATGATTTTACTAGTGAGGATAAGTGGGGTTTGGTAGATACTGTTTATGTGATATTGTCTGGAGTGACTGTATTAATTGCTGGTGTTATTGTTTTACATTTTATAAAAGGTTTTCAGTCTATTTTTAAAAATGCGATGGTTTTTGCCTATAACAAAAGTTATGGTAAAGCTGGAGATCAGTTTCGTTTAGATGATTTTAGAAAGCTTCCAATAAAAGAAAATGAAGAGCCAAAGTATGAGGAAAATCCAAATGACGAACTGATTAAAAGGGTTGAGAAGTTAATTAGTTCTACAGAAGAGCTGGAAGTTGAACCCATTGGAGATGTTAATTTTAATATCGTAATTTATGTTTACGGTGATGGTTTTGATTACTGTTTATTAGATTCCGGACTGGATATTCCGTTTATCTTTGGTGATGAAAATCCGGAAATAGTATTAGCAGAGTGTCACTTTTTACATATTAATATAGCTTTATATTTTAGGGTAGATCAAGTGTATATTTTTAATTTTGAAGATAATTATGTTGTTTTAAATCCCGCCATTGATCGAAATTTACATAATATTAGAAGTAAGCGTGTGAATGAAAAACTAAATAGTTATCGTGTTAAAGGTAAACCTTCTGGTTATTTTCATATACATCCAAGTCTAGGTCATGAACTTCGTGCAATTGTAGATGGGTATGCAAATAAGCGTTTCAATCACTAATATTTGCCGTTCAATTTTATCGGATACTTATTTTTCTTTCTTAGTATGAGTTTTAAAATAGCTATTGTTCTTTTTGTCATAAATTTTATGATATAAAAATAATCATCAACATATAATAAATCAATTGTTTCTTCTAATAAATTACGATTGATATAGTTTTTCATTATTGTACTGGGGGAGAGGTTTGATAGGATTTTATTTTTATATTTTTTAGGAGTTATGAGTTTAGTTCACTAACTTCATTATTGAAAAAAATGATTTATTGAACCAATATTCTGAAGCAAATATGCTTTTGGGATAGACCTAAACTTGCTCTAATGATCTTGACCGTCATTGTATTAAGCTTGTTTTTGCTAATTGTTCTTATTACACAGGCAAAAATAAATGCTTTTCTATCTTTTTTAATAGTTTCTGTTATTTCTGGAATTTTGCTGGGCATGCCTTTGGATAGTCTTATTCTCGCTATTGAAAAAGGTATTGGCTCAGTAATGGGAAGCCTCATGTTAATTTTGGTACTAGGTGCTATGCTTGGGAAAATTGTTGCAGATAGTGGAGCCGCCGAGCGTATAGCGGCAGTCATGGTGCAATTAATGGGAGAGAAGTATATCCAATGGGGTTTGATGCTAACTGGTTTTATA
This sequence comes from Sphingobacterium anhuiense, assembly GCF_042686355.1. Classification (NCBI taxonomy): domain Bacteria; kingdom Pseudomonadati; phylum Bacteroidota; class Sphingobacteriia; order Sphingobacteriales; family Sphingobacteriaceae; genus Sphingobacterium; species Sphingobacterium anhuiense. The sequence goes on from NZ_JBHUPE010000004.1 coordinate 272,761, forward strand.
GTCGGAATCCCTCTTTTTTATGGAGTAGGATTTGTCCTGTTAGTGCCACTGATATTTTCAATATCCTATCGCTATAAACTTCCTGCCGTATATATAGGTCTTCCTATGCTCGCTGCATTATCAGTGACACATGGATTCATACCCCCGCATCCTTCTCCTGTGGCACTAGTGGCATTATTTCATGCCGATATGGGAGTAACATTGATTTACGGGCTGCTAATTGCAACTCCTGCAATAATTATAGGAGGTCCTATTTTTGGAATGACACTACGAAATATAAGACCAAAGCACGAGCTGTTTTTTAAACCAGTTGGTACTGAAGTAGGTAGTGATTATCGTGTGCCCAGTGCATGGATTAGTTTTTTAGCCTCGCTATTTCCAGTTTTTTTATTGATTATAGGTACAGTTCTTCCTTATGTAATTGATACGGATAATGAAAAATTATTGTCTTGGATGAAATTTATTTCAAATCCAACCCTCGTTATGTTACTGGCTATTTTATTTGCAGGATATAGCTTGGGCATAAAACAGGGACGAAGTATCAAGTCAATTATGGAGATCTTTGATGGAGCTGTGAGAGATATAGCAATGATTTTATTTATTATTGCAGGCTCAGGTGTATTCAAACAAGTAATGGAAGATAGTGGGGTCAGTTTGGCACTCGCTAATTATTTACAGACCTTACCCATTCATCCATTGGTTTTAGCGTGGTTGATAACTGCTGTAATACGAGGATGTATCGGTTCTGCAACAGTGGCTGCGTTAACAGCGGCTGGTGTGTTATTGCCATTAGCTACAGGTGGGCATATTCATCCAAGTTTGATGGTTCTCGCAATTGGAGCAGGCAGTTTGATGTTTTCACATGTTAACGATGCTGGTTTTTGGCTATTTAAAGAATACTTTGGGTTGAGTGTAAAGGATACGCTTCTATCATGGTCAATCATGGAAGCTATTGTATCTGTTGTCGGTTTACTTGCTGTCCTAGCGTTGGATATGATCATTACTTAAAATTTAATTACCTTAAATAATTATTTGAATAACATAAAATATATAACATATTATGAATTATAATGCAGACGAACAATTTGAAAAATTAGGTTTAACATTACCTCCGGCACCTGCACCTAAGGGTGTTTATAAACCTTTTGTAATTGATGGTAAATATCTCTATTTATCTGGTCATGGGCCTGTACAAGATGATGCATCATTAATTATCGGTAGAATAGGTGCAAGCCTTAATCCTGAGGAAGGTAAACTTGCCGCAAGACAGGTTGGATTAACAATGCTTTCTACTATAAAAACTAATCTAGGTAGCCTTAATCGTATAAAACGTGTAATCAAGGTGTTGGGAATGGTCAATTGTACTTCTGATTTTGAAGCACATCCAGCTATTATTAATGGTTGCAGTGAATTGTTTGCTGCTGTTTGGGGAACTGAGAATGGAATCGGAACGCGTAGTGCGGTTGGATTTGGATCACTTCCGGATAATATTCCTGTAGAAATAGAAGCTTTGTTTGAATTACATGAAACAATATGATTAAGCATTGGTATGAATTAAATGATGTTTCTGAAGTAGACTCTCCCGCACTCTTGGTTTATGAAGAGCGGGTTGTCGATAATATTCAAAAAGCTATTGAGATGGTAGGGGGCGATTGTAGCCGGATTCGCCCACATGTCAAAACAAATAAATCGACAGATGTCTGTATTGCTTTAAGGAAGGCGGGTATAAATCAATTTAAATGTGCTACTATTGCTGAAGCTGAAATTCTGGGAGATGTGGGAGCTAAAGACGTCCTATTGGCTTATCAGCCAACAGGACCTAAGATTGAACGTCTGATTAAACTCAAAAAACATTATGGTAAAACCAATTATTCGTGCTTAATCGATCATAATGAGAGCGCTAGGGCATTAAATAGGGCATGTGTTTTAGCAGACTGCTCTATGGATGTGTATATTGATGTCAATATTGGGATGAATAGGACAGGGGTAGCATTGGAAGAGGTCGAGAAGTTAGCCGTAACCATACTGTCACTTCCAGGGCTTCGTTTAATGGGGGTACATGGATATGATGGTCATATCCATGACTCCGATCTCAAAATCAGAGAAGAACAAAGTGCTATATCATATGCATTATTAAGTAAAGCACATTTATTATTAAACCAATTATGTAGCTCAATATCAAGGATGATTATCGGAGGTTCACCTTCTTTTACTTTTCACGCAGATAGAACTGATGTGATTTGTAGTCCAGGGACGTTTGTATTTTGGGACTATGGTTATGGAGAAACTCTAAAAGAGCAACCTTTTGATTATGCGGCATTACTGTTAACCCGTGTTATAAGTATTGTTGATCAGCATCATATTTGTTTGGATTTGGGATATAAAGCTGTCGCAAGTGAATCAGCTTTACCGCGTGTCAAATTTTTAGATCAATCCGATCTTGAAGTCGTAAGCCAAAGTGAAGAACATATGGTCGTAAAGGTTCCAAATGCACAAGTATATGAAATAGGTGCAGCTTTCTATGCTGTTCCAAAGCATATATGTCCAACTGTGGCACTGTACGAAAAATTGGTGGTCATCACTGATGGAGAGGTCGATAATTATTGGTATGTTACTGCTAGAGATAGAAAGATTAATTTCTAAAGGATGAAAAAACAAAGATTGATTTTTGATGCGCATTTAGATCTTAGTATGAATGCAATGGAATGGAATCGGGATTTAAGACTTCCGATTGCTGAACTAAATAGTAGAGAGCAGGGGATGGACGATAAACCTGATCGTGGAAATGCAACAGTCTCTTTTGGTGAACTGAAAAGGGGGAATATTGGCCTAGTTGTCGCTACTCAAATTGCAAGATACGTGGAGAAGGGAAGTTCTTTGCCTGGTTGGTATTCTCCAGAACAAGCTTGGGCACAAACACAAGGGCAATTAGCTTGGTATAGAGCAATGGAAAAGGATGGGCACATGCGCATGATCAAAACGAAAACTGATCTGGAAGAGCATATCATTCTTTGGAATGATGAGACCAATGAATCAAATAAACCAATCGGTTTTCTGCTAAGTTTAGAGGGAGCTGATTCTTTAATTGATTTATCTTATCTCGAATATGCTTATGAGCAGGGATTACGTGCGGTTGGGCCAGCTCATTATGGGCCAGGAAGGTATGCGAATGGTACGGACTCAAATGGGAGACTAAATGCAAAGGGAATAGCGTTATTAAGGGAGATGGAACGCCTTAATGTTATTTTAGATGCAACTCATCTTAATGATGATGCTTTTTGGGATGCTATGGATGGATTTAATGGTCCAATATGGGCTAGTCACAACAACTGTCGCGCACTTGTCGACCATAACAGACAATTTAGCGATGATATGATCAAAATTTTAATTTCGAAAAAAGCAGTAATTGGGGTGGCATTAGATGCCTGGATGATGGTTCCCAGATGGGTAAGAGGCGTATCTGACCCTAAGACAATGAATTGTTCATTAGAGGTTATGGCCAATCATATTGACCATATCTGTCAATTGGCCGGTAATACAAATCATGTCGGTGTAGGAAGTGATCTTGACGGCGCTTTTGGTAAAGAACAATGTCCATATGACCTGAAAACTATTGCTGATATGCAGTTGGTTTTTGATATATTGTCACAAAGGGGATATAGTGAGGATGCTTTAGATAAAATAGCACATTCGAATTGGATTAATTTTTTGCGAAATTGCTTATAAATGGTCCGTTTTTAGCGAATACGTGTTCTATACTTATCATACAATCGTTATAATTTGAATGATATTTCTCTGCAGAAGGTACTTCTAAATAATTAAAAATAAGATTTTTATAACTGTTAATAATCTTTTGTGCTTAAATTGTATAACAATGTGATCATTGATGTGTTTTATAAAAAGAATTTATTAGTCACTTTTATTGTTGATATTTATGTATAAACCCGTTCAAGTTAATCGGAAAGATATTTATTTTAGGCCAGATACCAAACGTGTCCTTGCTCGTTTTTTTTCATTAGGTGATGAACGTTCCATTAAAGTAATTCATCGGGTGCTACAATTATCGGATGAAAAACAAAAGGAAGTTTTTGGACAGGTTTTACGAAGTTATTCTCAGCGGCACCGCAGTATTGTGAAGGTGTTTGAGCGTAATTTTGATCGCATAAGACATCTATTGGAAAGATTAGAAATGCCGACGGATAAAATATCGATGACAGCTAAATTATTAATTGGTTCTTACTTTACGATGGAATATTCCATCGAATCGGCAGCTTTATTTAATCCATCTATTGTTGAGCATCCAGATCAGAGCGAGCTTTATAAAGGGGAAAAAAGGGTTATTATCAGTTTTAGAGCAACCGGTGAGGGACATGTATCTTCGATCGTATTCCGCTCTGGTTATATTGATACGGAGAATAATATTCATCTAGATGTTGTGGGAACATTGTTGGACAAGCCTATCAATATTAAAAATCATCGGTATAATAAAAATAGCTTCATTTCTAAATTGGTTGAGTTGCATCCAAAAGATGCGACGGCTATGCAAAAGCTTAGCGAAAATCTAACAGAAACATTTACATATGAGGAGTTGAAGAGATATGTGGAGGGAATACGTGCTGAAATAGAGCATACAGAGGATAATGATAGTATATTGAAGCAAGCGATATGGCTCGCTTCATCGCATTATGAGATGACTTTCTCTTTGGATACTTCAATATCTGAAAGGGTTATTTTTCCAATTTCTGATACTGAAAAAAGGGGGATTGAAGATGCGAGATTTGTTCGTTTTATAACACCTAAGGGAGAGGTTATCTATTATGCAACTTATACTGCATATGACGGATTTAGTATTTTACCAAAACTATTGACAACTAAGGATTTTTATCATTTTACAGTCAAGCCCATCCATGGAGAAATTGCAAATAAAGGTGCTGCGATTTTTCCGCGAAAGATCAAAGGGAAATATGCTATGCTATGTCGTATTGATGGTGAAAATAATTATATCGCCTATTCCGATTATATCAACATTTGGAATGAAGCCATTCATTTAGTGCAAGAACCTGAAAGTCCTTATGAGTTTATACAGATCGGAAACTGCGGTTCCCCAATTGAAACCGCAGCCGGATGGTTAATTATTACACATTCTGTTGGCCCTATGCGCGAGTATTCAATTGGGGCTTCATTATTAGATTTGGAAAATCCGCATATAGAAATAGGACGCCTTAGTCTCCCTATTTTAACTCCTAATGATATGGAAAGAGAAGGGTATGTCCCAAATGTTGTCTATTCATGTGGAGCTATTGTTCATAATGATCAGTTAATTATGCCTTACGCCATGTCGGACTATGCCTCGACTTATGCGACCATTAACTTGAATGAGTTGATTCAGGCTATTCTTCAACCTGAAATTTGATTTTTAAAGACTTATAAACAGTTAAGTAGGCTATAAAATAACATAACGTGCTTTCTGCTCCTTGATTGCGGTTAATGCCATAAGTTTCTAACCCATCACAGCATCCTTTGGTGCTGTGATCATATAGCGGGAGCTTAAGGTCATTTTCGCCTAAAAACCATTCAAAAGATCGAATCATTTTTTCAAAATATTCTTCATTTTTAGTGATTTCAAATACCTCCCTAAATAAAAGTACTGTGGCTGTAACATCAATGGGCTGTTGCCCGAATTTGCTTATATTTTGATTTTGTTTTGCCCATTTTTGATTGCCAATAATAGATAAAAACCCATTTTGCATAATGATATTTTCAAGAAAATAAAAGCTTGAAAATCCTATTTTTCTTAGTTTATCATCATTTAAATATTTGGTTGACATGAGTATTGCCAGTGGGATAATCGCATTGTCATATGCCAGAACGGGTTCAAACCATTTCCACTCATCATCAGCACTGGAATCATATTCATGTACTAATTTAAAAGCCAGTTTACGGAGTAACTCTGTGACTCTTTCATCATTTGGCTGTTGTTTTAGATATTCAGCAATACCCATCATCGTATAAGCGATAGCACGTATGGATTTTAAATTTTCAAAGTGTGGCATAGCTTTAAAAAACATATTTGATCCTAACTGATAGAAGTCAACAAAAGGTGCTGTATTAAATAGATATCCCAACGCCCATATAGCCCTACCAAAAGAATCTTCAGATCCGACTTCTTCTAAAAATTCATTCTGAAAATTCATGAAGTTATGAAATAATCCGTCCTCTCTTTGAGCATAGTAAATGTAATTAAGATAGGTCGAGATTCTCTTTCTAGTATCCTTTTCTCCAAAGGCTTCATATTGCATCAGGCTAACCAAAAGTGCTCTCGCGTTGTCATCCAAACAGTATCCTTCTCGATAGTTGGGTGTTGCAAATGTGGCATGTTGAATAATTCCTACATAATTTGTCAATCGATCAAGATGATCCCATCTGAATTTTGGAAAACGCTCTAACATCGTTATTTTTATATCGGTGTCGAGATTTACTTGTGTAGAGGAGAGCTTTTGGAGTAACTTGACATAAGATCCGCCTAATTTGTTCCAGGTCATTTTTTCACCATGATGGCGAGCCCTACTTCTAAGTTCTTCTAGTTTTTTAGGGTTATCAAATAGGTCAATGAGAATATTCTTTAATTCTTTATGATTTTTAAAATCAAATAAAATGCCTCTTCCATCTGCCAATAAATCTTTCGCATGCCAATAGGGAGTAGATATTACAGCCGCTCCAGCCCCTACAGCAAATGATAATGTTCCACTCGTAATCTGAGCTTCATTAATATAGGGAGTAATATAGATGTCACATGCTGTTAAGTAGGTGGTTAGGGTTTCGTTACTGACAAAATCATTGACAAAAATGATGTTGTTTTCCAAGCCCATTTGTTTTATTAAGGCAGTTAGATACTCCCGATATTCTTCGCCAGATTCCAATAAAACGTTTGGATGCGTTTTTCCTACAATAAGGTAAACAGTATTAGGATATTCCTGTACGACCTTTGGAAGTGCATGTATAACTGTTTCAATTCCTTTGTTACGAGCTATAAAACCAAAAGTAAGGATGATGCGTCTATCTGTCAACTGTAGTTTTTCTTTTGCATCGTTCTGTTGGTAATCAAAGGCTGGAACTCCATGAGGTATTAAACGTATTTTGTTTTCATGTACATGATATATTTTTTGGAGAAGTCCAATTGCATAGGAACTCATGACTACTATGATAGAAGCTCTTTTTGCAATTTCAATCAATATTGCTCTTTCATCAATATTTGGTTTTTCTAATATAGTATGTAAGTTGACTAATAAGGGCATATGAAGTAAATTGATCAAAGAGAGTATGTAAACACCGCTATTGCCTCCAAAAATACCATATTCATGTTCCAGCACTACACAATCATATTTATTCTCGTTAATAAAATTGGCCGCTTGGATATAATCTAATTGCTGTTGGGGGTTAATTTCGAAAACAACTTCCTCATTATAAGAATAAGGTCGGTCTGAAAGAGCAATAATATGTTGGGTAATAGTTGAATCCTGATGGTCTATGGATTGTAGTAAATCATTGGTAAAAGTTGCTATTCCACATTGTTTTGGCAAATAAGTACTGATGTAGGCTATTTTCATGTTGAATTCTTAAATTTTTTAAATAATTAAATGATTTGATATGCCTGATTTTTTAGTTCAGCTATTTTTGATGAATTTACCTTATTTATGTTTCATGACTGAAACAGGTTGATATAATGGTATTCGGTGATCATTGTTATTTTTAATGAGTTTATTAAGAATGATCGTATTTATTTTTTAAGGAATGTACATGGTGTTAAAAAAATTATTTATATATGTATTTGATCCTCAAGCTAGGCACGATAGCTTTTCATGGCTGTTGTGCCTAGCTTAAGAGCTATTGAAAGTATAGGTTCTGAATAAATATTAGTGAATTGCCCATATTCAACATACTAAACAATTAGAAATTAGAAAAGTTGAATGTTTTTGAATTGTTGAAGGTACTTCTTTTTAAATCAACAATAGAAATTTCTTTTTACCGTACTGTTAAATATTTGTTAATCGAATCAAATTATCCAGCGCATGAAAACAATTTCACTTCCCAAGTGTTATATCTATAGTATTTACTTTAAAAAAGGAGATTTTATTATGAGCGAATTAACATGGAAAGGTCGTTGGAACGAACTAAAAGGTAAAGTGAAACAACAATATGCTGATCTAACGGATGACGATCTATTGTACGCCGAGGGAAAAGAAGATGAATTATTAGGTAAACTTCAAAAGAAAACCGGAAAAACTAAGGAAGAGGTAGAAGATTGGTTAGATAAATTGAAATAGTAAATTTTAGTTTTATATAGCATAAAAAATGGTTAAGTACGATAAGTGCTTAACCATTTTTTTTTGTCTCCAATAATTTATTATTACAACAGTTCCTGATTCATCTTTTAATAGATTAATTTTTTAAAAAATAATACATTTCAATTGTTTGTTGTGAAAAAAAAATGATCTGAAAATCAGTAGTTTGCGCATTATTTTTTGGTATTTTCCCTTATTTGTGAAAAAAAAATTTTAGCTTTGTGAAGCCCATCCCAAAAGGGCATGTTTTTCATAGGTAGATGAAAAGGTCGCGTTAAGTCTAACACGACCTTTTTTTATTTCCATCCAAAGATTTGTTATAAATAATAAGCGCATGTTTATTTATCAATAGTTTTGAAAATTGTTTATTCAACATATCTAATTTTACCCAATATTTTTTTGATAACAATATTAGTCCTGTATATTTGCTTTTAGAGAAATGAGATGAATAGGTTAAACAGAAAAAGCCTCACTAAAAGTAAGGCTTTCTAAGCAGTGCTCCCAACTGGGCTCGAACCAGTGACCAAAAGATTATGAGTCTTCTACTCTAACCAACTGAGCTATAGGAGCAGTTATTATATTTTGTCAAAATGTAAGGTTTACCGCGTTTTGACGATGCAAATATTGATATTTGTATTGATATTTCAAAATAAAAAGATGAAAAAAATTAAAAATATTATCCTAGATTATGGAGATGTGGTCTTTATGATCGACTTTCTGAGGATGGAGTCTGCCTTTAGTGAGTTGGGAATCAAAAATGTACGAGATTATTATGGTCACCGAGCACAAACAAAACTTTTTGATGATTTTGAACAAGGAAAAATTCCCGCAAAAGCATTTCGGGATGGAATTCGTGAAATTTCCGGTATATATTCTTTGACGGATACACAAATAGATACTGCATGGAATGCCATGTTAATTGGTGTGACGGATGGAAATCATGAATTATTGCTCGATCTTAAAAATGAATATCGCTTATTTTTATTGAGCAATAATAACGAAATTCATTATGGTTGGATTATGGATTATTTAAAAAATAATTTTGACCTCGATGATAATACAGCTTTTTTTGAAAAAGACTATTATTCACATTTAATGGGTATGCGTAAACCCAATGTTGAGATTTTCCAATTTGTATTAAAGGAAAATGGTTTGATCCCCGATGAGACGGTTTTTATAGATGACAGTCCACAGCATTTAAAGACTGCGAGTGAATTGGGATTAAAAACTTATTTGCTCACTAAACCTGATACCTTATATGATTTAATCTATCGTGAAGGCTTATTGAAAAAATAGTGAAATTCTTTTTGTATATATCAATCATAATTGTACCTTTGCATCACTTTAAAAATTAAAAGGCTACGAAAGGAGGTATATACAGAGCATGATTATCGTAAATGTAAAAGAAGGAGAATCTTTAGATAGAGCATTAAAACGTTTCAAGAAGAAATTCGAAAAAACAGGAGTTTTAAGAGAGCTACGTTCTCGTCAAGCTTATGAAAAGAGATCTGTAACTCGTCGTATTCAAGTTAAGAAAGCGATCTACAAACAAGGATTAAACCAAGAGGTTTCAATCTAAGGTTTCTAAAAAGATATAAAAAAGGGAAAAGTTTACTTTTCCCTTTTTTTATGCGCTTTAATTCGGTAAATTAGTTACAAATAGAATGGATTATGTATATAAAAGAGTTTGAACGGTATCTTCAATATGAAAGGCGCTATTCTAAACACACTTTAATAGCTTATTTACATGAAATTAGTCTGTTTTTAGTGTTTCTAGAGAATGAACATCTTCCATTCGAAGAGGTTGGCCATCGTGATATGCGTCATTATTTCGCCATGATGACAGAAGCGAATAAATCGGCTACGACAGTGAATCGAAGCATCTCGGCATTACGGACTTATTATAAGTTCTTACAGCGAGAAGATATTGTGAAAGATAATCCGATACAAGTGAAAGCTCTGAAAATGCCTAAGAAGTTACCAGTGGTAGTGGAGAAGGATAAATTGATGTTGTTGCTGGACCATTTAGAAGAGAACGTGCATGATTTTGAAAGTCGTCGAAATAAATTGGTGATGGAACTTTTATTTGGTACAGGTATTCGACTTGCAGAATTATTACAAATTCAGGATAGAGATATTGATTATTATAACAAAAATATTCTTATATTCGGTAAAAGGAGTAAGGAAAGGTTAGTTCCTATTAATGGGACATTAATAAAAGAGCTACAGCTTTATTTACACGCTAAAAGTTTATACATTGAAAATAATAAATCAAGTTTCTTAATCGTTACTAAAGAGGGAAAACCGGCCTACGAGAAATTGATCTATAGAATTGTGCATAAATGTCTGTCGATGGTTTCTTCACAACAGAAGAGAAGTCCGCATATTTTGCGACATACTTTCGCGACAGCATTATTGGACAATGGTGCAGATCTTAATGCAATAAAGGAGCTCCTCGGGCATGCGGGGCTTGCGGCAACACAAGTCTACACGCATAATTCTGCGGAGCGGTTAAAGTCTATTTATAAACAAGCTCATCCAAAAGCTTAAAAAAAGGAGGAAAAATGAACATTACTGTGCAATCAATTAAATTTAATGCTGATCAAAAGCTAATTGAGTTTATCCAAAGAAAAACAGGTAAATTGAATCAGTTTTTAGACTCAATCATTGGTGGAGAATGCTATTTACGTTTAGAAAATGTAGATGATGAATCTAATAAGGTATCGGAAATTAAAATAAATATACCAGGGAGTCAACTTTTTGCAAAAGGACAAGCTAAGAGTTTTGAAGAAGCAACTGATATTGCAGTAGAATCCTTAAGGAGACAGATTAATAAACATAAGACCAAAACTAAAACACAGGCCAGTAATCATAAAGAGATCTTGACGACTGAAGAAGAAGAATATTAGTATATAATAGTTTAATAAATGAAAGACTAATCATTATGATTAGTCTTTTTTTTGTAAAAAGGAGTTAACAATGTGCATCTGGGCTTCTTTTTATGCTAAAGACAACTATTTATAATTGTTCAAAATAATTTAAAACTTACTTGGATTGATTATAAATAATGATTATTTTTGCTTCATCATAATGAATTAAGAAATGTCAAACAAAATCTGTCCATTAACAAATGTAGAAGAGGTCTTTAAAACTGAAACTGGTGCCATATATCAGTGTAGTCGTAAAAACTGCTATTGGATGGAATTTGCGGGTTCAACGACATCTTTTTCGGTGTCAGACTTTTTTAAATTTAAGAAATCAATAGATAATATTGATGTCGAGAAAATGCTAACAGACACTGCACGTTCTGCAGATTTTACATTGGTAATGCCTTTTCGAACAGAACGTTGCTTTCTCCTGGCAGTTCAAGATGTTTTGAATTTAAGAGATCTGTTAGATGGAGCTAAATTTATGATCGAATTAAATAGTATTGTTAAGGCTTGTTTACGTAGTTCTCAGATTACTGTTTTAGCTTAATATCCCATTCTTTGTAATTATACTGATTCTAAACAGTTTAACCTGCTTTCCGCTAATTTAGACTGAATTCGTATTGCAAATTTTTTATACAAAAATCTGTAATGTCCCCTATATTTGTAGTGTTCAAGTAAGTCAAGTATTTGAAACTTGATTATTATAATTAGTATTAAAACTTACAGATATGAAAGATTTATTAAAATTAAAATCTTCTTTAACAGAAGAGATCGAAAATATATTAAATGCTCAAATTAAAGTTGAAGCACATTCTTCTTCACTATACTTAGCGATGTCATCTTGGTGTGATGATCAAGGTTTGGAGAACGCAGCAGATTTTTTTGCAAAACAGTCCAATGAAGAGCGTGAGCATATGTTGAAAATCTTCAATTATATTAACAATAGAGGCGGTCGTGCTATTTCACCAGAAGTAACAGGTATTCCTTCAGATTTTGATTCATTCCGAGGGATTTTCGAATCAGCATTGGAACAAGAGATGTTCGTTACTGAACAATTTAACAACATCGCAGACAAATGTATGAAAGCTAAAGATTACGTAACATTTAACTTTTTACAATGGTTCTTAGCAGAGCAAGTTGAAGAAGAATTTGTTGCAAGAAGAATCTTAGAATTATTTGATGTAATTGGAGAAGATGGTACTGGACGTTGGGAAATTGATAAACACTTACTTAAAGTTACTTTTGCTGGTGAATAATTAATTTATTCTTATAAATAAAATGAAAGGCGACTTATTTCAAATAAGCCGCCTTTTTTATATACAACTATTCATTATTTTGCGTTATGGTTGTGTAAATTATTATGTATATTGAGATACAAATAGAATAAGTTGTTTTGATGTCGGATAAATTCGAAATATCAGGAAATACGCATAGAGTCATCTTTCTTATCGTCTTCTTTTTTGTTGTGGGTAATGCACAAGCCCAACTCCAGAAAAAGGAGGTGTACGGATTTGTTGTGGATATCGATGGCCAACCGCTTGCTGGCGTCAATGTGCGTCTAACAACTTCTTTGGATACCGTCATGGCCATTTCTTCCAAAACAGGTTTCTATAAGTTTTATCAAATTAAAGGAAGTAATATTCGTTTAAATTACAGTTCTTTAGGCTTACAGATTGTCGATCGGTCCTACCCTCAGTATAATACAACAGATCGTGTTATTGCGGAGACTGTTGTTTTAAAACCACAGGTTTCAGTGCTGAAAGAAATTGTTATTAAGAAATATAAACCAATCGTCTTTAAAGAGGATACGGTTCAATTTAATATGGGAGCTTTCCAGTTTGATCGACGAACACTGCTGGAGGATGCGCTTAAACAATTGCCGAACTTCCAGGTTTCTCGTGATGGCTCTGTATATGCTTTTGGTAAACCGATTACTTCTGTACAAGTAGATGGTAAAAAATTCTTTGGAGGAGATGTGCTTACCGCTACTCGAAATCTCCCTGCAGATTTTATTAAAAATATTCAGGTTATAGATTTTTTTGGAGATGAAGCAAATGCTAAGGGAACAAAAACGGGTGAGTCTGAGAAAATTCTAAATATTGTTTTGAAAGATGACAAGAAAAAAATAAGTTTTGGACAGGTTACAGGTGGTTTAGGTGATCAAGAACGATACCTCGCGAGTGCAGGCCTCAATAAATTCAATGATGGTCAAGAATTATCTTTTGTAGGATCTGTTAACAATACAAATACAAATCTTTTTTCTTTCGGTTCTCCAAATGGAGGAGGTTCTAGGGATCGTGTAATGGGTGAATTGGCAGACTTTGCCGACCCTACTGATGGTTTTAATGCTGTCGGGTCCTTGGGAACAAGTTTTTCCACTAATTTGAATGATAAAATTAGTGCTTTTGGACGTTACAGCTATACAAATACAAAGAATACGACGAGGGGGAACTCCTATCTACAATCTGTATATGGTAATAATATTATAACCAACCAAGAGGATTATGTGACAAAGACTGTTGATAATGCACATCATATGAATTGGGGGTTTGATATAAAATTATCTGATACAGATCTTTTAAAAATATCTCCAACTTTTTCATGGAATAAATCGAAAGGTAATGAATCTAGAGATCGATATATTAAGAATAGACAGATCACAAACGATGGGGAATATGCTTCTGACAACAGTAGTACGAGTCCAAATGCTGAAGTAGACATCTTATATGCCAAAAGTTTTAAGAAGCCAGGACGGAAATTAGTGTACAATTTACATCTGGGATATAATTCAGTCGATAAAAAAGAGGATATAGTTGACCGGAATAAGATTATAGATAGTGCGTTTAATCAAGTGCAAATTAAGGATAGTTTCTTAAATCAATTTGTGAAAAGTGAAAACAAAAATCAAGATATTAAAAGTTCGCTATCTATCATCGAGCCAGTGGACAAGGGCGGAGTACTAGAATTGAATTATGACTTTAGTTACACCTCAATTGATGCAAGGCGGTTAGTTCATGAACGAAATAATGAATTAGTAGATTTTGGTCGAGTTGATTCTCTTAGTTTAAGTTACGATTATGCTTTTTCATCTAATAGAGTTGGCATGAAATATCAACAGGATATATTCAATAAATTTAAATATAATATCGGATTTGCGGTTCAACCAACAGAACTTAAAGGTTTTTCTAAAGATAAATCAATTCAAACATCTTACAGTAATGTAAATCTCATACCAGCAGCGGGGGTCAAATGGAAATTTAATGAGAATTCTGATTTGTCAATTGATTACTTAGGTAAAAATAATCAACCTAATTTCTATCAGATTCAGCCGATATTGGATAATACAAATTCACAAAATATTATACAAGGAAATCCAGAATTACAAGCAGAATTCGCTAATCGTATCCTGGCTAAATATCGAAAATCAATTGTAAAAAAGGGACAATATTTTGAAAGTAGTATTGCTTACAATTTTATTTCAAATAAAATTGTCTCTAATCGGACTACTATTCCTAATTCAACAATACAAAAAACTACCTTCTTAAATACCTCAGGTTATTATGATGTCAAGGCATATTACTTATTTACTGCAGCTCTGTTTAACGATAATATACAGATGAGTTTGAATGGCAATGCTGATTTTTATAATAATGTCACATACATTAATGACGTTCGTAATGACGGTGGACATTTTTTATATTCGCAGTCTCTGCAATTCAGGTACATGTTTAATGATGTATTTGAAGCTGAACTTAATGGAAATTACGCATTAAATAAAGCTACCTATAAACGACCTTATAATGATCAAATTGTGGCGCATACCGGTGTCCTTGGTTTGGGATCAAAATATTATGTGAGCGCGCATGGATCTTTTGGTGTAGAGGTATCGCAAAGGTTAAATTCGGGATATTCATCATCATCATGGACAAATATAAATCCCACAATTATTAATGCATATTTTGAATATACTTTTATGCGTAATAATTTAGCAATGTTACGGATTCAGGGCTTTGATTTACTAAATCAAAATTCAGGTATTACCAGAGATGTAATAGGAAATGATATATTTGACGTTCAAAATGAAAGGTTATCTCGCTATTTTATGGTCTCTTTAAATTTCCGTTTACAAAAATATCCAAAAAAATCATAATGAAAGCAGTTGTTATAACAAAATTTGGTGGACCTGAAGTTTTGAAGATAAAAGAGGTGGATACACCAACTTGTACTGGGCATCAAGTGTTGATTGCTGTAAAAGCAGCAGGTATGAATAGGCCGGATGTGTTTCAACGGAAGGGAAATTATGCGGCCCCTGAAGGTGCCCCCGCAGATATTCCTGGTCTTGAGGTTGCGGGAGAAATTGTTTCCATTGGTGAGCTGGTGGATGAATGGAAAATCGGTGATCAGGTCTGTGCTCTTTTATCTGGTGGAGGATACGCAGAATATGTCGCTGTTGATCAGGGACAGTGTCTGCTTATACCTAAAGGATTAACTTATGAAGAAGCTGCGGCTTTACCAGAGACATTGTTTACAGTGTATCATAATGTCTTTCAAAGGGGCGCGCTAAAATATGGCAATAGCTTTTTAGTTCATGGTGGAAGTGGAGGTATTGGATCAATGGCAATTCAGTTAGCAAAGCTTGCAGGAGCAAAAGTGTATACAACAGTGGGATCGGGTGACAAGGCTGCTTACTGTAAAGAATTGGGAGCGTCAGTAATCATTAATTATAAGGAGCAGGACTTTAGGGAGATTATTGGAGATAATAAAATTGACGTTATACTTGACAGTATAGGAGGGGATTATTTTGCAAAAAATCTTGAAGTATTGAAACCGGATGGTCATCTGATCTACATTAACGCAATGAAAGGTGCTAAAGTAGAATTAAATCTTTTTAAATTGATGCAGAAACGAATCTACCTATCAGGTAGTCTTTTAAGAAGTAGATCTATTTTATTTAAAAAAAATGTGCGCGATGACATAAATAAACAGATCTTACCTCTAATCAAACCAGGTGTTTTTAAAGCAAATATCTACAAGACCTTTCAATTGGAAGAGGCTTCTGCTGCCCATGCATTGTTAGATTCTGGTGACTTTACAGGAAAGCTTGTCTTTGTTCTTTAAAATAGATGTGCAATTCCTTTTTGATATTGTAATGGAGTAAATCCTGTCGCTTCTTTGAAATATTTGTGAAAACTGACAAAGTTTTGAAAACCACATTCGAAGCAAATTTGTTTCACATTATATTTACGTTCTGCTAATAATTTACAGGCATGCCCAATACGTATTTCGATAAGATATTGAAATAGAGTTTTTCCAGATTTAGCTTTAAAGTAGCGACAAAATGAATTTGTAGTCATTCCAGTTAATGTCGCAATATCTTCTAACTTGATTTGTGATTTGTAATTTTGTGTAATATAATCCATGATAACAGTCATTCTTCTGAAATCTAGATCTTGACTGTCAATCGGATAATTTTCACTGGACAACAAAGTATAGGCTTCAGATTCTGCTATTAAAGTTAAGACTTCTATTAGGGCTATTATTTTAGTTGAGTTGTTATTGTTTAAAACCTTTTCTATTAGAGATTTAGCTAATTGCAAAATTGATTTATTTAACTGAATTCCCCTTTTAGATTTTTTTAATAAATTCTTTAATTTATAATTTTCTGGCAGATTAAAGAAAGCGTCGCCAAGAAAATTTTCTTTAAAATGGGAAACTCTAATGTCCGCGGGTTCGGGGCAGTTATCATCTAAATAGCAGGAGTCAAATAACCAATAATGAGGTAAGTTAGATCCAACCAATACGATATCACCATTTGTAAAATTTTTAATACTGTCACCAATAAATTGGGTTCCCGATCCTTTTCCGAAATGAATTAATTCAAGCTCTTCATGGTAGTGCCAAATATTATGATTTTGTGGTATAATATCGTTCCTCACGCTGAATGACTGTACGTTACTATTATTGACTTTTAGTAGTTGTGGTTTCATTTATTAATAAATATATGCACTATATTTTACAGTTCTACTATTTTGAATGGTAATATAGCGTAATAATTGGGTAAAATACTTAAATTTTCTTTCATTAATTATTCCTTATTTTACATAAACCAATGATAAATTATATTTTATATGTCAGTTAGTAAAAATAATAAATTAGCGATTGTACTCGTAACATCCCTTTTTTTCTTTTGGGGCTTTGTTCATAATTTGGACCCTATTTTAATTCCACATCTTCGTAATGCATTTAGCCTAACGCATTTACAGGCATCTTTAGTGGATTCAGCTGTTTTTATTGCTTATTTTTTACTAGCTATTCCTGCCGGTATGATCATGAAAAAATATGGTTATAAATCGGGTATTTTAATAGGTCTGACAATTTTTGCTATTGGTTGTTTTTTATTTATACCAGCAGCTAATCAGATTAGTTATGTATTCTTTTTAGCGGCTTTATTTGTTGTGGCTTGTGGTTTAACTATTTTGGAAACTGCGGCAAATCCCTATGTTACGGTCTTAGGTGACCCCAGTAAAGCAACGCAGCGATTGAATTTTGCCCAATCCTTTAATGGACTGGCAGCATTTATAGCTCCAATCTTAGGCGGAAAATTTATTTTAGCAGAACAACCAAAATCTGATACTGAGATTGCCGCCATGAGTGAGCAGGTTAAATTAGCCTATATGCAGGCAGAGACTGCAACTGTAAAAGCGCCTTATATGATTTTAGGCTTAATTATATTGATTGTTGCCGCAATTCTTTTTTTTACTAAACTTCCTGATATTAAAGATGATGAAGGCGAACAAAAGGCTGGTTTCTTTCATGCATTTAAGCATAAAAATGTAAAGTGGGGAGTAATCGGACAGTTTTTTTATGTAGGAGCACAGGTGTGTGTGTTGAGCTTTATGGTACTTTATGCTACTGAGGTTGCTGGAATCACGCCCTTAAATGCTTCCAAATATGCTAGTTTTGCAGGTTTAGCTTTTATGTTAGGTCGTTTCGTTGGAACATTTTTTATGAAATTTATACAGCCACTAACTTTGCTAATGATTTATTCAATTATTTGTATTGCATTGTCATTTATTGTGATATACGGAAGTGGTACAATAACAGTCTATGCATTAATTGCAGTAGCATTTTTTATGTCGATTATGTTTCCCACAATATTTGCGGTCGGAGTTGAGGGAATTGGGGCAGATACGAAATCAGCTTCAAGTTTAATCATTATGTCTATTGTAGGTGGAGCAATTTTGCCACCTTTATTGGGATTGATTTCAGATAAAACTGGTAATCTTCAACTGGGCTACTGGGTACCTATGATCTGTTTTATAGTCGTGCTTTTATTTGCTCTAGCTAATAAAAATAATTTAAAGACGAAATCTTCTCACGAATAATAATTGTAAAATGACTCAATATACTTTTGCCTTAGATCTTGTTAATGATCCCGAATTAATTGCTGAATACGAAAAATATCATAGTAATGTTAGTTCGGAAATTCAACAATCAATTTTAGATGCCGGTGTTACTAAAATGCAAATTTTTAGGTTTGAAAATCGCTTGTTTATGATCATGGAAGTGGATGACACTTTTACATTTGAAAGAAAAGCAAATATGGATGCTACCAATCCTAAAGTTCAGGAATGGGAACAGCTGATGTGGAAGTACCAGAGTGCTATTCCGGGAGCTAAAGAAAATGAGAAGTGGGTTTTAATGAAACAGATATTTGATTTGAAGAAATAAAATGATAAAAGATAAAAAAACATATTTGCAGATTCATCCAGAGGATAATGTATTAGTGGCTTTGCAAGATTTGCCTAAAGGAACGTTAATTGAATGGAAAAATAACAATTTCCATTTATTGCAAGATGTAGCTGCCAAGCATAAGTTTACCATCTCTCCTTTAGATCAGGACGCTGAAGTTTATATGTACGGTGTGTTGGTTGGAAAGGTAAACTGTGCATTAGAAACTGGTGCCTTGATTTCTACAGAAAATCTACGTCATGCCGCCGATGATTTTAAGCTAAGTAAAAGAAGAACGGACTGGATAAAACCTGATGTTTCATCTTTTTTAGCAAAAACCTTCAATGGCTTTCATCGATCTAACGGATCGGTTGGTACTGCTAATTACTGGTTAGTAATCCCATTGGTTTTTTGTGAAAATAGAAATGTCTTGACTTTAAAGACAGCTTTTGAAGAGAAGTTGGGGTATAAAGTAAGGGCGAATGATTATACCACTGAAGTGGATGAATTGATCCGTTTATATCAATCAGGTGCAGATATTAATCAGATCATTGCTCAGGATTTAAGTTCTTCGGCAACGCGAGCAAGCGACCATCGCTTATTCGAAAATGTCGATGGAATCAAGTTTTTAAATCATGAAATGGGCTGTGGCGGTACACGTATGGATTCGGATGCACTGTGTGGTTTGCTTGCAGGCTACATTACACATCCAAATGTAGCAGGCGCTACCATCTTAAGTCTAGGTTGTCAACATGCTCAAGCCTCAATATTACAAGCGGAGATCGCGAAGAGGGATCCAAAGTTTGATAAACCTTTGTATATTTTTGAACAACAAAAAGAAGGTACGGAGAAGGAATTAATGCAAAAGGCTGTGAAGGCAACATTTGCTGGAATGATGGAAGCAAATAAATGTATGCGTCAACCCGCTAGCTTAGATAAATTATGTATAGGTCTCGAATGTGGTGGATCTGATGGATTTTCTGGTATATCTGCAAATCCTGCTCTGGGATATCTTTCTGATATTTTAGTAGCATTAGGTGGATCTGTTATTTTAGCAGAATTTCCAGAGTTATGTGGGGTAGAACAAGAGTTAAGTGACCGATGTGTAGATGAAGAGACTGCGGATAAATTTATGGAGTTAATGCGTGTTTATAATGCGAAAGCTGAGGCCGATGGTTCTGGTTTTTATATGAATCCTTCTCCTGGCAATATTCGTGACGGTCTTATCACCGATGCAATAAAGTCTGCTGGAGCTGCTAAGAAAGGTGGTACATCGCCTGTTACTGCAGTAATTGATTATCCAGAGTTAGCCAATAAGCCAGGTCTTAATCTGCTATGTACACCAGGAAATGATGTTGAAAGTACTACCGCAGAAGTTGCTGCAGGAGCAAATATTGTTTTGTTTACCACTGGTCTAGGAACACCAACGGGTAATCCAATAACTCCAGTGATTAAACTGTCTACAAATACAAAGACTTTTGAGAAAATGCCGGATATCATCGATATTAACTGTGGGACTATTATCGAGGGGGAGGAATCAATTCAAGAAGCGGCGCATCGTATATTAGATTATGTGATTGAAGTGGCTAGCGGAGAAGTAGTGCCGAAAGCGGTACTTTTGGGACAGGATGACTTTATTCCTTGGAGAAGAGGTGTATCTTTATAATCATAATTTGGTGTCAAGATTATCAGTATAGCTAGGTAGACAACTTCAATTTGTTAATAAATTTTAATAATCATAAGGTAGCTGTTCATGAAGTGTCATGGATCAGATATTAATAATAAATAATAATAACATGTCAAAATTGCAAAATAAAGTAGCTGTTATCACAGGTGGTGGAAGTGGAATAGGTCGTGCAATAAGTTTACTTTTTGCCGCAGAAGGAGCAACGGTTCATATCCTGGATCTAAATATCGAAGGGGGACAAAGTGTTGTTTCTGAGATAGCTAATCAAGGAGGACAAGGATTTGTTCATGCATGTAATGTAAGTCTTCAGGAAGAGGTGTTATCAATTGTAAATACTATTGGTAAAATAGATATTTTAGTTAACAACGCGGGTATTGCTCATGTTGGAAATCTCGAGAACTGTAAAACTGAAGATTTCGAAAGAGTATTTAATGTAAATGTTAAAGGTGCTTATAATGCGCTCTATGCAGTTGTTCCAAAGATGAAAGAAAATGGGGGCGGTGCAATTCTTAATCTAGCATCTATTGCGGCATGGGTAGGAATTACAGATCGATTCGCATATTCAATGAGCAAAGGTGCCATTTTTGCTATGTCACTATCGGTTGCTCGTGATTATATGGCTGATGGAATTAGATGTAATAGTATTTCGCCGGCAAGAGTACACACGCCATTTGTGGATGGTTTCATTGCCAAAAATTATCCAGGACAAGAAGCGGAGGTCTTTGAAAAATTGTCAAAGAGTCAACCGATTGGACGTATGGCACAACCTGAAGAAATTGCTAAATTGGCTTTGTTTTTATGTAGTGATGATGCTGGTTTTATCACTGGAAATGATTATCCCATTGATGGAGGTTTTATAAAACTAAATAATTAAAAGAGTTAAATTAGGGATCTTTTGAGATCACTTTATATAATATTAATACTGAAAATATGAAATTAATACGTTTTGGAGCAAAAGGAAAAGAGCAAATTGGTGTTCAGATAGATGGTGTAAATTATGATGTATCTGCATTTGGAGGCGATTATAATGAGTCTTTCTTTGAGAATGACGGTTTAGCTGCTTTGGAGGAATTTGTTAAAGCAAATGAAGGAAAATTAATTCCTGTACCCGATACTGAAAGAATTGGAGCTCCATTTGCAAGACCTTCTAAAATAGTTTGTATTGGTCTTAATTACAAAGATCATGCTGAAGAAACAGGAGCGGCTATTCCAGCAGAACCTATTATTTTCATGAAATCTACTACTTCTTTAATTGGTCCTTATGATCAGGTGATGATACCTCGTGATTCGGTTAAAACAGACTGGGAAGTGGAATTCGGGATTGTTATTGGTAAAACAGCATCTTATGTGGAAGAAGCTAATGCATTGGATTATGTAGCGGGATATGTGTTGCATAACGATGTTTCTGAACGTGAATATCAATTAGAACGCGGTGGAACATGGGATAAGGGCAAAGGCTGTAATACTTTTGCACCTATGGGACCTTATTTGACAACTAAAGATGAAATTAAGGATATTAACAACGTCAATATCTGGTTGAAGGTAAATGGTGAAATGTATCAAAATGGAAGTACTAAAAATTTAATCTTTTCTGTACCTTTTATTGTGAGTTATGTGTCTCAATTTATGACATTGTTGCCAGGGGACGTAATTTCTACAGGCACGCCTGCAGGTGTTGGATTAGGATTTAACCCTCCAATTTATTTGAAACCCGGCGATGTAATTGAACTAGGTGCTGATGGTCTAGGTGAGTCGCGTCAAGAGGTAATTGCTTATTCAAAATAATTAATTTTTTATGCGTATAGATGCTCATCAACATTTCTGGCAGTACGACCCAAACCGTCATAGTTGGATCACAAGTGAAATGAAGGTTTTGCAACAAGACTTTATTCCGCTAGATCTGCAGTTTATATTGGAAAAGAATGATTTTGATGGCTGTATCGCTGTTCAAGCAGATCAGTCTGATGAAGAAACGAAGTATTTGGTGCAATTAGCAAAAGAATATTCTTTTATAAAAGGAGTAGTTGGCTGGGTAGACCTACGCGCTTCGAATATTGATGAACAGTTGCATCAGTATAAAGATGAATCTATTATTAAAGGATTTAGACATATTGTAGAAGGAGAGGAAGATCCCGATTTCTTAAAGAGAGATTCTTTTCTAAAGGGTATAGAATCTCTCACAAAGTATAATTATACTTATGATCTTCTGATTCGTCCTCGTCATTATGCTGGCGCTATAACATGCGTACAATCAAATCCAAATCAGACATTTATTTTGGATCATATTGCTAAACCTCCAATAAAATCCCGTGAGTTTGATGAATGGGCATTATTTATTGAAGAATTAGCTGGTTTTTCGAATGTAAGTTGCAAGGTTTCTGGTCTTGCTACGGAAGCTAATTGGAAAAGTTGGCGACTGGATGATTTTACACAATATCTGGGACATGTATTTGATTCATTTGGTAATGATCGAATTATGTTTGGATCCGATTGGCCAGTATGTTTATTAGCAGCATCTTATGAAGAAAGTGTCACCATTGTGGAATCGAAATTAGGTGCATTTACTGCCACTGAGAAAGAGGCGTTCTGGGGATTAAATGCATTAAAAACCTATAATTTATAAGGTAGAATATGAATTTAAATTTGAAAGATAAAGTTATAATTGTCACAGGAGGTGCAAAGGGCATTGGTAAGGCAATTGTTTTAGGTTTGGCAAAAGAGGGTGCTATTCCAGTAATTGTTGGTCGTAGACAAGCTGATAATGCTCTTGTTAAGCAAGAAGTGGAAGCTCTTGGAGGACAGGCTTTTGCGGTAGAGGCAGAACTGTCTGATCCGAAAGATTGTGAAGCTGCAGTTGCAACAACATTTAATCATTTTGGACGCATAGACGGTTTAGTGAATAATGCTGGAGTTAACGATGGAGTAGGGTTAGCCTCTGGTAATTATGATAAATTTGTAGCGTCTTTACATAAAAATCTAATTCACTATTATTTAATGGCGCATCATGCTTTAGATGCTTTGATCGCATCACAAGGTAGTATTGTCAATATTACTTCAAAGACAGCAGAGACTGGACAAGGCAATACATCGGCTTATGCAGCCTCTAATGGGGGTAGAAATGCGCTAACAAGAGAGTGGGCCGTCGAACTGCTTCCACACCGAATCCGCGTGAATGCAATTGTCGTAGCAGAATGTGCTACGCCACAATATGATACTTGGATACAAACTTTAGATAATCCGGTAGAAACTTTAAAGAAAATCACAGATCGTATTCCGCTAGAACATAGAATGACTACTTCAGAGGAAATTGCAAATACAGCATTATTTCTTTTGTCTGATAAATCAAGTCATACAACCGGTCAGCTGATTCATGTTGATGGCGGTTATGTTCACCTTGATCGATCGATTATTGCTGAGCAATAACGATAAGAAATAATTTAGGAAATAAAAAGGGCTTTTAATATTTATTAAAAGCCCTTTTGTTATTTAATTAGTAAAGATTAACCTAATTTACCAATTTCTTGAACTAAATCAACGATTTTGTTAGAGTAACCCCACTCGTTGTCATACCAAGAGATAACTTTAACGAAGTTTTCATTTAATGAAATACCCGCTTTTGCATCAAAAATAGATGTGCGTGCATCACCTACGAAATCAGTTGAAACAACTTCGTCTTCTGTGTAACCTAAAATACCTTTTAAGTCACCTTCAGAAGCTTCCTTCATAGCAGCTTTGATTTCTTCATAAGTAGCAGATTTTGCTAAACGTACTGTTAAATCAACAACAGAAACGTCAGCAGTAGGAACGCGTAAAGACATACCTGTTAATTTACCTTTTAATTCAGGTAAAACTAAACCAACAGCTTTAGCTGCACCAGTAGAAGAAGGGATGATGTTTTGATAAGCACCACGTCCACCTCTCCAGTCTTTCACAGAAGGTCCATCAACTGTTTTTTGAGTTGCAGTAACAGCATGTACAGTTGTCATCAAACCTTCAACGATACCAAATTTGTCGTTTAAAACTTTAGCAACAGGTGCTAAACAGTTTGTTGTACATGAAGCGTTAGAAACGATATGTTGATCTGCTTTTAAATCTTTATGATTAACACCCATAACGAAAGTAGGAGTATCATCTTTAGCAGGCGCTGACATTACTACTTTTTTCGCACCAGCATCAATGTGTTTCTGTGCTAATTCTTGTGTCAAGAAGAAACCTGTAGACTCAATAATAACTTCTGCACCAACTTCATTCCATTTTAAGTTTGCAGGATCTTTTTCTGCTGTAACACGAATTGTTTTTCCGTTAACAACTAAGTTTCCGTTAACAACCTCAACTGTTCCATCGAATTTACCGTGTGTTGAATCATATTTCAACATATACGCCATATAATCTGGCTCCACTAAGTCATTGATACCAACAACTTCAACATCTGGACGATTTACCGCAGCTCTGAATGCTAAACGACCAATACGGCCAAATCCGTTAATTCCAATTTTCATATTATTAATTTTTATTGATATAATATTTTGTAAGATTATGAATAGGTTCTTTTATAATAGTACCTATTGATATATTAAATTCTTCTGTTGCAACCTCTTTGAGTAAATTTTCAAAATTAGCAGCTACAGAACCTGTAAAATGAATGTCGTTATCAGGATGTTCCTTGTACAAAGGCTTTATGAAAGTTTTGAGAAACAAACGAAAACCATTTTTTACTATTTGAATAATGAATGGATGATTTTTGTTTTCCAATACAAATTCGGAGAATGAATTGAGAAAAATAGTTGGTTGAGGGGAATTATAAACCTTTTCCAAAATTATTTTTCGATCAATAGCATATTTATTTAATAGTTTATCCTGCAAATCCTGCGGAAGTGTATCTGTTAAATAATGTTTTAACAACATTCTTGATGTCCAATTCGTAGATCCTTCATCGGCTAAAATATAACCGAGGCCATAATTATTTGGGATAACTTTTTTCCCCGTATAAAATGCCGCATTTGAACCACTTCCGATAATGCCAATAATGCCTTTTTCATCGCCAAAAGAAGAAATTGCAGAGGCGATAACATCATGTTCCACTTTTACTTTCGCGTTAATAAAGAATTTTTCAAATACAGTTTTGATTTTGTTCTTGCGTTCCGGAGAAGATGAGCCAGCACCAAAAAAATAAATGCGTTTGATCTTCTCAGCATTATTGATCAAATTGGTATTCTTATTTAAAAGTTGTGCAATATATCGCTCGTCTTGCAAATAAGGATTAATTCCACTTGTACGAAAGCCCGTGATCACACGACCTTTATCGGCTAATCTCCAATCTGCAAATTTTGAACCACTGTAGACCACTGCAATCATCTGAATTCTCTATTTTTTTATTTTAAATAGCCAATACTTGAACAAGTTCTAACATATCAGAACTTAATTTGTATTCTTTATTATTAATAGCCTCCTCTAGTGGAGTAGTAACAACTTCATTCCCTCTAACACCAACAGTCATACGATTGTTTCCTTTTAGTAATTCTTTTACGGCAGCAAAACCTAAACGGCTCGCAAGTACCCGATCAAAGCTTGATGGAGAACCACCGCGTTGTAAGTGCCCTAAGATACTAACTTTTGTGTCATAATAATCAAATTTTTCTTTGACTTTTTTGGCAACATTGTAGGCACCTCCGTTTTGATCACCTTCTGCGACAATAACAATTGAAGATGATTTCTTCCCACGGCCATCTGCAGCTGATAAGTGAGCAATTAATTCATCTATCGCTGTTTCCTTTTCTGGTAATAAAATTGCTTCTGCACCACCAGCTATTCCAGCATTCAAGGCAATACATCCAGAGTCTCGTCCCATAACTTCAATGAAAAATAAACGCTCATGGGATGCAGCTGTATCTCTAATTTTATCTATTGCTTCGATAACTGTATTCGTTGCCGTATCATAACCTAATGTGAAATCAGATCCGTATAAATCGTTATCGATTGTACCAGGGATACAAATAACTGGAATATCATATTCTTTTGAGAAAAAGTCTGCACCTGTAAAAGTTCCATCCCCACCTATAGCAACCAAAGCATCAATACCGGCCGCTTTTACATTTTCGTAAGCTTTTGCTCTTCCTTCTTTTGTTTTAAATTCGAGACATCTCGCTGTTTTAAGAATAGTTCCTCCTAATTGGATAATATTACTAACCGAACGTGATGTCATTTCTGTAAAGTTACCGTCCAACATACCTTGATATCCTTGGTATATGCCGGTAACACTTAATTTTTCGTATAATGCTGTACGGACAACCGCTCGAATGCAAGCATTCATGCCTGGAGCGTCTCCGCCTGATGTAAAAACTCCGATTCTTTTAATATTCACCACTGTCAAAAATTTTAGGTTGTACGAATATAGTGTATTTTTTACACTATTGAAATTATTTTTTATTTTTTTGTTTCGATAAAAATTAAGGTAAAGTTATTAACTTTATAGCATAAGCTACATATTCAACTCATTGGTTTAAGTAAAGATAATAAATTAGAAAAGTTTTGTATACTACATTTACAGTCGATTGTGTCATTTTCGGTTTTTATGAGGGGGAACTACATGTTCTACTAACGGAGAGAAATGAATATCCTTTTAAGGATTGGTGGGCATTGCCTGGTTTTTTTGTTAATAATGATGAAGAAATGGAGGATGCTGTTAAGCGGATATTATATGAAAATACAGGTCTTAAGGATGTGTTTTTGGATCAATTGTATGCCTTTGCAGGTTTAAAAAGACATCCTCAGGGAAGGATCTTGACAGTTGCTTACTATGCTTTACTACAATTGGACAAGACAAAAATTAAGTTAAAGCCAGTTACTTCTTATATGCGACAGGCCAAATGGTTCCCTTTAAATAAAGTGCCAGATTTGGCTTTTGATCATAGTACAATTTTAAAACAAAGTGTTGAAAAATTGAGACGTCGTATCGCTAATACACCCATCGCTTTTGAACTGTTGCCAGACAAATTTACGTTGACACAGTTACAAATGGTCTATGAAAGTATTTTGGGAAGAGAATTGGATAAAAGAAATTTTAGAAAAAAAATGATTAACTACGGTTTTCTTAAAGAATTGGACGAAGTTCAAAAAGGAGTAGCTTATCGTGCGGCAAGGCTTTACAAGTTGGATAAACGCAAGTTTTTAAAGCAATTTCAAAACAGTATAACTTTTTAACAGTTATAAGTTTAAAATAAAAAAAGTGCATATCGTATAGTATGCACTTTTTTTATTTTAAAAATTGACGATCTGTTGACAATTAAATTGTGAGTGTTTTTCACTTTTTGTATATTTGACCAAAGTTTACATAAAGTCAAAAGTTTAGAATCAAGTATGTCAACAAACAATGATAATAAGAAAGAGTTCATTATTGCCGCAGCTATTAGAAGATTTGCGCACTATGGCTTTTCTAAAACAACCATGAATGAGATTGCAGAAGATGTTAAAATTACCAAGGCAAACCTTTATTACTATTATCCTGATAAAACAACATTAGTGCATGATGTGATCTTATCTGTCACAGATGATTTCAGGAAGCAGGAACAAGACCTAATTAAGAAGTCTAAATCATCTGTAATAAATCTTCTTTTAGATTTGTTGGATTTAAAATCAGCATTTATAGAGCGTCATTATATGTTGCATATGAATGAAAACATGGAATGGATAAAAGGTGCGCCATTGCAAACATTGATGCGTCAAATACATGAAAAGGAAGTTATCGAAGTTGCGAAATTATTTCAAAAGGGAGTAGATAATAAAGAACTTGCTATAGAGGATGTACATAAAACTAGTGAAATGTACGTTTACCTAATGAAAAGTATCGGATTAGTTGGAATATTATGTGATGTGTTTACCGGAATTCCAACTCAATGTAATGTGGGCGATGTTTTACAGAAACAAAAAGATGCAACAATGTTAATATACAATGGTTTAAAGTTTAATACGGTTTCGAATTAATTATAAAAATGAAAAAGATAAAAATAGTAGGAGTGCTATTAGCCGCTTTGTTTTCAGTGAATTTCGTGCATGCGCAGGAAATATTAACATTGAACCAAGCTCTTAAGTATGCGCTGGAAAACAAAGCAGAGGCAAAAAAATCAACACTTGATTTAGAGAACGCCCAGTATAAAATTGACGAAGTCCGAGGGGGAGCTCTTCCGCAGATTAGTGGTGCAGGTACATTGACATATAACCCAATGTTACAGAAGGTGGCACTACCTGGAGAAATTATTGGAAAACCCGGTGAAACAGTAATGGTCGCAATGGGGCAAAAGTGGCAATCAAATGCTTCCCTGCAGGTTAATCAGCAGCTATTTAACCAATCATTATTTACGGGGTTAAAAGCCGCAAAAACTACAAAAGAGTTCTATATCATTAATAAAAGCTTGTCTGATGAGCAATTAATTGAAAAGGTCGCAAATGCGTATTATGATGTTTTTCAGACACAGTTACAATTAGAGACCGTTGATAATAATTTAAATAGCACAACTAAAACAAGAGATGTGATCGCGGGTTTGGTACAGGCGGGTTTGGGAAAGAAAATTGATTTGGACCGTACAAGTGTAGCTGTCAATAATTTAAAAGCAAACCGTCAAATTTTGATTAATGCATTGGAATTGAAAGAAAATGCGTTGAAATTTGCTATTGGTATGCCTATGCAACAGGAAGTTAAACTTCCCAATGAGACTTTTGAAATAAACTTATCAACAGCTGATTTAGCAGCGGCAGAATTAGCATCAAGAACCGAAGTTAGATTGCTGGAAAAGCAAAACCAACTATTGGAGTTGAATAGAAATGCTATGAAAGCTGAACTTTACCCTAAACTTTCTTTTTCTGGTAATTTAGGATATTTAGGAATGGGACCAACTTTCCCAATTTTCGCAAAAAATGAAGGAGTTAAATGGTCGGGTTTTTCTGGTTTAGGCTTAAACCTTTCAATTCCTATTTTTACAGGAGGAACAACAAAAGCTAAAATTAACCAAGCTACTATTCAGTTGAAACAAGCACAGGTTGATTTGGAAGATACCAAATTGGCATTGAGTTTATCCAATGAAAATGCCAAATCGCAGATTACAAATAGTCTATTGACAATTAACAGTAATCGCGAAAATGTGCAGTTAGCAAAAGAAGTTTTGGATAATACGCAGAATAATTATAAAAATGGATTAGCAACGCTCACAGATTTATTAGATGCTGAGAATGCTTATGCAGATGCACAAAACAATTTAAGTACATCATTATTAAATTATAAAGTAGCTGAAGTTCAATTGATTAAGGCTAAAGGGGAATTAAATACATTATTAAATAGCAAATAGTAACCGATATATATGAAAAAGATATTTATAACAGGAATCATAGTTATTGCTGCACTAGCAGGTATTATGTATGTGTTGAAAAAAAATAAAAAGGAGAATGAAGCTCAAACAGCTGTAGTAGCGCAAAAAAATGCAGCAGTTGCTGTTCGTATTGCTGAGGCAGGCATTAAGGATGTCAATACAGTTTACGTAACAAATGGAACTTTCGTTCCTAAACAAGAAGTTAAACTTTCTTCAGAAGTTGCTGGACGTGTAGCTCGTGTACTTGTAGATGAAGGTGATTATGTTAAAGTAGGACAGACATTAGCCATTATTGTTGGCGATAAGCAAAACGTAAGTGTAAACAATGCGCAGGCGGTTTACGATAATGCGAAAAATGAGGTAGCTCGATTTGAAAGTGCATTTGCAACAGGTGGTGTTACGAAACAACAATTGGATCAGATGAAATTGCAATTGGAAAATGCAAAAAACAATTTACGCTCTTCACAGATCACGGCCTCAGATGTTAACGTAAAAGCTTCATTTGCTGGTATTGTCAATAAGAGAAGTATTGAGCCAGGTTCATATGTAAGTCCAGGAAATGAAATGTTTGAAATCGTCAATGTTTCTTCATTAAAGCTGAAGGTAAATGTAGATGAGAAAAACATTGGATTTGTCAAATTAGGTCAAAACATCAAGGTTCAGTCAGCAGTGTTAGCTAATAAAACCTTCCAAGGTAAAGTCACATTTATTGCGCCCAAAGCAGATGGAAGTCTAAACTTCCCTGTTGAATTGGAAATAAGTAATAATGCCGCTAATGATTTAAAGGCAGGAATGTACGGAACAGCTTATTTTGGTGATGATCAGACTGCTCAAGCATTAGTTGTTCCTAGAGATGCTTTTGTCGGTAGTGTAAGCTCGAATCAGGTATTTGTTGTTAAAGACGGAAAAGCGGTATTAACTAAAGTAACTGCGGGTCGTGTGTTTGGAGATCAGGTTGAAATCATTTCAGGTATTGAAAGTGGTGCACAAGTCATTACGACAGGACAGATCAATTTATTGGATGGTACTGCTGTAGAAATCATTAAATAATTAACGTAAGTTTTAAATGAAAATTTCTGAAATATCTATAAAACGACCGAGTATCATCATTGTCATATTTTTATTATTGACATTAGGTGGTATCGGATCTTATTTGAATTTAGGCTACGAATTAGTTCCTAAATTTGATGTGAATGTTATAACTGTACAGACCGTCTATCCAGGAGCAGCTCCTTCGGAAGTAGAAACATCTGTTTCTAAAGTAATAGAAGATGCCGTTTCATCTTTAGAGAACGTAAAGAAGATTGAAACAAAATCTATGGAAAGTGTTTCTGTTGTCATGATTACGTTAAATACAGGTGCCGATGTCAACTTTCTTTTGACTGATGCACAACGTAAAATCAATGCTGTGATCAATGATTTACCGGAAGATGCCGAAACCCCATCATTAAGTAAATTTTCACTCGATGATGTGGCGATAATGAACCTTTCAGTAACGTCAAGCTTATCTGAAAAAGAATTATATGACTTATTAGATCAAAAGATTCAACCTGTTTTTGCCCGTATATTAGGTGTTGCAAAAGTTGATTTGACCGGTGGTGAAGAACGCGAAATCCAAGTAAGTGCTAATCCTGAAAAATTAGAAGGATATGGCCTTACGATCAGTGATGTACAAAAAATAATTGCATCTTCTAACTTAGATTTTCCAACAGGTAGCATTAAGTCGAGAGACAATCAGACAACAATCCGCCTATCGGGTAAATTTACCTCATTGGACCAAATGCGTAATCTTCCGATCACTACGCCTTCTGGTGTATCAATTCGTTTAAGTGATGTTGCAGATGTTCAGGATGGTATCAAGGATATTGAAAAGATATCTCGTATTGACCAAAAAAACACCATTTTAATGCAGGTTTTCAAGCAGTCAGATGCCAATGCGGTTGCTGTATCGAAACTTGTTAAAAAGACAATCGAGGTTGTAGAAAAAGATTACAAGGAACAAAAAATCAAAATTGATGTCGCGAGTGATTCGACTGAATACACCATTAATGCCGCAAGTAACGTAATGCACGATTTAATGATCGCTGTTGCTTTGGTAGGTTTTATCATGTTGTTTTTCTTGCATAGTTTACGTGATGCCTTTATAGCTGTTGTGGCTATTCCTTTGTCATTAATTGCAACTTTTATCGGTCTTTATGTAATGGGGTATACGCTTAACTTAATGTCTTTATTAGGTCTTTCCCTAGTGGTTGGTATTTTGGTGGATGATGCGATCGTTGTTATTGAGAATATTCACAGGCACATGCAAATGGGTAAAAGCAAGATTCGTGCAGCTTATGATGGTGCTGCAGAAATTGGATTTACCGTAACTGCCATTACGTTAGTAATTGTCGTTGTATTCTTACCGATTGCTTTATCATCAGGTTTAGTATCTGACATCTTGCGTCAATTTTGTGTAACGGTTATTTTTGCAACATTAATCTCTTTACTTGTTTCATTTACCGTAGTACCTTGGTTGTATTCACGTTTTGGAAAATTGTCACACATTAGCAATGCGACTTTCTTTGGTAGAATTTTAGAAAAATTTGAAGCAGGATTACAGAAATTGACACATTGGATTTCTGGAATTTTAGAATGGGCATTACGTAATCGCTGGAATAAGGTAATTACACTGGTCGTTACGATCGTGATGTTTGCCGCATCGATTAGTTTATTGGTGATGGGTTACATTGGTACAGATTTCTTCCCTGGTAATGATAAAGGAGAATTCTATTTACAGCTAGAACTTAATAAAGATGCTTCGATTGAACAAACCAACTTTATGACTCAAAAAGCTGAATCATTTTTAGCGGCTAAACCAGAGATCGAAAGAGTGATCACAACTGTGGGACAGGCGTCTGATGGTATGATGGCTGGTACTTCAGGAACGAAGTATAAATCTGAAATGCAGATTTATTTGAAAGATGGTCAAAACAAATTGGTGCCAACAAAAGTGTATGCTGCGAAGTTGAAACGAGAGATGGAAGAGCATTTAGTGGGAGCCAAAGTAAAGACGGTTTCAATCGGTATTATGGGGGCAGAGCAGGCTCCATTGAATCTAACTGTAATTGCATCATCGCAAAAAGATGCTTTAGAATTTGCTGATAAGGCTGCCGCATTATTGCGTAATATTTCAGGAGCAACGGAAGTAAAATTGACATCAGAAGATGGTAATCCGGAGATCAATGTACAATTAGATCGTGACAAGATGAATGCTCTGGGATTAAATGTCGCTTCTGTAGGTATGACGATGCAGACAGCATTCTCTGGTAATACCGATACCAAATACCGCGCTGGTGATACAGAATATGATATCAATATTCGTTACGATCAATCCGGTAGAATGAGTATGGATAATGTCAAAAATTTAAAGTTCATCAATACGAAGGGTGAGTCGATTTCCTTAGAGCAATTTGCAGATATCGAATATGGATCTGGGCCAACTTTATTGGAAAGACGTGATAAATCACCATCAGTTTCAGTACAAGCGCAAGTTGTCGGTAAACCTGCTGGTACAATAGCGACTGAATGGGAAACTGAATTTAAGAAACTTGAACTTAAACCAGGTGTATCGTTCAAGTGGGGCGGTAATATGGAGAATCAGCAAGAAGGTTTCGGTACTTTAGGAATTGCATTATTAGCTTCTATTATTTTAGTATATTTTGTGATGGTAGCCTTGTACGATAGTTTTGCAACGCCATTTATTGTATTGTTCTCAATCCCATTATCTTTCATTGGTGCATTTTTGTTATTAGCATTGACGAACCAGACTTTAAATATCTTTACTATTTTAGGTATTATTATGTTGATTGGTTTAGTTGCGAAAAATGCCATTATGTTGGTTGATTTTGCAAATCATAAGAAAGACGCCGGTTTTACTACATATGAATCATTAATTGCGGCAAACCATGCACGTTTACGTCCTATTTTAATGACAACTATCGCAATGGTTATTGGTATGGTTCCGATTGCAATGGCGCAAGGTGACGGTGCTGACATGAACCGTGGTATTGCAATTGTGATTATTGGAGGTTTATTGTCATCGTTGTTTCTTACGCTGATAATAGTACCAGTTGTTTACTCTCTTTTCGATGGCATTCAAAGAAGATTGGGTAATCATGAAAAGGTAGATTACGAAGCAGAAATGGTTGCAGACTATGTTCCAAGTGATGATTATGTGGATGAAATGTCCAGCAAGCACTAAATATTTTTCATAAGTTTATTTAAAAGAAGAAAGCCTTGCAAAACTGCAAGGCTTTCTTCTTTTGTTACTGTTCGTATTTAATTTATGTTAAATTTTGATAAAATTATTTCAAACAATCGATTGCATTAAAAAAAATGCTAATTTTGATTCAATTGTTTAAATTAATAACGTTAATAATAAATTATGTGTGGAATAGTTGGTTACACGGGTCCGCGTCAGGCATTTTCTATCGTGCTTGATGGACTTAAGAGATTAGAATATCGTGGATATGATAGTGCTGGTATAGCATTAGTTCAAGAAAACAAGCTCAATGTTTTTAAAAAAGCAGGTAAAGTAGCAAATTTGGAAACTGCCGTTTCTGGCCATGATGTTAGTTCACATACCGCTATTGGACATACCAGATGGGCTACACACGGTGAGCCTTCCGACAGAAATGCTCATCCACATTATACACCTGATGGTCAAATTGCCATGATTCATAATGGTATTATTGAAAACTATCAAACTATAAAAAATGAATTAATCAGTAAAGGGTATGAGTTTAAAAGCGATACAGATACCGAAGTTTTACTCTATTTTATTTCTGAAATTAAGAAAAATAATGCCTGTAGTTTAGAGGAAGCAGTACGTATTGCTTTAAAACGGGTTGTTGGTGCTTATGTTATTTTATTGATAGAACCGGAACATCCTGAAACTATCATTGCGGCACGTAAAGGAAGTCCATTGGTTATCGGTATTGGTAAAGGAGAGCATTTTCTTGGTTCCGATGCATCTCCAATGTTAGCATATACCAATGAGGTTGTGTATATCAATGATTACGAATTGGCCATTGTTAAACCTGATGAATTAATATTAAAAAATATAGGAAATGAGCGTGTTACACCGTATGTTCAAAAGTTAGATCTGGAATTGGCTGCGATTGAAAAAGGAGGCTATGATCACTTTATGCTCAAAGAAATTATAGAACAGCCGCAAGCTATTTTTGATTCAATGCGTGGACGTTTGGATTTAGATAAACTGACCATTACATTGAGCGGCATTGAGCAGTACGCAGAGCAGATTTGTAAAGCAAATCGAATAGTCATCGTCTCATGTGGTACAAGCTGGCATGCCGGACTAGTAGCTGAATATTTAATTGAAGAGCTTTGCCGTATCAATGTTGAAGTGGAGTATGCTTCAGAATTTCGTTATCGAAACCCTATTGTCAATGAAGGAGATGTTATTTTGGCGATATCACAGAGCGGTGAAACAGCTGATACATTGGTTGCCTTAGAAAATGCGAAAAGCAAAGGCGCAATTATATTGGGAGTTGTGAATGTTGTAGGATCATCTATTGCAAGATTATCGCATGCTGGTGCGTATACGCACGCTGGTCCAGAGATTGGAGTGGCTAGTACAAAGGCATTCACTGCGCAGTTAACAGTTCTTGAATTAATAGCAATTAAAATAGCGCATATTAAAAAAACAATTGACGAGCAGCAATATGCACATCTTTTAAAAGAACTGAGTGCAGTTCCAGATAAAGTACAAACGATTTTAGATACGCAACTTCCAAAAATCAGAGAAATAGCTCGTAAATATAAGGACGCAAGAGATTTTCTATATTTAGGTAGAGGATATAATTTCCCTATTGCATTAGAAGGAGCCTTAAAACTAAAGGAAATTACGTATATCCATGCAGAAGGGTATCCGGCAGCAGAGATGAAGCACGGACCTATTGCATTAGTAGATGAAAATCTTCCAGTAGTATTTGTGGCTACCAAGGACCGCTATCATGAGAAAATTGTGAGTAATATTCAGGAAGTGAAGGCTAGAAAAGGTCGTATTATAGCGGTTATTACTGAGGGAGATGAAGTATCAAAAGGGTTGGCGGAAGATTATATCGAAATTCCGGATGCTGATGAAATTGTAGCACCTATTTTATCCGTTATTCCATTGCAATTATTATCATATTATATGGGCGTTGAACGTAATCAAGATGTTGACAAACCTCGTAATCTAGCCAAATCTGTGACTGTTGAATAAAAATATGAGTCAAATAAAAAAAGGTAGCATCACTCGATTAGGTTTTGATTTTATTCCACAGGTATTTATACCAAAAGGGAAAGATGAAAATCATCATCGTTTTGAACAAAATCCACGTTCAGATTATAGGAATTTGACAGTAGAAGAAATCGTCATTCTTATCGAAAATGGTAATAGGGCAGATAATTGGGAGAATATCTTGGTAAGTGAATCATTTATCCCTTATCAAATTAGACAGAGTAATTTCTTTGGGTTGGTTCGAATTGGTCATATGGCACCAACCTATTTAGAATATCGTAATCTTAAACTGGAATCAGGTATTTATAATAGCACTATTGTAAGTTCTGATTTGGGTGATTACGTGGCTATACACCATGTCCGTTATATGTCTCATTTCATTATTGGTAACGATGTTATATTAAGTAACATCAGCGAAATGGAGACGAGTAGTACTGCTAAATTTGGAAATGGAGTTTTACGAGAAGGGGAGGCCGAAGATCTACGGATAGCATTGGAGCTATGTAACGAAAATGGGGTGCGCTCTATTCTTCCTTTTGATGGGATGCAAGCAGCGGATGCTTATTTGTGGACACGAAATAGGCAAGATACTGTTTTGCAGCATAGATTTAAGGAGCTGACTGAAAAGAGATTTTCCACAGTACGAGGCACCTATAGTATGATTGGCGATCGCTGTATCATTAAAAATTCGCAGAATATAAAAAATGTGCAAATTGGTTCAGATGCATATATTAAAGGAATCAATAAACTGAAAAATCTTACCATTAATTCTTCGCCCGAAGCTTTTACACAAATCGGTGAAGGTTGTGAGTTGGTCAATGGAATTGTCGGATATGGATGCCGCATATTCTACGGAGTTAAAGCCGTAAGGTTTATTTTGTCGTCTTTTTCACAATTGAAATATGGCGCCCGTCTTATAAATTCTTTTTTAGGAGATAATTCAACTATTTCGTGTTGCGAAGTTCTAAATTCTTTAATCTTTCCTGCACATGAGCAGCATCATAACAATTCTTTCTTATGCGCGGCAACGATCATGGGGCAGAGCAATATGGCTGCAGGTGCGACAGTTGGTTCGAATCATAATTCTAGAGCTGCAGATGGTGAAATTATTGCAGGAAGAGGATTCTGGCCAGGCCTATGTGTTAGTTTAAAGCATAATTCAAGATTTGCATCTTATACACTTCTAGTTAAGGGTGATTTTCCATATGAAATGGATATTCCGATTCCATTTTCTTTAGTCAACAATGATGTTAAAAACGATAAATTAATGATCATACCTGGTTATTGGTTTATGTATAATATGTATGCGCTTGTTCGTAATGCAAATAAGTATGCAAGTAGAGATAAACGTTTATTGAAAAATCAATATTTAGAGTATGATATGCTTGCTCCAGATACGATAAATGAGCTTTTCAATTCCTTGCGCATTATTGAATTGGCAGTTGGTTCACAGATGAATGAAGAGAGCAATTCACTCACCAAAGAAGAAATTATTCGAGCTGGTAGAGCAAAATTGACTGGACCGCTAGATCAGATACCTACATCAGTTCTTGTAAAAGGATTTGAACATTCGAAAAGGAAAGTTGAATTGGTCAAAATTGGCACTGCTTATCCACTTTTTAAGCGTTTTATCCAATACTACGGAACCATTCATATGATTGACTTTTTAGAAACTCATAGCTTTGAAGAGTTGAAAAATGAGATGACAAATAGTCAACGCCTAGAGTGGGAAAATATCGGTGGGCAATTGATAGAAAAAAATGCTATTGATCAATTGCTTCGTGAAATTAAATCAGGCAAGATTGATGATTGGGAAGATATCCATAAATATTATCATGAATTGAGTCGATCTTACTTAGAAACAAAAAGGGCGCATGCATTTGCATCGTTACTCGAAATTACAGACGTAAGATCGGAATCTATATCGGTTGAAATTGTGCAAGCTTGGCTGAAAGAAGCGATCTCGCATCGAACATGGATGGTTGATGAAATTTACGCAAGTAGGGCGAAAGATTACGAGAATCCTTTTCGAAATATGGTATACAACAGTGAAGAGGAACGTGATTTGGTTGTTGGCAAGTTATCTGAGAATAGTTTTATTTTGCAGCAACGTGACGAGCTCAATGGCTTTATAAAATGTGTCCATAAATTAATTTCAAAACTGTCGAATTAGACGATAATATAAAAACAAAAAATAAATCTTTCAAAATAGAACAATAGATGGTTGATAAATATTTTATGTAGTTATATTATTCATATTTTCAGGAAACAATTTAAGTTTAAAACGATATTTAATAGCTATTAAATATCGTTTTATTATTTATATTTGCATGACCAATTATAAATAAAATGCCATATAAAAAAGTATTATTAGTTTTTCTGATGTTATTTACCATCAGTCACTATCAGGTTTCTGCACAAAAAAAAGAAAAAATCGAATATAAGTTTGGCAAAATTCAACCTGAAGAATTTTCAATTATGCCATCAGGTGCAGACTCTGCCGCTTCAGCCATTAAATTGTTTGACATCGGTAACTGTTATTTTGAATTAAGTCCTGCTTCAAAATCATTTGTCTATGTATATGAAAGACACGTGCGTTATAAAATCATTAATAAAAATGGGTATGATTACGCAAATCATACTATTGGATTGTATAAAAGTAATTCACAGTCCAAGGAAACGTTAGATAATATGAGCGCAGCTACCTATAATATGGTGGATGGTGTCATGAAAACAGACAAAATTGATAAAGATTCAAAATTTACGGAAGAAGTAAATAAGAATGTTATCCAGAAAAAATTTACACTACCTAATGTAAAAGAAGGATCTATAATTGAATATAAGTATAAGATTAAATCGGATTTCATTTTTAATCTTCGCGGATGGAGTTTCCAAAGTGAAATTCCGACCCGTTGGTCCGAATTTACAGTAACTATTCCAGAGTATTTTGATTATAAATTCAGTAGAAATGGATATTATGATATTGCACATCCTATGCACGAAACCGTTAATGCAAGTTACGTTTCCGGTGTTCAATCTGCTGCGATTCGTGATCGCTTTGTGGCAGAAAATATGCCCGCTTTGAAGGACGAACCTTTTATTTCAAGCCTAGATGATTATCGACCTTCTATAGATTTTGAACTTCGATCCACCAATTTCCCTGGACAGTTTTTTGTTGATTATACAGGATCATGGCCAAAGATTATCAGTTCTTTGCTAGAAGATGAAAATTTTGGACGCTATATAGAGAAAACAAGCTTCGCTAAAAATAATTTGAAATCTATCATTAAAGCTGAAAACGATTCTTTGGCAAATGCGAAATCAATTTTTAAATATGTTAAGGATAATCTTAAGTGGAATGAGAAGTACAATTTTTATAGTACGGAAACAAATCCCAAAACAATTTTTGAGAAAAAAACAGGAAATTCAGCCGATTTAAATTTGGTGCTGATCAACTTTCTGAAAGAAGCGAATTACAGTGTTTATCCAGTGTTAATTAGTACACGTTCCAATGGGAAACATCCAGGATACCCAATCATAAGTAAATTTGATAATGTTGTGGCTGCGGTAGAAATTGGAGGCAAATCATACTTTCTCGATGCAACGGTTAAGGACATGCCATTTGGAATGATGAATTATCAAAATTTAAATCATGAGGGTTTCTTGATCAATGTTGGTGAAAAAAGTGGTGGGTGGATCAGCACTGAAACGCTTTTCGGAGATGAGAGCATGCATGTGTATAATCTCGTGTTAGATAAAGAAAACCGATTAAAAGGTAGTGTAACCAATTATTTCAATGGATATGCCGGTTTAAGTGCTCGCAACAGCTACAGGACTGCCATCAATGAAGAAGATTATATCAAGAACCTGAAAAAAAATAAAACGGGATTAGAGCTTAATAACTTCAAGATCTTAAATCTGGATAGTCTAGATGATCGATTGATTGAAACGATGGATGTTGAGATAGAAGATAATGTGGAAGAAGCTGGAGATCTGGTTTATTTCACACCTTTACTTTTCGAACGAACAAAGGAAAATCCATTGAAACATGAGGAAAGACTTTTTCCTGTAGATTTCGCTCATCCGATACTTGAAAATTGCCGTGTAGTCATTAATTTTCCTGAAGATTATCAGATTGATAAACTTCCTAAGGGCGGCATTTTTAAACTTCCTGAAGATGTCGGCTCCTTTTCGATATCGTATTTAATCGATGGCCAGACACTTCTAATAAAAAGTGCTATTCATATCAATAAGTCGATGTACAGTTCAGAAGAGTATTTCTATCTTAAAGAACTTTTCGCCGCTATTGTAGAGAAGCAAGCAGAAAAAATTGTATTTAAAAAGAAGGTATAATGAAGTATACATTGGGTTTAATGGCATTGCTGTTTTTTTCTCACGCTAATGCACAGACAAATTGGGATGTGGCAAATATCCACGAAGCGCTTAAAAAAGATGCCACTATTGTTATTAGAAATGAAGAACAGTTCCTCGATATTAAAGGTATCAATGCTGCAAAATATGATTATAAAATAACTGCAACCATTTTTAACAAAGCAGGTGATGACTTTGCTGCAATGGAAGAAGTTTACGATAAGTTTTCTACTATTTATAATATAAAAGCTGTTTTGTATGATGCCACCGGTAAGAAGATTAAAGAATATAAATCCTCTGATATAAAAGATCAAAGCTTGATATCTGGTTTTTCAATATTTGAGGACAATAGGCTAAAGAGTCTGAAATTTGTAAGTAATAGTTATCCGTACACCATTGAATATAGTTTTAGCCAAGATTTTAAAGGATTACTTTATTTTCCCCAGTGGCGCGATCTAAAAGATTTTGGTGTTTCCGTAGAAAAATCAAGTTATTGTATTCAAAAAGATAAAAATTATCAAATGAAATACCTCTCGAGTACAGGGTTGAAAGTTGATTCTACCAGTATTGGAGGTAAAATACGTTATAAATGGGAGAGTAGTCAAGTACCTGCTTTAGCTAAAGAACCGATGGCTATAGGGATTGATAATCTAAGTTCCTGGGTTAAAGCCTCTCCGAACTTATTTGAATATGATGGCTCCACCGGTAATTTTGATAACTGGAATAATTTTGGACAATGGATTTATAAGCTTAATGAAGGTGGAAATCAATTACCTGAAGCATTTAAAATTAAGATTCGTGACTTAACACAAGCAGCACGGACTCCAGAAGAAAAGATGCGCATCCTGTATCAATATCTGCAACAGAATACGCGTTATGTCAGTGTGCAATTGGGTATTGGCGGATTTAGACCTGTATTGGCCGAGAAAGTAGCTACAGTTAATTATGGTGATTGTAAGGGGCTGTCCAATTTTATGAAAGCGATGCTGAATGAAGTGGGAATTAATTCACATTTAGTGATGATTGGAAATGGCAAACCTAGTTTAAACGCTCAATACTCAAGTATCGGGCAGGCTAATCATATGATATTAGCTGTACCGATAGGGAAGGACACTACCTTTCTGGAGTGCACGAGCCCTTATTATCCGATGGGATTTATTGGTTACGGAAATTCAAATAGAAACGTACTGTTAGTGACCGAAGCTGGTGGAAAACTTGTAAAGACGCCAGCTTATAATGCCTCACAAAACTATCAGGTGAGTAAAACAAAAATTAAATTTAACAATGAAAATGATATTGATGTATTGATCAACACATCATATGGTAATTCTCAATTTGAAGATAATTTACGAAAAACAGTTTTAGAACCAAGTGAACAGAAAAAAAGAGCATTAGAAAATAGCAATATTCCTATTGAAACATTTGGTTATTATAAATGTGATCAAAAAGATAAAACTAAACCTGAGTTAGTAGAGGAGTTATCATTTAAATCAAAACCATTATTAAGTAAGGGTGGTGATAAATATTTTCTGTTACTGAATCAAATGAATAGAAGGGAAGCTGTACCTATTAAGATTGCAGATCGAAAAACATTTTTTTCCGTTCCTTATGCGTATGAAGATAAAGATGAGATCGTTTTCGAATTGCCACAAGGCTATCAGATAGACTTTATTCCAAAAGATATTCTGATCGAATCAGATTTCGGTATTTACACGGCGACATTTGAGAAAAAAGATGGTCTTCTTATCTACAGCCGAACTCAGAAAATGAATGATAAAATATATCCACCAGAAAAATACAGTGAGTATGTTGATTTTTATAAAAAAATAGTTCAGGCAGATAAGCAGAAAGCTGTTATTACAAAAACGTTATAATTTATTTAAACTGATATAATAAATTAAAAAGCTGTAAGGAAACTTTGATATCCTTACAGCTTTGTTAATATAAATACCTGGTTTTATATGTGATCAATAAATAATCTGAGCCAGTGTTGTCTGTGATTATTAATCAATTTTGATGCACGATCATAATAATTAATCATCCAAATCCGCCATGTAGATGTCATGTACGACAAATTTAACTTGTGCATTAGGTAATAGCATATCCATGACATCTTCCGAATCTATTGGATACAAAGTTTCACTATCTGCATCAAGCATTTCAGAATCAGGTATGAGCTCAAAGAATGTAATTCCATTGCTCTGTGATAATTCCTCCACTTTTATGCAGACAACATCTTGATTTTTCCAATTTGACCAGATGGTTTTATTGAACAGTTGATATGGATTTTTTTCTGAATTAGACATGTATGCAAACATAGTCAATCACATCTCTACAACAAAATTTATTCTTAACTAAGAGTCCTGGTCAACTTGGTACAGATGTAAATTATACACAAACAAGACCCGTGTAGCACTTTAAGTACAATTCTTTTTTAGAATGGCACCTCTGCTGGGTTGAGTCCTGAAAAACCTAAGTCCCCCATATTTTTAATTGATGCTATATCTTCAGCAGTCAATTCAAAATTTGATAGGTCAAGATTTGCCTTGATATTGATCGGATTAGTAGATTTTGGTAACGGATTAATACCCTCCTGTAGTGCAAATTTAATGCAGATCTGGCCGACACTAACGTTATACTTTTGCGCTAACGAAAGCAATACTTCATTGTCAAGAATTCGACCTGATCCAAGAGGTGACCAAGCTTGTACCAAAATGTTGTTTTCTTTACAGTACGAAACTGTTTCTTCCTGTAAATACCCAGGGTGAAATTCCAGTTGATTGACAGCTGGTTTAATTTGTACTGTTTTCAAAAGGGTTTCAACATATTTCTTAGGAAAATTACTTAGACCAATAGCTTTGACTCTTCCATCAACATATAATTTTTCAAAAGCTCTCCAGGTATCAGCATTAATTTCTGCCCAATTTTCAAATTGTGCTTCATTAGCCGGCCAATGAATAAGGTATAAATCAACATAAGTTAAATTGAGTAAAGCTAGTGATTTTTCAAATGCAGTTAATGTGTTTTCATATCCACGGTCCGCGTTCCATAATTTTGT
Source organism: Sphingobacterium anhuiense (assembly GCF_042686355.1). NCBI lineage: Bacteria > Pseudomonadati > Bacteroidota > Sphingobacteriia > Sphingobacteriales > Sphingobacteriaceae > Sphingobacterium > Sphingobacterium anhuiense. The sequence goes on from NZ_JBHUPE010000004.1 coordinate 316,525, forward strand.
CGTAATAAAAAGATCATCACGATCAATTCCACTATCTTGAATGGCCTTTCCAACGCTTTTTTCGTTACCATATACGGCAGCAGTATCGATATGAATATAACCCGCATTTAATGCCTCAGCTACCGCGTTATAGGCAGGCGCACCATCTTCGATTTGCCAGGTTCCGAAACCGATAGCAGGAATCTTAATCCCGTTGTTTAATGTATATGTAGTCATGTATTAAAGTTATTTGTAAATAATAAATCTAAAATTAACGATTCTAACAGGCAATCTCAGTCCCTCCGTTTATTTTAGTGAGAATTTGACAACATAATGAAATATGGAAACGAATCATTATATTTAATACATGGAAGCAATTGTTATTGGAGGAAGTGGAGCTACAGGAAGAGAACTGGTTAGGCTATTATTAGAAGATGTACGCTTCACTAAAGTCCGTGTATTAGTACGTAAAGCTTATTTTGAAGAACAGGATAAGTTAGAGGAAATTATTGTCGATTTTGACAAATTATCATCTTATCACCAAGTTATAAAAGGAGAAGTTGCGTTTTCATGTCTTGGCACAACTTTAAAAGATGCAGGAAGTAAAGATGTACAATGGCATATAGATTACGATTATCCACTGGATTTTGCACAGCTAGCTTTCAACAATGGGGTATCCCATTTTGTTCTATTATCAGCAATAGGAGCAGATGCAAAATCCAGTATTTTCTATAATCGTATGAAAGGAAGTTTAGAAGAAGCAATCAAAAAAATTGGGTTTAAACACCTTATGATATTGCAACCAGGCTTTATAGAAAGACCTAATTCAAATCGATTTGGAGAAAAGGTCGGACTGAAAGCAATTACTTTTTTTAATTCATTAGGTTTTTTTCGGCATTATGCGCCTATTAAAACGCATCAGCTCGCTCAAGCAATGATAGAAAGTGTTTTTTCATATGGATCAAACGTTCAAGTAATTTCATTAAAAGAAATGAGGGCACTAACTAAGTAATTAGATGTAGGCTGTAGTGCGTATAGGATATAAGTGCACATGCATCTGAAAAGAAAGGTAATAGACAAATATAATTGTGTTTAATCCAGTCATGCCAACATTTTACTTTTAACCGTCATAATTCAACCTTTTGTAGCGATTTAAATTTCAATTTCCTATCTTTAGGCGAATTTTGAATCAGCCTCAGCGTTCGTTTTGAATTTCAATTTTGTTTAAGCAAATTAAAAGATTTCAATAAAAAAATTATGTCATCTAAAATCATTTACACCAAGACAGATGAAGCGCCATTGTTGGCGACTTACTCATTCTTACCTATTGTACAAGCATTCGCCAAAACAGCTGATATCGATGTTGAATTAAGAGATATTTCTCTTGCAGGTCGTATTTTAGCAAACTTTTCAGATGTATTAAGCGCAGATCAGAAAGTAGCTGATGCTTTAGCTGAATTAGGGCAGTTGGCAACAACTCCAGAAGCTAATATCATCAAATTACCAAATATTTCAGCTTCCATTCCGCAATTAAAAGGAGCAATTGCTGAATTGCAGGCAGCAGGTTATGCGATACCAAATTTCCCTGACAATCCAGAAACTGCAGCAGAAACTGAGATTAAGGCAAAGTATGCAAAAGTATTAGGTTCAGCTGTAAATCCAGTTTTACGTGAAGGAAACTCTGACCGCCGTGCGCCAAAAGCTGTTAAGAATTATGCTAAAGCAAACCCGCATTCAATGGGTGCTTGGTCAGCAGATTCTAAGACACGCGTAGCGTCCATGTCTCACGGTGATTTTTATGAGACTGAGCAATCAGTAACAGTAGAAAACGCAGGACAGTTCAAAATTGAATTTGTTAATGCAGCGGGTACTGCTACAGAATTAAAAGGTTTATCTCCATTAAAGGCAGGTGAAGTAATTGATTCATCAGTAATGAGCTTAAATGCATTAAAAGGTTTTGTTGCAGATACAATTGCTGCGGCTAAAGCTGAAGGTGTTTTATTATCTGCTCATTTAAAAGCAACGATGATGAAAGTATCAGATCCTATTATTTTTGGTGCTATCGTAGAGGTTTATTTTAAAGATGTATTTGCTAAATATGGTGAATTATTCAACTCTTTAGGTATCAATAAAAATAATGGTTTAGGAGAAGTATTTGCAAAAATATCGGGTAATCCGCAAGAGGCAGAAGTTAAAGCAGCTATTGAAGCCGCTATCGCGAATGGTCCAGATTTAGCAATGGTAAACTCTGATAAAGGTATTACGAACTTACATGTGCCTTCAGATGTGATCGTTGATGCATCTATGCCAGCGATGATCCGTACTTCGGGACAGATGTGGAATAAAGAAGGAAAATCGCAAGATACCATCGCTATTATTCCAGATCGTTCTTATGCAGGAGTGTATGAAGCAACTATTGAAGATTGTAAAGAAAATGGCGCATTAGACCCTACAACTATGGGTTCTGTTCCCAACGTGGGTTTAATGGCTCAAAAAGCTGAAGAATATGGTTCACATGATAAAACTTTCCAGGCATCAGAAAACGGTTCGATCCGTGTAGTAGATGCAAATGGAAATGTTTTGATGGAACAAAGAGTTGAAACTGGTGATATCTTCCGGATGTGTCAAACTAAAGATGCACCTATTCAAGACTGGGTAAAATTGGCGGTTAACCGCGCGCGCTTATCGGCTACACCTGCAGTGTTCTGGTTAGATGAAAATCGTGCCCATGATAGAGAAATCATCAAAAAAGTTGAGAAATATTTAGGTGATTTTGATACAAATGGATTAGATATTTTTGTTATGAATCCTGTTGAGGCAACTAAATTTTCTTTAGACCGTATCCGCGAAGGATTAGATACAATTTCTGTAACGGGTAACGTATTACGTGATTATTTAACAGATTTATTTCCTATTTTAGAAGTTGGTACATCTGCAAAAATGCTTTCTATCGTTCCTTTAATGAATGGTGGAGGTTTATTTGAAACAGGTGCTGGTGGTTCTGCTCCAAAACATGTTGAACAATTCTTACAAGAAGGTTATTTACGTTGGGATTCTCTAGGTGAGTTTTTAGCTTTAGGAGCATCTTTAGAGCATTTGTCACAAACACAGAATAATGCGCAGGCATTAGTTTTGGCAGAAGCATTGGATGTGGCAACAGAAAAATTCTTAGCGAATGATAAATCTCCAGCACGTAAAGTAGGTCAAATCGATAACCGTGGTTCTCACTACTATTTGACAGCTTATTGGGCTGAAGCTTTAGCTGCACAAACAAAGGATAGCGTACTAGCAGCGAAGTTTGCACCTTTAGCTAAATCATTAGCTGAAAATGAGGCTAAGATCAACGAAGAGTTGATAGGTGCTCAAGGTAAAGCACAAAACATTGGTGGTTATTATTTCCCCAATGATGATTTGGCTACAGCCGCTATGCGTCCTTCGCAAACATTAAATAATGCAATCGCTTCTTTATAGTCGTGATTTTATAAATAAAAAGGCTCCATTCATGATGAATGGAGCCTTTTTATTTATAAAAATTATAAAGTATTATGGAATACTAATTTTTGTTCTTCATTAAATTCATTTCGAATATAACCTGTTCTAAGGTCTCTTCATTAACAATAGGTACTTGTTGGATTTTTAGCATATTATGCGATTTTGTATCCTTGTCGAGTAAATGAAAATTAGACCTCACAAAAGGATGAGCATTTGGTTTTTTAGAATCCTTATTTTCATTCATAATGGAATGATTTCTATTTTTATTTCGAAATGGATGCATAATGATTCGATTATGTCTGTAATTGGTATTTACAATTTACATAAAATAAATGAAAAGTACAATAGATTAGAATCTTGAAAATAATTTTTTAAAATTACCCCATCATAAGGTTAATAGTTGTTTAGCTTTTTTTAAGTCAACCTCTTCACCTGCAAGAATCTCTATAAAGTATAATTTTTGCCAAAGTTGTGTTTGTTTAGCCTGTTTATTCTCGGCGATATCCCAATTTGGATAGACTCTAAAACCTCGTTTACCAGCTTTACATTCACCTCTCAAGATACCATGTTTTAACAGAATGCTTCTAGGAAATATAAACAATCCAACACCATTATCTTTTCGGGTAGCTATTATATAAAAATCAATAGGGTTACTACCTGCATACGGAGTCGTAATTCCAGCTGCATCCCTATACCATAAGGTAACGAATTGACCAATCTTTTTAGGTGTTATCTTGGCTTTCCTATACTTAATTTTCAAATGGTCTAGATCAAAATTTTGAGCATCATATTCTTGACTTTCTCGTTCATATTTTCTATGTACCATTGTTAATCCACAGGGCTGAAAAATAAATGTATTGATGAGCTGAATCTCCGTAGGGGTAAGGGTAATATCTTGCAATGTGATGTATATAATAATTTAAAAAGCTTATTTATATGAAATGGATTATGCATTTGAAGAATTGCTTGAACATGGTAAGCAGTTTCAAACTTTGTTAAAACTTGTATTGTTGCAAATATAAAGAGACTTGTGCAGATCTTTTTAAAGCGAGTGATATTAGCATAGTATATAACCTTAGATATAACAAAAAACAGACAGTATTTTTTAAGTACTGTCTGTTTTCATGAAACCAAATATGACTACGAGTACTAGTAGGTGATTTCTCCCTTTATAGCAAGTTTGTTTTTATCCATAAGAGTAGTTGTCATTGTAGCGCTGACTTTGCTCTGTTTTAATTTACTAAACGGATATATTGTCCACTTTTCCGGCCATGCATTAAAATCAATAAAGAAGTAAAAAGGGTGTTGAGTTCTTTCATTTTGAATCCGATCAGGAGATCGTTCAGAAGTTGTATTTAACAAGTATGAATCGATATGTGCTTTATGAAATTGATAAAACATTTTACCAGGAAGGGACGCAGCTAATGGCTCGTTATATTTCCAGGTATGTACAATATAAGGAACAGCAATCTCTGTTACTTTTATTTCTTCTGTAGCATTAAAATCATCATCATATGCATATGCAATCGAGGTATCTTTTTGGATGACACTATCGGTTTTAATCTCTAAATCCAAATAATTAGCATAATTCTTCTTTAACTGTTCCTGATTGAATCCTGTATACTTGCTCATAATCTGGGATAACAAAGGAAGATCATTTAGAGACAATAAACTCCATAAGGTAACAATTTGATTAGCTGTATCTATCTTTCTTACCTGAAGGTTCTGTTCTATACTTTCAGATAACAACCACTGTCCAGTAATGTCTGTCTTATGTTTCGTAACAGTAGCTTCAGCCATTAAACTTTTGTCTTTTAGGGCATAACCAATATGTTTTTTGGTCAAAGCATGTTCAAAGCCTTTAAAAGAACCGACCTGTACCCATGCATCTTGATTTTTTAACAGTGCATGGAGCTCATTAAAATCCGAATTAGGATCAAGTCCAATCGAATAAACAAGATGATTATGATCAAACAGTACTTTAATATGTTTTGCTATATTAACACTGACAATACCTTGTTTTTTATCTACAAAATTAATTGCCTTCGGATATTGGTTTGCAAAAAAAGAAAAACAATCATCATAGTTCGATACAGCTAATATTCCGCAGAATTGATTTTTCTGTGTATCAGTACTAAATAAAAACAGACGGGCTGGAATAGATATTCCTGAATTCCATACGATTTTTTTTATCAAGTCTTCACCACCTTCTATTCCTGTAGAACGGGTATCAAAGCTCAAGAACTGAGATACATTATCCAACAGTAAATCATCAACAGCAATGGAGAGAATACCGGTACTTGATTGACCGACATATTGTTTTTCAATCCTATTTTTACGGACAGTATAAGTCACCCATAGGAATGATATAAGTATAAGTAATAGCGAGCAGATGATGATTGTAATCCTTTTCATGTATAATTAATTAGCGATTTTACTATCCATGTTCTGCATGATATGTTTTAAAATATACTGTAATGCATTTTTATCCTCTTTTGGCAATTCTATAGAAAGTTCACCAGAGAATTGACGATTTTTTAACGTACTTCCTCTTAATTGAATATCGCCGTAAGTCGATAGGTCTTTCATTGTTTGTTGCAATGAAGCAGTTACTGGTACTTCTAGTTTATGGACTACTTCAGGAATAGCATTCGCGTGAACAACCAAATTGAATGGGTTAGCAAGTAAATCCTTTTTCACTTTTGCATTTTTAGTACCTTTAAAACGGTTTTGTTCAATAGAAGTTAATTGTTCTACATCACTACCCACAAATACAAGATCTTCCTTGAAAAGGATATAGATTGGTTTTATATTTTTCTGCTCAGCAATTTTGTAGATACCATTTTCCAAAGTTACTTCTTGTTTTTTTACAGCGAAGTCAAGTGTACGTTTATACAATCTTTGATCTTGAGAAGTAAACATCCATAAGAAATTAGGTACGTACTCATCTTTCATTTTCGTAATTTCTTTGTAATTGTAATCATCATCATACTCATAGGTTACATACTCTTTATTAACCTTTTGAAGATCATTTAAGAAAAAAGCATGGTCACCTTTCATCACTTTACCGATTGCTTTCTCATCTAGTGCAATTTCTAAAGCTGTAGCGCCAATGGTGACAACGTCACTATATTCGCCAGCAATGGGAGCATACCAACGATTCACAAGGGCTGGCAGTTGTTTTAGATAAGCTTCCGTATTAATATTTACGGCAGCATATGCTAAATGGTTTTCAGGGATATATTTTGCAAATTTCTTGTTGATTTTACCATTGTACAACGGTTTGAAAATCTTTGCCATTTCAGCATCGACTCCCAAAGTTCCAGTAAACTTAATCGTATGCTGATCCTGGATTAAATCAAATGTACCTTCCTCATATCCATATTTAAATTTATCCATATCAATACCATAGGCCAATTTTAACACATCATAAGGCAATGCACCTTGATATAATTTATCTACATTGGGCACCCACAGACGAATCAGATGTTTGTTATCTGTTAATTTGATCGCTTTATTGTTTGCCATGTTGCTCTTAGGATCTAAGTAGCCATTAAAGTCATTTGCAAGCCATGTTCCAAATAATTTATTTTTAATAGAATCATTTTTAGCTTCTCGAGCTTGATTTAGAAGATAAAGTGAGTCCGACTCCAAATCGTAAGCCTCTACTGTGTCTACTGAATCATCCCATTGATCTGCGGATATGGCTATAGTCGAATCAACAACAGCTTCAACGGCCTCCATTTCAGCTTCGCTTATTTCTTCTAATACGTTCACGGTATCAGGTAAAATTTCCTCTTCACTCTCAAAAGTTTCTTCTTCCATAGCCTCCACAGCTTCTTCAGCAGCAGCCGTAGCTGCGGTTGCCGCATCACCTAATGCTTCATTATAGGTCCAGGTGTCCGTCGCATAAGAGCCAAGATCTAAGCCGTAACGGTCTGCTACATCTTTCATTTGAAAGTATTGACTGTGTACATCACCTGTGAGAATAAACATTGTTTCTGAATTCCAGGCAACCTGTGTTTTACCATCTTTTGAAACTCTTCTTTCATATCCATTATATATTGGAAGAACTTCATATTGTGAAAACATATGTTGTTTAACCTGATGGTTTGCTTTCAGGGGAAGTAAAATTCCAATGTAGTGTAAACTATCGGTATTTGCACGGTAAACATAAGCCTGTTTATCTAGATTAAAATCCAGCTCTTTTAGGTTTTTGATTGGAAAATCCATGTTTTTGGCCTGTTCAAATGCACCTAGTTTAGTTAGTGTTTCGTTTAGCAGTTCCATAGAACTTTGTTCTACGATAGCTTTATTATTAATAGAAACAACAAAGTCGGCATGAGCCGGTATTTTGCTGGTCAGTTCTTGAGCTGTAGCCTCCATTCCTGCAAAAGCAGATAATGCTAACAAGGGTAAGAATTTAATATTCATGTAGTTATTTGTTATTTAAAGTGATGGTATTGGCTAATGAAACTTTGCCACTAGCAAGATCTGTTGCCTTTAACTTAAGTAGAACAGCTTTTGCAGAACTGGATATTTTTGCTGAAGCATGTTTTTGTGATTTGACCGTTTTATCAAAACGTATAATCTGTGTGTAAAAGGCATCATTAAAATATTTGCGGTCAGTTTCAGATATACGGGCATACTCTTTACTTAAAGTAGGAGAGTGTGTATATGTTCTGGTAAAGGTTCCAGTTTTAGCATCGTAGGAATAATTATTATTATTACCGAGGGCACTTTTAAAATGAGTTCCAAGCGCTTTACTAAAATTATTCAGAGCATTTACGGAAGCGAAATTGCAGGAGACAGTTGCAATATAATTGTTAAAATCTAAATTATATTGCACCTGACTTATACCTGGGGTATTTTTTAAAATACGGATCATGTCCTCGGTTTCACTCTTTATCTTCTCTTTTGTCGGAATTTGAATGCCATTTACACTTTTTAATTTCATCAGAGAGGCTACTTTAGTACTACTTTTACTAAGGTTGAGTGTAGCTTTAATACTGCCAGAACCATTGGCATTTAGATTGATATCTTCGATAAAGTCAAAGCAACTTGTCAATAAACTGCAACAGCAGATTAAGATTATTAATCGCGAAAACGGCTTAAGTTTTATCATTTTTTATTGTTTTAAAGGATTTGCTATTATTCCTGCTAATTACCGTGCCATCATCGTAAGGCATCAGATTTTCTTTCTAGGTTTTTAACAATTTTACGTCTACTCAAAGCTAGAGATTAGAAGCAATTTCTACAATCCCCGAAACTAGTGGTTTTACCAATCAAAGTTCTACTATTGACGAATCAATCCATATTCTAACGCTAATTTAATTGCAGAACTAAGATTTTTTGCGTCAAATTTCTCAATCAAATTTTTACGGTGACTTTCCACAGTATGCGGACTAATAAATAGTTTTTCTGCGATTTGCCCCGTTGTTAATCCCAAAGATGCCTCAGTTAGTACTTCCTTTTCCCTACGGGTCAATTTTGGAACACTTTTGAGTTCATCTTTTGATTTTCTTTCAACAATATTTTTGGTTTGAGAACATAGAAATTTGTTTCCTTTTATAACCTGTTCAACTCCGGCAACAATCTCTTCCACAGAAGCATTTTTTTGAATATAACCTTGGGCCCCCTCTTGCAGTACACTATTGATAACAGCATATTCGTTATGTACACTGATTACTATAATACGCATTTCAGGATACTTGGATCGCAACGGTTTGATCAGCTCAATACTATTGGCATCAGGAAGATTAATATCCAGTAAAAGTACATCAACAGGCCCATCCGAAAGCGCTTTATGCATGGTTGATGCATCAGGATAACAACCCACTACTTCTAACATATCTTCCTTAGAAAGGATATTTTTCAATCCTTCCGAAAGCAAAGGATGATCATCTGTAATTGCTATTTTAATCATTTATTTTATTTTTTTGGAAATATAATTTCAACACTTGTCCCCACATCTTTTTCCGACTGTATAGTAAATTTCCCTTTAAGGAAATCGATACGCGATTGTATATTATGAAGGCCTGCTGAGTGATTACCCTTAACCTGATCAATATCAAATCCTTTTCCATCATCTTCAACAGTGATGGTGTAATAATCAGCTTCTTCTACAATTTGAATGATAATTTGTTTGGGGTCAGCATGTTTTATTGCGTTATTAACCAACTCCTGGATTACCCGATAAACAAGTAATTGTTCATCTTTTGTAAGTTGATTCGAATAATGTAAAAATTGTACATCAATATCCAATTCTACATTGGACATACGAACAGCGTAATCTTGTAATGCTTCCTTTAGACCATATCTATTTAGCAAATCGGGCATCAGATTATGAGCTACGCGTCTTAGCTCTTCTACAGCAGTATCCAATTGCAGAAGAGATTTTTGCATATCATTTTTCATTGGACTATCCACTTTATTTGTCAATTGAGATAAACTTATTTTTGTGGTGGATAAGAGGCCTCCCAGTCCATCATGAAGGTCCCTGGCCAATCGTCCTCGTTCCTGTTCCTGACCATCAAGCATAGCAGTTAATATTGATATTTTTGAATTCTGACGTTCCTTATCTAAAGAGAAATTATACAGTTCCTTATTTTGACGCATACTTTTGGACCGCTGTTTATATGCGTATAACATTAATAGTAGAACCAATAAAAAAAACAAGATCAAAGCCACATAATATTTATTTATTTTCTCTTTATAAGAAATCTCATTTTTGAAACTGAGGATGTCCTGAGCACGATTTTGTGTCTCTAAACGAGATAGCTTGAGTTCCTGGGTTCTTTTTTCAGATTCAAGCTGTGTGAGCTCAAGTTCTTTTCGCTGATTTTCTTCATGCAGCTTCAAATTCTCATATTGCTGTTTTTGTTGCAGACTGACCGTATGCATCAAACGGAGCTGCTGTTCTTTTTTATCCGTTTCCAGTTGCATTCTGATAAGTTGCTGTTGCTGTCTTTCTTTATCAAACTGTGCTTCTAGTCGTTTGCCCAATTCCAATTGTTCTTGATTGTATATGGATTTAAATGTTTCCATATACACTTTATGGTAACGTATGGCTTCAGCAAGATTATTCTCCTGTTCCGCAATTTCAGAGAGATTCTCGTAAATACTGAGGATGATGTTCTGATCCGGAACACTACTTTTAGTAATCTCCATAAGTGCCGACAACAAATAGGCTTTAGCACGCTCAGGTTTTTTGTTTTTCAGTGCGATCTCCGCCATTATACCGTAAGCAGACGCAACATGCGTGTATTGTTGAGTCGCTGTTCCCTGCTTTAGGGCGAGCTCAGCATATTGAATTGCCTGATCTTGATAAGAATCAGGAAAAAAACTAAAGTAGAGGTAAGCTAGATTATTAGCAACAAAAGATAGATTAGATGGGAAGGGGATTGTAGCCTTATTTTTGTTATACGTATTAATAGCTAAGAGGTAATACTTTTCTGCCTGATCTCGTAATTTGTGGTTAGTATCGTTCTTTATGTACTGTTGTTCATACATATAACCCATGAGCATATAAGCGTCAAATATAGCAATGGGATCATTTTGTTGAATAGCAAGATCTAAAGCAAGTAGACTATACTTCTCCTGTAGCTGATGCTCATTCCAATTCGCATAAATTGAAGTTAGCTCCTTGTAGGTCGTTGATTTACGGCTATTAAGTGTACGGGATGGGGGAGCCTGATCAAAATAACGGATAGCGCGTAAAAAACTTCTAACAGCTTCACCTTCTTTATTATTTCTGGTATATAGCCATCCTTCACAATAACTTATATAACCCTTAATCTCTGTATCTTTAGATTTGCTAGCAAACTCTTTTGCCTTATCAAAACTACTTTTAGATTCTTTTATACGCTCGCTGATTCTATAATTCATAGCCTCAATCGCATATAGATTAGCCGCATATTTTCCATCTGGTAAACGACTTGCTATCTGGATATTATCTTTAAGGATTTGACCGGCCTTAACTTCTTGTTGATTGAAAAATAAGGCAGTTGCATATTTTCCGGCAACAATTAATCTTTCTGGATTCGTAACAGATACTTTATCATATTGCTCCTTTAGTCTATCTAGCACTTCTTGAGCAGAAGAAAAGTTAAATAAAAAACACAAGATTAATAGAAGCAGAGTTTCTCTCAATTTATTGGTAAAATATAGTGCACTCTTCTTCATTTGCATTCATTCTGGACCTATTATATAGGAGACTAAGATATCATTTTTTATAAACAATGTATAGATCGAAACATTAAAATAGTTGTTTAAACCCCATAAATGCAAGAAAACTCCCATATTTATTTTACTAAATATGGGAGTTTTCTCATATTATTCAGCCTCTACAGCAGCAACCTCTTGACCTTTAGTATCAATATAATATATGTTTTCACCAGCTTCATCTTCCGAGACAATGGCTACACCATTATCAAACGCAAGTGCTGTTGAAAATTTAAAAGGAATAATTGTTTTACCTTTTTCATCAATGTAACCATACTTACCATTTTTCATCGCTAAGAAAATATTTCCTTCATCAGGTAAAGCCATATATTCATATCCTCCGGCTATTTTTTTATTATCTTTCATAGAGAGTAAAGAATAAGAAGTATCCTCGAACGTAATAAAATAGTCTTTATTTCTCATGAAAATGTGTTCATGTACTGCTGGTATGATCACCTGCTCCTTCTCATTCATAAAACCGCTTTTATCATTTTTCATGAATTGGATCAGCCCATTTTCCGGAAAACTCACCATCTCATATGTTGCGTTAATCAAAACGCTTCCATCAGCACGTAATAAACCGTATTTATCTTGTGCACCGTACATGAATGTTTTGGAGTCGTCAGAATAGTTTAGAAAATCGTGTTGTAGCGTAATAATTTCTTTACCGGCTAAGTTGATCGCTCCAAATTTATCCTCTGCATTGTTTACTATAGATATGTCTCCATCAAAAGGTGCTATAAAAGTATACTTAGGCTGTAAAAGAACTTGATCATTTTCATCTTTTAGTCCATATAAATCTCCTGTTTCATTAGTGAAAATATAGCGATTATCAGCAACTTGAAGATCACCATATCCTACTGCACTATCAGCTTCCATTTCAGTATAACTTTCTGGAATTTCGAATAGCTCTTGAGTCAATTCCTCAGAGTCGATCTTTTTTGCAATGTAGCCATCTCCCGATACCGTAATTGACAATGGTGCCCCAGGTAAAGTTTCTAAGAAATTGAATTCCGCCCAAGATAAATTAGGGATCTGCTCAGTATAATAAACCGTAAGTTTTACATCCTCGCCAGACTCCTCATCAGTTCCTATATTAATTATTGCTAGTTTACATGTATATCCCGCTATATTTTTCTCTTGGCCTTTTATGTATTCGATCTGGATATCACTGTAATCATTTTTGGTACCGTCTTGTAGCATCAAGTACTCTTGAGAGTTAGGAACTAGAATAAATGATTTTAATTTTTTCTTATCTTTTATCTCGATGTGACTTTCATCCTGCGTATAAGCGATGCGCATATAATCCTGATTCACCCAAGCTCTTAATTGCGTATCATCCATCTGTCCATTGTTTTCTCCCGATTTTATTCCGTAATCGATACGAAAAAACTTGTTGGATTGAGCTAGGGCACTTAAGCTCATTAAGCACACTGTTGCTAGTGTTAGTGTTATTCTCTTCATGATATTAATGTAATTCTAACACAAAAGTCATGATTGTTTTTTACCATTTTTATCCCTGATAACAGCCATTTGCAAAACATGAATAGGGATTTTTTAGTTATCATTAAAAACTCTTGACCATCTCGTAATGTATTCATCACCTAAGCATGAAGTCTATTTGTTTATTTTGTAACGCTTTAATTTTTTCGACATCAAGATATAAATCGTAGTTTTTTAACTTGAAATAGAGAAAATCTAAACAATAAAGGCATGTAATTTGTTTAAAAGTTGTACAGATTATTTCAAGCGACCAGATGTGAGACATATGCGCATACCTTTACTATTTTTTTTCATTGCAACTTTTGTAAATGCCAACCCCCAGCAGTTAAAGCAGGTATCGCAGGAAGAAGCGATCCTGACGAACATTGTTTTCATGCGTACCGAAGGATTACTTATGACCCAACTGATAGAGCAAAAGTCAAAGAATAAAAAAGTGCTTTCCGCAATTAAGCGAGCCAAACGTTACTACACAGAGACCCAGCCTATGCTACTAGAAGTTATAAAAGGAAAAGCACTTGCCCTAGATCAAAAACAGTTCGATTACATTTCTCAAGAAGCTGAAAAAAAATTCCAAAATTACGACATCAAAAATGAAGGTCATTGGATTAAACTCTATCAAAATCACATTCAAAACTGTATACGCTCATATAGCCTACTTTTGCAAGATAGAGAATGGGCAAGTGTTACCTATTTTTCATTTTATGCACTCCCAGAATTGATTAATCTCGATCAGGAATTTATAAAATTAAACATTAAATAAATACAAGTATATTTAGCGTATATCTGGATCATATGAAAATTCTTACCGCAAAACAAATGATGAACGCAGATGTACTGACCTGCAACGAACAACAAATAACAAGCTTAGATTTAATGGAAAGAGCTTCCCAAACGGTCTTTGCTGCATTAAAGATCAAGTACCCAGATCTCCCAAAACAACATTTCACCATCATCTGTGGAAAAGGAAATAACGGCGGAGATGGATTAGTATTAGCACGTTTATTAGATGCACATTTAGCCAATGTGATGGTATATGTCCTAAAATCCGAAACTTACGCGCCTGATAATAGCCGCAATCAGGCAAGATTATCCGCGGCGCAAATTCATTTTTTTAACGAAACAGATCAGTTACAAATCCCGGATAATACCATTGTTATAGATTGTCTTTTCGGATATGGACTTCGAGAAGAATTAGACGGAAAATGGGCTTATATCTGCAAGCAGATCAATGAAGCTGATGTTCCTGTATATGCCATTGATATGCCTTCAGGCTTATTGGCAGATAGACCAACATCGATTACTGCTCCTGTGATTCATGCAGATTTGGTATATACTTTCCAAATGCCTAAGCTCGCATTATTAATGCCTCAGAACCAAGTTTTTTATGATGATTTTCAAGTACTGGACATTCAATTGAGTAAAAATGCTATTGAAAAAGAAAATTCCGATTTGATTTATGTTGAAAAAGGGTTAATACTCAAATACTATAGAAAAAGGAAAAAGTTTGAACATAAAGGCATTTTTGGGCATAGCATGATCATAGGGGGAAGCAAGGGAAAAATGGGATCTGTCCAGCTGGCACTAAAAGCAGCTTTGCGAAGTGGCTGTGGTTTAGCTACCGGCTTTGTACCTGCTTGCGGGCATATCATTATCCAGACTGCTGTGCCCGAAGCTATGGTCTTATTAGATGACCATAATGACGTGATAACCACCATGCCCGACTTAGCAAATTATCAAGCTGTTGGCATTGGGGTAGGAATGGGAACCGCAGCAGAAACAAGTGTAGCCTGGATAGATTACATAAGTAGAGGAATCCAAACGCCATTGATTATTGATGCTGACGGCTTAAATATGATGTCAAAAAATCCTGAATTATGGAACTTTATACCGAAAAACACCATTCTGACTCCACATCCAAAAGAACTGAATCGGATTATAGGAGCGTGGATAGACGATTGGGATAAATTAGAAAAAGTAAAAGAATTTGCAACTAAATATCAGGTCAATATATTGATAAAAGGAGCAAATAGTGCAATGGTGATGAGCGACGGTAAGTGCTACTTTAATAGTACAGGCAATGTAGGGATGGCAACTGGGGGCAGCGGCGATGTATTAACAGGGATTATAACTGCATTGCTTGGACAGGGATATCTTGCAAACGAAGCGTTAATCATGGGTGTATATTTACATGGAAAGGCCGCAGATTTGGCAGTTAAGACCATCGGTACTTATAGTCTTCTTCCCTCAGATATTATTCAGTATTTACCACAAGCGTTTCTTGAATTAGAACTTGCGACACTGTAAACTAGTCCAAGACTTAGATGGCATACGATAGTTTGTTTTCTTGCCATAGGGCAAGGAGACTTTATGATCTATTGTTTATTTTTGATTAAACAGATGGTAGTCAACCATCACTAAATCAATAAACAATGGATAAGCCAAAATCAACAAAACTAGAAGTGATTATTCCCGCTTATAGAATGCATACACAGACTTTTTTAAGTGTGTTATCTGGGATATCTGAAGTGGATGCCAAGAAGCGGATCGATGGACGAACGAATCATATTATTTGGATGGCCGGCAACTTTGTCAATGTACGTTACGGAATAGCGAACATTTTAGGTTTGGAAGAAACAGATCCCTATAACGATTTGTTTTATATGGGAAAGACATTAGATGAACAATTTCAATACCCGACTCTAGCCGATCTCATTGCTAGTTTTCATAAAATCTCTCCTAAAGTTTACCGGAGTTTATTGGCCGTCAATGATGAACAGTTGTCTGAATTATTTCCGATTGGAATGAATATCCCCTTTGTTACAGAAGATAAACTCAATTTTATCGGAATGTGTATAGGTAGGCAGGATTATCTTGGCGGGCAGATGGCATTGATGAGACGTATCCTTAATTATTCGAGTATGAGTTACGGTGTAGATGACAAGATCACATATTAGCATGGAAGCACATGTAACAGGATACCTAGAGATAAACGGAATTCGCCTGTATCATGAAATTTATGGAGCAGGTGAACCTTTGGTTTTGATTCATGGAGGGGCGGGTTCTATACAGTTTGATTTTAGAGAAACGATTATCCGGTTACAAGAACGCTTTTTGCTGATCGGCATTGATCTGCAAAATCACGGACGCTCAGATCATAGGGAAGAACCTGAAACTTTTGAACAGGATGCAAAGGATATTGTCGCATTATTGGATCTCTTGGGAATACCTAAAGCCTCTTTTTTTGGATTTAGCAATGGTGCTACGACTGCCTTAGAGATAGCAAAGATTTACCCAGATCGCGTCGTGAAGATCGTTGCAGCCTCTGGAGTTTATAAAAGAAATGGCCTGATACCAGGTTTCTTTCAAGTAATGGAACAGGCCACAATTGATAATATGCCGACCTATCTGAAAGAGAACTTTCTGAAACTAAATTCGAATATAGATGAGTTGCATAATATGTTTCAAAAAGACAGTCAGCGGATGATCCATTTTGAAGACTGGAAAGATCGTGATATGCAGCATATTAAAAATCCTGTTCTGCTCATTTATGGAGATCGCGATGTTGTTACAGTCAAACATGCCGCAACCATCTGTCAGTTGCTCCCTGATGCAAGATTATGCATACTTCCTGCCACCCACGGCGGGTATATGATGGCCGATGAATCAGGGATAGTAGATGAAGAATTAATCACATTTACGGTATCACAGATCGCAAGATTTTTAGAATAATTTACATGTTCCTGGGTCAATTTAAATGCAACCTTTACAGCTTGTTAGGGTCAGTAGGTAATTAATAAAGTGAAATATAGGTTATAGGGCTACTTTATTTTTAAATATTTGTAATATCTTAGAGTATCACAGACGAAACTTTCAAAGTTTATCGCGCTAAGAACCCATTACTAAATTAACCAATATTGAAAATGAAGATGTACAAATCATTTATTCCGCTCTGCACTGCTTTATTCTTGTCAGCTTGTTCTTCAAATTACCTGATGACTGTTAATACCACCAATACGATTAAAGAAAAAGACCAAGGAACTTTCTTATACACAAATGACACTTTGGCTGTTCAATACTCTTTTGCAGGGAAGGATGGTAAAGTATATGTTAAGGTTGAAAATAAATTAGATCATCCAATCATGTGGAACTTGAAAAATTCTGCACTAGTAATCAACGGTAAGGCCCTTAGTTACGCTAATAACCAGATAGATTTAAAAGGTAATGTGAATCAGAATGTTTCCGCTTTTAGTGAGGATATTATTCATGGATATTTTAACGGCACAGCAACATTACCTAAAGATATTTTATTAATACCACCTCATGCGTTTGTCGAGGGAAGGTTTTTTGATCTTCGCGATGATGTAAAGAAATCGGTATCCCAAGCAAAAAAAGAAAAGGTTGTGCGGTATGGCATGAACGGTGGAACATATAATGTTCAACAAGCCAAGTTTAACATACAGAATTCGCCTTATATCCTGAGCAGTTTTTTGAGCTATTCTGTGTTGAATAATGGCGAGGCTACTTTCAGAACTACAGAACAAAAATTTTATGCTGAAACATTATTTCAGACTAGTACATCATTAAATAATGTACTTGAGTATTATACAAAACAAGGTGATCTAATGGCTTATAAGAAAGTAAAAGGTGAAAATGCTTTGCTGTTAGGAGGGGTGGTGGCTTTAGGTGCAGCAGCAGGAGCACTTGACAATAGTAGAACCGATTAAGCTGTAATTGAACTATAAAAAGCCTTGATCACTTCGACAAGGCTTTTTTATTTTTATTGTATTTTAATAAGGTTTACTGACATACTGTTGTCATTGACAGACTTATTTTTGTGTTAGCTAAAACATAGTAAGACGACGAACTTGTCTATTTCCAGTAACCTGATACAACGTCAAATTGATATAGCGAAAATAAAAACGGTAAAATTTTGAAGAAACAAAACAGTTAAAAATGATCAAATTTAAATATACTATCTTATATGTGTCCGATGTGACACGGGCCATTCAGTTTTATGAACAAGTATTTGGCTTTGTACGAAAATTTATAACACCTGAAAAAGACTACGGCGAATTAATAACAGGAGAAACCACCATTTCATTTGCCAAACACAGTTTAGCACAGACTAATTTGAGTGCAGGATATCAGGAAAGTTCTCGTTTAGCGAAACCTTTTGGAATAGAATTGGGCGTTATCACGGATAATGTTGAAGATCTAGTAGACAAAGTATGGGAGTATAATGGAATTATTGTTGAACAGCCTACAGTCAAGCCTTGGGGACAGACCGTTTCATATGTGAGAGATTTAGATGGTTTTCTAATTGAATTATGTACTCCGTTACCTTAGCCAGAAACTTTTTTGTAAAAATATATATCCGTTTATTATCGAGTAACGATGCCTTTTTAGTGCATTTTTCTCTCCATAAAGCACACATTAAGATCGATTAAGTATTTTTAAATAGCGCATTTATACATTTTTTTTTATAGTTTTAGCGATTTAGCATATTAAACAGAGAAATGGCGTTAACAAACTTGTCAAGACGAGTCGCTCTCGGAATCGATATTGGTGGAACCAATACGAAATTCGGAGTGGTAAATCATCGCGGGGAAGTTCTAGAAAAAGGATCCCTAAGAACAGATGAATATAAGAAAATAGAAGATTTTATTGATGCATTATATCTTCAGGTTTCTCCACTTATCGAGAAATACGGTACAGTGAAAAACTTTGATGGAATTGGTCTCGGTGTACCTAACGGTAATTACTATACTGGTACGGTAGAATTAGCTCCTAATTTACCTTGGAAAGGTGTAATTCCTTTTGCCGAACTTATGGAAAATAAATTTGGTATGGAGTGTACCATTACCAACGATGCGAATGCGGCAGCTTTGGGAGAGATGCTTTTCGGAGCAGCACGTGGTATGAAAGATTTTATCATGATTACTTTAGGAACAGGTGTAGGAAGCGGAATCGTTGCCAATGGAAATGTAATCTATGGACATGATGGTTTTGCGGGAGAGTTAGGACATACCATTGTAAAACCAGGAGGTAGAAAACACTGGAGTACAGGTTCGGAAGGAAGTCTGGAAGCCTATGCATCTGCTACCGGCATAGCCATTACAGCAAAGAAAATGAGAGCAGAATTTCCAAGTTCTATGCTCAATCAATATCCAGAAGAATCAATCAATTCTAAAACAGTTTACGAGTGTGCCATAAAAGAAGATCCAATTGCTATTGAAGTATTCCGCTATACAGGACAGAAGCTGGGTGAAGCATTAGCTAATTTTGTGATGTTTTCATCTCCTGAGGCGATCTTATTGTTTGGCGGAGTTATTCAAGCCGGAGACTTTATTCTCAAGCCTGCAAAATTACATATGGAAAGAAACCTACTTCCCATCTTTAGAGATAAAGTGAGATTGGTATTTAGTGAGCTTCCTGAAGCAGATGCCGCAATTTTAGGTGCAAGTGCACTCGTTTGGGAACAATAAAAGAAAATAAAACTCGTCTTTTAAGACGATCGTTTTCATAAACAGTGTCCGGTTGATGGATTTTAATGTAAATTAAATTTTAACAACCGGACACTCCTATAAAACCACATCGTCACGAGTATTAGCACGGCAGACCATTCTAAAGGTCAGATTTATTCTGGGCAGGATTTGCCGAGCTGTTTTAGGTACCTGGTGCTGCCAGCAACTGTTTGTCGTACCAGCCATCAGCAGGAAAGACCCATGATGCAGAGGAATTTCGATCTGCTTTATATCCTTTAGAAATTTATGACGTAGTCGGAATAAACGTGTTTCCCCAAAACTGACCGATGCAATCACAGGATTAGGACCAGACTTATCAGTATGATCACTATGCCACGCAACACCATCTTTCCCGTTACGGTAGTGGTTGAGCAAAACAGCATTAAAGCTTAAACCAGTTTCTTCTTCCACTCGTTTTCGGATGGCTAATAGTGCTGTGGTCCAGTCAGGACCTGCGGGATCAGCACCCAAATTGCTTTTATCCTCATACCAAGCGATCATGCGTGGCGCTTTAACTGTTTTATCAAAGATCTCCATTTCATATTCGCGCCATTTCGTAGTATGGAGCAAAGTATTGTAGTAATGGTCCGATTCTTCCTTTGAAAAAAAAGAATCAATTAGCATGAGTTCCGTATCAGGTAGATCGAATACAACCTTACCTCCATGGCCAGGTGCGAATATTTCAGTGTCATTAAATAAATTCATCGTATATGTTTTAGTAAAGTGGTAACAGTCAATAGGTGTTTTATTCATTTACTATAAACTTTAGAGTCTGCAATTGTAAGTTTTTTGGTTTTCAAAAAATAGCAGTTGGCTCTTCGGATTTATATATAGTAGTGTTCCTATTATGCTTATTAAAATATGACACAACAAAAATACTAATTATATTAGTATTTTTATTAAATTTGAAGCTATAAATATTAGCAGTATGATGTTGTCAAAAAACTTGAAGTATTTAAGAGCACAAAAAGGGATATCACAGCGCGAGATAGCAGCAGACTTAACCATTACACGCGCTAGGTACGCGAAGTACGAGGAAGCCCTCTCAGAGCCTCCGATAGAAGTCTTATTGAAGTTATGTCAATATCATCAGATCAGTATCGATACACTGATTACGGTAGATTTGAAGAATTTGAATCAAAAAACAGTGCTAATTGAAAATAGTTAGAATAATTTATATCGCAAAAAAGCCGTACTATTTTTTAGGTAGTACAGCTTTTTAGCTTAAAATGTATCATTAGAGTTCCAGTACAGTAAGTACAGGGAAATGGTCTGAAGGAAATTTACCGGAATAAGTATCTGTCAAAATTCCCCATTTATGACCTTTGAAGTGTTTGGATACAAAAATATGATCAATGATTGTATTATGAACAGGGAACTTTTCACCTGTCCGAAAACCATTGGAGCTTCCATTTAAAGCATAGGGCATGCTTACCATATGATAAGTATCTTTCAATAAATCAGATGTCGCTAAACTCTTATACCATTCAGAATTGCTATCGCCATTAAAATCACCCATAAGTATAACTGGCTGTTCTTTTGCGATTTCAGTAATCTTTTTTAATATTAACAAGCTCGATTCTTTGCGGGCTAATATTCCGCGATGGTCGTAATGAGCATTGAAGAGGAAGAACGACTTTTTAGAATCTTTATCTTTTAGCTGTATCCATGTACATATTCTGATGTTGAATGGCGCGTCCCATCCTAGACTCGGTCTATCTGGCGTTTCAGATAACCAAAAGTCGCCTTTACTGACCAGCTCAAAACGGTCCTTTTTATAGTAAATTGCCGCATGCTCGCCCGCAGCTTTACCGTCATCTCGTCCTAGTCCATAACGCTGAAATTGAGGAAGTTGCTTACTAAGGTCATCCAGTTGATTCTTCAATGCTTCTTGCGTCCCAAAGATATCAAATTCATGAAATTGGATTAATTGTGCGATCGGAGTCACTCTGTTTTGCCAGCGGTCCAGACTATCATTAGGCGTATCATAGCGAAGATTATACGTCGCCACGCGCATTTTTTGAGCCTGAGCAGTTAATGTAACTGCCGAAATCATGAGGCAGATCATGGTTTTGATATAGCGTGTTTTCATATTTTTTCTAAATATTCATATTACTAGGTTAAGCAGCAGACATACTATTGCCAGAAAGGATAATTTTTCAAATTTTTGTTTAAAACAATCGCATTGCTTGGTATTGGATAGTAGTACTGTCTGCCGTCATCATACCAGGTACGTGTTTGCGCTTTAAACCACTCCAGATGTTTATCTGCAGTTAACGTCTGGTAGTTAGTCGCTGGTCCACCAATAGCTATTTTTGCAACTTTGGCGCCAACCGTTACCGAAGGACCTTTATTATTGCCATCATAGAAGATAACATCTACAGTGCCGTCGCGATCCAGATCCATCGGTTTGTCCAATTCCGGAATATAGATACCGGACCATTCTAAAGAAGCCATGATATGACCCGCATTCCATCTTTTTAGATCATTAAATCTAAAACCTTCAAGCGCCAGTTCAACTTGTCTTTCACGTCTTATTTCTAGCAGTACAGGGTTGTCGATATCTTTAAAGAATTTTTCTTTGATGTAAGTATCAATCACTGTCGGTAATTGCGAGGTACCTCCTGTAATACCTGCACGCGAACGTAGTGCACCAATAGTTTTTTGCCAGTCGCCATCTGTAATTTCACCCAATTCGGCACGTGCCTCAGCATAATTAAGCAGTACTTCTGCATAGCGCATCAATGGAATAGCATTCGTATTTAGCTGTCCATTATCATATTTACTTTCATCAAGTGTATATTTTATTGGCTGATAACCTGTGTACGAGTAACCATTAAAATTTGGTGCTGCTGGTTTTCCATCTATTTTATAGCCTGGGGTACGGATAAGCTGAGATAAGCGGTAATCTCTATTTTGACACTCATCATAAAACTCTTGTGTATTGTACCCCGTTCTATTCGTATACGGTGTACCATCTCGGTTTAATATCGTATTGATAAACGGTCTTACAAAACTATAACGTGGGCCATAAGTCGGAGAAGTCCAATACCAGTTCGCAGAACTTAGGATGGCCAGGTTCTTATTAAAAGCAATAGCTAGCATGACCTCTTGAGTAACTGCAGCATCACTGACAAAAAGTTGACGTTGCGATAGTTCGGGACCTTTAGCGGTATAGATACTGTGCGGTCCCTTTGTCATCAGTTCCTGAGCGGCATCCACCACCTGTTTATAATATTTGTTTGCAGTTGATGCTAAGCCTAGCTCAGTATGGTATTTACGAAATGAAGCTTCAAAAAGTGCAATTCTTGTTTTCAGTCCCAGAGCAGTCCATTTCGTGATCTCCGAACCGTCTGTAGAGGAGCTGGTCTGTATATTCGCGTAGGCATAATCCAGATCTGCCAAGATATGATCCATCACTACAGTACGGTCTCCGCGGTCCCCATATAAGATATCGTTGTCAGTAATTGAAAGAGCCTTATCCACCCAGGGCACATCGCCGAAACGAGTGACCATTTTATAGTAAAAGTATGCTCTAAAAAAGCGAGCAACACCATTGTAATGGTTACGACTTGTTTCCGATACGTTTGACCGGTTATTGCTTGCTAAAAAATGATTGATATTTCTAAGGTTCTTCCAATCCCATCCAGAACTTGTCTGTGCCGTATAGGCATTCAATTTTAAAAAATTGTCGAGGTTATTGACAGCACCATAATCAGACATCTGGTCCAATCTGTAGGCATCAGAAGAAGAAGGCAGATCATTGTAAAATGAGATCGAATAGCGACGGAGTCCTCCCTCGGTTCCAAATACGTCTTCTTCTAAGGCTGACGATTCCGGAAATTCATTTAGCTCACAGCTGCTGCATAAAGCCAGTATACTTAATAAATAGAATATCTTTTTCATGTGTGTTTTTTCTTAATCGTTGCATAATGCTTCTGATTATCCAGAAGCATCTTTCTAATCATAAATGTTAAAAAGTGACTGATATACCTAAGCTGATTGATTTCATGGTCGGATAGTTGAAGCCATCACCAGCATTGCTGTCGCTGATATCCGGGTCGGATGAACCGATATTGCTTACATCCAGATCGCGTGTATGTTTATAGAACGGTGACCAGCTCCATAGGTTTTCACCCGATAGCGAAGCTTTTATATCCTGAAAGCCCCATCGTGATACGATAGATTTAGGAAGACTATATCCAACTTGAATATTTTTCAGTCTAATGTAACCCACATTTTGTAAGTAACGTGTTTGAGGCGTTTCTTTGATAGACTGGTTATAGCCAGCGTAGCGGGGTAGGTAAGCACCTTTGTTGTCCTCAGTCCAGTAGTTATTTAAGTGCCATTCCGGCAGATTATTGTACGGTCTATTATATTGTCCCCAGAAAATTGATTCATTGCTTGGATACCAGTTTTGACGGCCTACTCCCTGAAAAAATGTGGACAATGATATGCCGTTCCAGTCCGCATTAAAGTTAAATCCATAGATATACCGGGGATCCTTATTACCGATGATTTTTTTATCACCATGATTATCTAATGTATTGGTGCCGTAATCGATCTTCCCGTCACCGTTTAGATCTGCAAAACGGACATCGCCTGGATAAACAATACCAGCACTAGACGATTTGATTAAAATCTGCTTTGCGGCATTGTCAATCTCCGCTTGCGATTGGAACAGACCTTGAGTTTCGTATCCCCAGATTTCACCGACTGTTTGACCGGCATAGTAATCGCCTAACGTACCCGTTAGATTATTGTATTTATCGATTTTAGATTTATAGTCAGCTAAGGTTCCTCTAATACTATAGCGCAATGATTTACCCGCCACATCAAATCGATTGTTGTAAGAAAGTGTAAGTTCATAACCATTTGTGGTCATATCAGCATAGTTACCTTTAGGAGATGTAGCACCAAATATATCCGGCAATGTCATGCCTACAGTAAACATATCAGTTGTTTTACGTGTATACATATCGGCTACCAATTGCAGTTTACCATTTAAGAAACTCATATCCACCCCAAAATTGGCAGTGGTCGCCGTTTCCCAGGTTAGCTGATCGGGCAGTACTACCGGTTGCTGCGTATAGCGTGGCCGCTCACCGTTTATGATACGGTCAGAAGTACTGATGTTATAAATCTGTAAAAAGGAATAGGATTTAATATTACCATTCCCTAAAGAGCCGTAGGAGCCTCGAAATTTCAAATCTGAGATAATTTCAGGATTTACAGACCAAAAATCTTCCTGCGATGCTCTCCAGCCCAAAGAAGCAGAAGGGAAGAACGCCCATTGCGAACCTATCGGGAATTTGGAAGAGCCATCATAACGACCGTTCACTTCAAACAGATAGCGGTCTTTGTAAGCATAGTTAGCTCTAAAAAATAATCCTGCGATCCGGTATTTTTCATAATTACCAGAAGCAGTAATGGCATCCCCAAGAGCAAGATTAATATTGCTGACATCATTGGTTAATAGTCCATTTTTAGAAACATCAACACTTTCTCTTACCTTTTGCTCATAGTTATACCCAATTAACCCTTTAAAGTAGTGATTCTGTTTAAACGTATTCTCATACTCCGCATAGATATTTGTAAATAAGTTACGTTCTTGAAGCACATACTTTGATATATCATTATACTGGGTTGCCAGCTGAAGGATCTCACCTTCCTTTATACTATAGGGAATAGGAATACGTATTCTTGTCGCCACATCATCCTTATTCATAAAAGTGAAATCTCCCTTTACTCTGAACGTGTTGTTGAAAAATTTGGTTTCAAAACTTGTTGTATTACGCAATAGGCCATCATCGGTATCTTTACCATTTTTACTCATGATAAAATCACCTACAGAATACGCCGCAGAATATGAAAGTGTTCCATCAGGATTGAAGATAGGAGAGGTCGGATGGCCTTCATCGGCGATGTTACGCAGAATATTTCCTCCTTCACCAACAGTCATTGGGATATGGTACTTTTTGGCCGAATAGTCTAAATTATTAGCAATACGTAACCAGTTAGTCACCTGAATGCCTCCCTTTGCTCTTAAATTAAGACTTCTAAATTTATCGGTATTATAGCGGTATAAACCATCGTAGCCATAGTATCTTCCTGAAAGGTAAAAATCTGTTTTTCCCGAAGAACCATTGATCGCGATATTATGGTTCTGAGCCATCGTATTATCCTTGATCAAAGCCTTATAATAATCTTCATTGCCATAGTACACATAGTTTCCATTACCATCTACAGTTACCTGTTCTTGAATACCGGCATCATTGCGTCTTTTGAATTCTTCCAGCCACGCCAGTGAAAAAGGTTGTGTCTTGTTCATCTTACTCGGAATTGATGAATAATTATTCCAGGAATTGTAAGCCTCCGAAAAATGGGATGCATAGGTATAGCCGTCCGTTACAAATTGAGGAGTTGCGGTCGGCTTCTGGCTTGCGAGGGAGCCTGAATAATTGACAGAAGTGCGACCCTGTTTTGCTTTTTTTGTACTGATAAGTACTACGCCAAAAGTTCCCCTCGATCCATATATCGCAGCCGATGAAGCATCTTTTAAAACAGATACAGACTCAATGTCATCCGGGTTTAAATTTGCAGGATCACCTTCCACACCATCAATCAGAACAAGAGCAGCTCCACCTTGACCAATGGAAGTCGTGCCGCGTATGTTAAAACTCGCTGAACGACTCGGTTTGCCATCGGCCAGATTGATATTTAAATTTGGAACAGCACCTTGTAGCATTTGCGTTGCATTAGCAGCCATGCGTCCTTCAAACACTTCTTTGCCGACCATATCGACAGCTCCAGTAAGATTAGCTTTTTTTTGTGTACCGTAACCCACAACAACAACCTCGTCCAGTTGAGAAGAACCTTCTTCCATTCGGATCAAAATGGAGTTATTGTCCGCAGGTTTAACAATAAAATTATTTTCTTCTTTGTTTCCATAACCGACGATTGAAAATCGAATGTTATACGATTTACCAGCTTCAAGGGATTCAAATAGAAATAGTCCCTTAGCATCTGTGGCGGTATTGGTGATCACTTTGTTCAGAGAATCGGTGACCGTAACAGTTACACCAGACAGGAGCGAGCCTGTTTGGCTGACGACAGTTCCTTTTACACGACCTTTTTGTTGCCCGTACAGCGGAGATGTAAGCACAATACTCCCCAGTGCGAAAATCAATGCTCGTTTTTTTAGGTGTTCGTTAATTTTCATGTTTATTTTAAAAAATTAGTCAATATGATTTCAGGTAATACATTAATTATGTATGGTTTATCCAAATGAATTTCAGATGATCAGATCATTAATTGGAAGATTCAGCCTTTTTGCTCACATAGTAAGTAGATTGCTCTTTTCTATATTCAAGCTCGTTTAGACCACATAATATATGTAGGATATTTTCGATGCTTTCAGATACCTCAAAAGCACCGGTAAAGGTCAGTTGATTGACGTTCACACCGTCATATATAATTGCAACCTGCTTTGCTTTTGCGATTGAAGCAAATACCGTTTTTAGATTTTCTTTTTCAAAATTCAGGCTTGAAGAAGTTGCTGCTAACGATACAGCAACGCTATGCTGCGGAATAGGATCCGTATTCTTGATAGGACTTTTCGCTTTTTTTGATATTTTCCATTCCAATAGCTGGGTCATATTATTGATGACGATCTGTTCGCCGGTACGCAATACCGTTTCTTGAAATCTGTGCAAACTTTGGGCTGTAGGAGCTACTCGGATAGATCCTTCTACCAGATGAATATTGGTCTCTTTATTATTTTGCCCATCAATGATAAAGACTGTACCCAGAGCAGTAGTTGCTATTCCATTTGAGATAACCGTAAAAGGTCGGTGTTTATCTTTTGTAACATCAAACTTTCCTTTTCCGGTTAGAGAAAGCATACGGGAGGTATCCGTAAACTGAGGGTTATAAGTCAAGGAACTATGAGGAGATAAAGTGACGCTTGTACCATCTGGCAAGATATGTCTCACAAATACACTCGTGCTGCTCACAATCCGCTTTTGAAGGGGTAGTACTGTGACCGAAGTATGGACAAAATCCTGTTGATTTTTCCAAATAATCGAGACTCCACCTGCAACGAGAAGTAAACTTGCCGCTATTTTGACAATAATACGGGATAACGATTGTTTTTTACGAGCAGATTGGTCTCCGATAGTCGTGATGAGACGGTCATAAACTTTCTTTTTTTGTTCTGGGCTTAGTCTCTCCGATAAAAGAGTCGGCTGCTGATCAAATTCCTCTTGCAGGTCCGCTTTGAGTTCATGATCTGTTATTTCGAGTTGGTCGAGTAATTGCTGTTTCTCTTTTGGAGAAGCATAACCGGACCAAAATTTCTGTATAAGTTGCTTCGTATTCATATCGTTGGTATAAATACTAGCAATGATGGTTTAGGGGATGAAATTTTGGATTAACAAATGATTAAGATTATGTAAATTTTAAAGATGCTCGGTATAAAAGATCACCAATAGTCCCAGTGCAGTATATGGAGCCTCATTTTGGATATAATCTTTGATTGCACGGTTAGACTGTTTCAGATAATCTTTAACAGAATGACTGCTTATCCCCATTATTTTTGCGACCTCATCCGCAGATCTCCCTTCAAATCGGCAAAGTTTAAAAACCTCCCGTTTCTTTTTTGGTAATTTTTCAACCGCCTGATGGATCATCCTGATTTGCTGTTCATACAGATCTTCATCAATCACATCTTCATTTTCAAGTTGTAGGTATTGATCATAAGTATCCACACTTTCAATAGCTTCTTTCACCTTTTTCTTAAGGAAAGTAATGGATTTATTATAGCTCACCACAAATAGCCACCCAGGAATTGATTTTTCATCCACCAGCTTTAGTCTATTTTGCCAAAGTGCAGTAAATACCTCTTGCAATAAATCCTCAGCACATTCAGGTCGCTTAACCAAACGCAGAATATTAGCGTATACCGCATTTGCATATGTTTCATACAACTGTGCAAACTTATGCATGTCGATAGCAATAGGTTGTTGTGAGGTATCTGTAATTAGAAAGTTATCCATAGCAGTACATGTATTTGGCAGATCGTTTCAGGATTTACAATCGCAATCCATTTTATGGAAGACAAAGCTATCCAATCAATGCTATCAAGATGTAAAGTTGCCATTAAGGAAATGTTAATCTATAAAATTGAACACCAAAGGAAAAGAAATACCCGTATCCTAAAAAAAATAACTATGTTTATTCCATTGAATACAAAATAAACGAATGAAACGAACAGCATTACTAACCTTACTTTCTATCTCCACCTTTACCACCGCAGTTTTTGCACAGCAGGATTCCATGATGTTAGATAAAATCTATCATGAATCTTTCTATCAAGGACAGGCTTACGACAATTTGCACTACCTCACAAAACAGATCGGCCATCGTATTGCCGGATCACCTGCGGCTGATAAAGCTGTAGCCTGGTCCAAAAGCCTGATGGAAAAACTTGATTTCGACAAGGTATACCTACAGGATGTAAAACTCCCTTATTGGGATCGCGGTCCAAAAGAAAAAGCCTACATAGTAGGTTCAAAGGAGCCTCTAAATATCCTCGCGTTGGGAGGTTCAGTAGCCACTCCATCCAAAGGGATAACAGCCGAGGTTATTGAAGTCCAATTGTTAAGTGATCTGAAGAAATTTGGTGACCAGGTACGTGGAAAAATTGTTTTCGTCAATAAACCATGGGACGAGTCTATCGTAGAAACTGGTGTTGCATATGGACTCAACTCAAGTCAGCGAAGCCGCGGTCCAGCTGAGGCCGCTAAATTAGGAGCAGTTGCTTACTTATTTCGATCTTTATCATCATCCACAACTGATGACTATCCCCATACAGGAGGAACAGGTTATGTCAAAGGAATCGATAGTATTCCTGCTATGGCAATATCTGCGACTTCAGCCATTAAGTTGAGCGAAGCATTAAAAACCAATCCTCACACTAAAGTTTATCTGGAACAGCATTCTGCTTGGAAAGGGATGGTTCAGACACACAACGTTATTGCAGAATGGAAAGGTGCAGAATTTCCAGATAAGATTATCACGATCGGTGGACATATTGATTCTTGGGATGTAGGAGAAGGGGCACACGATAATGGAACCGGTACTATGGGGACTTTAGATGCGATACGTACCTTGATGGCATTAGGATATAAGCCTAAGCACACCATCCGTTTAGTATTTTATATGAACGAGGAAAATGGAGTGCATGGTGCATCAACCTATGGACAGGTCGCTAAAAATAAGCGGGAACAGATTGTTGCCGCAATAGAAAGTGATGCTGGTGGGTTTGCACCTAGGGGTTTTGATATTAAAGCCTCTGCCGAAAGAGTTGTATGGATGCAGCAACATTGGAAGCCTTTATTTGAGCAGAAATTCTGGGTATCACGGTTTTTACAGGGAAGTCCTGGAGTAGATTCAGGAGTCTGGGGACAGCATTTTCCAAATACCGTAATGTTCAACTTTAGACCAGATCCGCATCGTTATTTTGATCTGCACCATACGGCAAAAGATGTCTTTGAAGCTGTCGATAAACGAGAACTGCAATCAGGAGTAGCAGCTATTGCCTCTTTGCTGTATTTAGTTGATCAACAGATAGAACAGCTGTAAGAGGCAAATAATAAATAGGAAGGGAGCCCTATTATATTAGGGCTCTTTTTCTTATAATTAACACCATGCGCTAGCAAAATTCACTGTTGAATAATATCCCAATTTATTTTGCCAGATGCTTTAATCAGGCATCACACATGGCCACCTGATCTGGAAATTGATTATATATTTATGGTCAATTTCAAAGCTTAAAAAGAATTTTGTAAAGTAATTAACAGTTATTATCTATTTGGAATATAGATTATTAATTGTTATTTTTGAGTTAATACTCCCGTGTAAGACTTAAATTATGTTTAAAAGGATCTGCTTATTACTTTTAACAACCTGTTTACTAATTTCATGTTCTGACAAAGAACTTGGTTCACTTGTCGACGAAATTGATGTCGAACATCCTACTGGCAAAGAAGAGAAATTACCGATCAGAATAGTTGCAGATAAGAATAATCAAAATTTCTACGAGATGGTTATGTTTGAACTAAAAGATAGTACTTATAATGGACCAAACGGATCAATGTTAATTCCCTTAAAATATCAAAATTTAGATTCGCTGACATGGGAGGTTGAAGGAAGTCCCAAGAAACTGGATCTTGTCGTTAAACAATCCGGAGGATATCGGTTTACTACAGCTTGGGGGCATTATTTTTATTTACCAGGAAATTATAAAACCTACTTAAAGGGGTATAGAGGAAAGGACTTAGTTGTAAAAGATTCTGCAGCAATCCATATTACTGGAGATGGAGACTTTTTGCATGTTAAATGGAGTGAGCTGAGTGGTGATCCGAATCAAAACATAGGCTACACCAACAATGGAACACAAGATTATGAATTCCAAGTCTACAGCAATAAAATCGGTAAAGAAATTTTCTCGAAATTAAATGTACGATTTGAGCATTTGGATTATAGAAAGTTTAATCCTGAAATAGGAAAACGAGAACTGGAAGTATTGACAACACATATATCCTCCCTATATGGAGAACCTAAATATGATGAAACCACTAAAGGTATATATGCCAAGTTCAAAAAGCTTTTTAAGAAAGGTGTAAGAGCGGAGCAGGTGATCAAAATCTGGCTCGGTAAAACTTCAAATATGGCTCTTTTAAAAAAAGATTCCTGGAAGGAAAATGGATTCGGTTATGAAATTCATGCTGAACCAAATCATTAAATGGATTAATAAAATTTGATCGGAATTATCTCTGTATACATTTTAACAGTAAAAATAACCATGATAACTGCGATATAAAGTTGATTTAAAAGCGCTGTTAGTGTCTATAAAGCATATTGTTTTGCGATCTTCTCTTCAGGTTTTTTAGTGAATAAATACAAACAAAAGATAAAAAAGTACTCCAGAGGTTTCATCAATCTGTATACCAAATTAGATTTTTGAGGCGTATTAATCTTTTTTGATAAAGGATAACCAAAACGATCATAAAATCTTCTGATGACTTGATGTACAGATGGAAAATGATCTGAAATTAGTTCCTCGAAAGCATTGGCAACGAGTAGTTGCCTGTTGACAACAATTTCATTTCCATGCCTTTTCCCTAAGCGAAGTGGTTTTACAATCGTTGGATCTCCACAAACAGCGACAGTACATAAGTAATGTCCCCTATGATCTAAAAAAGGTGGGTGAGTTTTGGTAGAAAAATTCCATGTAGTCGTTTCCGTAAATACTTTTGTAATGGAATTTACTTCCTGTCCAAATAAAACCAATATTGCAACAATAATCACAAAAACAGGAATAAGAAAGACCAGAACGTAAACGGGTTGATGGCTCACATTCGCCATTTTCATGTTCAGGTAGTTAAGAAATTTATTCGAGTAATGTTTATTTGTTGCGGATATAGCTTCTTCTCCGATACATCTAAAAATTAAAATAAACGCCGTTACCGTATATGTGACGGGTAGGAAAAAGAACAACCAGGAATCGTAGAATTGCGTATTCGATGAGATCTGTAGTAAGACAGCAACGCTCATAATTATTCCGATAATGACAAAGATCAGTGACAGTACAAATAGAAGTGGAGGTGCTGATCTTCCTTTTAACCATAGCTTTATAATTCCAAACATGGCAAGTGCAAAAAAAGTAACTAATGTCAAGCTATGTTCTAAAGCAAATGGCGAGTAACCGCCGTCGACAATATCGATTGCTTCCGTATAATGTGAACCATAAAGCATAAGTCCGCAACCAAATAGTACAGTCGAAATACAAAAAGCAACAATAATAAGGTACTCCGTAATTTTAGTAGAGGTATTAGCTTTCTTTCGCAACTGTTTATAAACCCAAAATCCTAGTAGTGGAAATGAAATTAGAAAAAATATGATCAGAAACTCCATTGGCTTTTCTACTTTAGTTTATAGTTAAGGGGTACAATTTTTCATGAATATAATCAAAATAAGGAAAGGTATTGCGTTCTCAATGAGTTTTATTACTGATTATATTCTTTTTCCTAGATGCCGTTTTAAAATGTGTAAAATTAATGGTTAGGACTCGTATAAAAAATACTAGCTGTACCTATGAAAATTAGTATTTCTGTATCTGTACCCAAAGAAATAGAGTCTTTAAATTTGCTTATCACCAATACAACAAGAAGATGAAGACTAATGAAATTAATGGATTTAAGATTGTAAATTTTTATTTGTCCGAACTCAGCCCTGTGGTTTCTTTATATAAAAAACACAAGGAGAAATCCGATTTTGAGGGAAAGGACGCAAGGATAAATATTTTGACGGCCGAATTTGGACTCCCTTTAGCTGTGATCATGCAGGCTAAAGAAGTTATTGGCTATGCATCTGCAATTATTAATCATTCAAACAAGGTGGAAATGACTTGTTACTTTTTATCAGAATTTCATCAAGTCGAATTTAAGGAAGCATTAGAAATCAAAGCAAAAAGAAATTTTATCCAGACATTCGGAGATGATGATCATAGCATCTCTAAACTTAAATTGGCGATTGAACGACTTATTGATTGGCTCAACCTTTAAACTGATTGAAAAGGTGAATATTTAAAACATATAGCATAGGTGCTGTTGGATACATATGATATCCTAAAATATGTAAATTGCAGCGTGTTCAATATCCAACAATTTGAAGGCAGTGAATAATAAGAAAAAAATAGCGGAAGATAATTTATTAGCATATAAGTCCATGAAGAAAGAATCCTTATACCTCAAGATTGCTCATATTATTGAAGAACAGATTGTCTCCGGAACGATGCAATTAGGTGATAAACTCCCTTCGCTGCGTGTGGTTCAGAAGATGTATCATGTGAGTATCAATACGGTTAAACAGGCCTTTCTAGAGTTAGAAAGCAGGTCTCTGATTGAATCTAGACCTCGATCTGGTTATTTTGTGAGTAAAATAGCGCAACGACGTTTATCACTTCCCTCAGTTGGTCGATTACAGGCCTCGGATAATGAGCACGACCAGGAAGATCTGATTGATAAAGTTTATAACTCGCTAAAAAAAGAAAATCTGACACAGTTCTCTTTAGGCGTTCCTGCACAAAGCATGCTTCCGATAGCAAAACTAAATAAAGGAATTGTGAATGTGATACGAAAACTTGACGACGGCGGGACCAGTTACGAACCTGCGCAGGGAAGTATTAATTTAAGAAGAAGCATAGCCAAATGGAGCATGGAGTTTGAAGGACAACTAACTGAAGAGGATCTGGTGACCACTTCCGGAGCCATGAATGCCATTTTTAATTGTTTGTTAGCCGTGACAAAGCCAGGCGATACGATCGCAATGGAAACACCTGTATACTTCGGGACAATTCAAATAGCCAAGTCACTTGGACTTCATGTGATCGAAATACCTTCCCATCCGATTTGTGGGATCGATATGGACGCATTAAAGAAAGTTATTTCTAAAATAGATGTATGTTGCTTCACCGCAAATTTCAGTAATCCATTAGGCAGTCTTATGCCAGAAGAAAACAAAATCGAACTGGTGAAGATGCTTACCGAACGAAATATACCGTTGATCGAAGATGATCTGTATGGTAACCTTTACTTTGGCACCAATAGACCTAAGCCCTGTAAAGCCTTTGATGAAGCTGGAATAGTCATGTGGTGCGGTTCCTTTTCAAAGACACTGGCACCGGGGTACCGTGTAGGGTGGGTAGCGCCGGGAAAATTCAAGAAGAAGATCATTCGGCAAAAACTGCTGCAGACCATCTCAACACCTGTTTTATATCAGGAGGTTATTGCAGATTTTATGGAGCATGGCCGTTATGACCATCACCTTCAAAATTTTAGAAATAAGCTGTATTCAAACTGCTTTCAGTACCAACGGGCTATCGAAGAATATTTTCCGGACAATACTAAAATATCCGACCCTCAGGGCGGATTCGTGCTTTGGCTCGAATTGGATAAAAGAATTGATACAGCATCCTTGTTTGATACAGCTATCCGCCAGAATATAAGCTTTGCGCCAGGTAGAATGTTCACACTTCAGGACCGTTATCATAACTGTATGCGGTTAAATTTTGCTTTAGAGTGGAACGAACGAATCCATACCGATCTGAAACGGCTGGGTACGATCGTGAAGAATGCTTTTTAAAAACTTCTTATTCGGTATTCTTCCGGTGGTAAGACTTTATATGGTCTGCTTTAATGATTTGATTTTTAGTTGCATTTAGATTAAAAATCAGATTTGTTCGGCCTAGGCTATCTCTTTATTGTTTTGCTATATATTGACCAGTTTTCATTCCGGTAAAAATACATCCCCCTAGAAAAGTTCCTTCCAGAGCCCTGTAACCGTGCATTCCACCACCTCCAAATCCAGAAGCTTCTCCAACAGCAAATAATCCCGGCATGACATGACCTTCCGCGTCAAGCACTTGACCATTTAGATTGGTTTCAATGCCACCTAGCGTTTTTCGAGTCAGAATATTCAGACGTACAGCGATCAATGGACCATTTTTAGGATCTAGAATTTTATGTGGTTTTGCAGTTCTGGCAAGTTTATCGCCGAGATATTTTCGCGTATGCTGGATGTAGTTGATCTGTATGTCCTTGCTAAATTTATTGTCAAGTTGACGGTCTCGGTCCTGAATCTGTTTTTTTATCGTATTATAGTCGAGCAGTTCGTTTCCTGCTTTCTGATTCATTTTTGTCACCAATTCCTCCAGATTTGTTGCGACAATAAAATCATCGCCATGAGTTTTAAAAGCTTCCACAGGTGCTGTAGCAGCTTTCCCAAAAAGTCTGCTCAGAATGAGTCGATAATCTTTATTGGTCAGGTCTGGATTTTGCTCAGAACCAGAGAGTGCAAATTCTTTTTTAATAATTTTTTGAGTGAGAATAAACCACGAATAATCGTATCCCGTAGCTTGTGTAAATTTCAACGTACCGAGCGTATCAAAGCCAGGAAAGAAAGGAGCGGGGAGCCGATTGCCCATTGCATCGAGCCAAATTGAAGATGGCCCCGGTAGAATACGAATTCCGTGGTTCGACCAGATAGGATTCCAGTTTTTTAGACCTTCAGTATAATGCCACATCCTGTCTTTGTTGATGACGTGTGCGCCAGTCTGTTCCGCGATTTCAATCATCTTGCCATCCACATAATCTGGAACTCCACATACCATATGTTGAGGAGGAGAGCCCAGTCGAATCGGCCAGTTTTTTTTTACAAGTTCCAGATTGGCTCCAATTCCACCCGAAGCGATGACAATGTGTGCTCCACGAAAACAGAACTCACCGATACAATTTCTATTTGTTTTCTCACCACGTTTTTTATCATCAGCTTGAAGAATATCACCTTCGACACCGACAATAACTCCATTTTCGATCAATAACCGCGACACACGGTGTCGAAATTTGAACGTAAGCAAACCTTTTTCTTGAGCTTCA
Organism: Sphingobacterium anhuiense; assembly: GCF_042686355.1. NCBI lineage: Bacteria > Pseudomonadati > Bacteroidota > Sphingobacteriia > Sphingobacteriales > Sphingobacteriaceae > Sphingobacterium > Sphingobacterium anhuiense. The sequence continues at coordinate 352,745 of NZ_JBHUPE010000004.1, forward strand.
TATGCTTTGTCAACAAAAGGCTTGACCACGCCAGTTCCTGTGCCCCATGTAATATGAAATCGGGGAACAGAATTACCATGGTCTGATGCAGAACCAGCACCACGCTCCGCCCAACCAACGATCGGAAAAAATTTCATTCCTAATCCTGAAACATAGTTGTATTTTTCCTCTGTTGCAAATTTAACATATTCAGAAGCCCATTTACGAGGCCAGAAATCTTCAGGACGATCAAACGACGCTGTTCCTTCCCAATCCTGATGAGCAAGTTGAAAAGAATCTTTAATCCCCAAAATTCGTTGTTGTGGAGAGTTTACGAAGAAAAGACCTCCAAATGACCAATATGCTTGGCCACCAATATTCGTTTCAGTTTCCTGATCTAAAATAAGCACCTTTTTACCGGCTTTCGTCGCTTCATATGCAGTAACTAGTCCTGATAATCCACTTCCAATGATAATTGTTGCATACTGTTCCATGTCAACATAATTTAGCTTTCTTGAAGTTAAGAAATTTTGAACAGTATGATCTTATTTTTTTAGAACTGTGTCAGTTATTGTCGTATAGCATAGAATTTTATAAATAACAGCCTCGTTCGCATACCGGATAAATGATGAATTATTAATGACCGTAAACCAATTCTTGTAGCATTTCCTGAAGACGTTTTGTTAGAGGTCCTGCTGCTGGGCTAAACTCTTTATAACCCAATAAAGCAGTTACAGGAGTAATATTTTTAGTAGTAGAACTAATAAATGCCTCACTTGCCGATGCAATGTCCTCAATGCTAATATTGCGGACTTCTACCATCATGATAGTTTTTGCCAATTCGATAATTTTTTTACGGGTAATACCCTGTAAAACATCTTCACCAGCAGTTAACAATTTGCCATCTTGACTTATTAAAAAGAAGTTAGCACGAGGGCATTCCGATATCAAGCCGTTTTGTATGTAAACCACATCGTCAGCACCCTGCGATTTGGCTGCCTTAAGCGCCTGTATACCCATTACATAATCGATAGATTTGACGAGACTAAATGGACGGTGATAGTGAAAAGGAAGTAGTTTCAGACCCTTACTTTCCAACACTAAATTTCTTTTTAAAGCTTGTTGACTGATAATTAAATTTGGCTCACCAATACTATACCCATCATTACTATATCCGCCGGTCAATAAAATTTTAATACCAGAATCCGGAATCATATTTGCTTCCATCAAACTTTTTATTTGAGCTTTCAGTTCATCTCTGGAGTGATTTACAGGTAGATCCACCAGCTCAGCAGATTGATAAAATCGATCTAGATTATCTTCTAGGAATACTGGAATACCGTTTACCGTTTTGAAAAAATCAAAAATACCGTAGCCGCGCACAAGAGCAAGATCCGTAATTGATAATTTAGCTTCGTTTTCAGGAATTAATTTTCCGTTGAAGATCACATAGCCCATTTGCATATACTTTTTTATATTGAATGTTTAGCGAACACAAACCTATACAATCCTCCATTGAAAAACAAGTTCTAGCCACGTGTTTAATTTGAACTTTACCCGCAAAGTAACCTGTATATGGTAAAGAATATCCACCTTTATTTCAGAAGACTTACTAACAAACTATTGTGTTCAATTTCATACACAATTGTTGTTATCTAAAATCTAGAAAATGTTCCTTTTTAATATCATATGTAAAAGAATACAGTTGAAATTCTAACGGTATATCAGTTAATTCGAATTTTAAGTGGTATTTACATCGAGGAAGTTTTAATTTTTTACGTTTAAGTGTCATTAGTTTTTTTAGATTTACCGCCCCGATGTATCAGAAACAAAGCGAAGGATTTTGAAGAAGTTAAAAATAAAAGATAATCAGCAAAAGAAGGAAGACCAGGATCTGTCTTTTAGAGTGTTTGATTTAACCAAAGAAAATTTGGATCAATATACAATAGCACATAAAAAGGATCATTTTTGCATCTACGTGATTGAAGATGGGACCATGCAAATGAGTGTAGAAGATAAAATACATAAACTAAAAGCAGGTAAGATTGCCGTGATATTTCCAGAGCAGGTGAGTTTAATTTCAAATCAAAGTATAGATCTAAAAGGTAAGATCATCCTATTTGAAGAAATATTATTCTGTTCCGATATTCTGAAAAATGAATTGAGTACATACAATGTTAACCTTTCCACCCAGCTCAATTGCACGATGCTTGCTGCAGCAGATTTTCAGCGGAGTCTAGGGACGATCAATATTATTCAAGATGTTTATCAGAACCCCTCTCTGGTTAAAAAGGAGCAAGCCAGATTTTATATTAAAATTTTATTACTCGGATTGATTGAATCTGTCCATGGTTTACATCCCATAATGTATCAGGAAACTAGTGATAAGCCTATTTATATCAAGTACAAGAAAATGTTGAATATTCACTACAAACAACACCGTACGGTTCAGTATTATGCGGCGCAACTGATGATAACGACAAAAAAATTAAATGCCATCACCAAAAAACATTGCGGTGAAACAGCTATTCAAACTATTCATCACCGTATTTTAATGGAAATTAAAAGGCAATTGATGTTTTCCGATCTAGCACACAAAGAGATAGCTTTCGATCTTGGGTTTAATTCGCCATCAGCATTGAACAAGTTTGTGCGCTCGAAATTAAAAGAAACACCCACACAATTGCAACAAGAACTGTCGCAAATGTATAACGGATAATCCCATTTGTATAACAGTGGTAATTCCTGCTCATGTACTTTTGTCAAGTACAAAAAAATAAAAACATGAGTAAATTATTTATTGCAGGTGAGGTTTTCCATGGTGCTGGAAGTCTTGAAGAGCTGAAAAATATCAAAGGTCAAAAAGCTGTAATCGTAACCGGTGGCAGCTCGATGAAAAAAAGTGGTACTTTGGATAGAGCCATTTCATTTCTTGCAGAAGCAGGGGTAGAAGTAAGTGTTTTCGAGGGCGTTGAAGAAGATCCTTCTTCAACAACTTGCTTAAAAGGAGCAGCGCAGATTCAAGCATTTAAACCCGACTGGATTATCGGATTGGGAGGCTGTTCTGCTATTGATGCCGCTAAGATCATGTGGGTTTTTTACGAATATCCTGATATTGATTTTGATAGTATTATAAAACCTTTTACAGTTCCAGTTTTAAGAAATAAGGCCAAATTTATAGCGATTCCCTCAACAAGCGGTACAGGAACAGAAACAACAGGCCTTGCTGTAATTACAGATCGTGAGAAAGGTGTCAAGTATCCGGTTGTTTCTTACGAACTTACACCAGATATTGCTATTGTTGACGGAGAAATCTGCGCGTCTATGCCTGCGCATGTGACAGCAAATACAGGTCTTGATGTATTGACACACTGTGTTGAAGCCTATGTTTCCAACATTGAAAACAATTATGCTGATGCCTTATCAAAAGGCGGTTTAGCGCTTGTATTTGACAATCTTAGCGAAGTTGTCCTTCATCCGGATAACATTACAGCGCGTCAAAATATGCATGACGCTTCATTTATGGCAGGCTTAGCTTTCAATAACGCTTGGTTAGGTATCGTACACTCGCTATCGCATCAAGTAGGAGCATTATACGGTATTCCTCATGGAGCTTCCAATGCGATTTTTCTGCCCAATGTAATCCGCTATAATGCGCAAGAAACCTCACGTTATCCTGATTTGGCAAAAATAATCGGAGAGGAAACAGCGGAAGGATTAGCACAAGCTATTGAACGTTTACGCTCTGAAGTGAATAACAAAGGTTCCATCAAAGATTTTGGTATTTCAAAAGAGCTTTGGGAGAAAAATTTGGATTTTATTGCTCAAAATGCACTAGTAGATCCATGTACAGGGTTCAATCCACGTGTTCCTTCTTTAGAAGAATTGAAGGCAATTTATAATGCGTGTTATGAAGGTGTTGTATTTTCAGAAGAAGCTGTAAATGCTTAATGCGATCAGCATTGTTTACAATGGTTTTGTATACAGGCCCATTGTAAACAATGTGAAGAACAGGGAGTCCATATGATTCCCTGTTTATTTTCTTGAACGTAGGAGAGGTGAAATATAAGAAGCACTTTATACTACGACTTCAAGAAGTCGTAGTAGCTTTGTAAAGAGCATTTTTAAACTCACTCGGAGTTTGGTTTTTAATCGTCTTAAAGACTCTATTGAAATTTGATAAACTATTGAAACCACAATCGTAAGCAACTCTATGTATTGAAAGTTGATTTTCTACAATTAATTTGCATGCCTGCATGATGCGTACTTCATTGACAAATTGCACAAATGTTTTTTGAGTTTGAGCTTTGAAATAACGGCAGAAAGCATTTTTGCTTAGATTCATTGCCAGAGCGATTTCCTCTAAACTGATTTCTCTCGAATAATTGGTCAGTACATATTGAACTATCTTATCAATTTTTAGAGCGTTGTTAGGAAAGTGAATATTTGAGTAGTCAATGTGACATAAAACATTTTTCTCCGATGCATCTTGTAGTTTTTCGATGATTTGCAGAAATATAATTATTCTTTTCAATCCTTGAGCATCCAGAAGCTTGTACAATAATTTTTTGATCTGCTCTTTGCATTTTCCTTCATAGCGTATCCCCCTTTTAGATAGAAGCAAAAATGCCTGTAATTTCTCAGTATCATGAAATGATGATAAGATTTCCACTAAACGGTCCGGATCAAAAAACAAGGCAATAGAATGAGCATGATGTTCCTTCTCCGATTCAATAACATCAGTAAACCATACATGAGGGAGCTCCGTCCCAGTTAACGTGAGTTCTTCACTTATAAAATAATCGAAATGATCACCGATTAAACGTTTACCTTGGCTCTGCACAATATAAGTCAATTGACATTCTTTATGAAAATGATAATCGGTCGAGAATGCTTGCTGCTGTGTTACCCGTACTGCAAACAAATCTTCCCCCACCGTTTCCATTACTTTTGCAAAAATGGGTTTCATAACAAGGTTGTGTGTTTTTTCAATATAAAAAAATAAGAAATCATTACAGCGAGATTTTTATTGTGACTTACAAGATCGAACAGGTAAAATTTTCGTAATGTGAATGAACAAGATACGCGCGAGCAAGCACAACGATCGTACTACATCTATGTAAGAATTCTTTTATGTGAAAATCATCAAAAAAAATTATCCTTACTACTGCTAATTTGATTTATTGTGATGTTTTTTTGCAATGCACTAGAGAATCTTACCACATAGTTTTTAAACCGGGAAATATATTTTTGCACTATTAATATTATTTTAAAAAAATGATGCCTATCTTAAGACTGTAAACCACAATTACAATTTAAGAAACACGGTTAGGAGAAGAAAGGTTATCATTGATCATAATTGTAGGTGTCTTTTTCGACGAAAGATAATTACTTTGAATGGATCTGTTATTTTTTCTAAAAGATGTAGAGCACTATACTGATAAACTAAATTGATAGAACAGCCCAAATTATAACATGATGAATAAATATTCGAAAATCATTATTATAGCTTATATTTTATTAGAAACCGTTAGTATAGTTCTATTTTCTATAGGAGAAATAGGTTTACGAAGTTTTCTGCTATCAACAGCAGTGTGTGCGCTTGGGATATTCGCGCAGATATTAAGCACAAATAAAAAAAGAAAATTAAACGATATTAGACAGTAGAATTGTATTCGATCTACATATGCTATAACTTCATAGCCTTATTTTGCAGTTCTATTTGTGATAAGACTTCTTGATCGAAACCTGACTTTTTCAAAATTTGAAGAATAAAGGCTGTTTTTCCTTCTACATAATGATCAATATCATCAGGATACTTTGCCGCTAGTTCGGTTTTTAATCGACCATAGTCTTGTGCTTCATTCAGATTTGCGCGGAGATAATCCCTTAACAATAAATGATTTTTTAAACTTTCACTATTTTCAACACAAACATATAAATGATGTTCATACCAGAGGTAGCCGGAACCATCCATAGGCGTTAATTGGTCATCTCTTTTAAAGGCCTCTCTTCCAGGAATACCCATTTCACCACAATAAGTATAACCTAGTTTTTTGAGTGTACTTTTGATCTCATCAAATTTTTCTTTATTGCTGATGATAATATCAATATCGATAATAGGTTTAGCGGAGAGACCAGGTACAGCGGTGCTGCCAACATGTTCAATGCCGCGTATCAGCGTTTTCAAACAATTCTGGAAAACTGATTTAAGTTTTTCAAATTCAGTAGCCCAATTTACAGAATAGGGTACCACAACGACCTTTTTTATCTTCTTATTTTCCATGCTTGGAGTCGGTTTGAATTCCAAAATTAAGGAATAAGTTTAAATTCATGTTATGCACGATCATCAAGACTTGTTTCCAGTTGCGATGCACATGATTGTTAATCATTTCATAAGCTTATGGTAATCCCTATTTAACACGCAACGTATAGCTTTGCCGCTAATCAATCTTATTTGTAAAGGCAAAACTCATGTACTTTAAATCATCTAGACTATTGTGGCTGTTAATACCACTTACATGCCACTCACTACCTACAGAAGCAAGCAATTTAAGAATAGCATTGTTGAAAAGTGAACTGAATATTCAACAGCAGCTATCCGGAATCGTGCTCGATGAAGCGGGGCAGCCCATTATTGGCGCGACTGTCCGCAATTTGCGCATCCAACAAGACTATCAGACAGATCATAACGGTCGGTTTGTGATGGATGGAAAAGTCGGAGATACCATCTCTATCCGGTTCATTGGTTTTACTACCGTACAACAGACCATTACTTCTCAAAGTGGATTTCAGATTAAGATGGTTTCAGAAGGGCAACAGCTTGAAGAAGTGATGGTATCCATTGGTTATCAGAAAGTCCGCAAATCTGATGTAACAGGAGCTATTGCGAGTGTAAAAGCAGATGAGCTCAACCTGACATCACCAAAACTGTCGCAAGCTTTAGTCGGCAAAATAGCTGGTGTACAAGTCATGCAAACCAGCGGTGCACCCTATGAGGGAACCAAAATTAAGGTACGCGGAATAGGATCTATCAATGCAGGTTCAGATCCTTTGTACGTTATTGATGGATATCCTTCAGGCAATAACTTAAATATCAATCCCAATGATATTGAGACCATCGATATCCTCAAAGATGCCGCTTCTGCCGCGATCTATGGTTCTAGAGCTGCAGGAGGTGTGGTTCTTATTACCACCAAACGTGGTAAAGAGGGACGTAGTAATATAGATTACGAAGTATTAGGCGGTTTTGGTCAGTTATCAAAAAAGATAGATCTATTAAATGCAGCCGAATTTATCGATTTACTGATCGATGGAAGAAATAATGCTTACAAAGACCTGGTCACTGGTAGAGGATTGACTTGGAATGATAATATGCGCTTAGACAGCAATGCCGACCGCGTCGCCCGTGTAAGTAATGCCGGTTCGGTTTCGATTCCAGAAGAGTATTACGATTTTTCGACAGGTCTAGCTAAGAAAGCAAAATATGATACTGATTGGCAGGATGCTTTGTATCGCAATGCACCTTTTCAACGGCACAACGTATCCGCATATGGTGGAAATGAAAAAAACAGATACTTTTTAAGTACCTCATATCAAGATCAAGACGGTATAATGTTGGGTACTGGACAACAGGTTTTTAATTTTAGAGCCAATGTCGATGCTAAGGTCAGCAAGCGACTTACTGTAGGTACCAACGTATCTTTCACCTACAATGATAACGATGAGGTAACCACAGGTCGCTATGACAGTAGTCCTTCTATGGCCGCATTGATCTATTTACCTACGCTGCCCGTTTATAATGAGGATGGTAGCTATGCCAAATTTTTAATGGCAGATTTATCTGCCAATAACTATGGTGTGCAAAATCCAGAAAACCCATTGGCCTATGTCACTGAAATCAAGAATAATAGACGCGGGAAGCGAGGTCTGTATAATGCTTTTGCTGATTTCTCTATTTTTGATGGTTTAAATATAAAAGTAAATGGTGGATTGTCAACTTATGATGAGAAGCACGACTATTATCGACCGACAAGTATTTCAAATGGCAATAACGCACCCTATTCAAATTCTGCAAAAGCTGCGGCTTATGCCGATGCCACTACCCGAAGTGAAATCGACAAATTAGTCGAAACGACCTTAAATTATAATAAGACATTTGCAGAAAAACACCAAGTTACGGCCCTATTAGGTTATTCAGCTCAACGGACAGATATCGACTATATGTCTGTTCGCGCCAACGGATTTCAGAATGATGCGATCGATGAGATTACCAATAAAGGAGCAGATCCTTCAAATTTTCAGTTGCGTGATGCTTACAAAAGAATAACAACAATGCAGTCGTACTTTAGCCGAGTCAATTACAGTTATGACTCCAGATATTTTCTATCCGCGTCATTCCGTACCGACGGTTCATCCCGGTTTGGACCCAAAACCAAATGGGGTACATTTCCTTCCGTATCTGCGGGCTGGACAATTTCAAAAGAAGATTTTTATGATGCTTGGTTAGGAGCGGGGTCGATGATGAAACTGAGGGCAAGCTGGGGGAAAAGTGGAAACAACAATATTGGCGATTATAATGCCATCACTACATACAATTCACCCACAGGTGTGATCATTGGTGATAAAGTAGAAACCTCATTAGCGCCAGGAGATATACGTGACCCGAAATTAGGTTGGGAAACCACCTCACAATACAATGCTGGTTTGGATTTAGGACTTCTTAGAGGTCGCTTGAATATCATGACCAATATTTATTTGAGTCGTTCGTCCGATATGCTCTTCAATCAGCCGATCACCGCAGTATCGGGAGCGACGACCATATTGACCAATCTGCCTAATAGTAAAGTCGAAAATAAAGGGTTTGACCTTCAGGTCGATGCTACCTTGATCCGTAAAAAGGACTTTGATTTAGGTATCAGTGGTAACATCAATGTCAACCGAAATAAAGTACTTGATCTTGGTGGAGGTTCTACCATTATGACCAATGGGGCAGAGCGCTCATACATCACACATATTACCCAAGAAGGCAGTCCAATCGGCATGTTCTATGGATTCAAAGTGTTGGGAGTAGCTACCGAAGAGAACTATAAAAGTGTTGCCCCATCTGCAGGTTCAACCAATCCATTGCAGCCGGGTGATCTTTATTTTGAAGATGTAGATGGTAATGGTATTGTAAACGATGAAGACAAACGTATTATCGGTAGTCCACATCCCGATTTTACCTACGGATTTGCGATCAGTACACGGTATAAAAACTTTGACTTAAGAGCTTCGTTCAATGGATCCCAAGGTAACAAAGTTTTGGATGGCTACGATTATTACCTGTATAATATGGAAGGGTCAGGCAATCAATATGCAGATGTTGCACAACGCTATAGATCAGCTTCAAATCCAGGTAATGGTGAAGTATATCGTGCCTCACGTGGTGGAACCCAGAGTAACAGCACACGTCTGTCGACCTTCTACCTACAAGATGGTTCATTCCTTCGGATGACAAATATCATCCTGGGTTACAGTCTGCCAAGTGCAACAGCAAACAAGTTATCCCTTTCGGGCGTTCGGATATCCGCGAGTGTGGACAATCCATTTACCATCAGTAAATACAAAGGTTACAACCCCGAACCCGATTACAATCAACGCGGCAATCTGACTCCAGGTGTTGATTACGGTCTGTACCCATTGGTACGTTCATTCAATCTCGGATTAAAAGTTACATTTTAAAAAAATCGACTATCATGAAAAAAAGATATTTACTACCCTTTGTTCTTCTCGCATTATCCTCTTGCAATAAAGATTTCCTAAATCAGGAAAGCCCCAATGCGGTCTCTGTCGGCACATATTTCAAGTCTGAAAACGACGTATTGTTAGCTGTTAACGGTTTGTACCAAGCATTGCGCTCCGGAAGCACCATCGGCGAGTCCAGTGCACTTTACAGCGAAGAGCGTTCGGATAATACCGGACGCGATGATAACCAGTCCAATGCAGGAGAACCCTTCCAGTTTAATGATTTCTCCATATTGCCCAGTAACTCTTATATCAAAACACACTGGTCTGCTATGTACGATGGAATTGCACGTTGCAATACGCTGTTGTCCAATATCGACCGTGTAACATTTGCCGACAATGCAGTCAAAGAACGTTACATTGCCGAGACCAAGTTTGTGAGAGGACTCTTATATTTCCATATGGTACGTAAATTCGGTGATATTCCGTTGTCAACGGTCGAGATCACGACCAAAGAGCAAGCGGCCGAAATTGCCTATAGACAAAAAGAAGCTACTGTTTATCAGCAGATCGTAACAGATCTAACTGATGCTCTGAACAGCAACCTGCCCAATGTGCAGTGGCAGTATGCTGTAGGGCGAACTTCCAAGGCAGCCATCAATGCTATTTTAGGACAGGTTTATCTGACTATGGGAGCAACCTTGGCAGGCGATAAACAAACTAATTTTCAAAAAGCAGAGCAATATCTGACAGCATCATACGGCATGCGTACATTTGGCAAGCTTACGGAGATTCCTTATACGGAAGTCTTCGATGTTAGCAAAAAAAGTACCTGTAAAGAATTGGTAATGCAGATTCAGTATCTGCAAGGTGACCAAAACTACAGTTCAAGTATCGCACGCAATAATCAGGCGAGAGGAGAAAACATCAATTCGAAATTTATATCAACAGGTATCGGAGGCAATGTTAAGCATGATCTTGTAAAAGATTATGAAGATCAAGATCTGCGCAAGATTTTTTCTATCAAATTTGCCGAACATGCACAAGTTAAAGATTGGTTTATCACCAAATTTAGAGATAACAGTGAAGGTGCAGGAACCGAAGGAAGAGGAGGAAATGATTGGATACTGATCCGTTATGCCGACGTAATGTTGCTCCTTGCAGAAGCGAAGATGAATTTGGGTAAAGATGCAGAAGCTATTGCTTTGCTCGACGAGGTTAGGCTTCGAGCAGGCTTACCATCATATGCAGTTTCAAGGACTAATGCCAGTTACGCAGCCAAATACCCGACATTGAAAGAGGCTATTTTGCATGAACGCCGTGTAGAACTTGCCTTTGAAAATCACAGATGGTTTGATCTCATCCGTAATTATGATGCAAATGCACTGGTCGAATATTTTAAAAAGAAGAGTCAGGCCGACTATGGTAATGCCAAGTTATCCAATATTTCGATTAAAGATCGCTACTATCCGATACCATTTGACGAGTATAAGCTAAATCCTGAAAAGATGTATCAAAATACAGGATACTAAATTAGTGACAAACTACTCTTATGATCAATACGATAAAAATATGGCTTCTGGTCCTAGGTACATGCCTTTCGAATGTAACCTGGGGCCAGGAGTTTCATAGCGATAGAAGCCCACAAGATTGGGTGATCGCCAAAAACTATTATGCCTCTTTTATTCTAAGTCAAGATAGCGTACTGACTGGACAATTATTGTCTCTGCCTGAAGTTCAAAATCTACTAAAAAAACGGCATAGCCGCTACCTCAACAATACTAAATGTGCAGACGTAGCATGCTTTGTGGATGCCTTCAAATGGAAACAACAGGAGATTGATCTTTTAGTGAACATTTTTGTTGCTAACACCAAAAGCCAGAAAGGGCAATCCTTCCGCAATCGGCTGATGGATTCACAGACCTATGGGCTTTCACATGGAAAGAAAGCCGATGAATACCTTGCTCGCGCATTGCGACAGGATCTTGAAGCAATGAACTATGTGATCGATGTTTATGCCGGAGCTAAGAAACCTAATTATCCGCGTATAGATTCTATTTCTTTTAATATTACCAGTAAATCATATCTACACTTGCTCAAAGATGTGGCACAGGACGTTCTCAAAGATGTACAGCAACCTAAGTTAGCATTCTACGAATCACTTTGGACAGCTGTTAGGCTATTGGAAGTTAACGAAAGATGGGACGCGGCACAATTGGAACCTTTGATGCAGTTGGAGAATAAGAAAGCATACGAAGCGATCCGAAGAACAGATTTTGACCGCTATCCTTATAGCCTGTTATTGACTTTAGGAGCAGGACCAGATCAATACGGTCAACCAATCAGTCCCGGCGGGATGTTGCGTTCCAGAATGGCAGCTCGCAGTTATTTCGATGGATTAGCTCCCTTTATTATAGTTTCAGGCGGACGTGTACATCCCTATAAGACCCCCTACATCGAAGCGCTGGAGATGAAAAAATACCTGATGCAGGTACTCGGTGTGCCCGAAGAAGCAATTTTGATTGATCCACATGCACGCCATACCACCACTAACCTGCGTAATACTGCCCGTATCCTGTTGACTTATGGATTTCCGAAAGATAAATTTGCAATCGTTAATAGCAGTGTACCACATATCGATGCTGTTCAAAATATGACCGATCGCTGCATGCGGGAATTAGGGTATGTGCCGTATGAGCTTGGAAAACGCATCAGTGATGTCATTATGGAGTTTAAACCGCGTATAGAATCTCTAACCATAGATCCGGATGAACCGTTAGATCCTTAGCTGTTTCTGATTCTTTCTTCAATTTTTATATATTTCCATTACTAACCCCATAATTATAGTAATTTACAGGTCTCTTTTTGAGACCTGTGAACAGCGTTATGAAAAAATACTTGAGACAATTATCGACCAGCTTTTTAATGTCATTTATTTCCTTTTTAGCACTTCACGCTCAGACAAAGACCGAATTGACAAATGTATTTCTTGGATCTTCTGGAGATCACGGACAGCTATCTCCGGCCGCATCTTCACCTTTCCATCAGATGAGTATCGCTCCTCAAACCTATCCCACGTTGCATATGGGGTATGAGCACCTCGCTAAAGAAATATTGGGATTTACCCACAATAGATTTGAAGGTGTGGGTTGTAAGGGGAGCGGAGGTCTCATTTTGATAAAGCCATTTCTAGGACATCAGGATGATGGCAAACCTCTGATTAAAGAGCAGGAAAAGGCAGGGCCGGGATATTATGACATTGCATTAAAGGGTCGTATAAAAGTACAATTTGCAGTGCATGAAAACTTTGGAATTCATCAATATACCTTTCCTGAAGGAGAAAAAGGACTGACATTAGATCTTGCACATGCATTCAATGGTGCATTTGTATCCAATAGCTATACCATTGATAAGAATGGTATCATCAAAGGAACTGTCAGATCAAAAACAACCTGTGGCGTAGGTGTATACAGCATACATTATGCAATCTCCGCCACATCCAGCAACCTTTGGATAGGAACGGATAATCACCTGACTCTTCATTTGGACAAACAGGTAAAAAAAACAACATTACGGATCGCTTTTTCTGCTGTAAGTCCAAATTATGCTGAGGCCACTTTAAACATTAATAGCAATAAAACTTATGATCAGGTAAAAACTGCTTCCGATAATCGCTGGGAAAGCTATCTGATGGGTATTATAGTTAAAGGAGATCCTGATCGCGAGAAGCTTTTCTATTCCTTGCTTTATCGTACCCTTCAGTCACCCTATCAGATCAATGAATCAGACGGTAACTATAGAGGCACAGATGGACAAGTCCACCAGTCCAAAGGCAGACGTTATCATGGATGGGCTATCTGGGACAATTACAAAACACAGCTACCTCTATTAGAACTACTCTATCCACAGCAATATCAGAATATTGTTTCTTCGGTTTCAGATCTTTATCGTTATGGAAAATTTGATTTTGCAGGACCAAATGAACCTGCGAATTCCGTTCGGACAGAACATGCTGCGGTAGTGTTGCTAGATGCCAGTAAAAAGGGATATGATATACATTTAGCCACAATCCGTGACTCTTTGGTGCACGACACGCTGCGTTTTGATTTTTCAAAACCAGATAAATATTTAGAAGCTGCTTATGATATGTGGGCTATGGCAGGTCTTTTCCAGGCAGAACGTAAGCATTACCTGGACCGAGCAAGCAGTTACAGAACAGTTTGGTTAAAAGAATTCAAGGATCTTAATCGTCCGGATGTAGATCGTATGTCAGCAAGAAATATGTATCAAGGTACAATCCGTCAATACCGCTGGAATGTACCCTTTGATATGCAGGGATTAGTAGACCTGGCAGGAGGTAAAGAAACATTCACTGCGCAATTGGATGATTTTTTTGATCATCATTATTTTAATCGTGCCAACGAACCCGATATACAGTCACCCACATCCTATTATGGCAGCAGTAAGCCATCACGCTATCAATCATTGATACGGGAGCTGGCGCTGGATACGGTAATACAATATTACTTTAATGACAATAGCCGTGGTATAGATCCCTTCATAGACCGAATCTACAAGAACCAACCTAAAGCATTTATACGTACCATGGATGACGATGCCGGCGCCATGTCAGGTTGGTTTATATTGACGGCACTGGGCCTACATCAGCCTTTGATCGGACAGCCTATTTATTATGTCAGCGTCCCTTTATTTCCAGAGATCGTTGTACAGCGTGGAGAGCAGAAACTTAAGATTAAGGTGCTCAACTACAGTGATAAAAATAGCTATGTCAAACGGATTTTGCTAAATGGTAAAGATATCAACAGAATTTGGATACATCATGAAGAACTTGATAAAGGTGGATTACTGGAGATAGAAGCAAGCGCCGAACCTTCTACTTATGGTACAGCCAATATCTGGGTTTCAGATTTGAAACAGCGAGATTAAGAGCTGATTAAAGTGATTAATAAACACCCGTTTTGGATCACCAAACGGGTGTTTTATGAGTTTGGAGGATGGCTGTAAATTAATCATTGAAATCTAAGTAGATTCTTTTATACGTATTTGTACCAATATCCTGATTTCCTGCAAAAGGAAAAAACACGAGAAAACCACCTGCTATGGTTTCACTTGGTACGATTAAGTCACCATTTTTAGCTATGGCGAAGCAGGATGTTGTCGAGATAAATCTATTTAATAAAATGTAAATGTCCACATCTGTCTTTCGAAGCGAGATAAAGTTTTGTGGTTCCGATTTGATTTTTATTGTTTTTTTCCGCAAAACATGACCCCCAGTATCAATCAATTTAAAATGAATTTTATTTTTGCTAATTAATTCCAATGAAGTTTTGTAAAGAAATTGGAGGCTATCCCGTTTATAATAACCCGGCTCAATGAAATTCCAGAAACAGTCAACATTTTCCTTTGAACTCTTTTCCAGAATGGGATTTATTCGGTTCCCTATTTTCAGTGGAAAATTATCAAAGGTGTAGACCTCTTGGGATGTTATTTTAGAAACAGTGTAGTCATCGGCAGTTTTTGCTAAATATTTCGGAGATATTGAACTGCAGGAACTGTATAACAGAACAAATAGTACTGAAAGTAATCCAACAAAAATGCGATATTCTTTTTTTGCATAAGCTTTAGTTCTTCTCATAATCAGTTAACAATTAGTGTTTAATCATTCGTTAAAAGAAACTCATGTTAACAGTTAAAGATACGTTTACTTATTTTTAATAACATCATTTATTTGCTTTTGTGTATATGCTTTATAAACCACCCCGAGTCTTTGTGCATTTTCTTCTACTGTAGAATCAAAACCAGCTTTTTTGCGTCTCTTATTTACGTTTTTAGCATCTTTAATAGGCATTACATATTCAAATGGCTCTTTTTTACCCGTTTTTGGATTATTCACCATTTGCATATATACTTGGGTACCGTATATCTGTTCTTTTCCTTCGCTAGTAAGTTTTCTGTCCAGCATCATAGCAACATACCGAAAAGGTAATTCTTTATTCTTTCCTGCATTTTCAATTAATTTATAATACTTTGAGATTTTATCTGAATGCTGTACCACATAAAAAACAGCTGTATTTTCAGGTTCACCAACTAATGTTTTACCTGGGTAACCATATTTTTCAATGATATGCTCGACCTTTTCAATATTTATTGAATCAATTTTTTGCATAATTTTCCAGTTACTTTTATCGAGTAAAGCTCTCGGGTAATTGAGGAATTGCGCAATGGTATCTTTCCTTTCATCCGTAACCTGCGGATCTAAAAATTCCCTTATACCCTGATCAGTTCGTAGAATGGTATCCAATTGTTTCTTTAATTCCAGATTTAATGGCTTTTGAGCATAACAGCTTATGCTAATGAGTGCTAATACTGATAGGAATACTTCTTTCATAATTACAACTTATTTTACTTATCAAAAATACATGATAGGAAAAAACTAAAAAGGTATAAATCGGACAACTTTCACATCAGTTTAAATACTGAACTCCCATTTCCAGGCAGGAAAGTGCCTTTTTTAAAGGATCTCAATGCACAACCCGTAAATTGTACAAATTCTTTTCTGAAATGGGATGAATCGTAATAGTCTTCTGTAATTAAAAATTTGTGATATGCGTTTGTATTTTTTGAGTATTGAGCATCAAGTGCATTTCTAAATCTAATTATTTTTTTAAAGAGGGAAGGATTGCAACCAACATACTTTTTAAAGTACCGTAGGAAATTTCGTTCAGACATACAGGCGGTTGCTGCCAGCTCTTTCACGGTCAATTTATTGACTTCAGAAGTGCTGTTATAAATTCGTTCTAATGGATCCCCTTTGTGTACGCTTAAATTCAATAAAAGAAATTCTTCGAGGCTTTCAATTCTCTTTTCTAAAGGAATTGCGAAGAGTTGTGAAGCAAATTTAGACCATTTGGATTCGCTCAGTAATTGATGTGACTGAGCTGCTATTTCTACAAATGGCAGCTCAAAAAAATAGTTGATACCGCAGGGTGTAAAATTAATGCCTATTTCGTCTACAGGATCATCAAACGTGATTAGTGTCGGTTGTGTTAATCTACCCAATACAATAATTTCAGGCCCATGGGTTTCATCTCTTGTGAAGGTAACTTTGTTGGGCTGTATGGATATCGAGGTATGATTAAATAAGGCTAGACATGTGCCCAAATTTGGAAACGCTGTATACCTTAAAGGAAAGGTCTCTCCATGATGTGACACTGTAAAACAGGTAATATATTTTTTTAGTTGATCGGAAAATGGTATAATATTGGTAAACATAATAGTATATCTAAAAAAATTATAAAAGGAGATATATCTTAAAGATAATAAGATTATCGCGCACTTGCACCTATAAGAGGCACATTTCCAAAAGTTATCTCCCGTATGATCTTTAGTTTTTTCTTATGCCTCACTATCCTGTCTAACTGGTTATTTCTATCATTACAATCAATCTATGACCACGAAGATGGATAATAATACCAATTCCATCATTACTGAGCAACATGGAATTGATAAAAAAATAATATTCTATTTCCAATAATTAGTTTATAATTGCTGTTCATTATAAACAAGCTATAATTCGTATTTTCAAGTCTCACATGATATTAGAAAATTAGGAAGAAGCGATCGCATATTTGCGATTATAACAAAAGTGGAATTCATAGGGCTGATTAAAGAATGATGATTTAAAAGGATAATTGATAAAATGGATAACAGGAGAGATTTTCTAAAAAAAGCGGCGATGCTAACAGGTGGTATGTCCTTGTCGCAACTGCTACCTCAATCTATTGCTAAGGCCATTGCTATAGATCCTACATTAGGGAGTACGTTTTACGATGCAGAACATGTTGTGCTGCTTATGCAAGAAAATAGATCATTTGACCATGCATTTGGCACGCTAAGGGGAGTTCGAGGATTTAACGATCCACGTGCTATCCGGCAGCCCAATAACCAAAAAGTCTGGTTACAGACACAAGCTGATGGTAAAACATATGCTCCTTTTCGACTGGATATTAAAGATTCTAAAGTCACTTGGATGGGCTGTCTGCCACATAATTGGACAGACCAGACCGATGCACGTAATCAGGGCAAAATGAATCGATGGCTGGATGTAAAACGTTCGGGATTTAAAGATTTTAAAGAGATGCCCTTAACATTGGGTCATTATACGCGTGAAGATATACCGTTCTACTATGCCATGGCCGATGCATTTACCATCTGCGATCAACATTTTTGTTCCAGTCTAACAGGCACCAATCCCAATAGGCTTTATTTTTGGACAGGCAATATCAGAGAAAAACTGACCGATAAAGCACTGGTCTGGAACGGAGATTCCGAGTTCAGTGGTAAAGCCACATGGAAAACTTTTCCTGAACGCCTTACGGACAGCGGAGTGGACTGGAAAATCTATCAAAATGAAATATCTTCCAGTAGTGCCGGTTATAGTGGTCGAGAAAACAGTTGGTTGGGGAATTTTGGGTGTAATGTAATGGAATATTTCCCTCAATATGCTGTCAAATATAGCAAGCGTTATCAAGATCTATTGATTGAAAAAAGAAAGCAGATCGACGTAAAACTTGAAGAGCTAAAGGAAAAAGGCATAGCAACTGGGGAAGAGTACGAGAAATTACAAAAACGACTGCAAGAAACCTTAAAAGAGCAAGAGCTGTATACGGACGAAAACTTTGAGAAGTTAAGCGCATACACAAAAGAAATCCACCGACGTGCATTTGTCAATAACAGTGCTGCTCCAGACTATATGGAGCTCGAGCAGATGGAATATCAAGAAGGCGATGAGACCCGCCAACTCCAAATACCGAAGGGTGATATCTTGTATCAGTTTAGAGAAGATGTGGACAGTGGCAAACTGCCTACGGTATCTTGGCTGACGGCACCGCAGCTTTTCTCGGATCACCCTGATTCACCTTGGTTCGGGGCCTGGTATGTCAGTGAAGTCATGGATATCTTAACCAAAAATCCAGAAGTATGGAAAAAGACGATCTTTATCCTTACTTATGACGAAAATGATGGTTATTTTGACCATGTGGCACCTTTTGCGGCGCCAAACCCTTATCGTCAAGATTCAGGTAAAGTTTCTCAAGGCATCGACACACGGTTGGAATATGTAACAAAAGAAGAGCAATATCATCCCGAAAGCGGCCGTGAAAGTAACATCGGCCTTGGGTATCGTGTACCGATGATCATAGCTTCTCCATGGTCCCGTGGAGGTTGGGTAAATTCACAGGTGTTTGACCACACCTCACCATTACAGTTTTTAGAGCGGTTCATTAATCACAAAACACGTTCTGATATCAAAGAGACTAATATTACAGCATGGAGGAGGGCCGTTTGTGGAGATTTAACCTCCGCTTTTAGACCTTACAAAGGAGAAGTTATAACAAAACCCGAATTTGTTCAGAAAAACCCATTTATTAAAAGCATTCATCAAGCACAATATAAAGATGTGCCCAAAGGATTTAAAGCCTTAAATCAAGCTGAAATAGATCAAATAGAACAAGATCCTCGAACTTCACCCTACTTCCCGAAACAAGAGAAGGGGAATAGAGATTCATGTGGGCTTCCTTATGAACTCTATGTTGATGGATATTTTGATCAAGAAAATGCAGCATATAAGATCTCCTTTGAGTCTGCAAACCACGTATTCGGTACCGCATCAGCAGGAGCAGCATTTACCGTTTACAGCGAAACTTCTTATCATAATGAACAAGGAAGAAGTTGGAATTATGCTACCGTTGCAGGGGACCGGTTGCAGGATAGCTGGTCATTAGAAGCCTTCGAAAAGCCTGCTTATAAATTAAGCGTTTACGGTCCCAATGGTTTTTTTCGAACATTTGCCGGAGGTAAAGAAAACCCGAAAATTAATATTTCTTGTCGTTACGAAAGTGATAAAAAAGGTAAAGGATTTACAGGCCGATTGCTGGTTGAGATCACGAATCATGAAGACCGTCAGGTTGAAGTATTGCTTCAAGATAACAGCTATGGACAACCGCCACGTAACATCAAGGTGCGTGCAGGTTCGACCTCGGTGGCCGAAGTTGATTTATCCAAACAGCATTTTTGGTATGATATAAAAGTAAGCTGTACTGGATACTTGAACTATTTCGAGCAATTTGCAGGACGTATTGAAGTTGGACAAAACGCGAAAAGCGATCCATTAATGGCATAAAAGTCGTAACGATCCTTCTATTATTAAACAAAAAGCATCATACACCTCAAATTGTATGGTGCTTTTACTTAGATGCAAATTAATAGCGTACCATTCTATATCTGATTCCTTTTATCGGCTATAAGTTTAATTCAATGTGGCTATTACTGCTGACATACTGCTGTCACCCGTCATCGTTATCTTCGTTTAAATATTAAAAATCAAAAAATGAACAACATTACTATTGAAGAAAAGAAGATTATCGGTATGACCATTAGAACTACCAATGAAAATGGACAATCTGCAAATGATATCGAATTATTATGGCAAAAGTTTTGGAAAGATGAAACCATACATCAATTCGAGCAAAAGATAAATAACGACATCTATGCCGTTTATACAAATTATGAAACAGATTTTACAGGCCATTACGATACCATTATCGGATATGAAGTAAGTACATTAACGGTGGTTCCAGAAGGACTTGTCGGTCTAGTGATCGAAGGGGGAGAATATGCTGAATTTGTATCCAAAGGAAAGATGCCAGAAGCCGTATTCAATACTTGGTTGGGCATTTGGGGTGATGAAGAATTTAATTCAAAAAGAGCCTACAAAGCAGATTTTACCGTACATGGTGAAAAATACAATGATGGTCCTGAGGCAGAGGTAGAGACCTTTATCTCCATAAAGTAATAATAGTTATTGTATTTTGGTTTTGTAGCGGTACCAAAAAAATATAAATAAGATAGTATTAAAATAAAAGCCGTTTGGAATGACCAAACGGCTTTTTATATGACCTTATTTTTGATGCCGTATTTTGCTTCAACTTTTTGAAAATCGAATAGTAAGAGATTCATGCATCATACAATATGAAGTATAACAGCAATATTTAGGTTGTTGCTAAGAAGTAAAATGTTTAAAACACCTTTTTAAACACGTAGATTATTAATCAAATCAAAAGATATTAAATCAAGTGGACATGTTTTCATTTAAAAGTTTAGTATTGCTTTTGGTAGTTATTACCAAATCTCTTAAATTATTCCAGCGGTTCAGAAATTCAGTCGGGAAGCTGAAGTAAAATTCTTTAAATTTTTTCAATTGTTAACGTTTTATGTATGATTTGTTTATATTAGTCAAGCCAATCAACGAACCATAAACATGTACGATATTAAGGATTTTAGTGAAGAGCAAAAACATAAAATCGCCATTATGCGTGATGAATATGTGTTTAAGGAGTTCTTCAGTAAAAATTTAGAAATTCTGGAGGAATATGCCTTATCCATTGTTAAAGACGATTGTCACGCTGAAGATGTCGCTAGCGAAGTATTTTGGGAGATCTGGAATATGGGTCCAAAGCTTATGGAGATCAAATCAGTGTCTGCCTACTTATACCGGGCAACAAAAAATAAATGTCTCAATCTATTACGAAATAAAATAGTTCGTTACGAATCTGTTGAACTGCATTGTAATACCTTAATCGACGACCTATCTCCTGAAGCACTTCTAATATCTACCGAGAAAACCAAAGAGATTGAATTTGCAATCAATCAATTATCACCAAAAACCAAAGAAGCATTTCTTTTGGTAAAAGACTGCCAGATGACCTATAAACAAGCGGCCGAAAGCATGGGTATCGCAGTCAAAACAGTAGACAGACACATGCAGATTGCAATCGAAAAATTATATTTTCTATTAAAAGCAAAAAAATAACATATCGTATTGGGGATTTTGCTCTTTTCATGTGTCTTGCTATTAAACCATGAATATGTCATCAGCAGATCAGCAATATTTACAATTGATTCATAAAGTTTTGAACCAGTCGATTTCGGGTTCAGAATTGGATGAGCTGTATCGTCTAATGGCTGAAGATGAAAATAGAATCGATCTCTATCTCTTTCTAACACAGAGCAAAAGTATATCTGGAAAAAAAACAATCCCCAAAGAAACACGCTACGAAAGATCAAAGCAAAAATTTATGTCTGCTGCTGTTTCCCAAGAACCTGTAATAGCACAACCAATAGAGCCTGAACGTAAAGTGCGAAAATATAGATTCTCAATAGCAGCAGTGATTATATTTTTCATTTTAGCAATAGGAGTTACTTACATCTATATGCCAGTAGCTAGTAATGATAGCATCACACTTGTATCCGCCAAGGGAGAGCGTAAATTCTACAGGTTAAAAGATGGTACGGAAATCTGGTTGAATGGCGAGAGCCAATTGGAATATAACACGTCATATGGACATAGTAACCGTGATGTGAAATTATCCGGTGAAGCTTACTTTAATGTTGCAAAAAACAAAAATCTACCTTTTCATGTCGATTCTTATGGCAACAGAATTGAAGTATTAGGTACTCAATTTAATGTCAGAGCCTATCCTGAAGAACAGAAAATGGAAACAGCATTGATTGAAGGGAAGGTCAATCTACAAATAAAAGACAATGGTAAATATCGTCAATATATTATGCTGCCGGGAGACAAAATCGAAGTAACCAACATCATGACTAATGCCATGCGTATCAGTAAAAATCGTCAGAATACTTCTCCTGATAACACACAAGTAATTATTGATATGAAAAAAGCTACCGCTACAAACGGTGAACAACTGGATATTCTTTGGACTAAAAATAAGCTTGTTTTTCAAAATGATCCATTGGAACTTATGACAAAAAAAATGGAACGGTGGTACAATAAAACGATTGTTATAGAAAATGAAAGACTCATGAATGAGTCTTTTACGGGTGTATTTGAGGAAAAAACCTGTAAAGATTTACTTGACCTGTTAATTAAAACAGGTGTCAATTTACAGTACACAGAAAAACAAGACAGTATATTAATTTATTAAAAACCCAAAATTATGAATCAAACCTTTACAAAAAAGGGTATATCGTAACGATATACCCTAAAAGATGAATGAACAAGCACAAAGCCCTAGTAAAGTAATGTGCTTAATTACTAACTTCTAATATCTAAATTATGAAAAAAAATTCACATGTCGTCAGTCATGTGCCAATTCTTTATTACCTAAAGTGGCTCTTCATGGTAAAATTTACGCTGTTGCTTATTGTAGCTTTGGGCTACAACAGTTATGCAAATTCGACACTTGCGCAAGGCAACATTACTTTAAAAAACAAAAGCATAAAGTTTAAAACTTTACTACAGCTGATCGAAAAACAAACTGATCTACGTTTTATCTACAATGACAACCAGATTGACAAATTTGTGATCAGCGATGTAAATGCAATTAAAAAACCATGGAATGAACTGTTAGAACCTATTTTAGAAAAAACAGGTCTTAAAATGCAGGAGATCAATGGTGGCCGGATTATTATTTCACCAATCGTAGTACAGGACCCCAGGTTTCATGGTAAGATCATCGATAGCAAAGGCGAACCTTTACCAGGAGTATCCATTAAGGAAAAAGGATCTGATAGGAGTACACTTACAAATGAAAAAGGAGAATTTACGATTGCGGTTAAAAATACACAAAGTACGATCTTAATCAGTAGTGTCGGTTTTGTATCAAGAGAGGTATCGTACTCATCTGCTTTTCAATCTATTCAGTTAGCCGACGATCTTGCTCAACTTGAAGAAGTCGTTGTCGTTGGTTATGGAGCACAAAAGCGCGTCAATTTGACCGGTGCCGTTTCCGCAATTAGCGGACGTGAACTTGAAAACAGACCTGTTGTCAATGCAACACAAAGCTTACAAGGGATCGTACCGGGACTGAATGTCAGCGTTGGAGGAAATACTAAGCCTGGTCAAAGTTTCAATCTCAATGTACGCGGAGTTGGAAACATCAGCGGAACCGATGGCCCATATGTACTTGTAGACGGAATGGAGATGTCACTTGCAGATATCAATCCAAGCGATATTGAAAACATTTCAGTACTGAAAGATGCGTCGGCATCTGCTATATATGGATCAAGAGCAGCATATGGAGTTATATTGGTAACAACCAAAAAAGGTACAGCTGGAAAAAAAGTAATCAGTTTTACCGGCAATACCGGAATTACTTCACCTGTTAGATTACCCGATATGGCTAATTCCGTAGAATTTGCCAACTTCTTCAATGCAGCGACCTTTAATGCATTGGGTACGAAGCAATATTCGGAAGACAAGATTGCGCTATTGCAACAGTATATCAATGATCCAAGCAGTCTTTCGATTTTTCCAGAAGTCAACACCAACAATTATGCAAGCTGGGAAAACAGTGCCAATGGAATTGCTAACACCAACTGGTTCAATCTGCATTATAAACCAACTGCTCTACGTCAGAATTATACACTAAACATGAGTGGAGGCAATGCAGGTACGCAATTTTACGTATCGGCAGGTTATTACAACGAAGAAGGAATCTTGCGGTATGCAGATATCGACTATAAACGCTATAATTTCAACAGTTCAGTTTCCTCAGATCTGACCTCTTGGCTAAAACTAAAAGCCAATGTTAAATATACCAGAAGCAATAACCAAACGCCTCTAGCAGGATATGAAGACATGTTCTTCCATAATTTAGCGCGTATGCGTCCCAATGTATCACCTTACGATTTTTATGGTAATTGGAATGAACAATCCATGGTTCCATATTTACAGTCGGGTACAAAAGACGATTTGACAAACAATACACTAGCAATATTAAGTGGTTTGGAAATAAGTCCTTTAAAAAACTGGAAGATATTTGCCGATCTCAATTATAGGTTAGATAATGATGCTAATGATATCTTAAAACTCCCAGGCACAATTTATGGCATTGATGGAGCTTCTTATCTTGTAAATCGTTCAGAATACAATATTCCATTAGGAGGCAGTTTTGAGCGTAAAATGAACAGCAACAATTACCTTACACCTAACATCTATACCAACTACAAATTATCGCTAGACAACCATAATTTTGATGTTACGGCGGGT
Organism: Sphingobacterium anhuiense; assembly: GCF_042686355.1. Taxonomy (NCBI): domain Bacteria; kingdom Pseudomonadati; phylum Bacteroidota; class Sphingobacteriia; order Sphingobacteriales; family Sphingobacteriaceae; genus Sphingobacterium; species Sphingobacterium anhuiense. The sequence continues at coordinate 377,541 of NZ_JBHUPE010000004.1, forward strand.
TTTCAGCAAGAACTAAATCAGTTTAAAGAAATCTACACATCCGCTAGTGATTTGATTAGCTTCGATCGTCCGGGTATAGACCTGTCGACAGGAACCAAATCAAGTAAAGAAGCACGTAATCATTGGGCAACACGTGGTTTCTTTGCGCGTTTGAATTACAATTTCGACCAAAAATACCTCTTGGAAGTCAATGGCCGTTATGATGGTTCTTCCCGTTTCGCGCCCGACAATCGTTGGGGCTTCTTTCCATCGGTATCGGCGGCATACAACATCAGTGAAGAGTCCTTCTTTAAAGATGAAGTCAGCTGGGTCAATCAGCTGAAAATACGAGGTTCATACGGATCATTAGGAAATCAGGCTGGAGCAGGACTCTATGCGTACTCGGAAAACATGAGCATCATCGTACCAGGTGCCAACGGAGCAGGAGGAAGGTATTATTTTGAAAATGGCCGCGAGAGTTATATCAACGCTCCGGGTGCTTTCAATCCATTGATCACCTGGGAAACTGTACGTAGCGCCAATTTTGGTCTTGATTTTACGGCATTCAAATACAGATTGACCGGTGCAATTGATATCTATCAGCGCAACACCAAAGATATGCTCGGTCCATCTCGAGATGTAGCCGATCTTTTCGGTACAGTACCCGCAAAAAGTAACAATGCTGATTTAAGAACACGCGGTTGGGAAGTTAATGTCAAATGGCGTGATCAGCTTTCCGAAGACTGGAGCTATAATTTGGGCTTAATCCTCACAGATTACAAATCAATGGTTACGAAATATCAAAATCCAACAAAATTTGATCCAAGTGGACAATGGTACGAGGGCAAGACATCTGGTGAAATCTGGGGCTATACCGCCAATCAATTAATCCGTACACAGGCAGAAGCAGATGCTTATAATGAATTGGATCAGTCATTTTTGTCCGCTCGCGATTGGATCCCTGGAGATGTCATGTACCTTGATATCAACAATGATGGAAAAATCAATAATGGAACCAATCGCTTAGGTGATATGGGCGACATTTCCATTATCGGAAACAGCACCCCAAGGTATAGCTATAGTATCTCTGGTGGATTAACGTGGAAAAATTTATCGATGAATATGCTTTGGCAAGGTATTGGTAAAAGAGATTTTAGTCCAGCAGTGGCCGATGCTTACTTCTGGGGAGCAGGTGCTTTAGCGCAAGTGACCGTTTTCAAACAACATTTAGATTACTTCTCCGAAAGTAATCCCGATGCTTACTATCCCAATCCTTATGCAGCACCTGCAGGTGCCATTAATTCTTATATCAATAAGACCCAGCTATCTTCAACCCGTTATTTACAAAGTGCTGCATATTTACGCCTCAAAAACCTGACCATCAGTTATAATATCCCTAAATCACTGATCCAACGCTGGAAGTTCGAGCGTATCAATGTATTCGTTAGTGGCGAAAACTTATTGACTTTTAGTCCATTGGCGAAAATGTTTGACCCAGAAACCATCAATGGAGGTTCAGGTACAGGGAAGATATATCCCTTAAGTAAAGTGTATTCTTTTGGTCTAAACGTTAATTTCTAACCCGAGCAACATGAAACTATATAATTTATATTTATGCCTAATTACAGTGAGTATCACTGTGTTTTCAGGGTGTAATAGCAATTTTTTGGATCGAGAACCATTGGATCAATTATCCACAACAGGGAGTTTATCCTCGACCAATGAGCTAAAACTGTATGTCAATCAGTTCTATCAAACTTTACCCGGTCATCCGAATTTTACCGGTGGTATTGGGCCTGCTTTTGATGACGCACGTACCGACAACATGATATTTACCAGTGTAGATCCGAGACTTAGCGGACAGTTAACGGTTGCTAATGCTTCAAGTATCAGTGAATATACGCAAATAAGATCAATCAACTTTTTTCTAAAGCAATCAAAAAATGCAAAAGGAAATCAAACTGAGATCAACAAATATCTAGGTGAGGCATATTTCTTTCGTGCTTGGTATTATTTTGAGTTGGTGAAAAAATATGGCGATGTCACCTGGGTCAATCAATTGTTGAGTTCCGAAGATGAATCTACGCTATTAGCAAGGGACAGCCGTGTTATGATCGTAGATTCTATCCTCAGTGACTTGAACCGTTCGGTCGATCTTTTACCTACTGTATCTACCAATGCGAGTATGCGTGTTCACCGTGATGTGGCCCTGGCATTGAAATCACGTGTTGGTCTTTATGAAGGAACATGGCAAAGGTACCATAAATTAAAAGGGACATCATTTGCGAGCACGGAAGCTACAGAAGATAAGATTAAGAGTTATCTGACTCAAGCACGTGATGCCGCCAAGACCATTATAGATGGTAATCGCTGGAAAATATATACCACTGGAAAATTCAATGATGATTATCGCAATATGTTTAATACGGCAAATCTTTCTACAAACAATGAGGTTCTATTATATCGACGCTATAATCCTTCAGAAAATGTCGGTCACGGTGTTTCCAAATATCTATCAACAGGAGGGGGAGATATCGGTTTGACCCAGAGTCTCGTGAGTGATTACTTAACAGCAGATGGTAAACCTTTTGTAGGTACACTACAGACCGAAGCGCAAAAAACATACAGCCAAGATTTAAAACCTACAGTTCGTGATCCACGATTAGCACAAACAGCAGTAGTGCCACAGGCGCCTTTACGACCTGATGCTGTTGCCGCCAATTTTCCACCGATCAATCAAAGTGGATTCAATCGTTCAACTACAGGTTACCCGATGTACAAATATGTCGAGTACAATAGTCTTCCTGCCGTATCTGATGATGGCATGAGTGCTGCTCCTGTCATTTATTTCCGTTATGCAGAAGTATTACTCAACTATGCCGAAGCTATAGCTGAACTTAAGGAAGATCCGAGTAAAATTATTGAAGCGGTACGACCGTTGCGTGCCCGTGTTAATATGCCGGACATGGATTTCGATCGCGAGTACAATACTGCAGCAAACTACCCATTTGCACAGCTAGACAAATTCGTACAGGCAGTAAGAAGAGAAAGACGTGTCGAGCTCGTAGCCGAGGGACATCGTTTACAAGATATTTTACGTTGGGCAGCGGCAGATCAATTGCTTGTTGACAAAAGACCTTTGGGAATTCTGTTTACAGGAAGCAATATTGCGCAAGAAAATAACAGTACAGGTTTTTACAAAGACAATCTGTTATACTATGACACTGCGCCAGCAGGAAAAACAGTCAATTTCTTTTTGTCCGGTAATCCTGGTGATGCTATGCGCTATATGGATCCTTATAAAGCAGTATTGCCAAATGGGTATCGCTTTAGAGTCGATCGAGATTACTTACTTCCCATCCAACAACGGATGATTGAATTGACAAATGGCAAATGGAAACAAAACCCAAACTGGTAAAATCACTATCATGAAGATATTAATTTATAAAAAAGGAAACATCGGTTTCCTTATACTCCTCATTTTATTCGCGTTAGTTGCTTGCAAAAAAGAAGACCTTCCTGCTAAACCTGTCGCTGGTCCATTTCAGGTGACCAGTACCGTGACAAACGAAATAGAGAAAATAGCAAGTACTTATACCATAAGTATTGAGGGGACCACCAATGGTTGGTGGGTTACTTTACCTGCAAACGTACAGTGGTACACTATGGAACGCAAATACGGCTCTGGTAATGTCACACAGAAACTGACGATTAAGGCCAATGATTCAGGTCAAGATCGATCGGGCTGGGTCAAAATAAACTCGACTTCCAAAGAAGAAGTAATTATCAATTTTAAACAAAAGGGATCATGAAATTAAGTTTTATTGTAATTCTAGCGCTTGCCTTGACTACAGGAAGACATGTTTATGGACAAAAAAAACCCAATGTCGTCATCATTATTTCCGATGACCATGCATATCAAACCATAGGGGCATATGGCTCAAAATATGGAAAAACACCCCAAATAGATCGTATCGCCAATGAGGGTGCTATTTTTAAAAATGCTTTTGTCAATAATTCAATATGTGGCCCCAGTAGGGCCACTTTATTGACCGGAAAGTATAGCCATAAAAATGGTTTTAAGGATAATGAGACCTCCGAGTTTGATTTTAGTCAAGATCTATTTGTTAAACAGCTCCAGCAGGTCGGGTACAATACCGCCTGGGTCGGTAAAATCCATTTGGGAGACAAATTACAAGGATTCAATTATTTTGACATTCTGGTCGATCAAGGCACATATTTCAATCCAGATTTTATCAGTAAACAGGGACGTAAACGAAGTGAGGGATATGTTTCAGATATTGTGACCGATAAAGCTTTAACGTGGCTCGATACCATAAATCAAGAACAACCTTTTTGCTTGGTGATCGGTCATAAAGCTACCCATCGTACCTGGATGCCCGATCCTGCAGATTTTGGCACCTATGACAGCGTCGATTTTAAATTGCCGGAAACCTTTTACGACGATTACGAAAGCCGTAAACCAGCCAAGCTTCAGGAGATGTCTATTGATAAGGATATGCGCATGGGCTACGATCTAAAGATGTTCGAATCTGTTGAAGCGATGATGCAGGATGGTAATTTCAAACGAATGACACCAGCACAGCAAGAAAAATACATCAATTATTACAGACCGATTTATGAAGAACTTAAGCAATCCAAGTTGACCGGAAAAGCTTTAGCCGAGTGGAAGTTCAAGCGCTATATGACCGATTACCTCAATACAGCACAATCCATGGATAGGAACATCGGAAAAGTATTGGACTACATAGACAATAAGCAATTAAAGGAAAATACAGTTGTCATCTATCTGTCCGATCAAGGTTTTTATATGGGCGAACATGGTTGGTTTGATAAAAGGTGGATGTATGAAGAGTCCTTCCGTACACCAATGGTCATGCGCTACCCGCCAATTTTAAAACCCCATACTGAAATCAATGCAAAGGTCGTCAATGCCGATATTGCACCGACTCTCCTGGAACTTGCATCAGTCAAAAAACCGAAGGACATGCAGGGCAAGTCTTTTGTACATGTGCTCAAAAACCCATCAACAGAACATCGGAAAGATCTTTTCTATCATTACTTTGAAAATGGAGAACATGCTGTCAGCCCACATTTTGGAGTACGTGATGACCGTTACAAATTAATCCGATATTATAAACGTCAGGAGACATGGGAACTTTTCGATTTACAAAAAGACTCTCAAGAACTTCATAATGTCTATCATGATCCGGCCTATCATTCCATCGTGAAAATGATGAAGAAAAAGCTAGTTAAGCAAATTCATCTGTTTGATGATACAGAAGCAGCAGCAATCTATAAGATAAACATCGATTAGCATGGTATAATAAAACTATTTTATAATCAGTTGATTTGTGCTTATAAGCATACCCTCTGGACAATTCCGAAGATATATTCACAGATAAAATAGCTAAAGGTATAATTTAAATCAATTTTAAAGCCGTTTGGTATCCCCAAATGGCTTTTCTTTTAACAAACATTCATGCTTGAATACTTCAAAATTTAAATGCCAAACGAAGAACACATTGATACATCTGTTAATGGACCATGTTAGACATTTTTCTTCAAAAAGTAGGTCGATGCTTACCAAATGATTTCTTCTCCATCTTCAATAGAAGCTGAGAGACCAATTCGGAAGAAATTCCGTATTTGTTGCATAAAATGGAAACGAATGGTTGCATACTTAAAGGTATAGAATAAATATCGTGTTTAACATAATAAAAAATGCCATTATCTTAAATAAATAATGACATTTTTTTATATAAAATTAGTTTATTCGCTATTTCTGGAGGAAGAGTTTTTACTTAGCATCGAAGACTTTCGTTAAGTCAACAAGTTCAAAGTTTTTGTCGACTTCAAAAAACTGTCTTAAGACGGCCGCATGTCCACTACCAACAAGAACCAAAATAGTTTTTGTATGAGGTTTTAATTGATTCTGAATATTAGCGTACATAATCAAATTCCTCTTATACCAGTCAGTAACGAGATTTGAACCAAAATAATCTTTATTGACCATCACTTTATTCGCAAATGAAATATAAAAACCAATGTTTTTATCCAAGTTGGACTTTTGATTTATACATAAAAATATATCACTTAGACTGCTTTTTTCTAGGCAATTATCCGATAGAGAAGCATTAATATTACTAAACTCTTCTTTCAAAGCTGGATTTGAATTTACCTCTTTTAATAAAATATCAAATCTCATTTCTATCAGACTATCAATAGGATATAATTCTTGGTGTTCTAATTTTTTCGCTAATCTATAACCTAATTGAAAAGTTTCACCTTCGGAATAATATTTTTTCAATCGTACATTTTTTACTGTATCTGTGAACTTGTGATATTGATCTTTTAAATATGATTGGTAGTTTGCATTCAATTCGTTCTTTTTGTTAAAATTACTCTCAACAAATATTTGATCGGGCTTATAAGCAGATGCCTTTATTTTATTCGTAATTTCTTCTAAATCTTGTTGGTTTTCTTTAGATAATATATTTCTGTCTTTTTGTTTGATCATATCATTTCCAGGATTATTAAAGTGATAAGTTCCTAATAATATGACTTTTACTTTTTCTTGAGCCGATACAAATGATAGTTGAAAAATTAAGAGAAATAAGGTGAAGTTAATTTTGACCATGTTTTTTTATATTTATTTAAGTTATTGATTTTTTGCAAATATATAAAATCACATGCTTGTTAAATATAAAAAAGGATATAATTTATAAGGTAATTGAAGCCTTTTTCGATCTAGAAAGACTTGCTCATGAGGCTATCGTTTTTTAATGTAAACAATAAATCTGAACAGAATGCTTACCAAGTGTCATCAATGGACAAAGCCACTCCTAACGGAATGGCTTTCTAGATTTTCATTTTTTCTAGCAGTTAACTAACTATTGCAAATGCACGAATGCTTAGACTTGCATAAATGCTTTGTTACCATTATCATTTATTTAGAAAGATGCGTTATTGGCGTTAGTAAAACCTTACGGAATTCAACTTCAGCACCTTCAGCTTGAAGCGCAATCTGTCCGCTGTTTGCGGTACAGTCGTAACCTTCATTTACAAGGTCACCATTCACCCATACTTTTATCTTTCGGTCTAAACATTCAATCCTCATGCTGTTCCATTCACCAAGCGGTTTCTCCGATTTATCGGTAAGATTCAAAATCCGACGTTTTTTATCTTCTGTAATACCCCATTCAGCAGGGTCACCCCGACGCTCAACCATATTTGGTACTTTAATATCCTCCACAATACACCAAAAGTCTCCCGCATTTTCATGCATCATCTGTACTTCAATAGATTTTGGAAACATTCCATAAAGCGCGCGTGGAGTAGAGGCATGCACCAATACACCGCAGTTCCCTGGTTTTCCTGCAAAACGGTATTCGATATCCAGACTATAGTTTTTATACGACTTATCGGTTATAATATGGCCATTAGGATTACCCATACTTACTAGCATCCCATCTCTGACAAGAAAAGGACTTTTTACAGTCGTGTTTTTGTCCATTTCAGGAACATCGATATGCCAGCCTGTTAAGTCTTTGCCGTTAAATAGGCTTTTTGATTGAGCACACGAAGATAGAGAAAACGCTAAGCTGCTGACAATAAAAAGAGCAGAATAATAAAAGTTCATATTTGGTTTAGGTTTGAATGATTATCGTTAAAACAAACATACATAATAATTTTCATAGGAATAAAATAGAAATATTAGTTTTTACTTAATATTTTGAAAAAACTAACTCCAATAAAATATCGGTTCACAGTCCAAAAAATCGAAGATCTGAAGGTTTCTAAATCTGATCGAAAAATAAGAATTAGTTTTGTTTATAAAAGTCATAAAAATGATGGATTTACATTGAAATCTCGCAACTCAATCTATTTAAAAACCACTAGGTCTGGGGAATGAATTTGGACTTTCGATTAGTTTAAGTTATGATCTTTTGGAACTTTTGCACCCATCTCCACTTTAGCGGAAAATACCAAAATTTGAATTAATATTGCAATAACAATTAGGATCACGATTTCGATGTAAGACATTAATCTACTTCTGCTCGTCATACTGATTACTTCGTCCAGCTTTACTTTTCCTTCCTCCAATTGAATCGAAGACAATGTTTCTAAAGTTTGTCGTGCTTGTTTGCTGATCCCAATAGCTTTAGCATGATCTGTGGCATTAACATTTTGCGCTATTTGTTGAATGTAGATTTTAAATGTATTAAAATTGACGTTTTCTTTATCTGTAAGCACAGTTTTTTCATAAAGTGTAGTGATTTGCTTGATTTTATCTAGTTCCAAATTAACGTCTTTAGATGAATATTGAGGTGCAGATAGTAAGACAAGTAATTTCTCCATGCGATTTGAAAGCTGGTGAATATAATCAGCCACCACTAATCGATCCGAGTATAAAGATGTTACAGATTCATTAATTCTTTTGACCAAATGTTGCTCCTGAATATTGGTCAACATCACCAAGCAAAGGACAGAGAAAAACAACATCGCAGCCTTAATTTTATTTTTCACTGTAAAAGTCCACATTGGTCGTATATTTTGGTAAAAAAACTGAATAATAGCAATTTAATAAAAATTAAGCTAAAGAGGAAAAAGTAGTTTTTATGTTGAGTGTTTAAAACGAAGACCATATGGTTTATGATTCTTTATAAGGATTTATATTTCGTAAATTCAACTTTCGAAGTTATTCCGATTACAATATGCGAATAGCTTCTTTATGCTAATAAAATGAATCCATGAACAGCACGAAACGAAATAAGGGTTTTATCTTTAAGCAATATGACGAGCCGTTTCAAACGCCTTTTGACAAATTATTTGATATTTTCAAGGAACTGATTACCCACACCTCCGGAGATTTTGATGAAGCTATTGATTGGTTGCGGCAATTGGACAAAGAGTTTAAACTGACAACTCCAACATATACCATTGATGATTTCATTGCAGATCTGAAGAATAAAGGATACATCAGAGAAAAACTGGAACCAGGTGGCAATGGTAGCTCTTCTATTACCTCAAAGCTGGAAAAAGCCTTACGTCAGCATGCCTTAGATCAGATTTTCGGAAAGATGCGAAAAGGAAAGTCCGGGAACCATAAAACCAATCACCAGGGGCGGAGTGATGAAAATATGGGCGATTTCAGAAACTATCAGTATGGAGACAGCCTTGAGAAAATAGCCTTGACGGAGAGCCTAAAAAATGCACAGATTAATCATGGAATAGGAGAGTTCGCCTTATCAGAAAATGATCTCGTTGTCGAAGACACCCAGTTTAAATCACAGATGAGTACCGTGTTGATGATTGATATCAGCCATAGTATGATCCTATACGGTGAAGACCGGATCACACCCGCAAAGAAAGTGGCCATGGCCTTATCAGAACTCATACTGACACGTTATCCCAAGGACTCACTTGACATCATCGTTTTTGGTAACGATGCTTGGCCTATAGCGATAAAAGATCTACCTTATCTGCAAGTAGGACCATTTCACACCAATACGGTCGCAGGCTTGAAGTTGGCGATGGAGATCCTCAGACGTAAACGGCATGCTAACAAGCAGATATTTATGATTACTGATGGAAAGCCGAGCTGTTTAAACATGCCCGATGGTAGTTACTATAAAAATCCGATGGGTTTAGATCCTTTTATCACCAGTAAGTGCTATAGTATGGCCGCACAGGCCAGAAAGCTGGGAATACCCATTACAACCTTCATGATCACTTCAGATCCCTATCTCCAGGAATTTGTTGACGAATTTACGGCTTCAAATCAGGGAAAGGCTTACTATACAGGACTTGGAGATCTCGGAGAAATGATTTTTGAGGATTACGAAGAAAATCGCAGAAAAAGAATACGATAAAAAATTACGTTAACAATAACAGGATATACATCTTGCGCAGTATTTGCGCTTCATTATAAGAACATATGGATTACACGAAGATAACAACATTTGGCGCACTGAAAGCTTCTGGCTACAAACCGAAGACAATAAAAGAAGAATTGCGTCAGAATCTGATTACAAAGATAAGCAACGGCGAAACTGTATTTACCTGAGTACACGGCTACGAGGATACCGTTATTCCAGAACTAGAAAGAGCTATCCTCTCCAAACATAATATCAATTTCCTTGGTCTTCGTGGTCAAGCAAAGACACGTCTAGCCAGGCTAATGATTAATCTATTGGATGAATATGTACCTGTGGTACAAGGCTCTGAAATTAATGATGATCCCTATGACCCAATATCGCGTTATGCTGTAGAATTATTAAAGGAAAAGGGTAATGATACACCAATCGATTGGCTTCATAGAAGTGATCGCTTTGCAGAGAAACTTGCCACACCGGATGTAACTGTCGCAGATTTGATCGGCGATGTAGATCCGATCAAAGCCGCAAATCTGAGACTGAGCTATGCAGACGATCGTGTGATTCATTTTGGCATGATTCCACGAGCGAATCGCTCGATATTTGTTATCAATGAACTGCCCGATCTTCAGGCGAGAATTCAGGTAGCACTTTTTAATATATTGCAAGAAGGAGACATCCAGATCCGCGGATTTAAATTACGTCTGCCGTTGGATGTCCAGTTTGTGTTCACTGCAAATCCGGAAGATTACACCAACAGAGGAAGTATCGTAACGCCCCTCAAAGACCGGATAGGATCACAGATATTAACACATTACCCTGAAACAGTAGCGATTGCAAAAACCATTACTGCTCAAGAAGCTAACCTAGAAGCGGCACAAAAGGAACAAATATATGTTCCAGAACTGGCTCGTGAATTGATTGAGCAGATCAGTTTTGAAGCCCGCAATAGCGAATATGTTGATGAAAAAAGTGGTGTCAGTGCTCGTATGAGTATTACCGCATTTCAAAACTTATTAAGTACTGCCGAACTGCGGATGCTCAAAAATGGAGCTCCGGCCACAGCAATAAGATTGAGCGATTTTATGGGTATTGTGCCGGCTATAACCGGTAAGGTTGAGCTCGTATATGAAGGTGAACAGGAGGGAGCCGGTACTGTGGCAATTCAGTTGATTGAGAATGCCGTTAAAAGTATATTTCTTACTTTATTTCCAAAAATTGAGAAGTTTGAAAAGGAAAATGAACGCTATCCCTACGATGATATTGTCCGCTGGTTCTCGGAATCGGAGGGTATTGAATTATCCGATGAACTCACTGATGTAGATTACGAACATGCATTGGACGAAGTGACACCTATCCGCAGTTTGATACAGCAGTATCAGCCACAGACGAAGCCTGAAGATTTCTATTTTCTGACCGAATTCATCCTATGGGGACTTACGCTCAATAACAAGTTAAGTAAATACAGAGTAGGTAGCGGTTTGCAGTTTCAAGATAAGTTTCAAGAATATTTGAGAAACAATTTATAACAACTTTATCATGCAATTTCGTAAAAATGGGGAGAATAAATCTTTTATTATCCCCATTTTTTTAGGTAGATAATCCTTTATTTACAGCTATCATATGTAAAGTCAGGGCAGCTTATATACATGATTTAGCAGCATTGAACATTGATTTAATGGTCTTGCTTGCCTGTTTTTGGGGTTTTAGTAAGGCTTGGAATAAAAACTAGATAGTCGTAACCTTTTATAATTCTTTCCAGCGTCAGATCCTCTACTTTAAGTTTCTTTTTAGAAATTGCCTGTTTTAATGGCCTTAAATCATAGGTATACCAATTGTCATCTTTCACGACGCTTAAGAAAGGTTTATATTCGGACAAATCAGCCCATGTTTCACCTTCTTTCTTTCCGATGATCATAATATGTAATGACTTGCGGTAATTTGCCTCTTCAATATTAGATACCAGGTTTCCAATATCAAATACTTCCATTAAACTCTCCCCTTTAGGCATGTGATTAGCACCATATTTGAAAAGATTTTTTTTGTCTTTCCACTCAGGTAGCTTTTCCAGAACCAAGTGTTTCAAGTATTGAATTCTTAAAGGATGAATTCGACTTAAATAAAGTTCCTTGCTTAATTTGAGAGCTTCTAGTTGTTCTTTTTCGTTGGCGGATAAATTCAACGTGCTCAATGCCTCCATTTTTGCCTGACAATCATCAGAAAATAAATAGAAGGTGGTGTTGTTTTTTGTGTCATAAGCAGCAGAATTAGCGATCATCTGCTTATAAATTTCTTTTGCTTTAGTATTTTTGGATTGTTTACTCAATTCAGAAATGAGTAATTGATCTGAAAATAAACTAATTTGTTCAGCTCCATATATCTTGATATTTTGTTGAAGTATGTTTTTGTATAAATCAAACTCAGCCTCACCTTGTAAAAAAGATAAAGCAGAACCAGATTCATGACGGAATTTATCCAGATCAGCAGGAGATAAAGATTTAATTTTTGTTGTTATGGTGTTGATTGTATAGGGATCAATTTCCATAAAATAGTTGTCGAACTTAATGCTATTGACAATCGCATTTGTGAAGTAAGGGATTTCACTGGTGAAATGGTATTCGCCTAATAACACAGAATTGTTTTTGCTGATTTCATCCTGAAGGATACTCCATCCATTCCCTTCGAATGCGCTGCTGTTGTTTTTTCTAAAAGTGGAATAGTTTTTTTGAATTAAACTATCCATTAGTGAGGTTTGTGCGTAACTGAAATTGGCAATAAGTAGGCTTAAAATTAGTAGGTTGGTTTTCTTCATATTTTTTTTAGAAAGATACAATATATCTATATAATAAATAGCTGTTTTTCCTCGAAATATTTGTTTTTCATAGGTTGATGAGCGCATAAAGAAAATTGTTTTTATAACTAAAGTTGAGTCAAAAGTTGAAAATTAATTAGGAAGGAATAATCTAGCTATGGCAGGTATTGCGTAGGAGATTAGACTTTTTAAAGAGAAAATATTAAAACTCTTTCCCATATAATAAAATTAACTAATTTTATTATATGGGAATAATACAGCAATATCTACGGATAGACCAAAGTACTTTAATGCGTTATCTTGACAACAGTCAGTTATTGGAAGATGATCTTTTTTCGACTTCGAATTCGGAAAAAACTAATCTATTAGACATAGGTAAAAGCTGGGATGGCTTGTTTTACGTCGTCACAGGTGAACCTTTAAATAATTACAAACAGGTCAGCCCGCCTCTGCAATGGCTAATATTTGGCCCCAATATACTTGACATGGAACAGGATATGGGATATGGCCCGGCGAAATACCTTACGTCAAACCAGACTAAAGAATTATTTGAAGCTGTGAACGATCTCTCTGAATCCTCTTTATCAGATCGGTTTGATGCTGAAAAAATGAATGAAGAAGGTGTTTATCCTGAATTTTGGGAAGATCCTGAAGCGCTAAATTATTTGATTCAGGAATTCCGAAAATTGAAAGAATTTTTGCAAATAGCGGTAGCAGAAAATCAAGCTTTGATTACCTTCCTTTGTTAATTTTATTTTAATGGTCAGAAGCTATATCAGCATTTTTCACGCTGCTCGAAACGTCAATAAGTACAAAATGCTGTAAAAATAATAGCAAATTGAATGGACATCTTATTATTTTTTAACTATTTTGTTTTTCACGAGCCTTTCAACTGTGTTTTCATGTTTTGGTTTAATTATAAATTGTTAAAGAAGATATGATGATGTAAAGATGTTGCTCTTGTCCTAAATCTTGTTTTTCAAAACAAACATGAAAATCTGTACAGTGAAGAAGTATTTAGTATTAGTTTTAGTGATGTTTTTCTTCGGGAAACTTGGTGCTCAGAGTGCTGTTGAAAGCGCTGCAAGTGAATATCATCAGGTCGCTGAAGGCAGTGAGCAACAGTTATTGTTGGCCGGCAAATATGCGCATGCACTTTTTTTTAATGGTCAGCAACGGAAAGCGATGGAATTGCTGCAAAAAAATATAGCTAGAGCTTCTAAAAAGCTTGATGGACAATACGCTGCACAGTTATGTGGTATTGCCGCAATGAACAGCAAGATACTAGAAGATAATACATCCGCTAACAGATATCTCGCGCAGGCTAAAATATTTGCAAAAAAAACCAAAGACCTGAGCATTAAAGGGTATGTGTCGTATTGTGAGGGGTGGATGCATGCTAGGAATAATCAGGAGCAACAGGCGATCCGATGCTTCCAGAACGCTTTAGTGTTTTACGATCAATCCGCTCAGACAGATGTTGTTATATCTCGGAAAACCGCAATTTATAAGGAACTTTCCTCGATTTATTCAAACTGGAAAACATATGACTTACAGGAAAAATACGCTAAACTTACTCTGGAAGTCGCTAAATTAAGAAATAGACCCATGGATATTTTTGATGCTTACATGTCTATGGGATATAATTATCAGGAGCAGTACATCAATCAGCCCGAAAATGAGCATCTTCGTAACCAGTCTGAAAGTTATTACCTCCAAGCTATTAAATTCTATGAAAAGAACAGCTCAACAATGGCTGTGCCCTCTGACTTATCTTTTGCAGCAATTAATCTGGCCAATCTGTATTTACAGTATTATCCGGCGTCCTATAAAACAAAATCGCTCCAGTATGCGCAACAGGGACTAGAAGTTGGAAAAAAAACAGAACAATATGCGCAGGTAGCTTCGGCTTATGGAATAATGGCAGAGTACAGCATGAAAGAAGGTGATATAGAAACCGCAAAAAAATATCTCCTTGCTTCATTAGCCGCGCTCATGAAAGATACTGTAATAGAAAATACGATTGCCCTTAGCTTATATCAAAAGCTCGCAGAGGTGTATGAGACAGAAGGTCAGTATCATGAAGCCTATCATTACTATAAACAATATGTCAAGCTCTACGAAGAAGTTTTCAATGCAAATAAAATGGAACAGGGGCGGAGATTAGAAGCGCAGTTTGAAAAAGAGAGACAGCAACAACAGTTGATAAGACTGCGATTTGAAGCCGAAAAGAGAAAGCAGGAAATCTCGTTGATGCATGCGCATAATAAAGCGCAGCTGCAGGATTTGGAAAATTTAAAATTAAATGAAAAAATCCAACGTCAGCAGATAGAAGTTATTCAGCTAGAGGCAGATAACAGAGGTAAAGAACTTAAACTTTCACGTGTTGAGATACAGCAACGCGCAGCACAACTTAAAACTTCTCAAAAGGAACTTGCATTCAAATCAAAAATAAATTCAGTCTATTTTTTCCTTATCCTGACGTTTATCATAGCTGCCATGTTGATCTATTATGCATATCGCCAGCATCTCAAAACATTAAAACAGAAAGAAAGCCTACAGGTTTTGGTCTCCATGTTAGAGGGGCAGGAAACCGAACGTTCACGTATCGCCAGAGATCTTCATGATGGATTAGGCGGTATTTTGTCCGGGACAAAAATCACTTTATCTGGTCTTACGCTATATAATGAGAATGATTCCAGTAGAAATACATTGAATAAATCTTTAGATCAGCTCGATGTTGCTGTAGTCGAGTTGCGCCGCATTGCACATAACCTTATGCCTGAACTATTGGATAAATATGGCTTGGAGGAAGCTCTTAAAGAATATGCTGAACGCATGAGTAACGATGAGCTTGAGATTTCCAGTCAATTTGTAAAGTTGGAAGCCGACCTTTCAAAAGATAAACAAATAGTCGTCTACAGGATAATCCAGGAGCTGGTAAATAATGCGGTGAAACATGCTCAGGCTTCACAGATCATAGTGCAGCTGTCGCAGCACAATGATCATATCCTGATCACTGTGGAAGATAATGGAAAGGGCTTTGATCCGCATCTTGCAGATGGAAAAAAATCAGCCGGAATACACAATGTACAGTCTCGCCTCGAATTTTTAAGCGGGAAGATGCATATTTATTCCCGTGCCGGAAAAGGTACAAGTATAGAAATAGAGTTCCCGATAAATAATAATCCTTATTATGGTTAATATAGTAATTACTGATGATCATCCGATGATGCTGGAAGGTTTAAAAAATATTCTCGAGGCAGAACCCGATTTTAGAATTTTGGATTGCTTTACAGATGGTAAATCAACACTAGACCGGATTAAACGGATTAATCCTGATATATTATTGCTTGATATCAATCTTCCCGATACGAATAGTATAGAGTTAGTCGCCTTATTTAAGAAACGGTGTCCACACATGAAGATTGTTGCTATCAGTGTTCATAATGAATACGCTGTCATTAATAGTATGATCACCCAAGGTGCGGACGGATATATCCAAAAGAATGCTTTAGGACCGGAGATTATAGCAGGTATTCGGAGCGTCTGTCAGGGAGAACTTTTTTTGTGCGCGAAGACTAAGTTAAAAATGAGTAAGAAAGACAATATTGGTCTTCAAAATGTACCTAAGCTCACGCGCAGAGAGAAGGAAATATTAATGGAAGCAATCAAGGGATCAACTACCGTTCAAATCGCCGAAACTTTATTTATCAGTCATCATACGGTTGAAAGTCATAGAAAGAATCTCATCGAAAAATTTGAGGTGAAAAGCATTGCATCTGTCATCAAACTTGCACTTGAATATGGTATTCTTCGTGACTAATGGCCAAAAAACCACTACATTCAGGGATTTGCTGAAATTTTTTCATCCTTTAAATTTGTTTATCCTTCAGAAGAGGTTTTAACAAATTATCAACACAAAAAATAAAAAGAGATGAAAAAAGTGATTTCAGGAAGTGCTGCTTTAATTATGTTCTGCACACTTTTAAGCTGCGGCCAAAAGAAAGATGCAGTTGCCTATAACAATGAACTGATGACGATTATCAACAGTGAAGAGGTACATATTAGCGAAATGAATAGCGCAATGCAGTCAAAAAAATATGATGAAGCAGAAAAAGTAGCCCTAAAATGGGACCAAGCTGTAAAAGAAGACATTAAAAAGGTTGAAAAAATTGGCGATTTCAACGGTGATGACCAATTGCAGCAAGCCATTCTAAAAGGATTGAAAGGTTATGGTAAAATTGTTTCAGAAGATTACCCAAAATTGATTAACATTAGAAAGAGTACTACTCAAGATCCGGTTGTAGAACAAGGATTACTGGACAATATTAATAAGGCATTTGAAGATATGGCAAATGGTGTCAATGTCGCTTCAGATAAATTTGAGAAAGATTACGCCAAAAAATAGGTTGACATACGAATAAATAAAATAGCCGGTGATCTCCATCACCGGCTATTTTATTTATTTCTTCACTTTCTAGCTGTACTGATACCCTACTATGGAAGGCCATCTTATTGCAAGGCCTCGGACTAGGATATCATTTGTCCTGTCTTGAAAAATAGGAAACTACAAGATTTAAAAATTGATTTTTCATATTTTAAATATGCAGCATGTCTGAGGAACGTTGCGTCATCACTGTAATCAACTGGTAAGGAACCGTAAAATGAATTTGCCAAAAACTGCTTTAATTATCTTAATTTTATAGAACAAAGTCGTACCTGATTAATAATCAATATGGCGCACGTTGATATTTTAGAAATCTTATATCCGAAGCAGGGAGTTGATCCGGAATGAGGCTACGATCAATCTTAGCCATTCGATACAGCCCTATTTGAATGCTTGATTAAAATATTATAGTTAATAAGGTTATTTCAAATGAATCAAAAATATCTGCTTACACTATTTTTTATGATAGTAAGCCATTTTACACACGCACAATTTGCAAAGATCATCGATAAGGATGGTTATGTAAATGTGAGGAAGCAAGCGTCAGTTACTAGCGAAATTGTTTCAAAAATTAACATGGATGAGATTGTCTATGCATTCCCCGATGGAAAACTTCGCGATTGGGTAATTGTTGATTATACCGATCGTCAAAATGAGAATATTACTGGATATGTACACCATTCTAGAATTAAACTAATTGAATCCTATGAAAAGATCCCAATTAAATCCTTTAATGATAGCATTGCAAAATTTATAGCGAAAGATGTGAATGTGGAAATTAAGTCCGAAAAATTTGATTACAAAAAAAATAAAAAATATTTTTCATCGACAAAATATGAAGATTATACTGTTGAAGATAAATTTAAAGGACAGCAGGTATGGGGAACAGATGGTACGATCCCTACAAGCCATTACACATCTATAAAAGCTACAATTAAAGGTAGGAGTTTGCAAATCCCAGAAAAGGAGATTGAAAACTTGTTTAATATAAACAGTGCGTTTGCAGCATGTTACTATGATAATCTAAATGATACTTTATACATCACTTCTGTAAATGGTGATGGTGCAGGAGGATATGCTGTTTTGTTTAAGATTGAAAAAGGGAACTATAAAGCACGAGTTGTAACAATGCCTTTTTAACATAGTTTGAGTAATTATAGTTCAATTCAAAATACATCAAAAAAATGATGAAAAAAAAATATATAATCATAGTTTTTTTTGTACTTGTCACTTTGCTAGTGATAGGATATAACCTTTTTCTTAATACTTTGAGCGGTATGGGGAACCCGACGGGAGGACGAGGGCCTGATTACCCATATTTTATTACAACTGAGCCAGTAACACTCAAAAAAATTTTGCTTCCAAAGGGAACAAAATTGACTTATGAAGAACAGTTTTTTAGGGAAGGGCAACAGGATAAAATAATGAATGAAAAAAAACTTACCGATATACGTTTACCAGAAGGAGAAACAATAGATTGGGGTGGTGTGCCCGTTTATGCGATCACTAAATTTTATAATACTCAAATGAGTGGATATACAGTTTCTGCCGATTTTAGCCAATTGCCTGAAGAAAAGAAAACCAAGTTTTCCGAGTTATGGCAAAATTGTGATGGTGGGTTAGGAGTGGTTGTTAGAGACGCCGATGACTGGAATTTTAATATTAAAAATATTACCGATATTTACAGTTGCAGTGCGGGATATCAGCGTTATTTTAAGGAAGATGATAAACAGCAAGAATTTCTTGATAATCTGTATAGTGAACTCCGAAATAAGATCAAAACCAACTAAAATGAATAACATCAATAAATATTTTTACAACTATTTTATTTTCATTTTAATTGCAATCCCGACGCATGTATTCTCCCAAAGTATTAAAAATAAAAACAAGTATACTTACGAGGTAAGAGAAGAACAGGGGGACTTAAATCATGATGGCAAAATAGACAGAGTCACTGTGAAAATGGATACTGTAGATGAAACAAGGCCGTTAAGATTGCAAATTTTCTTATCTCAACCTAATGGAAAGCTAGTTTTGGCAGTATCTTCTGATAAAATCATCGAACCGCAGTATCCTACCGAAAACCAAGGCAAGTTTAATGGCTATCAAATTCCTAATTTCTTTATTGAAGAAGGGATTTTAAAAATGTGGAGCGAAATTAGAGGCGGAAATATTACCTATCATTTCAAATATAAAAAAGGCAATTTTGAATTGATTTATGTCGATAAGCCTACATATGACGCACCAAAAGGTTATATTGATGAAAATACAATATTCACAGAAACTAAGTTTGACTTGATTACGGGTATTAGAACCGAATCTGATGAAAAGTTAGGGTCAACTAAACCACTGACGGTTCGAAATAAAAGAGTTTTAATACGACCTTTACCTAAAATACAAGATGTTAAATTTTCGGATAAAGATCTATATTAACGATAATCCTTGGAATATTGACATCAAGGTCCGAAGAATAATCATATGACTGAAGAGAGGTCGGCAGGAGTAAAGCAATTTTAGTCAAAAAGTTTAGGTATCAACAGATAAGAATCTTGTACAAACCAAATCTTAGGATCAAAGGTCGTATATTCCGATGTTGAAGAGATAGCAGCCACCAATTTGAAACGCTCTTTTGCAGATAAGCACCATTCTTTTCTGAATCACTACTCCGATATTCAGTTTGATCATCTTTATTATATTTTATTAAAAATTTTTGTATAGTACAATATAAAAAGAGTATCTATAAGTGTCTTTTTATATTAAATGAATACAATTTATCAAAAATAAGAGGGGAGTGCTTTTTATTTTTTTCTATATTTGATTTTGACCCGTATAATTTGGGTCTAAATCGATATTATGGCCAAAGAACAACAGTCGAGAAAAACATATCAAGGAGTAAAAAACAATAAGGAGCGAACCATGGGTAAGGCCATTGCAGCAGTAGGTAAAGTGCTTGCAGAAAAGGGTTACACAGGGCTTACCATGAGTAATATTTCAAAATATGCAGAAATTGACCGTAAACTAATTTATGCGTATTTCGGAACTGTCGAAAATTTGGTCGAAACTTATATAAAAGGGAAAGATTATTGGGTTTCAGCAACCGAGGGGGCTGCTGAATTTTTCGGAAGCGCACCTGCAGCCAGTTCAATGGCAGTTTTAGAGTCTCTACTACTAAATCAATTTGATGAACTTCGAGAAAATCGTGAGATGCAGAAGATAGTGGCCTGGCAGATGAGTGAAGAATCTTCCATCATGTCTGAAATTGCTCAGGAACGCGAAAAGATGAGTGCCCTGTTCTTCGCTTTTGCGGATAAAGAACTTCAAGGAAAAGACCTTGACTTACGTGGAGTTGTTACTATTCTTGTTGCAGGTATTTATTATATCGTTCTTCATTCAGAGAATGTAAAAAGCACTGTTTGTGAAATCGATATATCTACGGAAGAAGGTATGGATCGGATAAAAACGTCTATAAAGAAAATCGTAGGTTGGGCTTATAGCTCTGTCGAAGAAACCACCAAATAATCAAGTTGAATTTTTAAATTCTACGACAAAAATTATGTTATGCAAAAGAGTATTGACTTGGAAATTTTTTGTCGTTTGCATATTTATATGGTCACGATTGGCTAAGAAAGTAATCTGAAGGCATACGTATTTAACTCCAGATACCAACCTAAATCAGAGTATTATTACTTTGTATAGAAGATCCCTGATCAATATTTTGATCAGGAATTTTTTAAAAACATATATATATTGCTTTTTTACAATTACCAGCTCTAGTACATGTGAAAGGAGTTAGAATCTAGGAATTACTAATCGTTTGCGTTTTTAATGTATTTGTTAGTTTACTAAAAAGTCTAAGCCACGGAAAGTATTAAAAGGGATTTTTAAACGCTCTTATTTCAAAATGTAAATGAATTTCAACTTCATCTTTACTTGCCCTCATTGATAGGTTCGTTAAAGAATTCTCCCGCTTGACGATCCTCTAATCGGGCTACTACTTTAAATGCACTATAGATATGATCGATTGTATATTGATGTTCTTTTAATGTTTCTAAAAATACTTCATTTAGGGTCATCACCATCATATATATTTGTTCGTAGGATTGTAGTGCAGTTATCGTGAATCTTATACCAGCATGATTTTTTGATACTGCAGGGAATACGCCGATGTTCAACAAAAATCCTTGCTTCATCATCTTTTCCATAATAATGTAAGCTAGTTCCGCTCTTGAAGTACCGACAAAGAATATTCCCGAATCGAAGTTTGAAATTAAAGGTAGTGATGTTTCGGTAAATAGAGTGCTAGCATATTTAATTCTACTCACTAATTCAGCCTGAAGGGTATAGATTTCATCGGTTAGGTGGATCTTTGCGGAAGCTACTGCAGCTCCCAGTGTAGCTGGTTGCAGCGGGCCAGAGGAGTTAAATGGAGCACCACAAGCCCTCACTTTTCTGGCAATCTCTTTATTTGGAAATACGAGGATGCCTCCACCAGTAGCAAATGCTTTGGCCATTGAAGATGCTACAATCATCCTTTCGTGTATCGAACGGCTACCTAGTATAAACCCTTTTCCATTTTCACCTATAATACTCATACTGTGTGCATCATCAATATATGTATTGAAAGAAGGATAGGTGTCTAATAAACTGAATATCTCATTAGCTGGACACCGATCACCGAACATCGAATAGATCCCGTCTGCGAAATACCAAACCCGTTTATGGGATTTTTGGAGAGTTTCAATCCGCTCACGCAAAAGATCCATCCTATTGTGACGAAGAACCTCAAAGTGTATTGGCCAATTTGCTCGGAAAATATTTATACCGCTCAATACTGAATTATGAAGTTGCTGATCTACGATAACAGCATCCTCGGAATCCAATATTACCGGTACGGCAGACAGGTGGGCCAGGGTTGTGGTCGGAGCAATAATAGTTGGAGCTCCAAAAATCTCGCTCATCAGATCTTCTAATTCCTTATAAAGATTGATGGAAACATATGCCCTAGATTCTGAAAATTGTACTCCATATTTTTCTACAGCAGATATTGCCGCCCGTTTTAAACGCGAGTCATGTTCAAGTCCAAGATAGCTACAGGAAGTGAAGTTAACTAATTCGGAGTCATTGATTTTGATCATGCTGTCTGTTGTAAGCACCCCTTCTTGGATCAAATGAAGTATTCCCCTCTTAACGCCATCAGAGATACTCTGGTCAACAGCGCTCAAAAAATTTTTATGATTCATTTCTAAGGATATATTTTTTGTAAGTAAGTTGTTAATAAAGTTATTATTTTACTACCAAATAGTGTAAATGTTATTTAGCAATTTCTCAACTTGGCAGTTATTTATGAAATTTTGAAGGCTAGATTTCGTTGGTATAGAGTAAAATAGTGCAATCGAAAAGTTTTATGAAAATAGAGGGTAAAAAACTGGAATCAAAATCGTACATAACTTTTTGATTTAATAAAGATATTCGAGATTATGTATTCATAATAGAGGAAAGAGTTTTTTGTATTTATAATACCTTGATTGCAATGGTGTTACGCTTCAATTCAGGTGTAGCTTACGAAAAATTAATTGCCATCCAAATTATAGGTTATCTAAAATTTATCGTTAGCATTGTTATATTTAAAAGGTGCTTCAAAGCATTGGAAATTCTGTTTCTTAAGTGAAACGTTTAATTTTTACTTGCCAACAGCACTTCTATTTTGAAAATCTCATTTACAAAAATAATTTGCTAAACCATTTCTCAACTTACTCAATTTAAATATTGACTTGACTATTTATTACAATTCATTTAGAACAAAAAAAAAATAAAAATGTATTAAACACTCTTTCTGTGGTTCTTGACGATATATTTAGTTGCAATTTCTTAATTGAAAGTTTTGTTAGTGTCGCGATTTATAACTTACAATCGTTATATTTAACATGAACACTAGATAATTTGAATTATGAAGAAAACTTTCCTTTTAGTATGCAGTCTATTGACTATGATCGTTTTGTTTTATGCCTGCAAAAAAGACAATAAGTATGAAGAGCTAAGTCAGCTTGCGGATATGAAATTGCAGGAAGCGATTAAGTTTGCCGAAAATCAACCTTGCAAACCTGCAGAAGAATGGCGTGTTGATACATTTTCCTACCGTTATGTAGCTGTACATCCAAGTTTTGAAAAGGAGTATAGTACATTGATTAAAGAATACAGAAAACTTTTTGAACAGGCTAATAAAGCTTACAAGCCTGGTAAAAACGGTGCGCTTGTTTATGATACTTCACCGGTTGTTCTACCCCCACACTTCGGTGCACGATGCAAGGATGGCAAGATGATTGTATCATTGGCTACAGATCTTGAGCTAGTAGAGATTAATCAAAGATTAGAGGTGCTATTCCCGAAAGTTCGTGATTTCTTCAAAGACACGCCCTGTACTAACCCGAGTAAATGGGGGGTAATCACTTTACGAAAAGACTGTGAATTTATACCTATAGCGATCACAGATACACCTAACTTTAGAACTTTTGCAGAAATGGAACAGCAATACAGTTCTTTGAATGCAGCTAAGATATGGTTGACCCAAGGAATGGACTGTTCGTCAGTTAATCCCAACTCTTCTAAAACCGTAGTCTGTTTGGACGGCAAAGCCACTATAAAATTGTAAAGTGCTTTCGATAGACCCTTCGGAGATAAAATTTTTAATATAATGCAGATGGTATTTTGTTTAGGCTCAACGTCAGTCCTGCTGGAACCTGCTTTACTTTTAAAATAAGAAGCTGCAAGGTTAGTTTATGATATCGTTTATAGGAGCCTCGGTCTTCAGCTTATTATGTTATGTGAGGTGTAAGAGGATGGGCATAACTTCCGAAGACATAATAAGGCCAGAATTACATTGGAGGACAATATACTCGCCACAAGCATGATAAGGAGCAGATTACTGTTGTAATTTTTGGATTTCCAGTGAAGAACTCGGAAGGCCTTTAAGCAATGAGATTGAAAAACTGAAAGAGAACATTTTTTATACGAGCCGCTTGGGATGACCAAGCGGTTTTTTTATCATCCTCAATTAATTTGCTTATATATAATCTTCCTAAAAGTTACTCTAGTAAATCTGCAGTATAAGCCACCAATTCCAAATTTTTGTTAACTATAATAAAAGAAAAATCTCTGCTTGTGTTATTACTGTTATAACGTATGATTTCAGCCGACTCGAAGTCACTTAATGGTAAAGCATAACTCGGATCTTTTTGTATTATTAATACATTTTTGTAAAACAATATGTAGCCCAATAAGGGTAATTGATTGTTCATTTGAGTGTTGAGATAGCTTGTGTAATAAATGATCGAGCGCTCATCATTAAAATCAACTTCAAAATCCACTCGCTGCTTTGAGACCAGAATACCTTCATTTCCATGTATTGGTACGACAGCGATGGGTTCGGGATTGCCTGTTAACATCGCCCAATCCGGGAGAGCATAAACAAATTTATCACTGTAATCAGCTTCTATCTTTTGTTTAGCCAAAGTGATTCCCCTTTGGATGATTGTGTCATCAATGTCTTTAAATCTGTTCATATCTTATTGCTCTTTATCTAGAAATAGTATTCTTTTCTGATTCCTACTATTCCGTTAGCATAGATGCTTACGTAAGTCCGTTATACCACTTGTTGTATTGTTATAAATGATTAACATAATCGTTCTGAAAATAACTTTTATCATCTACTTACGTATGGATAGGAGAATTAGTGATCTATTCTTCAAAATTACAGAGAATAGTTCTGCTAGAACACCCCTAGAATCAGGGATATTGCAAAGTAATACATCTAATTTTTTTACACAGTAGTACTGAGAGAAAGTATTATTTATGATCATTCGTGTTAAGCTGTTCTAATTGTCAGAAATTTAATTAGAAAATCATTTCATTTGTCTTTATTGCTAATGTATTGCATTTCCTATTTATCGCATATATACCAAAATCAAGCTTATCTAGACACTTAATAGATACTTAAATTAATTATAAATGTCTGATAGTTAGGGTTGTAAATATTATTTATAATGATTCTTAATAATTTGCAAAAATAGCTTGTAGAATAGGAATTTCTTTTTACATTTGCTTTGTTTATAATTAATCTAAATAAGTATAAGCGCTTTCAAATGAAAAACAACTATCTATATTATCCGATTTTGCTGCATTCCACTAGACACATTTATGAAATAAATGCTGTAGAAGTTGTTCATAATTTAATGGAGCCCCACAACTGTTGCAACTAACTATATTACCAAATATCATATCAACCAAAATGAATTATAAAACAACCTCCTTGACCAAACTAATATGTTTATCCGCCTTCTTTTCCATAATCAGCCTGCAGTCATATGGACAAAATAAGGGTATCGAATTTAGCGGTTATGTGCGGGATGACCATGGACAAGCAATCAGTGGAGCAACTATTCGGGTTAGCAAGCAGACCGTAGTCGCTGATAGCGAAGGGAAATTTACCATTGACAATCTACAGGGAAAAGAAGTAACCATCGAAATTACTCGAGTCGGCAAGAAAAAAATCAAACAGGTCATCCCACTTGCTGAGCGCGCGAAGCCAATCGTATTCACTATGGATGACGAAGGGAATATCTTGGATGCAGTTGATATACTTGGTCTTTCCAAAGTAGATCAGGCAAATAAGCAAGCTTACAATGTGACCGCTATCGATGCTAAGAAGCTTCACAATTCATCGACAGATGTAGGCCAGGCCCTTAATCGTATATCAGGAGTGAAGCTTAAAGAAGCTGGTGGTCTAGGATCGCAAATGTCGATTTCTCTCAATGGATTTACGGGTAACCAAGTTAAACTATTCATGGATGGACTACCCTTGGACAACGAGGGCTCCTCTTTCCAGCTGAATAACATTCCGATCAATTATGTGAGTGCCATTGAGGTCTATAAAGGTGTTGTCCCTGTCTGGCTTGGGGGTGATGCTATTGGCGGAGCTATTAACTTAGTGAAATCCACCAATCCTGGAAAATATCTAGATGTATCATATTCCCATGGTTCATTCAACACGCACCGCGCTACTGTCAATGCTGGTTATATCGGCGACAACGGATTTACCATGGAGCTAAATGCTTATCAAAATTACTCGGACAATAATTACTGGGTGGACGTAGATCTGGTTGACAAACCCACAGGACAATACATTCCGACCCGCGTACGTCGATTTCATGACAATTACAAAAATAAAATGGTCAACTTCAACATTGGCTGGTCTAATAAATCCTGGGCTGATCAATTATTGTTCGGTATTAATATTGGAGATAATAGGGCTGATATTCAAACCGGAAATCGTATGTATGAAGTATACGGTGAAAGATTCAAGAGGGGAAATTTGTTGCAACCGACCATTCAATATAAAAAGAATAATTTTTTGGTATCAGGGTTGGATATATCATTAAGAGCTAACTATGACTTTGGAGAAGAAACCCTGGTAGATACAGTTTTTAAAAGGTACTTTTGGGATGGAAGCTGGGAGTACAAAGCCAAACCTGAAGATGTAGGTGGTGAACGAAGTCGACAATTTGACAAATACAAAAACAATAGAGGCAATGCCGCACTCAATCTGAAATATACAATCAATGAACATAATCACCTCTTTTTCAACAATACGCTCAAGACAGCAAATAGAAAGACAAAAAGCGAATTAGATCCTGACAATCCGATATACGATCAATCGTCAATTACCAATAACAATATTGCTTCTCTAGGCTTTTACAATAATGCTATAGAGAAACTGGACTACAGTATTTTTGTCAAATACTTTTATCAGCAAGTAAAAGGTTATCAATCGCCTACACCAGGTGAGTATTTACCATTAAATGCCAATCGAAATCTTTTTGGCTATGGCATGGCGACTTCTTATCATCTGAAGCCCACTATACAACTCAAGCTATCATACGAAAAGGCTTACCGCATACCCGAGCTCAACGAACTCTTTGGCAATGTTGACGCTTTGGAAGGAAATCAAAATTTAAAACCGGAAAGTTCTCACAATATCAATCTCGGCATTAACTATCTGTTTACGCTGCACGAAAAAAACGCCTTTAACCTAAATGGTGGTGTGATCTATAGAAAAGCAATGGACTTCATCCGTCTTTCCAATAGCAACACAGATTTCAATGGAATAATGCGTCAGGTATCCGAAAACATTCGTGATGTAAACAATATAGGATTTGACTTTGACCTTCGTTATTCTTTCGACAAAAAGCTTTTTATCGGTGGGAATTTCACTTATCAAAATCTGCGTAATGGAACTCAACGTGAACCTGGTAAAGAGGAAATCAGTGTCTTTTATAAAGACCGTATTCCAAATATTCCTTATCTGTATGGTTCTGCGGAAATATCCTACATGATGAAGGATCTTTTCATCAAGCAGTCGGCACTAAGCATAGGTTATAGCTTATTTTACGTTAACTCCTTCTATCTGAGATGGCCTTCCGCTGGTGCTGCAGACAAGGAAGTCATACCTACCCAAGTATCTCATGATGCCAATATAACGTATTCGTTCCATAATGGGCGCTATAATATTGGACTTGATGTGCGTAACCTCACCGATGCCACACTATACGATAATTATATGTTGCAGAAACCGAGTAGAAACTTTAATGTCAAATTCAGATATGTTCTTAACAACTTAAAATAAATTATATGAAAATAACTTTACACTCCTCCATGGCAGCTCTAGGAGCAGCCATGATGTTACTGGGTTCATGCAGTAAAAGCAAAGATTCAGGTACAATCGATTTAGGAAATGGTACAAATACAGGTAAATCCAAATATGTTTTTGTCGTATTTTCAGATGGTTCTGGCGGGGAGGCATCGCGTTATATCATTAGCGCTGATGATATCAAAAGTGGAGAGATCAGTGTCAAGAACAATGGTGTAGAAACAAATGCTTATTCATTCCTTGCACAAAACAACACGCTATTCGGTATCACCTATGCTGACCAGGGCCCTACGCAACCCTATAAACTTGATGAAACGGGTGTACTTCGGAAATATGGTAATCAGGTCAATACCGAATTTACAGGAGCTTATACCAAAATTGGTACAGAAGCCTATGTCGGTATTTCTGTTGCAAGGTCTTTAGAAAGTCCAGTTGCGACGCTTTATAAATTTGATGCCAAAAAGTTGATGCTGGCTGGTAGAAATTCTGTTAATCTGGCCAAAATAACAGGAAACGGTGAGATGGCAAATTTCAACGGTCTTTTTGAAGTAAACGATAAGATCTATATGCCCTTTAATTGTTCACCAGGAGTAACGGGGCAAGTAACTAAATATGTGGACAGTACCTGGATTGCCGTATTTAATAAAGCAGATATGGCTTATCAAAAAGTAATCCGCGATGGCAGAATGGGACCAATCGGAAACTGGTTTGGTATGCAAGGTGTGCAGCAAATTGAGAATGGTGATGTATATGCATGGTCTACTTCGGCAGGAATAACAGGTAAACCTTCAACTAAACCTTCTGCAATTATCAAGATAAATGCTACAACAGATCAAGTTGATCCAAGTTACTACTTTGACGTACAAGCAAAAACCGGTAAGAAAATTGCCCGTGGTACACATATCAAAAATGGAAAATTTCTAATGAGCTTCTACCAGACTGAAGTGACTGGCGGTGTAAGTGGCGGTATTGTCAACTTGGCAATAGTAGATGTTATCAATAAATCTGTGACCAATGTTACAGGAATACCCAATCATGCTCAGATGCCTTACGAGAATAAAACTTTTATAGAAGAGGACGGAAAAACAGCTTATTATGTCTTAAAAGACGATAGTAAAGTATTATATTCTTACACAATTGATACCGAAAAAGCAACAGCTACAAGAGGTGTAAAGTTTACAGGAATACAGGATGTAACTTCTATCTCAAAATTGAAATATTAGTTTTTTAAAATTTATAGAACCGTTTGGGATCACCAAGCGGTTTTTTTTGTTTTTGTTATTTTGCACATTTTTCTTTGTAACGCTGGCAATTATATTGACATGATTTATTTAACAATTAGCGGTCTAATAGGTTCTCCAACAATGCTTATTACGCCATCAGATGAAATTGTTAAATCATTAATGTATGATGTCCTTGGAGCAACACTTGTGGAGCTGGCATGAGCATGATATATATATTTATACCCGCCATTAGCACTTACAAATGGAGCCCCATGACCTGTACCGAGCAATCCTGATGCTGAGGGATGGTCTCTCCTTAGGATGGGGTTGCCACTATATTTCTTCCAAGGACCTTTGGGTGAACTGGCTGTTGCATAGCCTACGGCGTAATCCTGGCTTTCAAAATGATTGGCAGAGTAAAGTAGATAGTACGTATTGCCTCGTTTTAAGATCGATGGCCCTTCTACGACTGTAGCTTGTTTCTTCTCCCATGGTTCACTTGCGCTTACACATTTTGTAAGCGTTTCTGCTTTTATACTTTGTAAATCATTGTTCATCTCAGCCATCCAAATGACATTTCCATCCGTAAATCTGACATAAAATAAATATGGAGTACCGTCATCATCGATAAAAAGAGAAGTGTCAATTCCTTTTTCATGGGCAATAATAGGCTTCTTTTCTTCTTGAATAAAAGGTCCTTCGGGGCTTGAGGAAGAAGCAACACAAATATGCTCATCAACGGAATAGAACATATAAAACTTTTTTTGAGCGCTTACATAATAGACTTCTGGTGCCCAGAACCATCGTGTTCCCCAAGAGTCTTTAGGGGAAAGTGCTAAATTTTTATTACGCTTCCAATGTTTTAGATCATCGGAAATATAAACTTCGAAACCATCTATGCGGGTGCCATATGCGTAGTATTTGCCATTATGGAATAACACGTAAGGATCTGCGATAGGTAGCTTGTTTTCGATCATTCTAATAGACTTATCATCATTGGCATTACAATATAATGACAGGATAAAAAATAAACATACAATGGGTATGAAGCGAGAAAGAATGTTTGTCATAATTTTCATTTTTTTGAATTCAAATCTTTTGAAGGATTGACCATAAATTCAAATACCGATGAATCTGTTGAGCATTTTGCTCATGCATGATACAAATTGGAATAATTTTGAATAAAATGGGCAATGTTATGTAAACTTTAATTTACATTTTTACGTGATATAGATTTGTAATTGGGCTTCAATACAATTATAAACAAAAAAAATAAAATTTATAAATAAAAAGAGAAATTACAGAGCCTGAGGTAAATAGTCTATCGGTAGATTTGAAAAGCGTAAACTTAGTACTTGGGCCCATTTTGGCAGATCCCACAGTTATAAGAGATGAGCAAAGCGACTATTTGTCTATGGAACTGAAGACAATTGCGGAGATGATAATGGGAATCGATTGATGCCTATCTAAAGATCGGACGATCTGGTTCATTTGGCCGAGGTGGGCACTGTATTTAAAAATTAATTGAAATATGATTACTAAAAATTTATGTTTATCCTTATTGATTGGTTGCTGGTTGTTGTTATTCTCCACCTCAAAAGCCCAGTCAAATAATCCACTTGATGTTGCTTTTGGTGACCCATTTGTACTTTATGATGAAGAAACAGATGCTTATTATATGTATGGCACTGGTGGAGTAGAGAATGGTTTTGTAGCCTACTCTTCTAAGGATCTGAAAAAATGGGAGAATAGGGGGACAGTATATACCGCTCAGCAAGATAAAAGCTGGGGGACGAAAGATTTTTGGGCCCCAGAAGTATATAAGCGTGGAGGAAAATATTATCTATTTTATAGTGCCCATTGGAAAGAAAACCCGAATGATGAATTAGAAAATTATCGTATTGGTATCGCAACCTCAACCAATCCTACAGGTCCATTTATTGATTTAACAGGTCGTCCGTTATTTGACCCGGGATACCCCATTATTGACGGTAATGTGTACTTCGCTGAAGATGGACGTTTGTACCTTTACTATTCCAGGTGTTGTTATAAAAATCCAGTTCAATCGGAGATTGCAGCTTGGGCAAAGCAACAGGGTATGTTTGATGAAATAGAAGAAAGCTGGATATATGGAGTAGAGCTAGCTTCAGATTTTTCGCATGTAATTGGAGAACCAAAATTGTTGTTACGCCCTCCTGTCTCAAGGGATGATAAACAATCAGAATGGGAGAGTAGATCTGTGACTTCAGGTGAAGTGAATAGAAGATGGACAGAAGGATCTTATCTATTTAAGCATAACAATCTCTATTACATGATGTATTCTGCAAATCATTTCGGAGGAGAGAATTATGCTGTTGGCTATGCAACAGCATCACATCCACTTGGCCCATTCGAAAAGTCTGCAACAAACCCTATATTACAAAAAAACATATCCAATGGAGGTATTGTATCAGGAACCGGTCACAACAGTCTTTTGAGAGATAAAGAAGGCAAAGTGTGGTGTGTATATCATGCCCGCACGACTAAAACAGGCAGTCAGCGCTTGGTCTTTTTAGATGAACTGAAAATTTTACCTAACGGTCAACTTATAGTGGACGGCCCAACTGTCAAACCTTAATAAAGATGATGTTTTCAGTTTTTATTCAAAAATGGCAAAATCACCACTTTATTCCGATTTATTTTTGGGTATTTGATATAACAGAACTATTGCCCAAACCTGTAATGCTGTCTGTAGTAAACTGATAATTCCTACAATTGGAGTTCGGGTGATAGTTAAAAGGATAAAGGGAATATATATTATTCCAAAAATCATACAGACTAATAAAATATATTTTGCACCATTACTTCCTTTGTTAATCATATAAGCAATTCCAAACATGAACCCCAAAACAATAATTGCAACAAAAATGGAGAAGAATGAAAAAGGTAGGTCAGGAAATAATATCATATTTACAATCCCCAGTGTCGCTGATATGTAAATTAAGTTTGCCGCTTTTTTGTGATTTTCATGAATGATAATTTTATCTTCTTCAGACTTCTTTTCAATCATCAATGTAATTCTTTCCGTATCTTCAGGAGTAAAAATCCTACCCCGTAATTTCAAAATTTCGTATGCAAATTGACTTGCTTGTGGTACAAATTTGTTGTTCTCTTGAAGATAATACTCTAATTCTTGGTCAGTTTTAGCTTCTAAAACTTTTCTTTTTACACTCATTATTAAATTATTGATACTATTTTTACCTTGTTCTATTCAATTCGTTGTTACCTTGTATTCCATCAATTGCCTCAAAAACTTCATTTTGATTTATTTCATCGGACCATCCTAAACAGGCTAATTCTGTTCTAATTTCATGCTCATCTTTTCCTTTGATAATGAGATAATATGCAAATTCTGTCACTTCTTGTGGTACTCGTTTTATGAGATAATTGATTAAGAATCTTGTCAAAAATAAGTATCCAAATATGAACGATAAATATAGTTGAATTACCCAACTTATGATAAGTCCGATGCTTCCAACATTTAAGTCTTTTATGGTAAGTCCTTGTTGCAGTCTTATTTTTACAAATTCAAAAAAACCTATTCTTTCAAAATTGTTCTCAACCAAAATGATATTATACTCAAAAATTTGCTTACCTATAAAAGTAATAAATACTGATAAAATGAGTATATTTTTCAATTTAGTTAAATTCGTATAATTTCCAAGTTTAATACCTTGTTTTATTGAAAATGCTAAAGCAAGCCCAACTAAGAATTCAAATAAAAAAATTATGTATTTACCTGATATTGAAATCTTAGCTAATAGGAAGGCCAAAATTATGGAAGCTAAAATAGCGATTGCAAATACAAATATAATAGTTTGCTTTTTTACATTCTTAGGATTAGGTAGTTCTTTTGGGATTTGGTAGTGGTCCCAATTTTCGATAGATTCTTGTTCTTTTTCTAATTGTTTTAAATCTTCTCGATTATAATTTTTTTCAATATCTTGAAATACGAGCATAAATAAATGCACCCTTTTTGAATTTCGGCCATTATCCCACATTTCGTTTCCTAGAGATTCGCTTTTGATCGTTACAGTTCCGTAGCTATAGGAGATAATTATAGATTCTGTGTATTGTGTGAATCCTAAACTTTTTACTTTTCGTTTGGCTTCAATAGCATGTTCATCAATGTATATGATATCCCATTCAAGTTTTTCGAAGACAAGATTCGTAATCGCAAAAAAAGCTTTTTCCGAAAGATATGTTTGAAAATCTGATTCATATTTGGGCGTAAATCCAAATTTATGTTTTTTGATTATCTGTCTTTCTAATTCTTTAAGTTCCGGCGTCATTATTTTGTTTCCTTTTTAGGAATATTTAAGTTGTTATATAATATAATGAAGTTTTCTGCTATTCTCTTTTTTGAACTTCGTATGGCAATTAAAGATAAATATTTTTAAGAAAACAACCATTTATTTTTTAGTGAATTATGCCCGGATTAGGTTGCCGATCTTACATATGATTTATCATACAACTTATTTTAAATAACAAAGGATTAATCATCATATTTGAGAGATAATTTTATTTTTAGCAGGAGATCACTATGTCTTTGTTATTGACAAAGGGCTACAGCAGAATAACCCCATTCCGGGTTCAACCACTTAACCTCCCAATTTCCACTATTCACCGAGTTTTTAGTGGGTTTAGTCTAATTGCTATAGGGTAGGAACGATTTACACCCTACTTTTGAATCAACAAACAAATAGAAATGTAAAGCAGGCATCAGGGTTTGAGTTGATGGATGTGGGGCTGATGCAACTTAATAACAATATAACATAAAGACATTATGAAAACTTTAGCAAAAACATTAGCAGCAGCAGCCTTGATCGCAGTATCAACATTTACGATGGCAGCAGCTAAACCAGTAGGAGACAACTCTAAGAAAGCAGTCCTTAATTTATCTACAGCAGATCTAGCCATTGACCACTACGTAGCGGTTATGACCGAAGGACAATCGGCAGGATTAGAGCAGTTGTTTACATCAGATTTTAAACAGAAAGTTCATGCGTCAGAGGATAAGACCAACAGCCGCTCAGAAGTAATTTCATTCTTGAAAAAGCAGAAAGGCGAGCAGCTGAACTGTAAAACAAGTACCACTATCGTTGAACAGTCGGGTGACTATATGATTGCAAAATTAACCCAACAATTTGAAGGATTTACCAAGACCGATTTAGTTACCTTGGTCAATGATGGTGGCAACTGGAAAGTATCCCAATCCATCAACACGTATAAGTAAGTAAAGTAAATTTCATATGTTTAGTCAAAGCCACATCGAGAGATGTGGCTTTTCTTTTTACAATCCCAAAATGATATTTGAGGCTCATTAAATGTTGATATATTTTAAAATATTAAGAGCCCATTTAGATTTAAATAGGCTCTTAATCTCAGTAGCGAAAAAATAAGGTAATTACCCTATGAAAGAGTTTTTAATTTCCTCTATATGTTGAATAACCAAAAGGAGATAGCGTAATAGGTACATGGTAATGTTCATTGTCCACAAGTTCAAAAACAACCTCTATAAATGGGTAGAATGATTTATTTCCTAGAGACTTAAAGTACGGGCTGGTATGAAATGTTAATTTATAAATACCTGTGTTATCTTTTCCGTCCTGTTTTAAAAAGTCTTTTATTCGACCATTACTATCCGTATTTTTTTCTTCTACCATAGTCCAGGTGTCATTCTTGTTCATTTTCGACAATGTAATTTTAACATTCGTAGCAGGTTTACCAGTGGTGATGTCTAAAATATGACTTGAAAGTTGAAACTTAGTTTCTTGAGCTAGACTCACTTGCATTATACCGATGAAGACTAAAATTATAAGCGTTATTTTTTTCATTTTGAATGATGTTTCGTTATTTATATTAAAATTGAGATTTTGTATTTATTGTGCAGAAAGAAGATGATTTTTATTACTCCAAACGAGCATCTAACGGTAGATCCCTATGGAACCAAAAAACTAAAAATTTAGTCTTTCTGGATAAAGGGACTATCCGTTCGGTCATGCTTTACCCATACTAATTTAGACGTGTCATAACCAATTTCTGTTGCAATTTTTAGAAACTTCGTTTTAACCGATTCAGGAATCTCTTTTGTTCTTGATAAAATCCAGAGATAATTTAAATTTTTACCTGCTACCAATGCATATTTATAGCCATCATCCATTGAAACCACATTATACCCCGAATAAAAAGGACCAAAAAAACTTACTTTTAATGCCGCTATATCTTTATTTCCTCTAAATTTTGCAATTCCTTCGGCTTTTTTCCATTCTTTCTTTATAAAATTATATCCACTGTTCAATACCTTTACATTTCCTTTTTCGTTCAAGCTGTACTGAGCCGAAACGTTGTCTAGATCTTTTTCAAAACGAAAATCAAAACGTGCTATTTCGTACCAGATTCCTAAATATTTATTGACATCAAAGTTTTCAATTGCCTTTGTATTTTTTGGAATTGAAGCACAGGAATTAAAAAGTATAGCTGTTAAAGAAAGAATAAAGATTAGAGTCTTAGTATTCATTTTCATTTTTTTTAAATTTTGTAAAAAAATAAATAACCAATAAAAACTGGGTGTAGCCATATACAGCATCTTCGATCGGTATTGTTAATATGCGTACGCCTAAAAAATCACCGGGGTTGTAATTCACAATAGGAGATTCCAATCCAAATCCAGTCAGTACTCCATTGACTGGAAGAAAGCCAAGCATCAAAATGCTGAATACGAAAGAAGCTTTGGTAATCCACTCTGCTCGTGCAATGAAATGTAGATAAATCAAGGTTATAATTGTCGCTATTGCAGTTACTAAAGTATAGATCTTATCATAATGCCGCAAAGCGATCACCGAACAAACAATAATGCTTACAAAAACGATTATATTATTAAAACCTGCAAGTCTGTCTAGATTGAAAAATTTATCAAAACAGAAATACGTAAATGCACAAGAAAACGGAATACAGATAAAGAATAACCACTCTTCGATAGGTAAGCCGGCGACGACAATTCCAAGGGTGTAATCCGTGTTGAACCACCAAACACCTTTAGAGGTAAACCAAACATCCCAAGCGATAAATGGAATAGCAACCAACAGAGCAGCCTTTAAGAATGCTCCAAAGTGGCGGTTGAACAGAATTCGCTTATCAAAAGAAGCGATCAGACAAATGATGATGGTAAAAAATAAAATTAAAGAATACGTATATGTTATCATTTTTTATCCGGATTAAAATACATTTGAAAATATTTGAAGGGCACATATAAAAAACCAAAACATTCCCCATGATGTTTCGTCGTATGCTTGTGATGTTGCTTGTGCGCTCTACGGAGAGCCAAGAAATAAGCATTTTGAGTTTTGGTCAAGAATTTAATCCGCTGATGGATAAAAATATCATGAATAAAAAAATAAGCCATACCGTACAGCATGATGCCCAATCCGATATAAAACAGATAATTAAACTCTTTTAGTGAACCATAATACATTAAAATAATCGTGGGTATCGCGAATATGACGAAGAAGTAATCATTTTTTTCAAGTGGACCATCATTGCTGTGATCGTGATGATCCTTATGTAGCACCCACAAAAAACCATGCATGATGTATTTATGGATAATCCAGGTTGCCCCCTCCATCAGTACAAAAACGATCATTGTTATTAAAAAATTCATGCTATTATTTTTTGGTGTTAAACATTTTTTCTAATACAACATATCGGAAATTAAAAATATCAGTTAATTTCTTTCTTACGAAAATCCGATGTGCGATATCCCCCAATATACCAAATGGTAATTCATAATCTACAGTGTCCTTTACCAAGACCCCGCTACTATTTGGGATAAATTCATGAAAATGGCTCCAATATTTATAAGGACCTCTTTCTTGAAAATCAGTAAAACTCTGATTTAACTCAACTTGACTGATTCTGGTTCGCCATTTTAATGGAATTTTAAATATAGGCGAAACAATATAATTTATGATCATTCCTTCAAAAATATCCTGATGATCATCCGTAGAAATGATCTCAAATCGCATATCTTCCGGTGTTATTTTCGACAAGTTAAACGGAGAAGAAAAAAAATGCCAAGCAGTTTCGATATCACAATTTAATTGTTGTTCTCTATATAATTGATGTCTCATCTTCTAGTTTTTTAAAAGCGTATCTATATTTTTTCTCAAAATCCCTAAGCTAATCATTTTTCTATGTTCCATTATTAATATTTTATCTTCCATTATTTTTGATTTATACCCTAAAAAAGACGGTATATTTTTTTGAATAGAGAGACGGATAAATCTTAATTCTATATTATTCGGTTCAAGGGATATTGCGCGCTCAATATTTTTCTTTCCTTTGTTAAATGTTCTAAGTTTATCTATTGGATTAAAAACATGATTTGCCCATATCGCTTGAAGCCCGCCCAGGTACGCCAATTGAGTAGGAGATATGTTTTTTAATGTCCTTAATTCCCTTATAGTATTTTCACATAACTTTTTATCCGCTACAGTCTTATTATAATTTTCACGTATTCCTGTCATAACAGGATTCTTAAAGCCTGTCAGAAAACATAGCGAGAGTAGAAGTAAGGAAATAGTTCTCATCATAAGTAAGCAGTTTTATATCTCACATAGCTTTTAAATGCTACATAAGCTTTTTCAGAATTTGCAATTCGCACCCTACTGTTCAATATGTCTTCAGAAGATTTTCTCTTGATCTTTTTAAATAAAGACAGATAATATTTATAGGCAAGATAAACACCAAACATAGCAGAGTTTGGAAGTTTTTTTATTCCCATCAATGCTTCATTAAATTCTTGTTCAATTTCATTTTCAATCTCAATTTTCGCTTGATTATCAAATATTTCCATGTCAATGTTGGGGAAATAAGTACGGCCTAAAATCTGATAATCATCTTTTAAATCCCTTAAGAAATTAATTTTCTGAAAAGCAGAACCCAATTTCATCGCATAAGGTTTCAGTTTTTCATAATATGCTCGATCACCATTTGTAAATACCTGCAGACACATTAATCCCACGACTTCAGCTGAGCCAAAAATGTATTCCTTATAACGTTCAGAATTATAATCAATTTTGTGAAGATCCATTTCCATACTATGTAAAAATTGGCTGATTAGTTTTCTGTCAATTGAATACTGATGAACTACCTGTTGAAAAGATTGTAAAATCGGATTTAGTGAAATTCTTTCCTCCAATGCATGATCTGTTTCTTCTTTTAATCTATTCAAAAGTTTCGCTTTATCGTATCCATGAAAACTATCTACAATTTCATCAGCCAGCCTTACGTATCCATATATAGCATAAATCGCATTGCGAATGGAAGGACTGAGCGCTAAAATGCCTAGCGAAAAACTTGTACTATACTTTTGTGTTGTAATTTTACTTACGGTGAAAGAAAGTTCGTCGAATAGTTGTTTCATATAGGTTAGTTTTTAGCGTTAATAATTTCATTAGATACAATTTTACCGGAAATAATAGATGGAGGTACTCCAGGACCGGGAACGGTCAATTGACCAGTATAGAACAAATTTTTAATTTTTTTGTTTCTTATTTTAGGTTTTAAAACAGCGGTTTGCCCCAGTGTATTTGCCAGCCCATAAGCATTACCACCATAGGCATTATAGTCTGAAATAAAATCTTGCACACAATAACTTCTTTTATATTCAATCATTGACATGAGATTACGAATGCCCAGATGATTTTCCAGTCTTGTCATCATTTCTGCTAAGTATTTTTCTCTTACTGTTTCTTCATCATTAATTCCAGTAGCCAAAGGCATCAGCAGAAATACATTCTCTTTACCATTAGGAGCGACGCCTTCGTCAGTTTTGGATGGACAGCATACATAGAATAGCGGTTTCTCTGGCCATTTTTTATCTTCGTATATACAATCAATGTGTTCGTCCAGGTCATTCTCAAAGAAAAGCGTATGATGCTTCAGATGAGGAAGAGTCTGGTTAATACCCAAATAGTAGATTAAGCTTGAAGGAGCAAATACTCTATTTTTCCAGTACTCTTCAGTATAATTTCTATCCTCTTTATTAAGGAGTGTCTCCGTATGATGATAATCTGAAGAGGCAACTACCGTGTCAAAATCGAGAATATTTCCATTGACAGTTAGAGAAATAACACTTCCGTTTTCAGTATTGATGCTTTCAACAATATTATTGAAATGAAAAGTTGCACCTTGTTTTTCAGCTACTTGCTTCATCCCTAATACCAACTGGTAAAATCCACCTACCGGATAATGTGTCCCCAGGGCATAACCGCCATAATTCATCAAACTATATAGGGCCGGAATATTTTTTGGTGAAGCACCCAAAAATATGACCGGAAATTCCATTAAAGTCCTTAGCTTTTCGTTCTTAAAATATTTAGCAACATAGTTTCGGAAATTTGATAGCAGATCTAATTTTAAGGCGCTTTTAGCTATTTTAGGAGAGATAAATTCTGCCCAGCTGTGGCACGGCTTATTCACAAAATCCTGCATCCCCACCTCATACTTAAATTTGGCAGATTTCATAAATTTTTCCAATTGCAATCCTGCACCTACTTCAATTTTTTCAAACAAGATTTTTAATTCATCTAAATTTTCAGGTACCGCAATTTTATCATCGGCGAAAATCATTTCAAACTGTGGATTCAATGAAATTAGCTCAAAGAAATCAGTAGTTTTAGATCCAAAATCAGTAAAAAAATTATCGATAATATCAGGCATCCAATACCAACTTGGTCCCATATCAAAGACATAACCTTCCTCAGTTTTAAGTTGTCGTGCCCTTCCTCCCGGCTGATCATGTTTTTCAAAAACATGAACTTCATTTCCAGCTTTTGCCAAATAAGCAGCAGCAGATAAACCTGAAAAACCCGAACCGATAACAGCTATTTTTTTCTTCATTACTTTTTTTCTTTTAAGACTTCAGTCAATAAATATTCAGATTCGATATTTTTATCGTAGATCGGCATATGAAATTCATTGAGCTTATTGAGCAATCTTATTAATTCCATTTTTTCGTTATCTGTTAAATCACCTGTCACAATCTCACTAGCTTTTCTTATCTTTTCCATTTGCTGTTCTAAAACAGCTAAGCCTTTATCGTTTATTTTCAAATATTTACTTCTTTTATCAATCTCAGAGTTTGTTTGATCTACCCAACCTTTTGTAATTAAACGGTTTATTATTTGCATGCCCGCAGGTTTATCATGAACATTTTTTTTAATTAAATCCATTTTGATCATTTCTCCGAAATCTTTCAAGTTAATCAGATAAATAAAATCTTCTTGAGTAGAA
Source organism: Sphingobacterium anhuiense (assembly GCF_042686355.1). NCBI lineage: Bacteria > Pseudomonadati > Bacteroidota > Sphingobacteriia > Sphingobacteriales > Sphingobacteriaceae > Sphingobacterium > Sphingobacterium anhuiense. The sequence goes on from NZ_JBHUPE010000004.1 coordinate 417,940, forward strand.
AACTCGGAACCGAAAATGGCAGACTTCGAGTAACTCTTAGCGTACCTATTTAAATGCACGATCAACGTATTAATGACACTTGCTGCACTACGGCCATTTTCTTTTCCCTCCCAATAGAGATCATTTTGTTTATCGCCATGACTATAATTAGCAGCGATCCACTTCTTAAAACCTTCAATATTAGATTCATACTTTATATATAAAGAGTTCTCTAGCTCAAATTGTTCTAGAAGTGTCAAAACATTTTTTACCATATCGTATTTCATATCCATATTTAAGGTATATAAATGTACTAATATTTATTTAATAAAGTATAGTATTATACTTGTATAATTTTTTAAAAATATTCTAAATCTCATATATATAGTTTTATCGAAAATATCGAGAGACGATCTATATAGGTTTCAACTACTTATAAATAAGATGTTTATATGTTTCGATCACCATATGTAGTCTATGATATTATTGATTTTATAGGATGGTTGGAAAAGTTATTTTGGAAACCTATTCATATTATATTAATAAAGAACATTTCTTTCCAATCAAAAAAAAGATTCACCTAGCCATTTCCGCTATTCACCGAGTTATTAGTTAGTTTAGTCCAATTGCCATAGGGTAGGAAAGATTTACACCCTACTTTTGAATCAACAAATAAATAGAACTGCAACGCAGGCATCAGGGTTTGAGTTGGTGGATGTGGTGCTGATGCAACTTAATAACAATATAACATAAAGACATTATGAATACATTAGCAAAAACATTCGCAGCAGCAGCCTTGATCGCCGTATCAATATTTACGATGGCAGCGGGAAGACCAATAGTAGAAAACTCTAAAAATGCAGTTGTCAATCTATCCACAGCAGATCTAGCCATTGATCATTACGTAGCCGTTATGACCGAAGGACAGTCGGCAGGAGTGGAGCAGTTGTTCACTTCAGATTTTAAACAAAAAGTTCATGCGTCAGAGGATAACACCAACAGTCGTTCAGAAGTAATTTCATTCTTGAAAAAGCAAAAAGGGGAGCAGTTGAACTGTAAAACAAGCACCACTATCGTTGAACAGTCGGGTGACTATATGGTAGCAAAAGTAACCCAACAATTTGAAGGATTTACCAAGACCAATTTAGTTACCTTGGTCAATGATGGTGGCAACTGGAAAGTATCCCAATCCATCAACTCGTATAAGTAATTTATTGTTTAATCATATGATTAGTAAAGGCCACATCGAGCGATGTGGCTTTTCTTTTTTCCTGGTGTATCTGGACCGATTTACCTACAATTATGGATCAGTGGATGTATCTCATGAAGCACTTGGATGCGAATGAAGCTCTCCCTAACTAATTGGATAAAAAACGTTGTCTCCTATGTTTCATCCATGAGTTTGTTTTTAAAGGTGGATGAGATAACTCAAAAATTCAATTCATATTTGAATTTTTTCTAAGTTTAAAGTAGGAGAACTGGCAAAACGAATGCCTGAGGAACGGATGTCATACATATCCATTATAAATTGCAAGCGCGATTATATCAACACATTGGCATACCCAAAAAAAGAAGGCTATTATTTACACAACAGATTTCAGTTATATTTTGCTCAATTATTTTGTTTTCCTAAAAACGATTCAAGCTCTGCTACAATCCGTTTAGATTGAGTATGATGTAGATAATGAGAACCGGGCAATAAGATTAGTTTTCCCTTATCCACGCTGTTGACTTGCTCTTGGTGCAGTTCTGTCCAGCCTTTGACAGCTGAGTTTTCGTCTGCAAATAATAGTACCGGCAAATGCTTTGGGAAAGCTGGTTTTTGAGCTTCTTTAAAACTAGTACTCAATGATGTCGCTTCTCTGTTCAAAGTATTGTTTCCGGTTACTTTCATCGTAATCATGTGTTGCTGTTCAAAACGGTGTACTTCTGATTCGTCTTGAGGTTTTTCGTCTCCAAAAAACTTTAAAAATGCACGTATTACACCTGCTTTGGCTAAAAAATCCAAAGGAGCCGAATTATAACCCGGCCACGGTTGTGTTGGCACACTGGTATCAATACCTACAAAAGCGGTTGCTTTATCTGGATATTTGTTGATGTATGCTAAGCTGTAAAGCCCGGCAATGGAATGCCCCATTAATATAAAATGATTTAGATTTAGGTGCTTCACCACTTCGTGGATTTCTTCCGTCATATTATTCAAACTGCGTTCACGATTTGTTTCACTGCTCAATCCATAACCAAAAGGTTCAATCGTGATCACTGTATATTTTTTGTCTAATTCTCTGATTAATGGTTCAAAATCCAATCTTGGGCTTGCCGTTCCAAATCCGGTGAGTAACACAATCGTGTCTGCACCGTGTCCATCTATTGTCGTATTCATTGTACCGTCAAAAACTTTTATTTTTTGACCATAATCTTCAATTTTATCAGCTTCACTCCGTAAATTGATTTGATGAATCACAAATGTCGCCATGAGTAGGATAGCGATTATCACTACAATTCCAATGATTGTTTTCAAGAATATTTTTGATATTCTCTTTATGAACGAAGGATGTTTTTTATCCATTTTTTTTTAATTTCGGTATGTGCACGATAAGATAGGTTAATTTCTGTAAATCCTTAATATCATTCAAGATTGATTATTCTTTTGCTCCCTACAAAAATCATTTCATCACTTTTATCAGTATATGGATTTAATTGCCAATCTCCATACACATGTTTAACACTTAATCCTGCTTGATCAAGTAATGAGTCGATTTCTTCTTTCTTAGGGAAAGATATCTGAGAAGAAGCCACCCATCTTTTATCAGAATGCAAAATCTCATAAAAAGTTTGGTATGTTATAATTTCACCTTTCGCTTCCCAATCATTCCATGCTTTTATGATTCCGTAATTAGGATGTTTAAAATATCGAATCGAGTCTTTTTCTCCCCACGTAGTCCATTCTTTCACTAATGGATTTCGACTATCAAAAACGAAAGTTCCATCATCTTTTAAATGATTCTCGATATTTTTCAAGAGTTTTAAACGATCATTTTCAGTTAACAGCGTCTGGAAACTATGACCCGACAAAAAAATGAAATCAAACTGCTTATCAAATGAAAATGATGAAGCACTAGCGTGAATCCAATTGACGTTTGATGTTTTTTCCTTAGCTATCGTTAACATCTCTAGAGATATATCCAACGCGTATATTTCTTTACATCTATGGATAAGCTCGCTTGCTAATGTACCTGTGCCGCAGCCTATATCTAAAACACTATCATCTATGTTTACGAAACTACTTATCACATCATAACTCTCTAACCATGGATTATCATAGTCATAGAATTGCACCAAATTTGAATCCTGGTATAATTTATCAATCATTCTATTTTAATTTACAGAGCCTAAAATCAAATTTTGAAGCAAACATAAGATATATTTACACAAATGTAGCATTAGGAAAACAAAGCCGCATCTTCGCGACTTATTCGCATGCCTTTCGGGATGACTTCCGGAAATCTCAACCAAAAGTATACCATTTGCCTACTGCTTAGGTATAGGGGACGTATAGGACGAGCTTCAAACAATATCAATTAATGCAATATAAACAAGGGAAATTCCATCTGAAAACTTTATTCTTCTATCACTTTTGATATTCGTTATTTAAAACCCGAGGAATCTTTCAAATGAATAAGTGGTTGAAAGATCTGGTTATATAGCAGGCTTTTGAATTCCGATGTAGAATAGGACCTTTTCTATCTATGTGGCATAGAGAATTGAAAGTTGTAGCATAGTTATGTTAGCCATGAATATCTATGCCAAGGTCTAACAGAAAGACGCTGGTTGAATTAATAGAAATTATAACGTTGCAATACATATTAGCGAATCCATATCGTATTTAGATCATTCCTGTTTCTTTCATTACGTACCCTTAGGGTCAACAAATAAAGATCCTCCAGGTCACTGACAAATTTAACAGGAGATACAGAAATCGTCATAATATTGCTGATATCGACAAAAGTCGTATTCGGATCAGTTTGAATTATTTTATTTTCGATCTGAAAGATAATTCGATCTGATTTCACATTTGTATAATTCTTTCTAAGATCAGCTAAAGTAATAAATTCTGGTTTATAATGAGCGGTTAATCCTATTCTTATAACTTGTTTTTCCTTATTTACTTCTACAGTCTCTATACTATCGGTAATAAGCGTTAGCATGCTTTCACTGGAATACTGCTTACCTAAAACCTCTATGTTAAGGAAGTTTCTATCTTTAAGATCTGCATAAATTACTTTCGGGACTTTGTCTGTACTACGATATTGATTTGTCGAAGTTTGGCCATAAGACAAACTTATTCCAAAAGATAACAGAAGAGTAGATAAAAATATATTTTTCATTTTTGTTTATTACAGTATAACCCTAAACTATTAAACAAGGTGTAGACTTGCAAATAAAATCGACTTTATTTCGTATGAAAATCTAATTCATATTTGGTTGTAAACACTTCACCTAGCTATTTCCACCATTCACCGAGTTTTTAGTTGGTTTAGTCTAATTGCCATAGGGTAGGGACGAATTACACCCTACTTTTGAATCAACAATTAAGAACAACTAAGAACAATAAACTAACAATATAACATAAAGACATTATGAAAACTATAGCAAAAACATTCGCAGCAGCAGCCTTGATCGTAATATCTACATTCACGATGGCAGCAGGCAAACCAGTAGGTGATAACTCTAAAAAAACGGTCGTTAATCTATCCACAGCAGATCTCGCCATTGATCATTACGTAACGCTTATGACCGAAGGGGAGTCGGCAGGAGTAGAGCAGTTGTTTACATCAGATTTTAAACAGAAAGTTCATGCGTCGGAGGATAAGACCAACAGCCGTTCAGAAGTAATTACATTTTTGAAAAAGCAAAAAGGCGAGCAGTTAAATTGTAAAACAAGCACTACAATTGTTGAACAGTCAGATGAATATATGATTGCAAAAGTAGCCCAACAATTTGAAGGTTTTACAAAGACCGATCTAATCACCTTGGTCAATGACGGAGGCAACTGGAAAGTATCTCAATCCATCATCACGTATAAGTAAGTTAAGTTAAATCATATGTTTAGTAAAAGCCACATCGTAAGATGTGGCTTTATCTGTTATTACCCTCAGTGTACATAGTCCCCAATCTGTTCGGAGTTGAGGACAATATGTTTCTACCTCCTTGTTAAGAATTTTGTTTTTGTAACCATTTTAAAATGGCTTGTGTAGTTTCCTCTGGCTTTTCTTGTTGAATCCAATGACCACAATCTAGACTGACAACATCCAGATTAGGAACGATATTTTTTAGGTTTTCAGACTTTGGAATCGTGTCCAGATCACCATATATCATAAGAGTCGGCTGATGAATGATTGGTGTTACATCCGCCATGAAGTGCCAGTTTCTATCCATGTTTCTATACCAATTTATACCTCCTGTAAATCCTGAAGATTCAAAGGCAGAAATGAACACCGAGAGTTCATTGTCGTTCATCAAAGGTTCGCCAAGCGGTTTTTCCGCCCTTGCCAGATTAATCATCAGCATTCCTGGCTCAGGTGGTGCGGGAGGTGTGTTCTTGCGGAATAGGTTACGAAGGAACTGAGCTGTGTTTTCATTCATAATCGCATCTGCTACTCCAGGTTGTCTATTGAAATGAACAAAATAGAAGTCTGCTCCAAAGATGGCTTCCATAAACTCGATCCATGGCTTTTCTCCACGATCTTGATAAGGCAAAGCCAAGTTTATGACTTTATTAACCCGATCAGGATGCAATAGTGCTAGATTCCAAACCACATTTGCCCCCCAGTCATGACCCACAAATGTAGCATCTTTATATCCATAATGGTCGAGCAGTGCAATAAGGTCACCAGTCAAATGTTCAATATCATAATCAGTAACTTCAGTCGGACGTGATGAATTACCATAGCCACGTTGATTTGGGACAATGACATGATAGCCAGCTTCGACAAGGGCCGGGATCTGATAACGCCATGAATATGCATGCTCTGGAAATCCGTGACATAGAACAATAGGTTTCGCTGAATTTTGTTGACCTACTTCAAATACTTCCAGAACTACTCCATTAACTGAAATCATAGTAGGTTTTGGAAATTCGATTGCATTAAATCCCGTATTAATTACATTTGTCATTTGTATATCTTTTTAAATATGAATTAATGACGCAAATGTATACGTGAAAAGTGACAGCGTTATGTCAGGAGTCTAAAATAAATGATAGTTATCAAAACACTCTTGTCGGATCATTTTGTGAGGTTCAAATTTGTCAATAAGCATTTAAATTTAATTGCTAAAAATATTAGTTTTAATATCTTTTATTTTGTATCTTTACTATAGTAACCTTATTATAAGTAGTTTATTATGAGTAAATCTTCCAGCCGTGTTGATGATCAGCTATGGAAGTCTATTTTAGAACAGACTTTTGCGCATTTCTTAGAATTTTTTTTTGAAAATGCCGCAGGTATATTCGATCTGAGTAAACCTTTTGATTATTTAGATAAGGAGTTTGAGTCTCTATTTCCTCCAGAGCCCAACGGCAAGGGAGTACGTTTTGTAGATAAGTTGGTCAAAGTATATCTTAAAGATGGTGGTGAGCAGTTTGTGCTATGCCATATCGAGGTGCAGTCCAGTAGAGGCAAGGGAGATCTTGCAGAACGCATGTTTCGATATTACTATAAAATATCCGATAAGTATCAAGTTCCAATCTCTGCCATTGCTATCCTTGCCGACGATAACCGAAGTTACTACCCCTCTGTTTATGTTAAGGAATTTATGGGCACCATTCTTCATTACCGTTTTAATAGTTACAAGGTATTGCATCAAGATGAGGTTGCATTACGCTCAAATAAAAACCCGTTTTCAGTTGTGGTTCTTACGACATTATTAGCTATCACGAATAAAAATATCAGTGATGATAAGTTGAAGGATATTAAGCATGATCTTTATGAACAGATGATGAGTCGTAAAATGGATAAGAGTACGCGTCAGGGTCTCTATAATTTTTTAACGTATTACGTAGGCTTTGAAAATCAGGGGACTTTAACTATATTTGAGTCAGAAATTGAAAAAAAATTAGGAAGGAGTAGTATAATGGGAACTCAAGAATATTTATTAGATAAAGCAGAGAAGCAAGGTATTGAAAAGGGTATGGAGAAAGGTGAACGTGAAAAAGCTATTTCAATTGCATTAGAATTTAAGAAAATGGGTTTACCTGTAGCAGATATTGCTAAGGGTACCGGACTTTCCATAGAAGAGATCGAAAAACTGAAATAGAACATCGTTCTAAAATATACAGAACCGCTTGGATGACCAAGCGGTTTTTTTTGCATTAATATGGACGTGCCAATTTTTCCATCTTGTTCAAAGTTATCGTTGTAAGAAATATAAATAAAACGGTTAATCCTGTTTTCGTCGCTATAAATTTAATAAACACTAGTATTAATTTGATTTAAGATTAGTAAATTTATGCTGTAAACCAATTATTTCCTTTTTATGCAAAAATTAGCATTAACATTCTTGTTGACCTTGGTAGGTTTTGCGAGCTTTTCACAGGTTCCCAAGAACATACAGGGATTCTGGCAATTCCATGTAAATAAACCTGGCGACTGGAATGGTTTTCATATCGGTGACGATTATGTAGAATACTACTATACACTGTATCAAGTTGAAAAGATAAAAGCACAAGGTGATCAGCTACATATCGATCTTGTAAATGGTCAAAATCGCCTCACATTAACGGTATTAAATTCGTTAAATTCCGACAATAGTAAGTTTTCGTTTAGCAACCGAAAAGATACTTTATCCTGTAGACACTTTGAATCGGATCCGGATATTATACCTACAGAAATCAATCAAAATACCCTATATGCTACCGGATGGGTTAGTCAAAAGAGTAACGATAAATTAGAAATTAAAGATAATCAGCTACTTTTCAACGGTAAAACCTGGGATATTGTGTGGCTAGGAAAATACCCTATAACAGGTGAATACAGAATGTTAGCTAAGTATAATGAGCAACATGGCCTGTTCTATTTAAATAAAACACAAAACAATCTTAAAATTGTATACAATGCCAAATCAGCTTTATATCATAAGGAAGGACCCCATAAATTGCTATCTACACTGTATGGTAATTGGTATAACACGACGACAAGCGACTGGGAGTATGGTTTTTATGAAGATTTTGCGATCATTAAAGGTGATTTTTTTGATTACAGTAGCGTTGACCAACAGAAGGACGAAATTAAGCTAGGCTTGATTTCAAGAAACAATAATAAAATTACTCTTACAGCAAGGCAAGAAAAAGGCGCATTATTTCTAAAGTCAGGCAAGAGTAAAGTTACAAAATTACTTCCTGTACAGGAAACACTTGTGACAAGTACCACTCCTGATCATCGTTTATTTAATGATACAGAATTCAAAAAAAGAGACACGACCGTCGTCACTGGTTATTTAAGAAATAACCTATCAAATGCTCCCTTTAAAATCAGTATTCGCAACTGGCTAAGCGGAGAAAATGAAGATTATTTTAGTGATCTGGATAGTCTCGGAAGATTTGAAGTTAAACTACCGATGTCCAATAGCGCACAAGTTTATATAGATTGGCAAAGAAGTACTATACAGACTGTACTTGAGCCAGGTAAAAAATACACGCTCTTTTATGATTTAGATACCAAACAATTGTTATTTGCTGGTGCAGATGTTCGTGTTCAGAATGAACTAACAGCATACAGTCGTTTTATAGATGCTTATTCACAGGAATTTAGAATTACATCAGCGATAGCTAGAGAAAAATACATGTATGAACGTAAACTTAAGGGGGATGAATTTCTTACTTACGAAATGAAAAAATTAGATAGTTTAAGACAAGTTGACGCTCTTTTTTTTAAAAAACAACCAGCACTTTCAGACAGAGCCAAATATTTTATTGAACAATCTTCAAATTATCAGATTGCCTTCGATCTCATGCAAAAGAAATATTCATTAGACCGCAAGACGAAGGAACAATTTTCGACACTATATATGACGAAAGTTAAAGAAAATTTTTACGATAATAATCTTAAACCTAGAAGTCTTCTTAACGATAACGGCACATTCTTAAATGATTATATCAACTATATACAAGAAACAGACTCTACTTATGAAGCTGCTGTGTACCATAATGAGGTAATTGACTATCTGATCGTTAATGAAAAAATAACGCCTAGCCCAGATATAGTCTTATATTCAAAGTTAGTCAGTAATAGAAACCGGGATAATCAAGATGAACTAATACTAAGTGAGCTTATCCAGAAAGATTCGACCATTCAGAAAAGGTATATGTTAATGGCTGATGAATATCAAGAGATCATCAACGAAAGAACTTTATTAAACCTCTATGTTACAAATCCTTTGCAATATTATGTCAAAAATTTAAGCCCAGATTTGCGGGATCTTTATCATACACAAAATATAATCAGACACTTTAAATCTACACCGGTCCCATATAGTGCAGAAACATTGTTTGAGATCACTAGTCCTATAAGCAATGCATACTTTGTTAACGAGATTAAGGAAAAAAATGATAAACTATCAAAGCTGGCAAATATTTCATTACAATATGAAGAAAATTTAAAAAGAACGGAGCATCTCAAAGCATCCAAAGATGCTGATAAATTACTGGCAGAGATTCTAGCGCCGCATAAAGGTAAAGTTGTATACATTGATTTTTGGGGAACCTGGTGTGGACCATGTGTTGCAGAGATGGAACATGCTCCAGCAGCAAAAAAGGCATTAGAGGGAAAAGATGTTGTGTTTATCTATTTTGCAAACAGAACACCAAAAGCTGCATGGCAAAACTTTATCAAACTTAAAAAACTGGAAGGCAAAAATGTATTCCACTATAACCTAGAAGATGAACAGCAATAACTGATAGAAACCAGACTGGGGATCAATAGCTTTCCTTCCTATCTATTATTGAATAAGAACGGTAATTTTGTCAATATGAAAGCACCACGACCTAGTGAGAAGAATGATTTAGTAACAGCTGTAGACAAATTATTGACAGATTGATAGTCCGTTGCCAATTGCATAATAATGTCAATAAAAAAGTGTCAAAAGGTATAAGCTTTTAAACATGCCCCAAAAATTTAGACCCCATTTGGGGCATGTCTGTTATTTAACTGCCAAGGTTATTTTTCTTCTACCACCAAACCTAAAATAGATCTTGGTATCTATTTTAGATTTGAGCACTTTGACTGCTTTCAATGCAATAAAACTCTGTTTTATAGCATTGATCAATTTCTTCATTATGCTGTAAATAGGAGAGTCCTTTAAACACTTAATCAATTTAGTTTTAGATACCTTCTTTTCAAATCCAATCTGCTCTTACTTAGCACAAGGTTTATCAATTTTTCAATCTATTCCTCTTCAATTTAGAATCACAAAAAATTGTATATTTAATAAGAAATCACACACATATGGATCGTTTATTTATCATATTAAGTTTTGTATTGGTATTTTCTACCACTGCAATAAAGGCTGAGCTCTGTCCTGAACATAACCTATTTTCTTACGGCGCTGATACCCTGAGTAATAATATGAAAAACTACCTTATAAAATCAGCAATTTCGGATGGTTTAGATAAAGACCATATAAAAATTTCAACCGATAGCTGGGGTAATATTACTGTTTCAGATCAGTGGTCTAAAAATATCAAATACAAGCAAGACTATTCTGGCAATCTTACGAAAGTGACTAATGGTTCTGAAATCCGTATTAAGGAAGATTATTCAGGCAATATCGTGGTAATAAAAGATCATGCTACTCAGACCACAGTAAGTAAAAATACAATCGGTAATTTAGAGATAAGTGACGAAAATGGGAATCGTACAACAGTATCAAAAGATATTATGGGTAATGTAAATATTCGTGACGACAAAGGGAATAATACGATAGTATCAAAAGATATCATGGGTAATATAAATATTCGTGATGACAAAGGAAATCATAAGAAAATAAGCACTGATATTTTAGGTGGAAAAACAATTTCTGATGATAAGGGTAATCGTATATCCTTAAAAAAAGATATATTCGGAAATTATGATGCTAGTGACAGTAATGGAAATAGGGCAACTATAAAAAAAGATATTTTTGGAAAGATAGTAATTGATGATCCCGAAGGGATTTTAGGTAATGTAGGACTTTTAATTATGGAAGACTTATTTAAAGATTAATTTCAATTCCCTATTGAAACGGAATACTCTAAATGAGAATTTAAAAAGAACTGCTTAACTTATACTGTTGATTTTATTTGCAAATCCAGTTTGACCTGCATTGACAAACTTTAATATCTATGCATTTTGCAAGGATAAAGCAACAAAAAACATAAATCCGAACCTTATATCAGATGAAACGAATTAAGAAGTTACTAAAGAGATCGGCAGTACTAAAGGGCAGTTTATAAACTTTTATAACATATATAACAATATGGGAGCATTTGCGAAATTCGGTGCATATATCGCGGTGAAATGGGTAATTTTTTATATCTATCTTTTTTTAGAAGGTAATTCCAAATGGGATTTTGGAAGGATTAACTGTGAAGGGTTTTTCTTGGCGGTATTTATGTTGCTTTCTCTTCCAATACTTGAAGTAGTCTTATTGTTTCTTCCTGTAAGATTGTTTTTTCGACAAAGTAAGTGGACTAGACTACTGATCTTATTTTGTGTTTTTAGCTTAGAGTTTGCTTTAGGATGGTATGCAACCAATCAAGAATTGGAAACTTGGATGCTCGTTAAAATAAGCTTGAGTATATTGTTATTTCTACTATTTTACAGGAAGCAATTCATCAGCTAATAAAGTTGGAAATCTCAAATTAAGCAGTTTCGGTAAATTTTGTCTAACCCTAAATCTACAAATGTCTTATTTTCTTGCAAATACCTGTACGAAGTATTCATTTAAAAGCCCTTTCTTTTCCGAATATTGGTCTAAAATAAGTTTAGCTACTTTTGGCTTCAAATCTTCATATTCGAGCTTTTCTTTTTGCGTCGGTTTCTCATAACTACCGAGCATAATCATTTTGAAAATTAAATTTTGAGGATTTATTTCAGTAGCTTTTTTCAGTAAATTTTTACCTACTTCTTCAAGTTCTTCATAGTCTCCAAATTCATGCGGAAAGATCGAAATTGTATAACCTGCAATAAGATTAAATTCAGCTATGTGTTCAAAATTATCAAGCCCATATTGTAATTCTTTTTTTAACTCTTTATGCAGCTCTTCGTCTTCTAAGGTTGAAAAAATTCCATCTAAATCCTCAAGCATTGACCAAAGAAAAAAGAAGTAATGTTTCCAATACTCAAAATTAAGCGGTTCTGATTTTAGAAGTGTTTTGTAAAGAGAAAATGCCTCATCAAATTTTTGATCTGATTCAAGGATGAAAATTTCTTTTAGAGGCTGTTCCATGTTCTTTTACTCCTCCTTCAATATTCTTATAAGAATTTCATGTTGTTCTTGTACTAGTTAGTCAGTTTTGTTTGAGAACGTATTTATAGAATTTAAACTGTAAAAAGCAATACCGTTATTGGGATATTCTTTCAGGATTTGTTCATAAAGATCCTTTGCTTTTTCAGCTTCATTCGTTTGCGAATAGCAGAAAGCCATATTGCAAAGAGCCATTTCTCTGTAAGACATTTTTGCGGTACTCAGTAGGGTGATCGCGCGGTACTTATCTACCCAATTATATCGTGTAAAAAAATCGACACTATTATTGAAATATTCTAATGCAGTCTTGAAATCATTTTTTTTGATAGCTTTCATTCCCTTATTTTGACTAGCGGGGATTATTTGTTGTAAGGAAATCGATAATACAAAAAAAATAATAGAACCGATATAAATGCCATTAAATTGGAATAATACAACAAATATAGCCATAAAAATAATCCATACTAAGATGATGATTAGAAACGCTAACCATGATATTGGTCTAACCAAAGGTACTTTTGCACTCATTTTATCAATTTATAATGTAGGTAATTAGTTTCATAAATCTACTAAAAACTGATCAATGATTTAAGATATTAGATCAAGAATAATTTTTAGGTCTTAATAAATGTTAGCAGCAGAGGGGTTGATTGTTTTCACCTACCCATTTCCACCATTCACCGAGTTTTTAGTTGGTTTAGTCTAATTGCCATAGGGTAGGGACGAATTACACCCTACTTTTGAATCAACAACTAAGAACAATAAACTAACAATATAACATAAAGAAATTATGAACACTTTAGCAAAAACATTCGCAGCAGCAGCTTTGATCGCCGTATCAACATTCACGATGGCAGCAGGCAAACCAGAGGTATCAAACGCTAAAAAAGCAGTAATCAATCTATCAACGGCAGATCTCGCCATTGATCATTACGTAGCGGTTATGACAGAGGGGCAGTCGGCAGGAGTAGAGCAGTTGTTCACTTCAGATTTTAAACAGAATGTTCATGCATCAGCAGATAAAACGAACAGCCGTTCAGAAGTTATTTCATTCTTGAAAAAGCAAAAAGGCGAGCAGTTAAATTGTAAAACAAGCACTACAATTGTTGAGCAATCCAATGATTATATGATTGCAAAAGTAGCCCAACAATTTGAAGGTTTTACAAAGACCGATCTAATCACCTTGGTCAATGACGGAGGCAACTGGAAAGTATCTCAATCCATCAACACGTATAAGTAAGTTAAGTTAAATCATATGTTTAGTTAAAGCCACATCGTAAGATGTGGCTTTGTCTGTTATTATCCTCAGACGCGCTGGACAATAGCACGCGATTACCATATGGAGCTACTACAAACGGGAGGTATTTTTATTTTTAACAAGGATATAATTACTGCTTGTTTCATCTCTTATGACCGTATAATTTTTATTTAATTGTAATGACCAACCGTCTCCCTCTATTAATTGGCCATTTATTTTTGTAGGAATACTGATAGATATTTTATTCCAATTAGGGAACATTAAAGCACCATTATTTACTTCAAGAACCCCCCAGTTATCTGTTACTCTCATATTCGGATAAACTGTTCCTTTATCACCGATTGGAAGTATATTGCGTGGGTCAAAAGAAATATTCATATTTTCAAAACCTATTTCAAAATGTGGTTGCTCTATAAATTTAGAGTTATATTCTGCTATTCTTATTTTTATTTTTGCCTCTCTTATTTCTTCTTCCTGAATAATTTCTTCGCCGTTATATTCTTTAAAAATTTTCACAACAGTAGCTTTTAAAGCAGTAGGTATCTTAATATTTAAATTTTCAATAAAAAAATCTGTTAGGTTATTATCAGCAGATATTTTTTGATTCCAATATTTATCCTTTTTACGTAGAAAATTACCATATATAGGAGTAGTATTATAAGCAAAAGACCGCACATAGGTAGGATTTTTGATAAAAGTATTTACACTATTGACAAAATGCTGTTTTGCCGTTTCTTTATTTCTATTGCTAATCATAAAACCTGTATATTCTGCAAGACCCTCGTTAAGTTCGAGTTGATTTTCAGTGTCATAAGATTCGGGGAAAATAGCATTTCTATACTTTCTAAAAATAAAGGCATTGGTTAAATGCTTGCTTTGCTCTTTCTGTGTATTAGAAAGAATCGCTTTCTTGAGAGCTTCCAATTCCAACCGTAAATATATTCTTCCATCTTTCAGATCCAGATGGTTACTTTCTTTGTTATATTGGGTAAATCCCAAAGAAATCTGCACTGTATGAAAAAGCTCGTGAGCTAATAAGTTGATTCTGTCATATCTATCTTTAGACAGAGGAAGCATTATCATTGCCCAAGTTTTGCCATTCCATTGCATTGAGGTATTTGCAATATTAATGCTGTCGGGTAATGTACCAACATAAATATCTTTTTGTAGCTTTAAAGTATTCTTAATATCAGGCTCATTACTGTATAGTAGGCGATTTTCAGGATTAACTAATAAAATACTTCCATATAAATCTCTATTCCATAATTTTACTCCTTGTTTTGTTACATATTTAATTTCTTTGAAATAATTGGAGATACTGTCTATATTTTCAACTTTAGACTGTTGTGCAAATGCTATTGAAATATGGATTAAACATACGATGACCGTAAACACCTTTTTCATAATCTGGCTATAATTTTATAAGATAACTAAAACAAAATTAAACAAATATTTAAACCATTTTTTGGATTGGTCTGAATTCTTATAATTATTCTTTGTTTATGCATTTCTTTTTAAGATCTGCTCCCAGAATGACAATTTTTAGCAAGAGTTCTTTCATTTCTATGCTATTTATTGGATAAAGCATAGAAGCATTGTAACGAGAAAGGTGAGCGTCAAAAAGCTATTTCAATTGCATTAGAATTTAAGAGAATGGGTGTACCTGTAGAGCAAATTGCTAAGGATACCGGACTTTCCATAGAAGAGATCGAAAAACTGAAATAGCACATTGTTCTAAAATATACAGAACCGTTTGGGATCACCAAGCGGTTTTTTTTGTGCCTTTGTTATTGACAAGTGGACGACAGCAGAATAACCCCATTCCAGGTTCAACCACTTCACCTAGCCATTTCCACCATTCACCGAGTTTTTAGTTGGTTTAGTCTAATTGTCATAGGGTAGGGACGAATTACACCCTACTTTTGAATCAACAATTAAGAACAACTAAGAACAATAAACTAACAATATAACATAAAGACATTATGAACCATCATGAGTACATTGGTAATTAGTTGCAGAATTTATACTCATGATAGCCTTATCACCTTTAAATAACAAATTATCTAGATAAAAAACTATAGCAAAAACATTCGCAGCAGCAGCCTTGATCGCAGTATCAACATTCACTATGGCAGCAGGCAAACTAGCAGGAGATGACTCTAAAAAAGCGGTCGTTAATCTATCCACAGCAGATCTAGCCATTGACCATTACGTTGCAGTTATGACCGAAGGGCAGTCGGCAGGAGTAGAGCAGTTGTTTACATCAGATTTTAAACAGAAAGTACATGCCTCAAAAAATAGGATCAATACTCGTTCAGAAGTTATCTCCTTCTTGAAAAAACAAAAAGGAGAGCAGTTGAACTGTAAAACAAGCACTACCATTGTTGAGCAGTCGGGTGACTACATGGTGGCAAAAGTAACCCAACAATTTCAAGGGTTTACCAAGACCGATCTAGTGACTTTGGTCAATGACGGTGGTAACTGGAAAGTATCCCAATCCATCAACACGTATAAGTAAGTTAAGTTTGAATGTATATGTTTAGTCAGAGCCACATCGTGAGATGTGGCTTTTCTTTTTTCTATAGCATGTCTAAAGATTGATCCAAGTTGTGCTAGCCGACAACAAACGATTACAAACGACTACAAACGTTTAATAACCGACTAATATTTTTAGTTTTTATCATATTTGGTTTATATTAATTATTAAAGTAAATCCTAAAATTATGGTAGCACATGCAGAACCCGTATTTATTGATCCGACCACCGATGAAGGATTCAAGCGGTTATTCGGAGACAAAGTCAACCTGATCAACTTTCTCAACATCATCTTTCGTGGTCGAAAGATCATCACAGATCTTACTTATCGGGATACCGAGCGTATCGGAGCAACCGAAGAGATCGGTAAAGTTATCTTTGATCTTGTAGTCCAGATCAGTACAGGAGAAGATATCATCATCGAGATGCAGACGAGTACACATACCAACCTGAAACAACGTATGCTGTACTATGCCAGCAAGGTCATTTCAGACACAGCACCCAAAGGAAACCGCAAAGCCTGGGGTTATGCCATTCCGGAGGTTTACACCATTGTCCTGATGGATGGTTTTCATATGCCGGGAGGTGATCATAAAACCTATTTTCACGATACCTGCCTGTGTAATAGAGATTCAGGCCAAATTTTTTACGAGGGTTTGGGGTTTATCTATTTAGAAATTATTAACTTTGTTAAAAGCGAAACTGAGGTTGAAGACGAACTGGACAAAGTATTCTTTATGCTCAAGAATATGTCTACTTTAAAGACCTTGCCAAGGATTATGAAATCGGAAGTATTTCAACGCTTCTTTCAGTTGGCCAGCTACGCAAAATTGACAAAGGAGGAACGGACTATGTATGATATTAGTTTAAAACGTAAATGGGATGCCGAAGCAGTGCGGATGTACCAACAGGAACAAGTTGAAGGACTAGAAAAGCAATTGGAAGAAGCTAAAAAAGAAGCTAAAAAAGCATCATTAGTAGCTAAAGCTGAAGGACTTGCTGAAGGAAAAGCTGAAGGCGAACACAATAAAGCCATTGAAACAGCTTTGAGGTTTAAAGAGATGGGTTTACCTCTAGAGCAAATCGCTAAGGGTACCGGACTTTCAATAGAAGAGATCGAAAAACTGAAGTAGAAGAGTGTTCTAAAATATACAGAACCGCTTGGGATGCCAAGCGGTTTTTTTTGGCATATTCACTCCATATCCGTTTTTTGTTGGCGAAGGCTTCGTGAAATGTCTACTCTGCGCCTAAGTAGGATCATTCCGAATAAGGGGTGAAGCAAACCCCGAATAAAGGATTAATAATACCTAGAGTCTGGGTTTTTGAATACTAAAAAATCAGTTAAAATAACTAAGTATCAGATAAACACAATTTTCACTAAATATTCTAGTGGTTCTTTAAATAAAGATTAAAAGTTATGGAAAATATTTTTGAGAAAAAAACTTTCAATTGGATTGTTATCGTATTTTGTGTCCAATTTTTTTGTTTAAATATTCTTCTGGGAGATTTTAGCGGTATAAACGATGGTATTACGAGAATTGGTTTTCCTTTTGTTTTTTTTCAGGATACAGGAGGGAAATGTGAAAATTGTGAAAATCTAAAATGGTTTAACATAATTTATCTTCTTAGTGATGTTATCCTTTGTTTAATATTAGCAATTGTTATGGTTATGGGAGTGAAACGAATTACTAAAAAATAAATAAGAGAGCTAAGAAGTAAAAAACTTTACAATGCTCCTTAAATTGCGAGGATGTTGTCTCAGTAAGTCGATAACTATTTTAATAAAGGTAGACGGGGTAAATCAAATTGGGTTATAAGAAATAATACAATTTATTACAAAGCTTAAAATTAATTGATCATGGAGTTTTTAAATTCGGACTCACATTTATCGCTACTATATCATAAAGCCAAAGAAAGCTTCGAAAAGTGTATTCGAAATGATGAAAATCAATTTTTGAAAGATGAATTAAGCATGCCTTTTGATGATATTGTGGTAATTGAGAAAGATATAAAAATTGTATTTTCGAAAAGAGTTTTCGAGGAGTATAATATTGAGGTCTGTTAACTGTTGTATGCAGGTAATAATGAAGTTGGCAGATACCTATATATTGAAAATGATAACAATGAAGCGATTGATGATAGTTTAGTTTTATATTAGATTACAATTAAGAGTAGAAATCCAAAGCGTGAAGGTTTCAGAAGGAGTTAATCAACATGAACAGTTTGAAAGTAATCGAAGAAACAGAAAACTACATTTATTTTTACAAGTTTGAAGTAGATACCTTGGCTATAGATAAAATTACTGGAAAAATTCTTGTGGAAGAATATGATACTGATCATATTTTTTATGAGTGTGCTCAAAATGACGCTCTATTTTTAAAAGCTCGGGAAAGCTACTTCGTTTTGCCGGGTAAGAAAATTTCCTGTCCAAATAATTTTAACACAGCCGTACCTGTTAAATCGCTTATAAAACTTTAGTACATATGAAGATTGGTAGAACATTATTTTGGTTTAAAGATGGAGATGAACAATTAATCAATCTTACAAATGATTTTTTTGGTTTAGGTTTTTTATTAAACAGACTTCTAAATGAAAAGTATGACGGAAAAAAAATTAAATTTATTAATATTGATTTTTTGACAAAAAATACTTTTAAACTTTACCCAATTCTTCCTAAAGAAGCACCCTATTATTACAATGGACATTTAAGATACTACGGGGTATTTGATTTGCACGTATTTGAAAGTTTTAGTTATGAGGAACAGTATAATTTTGTGTGGGAAAAAGCCCATAAATATTTGATTGAAGCGGCTAAGAGTAATAAAAACCCAAAACTATTAGAATCTGCCAATTATGCTTACAAAAAAGGATTAGAAATAGAATTGAATCCTGATTTTAGAGTGATTGATGTATTCATCCCAATAGATGGAAAAGAAGTGAGAGCTTCTATTTGGATTTTATTTCAAAAGGATGGAATGGTTGCAAAATTCACGTTACAAAGTTCTGAAAACTTAATTTTTGAAGAGGTGTTAGATAAAACGGAAAAAGGAGTGGAAATCTTCCTTGAGATGTATAAATCCATTGCGATTGAGAACGATAATATCGTAATTAAAGTGCGTAAAGATATCGCATCTTTACCAGTAAAGATACCATTATCAAAAATAATTATTTAACAACAGGAAAGTGATCAAATATTAATTTCAGGTATTATGATAAGATTTTTGAAAGAATTAAGAAATTTTAAGTTCATTAATCATTATATCTTTCATTATATTTTTTATAAGAAATTCAATTTTGCACTAGTTTTAACAGCTATTCTAACAGCAATCTTTGTCTCGTGCAATACTAAGAACCGTGGTGATTGGCAATTATCAGATATGCGTAAAGACACCCTGTTTGTTGCAGAAACTAATGTAAGTGATGCCACTACTTTGATTCTTGAAATTGATGGACATACAGATGACTCAATAAAAGTACATGGAACCTCAATCGCTGGCGGAGATATTAAAAAGGAACTGAAAGTTGATTGGTACAATCCAAAAGTTGCAGTTCAGTTTCAGGCTTATCTAGCAAAAAAGGGAAGTCTAAAGATCAAATACTATGTGCCTACAAACTACTAGTTCACAACACCTTGTTATGTGCTGTTTTTATTGTTATTCATCACTTGGTTTGGGCATATCGTCATACGGATATTCATAACCGTAATCGTCTTCCCATTCCTTTTTAACAATGTCGCCAAAAATTACTTGACGAACTTCATAGTCCTTCGTGTCCATTGTCCCAACGAAAATTCTTTGATGTTCTGGAACTGCTTCATATGCATATTTTAATTCATCTCGTAATTTTTTTGTTGGATTTTGTTTGTATTCGTCAAATATTCTCGCACATTTGGCAATACTATTTTCTCTGCCATTTAGTTCATTGAACTTGTCATTCAACTCGCTCACTTTAGATTTAATGTCGGCGCCACACCCCGAAACAACCTTAAAAGAACCTAAATTCAAAATTGTAACGATTTCTCCAATTTTCAAATCTGTTGTTAGTGTTTCATTTTCAATAAGCATATCTAAGTCTTCAAATTTGTAGATTTTCTTTTTTGGTAAATTCGTTATCTCGATGTTGCCACTCTTCTAAATAGATAATTCTGCCAAATAAGTTTTATTGTCTTCATTTCTGTAGAAGAAATCAAATTTTTCTCCATTAATCCTTTTAGGAAGAAAGGATTTCGGGTCGTCAAAATGATAAGGTTTTGGTGTAGGCAAAAAATGTTTTGCAACATTTACTTTACCTACCATTTTGGAACTATCGCCATGATAGTTGTGTAAATTTTCAAGTTTCGGATTAAGTTGTTTTACCAGTGAATAAACATAATTATACAGGGTTTCTTTAGTGTGTTTCCACTCGCCTTGTTCAATATTCCAATGACCTAAACCGTAAATAGAAATTACTTCTCCGTCCGGAATTGAAGTGACGACCCAACCTTCATTTAACTTGTCTTTGAAAATTGATAAGTCAACCATTTCCCAACAAGAAATAAGTCCGTCACTATACACTTGCAAGGCAGTAAAATGATATTGCATATTGTGTATAATTCCTGGAATAGAAAATCCTTCAATAACTTCTGTCCTTGTTATCGTTGTCAAATCGGCTGGTGCTGTCTTGTTGGACTTGAATATTTTGTCAAACAGTTTCATTTGTTGTAGGGTGTCGTTTTCAAATAGTACATAACGTTTTTCAGCTTGGCGAAATGTCGGAAATCGAAGCACAAAACTTCAGATGGATACAATTTTTCAATTGAAGAACTGAACTTAGCACTAAAACTACCATTTTGCCAAACTGATGTTAGCGGTATTTTTATTCAATTCGGTCTGTGTTGTATTTTTGTTTAAAATCTCTTATAGATTTCTTCTTATCATCATTGTTAAAGATAAGATTATCTTTATTGAAAAATTTATGTTTCAATTCGTTACGTTCTCTTGTTTTTTCATACTCAAATTCCTTATCGTAGATTTTGTCTGAACCAAAGTAAATTCTGTCTTCGTGAAAATAAAAAAGTCCCCAATTTAGTGTTTCATCAAATATTATTAAGTCGTCAGCAAAAAATAATCCTTTCCAATATTTAATTACCATCTTCCAAGTCAGTGTTACAGATCGTCCACTTCTGTCGCTGTCAATAAATACAAATTTGTTGAAGGGAATAGGTTTTGAATAAAGCCATTTTTTAATTTCATGTTCACAGTTTTCTGTTACTTCAAATTCTTCAATTTTTTTAAAGTATTTTTCATTAAGTGGTTTCCATAATGGGCCTGTAATCATTTTCGAACTGTTGATATAGTTTTCAACAAACTCGCTTGCTTCGCTATTAAGAAAGAAGATTTGGTCTTTATGTTCCTGCGGTATATTACTTGCTTCTTCTGGCGACCACAAAAAACTCCAAGCCACTGGGAAGTCACTTGAATAAGTTTTTATATTTTGAAAATTTATCATTCTTGTTTCGCTGTGGCATATTCTAAAATTACCGCTCATATTTTGTTTAACGAAACTAATATAATAAAAGATTTGTTCATCCATCTCTATATTCGAATTTCTTTTAACCGAACTATTCCCGCTTTAAGTATTTAATTTTCATTATTTCAGTCTTTTAGATTTGCTATTATTAAAAAGCACCAGATGGTTCATATTCCTAATTCTTTTAGTTAGTTATAACCTTCTTGTTAAAGATAAAAATAAAATAATTTTTACATGAGGGTAAATTTAATTAGTATCTTCCGGCAAGATAGCTACGGATTTTACCACTATCTGACATTATTATCAGTTTTATATAAAAATTAAAACATGCCATTTAAGATTATTTTTCCTGCTCCGTATCAAGTAACAGATATTTATGATGATAATCTTGATGTCAATATTGTTTTAAGTAATGGTGACGTTTATTTCGGCACGTTGTTTACATTAAAAAATATCCAAAAGCTTATGATCACCAATAATGAGATATACTTTTGGTCAACAGATATACTTATTGTAAAAGACTTATCTTACCAAAGTATTCATCAAGTCATAGAAACAGTATTAAACGATGGTTATTTTGAAATGGCATTTTCCAAGATTGGAACCATCAAAACTGTTTATTCCCATTTTAGATGGAAGGAATATGCTGATGTTGACAAAATAAGATCAATATAAAATGATTCCCCTATTATTCCCATTTAAGCAAGTCGGTGATTTTTTGATCGGTAGCCCTATTGCTCAATATTTAAGCAGTTATCCATTCGATCTAGTAGATATGAGTAATGAAGATATGGCACCATCCTTAAATTATAGTATTTCCCATCCATCCATTACATTATTTGTCAGCGATAATCGTATTGATTTTATCGGATGTTATGAGGAGTTATTATACCATGGTGTTAATCTGATAGGAATATCGATCTCTCATTTTTCTGTATTAGTTGGCCAAGACTATGTTGAAGAGGATAAACTGGATTTTGAAGAAGGAAAAGTGCCTCAATATGTTTATGAATATCCACATATAGGATTACAAGTTTGGGCTAGAGGAAAGCTTGGTTTGGTAATTTCTATTATGGTCAATGGGGAAGAACATTACTTGGATTAGGAAATATTGCTATTCAAATTTCTTTGTTTGCTCATTGTATTTTACCATCAAAGTCGATTTTTATTTTGAAGTCTATTAAAAGTAGTTAGAGATAATGGAGCTTATTTAATAGAGGAATATTTGTGAAGTCCTGCATCCATTTATTTTCTTTTTTAATAAATGCTTTCACCAAGTGTATTCTTCCGTATATGGCATGTTTTTAAGATTTTCAAAATAGCTTATTTTATAGGGGATCTTATTTTTTAGGTTCAATTGCCAGACTGATGCCTCCTTGGACCAAGGATCAATTAAAAACTCGATCATATCATCATTCTTAATGCGCATCTGGACAATATTACTTATCATGTCCAATTTAGTTATTTGATGATTATCCCAAATTAAAAGATGATCACCTCCGATTATACATACTTTGTTTACGATCAATCCACAATACGGGTTTCCATACATATCTCCAATGCATATCGCTTTCTTTTCTCCTTTATTGACTAAAATTATATTCTCATCAACATGGCCTAACGTATATTCTGGAGATTCATCTAATATTTTGAGATCATTTATCATATTGCTTTAGGTCTTTCAACTTTAATGACTATCCATTAACATGTTTGTGTCTTATACGAATTTACTAATTACAATTTGAATTCCATTTTTCAATATTACTGAATGTTTCAAAAGATAATTTGGTTTCGATAAACTCTCCCTTTAATCACAATACTTACTAAATTAAAAAAAAGTTCAACTACTTCACCTACCCATTTCCACCATTCACCGAGTTTTTAGTTGGTTTAGTCTAATTGCGATAGGGTAGGGACGATTTACCCCCTACTTTTGAATCAACAATTAAGAACAATAAACTAACAATATAACATAAAGATATTATGAAAACTATAGCAAAAACATTCGCAGCAGCAGCCTTGATCGCATTATCAACATTCACTATGGCAGCAGGCAAACCAGCAGGAGATGACTCTAAAAAAGCGGTCGTTAATCTATCCACAGCAGATCTAGCCATTGACCATTACGTTGCAGTTATGACCGAAGGGCAGTCGGCAGGAGTAGAGCAGTTGTTTACATCAGATTTTAAACAGAAAGTACATGCCTCAACAGATAGGATCAACAGCCGTTCAGAAGTTATCTCCTTCTTGAAAAAACAAAAAGGAGAGCAGTTGAACTGTAAAACAAGCACTACCATTGTTGAGCAGTCAGGTGACTACATGGTGGCAAAAGTAACCCAACAATTTGAAGGGTTTACCAAAACCGATTTAATCACCTTGGTCAATGATGGTGAGAACTGGAAAGTCTCTCAATCTATCAACTCGTATAAGTAAGTTAAGTAAATTTCATATGTTTAGTCAAAGCCACGTCGAGAGATGTGGCTTTTCTTTTTAGTATTAACAACTATTTTACCCAACAACAAACGTTTTTTCCTATTCTTTTAACAGTAAGTAGAGAAATATTTGATTTGATAAATAATTTAGTATTTTTTGCTAAATTATTTGGTTTAAAAGGTTTTGTTTTTTATTTTTACTTGATAACCAATGATATACCATTATGAGTGTAAAGATAAGTAACCTTTCGAAGTACATCGATATCTTAAGTGACTTCGGTTGGAAATTTTATTTCGGTCGAGAGGAGAATAAGGGTAACCTAATTAATTTTCTGAATAGTATTTTAGAAGGCGAACATGTTGTAGAGGATCTTACCTATAGCAATGTGGAGGAAGATGGCGATGAACCTAATGAGCGCAAAGTTATTTTTGATTTGCGATGTGTTGGTGTAGGTGGAGAAGTTTTTCTAGTAGAGATGCAATTGCAGAATCAGGATTTCTTTTTTGATCGTGCGGTGGGTTACACCTCTAGGACCATTAGTCGTCTAGCTAAAAAAGGAAAGAAAGGAGATAATTATGAGTTACCGCCAATTTATTTTATCGCTGTTTTAGGCTTTCGTTTGGATGTTGCCAATAGTGATAAGTACTTTTATAGTGGTAAGATTATTGACGAATTCGATCAGGAGGTGCTATATCCTAAGTTGAGTTACAAGATGCTTGTATTACCTAATTTTAATAAAGCTAAAGCCGATTTACCGACGATTCTGGATCAATGGATGTATCTTATGAAGCACTTGGATAAAATCGATAAGCTACCTAACTATTTGGATAAAAGAATATTCTCCCGTATCTTTGAACTAGGAGAACTGGCAAAACTAACGCCTGAGGAACAGATGTCTTACATATCCAGCTTAGATCGTAAACGCGATTATACCAACACGTTGGCATACGCAAAAAAAGAGGGCCAGAAAGAAGGTCAGAAAAAAGCCGAGGCTAAAGCCTATGCTGAGAAAATCGCTTCAGCAAGAGAGTTAAAGAAATCTGGTGTAAGCGATGAAATTATTTCAAAGAGTTTAGGCATATCTTTGGAGGTTATTAACAAACTTTAAAATCGAAAAACTGAAGTAGAACAGTGTTCTAAAATATACAGAACCGTTTGGGATGACCAAGCGGTTTTTTTGTGGCATTTTTACATTTTATTCGTCCTTTGTTTGTTACAGTTTCGGTGAACTTACCATGATAAAATATTATAAAACTGACGATAAAGAACAACTACTTTACAAAGAAACTTGGCTTGACGAAAAGAGAAAAGTAGCCATTGTTCACTATGGAAAAGTTGGTTATAAAGGAAAAGTAGAAGAGACACCGATTGAAACGAAAAATGCAAATGACGATTTTGTACATAATTTCTGTAAAGACTGTGAAAGTAATGGCTATTATCAAATCGATGAAGACAATCATCATTGGGTTGTTGTTCAGTTTCCCTTAAAGAGTGAATTAGGAAATAAAAGAGATTTATGGCTTAAAGACAAGGTGCAAGAATATCTAAAAGACCATCTAGGCTGGAATGGAGTAGGCGATGTGGATGGTTTTGATATGGGTCAAAAGAAATTAAATATTTTTTGTAAGGTTGTAGACATTGAAAAAGCGGTTAGCAGTATCAAAACCTGTTTCAAAGATTATCGACTTGACCTTAATCAAACACGAATTGCAACAAAAAAAGTAGGAGAGATAAATTATACGCTGAAGTTTTCACACAAAAAAGTAGATAATTTTGAACTATGAAAAAGTTAGCCTTACAAGAGATTAATTTCAAACAGTCGCTTGCAGACTTGATTTTCAAAAGCAGTTTAATGGAAAATAAAATATAAATTAAATCCTTTAAGAACTTTCAAATCATTTATTTCATATGAACTACTATCAGCGGCTTTTTAGCTTAACAATTGCAGCACAAATAATACGATTCTAAACCTTATCTTCCACAATCATTTTTCGATGTTCTCTACCCCAAATAATCATTTCCGAAATAATATTCCCGAAAGTCCTGCAATATTCAGTGGGTCCATATTCAATTAAAACAGGAGTATCGGGATAAACAGTTCGTTTAACCAACTTATTTAATTCCATATCTTTCAGTTCCTTTGAAAGCATTCTTGTAGTAATCCCGGGGATACTTCTTTCGATTTCGCGAAAACGTCGGTTGCCGTTGCAAAGCGAATTAATGACAGGAATTCTCCACTTTCCTCCAATGAAATAAAGGGTGTCCTGCAACGCTCTAAGTTCTTCTGTCTGATCTCTTTCCATGGTTACAAAGTTAAATGATATAATTGATGATACTGATATACTTGGTTATACTGATAACAAAAGTATACCATTTGCCCTATAACTTTGTGAAAAAAAATCAAAGAAATGAAAAAGTTTAATAACAAATTAGCCGTCGTAACAGGTGGAAACAGCGGAATAGGATATGCAACCGCAAAAGAATTAATCGCAGAAGGAGCACAAGTAATTATTACCGGAAGACGAAGAGAAGCCATTGAAAAGGCTGCCGAAGAATTAGGAGCTATTTCTTTTGTGGCGGATCAGGGAAAATTGGATGACATTGATCATTTCAAAACCGAAGTTGAAAAGCAATTTGGAAAAGTTGACATTCTGTTTATTAATGCAGGAGTCACCGGAACTTTAGGTCCGATCGAAAATATGAGTGCCGAAAATTTTGATAATGTAATGGGTATTAATTTCAAAGGAGCTTATTTTACCTTAAGCAAATTTATTCCCCTGTTGAACGCTGGTGCTTCAGTGGTATTCCTTTCATCCAACGTTGCGACCACCTCTAAAGCAAATAGTTCGATTTATCAGGCAAGCAAAGCAGCATTGAATTCCATTGCAAAAACCGCTGCTGCAGAATTAGCACCAAGAAAAATCAGAGTAAATTTAGTAAGCCCAGGGCCTACAAAAACGGAGATTATGACCAAAGCAGGATTGGACGAAAAAACATTGGAAGGTCTTGATGAATGGTTAATCAGCGGAATCCCCTTGCAAAAAATGGGAACTGCGGAAGATGTTGCCAAAGCTGTTATTTATCTGTCAGATAACAATGTGGCAAGTTTCATGACCGGAACGGAAATCCTTATGGACGGTGGAATGGTTTTATAATTGGGACTTTTTTGGATTATGAGTGCTGGAAGCTTGAAGTAATTCCAGCACTTTCTATTGATATACACCCTTAGTGGACATGATGAAACTACAATTATATTATTAAGAAATTCAACTCATTCATTTGCAATATATCTCCGATTCAATGGCGATGCGGGTTTCGCTACGCATAATTTGAAAGGCACAACTAATGAATTGAAAGACTTTATATTGACAAATTGATGAATTTCCTACGGCATTGCTTGTTGATAATAAAGAGGGTTTAGAAATACTGCAATTTTACTTATTAACAGGAAAAATGTATCCCGGGATTGAATAGCGGGAAGAGTAATTATTATTGAAATAGATTTTGCAGGATAATCGAGTTTGCTAGTATTTAAAAGGAAACAACTTACTTTGGACAATATTCAAAGGCTGATCCTCGATAGTGATCAACAATAAATGGAAGTCGACAACGACCTGCATTAAAGGATAAAAGAACTACGAAAGAGCATTTAGCGAAGTGATCATTTTTAACGTTTTTAACTTACCAGTGCCCATTCCTCAAAATGAATCTTGTCTGCATTATATTCTTCAGTAGGAACGAGCAGTGATCTAGGAACAACAATATGCATGTATTTGCTGTCGTCATCAAAAACAACCTTTATGGGCTTTCCGGCTATCTCGATATATTTTGTGACAAAATCATCCATATTTGCTTTTGTAGGGCTCGCAATCTCGACAGTCCCGTTTTTAGGCTCTTCGAGTGCAAACTTAACAATATAATCTGTCACATCTTCCAGCGCAATAGGCTGGTAGTCGATTTTTTAAACAAATACCTCGTCACCCTGTCCCTGAACGGCAATGATCGCATCGGTATGCTTATAAAACTGTGTTGAACGAATTATTGTATATGGTATTCCGGAGTTTTTAATGTCTTTTTATATAGTAAAGTAGCTTTGAATAAATTAATAGATCTATATCACTAATGTCCACTATCTAACATTAATCGTTCGATATCGGACATTACGAATCTATGTAAGATGCTCATTAAAAGCTAATTGATTGTTTGGCAAATCTATTGATAATTATCATGCGAAATATTAATTCGAAACAAGAATGAATGCTTTATATCCAATATACATGAAAACCAAAATGAAATATCTGATTATTTTTATTTTAACGATAATATTCCATTACAACTCAATAGCACAACAGGACTCTCTGCAATCCTTTATTCAATCTTATGTAACGAAGAATGGTTTTGACGGAACTATACTAGTTCAACAGGATTCTGCTATAATCTACCATGAGAGCTTTGGTATAGCGGATCGAAGATTTGATGTTGCAATAAACAATGAAACTATCTACAATATTGCATCGATAACAAAGGCTTTTACAGCAGTCCTGATCCTTCAACTGGTAGAGCAGGGAAAGCTGGAGTTAAATAAACCTTTTAAGACTTATTTGCCTGAATATCCAGATAAAGTAAGTTTAAAAGTTACCTTACATCAGCTGCTTAACCATAATTCGGGAGTTGTGCTCATTGATACCGTTTCAAGTGTAGATAATGCGATGAAATATGGTCTGGGCATATTTCAGACTCCGTACACTTCAGATCAGATTTTAAAAAGTTTTTGGGATAAACCTCTTGCAAATAAACCGGGCACGAAGTTCACTTACAATAATGCAGATTACATTATTTTAGGTAAAATCATTGAAAAGATCTATCGCAAAACTTATGAAGAGGTGCTGTATGAAAAGATATTAAGACCTTTGGACATGCACAATTCGGGCGTGATGCACGAAAAAGATATAATAAAAAATCTAGCAAGTACTTATTTTAAGGACAAAAATTCAGTTATTTTCATTAATAGTTTACCTATGTTTATAGAAAACTGGTATGCCGCTGGCGCAATGTATTGTTCACCTTCAGATCTACTGAAATTCTCAAATGCCTTGTATGGGCTAAAATTAATAAATAAAAGAAGCCTTGATTCAATGCTTACTCCCGGACTTGATGATTATGGTTATGGGGTATGGATTAAAGGTCTAGGAGATGAAAGACGAATGGAGAGATATGGACAAATAATGGGTATTAACGCAGTATGGATGAAATTTTTGAATAAGACCACTACGATTATTATTCTGAGCAATACGAATGTTGCTAACCTTGGTGAACTAGCATTAAAAATCGAGATGAACGTCCCTAAATAACCCATAATATCCAGAAAGCCGATTTCAAAAAGTAACAAATTTACAGATATCCAACTTCGTCGGTGCACAGAGTTAGCAACTTCAATAGCCACTTTTTGTTATTAAGCAACCATTCATATATTTCCGGTTTAGTTTCATATAAATCTTCAATCCCATGACCTCTATTTTTTAGTTTGGTAAATTTTATTTTTTCATTACATTTTCTCAAGCCATTGACAATTCGTTCTGTTTCATGGATAGAGATTTGATCGTCAGCAGTACCATGAAATGTCCAGATCGGTGTCTTACTAAGATTGCATACTCTCGTCGTATCACTATCGTTAATTCCACCGCACAATGGTACAATAGCCGCAAAGGTATCAGGGAAATCCAGGACAACGATTTATTTTCCATAACCACCCATGCTTATGCCAGTACAATTCTACCGTCTTTATACTATCGGTCTTCAGCGTTAGTCCAGTTTCACTTGAATATAGCTTGCCTAAAACCTCTATCTTTAAGATTTTTATAAATTACTTTCGGCAGTTTGTCTGTAATACTGTATTGATTGTTAGTGTGTTGGATATATGTTAAACTTAGTCCAAAGGACGACAGAAGCACGAATAAGAATATTTTTTTCATTTTGGATATTCCAAACTCTAAACTACTAAACACGCAGTCTACTTACAAATAAAATCAGCTTGATGATTTCTTATTTAGAGGCTAATGTAGATAAAAGAGGTATAGTAGCCATACAGAATGTTGACAGCAAGTCGAGCAGAACTTTATATAAAGCCCGATATCTCATTTTTCTGATTATCGAATTTTAATTCCAGAATAAACCGATTATTTTTTCATTATTTTATCAATTTTATTGATCATATCTTTCGCATTTGTATTCTGGGGATACAAATCAAGTGACTTCTGATAGTTCTGTCTTGCTAACTCAAATTGCTCGTTTGTAAAATATGCTTCAGCCATACAATCATAAGCATTCGCAGAATTTGGGTTTTCCTTCAGATTCAATTCAAATACTTTGATCGCATTTTTCAAATTCTGATTATTCATGAGATTATATCCGATCGAAAGTAATCTGTTTTCGAAGTTTCTTGTGGGATATTGGTTTTTTACCGAATAATAGTTTTGTATTGCTTTTTCAATGTCGACTTTATAAAAATCAGCTGTTATTTTTTCATCTGCCAGTAAATTACTATCCCTTAGGTTTTCATCAATTATTCCTGCGATGTGATCTATAACTTGTCCTTCCACATTATAGTTTTTATATCCATTTGATAGAAAAATAATAGTCAGATCATTATCAATGAATTTTCTAAAAGCCGTCATATTTCCACCACTGAACCCAAATGATTTTATCTTGTTTGTTTCATAAGTATCCCACCCATACAGAAAACTGTTTGTTGTGTCTTTAAACTGAAAGGGGCTCCACATTGCATTTTTTGTAGCAGGGCTTAGAAGTATATTTTTGTCCAGTCTTTCATTCCAAGCGATAAATTCCTTTAGTGTAATATTTAATCCACTCCCAGAATTATGAATCTTGCCATGATCAGCATTAAATCGATTGTATTTCTCAGTTTTAAAATCAAAGCGATGATGGTCAACTCTATCAGGAATAAATTCTGAGGAGTTTGCTGAAAAAACTATACCTTTTTCTACAGTAGGGAATTGACCATTCAGCACATAATCTTCAAATGTTGCTCCGGTTATTTCTTCAATTATTTTTGTAAGCAGGCAATAGTTGGTTTGATTGTAACTGAAATGATTTCCAATTTCAAATTCAATAGGCTTTTTGTATAAACGGTTCCATTTTTCGGTTTCTTCCAAAACATACGGAATATCGTCAAACTTTACAATATCCGGCAGGCCCGATGAATGCGTTAATAGATTTTTGACTCTAACATCTTGCCATCTTGTCGGAAGAT
Source organism: Sphingobacterium anhuiense (assembly GCF_042686355.1). Lineage (NCBI taxonomy): Bacteria > Pseudomonadati > Bacteroidota > Sphingobacteriia > Sphingobacteriales > Sphingobacteriaceae > Sphingobacterium > Sphingobacterium anhuiense. The sequence continues at coordinate 449,424 of NZ_JBHUPE010000004.1, forward strand.
TGTCCAAATATTTAGAAATTTTGTCGTCTAATGATAGCTGGTTTCTCTCTATAAGTTGAAAAACACTAACTGTTGTCATTATCTTGGTTGTGGAATACAATCTAAAAATACTATTTTCAGATATGTTCAAATTTTCAGCTAACGAACTTTTCCCATAATACATTTCGAAAATCACCTTTCCGTCTTTTATAGCAGCAAGAGCTGTACCCGGTATTTCGTTAATGTCAATTATCTCTTTTATATAATTGTCTATTTTTTGTGTTAATTCGGTTTCCGAACGGTTTGATTTTTGACTAAAGCACGAAATTGTCAAGGACAGGAAAGTTATGATTAAAGCTGATTTTTTCATTGATGGTCATTAAAATTCGAGATTTTTATATTTACGACTATTTCAACTCATGTGCCATTTGTTTATCTGTCATAATATCAGGTAATTATGTTTTTATTTTATCTGTAGATGTTCAATTTCGGACGAAATTTGTTCGGTAGTGGACGGTTAAGAAACAGAATTTAAAAAAACGACAAGGTTAATTTACTATCGAAAAGATCGAAAAACTGAAGTAGAACATCGTTCTAAAATACAGAACCGTTTGGGATGACCAAGCGGTTTTTTTATGTCTTTGTTATTGACAAATGGGCTACAGCAGAATAACCCCATTCCAGGTTCAACCACTTCACCTAGCCATTTCCACCATTTACCGAGTTTTTAATTGGTTTAGTCTAATTGCCATAGGCAAGGGACGATTAACACCCTACTTTTGAATCAACAATTAAGAACAACTAAGAACAATAAACTAACAATATAACATAAAGACATTATGAACACTTTAGCAAAAATATTCGCAGCAGCAGCCTTGATCGCAGTATCAACATTCACGATGGCAGCAGGCAAACCAACAGGAGACAACTCCAAAAAAGCAGTGGTCAAGCTACCCACAGCAGATCTAGCCATTGATCATTACGTAGCGGTTATGACAGAGGGACAGTCGGCAGGAGTAGAGCAGTTGTTCACTTCAGATTTTAAACAGAAAGTTCATGCATCAGAAGATAAGACGAACAGCCGTTCAGAAGTAATTTCATTCTTGAAAAAGCAAAAAGGCGAGCAGTTGAACTGTAAAACAAGCACCACAATCGTTGAGCAGTCCAGTGACTATATGGTTGCAAAAGTGACCCAACAATTTGAAGGATTTACTAAGACCGATTTAATCACCTTGGTCAATGATGGTGGCAACTGGAAAGTATCTCAATCTATCAACACGTATAAGTAAGTTAAGTTTGAATGCATATGTTTAGTTAAAGCCACATCGTGAGATGTGGCTTTTCTTTTTAAGATCCTTAGCTGTGTTGCCCGATAACAAGCGTTTAACATCTGGATAATATTTAGGATTTTATAAAGTCGGATTCAAAAGTGATTACAGCTTTTAGTTTCTTGATAATTCTATGAGCAAATCATCGGTCAAATTTCTACAACAACAAGACTGTGTTATAATCAATATCGCTATGTCAGTTATACAAGGTCTCTTTCATTGGTGCTGGAGACTTTTCCATTTTTACTGTCCAGTCATGGTATTCAAGAATGAGCTCCAAGCAAGACCTTCTCACTATATCTTCTCCTTATCCACACTTCTGGAACCTTTCGAATAACAATCTTCTCTCATCTGTTTTACCTAAGACAATTGTAGCACGATATGAAAAGAAAAACAAATGGTATTTATTATTAGTTGGTAAATAACGAATATTTTTATTAATTTGTAGTGTAATAATGATGTGATTATGGTAAATATATCGATAGTAAATTTCAAAGATATTCTTCGTTTCAATCAAGAAGCTATTTACGATTTTGAAGAGAGTATTCTGGTCGCAGATGTAGGTATTCGTGATTTGCATATTACTCGCATGTTTCCCATAAGAACATCTTTTTTTATGTTCGTGCTCGTTGAACAAGGCACTATGCGTATTGAGCTCGATTATAGCATTCATCATTTATCCAAACAAGATTTTCTTCTTATCCTACCCGAGCATATCTATCAAAGCATATCAGGTAGCCCAGATACCCGATATCGACTTATTTTTGTAGAACAGGCATATTTTGAGACAATGAACAGGTCAAGAAACGATGTGCTAAAAACTAGTTTTTTAAATATCCGTAAAGATCCTGTTATCCATTTTTCAGAGGAGGAATTTAAGGTACTAGCTTCTTGTCATGAAAGACTAGAGCACCGAATGCCGGCCATACATCATTTCAAGAAAGATATCATTAATGCACTCTTGCTAGAATATGTAATCGAGGCCGAAAACATGATGATAAATCATCATGAACATCAGGTAAAACAAAGTAATTTAACCAGGCAGGATATTATTTTTCATAAATTCTTAACATTATTGAAAGAAGATGTCATCCATCAGCACCATGTATCGTTTTACGCTGATAAGCTACATATCACACCCCAGTATTTAGCTTCGGTATTAAAACAGCTTACAGGTAAAGGAACTAAAGATTGGATTGCTGATGCTTTATTGGTTGAAGCAAAGATTATGCTGCAACACTCACAGCAATCTGTACAGCAGATATCCGACGCTCTTAATTTTTACGACCAATCCACATTCGGTAAATTTTTCAAAGCACGTACCGGACAAACTCCCAAAGCATATCAGAATTTATGATTTTTAACTCCAAGTGTTCAAATGCTTTCGATTATTACCAATAATGTCCTGTTAATTCACACCCATTACCGTATTGATTTGAGATTTTTGTGTTTTATATATTTCTTCACTATCAGAAGAGAAATATAGCATAATGAAAGTAAAATATGGAATTGAACGAACAGGAAGTAATTCGTCGTGGGAATCTCGAACAATTACGAGAAATGGGGATAAATCCTTATCCAGCCGCAGAATTTAAGATAAACGCTACGACATCCGATATCAAACAGAGTTTTAAAAAAGATGAGGTTAAACAAGTCACTATTGCTGGCCGTATCATGAGCCGTCGTATGATGGGAAAGGCCGCATTTGTAGAACTGCAGGATCCGTACGGTCGCATTCAGCTTTACATCAGCCGTGATGATATCTGCACAGGTGAAAATAAAGATTTATATAACATCGTGTTCAAAAAACTATTGGATCTAGGCGATATTATTGGTGTTGAGGGAAATGTGTTCAGCACCAAAACTGGTGAGATCTCCATTCATGTAGAAAAGTTGCAGATTCTTTCAAAATCACTACGTCCTTTACCCGTTGTAAAACATAAAGAGGGCGTTGCATATGACGCATTTCTTGATCCTGAACAGCGTTACCGTCAACGTTATGTTGATCTTATTGTTAACCAGGGAGTCAAAGAAGTTTTCCTTAAAAGAACGAAAATCTTTCAGTCAATGCGCCAGTTTTTCATTACGAAAGGTTATGTAGAAGTTGATACACCAGTTCTTCAGTCCATCCCTGGTGGTGCAAGTGCAAGGCCTTTTGTTTCTCATCATGAAGCATTAAATATACCCTTATATCTGCGTATTGCTAATGAATTGTACTTAAAAAGATTGATTGTCGGCGGATTTGATGGTGTATTTGAGTTTTCACGTAATTTTCGCAATGAGGGTATGGACCGTACCCATAATCCCGAATTTACCGTCATGGAGATTTATGTCCCCTATAAAGATTACAACTGGATGATGGCATTCACAGAGCAACTATTGGAAAGGATATGTCTTGAGGTTTTGGGTACAACTGAAGTATTGGTGGGAGATACTGTTATCGATTTTAAAGCACCTTATCGACGAGTAACCATGGCTGGTGCCATACAAGAAAATACGGGTGTGGATATCAGTAATATGACCGAAGAAGAATTACGTCGTACTTGTATTGCCTTCGATATCGATCAAGATGAAAGTATGGGTAAAGGCAAACTAATAGATGAAATTTTTGGAAAAACCAGTGAAAAGAAATACGTGCAACCGACCTTTATCATTGATTATCCCGTAGCGATGTCGCCACTATGCAAAAGTCATCGTGATGATGCCACATTAACAGAGAGATTTGAGCTTATCGTCAATGGAGTAGAATTATGTAATGCTTATTCAGAATTAAACGATCCGATCGAGCAGCGCTTAAGATTTGAAGAACAACTTCAGCTTCAGAAAAAAGGCGATGATGAGGCTATGTACATTGACCAAGATTTTCTACGTGCATTAGAATATGGTATGCCTCCCACATCTGGGATGGGTATTGGTATGGATAGATTAACCATGTTACTTACCGGCCAAACGACCATACAAGAAGTATTATTATTTCCGCAGATGAGGCCAGAAGTATGATGTAAACCATAGGATCCAGAGAATTATGTTTAATCTGAAATTTAAAATAGCACAGCTAAATTTGAATTTTTTTGATAAGTAGTCACGTAGTTTACCAGAGCTATTCAAAAAAGGCCCTCTGCCTTGAAGCAGAAGGCCTTTCTTATTTCCCACTCCAAACGTTTTCTTTTAAAAATTAATTAATGACGCAAATTTATACTTGAAAAGTGACGCTTTATGTCAGGAGTCTAAAAGAAATGATAGTTATCAAATTACTTTTGTAGGATCATTTTGTGTGGTACAAATTAGTAAGTAATTAAACTTGATTACTAAAAATATTAGTTTTACTATTCTTTATTTTGTATCTTTACTATAGTAACCTTATTATAAATAGTTTATTATGAGTAAATCTTGCAGCCGCGTTGATGATCAGCTATGGAAGTCTATTTTAGAACAGACTTTTGCACATTTTTTAGAGTTTTTCTTTGAAGATGCAGCAGGTATATTCGATCTGAGTAAACCTTTTGATTATTTAGATAAAGAGTTTGAATCTTTATTTCCTCCAGAGCCCAACAGCAAGGGAGTGCGTTTCGTAGATAAGTTGGTCAAAGTCTATTTGAAAGACGGCGGTGAGCAGTTTGTGCTATGCCATATTGAGGTGCAGTCCAGTCGAGGCAAGGGAGATCTTGCAGAGCGCATGTTTCGATATTACTATAAGATATCCGATAAGTATCAAGTTCCAATTTCTGCCATTGCTATCCTTACTGACGATAACCGAAGTTACCACCCATCTGCTTATATTAAGGAGTTCATGGGCACCATTCTCCATTACCGCTTTAATAGTTATAAGGTTTTACATCAAGATGAGGTAGCATTACGTTCAAATAGTAATCCCTTTTCAGTCGTAGTTTTAACTACATTATTGGCTATCACGAATAAAAATATCAGTGATGATAAGTTGAAAGATATTAAGCATGATCTTTATGAACAGATGATGAGTCGTAAAATGGATAAGAGTACGCGTCAGGGTCTCTATAATTTTTTAACGTATTACGTAGGCTTTGAAAATCAGGGGAGTTTAACTATATTTGAGTCAGAAATTAAAAAAAAATTAGGAAGGAGTAATATAATGGGCACTCAAGAATATCTATTAGATAAGGCAGAAAAAGAAGGCATTGAGAAGGGTCGTTTAGAAGAGCGTGCTAAGCTTAAGGCTGAAAAGCGTGCTATTGCATTAGAATTTAAGAAAATGGGTTTACCTGTAGCAGATATTGCTAAGGGTACCGGACTTTCCATAGAAGAGATCGAAAAACTGAAATAGAACATATTTTTAAAATATATAGAACCGCTTGGATGACCAAGCGGTTTTTTTTGTAGAATATTCATCTCTTATTCGACCTTAATCTTGGAAGGTTTCGGCAAATGTTTATTATTTCTCTGCAGTTGACCTATCTGTAACAGCAGTCGTATTCCTGACAGTAGAGTAGCTTACATCATTTTCTATATCATTAATTACGTCTTAATTTTTCTCATTCGCAATTTCTTTCACTATATTTAAAATGTATTGCCATAGTTGAATCGTAGTATTTATAAATCTTAATATTTAAAATGACAAAAACTGATCTTGACCAAGCACACGATCAAATTCTTCATATCTTTAATAGTATTTATCCAATGAGTGAAGAGCTTGAGAATGGTATACGACAACATAGTAAGATTACTACATTTAATAAAAAAGCACATCTACTTGAATTCAATGAAATAAATCAATCAATATATTTTATATTGAAAGGTTGTGTGAGGATCTATTACTTGAATGATGAGGGGGAGGAACACACCTCCTGGTTGCTTACCGAAGGAGAACTAGCTATTTCTGTTTACAGCTTTTATAGTCAGCAAAAAAGTTTTGAAGCAATTGAAGCATTGGAAAACTGTGTTACACTAGAACTTCCTTACCCCGCACTTTTCGTTCTTTATCAACAGCACTTAGAATTTAATTTTATAGGTCGATATCTAACGGAACAATACTATATACGAAGTGAAAGTAAAGCTAATTCTCTTCGTATGCTATCTGCAAAGGAACGATATGATGAATTAGTTCTGCGAAAGTCTCATCTTTTAAAACGTATTCCTTTGGGATACATTGCATCCTATTTAGGAATTACACAGTCAACCTTAAGCAGGATCCGATCGAAGAATTAAATTTAAAATTATTTCGGATATTTATATTTTTTGCCTTTTGTCAAAAGGATATAGTTTTAGTACACTTAATTTAGTGTAAGTATTTCTTGTAAGAGTTAATCACGTCTATTAAGAAGACGATAGTTACTCTTGAATGAAGAAACATTCAGTTATGTTCAATTATAAACTATAAACTATGATAAAATCGATTTGCGGAAAATTGTTCCACTTGGTAATTGCTGTCATGCTCTTACAGTCTTGCGAAAGAGAAGCGTTGAATTATCCTTTAGAGGAGGAAAACTCACTCGTGAAAAAATGGTATGCCGAAAATGGGAAACCGTTTGCGTTAGATTGGTCTAAATTAGAGACCATTAAAAGTAGCGAAGAAAATAAGACAGTTATTGTCCCATTAGAAAATGGCTTAAATCTAGGGGACGAAAATGGATCTCTACAAAATATGGTATTTACAGTTGAAAAAAACACTGTAGTAAAGGGAAACAAATTAGACTTAGTTGCGAATAGACTCACTGTTAGCACTCACTCCAAGGAGACCATATCAAATTTCATGAAAAAATTGGGTCATTCCAATCAAGAATGGGGAAAAGTATATTTCATGATGTATGACATGAATAATAATTTTATCAGTAGTCAACTTATGGATGCCACAGGACTTAAAAATATCGATGTTCAACTAACTTCAAAAGAGCCAGATAGCAAGGTCAAAATTGAGAAGGAGAGTGTACAAAAGAAATCCTCTAACTCCCCATCCCTAGCTAAAATTCCTGTTGTATGCAAGGATTGGTATTTAGTTGAGTATTTCGATGATGGTTCCGCACATTGGGATTACTTATATACCACTTGTAGTGGTACTGGAAGCAGCGGCGGTGGCGGTGGCGGTGGCGGTGGAAGTGGATCAGGAGGAGGAGGAGGAGAAGGTGGTAATTCACCTTCGGCTACAGGCTTTTACGCACATGCTCCATCGCAAAATATAGATTTATATGAAAGGTTAGATTGCTTTAATTCAGTTCTATCCAATGCTCAAACACAATATAAAATAACGGTTCATGTACACTCAGCCCACGATGGATATCCAACTCAAGAATTTTGGAACGGTGACCCTGGTCATGCATATATTACATTGGAAAAATCAAATGGCTCAAATGTTCAAAGGCTTTCATTTGGTTTTTATCCAAAAGTAGCTACCTGGGTTACACCAACAAAAAATGCTGTAGCTAGTGGAATGGGAGAAGAATCTGCAAATCCTACTAGAAGAAGTAATATCCGCATAACAAGTACAGTTAATGCTTCAGCATTTAATAATGCTGTAAGCAAGGCAAAAACAGCAAGCAGTAAGCCGTATGATCTAAACGATTACAATTGTACGGATTATGCTATCGATGTTTTTAATGCTTCCCAGAACAGTAGCGGACAACTTATCGTTCCAAATAGTAATATTGGCTTCACTACGCCTGCTGGATTGTATAAATCACTAGACCAAATGAGAATTGGTGGTAATACAAATGTGTCAAATACCAAGACTTACCCACTTGTTAGTACAAACTGCAATTAATATGAAAACTAAAAAATACTTATTAAGATTTATCTATATATATCTTCTTGTCGCCTTTATTAGTAATCTACCTTTCATAAACGGATACATACTTCATCGTGTTGATAGTGATGTTTTTAAATATTCTAATGCAGATGCATCTTTTACTTGGCACGACACCTTTAGTTTTAAATCTACGCCTATTAGTCAATCATTGATTGATCGCTATATAACAGAGGTTCATCCAGAGAAAAAGAATCAAAAAGTATATCGGCTCTACAGAATTAATCCATTGTTTTTCTGGCGTTGGTCTCATTATTTAATAACAAGTATTGATTTTGATTATAAATCATGGAGAGAGATTGAGCCTAACAGAGTTCCTTATGACCCTGAAAATAGATACCAAAATTTTTAAGATCAATTTTACATTTTAGGTTAAAACAGGCAATAATCTAAAAGCACACTGCATTTAATTAAATAATGATATATTATTAACTTTGTTAAAAGCGAAGCTGAGGTTGAAGACGAACTGGACAAAGTATTCTTTATGCTCAAGAATATGTCTACGTTAAAGACCTTGCCAAGGATTATGAATTCCGAAGTATTTCAACGCTTCTTTCAGTTGGCCAGCTACGCAAAATTGACAAAGGAGGAACGAACTATGTATGATATTAGTTTAAAACGTAAATGGGATGCCGAAGCAGTGCGGATGTATCAACAGGAACAAGTTGAAGGACTAGAAAAGCAATTGGAAGAAGCTATAAAAGAAGCTAAAAAAGCATCATTAGTAGCTAAAGCTGAAGGACTTGCTGAAGGGAAAGCTGAAGGCGAGCACAATAAAGCCATTGAGACAGCTTTGAAGCTTACAAAGATGGGTTTATTAGTAGAACAAATTGCTGAGGCTACCGGACTTTCCATAAAAGAGATCGAAAAACTGAAATAGAACAGTGTTCTAAAATATATAGAACCGCTTGGGTGACCAAGCGGTTTTTTGTGACTATGTTGTAGACTTTTAATTTATGATGATTTTTTTAAACATATTTTTCACAGTTACATGTGTTTTAGCAAGTAATATTTGTTTTGAGATCAAAACATTTTATTCTAGTGAGGAAAGCCATTACACCATAGTAGGTGATAAGAATAACAAGTATTATGGGGAAAAACATGTAGTGTCTTTTGATCCCAATATATTAAAAGTAAATTACATCAGTACGATCCGAGATATCCTGATTAATAATATAGATGAGGCTAAAATAACTGATATAGATAAAAATGCCAACATATTTGTCAAGATATACTATGATCCACATCATCTGAAGGTTAAGGAAGTCTATTTTGGGTTTTCGCATATAGATCCATTACAGATATTTTCAGTGGATCAACTTCAAAAAATAGATAATGAAGTGAAGGAAAAAGTGGTTGGTGAGAAAAATTTAAAACGTTTTGGGGAAGCTGAAATAGATGATGTTCTGTCTAAGCTAATTTATCTTGATGGACATGGCATAGGCTTCAAACTGGATCAATTAATGAAATATAAGCACGGGGAAATTTCATCGGAAAAGTTGATTCTTCTGTAACTTTTGATATTCTTTATTGAAATCAGAGGGTTGAATCCGAAGGGTTTGAGCCTCTGATTTTTAGTTTGGATATTTTCATTTTAAAAACTTTACTTGAAATCTGTAACAGATTGCTTGTTAAATATTTGCTGACTTAAGTGTTTTCACTAAGACTTGTTTTTGAAAGATTCAAAGTCAGCGAACACAGTGAAAGGAAGCTTGTTAGAAATTTTCAATGCTACGATGTCATTTTTCAAATCGTTCCAATCGGGAGTGTAACTTCAACTGTGTCATTGGAAAATTAACTTACTCCTAAAAGCCTCTGTTGAGCTTTAGTCTATCCTCAAATTTAATATAAAGTCCGGATATCGTCAAGACCCATTTTTGCACCTGCAGGTTGTTCACCCATTATGTAGCAAAGAAAACGCTCTTGCAAAAGTTTAGAGCCATAGCACGCATACCAAACTTTGTGCTGTAAATCTTCCATTTCTTTAAATTGGTTATAACTTTCGTGTTAAAGATATAAATAATATAAGGCTTTATTTTCTTCTTCAAGCAGACCTTTCAGGAATGCAGATTATGGTAATCAGTTTCGTTACTTATTCGCACGCTGTTCGGAAAGTCTTCGGGCAATGTCTACCAAAAGTATACTTTTTTCTAATTTTACGTCTCCAGAAAAGTTATCCGAAACATCCCAGACTTTATAAGTAGGTGATGTCTCGGACAGCTTTTCAATATATTGCTATAATTTGCCATCTAACCAATGTATAATATTGAGCAGGAACTGCGCATTTTGTGTAGCACCAGGATGATTCATCCCTCTTTTCTCACTTTTGATACCTTGGAGCTGTGCAGAAAATGGAGCACCATCTCCAAATATGACAACTCTGCCCTTGCCGTATTTTAGATATGCGCCGTTCACCAAGCCCCTTCCAGAGATATAAGGAAGCGTATCCGGTAGCGGTCTTTTTATTTGAGAAACTTGGCTTGGAAGATAAATATTGTAGTCATCTCCCAATACAGAAATAATGTGAGCGTGTGAAGGAACGATAAACCCCGTTCCTCCCCAGCACATGATGCTGTCGATCTCTTTTTCAGGAGCGCTGGTAATCTGATTGGAGAGAAGTGTCTTTCTTTCCTTTGAAAAAACTTCCGGTAAACCATCCTTTCTAAGTGCGAAACCATTGATTATATTTATACCAAATCTCCCTGCTAGATCATGGATAGAAGCGCCACACGGCATATGATCCGTTACAAGGAAAAGACTTCCTCCAGTAGCAACCCATGTTGATAATTCATTAATCTCCTCTTGGGAAAAAGCTGATCTTGCAGGTAGGTTCCAATCTTCCAAATCATACATGGCATTCACTGTTACATATATCCTTGCTCTTTTTAAAAGCTCCCAGCTTACTTTTTCTGCGTTGCTTATCACCTTATAACCATCATCTCGGAGCAACGTGCTGAAAGCAGTGTAGGCGCCTTTCAACGTCGATGCATTATTATGCGCCTCATCAAACAATATCAGAGGACCATTTTCTTTCGTGTATGTAGGAGCGGAAACTGGATAGTTAAATTTTTCGTCAGACACCTGTTGCGCATCCGCAGCGTTCGTCCAAAAGGCAAGCCAGCACCAGATTAGAAAAAAAACCCTAAAAAGCTTTCGGTTGATCATCATGACCTATTTTACTTTTATCCATATATCATTTTCAAAACAAGTGACCTGAATAGCTTTACCCTCCCTCAATAAAAACGTAAGCGGGAAGGTGCTGTCATCATTCAAGAAAAAAGTTTCGGACCGGGGCGTAAATGCAATCTCTTTATTATCCCACAGTTGCTTTAGCATCAATCCACTTCCCGAAGAACGGATATTTATCTTAAGATTATTGTCATCATTAAAGGTGTAATTCCCTTCCAGTCGTCCAAGTTGTTCGACAGATAACTGTTTGGTTTTTTTGGGATCAAATTCTACTTTTGTCATCGTTATCCTTCCCAGTATCTTCGCATGATTAAAATGACCAGAGCTGTCTTTGATAAATTCGATTTTGTGACCTTCCTCTTTTGATTCAAAATTCGTTTCATTAATCCGGATCAGTTGATATTCTTTGTTATCCCATAATTGTTTGGCAAAAAGAAGCTCGTCTTTTAACGTAAACTCGATAAAAGCAACCTTATTAGGAAGCTGGTAATACCCTAGCAGCTGATCCAAGGGTACTGTTTTAGATTGTCGACTCTCTTCTTGTACAATAGGACCTGAATGCTGCGCAAAACAGTAAGTTGAAAGAGATGCGCTTCCAAAAAAGAGATTCGCTACAATTACACAGATTTTTGAAGTAGTTGCAGATTTGAATAATTTCATTGTTTTCATAATTATGTTTTTTTTTATGAAGCAATGATAAACCTTTGTTGTTCAGAAGCAGTTCGGATGGATACAGCTGAACATAATTGCTATCTGGAAGCGTCTGAATTAGCTTTAATGTACTCCTTTGGAGTGAGGCCAGTAGCTTTTTTAAAGGTGGTATAAAATGTCGTTTTGGAGTTAAATCCAGCTCTGATAGCAACACCGAACATATCCAAATGCTTGGTGTCTTCCGACAATAAAAGTGATTTAGCCTCTTCCGTCCGTAACTCATTTATAAACTGATAAAAATTCTTACCAAGTCCATTATTAAGAATATAGGAAAGTTCATGTGTGCTGATGCCTATTTTCCCTGAAAGCACTGAAAGCGTCAGGCTTGGATCGAGATATAGTTTTTCGCCGACTGTTTTTCGCGTCAAGACAGATTGGAGTTCTTCAACCTGTTCTGTAGTAAGCCGTTCATTGCTTATTTTTTTTGGTATCATTTCTTCTTTTTCCGCAGGCTGATACGTTTCTAAAGCATAAATTGATTTTTGAGTAAGTGTTGCATATGCCAAAATGATTATACCCAAAAAATATAGGATAGGGGAATAATAAGTTACGTTAACGTTGGACATACTCACTATACGGATAAGAATCATGAAAAGCACGGAAAGCAACAGATAGCTCAGCCATTTCAGATCTATGTTATCGGTAAACGAAGCCAACATTTTTAAGTTCCTTTGATGACGACGGAGCAAAGAAAAACAAGCGATCCAATAATAAATCATTTGGACGAAGAAAAAATACCGGATGATAAACCCAATCCAAGGTGGCAATATAGGTAGATCGTATTGCTGATTAAAGAGTTGTGGCATTAAATATACAAAAGAAAACAGAAGGAAAAGCAGGAAAGGAACGAAATGAAGAAACCATTCCTTTTTATTTAAAGAAGGCGATACATAATGATGTACCGCCATATACAGACAGGGGAGCATAGCCCATCTAGGCAGTTCCATTAAATGAATAAGCAAGCTACCTCCAATTCTAAACTCTTCAAGGAAAAGTTGGGTAAAATTGCATGCCAGGATACCATAAAATGCCCCGAGCCATCGGTTAGCTTGGATATTCACTTTATCGAACCCGATAAAAATTAGGGAGCCTAATAGCCATAATGCTCCAGCTGAAAAGGCATTAAAAGCAGCTAAGGTGTTTATTTCAGCCATCAGATCAGTTAGATTGTTTTCATAAATTTATGATATTTCCACCAAAATTAAAATCTACATACTCCAGATCGGGATCCCAATCCAGCCATGTATTGAAAATAGTACCGCCAGATACAACAGGAATATAGTGTTGAAAGCCAAGGTAAATTTTATCCATTTTCTATCGATCTGCGACCAGCGTTTATAAAGTAGGTATGCGCCGATCACAGCACTGACTCCGAAAAAAAGCATACCGGCAAAAATGGATAAACTTGTGCCATTTAGGGTCGTATAAAGTTCCTTATGGATCGCATCAGTCACCCCCAATATACGATAGGAGATTAGGAAAGAGACTATGCCCAGGGATGGCAATAGCACCAAGCATAGATCTATGAATTTTATTTTTTTTAAAAATGCTAATGGAATTCCGATTATCGTGTAGACTATGGACAGCAAAGCCGCGAGCAGGCCAAGGTAAATAGGGATCTTTTGCAATAAAATTGTTAAATAAGGAGCTTTACTATAAAACCTGTTACCATAACCTTGAAAGAACGAGTGTCCCTCATGATCATGGCCAATAACAAATGAGGGGATTATATCACCTTTCAAGTGAAAAAGACCATTCCCTATATGAAGCAAGGAGTCTACCTGTCCATTTCCTTTATCAATTATAAGCTTATCGTTATCAATGGCCAACAGGTTAATCCCTCCGAATATTCTTCTGTAGAACTCCCACCGCTCATTCTTAGGGTTCATAAATTGATAATATCCCAGCATAGGTCCAATCTTCGACTGATCTATTTTTACAGTGCGTATTTTGGGAATCTCCATATTTTTAGTTAAAAAATCTTCAATCAGTACAGATACAGGCCATAAATTTGTATTGCAATTGGCAGAAATGGTATATGCCAATCCGGCCTCTCTATTAAAAAATATCCAGGAGCTAAAACCTTCACCTTTACCATTATGCCCTCTAAAAGTTATTTTTTTATTATTCGGGAATAAATCATTGCCCAGGGCATATCCCGTCTGTAATCCGTGTTGGCTTGCCAAGGTGCTGTGTACTTTTTCCATTTCTAGAAAATCATGTTCACGAATTAGAACGTCAGCGTAACTCTTTTCAGGATCCAGGAGGAACCGCATAAATCTGGTCATATCCGATGCGTTCGACACCAGTGCACTAGAAGCACCATTGCTACTGGCCATATAAAGCGGAAGCAGTGTATACTTGCCATTCCTAAAATCATATCCCTTAGCGTAGTGCTGTAGACTTTCACCACTTAAATCAAAGATGGTACTATTCATTGCTAAAGGTTTAAGCAATGTCTGTTGGATATATGCATTCCATGGAATACCGGAAATTTTCTCAATGATGTACCCCAAAACATTATAGCCCGGATTAGAATAAGACATCCTTTCACCAGGCTTCCAGCGGGAAGTAAGCGAATTTTTTTGCTCCTGTATGGCATTGATTCCCATTAACGGTTTACCAGTCATATTGACCATCTTGTTTAGCATAATATCTTCAAAACCTGCTGTGTGTTCTAGAAGATGTACAAGTCTTACAGGGTGAGTCGACTCCCATTTGTTCGAGTATGGGATTTCGGGAGCAATGGTCTGCAGTCGATCGCTAAGTTTCAGCTTACCCTCAGCAATTAAATTCTGGATTCCCATTGCAACAAAAAATTTTGTCACAGATGCAAGATGAAACTGTGTTGCGCTATCAACTTTTATTTTTTGCTCTAAATCGGCATATCCCAATCCACCCGAAAATAAGGTGCTGTCGTTTTTGATAATAGCAATCATCAAACCCGGCATATGTTCCTGCTGGAGTACACCTGCTATTTTTTTGAGCAATTGATCCATTGCAGGGGCTGGCACATTATGATGCTGGAGTTGCGCATTTACCACTTTACATGATAATACCATAAAATGTAGGACTGAAAATAAAATTATAAGTTTATTCATCGGTATGTTTTTTCAGCAAATTACATCTGTTATTTACTGTTTTAGTCCGATTCTATCCAGACGAACTAATCAATGCACTTGATGTAACCCACTTGGAACGACGAAGAAAAGAATAGGTAAGTTCGTGCGAAAAAAAATCACTACTTTTTAGGAAGGCAGATGCATATTAAAGCATTCAGGTTCGATACTTATTCTCACGCTGTTCGCGAAGGCTTCGGGAAATGTCTACTATGCCTCTACTGTTTGTATACTGTTTGTCTACCTTGCCTCTACAGAAACAGTATAGGCAATGTATAGGCAGAGTAGACAAACAGTAGAGGCGTTCCGAAAAAGGGGCGAAGCAGTCCCGAATAAAGACCGAATGTTTCCCGCATTTCATCTCTTTGCGATTTCTAGTGTAATGAACAAAATAAGATTACATAGCATTACGCGCTATCGCTAAGTATATCATTATTTTGCTTTTCATTTTTTAATCTTTGATTTTCAGTTTATATTGTAGATGATTTCTAAAACATCCATATCGTTTTAAAGAAATCCTGACTAAATTATGAAAAGAAACATGTACCTACTTCTGTTGGTGTTACTATCATCGCGCATCTCCAATTACTACAGGACGTGAATGGTAGAGTAAAATCCTTAAATGAAATAACCGTTGGAAGCAAATCGGCAAGCTTTTATTTAGAAGTAAAAGCTAACCTTTAAAAAGTCGTAGAATCAACTAATCAGTATAAAGAAGCTATCACAAATTATTTTAACAATTGGTTTAAGATCATAATTAACAAAAATTAAATGGAGATCAATGTTGATTTTACCACTGTAGTCTTCGTTCTGTTTATCAGTACTGTAATAGTATATGTAATGGTTTCGAGGACACAGCAGAAACGTCGATTAGAAAAGAACGGACTAAGAACAGAAGGAATTATTGTCGATTTAGAATTTGATCGCTGGAGTAGAATCAGTGTTTATTACCCAGTAGTCAGATATCAAACTTTGGATAAGGAGAACATCAGGCGCAAATATTCTGTCGGAAATTACCCTGCAAGTTATGAAATAGGAGAAAAGGTAATTGTAATTTATAATAAAGATGATACCGACGACTTCATTTTAAAGAAAATTCACTAGAATATTTCGCTTTCCGGTTATAATTCTGAAAACAGTAATAATATAACATTATTTACTTTTGACATTTAAACAGATGCCAGCATAATTTAGGTATACAAGTTGGAGCAATGTTTGTCAACAGCTATAGTTTGGTAAAGATTTTAGCATATGAAGCTGTTGTTTAATTACAATAATCAATAAAAAAATGAATAATACGTTAAATACAATTTGGGTTTTTCATGGTGAAGGAGGAAGGTTTTCAAGTGGCGTTTTTACTTCAATTGAAAAGGCAGAAATATGGATAAATAGACATAAATTATCAGGAGTATTAACAGAATATCCAGTTGATGAAGGAGTGTACGACTGGGCATTATTTAATAGTTTTTTCGATGTGAAAAAAGAATCTCAAATGACGCCAAATTTTATCCAACAATTTACATGTACAAGTCAAGATCATTATCATTATGAAAATGGAATAAGAGATAATTAGTCTTCATTCAGTTTCGTTAGCGTAATTAGTAAATTCCCTTGTAAACTGTAAATAGTAAGCAAAAAGGAAACATTCCAATTATGAATTATAAGGGATACGTTTTACACTATAGTTCGTCTCTGGCGATCGGGGAAGTACTAGTAATTCCTTTATTTACTGCCGTCTTAAGTTGTCATTTAGTGGACAGTTAAGTGATCACTATGAACCTCATATACCAACTAACAGAGATATCAAAAATTGATTAAATGATGAGTTTTAGATTCAATATATTAGCAGATTTTTATTGGGAGAGTAAAATAGATAAGGTTTTAGATACTTTGTCAGAAACAGGGTACAGACGATTTTTTTCGGAACAGTATTATGGTTCTACTCTAAATGGTATAACAGTTTTATTGATTTGTCAAGATCCTAGTCTGAATCTAAAGCAAAGAATTAGACTGTCAAAAAAGGAGAAGACTATTTACATGGATATTATGCTTGATCTAAACCAATTTTTGAAAATTGAACAGAAGGAACGAGAGAAAATCGTAGTAGAAAAGCTGATTAATGAGGTTCCTGTTATAATTAAGAAATATAGATTGGAAGATTTTGACATCCTAAAGTTTGAATCAGATTTAAAGAAGTGGATGATAAAAATCTTATAAGTAGAAGTATCGTTTATGAGTGAAGTTTTTTAAGGTTTTATATCTTATTCAATTTTTGAAAAATAGTAAGTCTACCATTATTAGGGCGTTGGTTGGAGGTGCATCTAATTTTTCCTCTCCACTTCATCGATTTAATTAACTATGAGATGATGATTATTTATCAAGGCAAATCATTACCACCACACAGATATATGCGAAGATACCTAGCGAGAAGGAGGGAAAGGATATTCAAAAGGTATCGTATAAATTTAAACGTATGGAGCAGTCTTTTGTTTCGCACCTCTGAAAGCAATTAAGAAAAGCCAATGTTTAATCACATAGGTTTTTTGTATTTTAACGGTTTAGAAAATAATTATTAACATTTGCAAACAACTAGTAACGAATAACTTTCGCCAATCTGAGAGTTAGTGACAATTTTACAAAGACCTAAAACAATCTCGATAACAAATATTATAGTACAGAAAACTTTCAACAATATGTTTAACATCAGACTTATATCCGCAGTAATTTGTTTTTTAATTTTAAGCCTATGTAAATCTTTTGCACAATCAACAGACAATTTGATTGTAGCAGGACAACGATATACAACAAATTCAAAAATACTTAATGAAAATAGAAACTACTCTGTTTATTTACCATCTTCATATAAAAACAGCCCCGATAAAAAATACATAGTAGCCTACGTTTTAGATGGAGAAAGAAGTAAGTTTTTGGAAGTTTCAGGAATTGCCCAATCAATGCACTCTGCCATTAATCTTAAATTACAAATCCCTGAACTGATTATTGTTTCCATAGAAAATACTGATAGGACGAGAGATTTTACGCCTACAAATTCATTAAATTATTTAGACAGAGAAGATATTGCCGCATTTAAAAATAGCGGAAAGGCAAATGATTTTATGAATTTTATAGAAAAGGAATTAATGCCAGAGGTTAACAAGTCTTTCCGAACTGTTCCACAAAGTATGATTATTGGACATTCAATGGGCGGGTTATTTGCTTTACATTGTTTAATAGAAAATCCGAAGTTATTTAGTTATTATTTACTTATTGATCCCTCTTGGTTTTGGGACCACAATTATATTGGGAGAAGAGGGGAGGAAATATTAAAAAATCGAACAGACTTGAAGGCACGAGTATATATTGCAATAGCCAATAATATGCTTGATGACAAAAGACATTATGAATGGGGACAAAAATTTTATAATCTTTTGAGAGAAAATAAATCTCCTGATTTGAAAGTAGATTTAAAATACTTTGAAGATGAAAAACATCTAACTATTACAATACCAGCCACTTATTATGGACTTCGCTATATTTTTCAACCGTATGAAATTGATATAAATCAAGTAACAATTGATCCCAATTTATTAACTAATTACGGTTCGAAAATCTACAAAGAACTTTTTTGGGAAACTAAACCGGACGAAAAATTTGTAAATACAATTGGATATGTTGCTCTTTATGATAGGCAAATACCAGATATTGCTATTGCTATTTTTGAAATTAACACTAAAAATTATCCTAAATCATTGAATGTATGGGATAGTCTTGCCGAAGCATATATCGTCAATGGTTACATTAAAAAAGCAATAATGTGCTATCAAAAAATCTTGGAAATTTCCCCCAATGATAGTAATGCGAAAAAGAAATTGGAAGAGTTAAGCAAAAAGTAAAATTGACAAATAGAAAACAGTCACTAACTGGACCTACACGCAAGTGGAAGTGTAGAAGCGAACCTTTAAGAAATCGTAGAATCAACTAATCAGTTTAAAGAAGCTATCACAAATTATCTAAACAATTGGTTTAAGATCATAATTTACGAAAATTAAGTGGATATGCTGGTCAAAATGACCCCAGTACAGAATAAACAAAGTGAACTTACCATGATAAAATATTATAAAGCTGACGATAAAGAACAACTACTATACAAAGAAACTTGGTTTGACGAAAACAGAAAAGTAGCCATTGTTCACTATGGAAAAGTTGGTTATAAAGGAAAAGTAGAAGAGATACCGATTGAAACGAAAAATGCAAATGACGATTTTGTACATAAATTCTGTAAAGGCTGTGAAAGTAATGGCTATTATCAAATCGATGAAGACAATCATCATTGGGTTGTTGTTCAGTTTCCTTTAAAGAGTGAATTAGGAAATAAAAGAGATTTATGGCTTAAAGACAAGGTTCAAGAATATCTAAAAGACCATCTAGGCTGGCATGGAGTAGGCGATGTGGATGGTTTTGATATGGGTCAAAAGAAATTAAATATTTTTTGTAAGGTTGTAGACATTGAAAAAGCGGTTAGCAGTATCAAAACCTGTCTCAAAGATTATCGACTTGACCTTAATCAAGCACGAATTGCAACAAAAAAAGTAGGAGAGATAAATTATACGCTGAAGTTTTCACACAAAAAAGTAGATAATTTTGAACTATGAAAAAGTTAGCCTTACAATAGATTGATTCTGCTCTGCTTGTGAATGGATTTATTAAGGTCAAAAAGTTTATCAATAAGAATTTTATTTGTTACCCAAAGTAGTCCGCCAAGAATGTATACGCCAAGTTTCCAGTTCTCTCCATTGTAAATAATGGAGTCGTGAAAAGTCTTCTCAATAATTACTTGCTCAAATGTCCAGAGTATAAAGTTCAAAATAAAACTCAAAATCGTCCAGCCAAATTTGAAGTTTGTTGTCAAGTAGTAAAAGGTGATTTGCAAAGTAAATACCGTGATATACATAACTGTCAAAAAATGCCAACCAATGTTCGGAAGTACCGCAAGCGCCCCTTCAACTAATGGAATTGTCAAAAGTGCAAGTCCTACACCAATTAAATATTGTATGGTTATTTTTTCCTGCATTCGAATAATAAGCTGTCGATTAATTTGTCCGGAATACCTCCATAGTCTTGAACTCTAAAAT
Organism: Sphingobacterium anhuiense; assembly: GCF_042686355.1. Classification (NCBI taxonomy): domain Bacteria; kingdom Pseudomonadati; phylum Bacteroidota; class Sphingobacteriia; order Sphingobacteriales; family Sphingobacteriaceae; genus Sphingobacterium; species Sphingobacterium anhuiense. The sequence goes on from NZ_JBHUPE010000004.1 coordinate 469,654, forward strand.
TGTCCCAGGAAGTGACTGCCATCATATGAAACTCATAATTCTCATTCATTGCAGTGGATCCACTAGCTGTCCCAAGTAAAAATATACCGACCTTATTTCTTGGAGGCTCATTTTTGTTCTTTTCAAGTGTGTAGTCTTCGTTAAAGTCTTGCTGTATAAGTTCCGGTATTTTTCCTATTTTGTTCCAGTTGTTATCAACAAAATAATATTCTTGGTCTATAATACCAGTCTCAAATTTGTTTGTGAGTATCATAACTCCATTATCTGGAATTTTGTAAATCAATCTTCCGTCTACTTTTGGAACAGTCTGTCCACAAGGCTCATTATAAATTAGCGTGATTTGACCTCTAAAGTCTTTAGGAATAAGAAAGGTCTCTGGTGTCATATGCTTTGAGGCTAAAAAGACGAATGCAAGCACTCCAGGATACCAAAGTAGCAGTGGTAAAAAGGTCGTTAGTAATTTTGTCTTTAGCTTGATTTTAGAGAGCCATACTATCAAAAGTCCGATTATAAAAACTGGTCCTCCAAATATTATCCAATAAGGATTTAAGCAAGCAATCCAACTTAAAATAATCAGAATAAGTCCCGTTTTATAAACTCTCATTTTGTATTTGTCGTATTTGTAAAATTACAGATGGTTTGTGGCTTGGCGAAAATGGCAGACTGAATTTTAAATTTGTATCACTGTTAGCATAAGAAATTTAGTATTTGCTAATATACTACAAAAGGAAATAAAAAAGACTTTTATCAGCGGTGAATGTAATTGATTTTGAATTAATATAAAAGGTGTAATGATCATTTTGATTCCTGAAACGAATCGAAAGACAAAGGCGCAATTGCAATCGGCAGTATAAATTATGCAGGAAGCCGAATGTATTCCTCTTTTTCCTCCTTTACGGTTTCCCGTATACTAGGTAAAATAAGATTACTTATCATTGCGGGGCAATTGCAGATTACAAAACTATTTTGCTTTTAATTTTTTAATCCTTGATTTTCAGTTTATATTGTAGTTGATTTCTGAACGGTCATATTGTTTGAAAGAGATTCGGACTAAATTATGAAAAGAATCTTATACCTAATTCTGTTGGTGTTACTATCATCGTGCACCACCAATTACAACGTCATGTATATGGTGGAGAATGCACCTATTATGGCTAGTTCCAGTGATGGGAGTGTGGTGAGAACTGTTGTACCTCAAGGTACGCAGTTTTGTATTAACCACAATAATTCAGAATTCTTCTTTAAGAGTGTAATAATTCATGACATTAAAAAATTAATATTTAATTCTTAATCATATATGTGGAAAGATAGCGAAACAGAAATAGACCTATTAGAATTTGATTACTTGATCGATATTACCAAAAATATTATAGAGAACGATAATCTTTCGCCATGCACTATTGGTGTTTATGGAGACTGGGGAAGTGGTAAGTCTAGTCTAGTAGAAATGATATTAAAAGACTATAAAGGGAATGAGGATTTTCTTTGTTTAAAGTTTAATGGATGGCTTTTTGAGGATTACGAGGATGCTAAAAATGCATTGTTAGGTAATATTTTAGATAAGATTAAGGAAGAGAGGACTCTTGGTCCAAAAGCAAAGAGTCTTATCAAAAAACTTTTTAAAAATATAGATTACTTCGGTTTAGCAAGCAAAGGTCTCAAATATGGGGCTGATCTGCTACTAACCGGAGGAATAGGTACTATAGCAGATTTAACTCTTAATACTGTTTTAGGTAAAGCAAAAAAGGCAGGTACTGATGTTTCAGAGACTGAGTTGAAAAAGATTATGGAAAGCACTTTTCAAAAAGAAGAGATGCGAAAGAATCTTAGGACTTTTCATGCCGACTTTAAAGAACTTTTAAAAGAAACAAAGATAAAAAAGATGGTTGTTTTCATTGATGAGCTCGATCGGTGCAATCATGATACCATTCTTGAAACTCTTGAGGCTATTAGACTATTCGTTTTTGCTACTGGAACAGCTTTTATTATTGGAGCCGATGAACGCCAGGTAATGTATGCTGTAAGAAAGCGTTATCCAGAAGTTCAGGGAAACCAAATTGATATAGGAAAGGAATACCTTGAAAAAATGATACAGTATCCAATTAAAATCCCTCAATTGAGTACTGCTGAAGTAGAATACTATATTACGTGTCTTTTCTTTCAAGATGTCTTTCAGGATCAATATGATGCTATTATTGCATTTATCAAAACGGAAAAAGCAAAGAATTTTTTAGATTTTAAAATTACATATGATTTGATCAAAAGTAAGTTTCCTACTTTGGATGAGAACATTTTGAGAGAGACAATCTCACTTTCACTTCAGCTCTCTTCGGTTTTATCTAAAAGCTTAAATGGTAATCCACGTCATTGTAAGAGGTTTTTAAATTCTCTTTCTATGCGTCTTAAAATGGCAGAATTCAAAAACATCAAACTTGATAAACGTATTCTTGCTAAGCTAATGTTACTAGAATATTTTAAAGACCCAGTTTTCAAGCAGCTTGGGATAATGCAAGCTGAATCAAATGGCAACTTAGCAGAATTAGAAAAGATAGAAAATGATAAATGGGATGGTGTAGAAAAACTAAAGGTTTGGAAGGATGACCAATGGTTTAATAATTGGGTAAAAAATGATCCTAAACTTTCGAGTGTTGATATGCGGCCATACTTTTATTTTTCTAGAGAAAGCCTTCATTTATCTCATTCTAGGACATCTGTAGATCTAAGCCCAGAAGCTGATAAGATTTTAAAGGCTCTGTTATCTAAATCCGATACCAGCCGTAGGGAAGCGGTGCAGAAATACGCACAGGTTAATGAATTCGAATCGGCGGAGATTTTAAAAATGATATTTTCAGCATTAGAACAAAGTACAGAAATTGATAAGGAAATATTCGCATCTTTCATTGAATGGGGTGAAACTAGAGAATTACTTTATTCGTATGTAATGAGCCAACTTGATAGCCTTCCTGCCGATAAGATTAAGGTCTCCTTCATACCTAGGCTTGGTCAATTCGCCAAGAAAACAAACAAGGTAATTGAGATGACAAGTTTAGCAAATACTTGGAAGGAAAAAAACACTAAAATATCTGAGCTTTTAATTAACGAACTAAAATAACTTATGGGAACTTCAAGTATGTATGGTGGGCCAGGTGGTGGGGCACCACGTGAAAATCCATTGTTGCCACCAGATTTTGATCCGAATTCACCTGAACAGCCTGATTTTAATCCAGATCAGGATCAAGAAGATCAAAATGACAATGATGGGAATGAAGAGGCTGGAAACCCGGATCAAGAATCAGAAATACAGACTACTTGGCAGTCAGCAAAAACATTAATGTCAAAGCTTTCTTCAGGCAACGCAGGGTCTGTAACTTCTGTCGTCTCGACCTATGTAAAAGCTCATGGGGGAGGTAAAAGCGCTTCTAGATCAATTCCTTCAGGTGTACGGGCCGCTGTAAGATTAGGTAATTTTGTAAGCAGTGTTGCTTCATCAAGTTTTCGAGAGGTCATTGAAAGCTATAAGATTGATTACCAAGGTAAGTCGGCTACAGAGATATTGACTCAGCTAATCGACGTTCTTGCTCCAGCTCCCATTACACGTGAAGACTCCGTAGCTAGAAAAGCACTCATTATTACGATGGAACAGGTTTACGAAATGGTTGAAAGAAGTGAGATGGATATAATGGAGATGGATGCTAATGGGCTAAATTTCATTGTTCCATGTTATGTTAAGGCATTCATTTATGAAAGGTTGCTAAATGATCTAGGTAGTCGAATAGAATCATCGAATATTACAACTGATCGCGCTATTGAATTAGAAACTGAACTTCGAGATTATATCGATTCGAAAGTTGATGTGGTATTCAAAGGACGAGATTTTTCTGGAAGCACTTTCACAACGGACCTAGTTGAAAGTATATTTAATCAATGTTACACAGCAATGGAAATAATGATATGAGACACATCGTTTTTAAGATAGATGAAAAAGATACGTTTGAATTTAATGAAGCGGATTACGTGGTGGATCTAACTAGTAAAGATGATTACCATCATACCTTTTACAATACTCTTCGTCCATTATACCGTATGGCCAATTTTTTCCAAGATGAGGCCCTTGATCTGTTCTACATTTCTTTAATGGTTTATTATGCTGATAGAAAAGTTCTCAGAAAGGAATTTTCAGATAATTGGACAAGAGAGTTTACGTTGTATATACCTGTAGTAGCTCTTGATAAATGGGAAAAGAATAAAACACACTTGGAGCAGATGATTTCATACTTAAGTGGAGATATCTGGCATATAAACTTTCGAAAACGCGAACTTAATATTAAAGAGAAAAAGATATCAGATACTATTAGTAATCGTTATACCGATCGAAAATTTGACCCAGATAAATTCTGTATGCTTTCTGGAGGTCTTGATTCCTTTATTGGGGCCGCAGATTTATTACTGGAAACGAAAAATATAGCATTTATTGGTCATTATGGAGGAGGTAAGGGTGTGAAGCCATTTCAAGATGCTGTAAATGAGATTTTAAAAGAAAGATTTGATTTAAATGATCACCAATTTTTCAATTTCAATGCAACACCTGTTAAAGGTGTGGAAGATTCTACCCGTACAAGATCATTAATGTTCTTTGCCCATGCTATTATTTTAGCTTCATGTAACCAAAGGGAAGTTGAATTATATATCCCAGAGAATGGCTTAATCTCGCTCAATATCCCCTTGACTAATTCAAGACTAGGAAGTAGTAGCACACGTACAACCCATCCCTACTATATGAACATGCTACAGGAGCTTTTAAATAATCTTGGTCTAAAAATTAAATTATGTAATCCATATCAATTTAAGACCAAAGGTGAGATGATGAAACTAAGTCCTAACAAAGATTTTATATCAGAGAACTATCATCTTACGATGTCATGTTCCCATCCTGATCAAGGACGGTATCAAAAACTTACTAAACCTTCACACTGTGGCACTTGTTTACCTTGTACGATTAGAAGAGCCTCAATAAATATGGCATTTGGAGGTGACAATACTGATTATAGGGATATTCAGTATAAGGAGCCAAAAGCTATTATAGAATTGCGCTCTTTTAGAATAGGTATGTTAGACTATGAAAATAAGAAGATGAATAGATTCACTATTCAGTTTGCTGGTCAGATAAATGATAATTTGGATGAATATATATCTTTATACGAACGAGGCATGAAAGAGCTAGGAGATTTTCTAAATTTGCAAAATGAATGAGTTTCTTTTTGATACACATGCGCACTTGGATCTACTACCTAATTTTGAGGAAACAGTTTCTAAGATTGAGCAGAGGAAGATTTATACTATTGCGGTAACTAATCTTCCTTCGCTCTACAGGAGGTTGAATAGTAGGGTGAATTCGAAGTATATCAAGCCAGCACTTGGGTTTCATCCCGAATTGATTGAGCAATTTGCTAAACATATTCCTGAGATGTGGGATAGTCTTCCACAAGCTAAATATATAGGAGAAGTCGGTATAGATTTAAAAAATGCTAAAAAGTCAGAGGATTTACAAATTTCTTTTTTCACAGAGCTTATTAATAGGTGTGATAAATTAGGAGGAAAAATTATTACAGTACATTCCAGAGGAGCTGCTCAACAAGTAGTTGATATCATTGGTAGCAACTTTCATGGAAAATTTATTTTGCATTGGTATTCAGGTGGTATAAAGGTATTAGAACAAGCCGTTTCAAATGGAGCATATTTTTCTATAAATTACGCTATGACTCTTTCTTCTTCAGGGCAAAGAATTATTCAATCTGTTCCAAAAGATCGGTTGTTGTTGGAGTCAGACGCCCCGTTTGTCAATGTTAATGGAAAATGCTATGATTCGTTATGTGTTGATCAAACCGTAGCAAAAATAGCAGAACTTAAAAATATCACTTATTCCGAGCTTTTGTCTCAATTGAATAAAAACTTTAAAGTTTTGTTGGGTTAGATAAACATGATATTAAAAAAATAGATCACGAAATGAGATGGTGTAATTTATTCCGAAATTCAACAAGTAGTATGACATTACCAGTAATAAGTGAGAAAATGAAACATATTTATGAAGCAGTACATAACCATGTGACAATGAAAACAAACGGGGCTTTGTTGGTCAATGGGAAATGGGGAAGCGGCAAAACTCACTATTTTAAGAACATCCTATTTCCCAAGCTTGAGGTTGAAACTAATACTCAGGCGATAATTGTATCTCTTTACGGAGCTACAGATAAAAACAGCATAGCAAACAAAGTCCTATTTGCGTACTTAGATAATAGGGCTGGAAATGGAAAGTTGATTTCATCCGCTACCATAGCTAAAAGTATTAAAAACATTACCGAGGCAGTGCCATTTTTAAATAAATACGCAGATCTCTCGAAGCTTTTTAGAACAACAGGTGAGGACTTGTTTAGATTTTTACCGAGCAAAAATCTTTTGATCTGTTTCGATGACTTAGAGCGGATGAGTGATAAAATAAGTGCCGATGATTTCATGGGACTTGTTAATGAATTAGTAGAGAATAGAGGATATAAAGTAGTAATCATTGCAAATCAGAAAAAAATTGCGGAGGGTATTAAATTCAAAGAGAAGACGATTGAAAAAACGATTGAATTTAAAAACGACTTGTCCAACATTTTTGATAGTATCATTGCTGAATATGAAAATGCGGCCTTTGTTCAATACATGAATAGCAATAAATTATTCTTTTTGCAATCTCTCAATTCAAAACATTCTGTCAAATCTAAGCAGGATCGTTTAGGGACATCTTTTGAAAATATAAGGACCATCAAATTCGCTGTTGAACACTTTCTAAAAGCATTTGAAATTATTCATAAGAATAATGATATCTCTTTGGAATTACATAATAGACAGCTAAAAGGCCTATGGCTATTTACCCTAGCAATTTCTGTAGAATTTAAGGAGTTGGATAACATTTCATTTGAGAATAAAAAACATTTAGATGAACCAACTCCATCGTTATCAGATATTGATTTTGATGATGTGATTTGGGATAAGGATCAAAATACCGAGCAGCATGAACTAGAAAAAGAAGATGAATGGGCATTTAGGGAGGATTTTATAAAAGATTACTTTGTACGTATTGACGAAAGTTATCGGTACTTTGGGCAGTTATATAATCTGATCACTGCGGGTATTACCATTGATCAGGTAGCTTTTTTAGCTGAAGTTGAAGAAAAATATCACATTCAAAATGGTGCAGTGAAACCTGCTTACGAGCATCTTGCAAAATTCTTACAATTAGGTTATTGGAATTTTACCGATGAAGAATTTCTTCAAGCTTTGACTGATCTTTTAGTATATGCAGAAACTGGTCAATTTGATGATCTAATTTCATATATTAATGCCTCATTCTATCTTTTACCTTTCCATTCACAATTAAATTTGTCTAAAGATGAAGTTCTAGAAAAAGTAAAGAATGGAGTTGATATATTTATGGTTGGGGTAGTTCCATCAATTCTAACCGAGACACAATTTGAATTTGCAACCGAATCGATTGAGATCGAGCAAATGAAACAATTGAGAGATTACATTAAAGAAAAATTAAAAACAAAAAGTATACAAAATAATACAGATGAAAAAGATCGGCTTGAACTGCTTTTCCAAAATGACCTCTCATCCTTTGTAAAGGAGATTTTTCCAAAAGACCTACATCTTCGATCCCCCGATGCACCGCTATTTGACCAATTTGATGTAAATATTATTGAAACGTCGGTAAATCAATGGAAACCAGCATCAATTGTGGATTTGGCAAGGTTATTCGAAGTCAGATATTTGGAAGCTGGATTTGCTGACAGACTGACCGAAGAAATTCCATTTCTGATGGATTTGAAAAATTATTTAGAAAATAACCCAAATGTGGATAAAGTTCTGTCTAATAGATTAATTTTCGATCAGTTACTTCCGAAATTATCTAAGTCTATTAAAAAGTTGGAAGATTACTTACCTGGTCCACTTGATGATTACGTTATACCAGCAGAACAGTCATTAGAAGAAAATGAGGAATAGGAGCCAGTATCGAATGCTAGCTTAAAAAGTAGTAATCGGAGATCTAAACCTGTTAACGAAACATAGACTAAAAGACCCTACTTTTCTTCGAGGAGAAACGGGGAAGAAATATCCAGTTGCAGCTAAATCCTGGATGGATAGTTGGACGAACTTATCTACTTTTTTTGAGTATGATGAGCAGGTTCGCAAGACTATTTATACCACTAATCCTATTGAAGGAATGCACCGTCAGATCCGTAAAATCACGAAGTCTAAAGGTGCATTCAGTTATGAGCAGGCTCTTATGAAGTTGATGTTCTTGATAATAAAGGATATCTATAAAAAGTGGACGATGCCAATGTATAATTGGGGCTTGACCATATCCCAACTTTATATTAAATTTATAGAAAAGCTCAAACTTGATAGAGGCTTTTAGGATTAGGTTAATTATCCAATGACACAGTTCGAGTTACACTCCCTCTGTTTATATTTAATACTTGGGAATTATTTACTTGGCAGCAGTTTTTTTAATTCAGTTGGTAAATCCTTATACTCACTTGAGTACTCATACTTAAGCGGATCTTCTATAAAGTTAAAATTAGGAATCCCTGAAGTAAACCCTATGACTCTTATGTACTTGCCTAGAATTTGAAATGCTGTTTTGCCTTTATTTTCAATATCAAAAATTTCAAATTTTTTACGATTCAACCTAATAATCTGTATTAGTCTCTTTAGTTCTTTATTAAATTTATTTTCTATCATGTTGTTAATGTAATTAATATAAATCTAATATAATGATGTTTTTTGTAAATTAATAACAGCCTGTAACTGGTAATTACCATTGTTGCCAAAAGTTCTGCACATATATTACGAATAGTTCTGACATGGTATTTACCAGTTACACAGCCTTATGTATTCCTATTTGTAGAGGGGATATGATATAGCAACGGTAGAAGTGTTAGCCGGAAAATTTTTATAGAGAATTCATTTGAGGGGAAGTGGAGAATTTTGTTTTCTTTAAAAAATCAAATTCTTTCTATATTTTTCTTTTCATTATATTTGATTAATTATTAATCTTAAATATGCCAATACCTGATTTTGATCATAATAATGTTCTCCCTCCTCATTTGGGAAATCCAACTGTAAGGGCGGATTTGTCACCTTATTGTGCTACTACTTTAGAACTGGTTCAAAAGTACTCAACATCTAATGCACGGATACAAATATTGCGTAACTTTATATCCTTTCGAGAGCGAATGACAACTTATAATATAGTCAATGGCTTTCAATGGTTAGATGGAAGTTTCTTGCAAAATATAGAGCAGAGCGATGGTCGTCCTCCAAATGATTTAGATTTAGTGACATTTTATAAAGATTTGAGCATTAGTGACCAAAAAGAGATTTTAGAAGGGTTTCGAGATTTTATTTCACCTGACTTGAGCAAAAGTAATTATATGTTGGATCATTATGGTGTAGACTACGCATATAGTCCTGATGTTACAGTGGAACAAACAAGATATTGGTTACAATTGTTTAGCCATAGAAGAGTTGATATGGTTTGGAAGGGGATGGTTAGAATAGAGCTTAATACAGTCGATATCGATACAGAAGCTTTAGAATATTTGAATAGCCTTGAATCATGAGCAAATATATTGAGAAGCAAAATATAATGTCGCAAATCGTAGAGTTAGAGCGATTAATTGACTTAGTTAATGGCCACCCTTTAATGATTGTCGGTCTTGAAGAAAAGTTGATCGACTTAAGAAAGAGGTTAGAAGCCTTTGACGTAAATGTTTTGGAGCCAAAAATAGCCATGTTATTTAGTGGAAATGCTGTCCTTGGTAGCCAAGGAATAAAATCTCTTTTTGTATCCAATATAATCAAACCTATTCAGGAAATGATAAAAGCTCAAACTGCTGAGATTAAGTTTAAAAAAGTAGGGAAGAGAGGGAAGACAAAAGGTTCAAGAGAGAGTAATATGTTTTTGACTGCTTTACCAGTAGGATCATTTGGGATTGAGTTGGTTCAACTAGATACTCCTGAGTTATTTTCCGAATTAGATGTCAGTAGCGCTATAGAGCAGGTCTCTGAAATAATAAAAGGTGCAACAGACAGTGATGAAAGTTTCGCTAATATTGTTGAGCAAACTCCAACAAGGACGCTTAATAATCTTAAAATATTTTTACGAGAAGTAGCGAATGAAAACTCAATTATAAAAATTCATATTAATGCAGATGAAATCTATATTGATGAAGATCATGTTAAGTTAGGATATCTTCGAGTAAAAGAAGCAGATGAATCAGAAGTATTATTAACTCTAAACGGGATATTAAGAGGGTTGCTATTGGAAGCGAATAAGTTTGAATTTCTAGATGTTGATGGTCATAAATATAGTGGGAAGATATCTGAAGAGTTGGATACTGATGATTTAGCGAACTTCGGCAAAGATTACCTAAATGAATCTTGTCGTGTTACAATTTCTGAAATTACTATAAAATTGAAAGGTTCAACTGCAAAACATTCATATACTTTAGTAGGGATAGATCAAGTTGACCAATGAGAGAGTCCCGGAACAAATGCCATTTGAAATGTTTCGTTTAATCTCCAAATGAGTCTTTTTAAATAATATTAATTGACTTCTTCTTTCATCATATTTACCTTTTCTTCAAATTATTAGTGCTAATCTTTTTGATTTAATACTCGTTTATATACGTTTGGAGTTTCATTTTCCAGTGTTCAAAGCTTTGATGTTTTATAAAACCAATGCAATCAATGTCTAAAAGATTATCAGAATTTTTCTGTCTTAGAGATAGTCGCTTAGATCTTTTGTTGGAAGATATGTAATCAAAAATTGTTTGGATGGTATCGATATAATCTTGTTTATTACTTAAAAAGACATAGGTAGCCCGACCTTGAACAGAGCTTTCCCATACAATAAGTAAGCAGCTTTTACTTTTGGATGCAATGGAGTACAAATATGTATCTTCCGAAATACCTTGCTTTCCAGTGTTTATGATTTCTACTACTGGTGCTATTTTATATTCAGTCAATTGAAGATCATTTAGATGGTCAAAATACCCCTCAATAGAATCAAGACTAGCCACACGTTTGATTGCAGCATTAGTTATGTTTTCTAGTTTCTTGATCAGTTTCTGAGCAGATGTAGGTTCAGATGTATTACTGTTATCAAAATAGTACTTTATTATGTTTAAGTATTCTATACCTTCATTAAGTTGATCAATATTTTTGACTTGTTTTATTTTATTTCCTTGCAGCACTACTTCAATTGGAGCTAATTTGAGCTTTTTAAAATATCTTTTGAGTAAAAAAAGAGACTTTCTAGATTCTTTAATATAAAAGGGCATGCTTACATGATTTCCATTTTTGATTCTAATCGCATAGTCATCAAAAAGGATGTCCTGAAAGTTTACAAAAACAATTTTAGTAATCTCATTGTCCGCCGCAATGTTAACATTGTTAACATATGTCAAGACCGGTGGCGTAGAGGGTTTAGAAAAAATAACATTAGGTTCTCTAATAATTGAAACTCTCGCTTTTTTCTGTTTTTTTTGACTTTTGACGGTCGTTGTTACTTTTCTTTTATTGAGGGGCTTTTGAGTATCTTTTTTTGCTTTCTTCGAATTAGCCGCTAGGTATTTATCAAGAATTTTTGATATGTTATCTACATTTAATTCGTAATGTATCGGTCTAAGGTTTTTACTTAGGAATAAGTACATTCCTGGTGTAATCCTAGCCTCCTCATTATTAATGTTTAAATGATAATTTCCTAGGTACAAAATATCCGCAAGTTTTTCTTTTGTAATATTAAATTCGCGACAAACAAAACCTACTTTAGAAAAAAGTCTTTTTTCTAAGACCTCAACTGCTAGTTGGACATCTTTACGTCCATGAGACTTATTTTTAATAGTCTTTTCTTTATTTTCATTTTTAAAGGAGCTTTTGTCTGTTGTAGGGAATAGCTCCTTAATTTCCTGAAGTTTGTCTTTCCAGTTCATAATTTGGCTTATTTTATTTATGATTACAGTGGTTTGTCTAAGTCTTTAAAATCTTAAACGAGTAAAAATAGCAGTGTTTAATTGTAGTAAAGTTGTTGTTGGTAAATAATTTATATTTAATTCGTTATCAGGTTAAATATAAGTGTTTTAAGTTAGGTTTTGTAGCTAACCGACAGTGAATGATTTAAGTATTTAGTTGCAGATCCAGCTTTTTGCCTTTTATGCTATTAAACCAGATTTTATCCTAGTAAAAGTTGTTTTTTTTCATACAAAATTATACTCTTTTGGGATCCTTTTCATCTGTAAGAAATGGTTACCAAATGGCTACTACGCAATGATATCGTAAAAAAATTGGATTGGCAGGATTTACTGATATATACAACATCATTTAGGATAAAGAACATTAGGTCTGATTATTCGATAATCATTTTCGATTTTCTTGATCCAATCTAATTTTTCATAAACAATTTGCAACGTAAAGAATTTATTGAGTATTTCGTCTTTCATTTCATCCTTAATAATACGCTCTCTTTCTGTACACGATAAAGAAGCAAAGTTTGGGTCTATGTCGCTTTTTTGCTTTGCATAATGATTAGTAAAGAAAACTATAATATTATCAAATATATTTTTATCATGAGTGCAAACTTTTATTGTATACAGTTTATGGTACAACCTTTTAATTATTTCGCTGTAGTTTTTAAAGACAATGTTCAGCAAGAAGCTTTTATCTTCCCACGATAACTCTGGTTTTTCAACTATCCAAATATATAATTCAAGCTCACTCGCATAATAATCTAAGAATCTTCTTGATCCATGGAGATTATAAAATAAACTTTCCTGAGATCCGTCTAATTTACTTTGAATATTTGCATATACGTCAAGCTTCTCTGAATAATTTTGTCGAGTAAATTCCAGCTGTCGATAGATATTATCCAATGCTCTGTCAAGCTCTACATTCTTATTGTTTTCATTAATCTGCTTTAGAGAGCTTTGATATGTAGCATATACAAATATTACGGTGATGATACTAAATGCGAGAGAGAGTAAGGCAATGACTGCATTAATGCTATTATAGCCTTTGTCGTCATCGATACCGCTGTTTTTCCAAAAGCTATAGATGACAAATCCGATTATACATGATAAAACTAATATTGACAGTATGATACTCGTATATACTAAAGTGGTCTTATTTTTCATTCTTAAATAATATGGTAAATTTTCATAATATTAAAAGTTAGGAAAACTATAAGTGGTCCCCATATTAATACATGATATTTTAACTTTACGAAAAAGTAATACTTCATATGCCCCATAAAGCGTTCAAACCAATTTAATCCATGATAATGATATTTGTTCAGCATTAATTTTTCACGATCGATAGGTTTGTGGTTTTCGTATTTCCGTAAAACTAAATCATATTCATTGCTGATTTCTCTGATGCGAACCCTTTTTTCCTCCTCGGTTTCGTGGCTTTTTGATAATCGTAGATCATTGTAAAGTTCTCCAATTTCTAAGGCACAGCTATGATATTTTTCAGCTTTTACACCATGATCTTCTGCGCTTTCCAATTGACTGTAGAGCAAAATAAGAACAGAGAAGGCAGTAGAAGCGAATGCTACATCGTTTGCTGTTATTTCTAGTTCCCAAAAACTGAGATTGTATATATGCACAATATTTATTACGATCAGATATGCTGATAGAAACCCTACGGATTGTGCAGATAGTTTTTTCTGAATTAGATTTCTCGTACTAGCTTCAAATCTAGCTCCTTTAGTTGACCAAAGCTTGTAATTTAGTTCTTGTTCAAAATTGTCTTTCAACAAATATGGCGGAACTTTCTTCTTATTGCGCTTTAAATTCCTGAGTCGTTTTCTAGCTCTATATTTTTGATAGAATCCATAGAATATGTAGCTGTTCTTAATGTCGCCCAGTAAATTTTTCATTGTTACATTCTGATTTTTATAACGGACATTAAAATGGCAAATCGTCTTCATCTGGATAATTTGGCGAATTTACTTGAGTTGAATCTTCAGGTTTGGGATATCTTTTCCTGTAATAAGAATCTAAAAATAGGCCTACTGTTGTAAATGAATTTACGACGAGGTAAACATATAAAGAATCATCTATTAAAATATCATCTTTTGTCTTTCCATGAAAGATTGACTTTTCACTACGTAGCTTTTCAATCATCTGTGAGATAGCTAGTAGGGAAGTAGTTAGAGTTTTCGCTTCTTTTGGGAATTTGTCAATAATTTTGAACTCATTTACTATAATGCCTGTAAGTTTATAAAGTGTTTCACCACCAGATACTTTTGATAAGAATCTTTCATCTTTTAAGATTTCTTTAATTAGGCTTTCAAATGCTGAATTCGCAAGCCCAAGTGCTAGAGCAGGATCATCTTCTATATGCTTTAACGCTTTTGTAAACGTGTCATATACTGATGTGTATTCCTCTTTGATTTTATTCTTAAATGTAGGGATGGAGGGTATAAAATCCGGAGTGTCCACATTTAAGTCAATAGCGATTTTAAGGAGAATATCACCCTTCATATTATGAAGGGTAGACTTTAAGTCTACTTTATCATCTAAATAACTAATATAGAAGTTTTCCCATGGTCGTTCATTGTGGTAATATGAAGGTTCTTCTTCTTCATGCCATTTTTTGATATAGAAGAGTACATCTTTATATATTTTGTATTCTTCCCATATTTTATCATTCACTTGTTGCACAAGTTGCATCTGATACTTTGGAGATATTAATTCGTTCATTTTCTTTTTAACTGCAAATAGAGTATGTTAACGCACTAAGAATTGTTATTACTTTTTACCCTCGATTCAAAGGAAACTATTCCTGACTTATTTAATTCTTGAAATAGAATTTGAATTTTTTTATAAGACTGCTGTTGCAGTCCGAATTTGCCTTGTCTTTTTTGACTGAATGTGAAAACAATACGTTCTTTAGCTCGTGAAAGTGCTACAAAGAAAGCACATTTGTCTTCATCTGGCTGTGCATCAAAAGACCAGAATGCACCATCTTCTAATCCTATAAAGATCACAGTATGGTATTCTAGACCTTTGCTTTTATGAATTGTCATAACAGGAATTGTATCTTTTCCCATTAGCATGTCCAAGGCTAGAATGATATCTTTAGTCGTTGACAAATAGCTCACAAGTAAATCTCCGACTTCCTTGATATGTTGATTGAGAAGTGCTTTGTTTCTGTACTGAGGAGAACAGCTTCTTATTCGATCCTTATCAGCAAACTCTACTATGTATGCTATAAGGTTTATTATTTCATCTTGATTAGCTTCTTTTTTGGAATATTCTTGCTTCCACTTACTTATGAATTTGGATAGTTTAGTATCTAGTAAAAGTAATTGGTTATCTTCCAACTCAGTATGCAGATTACTCAGAAAGTTGAAGATGTTTTTTCTAGCTTCGTTCTCCTTTTTTTTACTAAATATATTGTATAGTGTATTAATGATGTATAAGCAAACCTCTTGAGTCAATAAGTCTTGAAATTTATTTTCATCACGAGCTTTAATTCCATTTTGATTGAAATATTCAATTAAATTTCCTGCGTAATTGTTTAACTGCTGTTTTACAAGGATACATATATCCCTAGGGTCGACTCCATCTGTTTCTATCCATTTTTTTATATCTAAAAATATAGACTGCATCTCAGCTTCTGGGCTTTCAAATATCAATACTGAACATTCTCCTTCATCAGGTTTCCATTTTGACGAAGGAGTTGCAAAGTCATTTTTATGAAGCAAATGTTGGGTAAGATGGTTTAATAATGACACTAAACGAGGAGCACAGCGAAAATTCATATTTAAAGGAACGCGAGTACCTTTCGTATCTGCGATAAAATCTTCAAAGATATTGTTTTTAGCTCCAGCCCATAGCATGATGCGTTGTTTGTCATCACCGACAGCTGTAAAATAACTATTGCTCCCTAAGAAACAAGTCTTGAACAGGTCATATTGTAACCCTGTTGTATCTTGGAATTCATCAAGAAAGACAAATTGGTAAGTTTGCTGAAGGTACTTCTTTATCTTAGGGTTTGAGGCGACAATTAGTCCAGCTAACTGCATAATCATTTTGAAGGAGAGCCTTGAAGGAGAGGAGTGTAGCATGCTATTCCATACTCTATCTCGAATTTCCTCACGTTTATTCGTTATTCTATGTGGAAGTTCTGCATTATGGATGATTAATATCTTTTCTCTACCTGTAGTATTGAAATAATGTAAATCTTCCGTATAGTAATAATCTAGAACAGATTGGTCAGCTAAAATAATTTCATAGTCGCCGTTAATTTTGTATTTATCAGGCAAAGCTTGTTTAAACCTGTCCAATATTTGCTTTGCAAAGGAGTCAAATGTTAATGAATCAAATCTTCTGGATAATTCTTCTCCACAGCGTAGACGAACACGTTCTTTTAAGTTAAACGCTGCGTCTCTTTTAAAACTTATAGCTAGTATTCGATGAGGAAATGCGCATGTATTAGTCTGCAATAAAAAACTAGCTTTCTGTGCTAACAATTCCGTTTTACCTGCACCAGGACCAGCTACTACAAGGTGATTTCCGGAAGTCGTAGCAATTTCCAGAGCATTCTCTTCAAGTTGCATGCCGTCGGCAGGTTTCCAGCTTTTTTTTGCTATTTTCCTCATGCTTCGCTACCCTTAATTATTTCAGAGATTCGTTTAAATATTTCTGAAAATACTGGAGGCATATTAATCTCTAAATCATAATCAGTCATTGAAGATAATGCTTGTATATGGGTTGTTGGTTTTCCACGACCTAAAAAATGGTAGTTATACCAAATCATTAGCTCTTTTTCCTCCTCTGAATAAGTTTCACCTATAGCATTTTCTGATTTTAATGTAGCTTGAATTGCGGTATTGAGTTTTTTTGTAAAATTTTCAATTTTTTCTTCTTTATCTGGTATTTGTGGACCTCCTCCTTTTGGGACAGCCGATTTGTAAAAGTCAGGATAGTGTGTCAGCATTAAAAAGTCTAGATCAAGAGGAGAGGAGTAAAAAACATTGTATTCCTTCAATGATTCTACCCATCCTTCTAAATCAGAATCGTTCACTTCTGTTTTCCAGGTATGCATTTTATTCAAATCTTCCTCACTTAGGGTTTTATTGTCAGTATCACCATCAATCGCTAGTAGTTCTTCTCTGTTCATTCCAATTTCTAGTAGTTGTTTTAGAGCGTACTTAACTCGTCCCCATCCTCCGCCTTCCCTTTCTCTATCAAGATCAAGAAGTGTGATATAAGGTATATTTAATGTATTAAGTAGTTTCCATATATGATTTACAAAGCGATGGCCTAGCGGAGCAAATGTGATGATATTGTCATCAAAGTCGACATCCATTACATTCATCAATCTGTTAAATATAACTTCTTCACTATCCCCTTCGCCGATTACCACCAAGCGTGCAAAATAGATTTCGGGATAGTTTTGTACTGCCTCTTTAACATATTTATAAGCATCTTCAGTTTTTGCAGGTAACTGAATTTGATTTACCTCACTATTGTATTCCTTGGTTATTCTAAAATGAAGTATAGATTCCGGTTCTAACCGTTTGATTATCGCTGGTGTATGTGAAGATAATAATACTTGTGAGTTTTCTTTATCAGAAATTGTTTTTAATATCTTAATTACTCTTCCTAATAATTGAGGCGCAATGTGGTTTTCAGGCTCTTCGATAGCTAGTATTGTTAATAATGGACTGGTTTGTCCAATAACTTCGTCATCTTCTATCTCAGCTAGTTTTTCTTCAACGTCCAGTAAAGAGCAGACCAAAGTTAAATAGAATAAAGAGCGATATCCTTCACCAAGTTCATCTACTCCAAAAGGTTTATGTGTGCCCGTGGGACTAAATGAAATCTCTAGTTTTTTAAGTATAGAATCGAAATCACTTCCTCCGAACTCTAGTGAACTTTCTTTATATCTTTCATCTTTATGAAATTTCCCCCAAAAGTCAGAGATTGATTCCTGTACGGTATTAAAAACAGGCAATCCTTTAAATTGATCATTTATTCCCTTAATGTTGCTGTCGAACTCTTCCTTAAATCGATCATCCCACTTGATTTTTCTTAAAACCCTATATAAAATACTTCCCGAAGCATACTTTAATTGTTCAGCAGGTTTCCTTATTGCTGGAACATATAACACCTGTATTAAGTTTCTATAATGATTTGGGAACATTTTTTTGTTTTCATCGCTCTCTTCTTCTGCCTCCGCGACATTGATAAAATATGTTTTTACATCAATTTCGCCTAAAGGAGTGAGGGCGGATTTATTCCAAGAGGCTTCGAGTCTGATGCGTAAGTATGGATCTTTAGCTTCATCGTCAACTACCATTTCGGAAAAAAAATGAGGTACAGAATCCTGTTCTTCTTCCGAAAAATCTATCCTTACTTCAATAGAAAGGATTCTTTCACTAATAGTTTCAGAATTCTCATTCTTACCGATATGAAAATCTTGTCTAGTTAATTCTCTATCTGCTAAAGTTGCTCCGAAAAGTTTCTTTAAGGCTTCAAGAGCTGTTGTTTTTCCTGCACTATTTAAACCTATAAAAGCAGTTAGTTTATTTTCTAAGTTTAGTACAACCTCAGTGAAACCGAAAGATCTGAAGCCCTCTATTTTTAGTTTGGATATTTTCATATTTAAGTTTATATGACTTTATTAAGTTTCATATGCTCTATCAAGGATAGAAAATATTTACTGATAAATCAAGTTTTGTATACTTTATATTGAAAAATTATTAGATATTCACTTGCTTTTTAATAGTAACTTGGTTTTTTAATAAAAAAATACGAGTTTGCAATAGGTTATAGTAATTCAAGGTTAAATTATAATACGTAAATAGTATGGCTGTTGAGAAAGAAGATATAATAAAAGCATACAAACAACTTAAGGGATATTTATATCATGAGAATCTTCAGGTTTGCGCTAAGAAAATTGTTGAGTTTGAAGATTCTTTTGAAGATAAAATTATTGAGATTTTAAACTTTTTAAATTCATTATCAACTTCTCCTAGTTGGATTCACGAAGACGGATATTTTACTATAATTAAAGGATATAAAGTTAGAAATGATGGGTTAATTTTTACAGACGTCAAGCAGCGATGGAATTCTGTTAAGAACCATGTAGAAAATATCAATTTTAGAATTATGTCTGATTTATCTATCCAAACGCATTTGGTTTCCATAGTTTGGATTAATAAGGTAGCTAGACATTATGAGTCTCAGCTATCTAGATCCTGCTATGGTACTAGGTTAGATAAGGTTTCTTTCGAATCTAATGGAAATCAATTGTTCACTAATTATCTAGTAGACTATAAAAAATGGCAAAGCACAGGTATTGACGCCATGAAAAAAGAGTTTGAGAATAAAAAGGCGGTAATTGCAATTACTGCTGATATCAGGTCATTTTATCACAATGTCGATTATAGTATTTTGAAGAATGAAAGTTTTTATGGAAGCTTGGATTCAGATATGGTTTTTACTGACGAGATGAGACTGCTTTCGGATAAAATGTTTGATTTAATTGACCAGTGGAGTAAAGGTGTTTATCAAGACTTGTCAGAAACTATAAAAAAACAGTACACTTTGGGTCATGTCGGGCTCCCTATTGGTTTAGCAATGTCAAAGATACTAGCTAATCTAATTTTAAAAGAACTAGATGACAGTATGGAGGAAGAGCTATCTCCTGTATATTACGGAAGGTACGTAGACGATATGTTTTTAGTCTTGAAAAGTAATTCAAAGATTAATAGTCGAACTGCATTCTGGGATTACTTGAAAAGTCGAATAGCTTTGAAAATCGAAGATAATTATGATACAATTAATTTGTCTTTAAAAAATGCAGGTAATTCGAATTTTGGATTTAATTCAGATAAAGAAAAGTTTTTTTATTTAGATTACAAATATGGTAAAAACCTTATAAAAGATATAGAGGAAGAGCTGAATAAGAACAGTAGCGAATGGAGGTTTGTCCCTGAAAATGGCGAAGAATTAGAAAGTCTATCAGAAGAAATTCTTACAGCCTCAATCAATGCAACAGAACCTATTAACAGTTTACGCAAAGCGGATGGAGTTAGTGTCAGAAGATTAAAGTTTGCACACTACATCAGTACCATTGAGTTTTACTCTATAGACCATCCATTTGCTTTTTGGAAAGAGGGAATTAAAAAGTTGACGGAGATAGTAAATTCAGTGGTTCTTGAACCTTTAACTATTAGTGACTATATACAGTATTTGCCACGATTTTTGAAATTAGTAGTATTTTGTAATAACGATTATTTGTTGCGTAGTGTTGAAAATTCATTGAAATGGGTTTGTGTTGAATTAGAGAAGCTTAGTTGTGAAACAGATAAAGAAGGGGCTTCACATCTAGCCTCTAAGATGATAAGTTACATTAACCTTATTATTGAGGAAGCAAAGGTGGCTGGTTTCAAATTTTTTAAAGAAAAGCATTCTAAATATAATGAAGATAGTTTTAAGTACTTTTTAGCGGATGTACATTTTTTACCGCTAAATTCAGTATTTACCACACATAGCTCCTTATTAGAGTCTCTTCTTAATACAGACTCTAAAGAGTTTGTCAAATATAAAGTTGGGTGCGATAATTTGAAAAAAGCTTTAAATTATAAATTTGAACAAATAGCTAAAAATAGAGATCTTTTACTGACTAGGGCGGATGACGAACATTGTTATTTTGGTTTTTCGTTTTATACTAGAAGACTTTCTGTTTTTAGTATATCACAAGCAGTAGAAAACTTTATTAATCATAAGTATTTTTTTGAAAGTTTATGTAGAGTTTATGATAGGTATTTTGGGTATCCAGAAATTACTGATATAGAAAATGGATACAATATTAATATTTCAAATATTACTAAGGAGGATCCTAGAATAGCGTTATCAAGCTACTTGTTGGAACAGGATAGTTGGCAAAAAAGTGTTAAAGCACTACAAGAGCCGGATGCGACGCGATACAATAGATTATATTACTTAATGAATGAGATTTTGAGAAGCAAGACCAAGTCTGATGTAATTGTTTTTCCTGAATTATCTTTATCTGAATTTTCCGTACCACAGATCCATAGAATGATTAGACAGAGTTCAATTATTTTTATTTCTGGAATAGATTATAAATATGATAGAATTAATAAAACCGCTATAAATCGAATGGTTTACTTGCTTCCTATCAAAACAGGAAAGACAATTCATCATTTGCAGCTAATTCAAGAAAAGGCTATTGGTGCAATACATGAAGTTGAAGATTTAGACAAGGTAGAAGGACTGAAATTAATTTCGTCAAATCTAGATAAGTATATAATCCGTTATCCGAATTTTTCTTTTTCCACCCTTATATGTAATGAATTTTTGAATTTGGATTACAGAGCCCCATTAAGAGGTGAAATAGATGCCTTATTTTTGCTAGAGTGGAATCAGGACTTAGTATACTATAATTCGTTGGTTGAAGCAACTTCAAATGATTTGCATACGTATATCGTGCAAGTAAATAATCGATGTTATGGAGATACTCGTTTGCGTGGACCATATAAAGATGATTATAAACGAGACGTTGCTAGAGTGAGAGGTGGAGAGGTAGATTATTTTGTTATATCAAAATTGGAAACCAAAGCTTTAAGGGAATTTCAAAACAATAATATTTCACCTACTAATAGTGGAAGTAAATTTAAACCAGTACCAACAGGTTTTAAACTTTCTGATCATCGTAAACTGAGATAAACTTTTAACGTGACAATTTGGGCTTGTAGTGCCTTAACAAGGTGTCGATATCTTTTATTTTTGTTTTCATATCTCAATCACAAAGAATATGAAACAAAAAAGAAGACGTCCATTATGCCATTTGGTTCATGGATATTGCGGTTCGATCATCGAGTGCTAAACCACTAAAGTGTCATCATTTGAACCTTAATAGTTGGCACAATCGGACCGAAATCACTGGCACAAATCAAACCGTAATATTAAAGTTGCTATCATGGACAGCATCGAGACTCTTTTTTCTTGCATATTCATGATGTAAAGCTAACCCTTACAGCTACGCTATAAAATATGTACTCGGTAAGAAGGATACGTAGAAATTACCCTTATAATTATTCGGTCATAGAATGGTTTCAGAGTAAGTTTAATCTCTCCAACGCAATGGAATGGTCGAGATACTTGAACACACTGTGCTGTTTTTTTTATTAAAATTCTATCATTTGCTCAGGGTCATAGTATCAACATTAGCAACTAATCTCTTTATCATAGAAAAATATTTATAAGCGAAGAATTCATTTCTAAATTCTTAGTGCCAATTTTTAAGACCAATAATCAGGAAGCAACTTTTCATTACGAACATCAAATACCATACGGTCATACCCATAATTATATACTATTCCCCAATATATTTTATAGGATTCAATTCCTGAATAATCTGGACAGTCTTCTTTGAGAAATTCTCCTGTTTCCTCATCTTTTTGAATGGGAATATGAATTTCATAAGGTACACCCATTGTTGAGGCGCAAATAATATGTTGATTTGCCAGTAAAATATTGAAAATGGAAGGGATGATAGACTTAAAGATCTTTTCGTAACCGTAAATTATTATATCGCAATCGTCAAATCGAATGCTAACATTAGCATAGTCCCAAAATTCGGTTGTTTCTTCTACAAGCTGCATTCTTTTAAAAACCTTCTTCAAACCTTCCCATAATATTTTGTATGCGACGAAGTATTCGACACCATCTTTTAAAACTTTCAAATAATCACTTAAAGAAATATTTGAAGAAATTTCTATCATTGCATCTATTAGGCCGCCAGCCTGCGGTCCGCAATTAGGTTTTATGTGTAGAAGGAAATCATTGCCTAGATCTTCTTTTATTTCTATCAATGCTCTCTTTATAGATTCTCTTTCGCCACTTTTTTTGTAAGACAATGAGATTGCGACGGTGTTGTTTGTTCTTAAATTTGTATTTAGCATATCATTAGTTAATTTCATGTTTTTAAATATTTATTTAAGATTCGATTAGGATAATTGTACAAGTAGTTAAAGCTGATATATTCAATAGCAACTTAGAAATGGATGTTAAATGTAATTAAATGAAATCTTGTAGACTAACAGTTTTTTTTAAAAAACTGTTAGTCTACAAGATTTAGTTGTTCTATCATCTTCTCTAATTCTTGTACCTTATCTTTTTGATTGCGATTCTTCAACTGTTTTTTTTCTACTAAAAATTCTTTATCAAGCCGTTTACTTATTAATGTTTTAGAACTATCGCAAATAGGTTTTTCATTACTTGATAAAACAGATAAGAGAGAATATAAGCTATCATAATTATTAATAAGTTCTAACTCATAATATTCTTTAATATCTGGAAAAACTTGATTGGCAACTAAAAATAGCAAATGTAATGGCATTTGATAATATGCTGAATTGTCGACCTGAGAATATCTGTCTTGGATTAAAATATGACTTAATAATTCTTTGAAAAAGATTTCTTTATCATTGTTGTCATTGAATGCTGATTCATTTTCAAACAACAATGAAATACCTGAATAAATGAAAGTTTCCTTCGTTAATGGTTTAAAGTCAATTTTTGAAGGATTCCAGCCCTGATGAATTATTTTAAAATTATTGATTAACTCTTTTGCCTTTTCAATAGGTTTCTCTTGTTGACCTATTACAAATCCTAAGCCTTTTAATGCAGACCAGTATGGTTCTGCATAAGTTTTGTCCCAATAGAATTTATCAGAGGAGATATAATTTATCATTGCCCCAAGTAAAGTTGAAGCATTTTCTTTGTCTTCTTTGTCTTTGATTACTTCTACGTAGAAATTGAATTTTTGTAAATTGAATGATTGCAAATCTAAACTCGAAAATTCAACAAATTTTTCCTTATAAGCCTCCGTCAATAATTTTATTTCATCATTGTAAATGTCGTTTGCCTTGTGTTGACGATTGGTTCTTGGTTTATAACTAAAAACCCAATCTTCAATTTCCGAATTTGATAGCTTTTTCTTCAAAGATTGTATTAGAACCTCGTAGTTCTTTTTCTTTTCTTGTAGCCATTTTTTTTGTTGCGCAAATCCCATTTCAAAGAACTGTTTGTTTCTTTCATTTTTCCTTTCGGAATCTTCATAGATAGAAAAACGTTCCGTTACCTTATTTGATGTCTCAAAATAATTGCTTGCTACAATGAGCAAAAGAACTTTTAAATCAGATTTTACAACTGTTCTTTCATCTGTAAGTTTAGAAACTAATTGTAGATATTCTTGTGGGTTAAAATTCAACGAAGATATAAATACACAATCTTGAATTATCGGAAGTTTCAGATTGTCCCAAAATTTAATCCAAAGAGAAATATCTTTTCTAATCAAAACGGAAGATATAAAGCTAAACTCATCGCTTAACATCATATAATCTGAATGCCGTGTTGCTTCTTGAACAAAATTCCAAAGATTTTCTTTTGATAGGTCTGATAAAGAACTCTCATATCCATTGACAAATTCTTTGTCAAACGTCCTAATATTATCAAGCAATTTATCAGGACTAACATTTACATTTATCCATTCTTCTTTGTTACTTAAAACCCATTCAGTTGGTATGTTTTCAATTAAGTCAACATAAAAACCGTGAAGCATCTCGGTTTTGTCTAATAATGATTTTAATACTTCTAAAGAATCAAAACGTGAATCTTGAACAATGTTTAGAGCCAATTCTTTCTCTAGCCAAGAATGGATATAATTTTGAATTATGTGTGTTTCATTATTGTGTCCGTCCTTTTTGAATATTCTTCTCAGAAATTTATTGAATACAAAATCTGATAAGCTTTTTTCTGAATGAGATTTATACGACGTGTAAAGTAGATTGTCAGCTAATTTTTTTTCTAATTCTTCGTCTATGTTAGGGAAAACAACTTCTGTAACCCCTAAATTTTTATCATCTTTGATTGATCTGTATAGCAAGTCAACAACATTACTTATGAATGGCTTTATAGAGTCATTCAGCGATGAAATTTCTTCTAAAATTTCAACAAATTTGCGTTGAGGATATATTCGCTCAAGATCGTAAAAGTCATATTTATAAAAAAATTCTTTATTCATTATTTAAAGGTGTAAATAAGTCAGTGGAATTTCGTGTTTTGCAGAATTATCCCAATAGTATTTGAAAATTGATTTGATAAAATCTTTTGTTTCATTGTTAGATACCTTAAATATCCCCGTTGAAATGGCATTTTCAGACCTCAAATGATACTCAATAGAACTACCAATGAGATAAACATCCGTGTTATCAATGATTAAAAATCGGTCATGAAAAAAACGCTCTCCTTGTATATGTGGTTCACTTTTATTTATGACTCGTAGTCCAAATCTGCAATCTTTTGATGGTGAGATAACTGTTTTAAGAGCATTTTTAACATCGATCAGATATTGTTGATTTCTGCCTAACCCTCTATATGTAAGAATTTTTATAGTAATATCCTTTTTTATACTGGAGAATATATCTTGATCTCCATCAGGACTTTTAATATGAAAATACGGATCCCAAATAATTATTTCATCGTTTGCATTATCAACCAGTTCTTGATATAAAAGTGGAGTATCGTTTGGATATGAGCCTTTATGATAAAACCAATATTCATCTTGCCCACATTCATGCATTCTACGTGCACTATTTTCAGAATCAGTCATGAAAATCTTACTCATTATCTAATTCTTTAGTGTATTCAATAATGTCTTGAGAAAACTCATCTGAGTTATACCATTTTTCAATCTCTTTGATAATGAGTTTACCTGAGGAGTCTGGAATTTTAGCAATGCATGTTGCTCTATTTCCAAATTCATTGAATGAACTTCCAATGAACCAAACGTTTTTATCTGTAACTATAAATCTATCGTGAAGAATGCTGTTGCCTCTAAGAATGCGAGCTTCAATTTTTCCAAATGGTTTGTGGTTGTATTCGTTTATTACGGTTGCTATTTTTTTAGCTTCTTCTTTTGAAACAGCTTCTTTACTGTTAAGTATATTTATTTTAACTCCTGAATTTTTAATTTGAAATGCAAATTCAACAATGTCCATACTGCTAAAATATGGGTCACATAAATAGCAAGTATCGTTAGCGTTGTTTATGATTTCTCTAATTATAGATTTTGCATTTTCTTTCAGTTTTGTTTTTTCAGCTTCTTCTTTTGCTCCCGGATAAAAAATGAATTCTTTGCGTTGGGCAAGTTCTATGTGTTGCCTTTCTTTGTCTGCATTTTTGAAATAATATTCAGGATTGAACTCCTTGGTTTCACCAATAACAGAAGGTTTTTCTTTAGAAAATTTTTCTACTATAAATTCTTTATTGCCATTATCGGTTTCTACTTTGACGTGAAAATCTGCTTGTTTTATAGACATTCCAAATTGAATGCTTCGTATAAAAGTCGCAGGCTCGTGAATAGCAATCAAGTCATCATCTTGATTGTAAATTCTAAGTTCAAACAAGTGTGGTTCGTGCGGGAGTTCAATAATGTCTGCTTGTTTCTTTATTTCAAATGTTTTGTCTAATGCTATTGCATCTCCGTGTTTATCTATAATTCTGAATTTTAGTGGTTCAAAATTATTTTTACGCGTTAGTATTTTATAAAACACACCCATTGGGTCGGTAGAAAGAGACAATTCTACTTCTCTAAAATATGGATTTGGTGCAGATAGATAGATATTTCCTATGTGCTCTCTTTTTTGTAAAATGTCAAAACCTAACCACTCCATAGTTAGCTCTTGCATTGCTGACATTTCCTTTGTTACACTTGTAGAAATAAATTTATTGTCGGTTTTTCGTTCGTTGTCAATTTGACACCAAACCAATAAACCTGACTTTCTTTTGGGAAGGATTGAAGCAACGCCTTTCTCTGTATAAAAGTTAGATGTGAAAACTAGAGGATAATTTCCTGATGGTTCTTTTATAAAAGAATTATTAATAAAGGATATTTTATTTTCATCAATAGTAAAGTTGTTGATGGGATTGTTGAAAATATCTATAGCTTCATCAATAGAGTTAATTTCATCAATTGAAAGGTAAAATGAATATTCTTCTAATTTTGATTGTTTTGCTCTTATACATCCTTTTTTCCAATCACTATTTGGAATATTATAAGCATATTCATCCTCTGTTTGTAATTCTATTACAGTAAATATATGATACCATTGTTTAGAACATTTATCTTGAGCCAACAAGGATGTTCTAATCGCACTCTTATAATATGGTTTTAGTTTATGAATCATTAATTTCCTATTTTTTTTACGATAAGTAGAAATTGAAAAATTATTTATATTTATAAATTAAGTTCTATCATAATCAAAGTCAGACATTGTCTTCACTTCAAAAGCTTGGTGCCCAATCTCTTTTCCAATTATCAGTATTTGATAGTTCGGATTACCCTCTACTAAATATAGTTGATGCTTTTCACAATATTGTAATATATCTATAAAGTCCGATTGAAATTTTTTGTACTCCATATATTTCAATTTTAAAATTGTAATTGAGTCGTGTGTAAGTTTTTAGATTGTCTTAAAAAGATGTTCTATGTCCTTCGTTTTTTTTAATAGAATGTTTCTCGATATAGTCCTTCATCATTTCACCTGGTTTCTTTCCGAGGCTTTTTCAATGAGTAAGAATTAAATGGAATTATTTTTTTTGCGTCATTTGTCTATAAATTCTTTTTTATTCGCTCTTATATATTCAATTTGAGTTTGCTGTAAATTTTCCGTTTTGTAAAGGTTATAAAACTCATCGTCAAATCTGTTTAATGCATTGTCGTCATAGGATTTACTAAAACCTTCTAATCTTCCATCTTGATGTTGAGTAATTTTCGGGTTCTCTTTCTCAAATGTGTTATTAGCTCTTTTAGTCAATTCGGCAAATTTATTTGCACCAACAAGTCTCAACGCTTCTGTTAAATGTGTAGTAAACTGTCCACTTGAATTGAAGTAAAACTGGTTGTAACCTCCATTATTAACTTCTGCTTCCAATACCCAAATCATATAAATTGCTTGTCTTGACTTGTTCCAGCCCATTATGGTTTCATATTCCTTTTCATAGTCTGGTGGTATTTTTTCGGACAAGTTGTCAAAAACTACTTGCAATAAGTTCTCATCCGAAGTCGTGTCAATTATCTGTTCTGTCAATTCTTTGTGAATAGGTCTATTTTGAAACGCTTCAACAGATTGCGTTAGTTGTTCTTCTATTTCTTTTGTAAGCCCATTCTCATTTTTATTTATCTGTCCTGAACAGCCAAACAAATTTAAAATTACCGTTAATAGTCCCATAATTATAATTCATTTTATCATTGGCGTTTTGTTTTTTTAGGCTGACCACTAACATTTTGTAAAAGGAAACTAATATATAAACTCTTTCTGCAATCTAATTCTCAAAAGCGTATTTCGTTGCATAGAACTTTTTATTAATAAAATATTTATTCGCTACTTGATATCTTTATTAGTATTCTCAAATTCGACAAATAAATCAGCTAATGAAATTTTTTCAAATTTACATAGTTTAAAAAGTGTAGATAATGGGACATCATATCCTAAACCATCTGTGATTCTTGTAAGAGTAGAACTTCCAATATCGCTTTTTTCAGCATACATATTTCTTGAAACTTTTTTATTATCGATTTTGTAAGGATCACAAAATTTGTTTTTTAGAAAATTAACAAGATTTTTTTGATATTCTTCTAGCTCTTCTGATGTTTTCATTGTCAAAATTTTAAAAATTAAAATAACTGGTCGATTAGTCGACCAGTTGGTATTTTATTATTATATTTGTATAACTAATTTATATTAAGCTGACCTCTAGGAGGACAGTCGAAATAATTTACGAGACTCGATGCTTGACTAACGACCACTTTCGAGACAGTAAGAATTGCCCTTTCAAAGGAAAGTACTATCTTTGTGCTTCCCTTAAAGGGAGGGCATGCCTTACTGGAAAGCTATTGTGGTGGTCGTTATCAAGCACTTTGGTGAGTACAGTAAGGCATTGCTCTTTTTGTACTTCCAGAATGTCTTGTTCACATAACTAAAATTAATTATGATAGAACGACTATTAACCACCCAAAGAACCACTCAAGACATAATCCAGGATTATTGTCATCAGTTCGCACATTTTAATTTAAAAAAGAACATATCCTGTCCGCCAGAATAGGGCGTTTAGTAAAACATAAGTGTAAATAGGAAAGGGGAAGTTTGTTCCAAATCTAAAAGGCGCATTTTAGTAAAAGAATGGGGTAGCGACCATACTTAATATTAAAAATGACGTTCTAATAAGGTTAAAACTAGCTTGTTCCCATACTATTATGGCTTGTGTTACCGACTTTCATTTTGATATACAATTGCTTGCATAGGCTAAATTGGATCGGATTTTAACGTTTTGCAACTTAAAATTACACTTTTCTAGTCATAAAGCAAATTATTGTCATCAAGTTTTATTGAATTACATCAATAAGTGAAAGTCGGTTCTTGTTCTTTAACCCAAATAATGCAATAATGAAGACCATTATATAACCAATTGACGACGACGTAAAATTGCATTTTCTTGATTTAATATTTTTTTAACTGGTTTCCTTACGGCGCGAGCCATGTCCAAAAAGTAAGGTTTTGAGGGAGCCAATTTAAACCTTTAAAAAATGCAAAACACTTGCTATTGGGATAGCTATGCGCTAACCCTAAGAGAGGAAATGTCTTCTTATCTGCGTGAAAATCGTGTTCCTGTTATTAAAAAACGAACTATGATCACACTTTTACCCGAACGATTTTTTAAAAATGTGTCGTTACCAATTTCCGAAAACTCCGTGCAATCGGCGATGAAGTATGTCATGAAGGAAAGACCGGCACAGCGTTATTATTCGCTCATGATCCGTCTGTTAGAACCTTCGGATTCTTTCAGTATGGTTGTGCGCAATGACAATACCGATGTACTGCGGATCTCATTGATCAATATGACCGTCTATGAGATTTATCTCTTTGCTTTGGGACTACCGGCTAACTTTCCGATTAACCAAATACTGGTGTTAGGAGAGCATAAGGAGCAGTTTATACCAGTGGAGAAAGGGGAGAGTATCTGTTCATATTGTTATGAACTGGCGGTACCAGCACGGACAGAAAGGGAAGAATACCGACAGCGGATACTGAACGATCTCAACAAGCACTTTGGAATAGAAGTGACCTTAGAAAGATTGACCATCGTAAAAGATAGTCGCAAGGTATTGAGCATAGCAGGAGAGTCTGTGGAGCTGATCTGGGAGGAACAGCTTATGATGATCATTAAAGCCAAAAGAACGGTAAAAGAAAACCAAGAGTTAATCTTAGAAAAGTATTAGTAAAGTTTCACTACCTGTGATCTCCGGATGCTGCCGAGGGAAAAAGGCTTCATGATCAAGCCTCCCTTGGTAGTAAACGGAGCAGGGAAGCTTTATGTCCAAAAAATTAAAATAATGAACATAAACATACAATATATAGTCAAGTTCTGGGATTATCTCCGGAAACTATTTAAGCCTGAAAGGGAAGGTGTGCTTTTGAGCAGAAAGGATACGGAATTACCTGAATATTCTGTTGCTAAAAATGCGCTAGAAAATAAAATTGTACATGCAACTAGTGTTGATTTTATCAGGCAATATGCCTTCGGTGAAGGTTCGACAAACGTTCGGGATAACCTTGGGACTGGTTCGGGACTGATTCGGAAATCCTTCGGCAGTTCTTCGACTGCTGTTCGGCAAGTTCCCGAAGGCCACTCGAAGCGCAGTCGAACAGCACCCGAACAAGACTCGAAGGAGTGTCGAACACGCCTCGAAGCTGAGTCGAACAACAGTCGAACAGGTGTCAAACAAAAGATATTAGGCAGAGTAAATTCTGATTTTTGCCTAACCAACTTAACACCAACTTCTAAGTTTCTGCGACTGGGCTTCGACTTGGCATCGGGATTTCATCGGCGACAGTGCATGAAAAGTCGAAGCAAGGTCGAGCAAAACCTGAGTAGAAGTAGAAAAAGGGGTAAAGAAAGGGATGAGAAAGTGCGCCATGAAAAGGACTGTGCAGCTACGGTACAAGTGTGGTGCAGTTACGGGGAAACTTGCTACAAGGGGAAAAGAAGGTTAAAAGAAAGTCGTTTTTCCAGTCATGAGCAGTTAAGTTGCAAGATCTCGCTCAAAAGGGTTTGGTGTATAGCTCAAGCGTCCGTAATGCGTATGCTAAGTATTGGTAATGCATGGATAGTGCGTAAAACGGTACCCATTTACGCACTACTAACGCACTATCAACGCTTTATCTATGCTTCATCCATACTTAATCCCTACACGGAAAGCGCTTTATCTAAAATAAGAGGTTTTAAGCGTTCCAATTTCTTTTGTCAGGCATCTGAGTGGTTTTGCATTAATAATTTGTCTAATCGCTTAAAAAGCTTTTCAAATCAAATGCAAGGTCGTGTTAGAGATGTTGTGAATGAGGGTTTTGTAAAACGATCGCTAAAGTTAACATGTTCAGGAGCATTGATCTTTTTGTTGATGATGGTGTTCGGATCAGTATCCGCACAAGCTCAGAATAAGCAAAATTATGTGCTGCAGGGTACTGTTATTTCTGCTGTAGATAAGAAGCCATTACAGGCTGTATCTGTGCGTGTTGAAGCGGATAACGTGAAGATATCTACCAAGAAAGATGGTTCTTTCAGCATCGCTGTAGCTCAGCGAAATGGCAGAGTGAAGTTCACCTCTGTCGGCTACAAAACCCTAGAGCTGGATTATACTTCCGGAACGGTGTTGCATGTGCAACTATATGCTAGTGAAAACCAGCTTGACGAAGTAGAAGTGGTGTCTACAGGATACCAAAAAATACCAAAAGAAAGGGCGACTGGGAGCTTTGAGTTTGTGGATAATAAGCTATTCAACAGAAAGGTTTCAACCGACTTTGTAAGTAGGCTGGAGGATATAGTTCCGAGTATATCTACTGATAAAACGTATGGACCTAATAGAGGCAGATATCTTGGAATAAAGGTTCGGGGAGAAAGTACAATGAACTCTGAAATAAATCCGCTGGTAGTGATTGACGGTGTGCCTTACCAATGGTCATTTGATAAATATATTGGAACATTTAATAATATCAATCCCAATGATATTGAAAATATTACGGTGTTGAAAGACGCTGCTGCGGCTTCCATATGGGGTGCGCAATCTGGTAATGGAGTAATTGTGATTACGACAAAGCGAGGTAAATACAATCAGCCCTTCCAGCTTTCGGTGAATAGTAATGTGACCATCGCACAGAAACCTGATCTCTATTACTATCCGCAGATGAATACATCAGATTATATCGATCTGGAAAAAGAATTGTTTGACAAAGGCTATTGGAACAGCCGCCTGAACCGATACAGTCAATTTTTATCGCCAGTCATTCAGCTGTTAAAGAAAAACAAGGAAGGAAGTTTAGATCAGATGAATTTGAATCAACAGTTGGATGCGTTACGGGGTATCGATATGCGGGAGGATTTTCAGAAATACATCTATCGGGAGTCTGTCAATCAACAATATAATGTGCAACTGCGGGGTGGTTCTGAAAAGATGAATACTTCTTTTTCTGTTGGATACGATAAGAATCTTGCGAACCTGGTGACTTCTTCCTACAACCGTTTAACAGTTAAAAACAACACACAGCTACGACCGATCAAAGATCTGAGTTTCGATCTTGGCATTACGTACACAGAGTCGAAGAGAAAGGATGCACAGTCCAATATGGTCGGATACAATGTGATGGGGAGGGGAAAAGGTAATTACCCATATTTAAAATTGGCTGATGAAAATGGTGTCCCTTTAATTGCGGATGCAATTGGATTTAATCCCATATTCAGGGATACGGTAGCAGGTGGACGATTGCTGGATTGGAAGTATAGACCATTAAAAGAAATTAATGATACGCATATATTGACCAAAATCAGGGAAATATTTTTGAATTTAAAAGGAGCTTATCAAATTACTCCAGACCTCAATGCATCTATTTTGTACGCTTATCAAAGAGCTTCCCAACCAATTGAGAACTGGCAGGGGATCGGTGCTGTTCAATTACGGGAAACGATCAATTATCGCGCATCTTGGAATAAGGATAAAGTAATCTGGAATCTTCCTGTAGGGGACTATCTGAATACACTGCATCGAAATAATGATACGCATCAACTACGCTATCAGATGGATTTCACAAAAGCATGGGCTGAACTTCATCATTTGTCTGCAATTGCCGGAGCGGAGGTTAGACAGATACGAAGCGATATGATGTCGTCTATCTTTTGGGGTTATGATCCCGTTTTGTTGACGCATCAACCTGTACAAACGGGTAAACAGGTTCCGGCATTAAATGGAATTGCCGGAGGTACATTTCTGGATGACTATTCGCAATTGGCTGCGTATACAAATCGGTACACTTCTTATTTCGCAAATGCTTCATACACCTACAACAGCCGTTATATTGTCAGTGGTAGTGTGCGCAAAGATGCTTCGAACCTCTTTGGTGTAAAATCAAATGGTCGTGGACAGCCTTTTTGGTCTCTTGGAGGGGCATGGGTGCTATCAAAAGAATCGTTTATCAATGACCAAATATTTCCACTGCTGAAATTGCGAGCAACTTATGGATATAATGGTAACGTCAATAATAGTACAGCTGCTTATCCAATTATCAGTATTCAAACGAGTCCTGATTATATCACGGGTCAGCCTTATGCCAGTATGCAGTCACCACCTAATCCTTCCTTACGTTGGGAACGGGTGGGAATGTTGAATCTGGGATTGGATTTTTCATTTAAAGATCGCATTACGGGATCTGTTGAATATTATGTCAAAAGACCTAAAGATCTGATAGCAGGAGCAAAGATTGATCCGACTACGGGTTACAGCTCGCTTAACGTGAATTCAGCAAATTTAGACGGTCGGGGTGTCGATATTTCATTAAATAGTGTAAATATCGAGCGTGCTCATTTTAATTGGACTTCTAATTTAGTCTTCGCTTTTAATCGAACAAAAGTGATCAAATCTTATCTCACTAGTGATAGAGCAAAGGATTATATCGCAGGTCCCTATAATATGTTAATGACACCAATTGAGGGGATGCAACTTTATAGTTTGCTGACTTATAAATGGGCAGGACTTGATCCCGAGACCGGAATGCCCCGTGGTTATGTAAATGGTGAAGTTTCCGATGATTATGGAACTATTGTCAATCGAGGAACGATTGCAGATCTGGAAAATCATGGTTCATTGCAACCGGTTTATTTTGGTTCGTTCCGGAATAATTTTTCGTATAAAAATTTCGAATTATCGTTTAATATTTCCTATCAGCTTGGGCATAAATTCTTAAGGAGTTCTTTCAATAACCGTTATTTTATCGACAACGGTATCGGGCATACCGATTATAGTTTACGTTGGCAGAAGCCTGGTGATGAGAAAATAACGAATGTTCCTGCTTTTACTTATCCGAATAATTTATATGCCAGTGATCTGTATTATATATCCTCTCCACTTGTCGAATCTGCAAGTCAGGTCAAATTACGGGATATCCAATTGAGTTATGGATTCAATAGCTTAAAACGTGTAGGCTTAAAAAATGCCCGTTTGTACGCGTATATCCAGAACCCTGGTACGATTTGGCGAGCGAATAAATTAGGGCTAGATCCAGAATTTGGAGAGGCGATCCCAGATCCGATGTCCGTATCCTTGGGTATTAATTTTAACCTTTAATATGAAGATGATGAAAAGAATAAAACAATATATGTTCATGGTTATAGTAGCTTTTTTCAGTATTTCCTGTTCCAATTTTTTGGATCTGAAACCCGATCAGAAAATGGCTATTCCAGAGTCTTTGGAACATTGCGAACTTTTATTGAATGATTATACCACGATGAATACCGGTTATCCTACCTTAGGAGAAATTGCAAATGATGATTATTTCCTGAAGACAGCGGATTGGCTGTCATTGTCAGAATTTGAAGAAAAGCAAAGCTATATCTGGGCTTTAGATATGATCAATTTAAACAACCAATGGCAAAATTCCTATAAAGTAGTTTATCTCAGTAATCAAATCTTGGATGTTGTCCGTAAGCAGGATCCTAATCTGGATGCTCAAAAGTACAGTAACGTGTTAGGTGCAGCTCATTTTTTTAGAGCTTTTGCCTTTCACCAAGTGGCTACTACCTTTACGTTACCCTACCGGGAAAGTACCGCTGCTCAAGAAATGGGTATCCCACTGCGATTGAAACCTGAGATGGACTATAAATCCGTACGGACTAGTTTAAAAGAAAGTTATGATCAGATCATTTCAGACTACAAAGTAGCCATTGCAAATCTTCCTATCTCTGTTGCACTGAAGGGTAGGCCTCAGAAAGGAACTGCTTATGCTGGCTTGGCCCGTGTATACTTGGAAATACAGGATTACGCCCAAGCTTATTTATACGCAGATTCATGTTTGCAATTGCAATATGAGCTGTTGAATTATAAAGAGCTTAATGCATCTGCAGGTTTTCCTATTGCACGTTTTAATAAAGAAGTGCTTTTTCCTGCTACAGGTCTGTATACACCAATATTGTCTCAATATGTTGCTCGTGTGGATTCAAATCTATATCTGGAATATGGTCTTCATGATTATCGGAAAGGGCTGTTTTTTCAGCCTAATGATACTGATTTGGGTACTTATGGGTTTAAGGGATCTTATAATAATTCGGACGCACAGCCTTTTGTGGGCTTGACGACCAGCGAGGTCTATTTGATCCGAGCGGAGTCTGCTGTCCGTATAGGTAAAGTCAATCAAGCTTTGTCAGATATCAATATGCTTTTGAAAAACCGGATTGATGCCAATTATTTTACAGCAATTGTAGAAACAAATCCTGAAAGATTGCTTCGCATAATTTTAGCAGAACGACGTAAAGAATTAATATTCCGTGGACAGCGATGGTCTGATTTAAAGCGGTTGAATCAAGATGAGCGCTTTAAAAAGACATTGGTACGTGTTATCGATGGAAAGGAATATCGTTTAGAACCCAATAGTTTAAAATATGCACACTTGATACCAGAATTAGTGATTTCCGAGTCTGGTATGCCCCAAAATAAAAGATAATCTAATGAACAAGAAACTGATAATAATAGCAATCATGGTTTTTTTGTGCCCAATAGTCTGGGCACAAAAACAAATCGACCGTAGTCAAGAACTGAAAATAGGACAGGTGATGCCGGATATACCAGTTCAGCCTGTTATTAATTATAAACAGAGTAATATCGATATTAATTCGTTCCGTGATAAAGTAGTAATTCTGGATTTTTTTGATACTTTTTGTGTCAATTGTATTTCGGCGATGCCGAAATTACAGAAGCTCCAAAACGAATTGGGAGATAAATTGCAGGTGATTTTGGTGACTTGGCAGGATCAAAAGACAATTGAGAAGTTTTATCAAACGAACAGTTTCTTAAAGGAGAACAAAGTTAAACTGCCTACTATTTACTCCGCAGATCTTTTGCGCAGTTATTTTCCGCATATAGGTGTGCCACATACAGCATGGTTACACCGCAATAAAGTACAGGCGATAACCTATTCTGACTTTACAAAAGCAGAAAATATAACCGCTTTGTATACGAATGGAACAATTCAGCTACCTGAAAAATCTGACTTTAATGATGGATTGAATTCTGTTGTTAATGTCGTATCAAAGGATAAGGACATTGGATCTGTTCGAATTACTGGATATCAAGACGGCGTGGAGCGGACAGGTATTCAGATAAATGTCGATTCGATAACTGGCCTACAAAGGACTACTTTTTATAATATGGACATCCTGGGCGCTTATACGGCTGCCTGGAGTAAAATTAAAAAACCTACCTTTTTATTGAAAGATGAACGTATAATTTGGAAAGTACAAGATTCCAGTCGGTATAAATATTTTAAAGGTGAGGAGGGTGTCAATGAATGGCTACTGAAAAATGGTATTACCTATGAGCGATATGATAAAATTAAAAGGTCGGATTCGTTGCAGGCTAAAATTATGCTCAATGATCTTAACGCATTCTTGGGTTTGAAAGTGTATTGGACGACAAAGGTATTACCCTGCCTGGTGATTAAACCGCTGAAAAATAAGCATAAAGATCCTATGCCATTGAAAAGTGAAGGCGGTGTAGAAGGAACTGATGTACTTGCTTTTATGATTGATTATCAAGGAGCCTTTCCACCAATTATAGATGAGGCAGGTGCTAAGATGAATATACAGATTGATGATTACTCGAGTTTAGAGAATTTGAATCAACAATTGAAAGTCTATGATTTAGTAATTATAGAAGGAAAGCGGCCTATAGAAGTGTTGCTTTTTGAAGAGGCTATGTAAAAACAGTTACGGGGTAGCCAATGGTTACCCCGTTCTAAAATCTTTATATTTCGCTTCGGAACCCAGTTCCTAAGCATTTTTTGAGTGGCTGAACCTATGCAGTCCTTAACTTCACATTAGTAGACGCTGTCCTATTGTGTAATGCTGTAATCATTTCATCTTTCAATGCAGGTGATAGTACTGGCTTACCAGCATTATCAGTTGCCTGTACCGCACAGATTTGATCTGATCCATTACAGCCTGTAGGAGGCGTGCTTTCTAATTGATAGTCATTTGGATTGATAGGGCTGCCATTGGAGTCTAATGAGAACCAGGACATATCTGTTTCCGTTTTTTTAACTAATTCATTTAGGTGTAATTGGCCCCGGCTCACCCGTGAGTGTGCCTACAGTAATTATGGCTTCGGGACATTGTTTTATTCGGCCATACTGTTTTGTTTTCTTCGTACCCTGCCCAATGGGGAAGGTCGTAAATCTGCGTCCATGTGCATCTCTGACTGGACCGGCGCAACAACAGCTTCCTTTCAAAGAATGATGGTGGTGCCCAATTCGGTCAACCATCCTGCAGCATATCGCTGTGGTTGCATAGCATACACCTGCTAACCCTTTTCTGTGCGGTGGTTTTCCAAATTGTCCTTTTCTATTTGTCTGCTCTTGCATGATCGTTTATTTTAGTTTTTTCTTATTTACATTTTACATGCACCAACTCTTTTGGAGCCGATTAGTCATACTTGGTTGCATTCCCTGTATTGTTTAATAGCATATCTCAAAGGTATTGCTAACATTATATCGTGTGTTAGGTAGAATTCATTTCTTGACTTTGCAGAATTCATCATTTGATAAAAGGAAACTTTTTAGTTAATTGTAGTCCCTTGTATTAACTAAGTCATTTTCTAGCTTTAATGAACCTTTTGAATTTAATTCCTTCAGTTTTTGCAGTTCAATTTTATGCCGCCAAATTATTGCAACTATTTATTAATCAGTTATTTGTATTTGTTTATTTAATAATTGTGTTGTATCTTTATATTACCATTTATAAATTCCATTTCGTGTATATATAACTATCCCAACTATGGGAAATATACCGCCTATATTTTCATTTAATTTTTAATTAATTGACTATCAGGAGTATAATTTCACTTTTCTTGTTAGGGATAGTAGAGGAATGGACATAAAACCTAAGATATGGTAAATGAAGCATTTAGATTATTAATTGATGATCCGGATCTGGGACTCCGGCTTATCATGGAGCTATATGGCCCTCAGCTGCTGAAGCAGATAAGCCGTTGCATCCAGAACGATGATGAATTGGTAAAAGATGTTTATCAACTTACCCTGATCGCGATCTGGACGGATCATAAAAAGATTGGGAAATTGGAAGATCCTTTTGCATGGATAATGGTCATTGCCCGAAATACAGCACTTAGTACGCTTCGGTCCGAAAGAATACGACTAAAAGAACCGATTGAAGATCATGAAAACCTACGCAGTTCTGATCAGGCCGATACGGCTCTGGTCTATAAAGAGACGCTCGATGAACTGCTGCAGCACGCAAAACAGCTTACACCACGGGAAGAAGAGATTTTTATAGCCTCTAAAGTGGACGGAATGGATAATAAAGAGTTGGAAAAAGTCCATAACCTCAAGGCTCAACGAATCAGGAACTTGCTGAGTTCTGCAAAAAAGAAGATCCGGAAGTTACTAAAACGGTGAGCGCAACAGTTTAATTGAGTTATTCATGCATTAGAACTATACACAATGGGACACACAGATATAAATATAAAAGAGTTAATCAAAAAGCAGTTATTGGAACAGCTAACTGTGGAGGAAGAGAAGTTGTTGGAGCGTGAGAAGATACGGTATACTGAAGATGAATATGAGCTTATGGTTATAGAGGTGTTACGGGGACTGGGCGGACAATTGCCCAAAGGTATTCTGCAGGATTGGCAGCCGGATGTTGATGCGATCATCGAAAAAGCGAAAGCCTTAAAAGCCGAAAAGGAAAAAGTGGTTAAAGTACAAAAGGAAGAAAAAATTTACTGGGCTGTTGCCGTGGCTGCCCTCTTATTTTTTGGACTCGCTACATTAATATATTTTGCTTTAAGGCAAGAGGTTACCTATGTCCTTCCTGCTGGAAACAACAGTCTGCACTTTGCTAATGATGGAGATATTCCTTCTGAGGAGTCCTCCTGTATGCTACTTGTCGGTAAATCGACCTGGATTAAAGTTTACCCTGATCATGTCGGCAGAATCAAGCAGGTAGGGGATTTATTGATCAGCAGGACAAAAGAGGGTGTGTTGAAAATTGAAAGAAGGGCAGGGAATCATGAAGCGTCAACGATCGCAAATCTAGAGATCCACACGGAGGCGAGACAGCAATGTGTACTGGAGACTGAAGATGGTACACGTATCAGGATGAATGCACAGACATGGGTGCGCTATCCGATACAGAAAAGGGACACATCTTATATTGATTTGATCGGTGAGGCTTATGTAGTGACCAGTGAGAAAACATTTATTATTGGTACTGTTAAGGGTAAAGTGACGGCAACGGCCAGTGACTTTGTGATTAAAGCGGAAAAAGAATCGACCAAGATAGTACTCAACAATGGGAAGTTGGATCTATACGCGTACAGCCTTAAGAAAAGTAAGACAATGTATTGTCCTGGTGATCTTGGGGTACTGGTGGCAACACAGTCTTCTAAATCCAGTATGCCTAAAGATACGCTATTCCGTATGGAGAATATGGATTTTGAGATCGCTAAAATGTGGACCCGAAAAGTGCGCATCTATAAAAATATACCATTGCGTGCTTTTGTTGAAGAAATGAGCCGTTGGGAAGGATTTACAATCAAGCGGTGGGACTGTGTGCCCAAGAACAAATTAGTTACAGCATCTGTACATTATCGAAGCGATAAGCAAGAGGTATACAGTACTATACGCGATGCTGGTGTGCTTTTATACGAAGAAAGAGGAATGCTCAGTTTCTGTCCAGAAGATAAAAAGAATAAGATCGCAATGAGTGAAAGGAGGAAACATCATGAATAGTTATAAAAAGTTTGTGGACGTGTGTTTTACAGCATCGAGATCAACGAAGTGATCGAGAGGCGCAAATGCCGAGCAACTGGAAAAGTAAGGTTCAACGGTGTGGCAGAAGCGACCTTCTTTATTCATTGGCTTAAATGGCGGATTCGGAAATGGTTGGAGAAACCTGTGCGGCGGAAGCACCGAAGTAAAGGTTTCGGTGCTAAAACTGCAACTCCGCGATATGTGTACCACTGTGAATTTTGTGAGGGATATCATATTACCAAAGAGCATCCATATGACTACCAACTTAAAAAAGAAAAGTATCATCGGAAATATTTTGGATAGTTATGTTAACAGTCTTTAGGAACGAATAAGAGGTCTAGTTATAATTTGACCATTAACTTTTTCTAAAAATATGTTAATTTTAAAGTTGGTAAGGAAGCAAGGGGATATGATTAAAATTAATAAGGGGGAATATTGGCTTATTAAAAATAATAGATGTCTGGAGAAAATTTAAATGTCCATTGCTAAGCGGGAATTTTATCTTACTAATGTTGAACAAGATTAGAAACAAAATATGAAAGATAGTGAATTGAAATATATTTGGAGTGTACCTAAATACTTACCTTATGTTCAACCTGAACTTACTCCTGAAATTCTGGAGCAAGCGCAGAAGCAAATTGGTTATAATCTTCCTGATAAATTAGTAGAAATTCTAAAAATTCAGAATGGGGGATATGTTAGATACAAACTTGCAGAAACTCCTCACGAACAGATAATGGGAATCGGGCCTTATTTCCCTTCATTGACTGATTTTGATTGGACAGAATCTAAAGAATATGTGAGTTTTGAACTTGATGGGCTAGTCCCGATTGATGGTGATGGCCATTGGTATATTTGTTTGGATTATAGAGAGAATAAGGAAGAACCACAAGTTTCTTGGATTGATCTGGAGTGTGACGATGAGCAAAAAATAGCAGATTCTTTTTCTGAATTTTTAGAGCTGCTAGAATTAGACGTACAGGAAGATAAGTTAGTAATAGAAACTGTCCATTCAATTGAGGAAAATGTTAAACAAATAGAGCTGATACTCGCAATAGAATTTGAAGAGCCTGATTATTT
This sequence comes from Sphingobacterium anhuiense, assembly GCF_042686355.1. NCBI lineage: Bacteria > Pseudomonadati > Bacteroidota > Sphingobacteriia > Sphingobacteriales > Sphingobacteriaceae > Sphingobacterium > Sphingobacterium anhuiense. Next base: position 511,250 of record NZ_JBHUPE010000004.1, read on the forward strand.
TATGAGCGGATATGCGATCTATAGGGGGAAATATAAAGATAGTTGGATCTGGTTGACACCAAATAAAGTACCTACAGGATTTGTAAGAGAAGAGGATAAGAGGTATAATGAACTAAAAGACCAGATGAATTCCAGCTCTGTCCAATATATTGGAATTAATGAAAACTATTTATTTCTTGTACTTTCTGAAGAAAAACTCATTAGCGAAGTAATGGAAAAATTAGGAAGCCATAATATGAAAATAAAGCCCATTACAGAATTCATTTAGAAAAGTATACATACTGAAAAACATACATGAGCATAGTAAAAATACCGAAAAAATTACGAGATATTTTGGACACTTTACGAAGTGGACAAATTGAAATTGGTCTAGAGCAGTTAGAGCAAATAAAAGGCTTTGATCCTCAGAAAGCTATAGTTCATGCGGAGATAAATTACTTTAACAGCAATTACGAAAGTGCGATGACAAACGATGAAAATGGTTTGCCTTTTAATGACCAATGGTATGCTGGAAACGTTTTAAGTGAGCACTTTTCTGCATACACAAATACGGCTCTAATGACGGGCAGTATTTTAAGAGCAGAGACTTTTTACAGCAATTTCTTGACTGAAAAAGAAAAATTAAATTTACCTGAACATCAGATACGTACTTATAGGTTTCAAATTGAACGTCATTTAGCTAAACTAAAGGGTGAAAATGATTTGAGTATTTCGCGTAAACCGCTCAAAATTGTAAAAAATGGTAAATCAATTGATGAATTTATTGCACAACTGAAGCAGTATCGTCCAAAATTGACATTTGATAGTGAAAAAGGAGCAGAATACCTGCTTCACTTTATGTTAGAGTCAGGGAATACGGACGAAAGTTTAGCCTATTATGAAAAGTTTGCTGCTAAAATTTTCCTAGATGATATTCACATAAATGCCGCAAAACTTTTTTATCTGACAGGGCAAATCGATAAAGCAAAACAAGCGATAATAAGGTTTGCAAAAAATTGGTATCCTGTTGAGCACATTCAAATTGCTCCAATGGTGTTGTTCAATTATGATGACTTGTTACCGCTTTTGACAAAAGAATTTAAACAAGAGATTTTAAGTCTTCCAAAAGGAAAACAATAAAGCAATTTAGGGAGTGACAGCTGTTGTGAAAAAAGAAAACATCTCCATTGTCACTGACAATCAACCGCTAAATTATACAACAAGTAGTCTGCTAGGTGGTTGTGTAAACATTGTTAAAGCGCACGAATGGAGACTAATACCTTACGAATTGTAAACGATGACCCTCAAATATAAATTGGTCATAGATTGCCAGCGATAAAACTTGTAATTTACGGGAGTTCTTAGTATTGCTAAATGAATATAATCATGATGAGAAAATATCTTTGTATAATGCTTCTTTTTATCGCTGCAGTGGATGGTCTGCATGCGCAAACGGTGACCAGTAAATTGCTCCCAACCAAATTAAAAGCAAGTTTTGAACGTGTAAAAGATGCTATCCCAGATATGGACGGCTGGTATATTGATCAGGATATGGAGGTTAAAGCCCTGTCGCATACAGATAGTACGGCTAGCTTTGAAATCCAGGAGAAAGGTTTAAGTACTGAAATCCTTGTTGACAACGAAAAAGAGTATAACAAGTTGGTCGCAGCGGCTGCAAAAGACGTTTCCAAACCAAGTATTTATATGCTCTATAATTACAAGTTAAAAGGCAAAAAAACGCAGTTTGTGCCGATTAAAAAAAGCTTTTTATTTCCTGAGTATGGGTTTATCTGGACACTGACCATAAAAAAAATAGCAGAAAACGAAACTGAGCTTTCATTTGCATATAAATCGCTGACCCCCACATTTGCCAATAAAATAGAAAGCGAATTTAAAGGCGATACTTATTATATCAACAAAATTTTAAAAATTTCGGTCGATGATAAGCGGATGCGTCAACGGATCAACGATATATTGATCAATAAAATGCATGTCGACAGGGATTATCCGGCGCCATCATATCCAATGCGTAATTAGGTTAATACTTTGTGCCAAGCTATAATGAGTTAGATGTGATCCTGTTCAAATATTTCTACGGCGTATAGACCATATCGCCATCCTTTAAATCAGATCCAGTAAACCAGATTGGTCTTAGGAAATCTTCTTTTGTAATAGGACTAGTCATATAATCGCGAATAATTTCAAAAGGGTCTCCGTCCAGAAGATCTACTTGTTTTGTATCCGAAATTTGGAAATGAATGGTTGAATTTGCCAAGATTGCCTCGTCCTGCTCTGTTAGTTCTCTTTTTGAGTATTTTTTCTCTATCAGTGCTTTTATCGTTTCATAGTCTGCATCAGACTCCATGAAAATTGATGCAGACCTGCCAAAGGAGATTCCATCAACATACATGTAGTCCTGTGGGTCACGACCTTTCATCGCGGTATGTGCTCTTGCTTTTGCATAATCGGGTATACAATCTAAACTGTAGATAAGATTGGTGAATCTTGCAGCATATAGAGGTTTGGAATTTTTAGCTTTTGGGTTGACGGCAAGCATTATTTCTGCATTTATCTTTTGACCAAAAAATGTCCCTAACTTGTCATATGACGCTACTTTTTGGGTATTGGGCCACGATGTGCTGACTATTGTAGATAGGTCATCGTCCTCAATATCTTTCAGTATAAATTTGATCATCGCAGATTTGCTCGGAAGTACTTGCGTGATAGCTTTTATTTGTAAGAAGTCTACAGGCGGGAGGTTTGCAGCTTCGACAAATTCATAATTATCGGCATGGAGCGAACTGATCTTCATAATGGCACCCAGGTATAATTTCTCAATATTTTTATTGGTGAAAATCCTGTCTCTGTCATCGTCGACTTCTTGTGCAAGGACGTTTAAACAAAAAAGGTGCAATAATATGATGAGTATTTTTACTTTCATGACTTTACATTTTCGGGTACATAAATAACCTTGATCTTTAACCAGATCGTTTTCATAGCGGCTCTACTTTTATCACTCAATATGTCATTGATCGACGATGGATTATAAAGCTGACCCGAACGTAAAGCATTGGAATTCTCGCTTTTTAATTGGCTGTTATAGAGTGCAATATTCAATGAGATCTCATTTTTATCGTTCTTGGTGGCAAAGTGTTTCCAATCCTTGTCTTGATCCTGATAAATAAACAACTCTTCTTTTTCCCATTTTATTTTATATGACTCCTTATAGCCACCAGCTTTGGAAATGAACAGTGAATCCTTTTTGAAGGTCATAGCCTGAGGTCTGAAATATTTTGGACGGTTCTTGAAGTTCTTATCTTGATCAGTTTGTGCAAATGAAGATAGCAAGTTATTATTTTGATAAAGGCCAAATTCCAATTGGCTCTCCGAGCTGTAAACATATGTCTGATCCTTGATCGGGTCTGGACCTTTCTCAGGTTCTGGTTTAGGTATTACTTTAGGTTCTTCGGGCGTTGTTTTTGTACAGGATTGGAATACGATAGCTCCTAGAAAGAGTATAAGGATATATCGAATATTGATAGCGGGTATCTTCATTTTATTAAACTTATAAAGTTGAAAGCTCTATTTTTGCTTATATCATATTTGGTTTTCTTTGTAAATTTAGTGATTGTAAAATAGATTAACAAAATTAAATTCTCTATATAGGGAATATTTTATTTTAAAAATCTGTTGGTTGCTACCTTTGAGAAGTTTTTAGCCTTTGTTGATGGGATCAAAAGTAATGTAGAGATAGGATGCTCACTCTGACAATTCTAAAGTTCTTTTCTTTTTAAACTTCAATTCCGAGATCAGAGTTCCAATAAAAATGAGGCTTCCTCCGAGCAATAATTTTATGGATAAACTCTCATCTAAAATAAAGTAGGCCGCGACTGCCGCAAAAATAGGTTCGAACAAGTATATAATAGCTACTTTTTCAGCGGAAATATATCGCTGGGATATATTGGATATGGTATACATATAGGCTGTTGAAAATATTGAACAGTACAAAATACCTAACCAAAAACCTTCATTTTGCGGAATCCATACTGTATCGTTATCCATCACTGAAAAAGCAAACATAATAATGGTACAAAAGAAAAACATAGGAACAATCGTAGGTAAAATATTCTTCAGTAGACTATACTTTTCCACCTTTATTAAATAGACTGCAAATCCTATGGCACCGATAAATGTATACAAGTCACCTAGTCCAATGCTGAAGTTTTTATTGACGGAGATTATCATCAAACCCATCAACGCAACTGTAGCTGCCAACCAAATTTTTAATTTTACTATATGTCTAAAGAAAACCAGTTTTATAATGGGAATTATTACAACACAGATGCCAGCAATAAAAGCACATTGAGAGGCTGAGGTCATCTTGACTCCTAATGTCTGCATACTGATTCCGAACGTGAGTGGTACAGCAAGGATGAGAGCATTTTTTAATATGCTCTTATCTATTTTAGAAAAATGCTTAAATAAAAATATCGAAAGAATTATTGTGGCCAGAAAAAATCGGTAAAATAAAAATGTATACGATGACCCGCTCCCTATGGCAGTCTTTGTGACCGGAAATGAAATGCCCCAAAAAGCTGTTCCAAGAATCAGAAGCAGTATAAACAGATTTTTACTTTTCATATTAAAAGATGACTACAGCATTTTTTTCATCATGATATCAGTTTGCTCATCGTCACCTAGAACAAATATGTGTTTGTCAAACTCTATAAAACCATTTTTCTTGTAGAAGCTTATCGCTCTCGGGTTCTCTTCCCAAACACCTAACCATACATATTCAGATTTTCTTTCCAATGCGATCTGTAGTGCTTTTTCGTAAAGAATCTGACCGATTTTTTTTCCGTGATAATCCTGCAATACGTAAATCCTTTCTATTTCCAAGCTTTCGTGATGCTGCTCTTCAGTTTGAGATTCTCCAACATTTAGTTTTAAGTATCCTATCACTTCCTGATTATCTAAAGCAAAATAAAACTCTGAATACGCATTGGTCAGTTCTTCTGTCAACTTATCTACTGAAAAACCTTCCTCAAGATATTTTTTCATATTTTCTTCCGTATTGCTTTCGGAAAATGTTTCGAAAAACGTTTGTTTTCCAATTTTTTGTAAATCTTTTATATCACTTAAAGTGACCTTTTTTATATTGATTTTTTCCATGTTTTTTATTTTGAAATGTTCCACTCATAGTTTAACCATTCTGTATTCTCATTTGCACCCAGCCGTTCGTAGAATTTTTTTCCAGATTCGTTCCAAGGTGCTACGGTCCATTTTATTTGTGCACAGTTGTTATGCTCAGCTTCGATACGTAATGCGTTCATTAACTGTTCTCCGATTTTTTGACCTCTGTAATTGGTATCCACAAATAGTTCTTTTAAATAGATCGACGGTCTGTTCTGTGCCGTATACGGAAGAAAGTAATATACCAGCATACCTACGAGTGAATCACCATCTTCAGCAACGATAGCGTAAAAGTCGGGAGGACTTTTTTTAAAGCCACTTTCTAAAATGATATCTGGTGTAATCACAAATGATTCGATGTAATTTTCAAAGACTGCCAATTCTTTCATCAAAAGCCACAGCTTTTCACTGTCCGCAGCAACTGCCTTGCGTATTTTTATTTCTGGATGGTTTGCATTCATATTTTTAAAGTTGAATTGAAGTTTTTTTATATTTGAATTGATCTATGGGATAATCATATATCATGATTCTAAATACAATAGATGTGATTTTAAGTTTAGTTATTATCTAATTCTAAATATACCTTATCCTCTTTCTAAGTGTAAAAGTATCAAATGTATTAATGGAAAAAAATGCTATTTTACTATTATTTAATGCGTTTTTTGCATAAGTAATAATAGGGTGAACTGCATAATGGTGCATTAAAAGTAATTCCGCAGATGTTATCGATAATGTTGCTACGTATCTTAAATTCTGCAAATGGAAAGTTCGGGAGTATTCCAACCTGTTATTCGGAAAGTCAATTCAGAAATCTGTAATGAAGCGATGTATCATGGACTTCAATAGATGTAGGTCTTGATGCTTCCAATATCTCTGTTAGTCTTACCTTTCAAACTACTGATTCTAATGGAGGTAAAGCAAATTGGAAGGCAACAACATAAAAAAAAACATTATCTTGGAAGGATGAAAAAGCTTGTTTTTATTCCATTTATAATTTTAATATTATTCTCATGTCAGAATAGTAATAAAACAGTAGAAAATAAAAAAGTAACGGAAATTAAGAAGGATGAGCCTTATTTTAAACCAGGTTATCATTATGTACAGCAGATACCGGATAGTTTACGAACGCCTGAACAGCAAGCATTATTAAAAAAGCTTGCGATTGTTACTTATGAAAATCTTGCCGTAAAAGATAATAAGATGGTGTTTAACTTAAGTGAAAAAGAGTTTGTAGCTAAAGGAATTCCTGTTGAATATTATGAATTAATCCAAAAAGATCTGGTCAATAATAATAAATTTATCAAAGAAAGTAATATTACTAATATGGATTCTATCCTAAAGGAATCTAATAAGCAGATAAGAGATTCACTTGGGCTATAGCAGTTTAATACACTACGCATATCGTTACTAATTCAAAAAAAGCCGTTTGCAATCATGTAAACGGCTTTTTTAAATGATAAAATTTTCACAGATGATATTCATATAAATGCCTCAGGACTTTTTTATTTGAATAATCTTACCGTTTTTTTTACGTCTAACCCGGTTGATTATTTACCATTGCCCTTATGCTTTTGGAGGAGATATTGGTATAAGTTATCTACGTCTTCCTTCAAAAAAAGCCCAGTTCCTTCTGCCATTGTGGTCGCTGTACCACAAGCAATGCCCATACGCAATATTTCTTCCGCATTTCCCTCATTTACCATAACAGAAACCATACCTGCGACCATACTATCTCCTGCTCCGACAGTGCTCCTGACTTTTACAAGGGGAGCGGCTTGTTGTATCTTTCCTTTTTCAGAATACAGTACAGCACCTTTAGCACCTAAAGAAACAACAATTATTTCCGCTTTACCGTTTTGTATCAAATTTTTAGCAGCTTCATCCATTGTGGTTTCGGTCAATTCGCTTTTTCCTGAAAGAGCTGCTAACTCTCCAATATTCGGCTTCACAAGAAAAACACCCTCGTTCACAGCAATTTCCAATGCTTTACCAGAGGTGTCTACAATGACTTTGCTGTTTTTGTGCTTACATATCTGAATAATGTCCTTTATAAATTCCGGTTTAACTTGTTCAGGTAAGCTGCCGCTTATAATTGTTATTTCAGGAAAAGTACTTATGCTTTCAATAGTTCTTAAAATATTGATTTGTTCATCCTCAGATATAGGTTGCCCCGGAAAACCGAACCTGAATTGTTGATTATTTAAAGTATCTACAACAATAAAGTTTTCTCTTGTTTCATTTCCAACCGGCAAAGGCAAAATATCAAGCTCTTCCTTTTGCAAAAGCTCTTCAAGAAGTTTCCCTGTTCTGCCTCCCGATGTAAGAATTGTAGTTGATGCTATCCCTAATCTTTTTAATGCGCGTGATACATTAATACCTCCGCCACCGGGTTCATATTTTGGAGCTTCACAACGCAGTTTCTTTTCGGGTACAAGCCCTTTAACCGTACTGCTTTTATCAATGCAGGGGTTTAATGTTATGGTTAGGACTGATTTTGACATTTTGTTTATATTTAGCTGTTGGCGAATCATAAAGTTGCCACGGGGATTTTTAACATCGCCATTTAATAGAAATACCTATTCAAATATAGTTAAAAAGTTTAATTGATTTACTTCAGCCCCTCTTTTGGCAATACCTTGTTAGCTATCGTGTTTTCGGTTTTTAGTGTTTTATTTTGCCAAACGGCTGTTGTGCGTTCGCCCTTATTTCAGTTCGCTTATAAAACAAATTGTTGATAAATCTGGAACGATCAATAACTGGTAAATTACCATAAAATAAAGCCGTGACCTTCTGAAAATCACGCATCTCTAAAACTTCTTTTTTGCCATTTGATAAATAATTATATTTTTGTTGATCCAAAGTGGATCATTCATGACTTAAATCATGAATCCAGCAACAAAGGTAGAATTGAAAATTTTCAAGATGATGAATATGAAGAAAATGCTAGGTATGGCAATACTTTTGCTGGTTACTCAGCTGAGTTTTGCGCAATATTTTAAATTAACAGCCAACGGTTTTGTATCCAACGACAATAAAGATTTTGCGGTCGTAGATGTGCCTAACGTAAAACAGGCGGACTTGTACAAGAATGTACTCAATGCCATAAATTCGCTGTACAGCAATCCTCAAAAAGGTCTCAGTGTCCTGGAAGGTGAAAGTATTACCTTGACAGCATATGAAGAAAAAGCCATACCTGTGAGACATAGCAGTGGTGGTTTTGGAAAAACGAATTATAAATATGACCTGTCGTATACCTTGTCCTTTCTTTTTAAAGATGGCAAGATTCGGGTCAACAGTCCTACTTTTGAACTTAAAAGATGGTACGAAGGAACTTTCAGAGCTGGAAGAGGCTATGGCAATAGTGGCTGGAAGACGCTAAATCTTGTTAAAGGCAAGAACGATCGAGTGGCGATTTATGACCAAAATGGCAAATTGATTTTAGAGGATGCCACCAATGGATTGAATACTCATCTTAATGCAATCGTAAAACAGATTATTGATAAATCGAATACAATCAGTAATTGGTAATTAGTGTTTAAAATAGGTTTTGGTTAGGATAAGTTATGGCAGAAAAATGGATTCATTCCATGAACGGAGTTCCTTGGACAAACGTTAAAACGAGTAAATTCAGTTTTTTCTTTATCGTTCGTTTTCCTTAAGTTTGTGTTAACATAAGCAAATTATGAAAAGAATATTACCAATTTTAATCGTAGCATCGCTAACACTAACCGGCTGTAGCAAAAGTTCTTCGGATGATCCGATCAAGCAAATAGAAGAAATTGCTGTCGATAAGATAAAAGCAAAATACATTTCTGTCCTACCTGAGCTGAAAGATTATGCTCATGCATACGAAGGGATGACTAAAAACAAAAACTATAAAGTTGTCGTTGGGCGTAACGACATCGATTATATGGTCGCTTATATTGATGCGTCAGGTAAAGTATACTTAAAGAAAACGGCACAATTGGATACATCATTAAAGAATAAAATCAATTCATTTAGATTCTACCCGAGTGATGTATTAACAGAGGGAAATGCGGTTTTATTAATGTTTGAAGGACCAAATATCACGTCACCTGACCAACCAATTATTTCATTTGAAGTTATCTTTCCTAATGAAGGTAAACTGATAAATGTTGGGAGAAATCTGGCAAACGATGCGAATAAATATGTTTATACTATAACATTTACAACTAAGACAGTCTGGTTTTACAGTAATGGTAAACTGTATATGTATGATCGATCTACCGGTAAAACTATACTTGAAACAGCGGACATACCGCATGATTTGTTAAAAGGGGCGTTGACTTCTTTTTTCTTTGAGGATAACAAAATGATACTTATAGAGGGAGGCTATAGTGATTTGAAGATCTTCTGCCATTCTTTAACGAGATCTGAAGGTCATTATTCAACTTTCTGGATTGCATCTATTTCAGGAAAGGGTAATATAGCGAAAGAAGATATTGAAATTACTGACGACGCTGATTATATTTTAATAAAATTAAAAGGAATTGCGCATATTTTTAAATTGAGGAAAATCGATGGGGGCTTGAGATAGATTAAAACATATAAAGTCTATCCTTCCATTGCTTATAAGAATGATAAAAAAAACAGCTCTTCCAAATAGAAGAGCTGTTTTTTATTACTGATAGCATTTGTCTGCTTTAGCTACGTAGCTAAGTGATCGAACAATTCCATCTGGTCCAATTATTTAGTCCAGACTTGTTTCCGGTGCTTTACCGATAAGTTCCATAAACTGATCTAACTTAGGGGTAATGATGATCTGTGTTCTTCTGTTTCTTGCTTTTCCAGCTTCGTTATCGTTAGGAGCGATGGTATTATATTCGCCACGTCCCGCTGCGGTTAACCTTTTTGGATCTACTCCATAATTGTTCTGCAAAGCCATCACCACAGATGAAGCTCTTAACGTACTTAAATCCCAGTTGTTGCGAATATTAGGCATGCTGATAGGCACATTGTCGGTGTTACCTTCAATCAGTACATCGTAACTGTTGTAGTCGGTGATAATCTTCGCAATCTTCGCTAATGTTTCACCTGCTTTGTCTGAGATCTCATAGCTTCCCGATTTGTACAGCATATTATCAGCAAGGGATATATAGACGACTCCTTTTAATACCTGAATATCAACATCTCTGATTTCTTCTCTACTTAGGGAGCGGGTCAGGTTGTTGGTCAACACTAAATTTAGTGAATCACTTTTGTTTTTGCTATTGACCAACTGCTGGATGTATTTGTTGGACGAATTAATCTCATCGACAAGTTTCGAAACATTAGCATTTCCTTGCGTACTTGAGTTTAGACAGTTGTTTAATGCTGTCTGTAAAGCAGCAACATTTGCTTTTTCGGAAGCAATCTGCTCATCGAGACTCTTAATTCTGATTTTTGAACCGTTTAAATCACTTTCAGATGCCTGTAAGCGGCTACTCAGGTCCTGGTTACTTTGTTGTAGTTGGGTGTAACTTGCTTGTAGTGCGGCAAATTTTTTATTACTGGTACAACTTGATCCTAAAGTTGCCAGCGCTAGGAGAGCGCAAATAATTAACGGATATTTCATAGTTTTTAAAATTAAAAATTAATGCTTGACAGGCATCTCGGAGATATAATAAAAATAGTCGATTACCTTTTTTTATTAAGTCTCTAGCCAGACCAATAGTATAACACAAAATTGATGCCTTATTGGCTCACAAGCTGATGTTAATTCATAGATACAATCATAAACGAAGAAAATCGTTTCTTATTTTAGCAAACAAAAGTTTATAGCAAAAGTATCTTGAGCTGCTTCCCGTCAACCATAAATTAAGTGATGATCGTGGGATAATTTATTGTAGAATTGTATATTCAGATTTTGTCCAGCTTCTCCAATGCTGAAAAGGACTTCGTTCATATTTGGTTATTATTAACCATTTTCTGAAAGCATGCGAGGATGTACATTTGATACTTGTAACTGAGTCTTATTTTATTATGAATACGAAATGAAAGTCTATCTACGAACAGCTTTATTAATAGGGATCTGTTTTCTTAATTCCTGTATGCCGACAAAACGGGTGACTGATCATTCGTTCAGCCGGTCTGATGAGAAAATACTGATTCGTCCGGATTTTGGGAAATATTTTTCCAATTGCCAGGTAGAAGGATCTACGGTGATCTATGACAATACGAATAAAACATGGATATGCAGCGATATGGAGGATGCAAAAACTGAAAATCTTCCGGCATCGACTTTTAAAATCGTTAATCTGCTTATTGCATTGGAAACAAGGGTAATAATGAATGAAAATGACATTGTTAAATGGCCCGGCCAGACGGATACAGTAAAATATGGATACCGTCCGGATATCTATCACGATATGACCGTAAAAGAGGCATTTAAGCTGTCAGCGGGGTGGGTGTTTGTCGAGTTAGCAAAAAAAATAGGTAAGGAGAGATATAAACAATATTTGAGTTTTGCCAAGTATGGAAATTTAAACTTATCGCATGCGGACGATGATTTTTGGAATTTTGGTGCATTTAAAATTTCCCCCATCAATCAGGTCGATTTTCTGAGGAGACTTTATAACGAGGAACTTCCTTTTTCAAAAGAAAACCAACAAATTGTAAAAAATGTAATGGTTACAGAGCAGACAGACAGCTACATCATCCATTCAAAAACCGGTTGGACCAAGGAAAATGATATCAATACAGGATGGTGGGTCGGTTATATTGAGCGTAATAATAAGGCTTATTTTTTTGCTACCCGACTTTTGCAGGACAGGAAATTGAATTTGTCAAATTTTGGAAATTGCAGAAAGGATATCACCATGGCCATTTTCAAAGAACTAAAAATCATGGATTAAAAGCCTGTGAATTTTATGCAAAAAGAGCGTCTCCATATGGAAACGCTCTTTTTGTATCATATAGCCTTCGTCTAATTTAGCTATGCACACAGGCTGAAGCTGCCCTGTCCAATTGACTTTCTTCTTCGTTTTCTGAAATCTTATTAGGGAACCTTACAAAACTTAAGATAAATGTCACTGACAGCAACAGGATACTCACCCATAAAACATAATGAACACCAAAATGAACACTGACTACACCTCCTAGAAAAGCACCTAAGGAAATCCCAATATTAAAAGAGGAGGTCAGTAAGCTATTGACAAACTCTAAGGCATGGTGGGGGACCGATTGTGTGGTCCGGATATTGGACACCAAAAACCCGCCGGTATGGATCATTCCCCAAAGGGATACGATGATCACCATCGGAATATAATGTCCGCCAAAATAGTATGCCAGGATCTGTACCGTCACTAAGAGTATTAAAAACAGTCTAGCGGTTAAGCGTACATTGCGATTCAGGGCCAGTCCCATGAGCCAGTTTCCTAATGTTCCCATGCCACCGAATAGGAGCAGCATCATACTAATCTGTGCACCGTCCATCTTGGTAATCTCTTCCAGATAGGCGGTCAGATAGGTATAGCTGGCAAACATGGCTGCTAAAGTGGCTATGGTCGAGATGAGATTGAGCCAAAGAAGCGGACTTTTCAACACTTCGACCTGATTTTTGGTGGAGATCGCCTGGTCTGCCGGCATAGAGGGAATAAAGAGCAATAGACCTATAAAAGCGATTAAACTGATTGCGCTACTGAGGAAAAAGGAAGCCTGCCAGTTCTGGAACAGATCTGCGGCATAGGTGGTGAGGGGAATACCCAGCACCGTCGCTAAGCTTAATCCCAGCATAACGGTGGAAACACCCTTTGCACCCTTTTCCTTAAATGCAATGGCGATGGCGATATTCCAGAATAGCGGATGCAGGATCGCAGGTAAGATACGGGCGACCATCAGCATGGTGAAGTTGGTCGAAAAAGCAGAAATTAAATTTGAAAAAACAAAGATGCTCATGACCAGACAGAGCAATAGCTTTCGGTTTATCTTGGTCGTAAATGAGGTGATAAAAGGGGAGGAAACGGCGACAGTGATCGCAAAGGCACTCAACAGCCAACCTGCAGTATCGATCGATACGTCAAATTGCCGACTGATGGTCGGTAGGATGCCGACGATCCCAAATTCTGTGGTTATAATGCCAAAAGCGCCAAGTGCTAAGACGTAAATTGATGTTTTCATTATTTGTTAAAATTTATGTATGGCAAAATTGAACAGAAAAATTGTTAAAAATCAGTATATTTTCATGATAATTAGGTATTTTTGCCTTATGAAACGTGAGAACATCGATGAACTGGTGAAGGTGGAATACCATCAGGGCGCTAGCTGTCCATTACGGGATATGCATTTTTCCTTTTTTCAGATTGTATATGTCATTTCTGGAAAAGGATTTCTGAACATCAACAACAATATGGCTTCTTACAGTAAAGGGAGTCTGATTCTCCTGACTCCGAATGATCAGCATCATCTGGAAATTTTGGAAAGTACAGACCTGTTGCTCGTGAAGTTCAGTGAACGCTATGTGAAGAATTACCCTTGAAACAGCATTAATTCAATGGAATGCCTCCTGTATGGTGCTTCTTTTTTGTCGGGCTGTATTTTACAGAATAAACCTGATATTGTTCTGGTCAATTCGATTGTAGAGTCACTGCTTCATGGTATCCATCATCCGGATCTATATCAGGATGAGCTGACGTTGAATTACGTGAACGCTTTAATTGTCATCGCCGCACGGAATATCTCCAAGATGCGGGCAGAGCAGATTACGGCCAATACGGATAAAAGGGTGATTCAGATTATTGATTATATCCAAGGCAATATCCATGATCCCGCATTATTGAAAGTTGCTGTCATCGCGAAGAAATTTGGGTTTTCAGAAACTTATCTGGGCAGTTACTTTAAAAATCAGTCCGGAGAAACCATCCAGCAATATATCTTGAATTATAAAATGCGCTTGATTGAACACCGGGTGCTGTTCAGTGATATGCGGGTCAATGAGATCGTCACGGAGTTTGGTTTTTCGGATGAAAGCCACCTGAATAAGTTTTTCAAAAAACGGCATCAGATGAGCTTAACGGAATTTAAAAAGACGAAGGGTATCAAGGTTGCGGTTTAAGGAAAAGTGTACAGCAACACTATTTAATTGATCTAATTTTCATTTTAGATGAGCATCAGAAGGGCTTGGAGTTTCGAAATCTTTCAGAAGAATATTGATTTTTTAATTATTTATGCAGAACTTTAACGTTAAACTTCAATTATAATAAAAAATGAAAAGAACAGCACTTTTATTTGCTTTAAGCACCATGATGATTTCATGCAATCAAAAAACGAAAGAAAATCAGCATAGCGGAGACGCCGGAGAACAGAAAGAGCAGGTTTCAACGGGTGATCAGGCAAATAATGATGCAAATGAAAGTTTCAATATCGAAAAAGTATCTTATTCAAATGCTGATTTGGGTGATTTCCCATTTTTCACTTTACCTGAAGGGCTGACTGAACAGAATAAGCCTTTACAAAAAAAGTTTGACGTCTGTTTTTTTCCGGTTAATGGCATTATGACACCCTTTGAAGGTAAATTATATAAAGTTAATGTTGCCGCAAAACAGGGGGAGGAATATGCGCAGCGGTATTTTGAAAAAAGTATGGCGGATTATATGACTGCTATTGGTGCTGTTAAGATATTTGATGGTGAAATTACGAAAGAGGAATATGAACGCTATAACAAAAAAGACCCAAATAAAGGTGATGAGGGCGATATCGGCTATGAGGGTGAAAATATTAAGTTTTATGTTGTTCGTACAAAAGATAAGGGAAATATCTACATTCAGTTTTCTTCAAATAATGCGACCGGAAAGCTCAATATTCTTCAAGAAGAAGCTTTTAAGCAGACAATAACAAAGGTCACGGCAGATGAGATTTCGAAAGACTTATCTGAAAAGGGCAAATCGATCTTATACATTAACTTTGATGTTGATAAAGCGAATGTTTCTGCGGATGGTAAAGAGTTAGTGGATGAAATTGCTAAAGCATTAAAAAATAATACCGGTTTAAAAATTGCGATTGAAGGTCATACTGATAATACAGGTGATGCCACGCACAACAAGAAACTTTCAAACGATCGTGCCCATGCGGTATTGAGCCTGTTGACAATGCAAGGAATTGATAAATCGAGATTGTCAGCAACAGGTTTCGGAGCAGAACGACCTTTGGTAGCAAATGATTCGGAAGCTAATAAAGCTAAAAACCGACGTGTGGAGTTAGTTAAAGTAAACTAATCCTCGTCCGGGTGTAACAATAATCAGGAGCTGGTTATTTTTAATCCCTGTGTAAGTGAGGAGTAAGGAAAGCTTGCTGATGCTGATGAGATCGTAACAGAGTTTGGTTTTTCAGATGAAAGCCATCTGAATAAGTTTTTCAAAAAACGGCATCAGATGAGCTTATCAGAATTTAAAAAGACGAAGGGCAGTAAGGTCGTTGCCTAATGCCTTTTTTGATCAGAAAATTTTTAAACTTCTACAATTAAATAGGACTGACCCTCTTTCTCCCGTTTTAAGACCGGAAGTGCGACATTGTATACGGGAATTTCACTTGTGGTATGACCGCTGAGTGTGCCACCATGTGCATGCCCATGAAAGGCAATCGACACCTGTCTTCTGGTCAGTGGTTCTGCCAGGTGTGAAGAGCCAAGAAAAGGGAACAGCTGCTCGGGTTCACCTACAACGGTATCTTTTATCGGTGCATAGTGCAGCAGTACGGCTTTAGGCAGATGAGGACATTCTTGTTCTAGCCGAGTCAGTGCACGGTCAAGCTGCAAAGATTCATTGACGACTTCATGCACAAATTGCTTCATCATATCCTCTCCGAAAATAGACAGCATATATTGATCAAATCCACCTCCAAATCCTTTTACACCTGCAAATGCAACATCTGCTAAGACAATAGATTCACCATCTAAAATAGTCATATGATGTTCAGTCAGAATTTGTTTGATGATTTTCTGTCTGCCTTTTTCGTAATCATGATTGCCTAAAACGCCGACAACAGGTATGCGCAGTGCTTTTAACTCTTCACCTAATATTTTAGCTTCTTCTTCGTCTCCGGTATCAGTCAGATCACCGCATATCGCCAGCACATCGGCTTTTTCATTTAATTCTTCAAATATGCCCCTGAGCAATCCTTTGTCTGAAACACGAACATGTATATCCGCCATGGCGGCGATTCTCGTTTTTTTGCGTACTTCCATAGATTATATTGTCGTTATCGTGTATGATTTGTAATTCCATTCTTTTACATCTACCTCATATTGCGTTTGGTCGATAAGCGGACCCCGACATACTTTTTCGACGGGAGAGGGAATGTCATATTGCTCTGCAGCTCTTCTCATCAGTTCGTCAAATAACCATTTGGGGATGATCTCGCGATAGTCTGAAGGGTATACAAACTGGAAAATAAGCAATTGTGCCAAGAGGAGGTGCCAGTGTGGGTCTAAGCGTTTCAGCAGTAATTCCCAATCCACATTTTTTCCATATTTCAACAGAATATGGTTGATGTCTGCACTATCGTGACGCTCTCGGTTCTGCACATAAATTTTACACCAAAGGAGTTCCTCTACGGGAATAAATTTAACAGGTACGTCTGCAAAATGACCGCTTGGTGCCCGTTCGTACCAACTATCGTCTACTGTACAGATATTGTTTACGGTATCGAATATAATATCGATAAAATAATCCCCATGGAAGACTTTTGCAAGCCATCTTACGTCCGTCAGCTCGGTTTGATAACCCTTTTCGGCAAAGTGTTTCAGAATTTTAGGATATTCGCTGCTCTTGCAGAAGATATCTAAATCTTTGGTGTCTCTAAAGATGCCCGTATAGTGGAACATGGCAAAAGCACCGCCTAACATAAACTGACACTCACACTCCTGTAAGAGGAGTAGTGCGTCTTTATAAAAATCTCCTGATTCCCGTTTTTCTTTGTCCGTTGTGAGCATATAGTATACTTAGTAAATGATATCGTTTAGAATACAACAATTTCACAACCCCATTAGTTTGGTAGCTGACAGGTCAACAGTCAGGAATCCGCATTAGTGCCTATTGAATATACTTAATTAAATCATTCTGGAGTGTTGAAAGGAGTAAAGCCACATAATTCCTTGTGAGCAGGGCTTACAAGGAATTATGATAAAAAAGTTTTAAGCTGGAAGTTCTATCGGAAGGATCGTTGGCTCTATGGTTTGCTATTTAACAACCGTCGCTTCTAATTCAACTTTAAGGTTTTCAAATAGTTGCTGTACTTCAAGTACAGTACTTGTTTGCTTGATTTGGTTGCGATTGATCCATTCCTGGAAAAGATCAAAATTTTCAAACAATGCCGCTGAGTCTGTTGTGTAGATATTGAGCCTGACGATATTCTTGAGCTCGAAATCAGCTTCACGAATCACCTTTTCAAGATTTTCCAATGTCTTCTGCAGTTGGACGCGCATATGCTCATCACTTGAAATGCCATGCTCGTCAATCGCTGTCTGCCCAGATACATACAATGTACTTTCAACATGTTTCACTTCTACTGACTGGACATAGCTTCGGGCATCTTGCCAAGTCCATGGATTAATGATCTTTTTTTCCATTTTAATGTTTTATTAAAGTATAGTACAAAGATCAAGATGTTGCTTTATAAGAGCGTGTGACAAATATCACAGTTTTCAAATGTCTTATAAGATGCGGCTCAATGTTTCGCGGGATACGCCGAGATAGGATGCCAACAATGTTTTGGGAATGCGCTGTATCAAAGAGGGCTGGTTTTTAATGATCTGCTCGTATCTTTCCTTTGCACTGGAAGTAAGAAATGATAAAATACGTTGTTGCGAGCCAATATGCCCAGCAATTGATTTTTTAAGAAAAAAGTGCTCCATCTTTTGCATTTGCGCACATAGCTTCTCAAAATTTTCTAGGGTAAGGCAAAGCATTTGTGTGTTTTCAATGCATTTTAACGATAAGGTAGCGCGGCTCTGGGAATAAAAGGCTACGAAATCTGTTTCCCACCAGTTTTCCATCGCAAAAGAAATGAGATGTTCCTTTGCATCGCTATCAGTGTATGTTAGCTTCACTAATCCGGAGAGCACAAAGTATACATGCTTAACCGGCTGACCTGCTGCTATGATCAGTTCATTTTTCTTGAATTCCTGATATGTGAAATGATCAAATACCAATGATATTTCCTCATCCGAAAGGCTGATGATTTTTTCGATATGTGCCCGCAATGTATCTTTTATAGCATTCATGTCAGATTCTAATATTTGAAGTCAACTGCAAGTTATGCATCGTATAGGAAGTTATAAAATGATTGCGCTATTTTTTCTAAATTGCCCCGTGAGCTTTGGCAATATATATGGACTGGCACTACCGTCTGTCATTGATGGTATGGCTCAAAACTAAACCCGGTGGTATTTTGTTATCTATTGGAGTAATTCGAATGGATATTGGCAAACTGATCGGCCTCTTTTAAACCCTTTAAGATAATATTTGAACCCAGACAATGAAAGAAAAATTTAATCAGCTGATCGTAGAAGTGGTAAAACCGTTACTGAAAGAAAATGGCTTCACGAAGAAAGGGATAAATTTTTATAAAAGAAATGCTGATCTTGTTTTCCTTTTGAACGTTCAAAATAGTCATGGGAATACTTCTGAGCAGACAAAATTTTATATTAATTGTGGTATTCATTCGACCAGTATTGACAAAGTAATAGGTCGATCGGAACTTGTGGAACCGAAAGAATACGAGTGTTATTTCAAAGATCGCATTTCTTCGCTGATCAATGTCGTCGATGACGGTTACTTGATCACAAAAGATACGGACCTGGAAACGTTAAGTTTGACACTTCACCAGGATCTAAAAGCGGTGCTGTTGCTATATAATAACATCAACAAGACCAGCGATCTGACGGACTTGATGATCAACAAAAATGGGCTCAACAATTATCAGGAACTATTTGAATATTTACTGTTAACAAATAATCTGGCAGATGCAAAACGCTTTGTGAAAAATCTGCATGATACTTTTGGACAGCAACGAAGGTGGACGATATTTGAAGACAACCTGTCTGAGCTGTTAAGAAAAAATAAACGAAAAGAAACCATTGCCGATTTATTACGCTAGCGTACATGACCTTGAATTGAACTTTATGAAAAAACTTATCCTACTATTTGCTTTGCTTCCCATCCTGGTATCTTGTAAAGACCGCGACAAGATAGACCTGTCCCAATTGCGCTTGAATGAAAGCATCGAGAGCCTCATTGATTTTGGTGAACCTAAAACAATCGGTGTTGAAACGGTTGAATACCCCTTTTGCTTGATGATTGAAGTAAATGATGGTACAAACTATACTTTTGACGGTCTTGATCTGACGGGCCAAAAGGTATTTTTCCAGATCGATTCAGAATTGCTTAAAACAGACAGCCTGACGAAACAGGGTGGTGGTCATATCGACGTGCGATCTTTCAAAGACAAGAATGAGCTTGCTGAAATCCTTAAAAACTACCAAGCGGCAAATACCATCTACGGTATGCGGATCGAAATGAAAACGGAGGACTTCAAAAAACAGATACTTGCAAAATTGGAAAGCAGGTATGGAAAAGGAACTAAAAATCCGAATACCGATAATGGGCTGTATTGGAATGTCGCGAAAGAGCAAAAATACATCTTCTTTGCGCCAGATTATGACCGATTGATCGTTTTAAACAGTACAGATCTCTCCAAAACCTGTTATTGGGATATCATGAACGGAACGATTGATTTTGGCGGATGTGATCAGGAGGCGTATACGAAGGAACTGCTTAAAAATACCAGTCCTGAAAAGGAAGTGACAGAAAAGCCTGTTGTGAAAATAGACAAAGATTGGAACCTCAATCAGCTGGTCGTAGGGAAAACTACGGAACAGGAGTTCGTATCCGCAGCGACGAATAAAAATTTTGAGCGGACGGTTGTGATCGATGGCAGTACGGCTTCGACCACGGAAGTGTCTTATGACAACAAAGACAAAAACTTCTTTTTGTATTTTTCTGCGGGTCAAGGTAATGGTGAGAATCCGAAAAACAATCTTTTAAGTGGCTATAGCCTGCAGGATTTTAAACAGGTGGATATTTCATTTGACAATGGTCTTCGCCCTGGAATCTCTTTTAAGGAAGCTATCAAATTATTCAACAAAAATGACATCATCAATTTTAATGATTTAAAATTTTCGAATTATATAGAGGTCAAAAGAGGCAACGGTAAGGCTACCCTTAACTTTGATGAAGACTATTTGTTTTCGGGTATTTATATAAAATGAGGGATATGATCTGTTTAACAAGAACATGTTGCAGCAATGGAATCAACAAAAAAAGTCTTTTCAGCGATTAGCTGAAAAGACTTTTTTGATTTTGGACTAATTGTGTTACGGGTTGTATTGTAGTTGTTTAATTGCTGTTACCTTGTATAGGGCTTTATGTCTACTTGGGGGTGTTACGTCAGTAGTTTCTCAAATCATAATTTTTGGAATGATCCCAATTGGCGCATTTGAAAAGTAGGATCCGTGATATATTTCACTTTCCTTTAGGTAACTACTATCTTTTGGTTAGTGATTTTGCTGTAATTTTGTAAAGTGTAAAAGAAGTGCAGTCAGTACTTTAGAAATCTCCAGTTGAGATGGCGCATTTGCAGCTATATTATAGCTGTTATTTAATTAAATCAAAAATACAAAAACATGAAAAAACATACCGCTCATTCCATTTTAGAACTCGCCATTGTTTCAGAAGGCAGTACATTTGGACAGACATTACAGCATTCGCTGGAACTGGCTAAAGTAGCAGAAGCAAATCATTATAAACGTTACTGGTTTGCCGAACATCATAATTCTGCTTCGGTAGGCAGCAGTGCCACTTCGCTGCTCATACTTTATGTAGCTGAAAACACCAGTAAAATAAGAGTAGGATCGGGTGGTATTATGTTACCCAATCACTCGCCTTTGATTATTGCAGAGCAATTTGGAACATTGGCGCATCTTTATCCAAACCGGATTGATTTAGGTCTGGGAAGAGCTCCGGGTACAGATACACTGACAGCTCAGGAGATCCGATCGGACTTTATGAAAGCTGCGCACTCTTTTCCTGCGGAAATTGAGAAAATTGAACATTATTTTTCAAAATCTAACAGTACGGGTAAAGTCAGAGCACCGATCGCGGAAGGAGCTGATGTGCCGATTTATATTTTGGGATCAAGTACCGATAGTGCGCATCTCGCCGCTCGGAAAGGATTGCCTTATGCATTTGCAAGCCATTTTGCTACAGATCATTTAATGTCGGCATTAAAAATCTACCGGGAGGAGTTTCAGCCTTCTGAAGTACTGGAGAAACCTTATACGATTGCAGGTGTTAATGTGATTATTGCTGAAACGGATGAAGAAGCACAAAAATTGTTTACATCGGTGGTCCGAATGTTTTTGGGTATCTTGACCGGAAATTCTCAACCGCTGCATCCACCGACAGAAATGACGGAGGATTTGCAGGATATTTTCCATCATCCAAGTGTACATCAGATGCTGAAGTACTCATTTGTGGGCACTAAGGAAAGGGTGAAAGAACAAACGAAAGCGTTTCTTGAGCAAACTCAAGTGGATGAGCTGATCGTCGTATCGACAATCTATGATTTCAAGGATCGAATCAAATCGACCGAATTGTTTGCTGAAGTTATGAGTGAAATCAATGCGGATGATAGCACGGATTAACATTAACCTAATCCGCTTTTCATTATATTTAAAACTAAAACAATGGCACAAAAAAAAGTTCACTGTGACTGTCTAGAAATCATAAGACCGGTGCGCGACACGTTGGATGTGATCAATGGTAAATGGAAAATACCTATTATTATATCCATTGGTGTCGGTAATGATCGTTTCACGGATATCCAGGAGAGTATTCCTGGGATCTCGCCCAAAGTTTTGGCTAAAGAACTGAAAGATCTGGAGCAGCATAAGCTGGTCAGGAGAGTTGTTATCGAAGAATATCCGGTAAAGATCTCCTACCAGCTGGAGGAATATGCCGATACGCTGACTCCAGTTATTTATGCACTGAAGGATTGGGGCATTAATCATAAGAAAAAGGTGCTGGAGTAATATTTTCTGAAGTCAAAAATGCTACTGGCTATGATTTCCATTTTTAACTGGATTATAAAATTATAGTTTTACATTTGAAACTTGTACTTCAAACCTTACCATATGAAATCTAATTTATTGGCTTTGCTTTGTTTCTTTGCGCTGATCATCGTTACTGATCCTGTATTTTCTCAGATTTCTGACAAGGATATCAAGAAGGAACAGCAAAATAAAAGTCTGAAGATCTTAGTCATATCGGATTTAAATGATATTTATGGATCTACGACTTACAGTCAGGAAGTGTTGGATCTAGTGGGAAGTGTTTCAACATTAAAGCCAGATCTTATTTTGTGCGGTGGGGATATGGTTGCAGGACAAAAGAAGACTTTAACGAGAGAGGCTATTCAGGCTATGTGGAAGGGATTTGATCAGGCTGTACTGCAACCTATCAAGGCTTCTGGCGTACCATTTGGATTTACGATGGGTAATCACGATGCCTCTCCCAATTTTGTGCTGGACCGTGAAGTTTCGGCCTCATTTTGGGCTAATCATAAAGCTGATGTCAATCTTACTTTCATTGAGAGCAGTCATTTTCCGTATTACTTTTCTTATTTAAAAAATAATGTGTTCATTATCTCCTGGGATGCATCATCATCTCAAATCCCAGCTGAAGTGAAAAGTTGGATGAAAGATCAGCTGGATAGCCCTTTGGCTAAAGAGGCGAGA
The DNA here is from genome assembly GCF_042686355.1 of Sphingobacterium anhuiense. Classification (NCBI taxonomy): domain Bacteria; kingdom Pseudomonadati; phylum Bacteroidota; class Sphingobacteriia; order Sphingobacteriales; family Sphingobacteriaceae; genus Sphingobacterium; species Sphingobacterium anhuiense. The sequence continues at coordinate 534,210 of NZ_JBHUPE010000004.1, forward strand.
TTTAAAATCGTATTAGGTCACCTGCCTTTATATGCACTCGTTGAAAGTAAAAATAAACCAGGAGAAGTTCTGGAGCATACTGATGAGACCTTGCAGTTTTTGAAAGAAAATCAGGTAGACCTGTATTTATCGGGTCATCAACATGTGTATTACCCTGCCAAAAAGGAATCCGTGATTTTATATCACAGCGGTTGCCTGGGTGGAGGGCCTCGTTCTTTATTGGGGCATCAAGAGGCTCCATATAAGTCCTATGGCTTTATTGAGATCCCGAAAAACATCAAAAATAAGGGTTCGGTAAAAGTAAGTGCGATAAGAGCGGATGATAAGCATGAAGTTAAACTGGAAGATTTACCTGCTCAAGTTTCAGGATTTAACGGGAGCTTAAACAGAATCGATCTGTCGAAGTAGTATAACAAAAAGACCATTTCAGCCCATAGCTGAAAAGGTCTTTTAAATTATGGTGTTAGCTGTTAAGTGTTCTATTATAGCTATATAATAAATATGATCTAAGGTAATAGTTCATATACACGAACGTAATCGATTTCAAAAACATTTGGAAATATCTTATCATCAACCCCATGTTTACCGCCCCAATTTCCGCCGATGGCTAAATTGAGCAGCCAGTGAAATTTTTGATCAAAGGGCCATTCGGCAAAGGTTTTATGTTCGTTTTCAACGGAAAAAATCTCTTGATCATCGATAAATCCTTTGATATATTCGGGTGTCCAATCCACACGGTACAGGTGAAAATCATCGGAAACACCTGCGACTTTTGTTGTTGCTGTTTTTTGGGTGTTGATATTATGGTTATAGGCTTTGGTATGGGTCGAGATGTGGAGCACATCCTGATCGTAACCCACGTGTTCCAGGATATCGATCTCACCTGAGTTAGGCCAATTGCCATATTTGGATGCTGTCGGCAACATCCAGATGGCAGGCCAATTGCCGCGTCCCCGCGGTAATTTGGCACGGGCTTCAAAGCGGCCGTACAGGAAATCACCTTTTTCTTTGCTTACCAGTCGGGCAGAAGTGTAAGGTTTACCGCCTTTGCTTTCTTTTAAAGCTTTGATTTTTAAGACCCCTTTACCGACAACTGAGTTTTTTAGCGAAGATGCAACATAATACTGATCCTCATTATTGCCCCAGCCGTTATATTTTGAACCTACATCATACGACCATTTGGTCGTGTCGGGTAAGCCCTCATAATTAAATTCGTCTGCCCAGACAGGCTCGCTAGAAAAACGGTAAGTGTTTTTTGCGGCTGCGGCGCTTGTGTTTGACTTATTAGCCGTTACGTAAAAAGGGATATTGGCAGTAGCCACATTGTTATGACCATCGGAAACATAGACAAACAACCGGTATGCGCCTTCTTCCGCAGGAGCTGTGAGCTGTGTGTGCTGCTGCCCCTCATCTGCCACACGTCCTGGGATAGCCTTCGGTCTTTCTTCACGGTCACCACCTTCTTTCAGGTCGGTGCTTTCGTGGAGAAGCTCCCAGCGCGTCGTTAACTTGTCGCCATCCGGATCGTTTACAGACACAGCAACAGGATAAGTTTTCCCCGGTTCGACATACACGAAGTCAGCCGCTTTTTTTCCATCTAACAGGAGGGACGATACATGTGGAGAACGGTTTTCAGGCCATTTTTTTGACCAGAGGTATTCCATCACATCGACCACTTCGTTCTCTTCACCAGCTTCGGTGAAAAGTCCGTACCAGGTTGGGGTGCGCTCTTGTTTCTGTCCCCATAAGAAAACATAAGACCCTAGGCAGTTCTTGTCTGTGCCGATAGAGGCCTCATAACGGCTTTTATAAACCGCCGCTTTTTCACTGCTGTTCTCCTCTATGGAAGCAGACCAAGGGGTCTGTGTCACCTCCCAGTGCCCTGTAGGACCCCATTCGGTCACCATATAAGGTTTAGTCCAGCCGACACTTTTAATCTGCTGTGGTACGGAAGCGAGCCCTCCATATACCTGAACAGCAATCAGATCGATCGCCGGACATTTTTCCTGGATATAATCAAATTCCTTTTGGTTGATGCCTGCCAACATGGTTGTCACCAGGTGATTAGGGTCTAGTTCATGAATCATTACTGCAATCGCATTGACGGCGTCCCAAACCTTCGGGTTACTGTAGTGCAGGTTCAGTTCGTTGCCGATTCCCCAGGCCAAGAGTGCAGGATGATTGCGGTACTGCAGTACGGTCTTGCGGATGCCCTCCAATTGTTGCGCTACCTGTTCGGGGTTGCTGTAATCAAATCCGTGTCTTTCGGCCCGTACGTCCAGTCCTAAGGTCACGGTAAGTCCCAAGCGATGCGCATCGTCCAATATTTTGCCTGCATTTTGTGGACTCCAAGTACGTATGGAGTTACCTCCATACGCTTTTAGACGATCCATATAATTGGTTCCACCAGCGCCTTTGATAAAATACGGTTGACCGTCACGCTTGATGGTATAACCACCGTTTTCTTTAGCGATGACGGTTTTGACGGGTTTGTTGTCTTGCGATACCGCCAGCTGTACGTTGAAAAGGAGCAGGGAACCTAAAATTCCTGTTTTTATATGACTCATAATTTATCTGAAATTAGGGTTAGCATCGATTTGCGTTTGCGGTATAGGCAGAGATTCACTCACACCAGGAATAAATTTAGCCCCAAATACTTCTTTTGCTTTACCGGTACGTACCAGGTCATTGAAACGCTCGCCCCACCATTCACAGGCAAATTCTGCTCTGCGCTCGTCTAAAATCTGGTTGAGCGTCACATTGGCAATAGCACCCAATTTAGCCCTTTCGCGTACCAATCGGAACGGTTCGTCGCCATTTTGTCCTTTCCGTACTTTTGCTTCCGCATTTAGAAGCAATACATCTGCATAACGTAAGATACGAACATTATTGTTGGCGCCATATTCCATACGTCCTTCAGTCATCTGTGCTTTTGGAAGATACGCTTTTCCGTTGAAATATTTGATGCCGAATGGATTGCCATAGACCACATCACCGCTCGGGGTGGTGACCGAAGTAGCAGGATTACCGTTGATGCCACAGTACTGAATTGTGTTTTTCAAACGTTCATTATCGCCACGGTTTGTCAGGAAATCGACAATATTTTGAGATGGCGGTACCCAGCCGGCTCCGGATATGGGACTTCCTTTTTGATCGCCCGAAGGTCCCTGCCACCTAAAGAACGTTCCCCAGTCTACTCCGGGACGTACAATATCGCTTGTACCTACGCCAAAATCAGAATATTGCAGTTCAAATAAGGATTCATTGGCCAGTTTTCCGGGAAGCTTAAAGAGCTCGTAGAGGTTTGGATATAAGGAGAATTTATTGCTTGCAATGATCTTATTGGTCGCATCCAAGACCTCTTCCCAATGCGGACTGCTGTTGTCATTACCGGCAAGGTCTGCAGCAGCCTTTGCTTTAAGGAGCAGTGCTGTATACTTGGTCACGGCGCCGATGTGGATGGACTGATTCGGACGTGCATCTTCCAGTGCTTCGATACATTCATTCATTTCAGCAATGATAAATTGTCTTACTTGGGCCGCAGTGCTCTTTTCGATGGTCGCCAGGCGTCCAATATTTTCACTGTCGATCAAAATAGGAACGTTTCCGAAGAGGCGGGAGGCCATCAGGTGGGCATATGCACGCAGAAAACGCACCTCCGCTTTGTACTGCTTATTGAGGTTGAGGTCTTTGCTGTTGCCGGCCGGTATTTTTGCAGCGAAATTGTCCAGTTCAATCAGGGCATTGTTGGCTGCGATGACCAGACTGTAGTAACTGATCCACGATTGGTTCAGTCCCCAGTACGACTGCACGGTTACATCATTCTGGAAGTTTTTGATGGCCATGAGTTCGGGATTATCATTGGGGCTGGGAGCAGCCTGCAGGTAATCATCATCGCGCATGCAACGGATGGAGAGATCGATCCAATGGACCAGGTTGTCATCGGCTGCTGAGCGGTATACGCCAGAAACGGGGCTGTACATCAGGGCAGGGTTGCTGTAGTCGATTTCTTCCGAACGCTGCTGGTTTTCTAATGGCTTGTCCAAAAACTTTTTACAGCTCGTCATGGATAACGGTACTGCTATACAGCTTGCTATGAGGATATATTTAAAGGTATTCATAAGATTAAAAAGTAAGGTTAAAAATTAAAAGGAAACTTTGACTCCTAGGCTGTACGTCGATGCAATTGGATACACATTGGCATCAAATCCCATTCCGGATACTTCCGGTGTAAAACCGTTGTATTTGGTGAACATAAAAGGTCGATCTGCCGTAACGAATATGCGGGTTGGCATTTTCGGGAAGTCAAAACTATATCCTAGCTGAATGTTTTGTACACGGAGGTAAGCACCACTTTCGACAAAGAATGAACTTGCCTGTAAATTCCAGGAAGCCACCGAACCTGCAGCCGATGGATGCGTGTTGCTTGTTCCTTCACCTGTCCATAGTTTATCAACAAAGGCCGCATCCACATTCATCTGATTGTATTTTCTGCGCATAGCCCGGTTGAGGTTATGGATTTTATTGCCGCTCACCCCCTGAAAGGCGACACTTAGGTCAAACTTTTTGTAATCGAATGCCAGGTTGAAACCATAGGTGATCTTTGGCAGGTAGTTTCCGAGATTGATACGGTCGTTTTCATCCAGTTCGCCATTATTATTCTGATCCTTATACTGGAGATACCCCGGTAAAATTGGGGCGTTTGGATTTTGCTCATTGTACGCCTTTGCTATTGGATCTGCATCGATCTGCGCCTGATTTTGGTACACGCCAGCGACTTCATAACCATAGTAAAAGTTGATGGGCTCGTTGATCTGGATTCTGGCCGGAAATTCTGCCGACCATTCCGGGTAACCGTTCATGATATTCTCAAGTCCGCCCAGATTTTTAACGGTATTTTTCAATGTCGTTACATTTCCTGCAATGGAATAGCCCAATGCACCGACTTTATCTTTCCATTGAAGGGAAAGCTCCCATCCGCTGTTGGCGACACTGCCCCAGTTTCCATAAACACGGTCCCACGAAAATGGAATTGGTCTGCTGAAAGCTAAATCATGCGTTGTTCTGTGGTAATAGTCTAAGGTACCGCTCAGACGGTTGTTCAACAAGGCAAAATCGATACCGCCATCCCATTCTTCCACCACTTCCCAACGGACCTGTGAAAAGAACCTGCCGACACGGTATCCGGGGATACGTGTTCCGTTTGTCGTGCCCTCACTACCAAAGATGCCTGAGAAATTGTTTCCGGAATATACGGTTGCATAACCTGCATTGGGCTGGATGCCGTCATTCCCCAGTTTACCCCAGCTTCCGCGGAGTTTCAGTTGATTGAAAAGCTTTTGGTTTTCCATAAACTTCTCTCTCGTCAGCACCCATCCTAAACCCACAGATGGGAAATAGCCCCACTTGGTCTGGTATTTTGAACTTCCGTCAGCACGGAAAGTAGCGGTCAATAGGTATTTGTTGTCATAATCGTACGTTCCTCTCGTAAAATAAGATATTCCGGCATTTCGGGAGCCATTCTCACCGTATCCTGTTGCCGAACCGATTCCCTGAGCGCCAACACCTACGTACCAGAACTCTTCCGATTCAGGTACATCATTGGCCTGCACCCAGGTTTCACGCCAGCGTTCCTCACGTGTCGACTGTCCCAACAGGACCGACCAGTGGTGTTTACCGGCTTCATCTTTGTATGTCAGTAAATTGTCTAAGATGTAGTTGTTGTTACGTGCCTGTGCCGAACGTAGGAAAGAGCGGTCGTTTCGCTGGTCGTTATCGATGTAATAGATTGGATTATACCCGATATTATGTGTCGATTGATAACGCTGGCTAAGCTGTGACTTAAAGGTAATTTTATCTTTCCATAATTCTGCCTCTACGTAAAAACTCGGCAGGATCTGAAATCCTTTTGTCTGATTGTTGTTGTAAAATGCGGTTGCGATCGGATTGTTGTACCAAAATCCCGACTGCATACCGATTGCGGTACTGGAACCGAATTTTTCAGGTTTCGAAAGTTCGATAGACGGATCGTAAACCGGGTATAAAGGCGATGCAAAATACGCCTGACGGAAAGCGGCATTATTAGGGTGGTAGGATTTAAAGTTATTTAAATGTGCCATAAACCCAACTTTCAGCCAATCTGTAACCTTAGCATCGGCCTGCATGCGCATGTTAAACTTTTGGTTGTTGTTTTTAGCATCCATGATACCTTCTTGTTTGACGTAGTTGAGACCAAAAGCATAGGTTATTTTTTCACTGCCGCCCATGATGTCGAGATTATGGTTCGTGATGAGTGCTTTTGAGCGCAATAGTTCATCGAACCAGTCGGTATCCATGGCCGGATTGGTTTCGGTACCACCATACTTTTCAACCGATTTTTTGACAAAGGCTCCATTTCCGGTTGCATTGGCGTAATTGGCATACTGCTGCGCATTGGCCATCTTTAAGATGTTGGTCGGGGTCTGGAAACCTGCAAATCCATTGTAGGTGACGCGCGATTTCATATTAAGACTTCCTTTTTTCGTGGTGACGAGGATAACCCCATTTGCGGCACGTACCCCGTAGATGGCTGCTCCGGATGCATCTTTTAAGATAGAGATATCGGCAATGTCATTGGGGTTTAGGAAATCAATGTTATCCATAAACATCCCATCCACGACATATAGCGGGCTTTCATTGTTGAACGAGCCTACACCGCGGACGCGTACGGAGGGTGTTGATCCCGGAGCTCCTGAGCTCACGACCTGTACACCCGCAACGGCACCCTGAAGGGCATCCATCGAATTGGAAACCGTACGTTTGGCCATATCCTGCATATTGACTGTTGAAATAGGTGCTGTTAAATCCCCTTTGCGCTGTGTACCGTAACCGACTACCACGACTTCATCCAGATTAAAATCGGCATTAGCCTTTAATTGGATGTTGACGGCATTGCCGGTGATGGTGACCGTTTTGGTTTCATAGCCCAAAGAAGAGACGGTCAAATAACTGGTGTTTTGGGGAATAGTGAGAGTGAAATCTCCGTTCTCGTTGCTACTTGTTCCAATTTTGGAACCTCCAGATAAGGTAATACTTGCCACTAGCGGAATCCCCAGTTCATTTGTGACCTTACCTGTAATCGTTCTGCTCTGTGCACTTACCGTATGGGTAAGACAAGACAGAAGAGCAACACTTGCCATGATGCTAACATTATTTTTCATGCTTGCTGAATTAAAAAATTTAGGAATGTTTATAATTAGCTCAAAATTAGATTTAGATGGGCATAAGTTAAATTTAAACACTACTTCATTACTACTTCATGTTGCGTTAATGTGGTTAAAATCGCTATATTTGGGGTACGTCAATTGTACGTCAACCCTTATAAACAGTTTGTATGAAGTATCTCGCAGTCCTTTATTTTTTCGTTTTTTTTATAACACCCATTTCATTACGGGCACAAAATTTATTGGGATTACCGCTGGTCAATAATTATAATAAAACCGTGTATGGCGGTGGTAGCCGGACTTGGGATATTAAACAAGATAGCAGGGGCATCCTATATTTTGGAAACAGTGAAGGGCTGATTACTTTTGATGGCCGGTACTGGAAATCGTATGCGTTGCCCAACCATACCATTATCCGTTCGCTATGGATTGACAGCCATGATCGGATCTATGTAGGCGGTCAGGGGGATTTTGGTTATTTCGAACCTGCTGAGCAGGGTGGTCTGACCTATACATCATTAAAAGCATTGATTCCGGAGGAGTACCGCAATTTTGCCGACATCTGGAATACGTTATCGTTTGGACAGTCTGTTTTCTTTAGAGCGACGAATGTCATTTTTGAACTCAAAGGCCAAAAAATAACGGTACATCCTGCTGCTGCGGAATGGTATTTTATGGGTAAGGTGGGTGAATCGCTTTTTGCGCAAGATAAAAAAAATGGCTTATTGGTCTACCGGAATAACCACTGGTCACCCGTGCTGGCAACGTTGCCTTACCGCGAAATGAAAATCGCATCAATGCTTCCGCTTGGTAAAGAGCGGATCGTGGTATCTACTTTAAATAACCAGAACTACTTGTTGAAAGACAGGGTATTATTGCAATTGAATAAGGAGCGCTGGGATGATAGTTATACACCATCTGCCGCGCGTATCGATGACTCCACCTTTGTTGTCGGCAATGCAAAAGAGGGCTGTCATATCCGAGATCGCGATGGGAAAACGATTCAACGTATCGGTATTCGGGAAGGTTTGGTGAACAAGAATATTTCAGCGGTATTTGTTGACCAGCAAAAAAATATCTGGGTGGCCAGTGACAATGGGATTTCGGTGATTTCGTACGGATCTGCGGTACGGTATCTGCGTCCCAATCTTGAAAATGAGGTGACTGGGCTATCGTCGCTGATCTTTGACCATAAGCTTTATTTATCTTCATCCAACGGAGTATATGTGGCACCTATCAGCAAAGGACTGAAAGATCAGAGCCGTTCGTTGAGTTCTTTTTCACTTTTTCCGAAAAGTGATGGTGGCGAGGCCTGGTTGCTGCAGGAGTTGAACGGACGCTTATTACTGGGGCACAATAAAGGATTGTTTCAGATTCAGGATCAAGCTTTACTGCCGTTGTCCAATCGGACAGGCACCTGGAATGTACTGCCATTGAGTTCCGTTTATCCGGTAAATCAGGCTCTGGTGGGTACTTATCAGGGTTTAGAGCTGTTAAATTATCAAAACGGTATTTTTCAGTCCGGGGGTCAGTTGCGCGGGTTTGTGGATTCATATCGCTTTTTAGAACTGGACGAGAAGAAAACGATTTGGGCCTCGCATCCTTATCGTGGCATTTACCGCATGCGACTGGCGGCAGACCGTCATGCTTACGATGCTGTTCTCTTAACGAAGAAGAACGGTTTACCGTCAGACTATCAGAATTTTGTGTTCAAGATCAAAGATCAGGTCGTTTTTGCTACAGAAAAGGGTCTGTATACCTATGATTATCGGAAAAATGCATTTGCACCGGCAACTGATTATAAGGCATTCGATGGTCTGACGATCCGCTATTTAAAGGAGGATAAAGAGGGCAATATCTGGTACTGTACAGATAAATACGTCGGGGTCGCACAATTTGATGCAAAAAATAAGAGCTATCAGCTTATCAAATTTCCAGAAATTGAAGGTATGAATACTTCGGGATTTGATCATATCAATACGTTTGATAAAAATAATATCTATATCGGTGCTGAAAAAGGGATCATCCATATCAACTATGAAAAATATATTCAGGAAGCGCGGAAACCACTTGTCCTATTATCGCAGGTAACGGCAAAATCAGCGCAGGACAGTATTCTATTTGCCGGGTATTTCACCAAAAATGCAACCGGAACTTACGAACAGCTCCGTGCGGACCAGTTGGAGATGGCTTCCAAATTCAATTCTTTTCAGTTTGCTTTCTCTTCGCCAAGTTTTGGTATCCATGAACATATGGAGTTCAGCTATCAACTTGTCGGTTATGATGAGAACTGGTCTGCATGGGAGAATATTGCTGAAAAATCATATACCAACCTGCCCAGTGGAAAGTATCGTTTTCAGGTTCGGGTTCGAAACAATTTAAATCAGATCTCCGAAACCGTTAGCTATGATTTTACGATTTTACCACCTTGGTATCTGAGCATCTGGGCAAAGCTGGTCTATATTCTATTGGGAGCATTGGGCATTTATCTCTTTTTTAAGGTGCAAAAGCAGGTCTGGAAAAAGCAACAGCTCCAATATGAGAAGAAAATGGCACAGCTCCGCTACATCCATCAGCTGGAAATTGAAAAGAGTGAAAAGGAAATTGTCAAACTCAATAATGAAAAGCTGGAACAGGAAGTACTGGTGAAGACCAAAGAACTGGCCAGTGCGAGTATGCAGCTTTTGGAAAACTCGGGAACGCTTGTCAAAGTCCGCGATGAACTGGCAAAAATAGAAGGGAGTGAGGAAGAGGCATCGGAATTAAAACGGATCAATAATTTACTGAAGGATGTGGAGAAAAATAGTGCCAACTGGGATCAGTTTGCGCTGCATTTTGATGAACTGAATGATGGCTTTTTGAATAAGCTGAAATCCAATCACGAGGGGTTATCACGGAATGATCTTAAAGTCTGTGCTTATCTGAAATTGAATTTCACCACCAAGCAGATCGCGCAGTTGCAGAATATTACGGTCAGAGGAGTTGAAATACACCGGTACCGTTTACGTAAAAAACTACCAGTAGGAAAAGATCAGTCTCTAAGTGATTTTTTAAATGAAATCTAGTGGGGTGAGGTAGATGGATTCATTTCACATTGAAAATAGTTGCTTTTATATAGCAGTTTCTAGTCGGAAGCCAAATAGCTAATGAATTGTACAGTTGAAGTTAAGCCTCAAAAAAAACGGCATGGTTTTTTAAGATTCTAAATGATTTTTCTGCTATTTTCCCCCCTTTTACTTAAACGATTTCGTAGATTTTTTAGTAGTAATTACGCAATGGATTTCGTAGTTTTTTGTAACTAATTACGAAAAGGATTTCGTGTTTAACGCAATCGTTTGCTGTGATTTGACTTTTCAGAATGTCCTTAAGTAGTTTAATATTTGTTTCGGTGCTCTAACCATCACCAACAATTATAAATCTATTTATTAACCAATTTTAAGGACTACAAAATGAGTGTTTTTCACAAGAAAAATGGTCATCTTTTTTTTCATCTTAGTGATAAAGATGACCTAAAAAGATCACCGTTTACAACGCTGTTTAAGATCACATCAAAAACGATTATTTTCCCTCTTATTTTATTCAGTAGCATCAATTATAGTCAGGCAAAGGAGTCTGAAAAACTGTTGCGAAGTAATTATAAACTCTTTCAAGCGGATATTCAAGTAACCGGAGTCGTTAAGGATTCTACGGGGACGATCTTGAGGGGTGTTTCAGTTGCATTAAAAGGAAAATCAACGGTTGGAACATCGACCGATGTCAATGGAAATTATATCTTAAAAGTTCCATCCTCAGGAATTTTAGTTTTCTCCATGGTCGGTTATAAAACTCAGGAAATTAATGTGAATGGATCCTCAAGCGTCAATGTGGTGCTGGTAGAAGCAGAAGCCAATCAGGTTGATGAAGTCGTTGTTACCGCATTTGGACAAAGGCAGAGAAAACAGGATATTATCGGTTCAGTTGCTTCACTTAGTCCTAAAGAGCTACGTGCTCCAGTCAGCAATCTGACCGCTGCCTTGCAGGGAAAAGTAGCGGGAGTTGTTTCCTTCCAGAGAAGTGGAGAGCCGGGGTCCGATAACGCCGATTTTTTCATTAGAGGTGTCGGTACTTTTGGGACAAATGCGCGACCACTCATATTAATTGATAATATGGAAGTTACGGCAGATGATCTTGCTCGGATACCGGTAGATGATATCGAAAATTTTTCCATTTTACGTGATGCAACAGCGTCTGCTGTTTACGGTTCCAGAGGTGCCAATGGTGTCGTTTTAGTAACCACCAAGACAGGAAAGGAAGGTCCTGCAAGAGTAGCTTTACGTGCCGAAAATCGAATTTCTACACCAACACAGCGATTAAAGTTAGCGGATCCTGTTACCTGGATGAAATTGAACAATGAAGCCGTGTTAACAAGAGATCCATTAGCTGTAGAACAATATGGACAGGAGAAAATAGAAAAAACATTGGCCGGAGGTGATCCTTTACTTTATCCAGCAGTAGACTGGTTAGATGCTTTGACCAATAAAACAACATCCACTCAAAATTACAACTTAGGTATTTCTGGTGGCGGTCAGATCGCCAACTATAATGTCAGCGGTAACTTTACGAATGATAATGGTCTACTCAAAATGAATGATCTGAATAATTTCAATAATAATGTGAATTTTCAGGTTATGAATTTACGGAGTAACGTGGGCATTAATTTAACGAAGAGTACGCAAGCGATGATTCGAACTGTTGTTAATTTGCAAAATTATTCAGGGCCACCTACAAGCGGAGCAGAAGCTTACAACCTTGCCTTAAGGGCAAATCCTGTATTATTCTTACCGGTTTATGAAGTTGGAGCAGCACAATCTTACATCAAACATCCGCTGTTTGGAAATGCAGGGGTAGATGGTCAATATCTTAATCCATATGCTGAAATTATGCGCGGTTATTCCGAAAGAAGAAGAAGTGATGTTCAGGTTCAGCTTGAACTGAAGCAAGATCTTTCCGAGCTCGTTACTCCTGGTTTAAACTACAGGGGTTTGATTAATATTTCAAGAAATTCATATTTCTCGCAATCCAGAACTTACAATCCATTCTATTACACTCCGATGGGAATTGATCCGGTGAGTAATACACCGATTTATAAGCAGTTAAATCCAACAACAGGAACCGAGTATCTAGATTTTAAACCCGGAAGCAGAACTCAGGCCGCAATTTTTTATATGGAAAATCAACTTTCATATTCAAAAGCCATTGAGAAGCATAATTTCTTTGGTATGTTGATCAATACAATTCGCGACAATATCAATACGCCGGTAGACAATAATATCTCATTAATTAATACTTTGCCATCACGAAATGTTTCCTTGTCAGGTAATTTTACCTACGGATATGATAGTCGTTATCATGTACAGTTCGCATTTGGGTACAATGGATCAGAAAGATTTTCATCTAAATACCGATGGGGATTTTTTCCATCCTTTGGAGCGGCTTGGAGCGTTTCTAATGAAAAGTTTTTTGAACCGCTAAAACCAGTTGTTAATAACCTTAAATTTAGATTTACACGGGGTACATTAGGTAATGACCAGATTTTAGACACCCGCTTTTTTTATCTATCCGATGTTAATTTAAACAGTAGTAATAATGGTTATACCTTTGGACCTCCTGCTGAATCCTCTCGATATACGGTTAATGGTGTGGTTGTAAACCGTTATGCAAATCCGGATATTCGTTGGGAGATTTCTACTCAAACCAATTTAGGAATAGATCTAGGTCTTTTTAATGGCGCCATTACCTTTACAGGGGATTTCTACACACAATTTAGAGATAATATCGTGCAGCAGCGTACATTACCCAATAATAATGGATTGACGGCAAATGTATATGCGAATGTGGGCGAGTATAAAAGCCGTGGATTTGATGGGGAGCTTGTTTATAATAAAACGGTAAATAGTGATTTGTGGTTCCAAGGAAGAGGAACATTTACTTATGCTACAGGGGAATATGTGTTTTATGAAGAGCCTAAATACAAAAATGATTATCGCAATCGGGTCGGAACAAGTGCCGCTCAAACCTTTGGATATATAGCAGAAAGGTTGTTTATTGATGATAATGAAGTGTATAATAGTCCTAAACAGGAGTTTGGCTCAATGGTACGCGGTGGTGATATCAAGTACTTGGATGTCAATCGTGATGGTGTCATTAATGACGATGATCGAATGCCTATTGGTCACCCAACGACACCAGAAATCAATTATGGTTTCGGTTTAAGTACAGGCTATAAAGGACTTGATCTTTCTTTCTTTTTTAGTGGTGTAGGTCGAGCTTCATTATTCATTAACCCAACTGCCGATAATACTGCAACAAGTAAAGGGATAGCACCTTTTGGTAATATCAACTCACCGAATGCTGTGCTGCAAGAGTGGGCCGACAGTCATTGGTCCGAAGATAATAAAAATATATATGCCGCCTGGCCGCGATTAAGTATCCAACCAATGGCTAATAATACGGTTTCGAGTACCTATTGGTTACGTGATGCCAGTCTATTTCGCTTAAAACAACTGGAACTGGGGTACACTTTAAATAAAGAATTTACACAAAAATTCAAGTTTAAATCTTTCCGAATTTATGCGAGTGCAACCAATCTGTTAACCTTTAGCACATTTAAATTATGGGATCCAGAGATGGGCGGAAATGCACTCAATTATCCGTTGCAGAAAGTTTTCAATATTGGTATAAATGCAAATCTATAATGATCATGAAAAATAATTTTAAGATAAGTATTTTTGGATTGGGTATGCTACTCGGGATGACTGCATCCTGTAACAAATTTCTAGATGTTGTGCCTGATAATGCTCCTGTACTCGATCAAGCATTTGCCATGCGCACCATGGCCGAACGATATTTAGTGACTTGCTACAATTCACTGCCCCTAAATTCTTCCGTTACTGCCAATACCGGGATTTTGGCAGGAGATGAGTTTTGGTTAAGTTCTCAATCCACTTATAATTCCTATAACAATTGGAAAATAGCCTTGGGAAATCAAAATTCAGATAACCCGCTTATGAATGCATGGGATGGTAATAATGGGTCGACTGGTCTCTGGATTGGTATTACAAACTGCAATACATTTTTAGATAATATTCAAAAAGTGCCCGACATGACCGATGCTGAAAAACTGCAATGGGCCGCTGAAGTCAAGTTTTTGAAAGCTTACTATCATTTTTTATTGTTAAGACAGTACGGTCCTGTTCCGATCATGGACAAAAATATTCCCATCTATGATCCTCCTGGCAATTCCCAGATACCAAGGAGCAGTGTAGACGAATGTTTTGACTATATCATAAGTACGATAGACAGTGATATGGAATATTTGATGGACGATGTTACTGCTGTTAATCAAGAAACAGGAAGGATTACGAAGCTCGTTGCAAAAGCGATGAAAGCTGAAATATTAATGTATGCGGCGAGTCCATTATTTAATGGAAATACTGGAATAGAAGCGTCGGTACGAAATAACGATGGGAAAGAATTATTTAATAAAACCTATTCTATCGAAAAATGGCAAAAGGCATCAGCAGCTTGTAAGGAAGCGATTGACTTTGCTCATGGATTAGGCAAGCATTTGCATACTTGGAATGCTGTTGGAAGCTTTACGCCACAGACAAGTACCAAGTACCAAATGAATACCAGGGAAGCATTTAGTGAATCTTCTAATAATCAGGAGATCCTGTGGCTCGATTCCCGTTCTATTGCATCTGCTTCATATCAAGGAGCTTTTATGGTTCCTCGTTTTACGGCGAATGCAACAAGTTCAAGCTTATCGGGATATATGTCTGTGACGTTAAATCTTGTGGAGAAATTTTACTCTAAAAATGGTGTTCCTATCGACGAAGATATTTCATATCCCTATAATTCCAGGTTTGATTTAGTTACTGTACCCAGTACGGATGGCTATCGCTTTAATCTGGTTGCTGGAAAGACAACTTCAAGATTACAGCTGGATCGTGAAAATCGATTTTATGCATCGTTAGTTTTTGATGCAGGTCGTTTATTTGTAAATCAAGCCGGTTCAGATGCGAATGCGTATAATATCGATTTGAAATATGCAGGGGCGTCGGGTAAAGTCGATCCAACAAATTACAATTGGACAGGTTTTGCTTCTAAAAAGCATTACAATTATCAAAATACGGTAGCTGCGAGCAATGTGTTTACGGCTCGATTATTTGGATATCCTGTGATGCGCTTAGCAAATCTTTATTTATACTATGCTGAAGCTCTCAATGAAGTTAATGGACCAACGCAAGAAGCCTACAGTTATATCGATTTGATTAGAGAAAGAACCGGTTTGGGCGGTGTCGTAGACTCCTGGCTTAACTATTCGGTTAATCCATCTAAACCAACCACTAAAGAAGGTTTTAGAGAAATTATTAAAAGTGAGCGCACAAGCGAATTTGCATTAGAAGGGATTCGTTTCTGGGATTTAAGGAGATGGAAAGATGCGGTGAAAGAATTAAATACGCCCATCTTAGGTTGGGATATTAATCAGTCTGCCGAAAGTTCTTTTTATAGACCTACAGTGCTTTATACCAGATCATTTATGGATCGGGACTACTTTTGGCCAATTAGTTTAAATGAAAGACGTAGAAATCCTAATCTTGTTCAAAGTGCGGGATGGTAAACGAAATAATAACGAAAATCATTATGAAAAATATTAAAAAATTCAGTAGTCACTTTAATGTTTGGTTGTGTTTAATGATCACCTTTACCATCATAAGCTGTAAAGAAGATAGTGGCATTCAATTCGCAAGGGAAGGTGCAAAACCAGATAAATTAACAAACATAAGTTTTGAAGAAGCAGCTGGCGGAGCGATTATATCTTATGATATGCCCGATAATGTTGACTTGCGCTACGTCCAGGCGACATATACCTTAGATAACGGTCGTACAATGGTCGCCAAATCGAGCGTGTACGATAATCATCTGAAGGTAGAAGGCTTTGCAAAAATCGGTGAATATAATATCGAGTTAAAGGCTGTTAGTGTTGGTGAAGTACAGTCAGATCCCATTATGATTAAGATTAAGACGGGTAAACCTCAGTATCAGATCTTGGCAGAATCATTTGAATCGGATAGTTACTTCTATAGCACGTTTGGCGGAATTAATTTAGTTTACAAAAATGAATCTGCTGCAAATATTATATTGCGTGTCTTTAAATTTGGGACTAATCCAACCACAAATATGACAGGCTGGAATACCATCAATGACACCTATACCAAATCGAAAGAAGGCGTAATCAGAGTGCGCGGTGAAAATCCCATAGCAGCCAAATACGGCGTAATTATTCGTGATCAGTGGGGAAATATTTCCGATACGATTGTACGCACGCTCACCCCTTTGGAGGAAGTAGAGCTGAAAGGTATTAAGGGATATAAAGGTATAGTTGCCTATTCAAATGAAAATAAGAACGGCGAATATATTCTTAATTATTCTGCTCAGGGTAATAGCGCGGATTTAGAGGTCGCTCTTTTTGATGGATTACAAACCGGATCTACTTATAATACAGGAAAACAATGGTGGGGCAGGAATGCACCAATTCCTTTACAATTTAGTTTGGACTTAGGTAAAAAAGTACAATTAAGTCGTGTGAAGTTATGGGGGCGTAATGATAATGCTTCTTTATTATTTCAGGCAACCCACCCTAAAGAGTTTGAAGTTTACGCCAGTAACAATCCTGCGACGGATGGTTCATGGGATTCTTGGACATTGGTTGGATCTTTTACTGGAACACGACCATCTGGGCTTGCTTTCGGGGTGAATGCGACACAAGAGGATCAAACGTATGCACAGGCAGGAGAAGATTTTGAAGTGGCTTGGGATACGCAGGAATCTTACCGATACTTTCGTGTAAAAGTACTCTGCACTTGGAATGGAGTCCGGGAACAACCTCTAGGAAATGCTTTGACAGTAGCCATATCTGAGATGAAATTTTTTGGTAAATATACCCAATAGCAATTTTAAATATGAAAAATAAAATATACACAATAATAGCTTTCTGCACCTTTTTAGTGGCTGTTTCAAGTTGCAAACCAGCAGACTATTATTACGGCGACTATTTGAAAAATGGAGAGATTTATTACCCAGGGCGAATAGATTCTTTGACTTTGATACCTGGAAATAAAAGAGCAATTTTACGTTTTCAGATGACAACAGATCCGAAAGTGAAACTTTTAAAAGTTTTCTTGAGGAACAGTTTGTCAGCAAAACAGACTATCATACCATTTGATGTAGCACCGAATAGTTATGGTAAAATTAGAGAGATAAATCTAGACCAACTGGAAGAAGCGACATACAGTGTTGATGTGCGTTCATATTCCGGTAAAGATAGTTCTCAAAGTGTTAATACGAATCAATATATCTATGGTGAAAGATATAATCTAACATTAATCAATAGAACCTTTTCTAGTTTTGATAAAACGAATAGTGCTTTACATAAAGCAACCTTTAATAGTGAGAGCAATCTGCCTAGAGAGGGAACATTTTTCCCGATGCAGTATACGGAAGTTGTTTATCAAAAATTGAACGGTGAGATGATGACGGTAAAAATCACCCCATATGAAACCAAGGCGAATTTACAAGATATTGTAAGTCCAAGTACGATCAAGTATCGGACAGTTTATAAGCCTCTTGTTCAGTCTATTGATTTCTTTTACACACCTTATAAAGAAATATCGTATACGAAATAAACCTTCAGACTCGTCATGTATATTGATCACGCAGTCCTAACGCTGCGTGATCAATTGTTTTTGATACCTCGTATAGATTGATAAAATGGTTTAGAAGTGATTCTCTTTGATTTTATAACAGTTATGGAATGGCGTTGACCTTATGTATGTGCTTGAAAAGAGAAATTTAAAAAGCTCCTGAACGGATCCGTTCAGGAGTTTTTTTTGTGAAATTAAAATTAATCTTGATAGGTGCCCACTTCGTTTAGCGCCGCCCATTGCGTGCCATCGGTGGCGCTGGAAATCGTCACTTTAAAGTAACGGAAGGTTAGGCTATTGGGTAAAGTCACGTAGGCAGGTCCTGCCGCATCTGGGAGCACATAACTGCCGGCATTTTGCCAGGTGCTGTTATTGGTACTGACCTGAATTTGAATATTCTTGGGTTTACTTCCTCCAGAGCGTTGTACAAAGGTAAAGCGGTTCACCGGTTTTGAGGCTCCCATATCGATGGTAAAGAAATGCGGATGGGTAGAACTCGCACCAGACCAACGGCTTACCCACTGCGTTGTTTTATCTCCGTCGATGAGATGGACAGCCTGACCGCTTTCTGCCTGAGTCTCTTCCGAGCTTACGGCAACGATAGTCCAATTTGCTTTATTGTATTCGGGTCTGTCGCCAAACTGAATATCGGGTTTACCGTTCTGCATTTGATAACTGTAGCTGCTCCAATGTCTGTAGCCATTTTCATGGATCAGGCTGATTGTAAAATCATTCTGCAGGTTGCTGCGATCTTTGAATTCGGTAATGGCGATCTCGGTATAAAAACTATCCAGACCGATCGGGGTGGTTACCCAGTTTTCAGAGTCGTAGTTACCATCTCCGGCACTGCGCTTAGCATCGTTAGTAAAGCCGATGAAGTCCACCTTTTTATTACTGCTGAACCGTCCGGATACAATTACTTTTTGTGTAGCATCGTCATAGCGGGCATTCAATTTGGTAATTTTCGCATTGGCACCCGCATACCAGTCCGAACGTGTTGTGGTACTGAACACCTGTCCACGGCTCAGTACGGCACAGTCCCAGGCATCTAAATAAGTCGGTGCTACGACAAAGGTGCCACCGTTTCCGGTGATAATCGGTGTACCGTAGAGGTTGTTCTGCGATACCAGACCGCCATTATGCGGCAGATTGAGACCGTGCATCATTTCATGCGTATTGCCTCCGATCCAGGAAGAAGCCAGCCCAGCTGTATCGGTACGGCTCATATTGGCGATTTCCATATCGGGGAAATCGATGCCGTAGCATTTGGTTCCGATGCCATAGTATGGCGCATTTTGTTCACCGAACTTATTGACCGTGGTCAGGATCAGGTAATGGTCACTGGATTTTTGATGGGTCTGAAAATACGTGGTAATTTCCTGCCACATAGCCGATTCTCCACCCTCATACGGATAGGAGGAAGTCGGGAGATTGCCCTGTACAACATGGATTTTGACCCTGTTGGAAGCATTTTTTAACAATCCGAAGGTTTTGTCGCCATGTCCCCAATGCTGCATCCAGGTTTTGACAAAGTTTTGTTGGTAGATCAGTGTTTCGCTGATACGTCTTTCGTAATCGGGATTGGGAACCATGTCGGAAGGAACAAACAAGACGACGTTGAGGTTGTAGGGATGGTCTGAAGTGTAGACGGTGTCGAGGGTGTTCGTATTGGCATCAATACGGGTGAGAATTTCTGTTCTTTTACAGGATCCGAATAGTAGGGTCACTGCAAGTACGAGATGGTAAATTTTCATAACAGTTGTTTTTGGTTAAAGGATATATGGATTATTCTAAATGATCGTATTGAAAAAATGGGTACTTGCATCTTATTCGGGACGCACCGTATATGTACGGATTTAGGCAATTGCTGTACGTGATCTTGCTCTGACTGTCACCTGTTTCGCTAAAAAATCTTCCGCTTGATTATTTGACGAAACAAATGATTAGGTTAAAAATAGGAGGTTAAAATGAATAAAAATGCAAGTTTATTACCTTTTATTAAAACTATATTACCTTTAAATTGACTCTATTAAGACTGTTGCTCAGTCTTATGTCTTCGGTCGGGGCTTCTTGCGTTGCGGATCTGCGGAAACAAATCGGACCTTAGGTTGTTACTAGTAATAGTGTCGGTCATGTGAAGGGTACCGACATGTTCTAATCTTCATCAATAACTTTATTTAAACATGGCTAAGCAACAAGAAAACAAAAAAGTGCAGCAGATTCAGGAGCATACGATTGACAATGCCAATCGGGTATTGACGACGAATGATGGAGTTCCGATCAATGATAACAACAACATGCTCAAAGCAGGAGAACGTGGTCCTGCACTTATAGAAGATTTTATTTTTCAAGATAAGCTGGCTCATTTTGACCGCGAGCGGATTCCGGAACGGGTGGTACATGCAAGAGGTTCTGGTGCTCACGGTATTTTTGAAGCGACAGCAGATGTTTCTCAATATACCAGTGCCGCTTTTTTAAAGAAAGGTACGGTAACGCCGCTGTTTATCCGTTTTTCAACTGTTGCGGGCTTTAAAGGATCGACTGATCTGGCGCGCGATGTAAGGGGATTCTCGGTAAAGTTTTATACGGAGGAGGGTAATTATGATTTAGTGGGTAACAATATTCCGGTATTTTTTATTCAGGATTCGATGAACTTTCCGGATTTGATCCACGCTGTTAAGCCAGAACCGAATAATGAGATGCCTCAGGCCGCATCCGCTCATGATACGTTCTGGGATTTTATTTCTTTGATGCCTGAATCTGCACATATGCTGATGTGGGCGATGTCCGACCGTGCTATTCCGCGTTCTTTTAGAATGATGGAAGGTTTTGGTGTTCACACGTTCAAATTTGTCAATGCAGCAGGGAAAGGCACTTTTGTGAAGTTTCATTGGAAACCTAAATTGGGCGTGCATTCGGTGGCATGGAACGAGGCGCAAAAATTATCGGGATTTGATTCGGATTTCTTACGCCGGGATCTGTGGGAGAATATCGAAAAGGGTAATTTTCCACAGTGGGATCTGGGTGTACAGCTTGTACCGGAAGAGGATGAACAGAAATATTCGTTCGATTTATTGGATGCAACGAAAATCATTCCGGAAGAATTGATTCCGGTAACGATTATCGGAACGATGACACTGAACCGTAATCCGGAAAATTTCTTTGCAGAAACCGAGCAGGTAGCCTTTGATCCAGGACGTCTGGTACCGGGTATTGACCTGACCAATGATCCTTTATTGCAGGGACGTATATTCTCTTATGCAGATACACAGAATTACCGATTGGGAGGTCCTAATTTCCATGAGCTTCCGATCAATAGACCGGTCAACGGTAAACATAACAATCAAAAAGACGGTTTCGGAAGACAGGATATCCTGAAAGGCAACGTCAGCTATTTCCCAAATAGTTTGGGTGGCGGTTGTCCCTATCAGGCGATGTTAAAAGGCGAGACCGGTTTTAAGAGCCATGAGGAAAAGGTGGATGGCTATAAAGTAAGACGCAGGTCTTCGTCATTTGCTGATCACTTTACACAAGCCCGCTTGTTTTTCAATTCGCAGACAGCACCTGAAAAGGAACATATTATCAGTGGTTATAGCTTTGAGCTATCGAAAGTCAATTCGGTAGCTATCCGTAAAAGGGAGCTGGCGATCTTAAACCAGATCGATCAAGAACTGGCAAAAAGAGTGGGTGCCAATCTGGGATTGACACCTCCGGAGCAACTGGATGAACTGACGTTACAGTTTGCGCGTCAGAACCATCCGGAATATCCGGTGAAAGCGCCTAAGCCAGAGGTAGAGAAATCTGCCGCATTGAGTATGGCTACCGCTCCGGGTGAAGGAACGATTGAAACTCGGAAAGTGGCTTTTCTAGTGGCAGATGGTGTGAGCAAAGCATCGGTCGATGTCATGAAAAAAGCATTGGAAGCGGAGGGTGCAGAGGCCGTTCTGATCTCGACACATACGGGTAACGTGAAGTTTAAGGAAGGTGGAGAAGCGGAAATCCAGCATACTTATCTGACGGAAGCTTCGGTCTGTTATGATGCATTCTATACACCCGATGGTGATTCGGTTGCAACATTGGAGGATGAGCCGGATTATATCCATTTTATCAACGAAGGATTTAGACATTGTAAGGCTTTGGCCTTTGCTAAGGGTGCTGAAAAATTAATTGCAGGATCGTATATCGCCAAGCAGGAAAAGGATGCCGGTGTGGTACTCGAATCAAAAAATAACCTGACGGCAGACTTTATCAAAGCGATGAAAGGTCACCGGGTATGGGATCGGGAGAAAGGACGGAAAGTGCCTGCTTAGTGCGGGAACTATGGATCTCATGCATATACAAAAAAAGTCATGCTTCTGATGGGAGCATGACTTTTTTTATAAGAGTATATATTGCTTATTTCGTCACAATGAACTGAAAATCTGCTTGGAATTTTACTTCGTCGCTCACCATCAATCCACCTGTTTCTAAAGCCGCGTTCCAAGTTAATCCGAAATCCTGACGGTTGATTTTACCGGTAGCGGTATAACCGATTTTTTCATTACCCCAAGGATCTTTTGCTACACCACCAAACTCCACGTCGAATGTAACGGATTTGGTAATGCCTTTGATCGTTAGATCGCCTGTTAATTTAATATCATCACCGTCTTTTTTACTGCTCGTAGCATGAAATGTAATGGTCGGGTTGGCCGCAACATCAAAAAAGTCTGCACTTTTCAAATGCTCGTCACGTTGTTCGTTTTTTGTGTTGATAGACGCTGTCTGAATGGTCAGGTCTATTTTGGCATTTTCTAAATGGTTTGAATCACTATCTACCGTAACGTCAAAATCTTGAAATTGACCTTTTACGTTAGTAATCATCATGTGTTTTACTTTAAACTCTATTTCACTGTGTGCTTTGTCTAAACTCCAATTTGCCATAACTTTAATGTTTAAATTTGTTTATAAATTTTTTATTTTCTTCTCTAATATTCTGCTACAAAATTAAGGGTTAAAACTGTTATAATTCTTGACCTAGATCAATATCGTACATGTGCTTTGCCTTCTGACATTAGGTAAACAAAGAGGCGCTGTATTGGTTTCGATTTATTTTTGCACATCTGTTCATATCTAGTAAGGAACATTGAATTTTGTCAATCTCAGTACCACTTGCTGGATTTTGGGTAGAAAGATCAGAATAATAATGACCAGTACGACTCCGGTAAGCATCAGATCATAATAATCGCGGCTTGCGCGGGCGAGGATCTGTTCTTTGAGTATGGTATTGAAAAAGGCATTGGCGGCCACCTGCGATTTTAAGCCGTCATTACCTGCATTTTGATAGGTCTGTTCAATCTGCTGCAAGGTGAGGGGCAACTGCGGATTGATCTGGTTAACCGCATGGCGTACCTGATCCTGAACCGCGGCCCGGGTAAATAATTGCAGTTCATTATTAACCGCCATACTGCTGCAAAATCCTATAAATCGAGCTAGAATACCGATCATGGAAGCATTTATCGCGATTTTGGGTGGTGCAGCAGATACAGTGAAGGTGACAATAGGTACAAATAAAACTCCGGTTGCAATGCCATAGATAAACATAGGCAGTATAAAGTCTGCTGTCGATCCGGTCACGGAAATAAAGAGCAGCATATAGGTATAATACAAGCCCATGATGATAAATCCGACGATGATCATCCGAATCAGATGGGTTCCCAATAGTATAAAGCGCGCTGTTACATACATACTCAGTACTGTTGCGGATATGACAGCCAACCAAATGGGAATGGTATGTAAAGGATCGGTTTTTAAGATTGTTTCCAGATGGCTGTAGGTCAGTCCTGTACTGCCTTTGAAGAGGTAAAATACAAAAAGCAGTAAAAGACCGATAACAAAGTTTTTCGCTTTGAAAATCCGCAGATTAATCAACGGACGTTTTAAGCGCATTTCCCTGATAATAAAAAGTATAAGGATGCATACTGCGGTCAGAACTAGCTGGCAGATCACGGTACTGCTGAACCAGCCCAGCTGCCTCCCGTAAATGAGGATATAGCCCAAGAGCAGTACAAAACTGGTATAGAAGAGGTAGCCGATCCAGTCCACCTGATAGAGCGGTATCTTTTTATGCAATCTTGCTTTGGCATCCATCGTGATCAATACGGTAGCGGTGAGCAGCAGCAGTAAGATATTGGCTCCGTAAAACAGCCAGTTGAAATCCAGATAATGAAGCACCATGCTGCAGTAGATGGAATAAAGTGGAATAGAAATCTGAATGCCGGCATAGAGAATGGTGTACCCGATGACCCTGGCCCGTGTGCTATGCAGTCTGGGGAACACCAGATGGAGTACAATACCCGATAGCAGTGCGCAGGTGATGCCCTGTGCAAATTGACAGATGAGAAAGAGGGGCCAGCTTTTACTATGGAAGCAGATCAATGTGCAGATACCATTGGTCGCTAATGCCATCAATAGGTATTTGCGTGAGGTGAAGTATTTCACAATACGGGAATCGAGCGCCAAGAATGTCACTGTGGATCCATAGATGAGTACCATGGCATATTGTACATCTGTGGGTGCTACGCCGTAATACCCCATCACGGTTACAGGACTGCTGTAGAGGGCAAAACTGAATAAGCAGGTCATCAGGATGGCGAAGATAACCGATCTGGCCAGCCACTCGGATACCCAGTGTTTAAATAAAGGAATTTTGTGTGCTTGCATCTTTAATTTTTTACCACATATACATGTGCGTTCATGCCGGCAGCGAGTTTGGCTAGCCCTTGGCTTTCGTTTAGTTTAATGCGGACAGGCATGCGCTGGATGATCTTCACGAAATTACCGGTGGCATTATCGGGAGGTAACAGGGAGTAGCGCGATCCGGTAGTGGGGGAAATGGACTGGATGGTTCCGGTGAATTGCTCTCCAGGAAAGGCATCAACTTCGATATTGACCGTATTTCCGATATGTAGGCTGCCGATCTGGGTTTCCATAAAATTGGCCACGACCCATTTCTCTTCGGTTTCATTGGTGAGAAATGCTAAGGTCTGTCCCGGTTGTACCAACTGTCCTTCCTGAATGGTTTTCTTGCCCAGTTGCCCATCAAAAGGTGCGGTAATCACAGTGTAGCGGACATCCAATTCCTGTCTTTTGAGCAGCGCTTCTTTGATCCGGATTTCGGCTTCAATCGCCGATCGCTGGGCTTTGAAATCTTGCAGTTTGGACTGCGCAACCTGCAGATTAGCTTGTGATTCATCATAATCTGCTTGATTGATGGCCAAGTTTGCCTCCACATGATCAAATTTCTGCTGTGTGGTGGATTGTTCGGCTAGCAGGTTCTGATAGCGGTTAAATTCTTTTTGTTGCTGTGTTAGTTTTGCCTTTGATCCGGAAAGATGTGCTTTGATTACTTCGATGGTCTTGAGCTGGGTATCTTCATGGGCACTGAGGATCGGGAGTTTTGCACGTGAACTCATTAGTTCGGCCAATGCGGCTTCCTGTTTCAGTCCGTATTCACTTTCCTCGATGAGCAATAAGGTATCGCCTTTTTTTACCTGTTGGTTATCCTGGAAATAAATCTTGCTGATGTATCCACCGACTTTTGCGTTTACGGGTGAGAGGTAGGCATCGATCTGCGCATCGTTCGTTTGCTCGTATTGATATCCTTTCCAGAAATAGACGACACACCAGGTGCTGATACCGACCAATAATAAGATGCCTAACCATTTGGTGATCGCGACTACAATTTTATCTGTTTTATTTTTGTCCATGGTGTTTACAATTAAAGTGCTCCTGTAATCAGCAGAAGCTTGATATGGCTTAATTTTAGATTGACCTGTGCTTGTGTTAAATTAAATTTTGATTCCAGCAGGATGTTCTCCGCATCGAGCAGATCGGTGAGCAGGGATTCCTGATTGAGGTAGCTGTTTCGAATGACCCGTACAGTTTCGGTCGTCTGGATGATATTGTCAGCTGCTGTTGCGACGCTTTCGAGTGCCTGTTGCTGCTGCAGGTATGCTTCTTTGACCCTGACCGAAATTTCCTCTTTTTTGATGTTTGCTTTTTCTTTCTGCTGTTCGCTGAGATTGCGTGCGTGTGCGATGGTATGCTTGCTTTTGTAGAGGTTGTCTAGCGCAAACTGCATCTTGATACCGGTCTGTCCATAGCCCCAGGGATTGTTGGAGTAGGGATAAAAGGATACCTGGGGATACGTGTAGTTGTAATGTGAATACAGGGAGATCTTAGGCTGCAAGGTGGATTTTGCCTGTTTGATCTGAAGCTCGCTGATTTTGATATCACTTTGGGTGATTTTAAATTCCGGCGATTGACTGAGGGCCTCTGCTTGATAGCTTGCATAAATTGCCAGGCTACCAGCATCTAAGTTCACGATTTCCTGAATAGGAATTTCCAGTGGTTCGGTTTCGTTTCTTCCGATGAGTATATTGAGACGCTGTTTGGCCAGCACTACTTTTTTCTCCACGTCCGACAAACTGAGTTCCAATTGGGAGAGCTTCACAGAAGTACGTAGGACGTCACTTTTGAGGACGACACCATTTTTATGTAGGCTTTGGATGCTGCTGAGCTGCTGTTTTTCGGTTTTGATTTCTGTCTGCAGAAATTCATGGTATCGTAGATACTTATACAGTTCGTAATAGACTAGGGCGATGGCAAACTTGATGTTGTCATGTTGCAGTTCAAATTCAACTTGCTTGCGCTGTTGCTCTTCTTGTTTGATGTGGATATTTCGTTTATCCCTACCACCATTGTAAATATTGAAATCCAGGTTGTAACCAAAGCCATAGCCATAACTGGATACGGGAACATCCTGCGGTTTTGAAAAGAGACCGTTATCATAAATTAGAAATTTGGAGTTAAGGGCGTAATTTCCGGATACTGCCAGATCGGGAAGCAGTTTGTCCCGTGCTTCCTGGATACTGGTCCTACTTTCCTGTACACTTAAATCCGCCAGATGCAGCTGCCGATTCTGCTTTGCGGCGAGATCCCATATCTTTTCCAATGTCCAGGTACTATCAGGAGCTTGTGCGAAAGAAGCCTGGGTGAGGAAAAGATTGCCGATCAATGCGATGATTAAAAAGGGGTACTGTTTCATTTTTGTATGCTGTATAATAATCTTTATGCAAAATTATTGGAAGAAAAGAGGAGGTGTTTTATATAATTAGCCTAAAGTTTGTTAAATTGGGCCATATGGATCTTTTGAAGCAGCTCATTAAGAATATCGATCAGCATCCCGATTCGATTTTGGTGATCCGTCAACAGACGGAACAGCAATTGCTCGCCCATCAGCATGATAAGGGGCAACTTTTACTGGTTTACGGTGGGATTGCTTATCTGCAGACTCAGGAAAGGGACTATTATATTCCTTCTAATCATTATATCTGGATCCCGGGCCATTTTTCCCATAATCTGATGTTCAATACCAAGGATCTACAGATTATCAATTTTTACTACCCCAGTCGGGGTGATGCTGGTTTTTACGATGAATTGGGGATTTATCCGGTGAGTAAGCTCTTGTCCGAAATGCTCGTCTTTAGTGAAAAATGGCAGGGTGATTTTTTTAAGGGTTCCTGGGAATTTGAGTTTTTGAATACGGTGAAAAACCTGTTGCCTAAGGAGCATCTGAAGAAATTTGCAATTCAGCTTCCTATTACTGATGATGAACGCCTAAATGTTATCACGAACTATTTGCGTTCGAATATCAGTGAATCTTTGGCGTTGGAGGAGATTGCCAGAACATTTGGTTATAGTGTGAGAACCCTAACGCGGTTGTTCAAAAGCAAATTGCATATTTCTATTGTGCAGTATGTGAAAATGCTCCGGGTAATCCGTGCGATGGAATTGATGAAGGACACGGATCTTACGATTACCGAAATTGCCTATGAAGTGGGATACTCGAATATTTCGGCATTCAGTAATACATTTTCCCAGCTGACCAATATGCGTCCCACTGATTTTAAAATGATGTAGGTTTCGCTCTAATATGTGGGCAACTGGGCAAATCGTTTTTTGAGGTAAGCTACAACGATATTCAGGTTAGCAGGAAACAACATCCCAAGTTAACTGTTTTATAAGAGTATGACATTAGCCGGTCGGAAAACTGAAGTGAGAAATATGATCAAGTGAATTAGATTTTAGAACATAAAATATAAAAAACAATGGAATACAGGAAATTAGGAGATAGTGATTTAGAGATTTCAGCGATTACTTTCGGTGCGTGGGCCGCTGGAGGTTGGATGTGGGGCAGTACGGATCGAAACGATGCAATCGAAGCGATCAAAGCTTCTTATGATGTCGGTGTAACGGCTATCGATACCGCACCGATCTATGGTCAGGGAACCAGTGAAGAAATCGTCGGTGAGGCGATTAAGGGAATTTCGCGAGATAAGGTCCAGCTATTGACCAAATTTGGCATGCGTTGGGATCTGGCAGAGGGGAATTTAGCAATGCATAGTAAAAACAATGCGGGTGAAGCGATCGATATCTATAAGTTTGCGGGTAAGGACAGTATTATTTACGAATGTGAACAGAGTTTACGCCGTCTAGGGACAGATTATATTGATCTGTATCAAATTCACTGGCCCGATACGACAACTGCAATAAGCGAAACGTTTGAAGCCGTAGGCCGGTTGATTGAACAGGGTAAGGTGCGCTATGCCGGTGTCTGTAATTATAGTGCCTCACAAATGGAGGAAGCTGAAAAAACGTTGAAATTGGTATCTAATCAAGTTCCGTTCAGTATGGTGAATCGAGGTATTGAAGAGGAAACCGTTTCTTACTGTGTGGTGAACAATAAATCGATTTTAGCTTATAGTCCATTACAAAGAGGGTTACTGACAGGTAAGATAACAACGGATTATCAATTTCAACCAGGAGACCACCGTGCAAATTTACCGCATTTTCAGCCTGAATTTATTGCGAAGACCAATGACTTACTGGCGAAAATAAAACCGATTGCTGATGAGCATCATGCTACCTTAGCCCAATTGGTACTGCGATGGACCATCGAAAGGGCGGGAATTACTGTTGCTTTGGCAGGAGCAAGAAATGCAGATCAAGCGGTTCAAAATGCGCAGGCAATTGCGATCCATTTAAGTCAAGAAGAAATAGATACCATTAATGAATTTGTTAGTAATTTTTAGAGAGCTATGGAAAAAAGAAATAATGCTTATCAATTAGAATTAAAAGAAGTTAGTCTGAAGAATGGGGATGCGGGAACAAAATCTTTACATTTAAATTTTGATAATCATGATGATCTGTTCAACATTTTTGAGGTGATCAGTTCGAAACAGATTTTTGATAATAAGGAAACAGCGACTGAATTTGCTTTGGGACTGAAATTGTTTACGGAAGTTATGCTGAAAAACAAAGAAAATCCTTTGTTTAAAGATTTACGTCCAGCAATTTTAGAATTTATGAAGAAATTGAAAAGTAGTTAAAAGGATAGCGGAATGGCTATAGCAAAGCAGTGATCACATGCCTTTCAGCTTGCGCGATACCAATTGTATAAAACAGGAAAAGATGTGCTTAGCACAGGTTCTTGATTTTATGGAATAGCTATTTGCTATCAGTGGAAATTAAATGTTGGAAGTTGCTTTGCTATCGCTTTTTTGCATTACGCACGGTTGTAATGCTTATTGGATCGTACTTAAACTAAAATAGATTAAAATAATGAAATGGATCAATAACATGGTCTTTGTACTGACTTTATTCGGAATTATGGATCATACTTTAGCTCAGCAATACCACAGCGATGCGCTGATAGAAGTCGCTTCTTTTGGGAAATATCGGGCCATTGGCGTAAGTGTAAACACTGCTAATCGGCTATTTGTGGCTTTTCCGAAACAAAATACCGATTATCAGTACGGATTAACAGAAATTGTGAACGGCGAGCGTGTTCCTTATCCGAATGAAGAATGGAATAAACCGGGCGAAGAAGCCGGACATTTTGTTAGCGTCCAGGATTTGTATGTTGATGCGAATGATTTTCTTTGGGTATTGGATTCGAAACCTGCGCCATCAGGTTCTATTTTTGGTGATAAAGGCGAAGCTGCAGAAGGGCAGTTCAAATTATTAAAAATCAATACCCGGAAAAATCAAGTTGAGAAGAGCTACAACTTTGATGATCTGGATAAATCGAAATCGGGTTTGAACGATGTGCGTGTTGATGTCCAAAAGAATAAAGCCTATCTATCAGACCCTGGTCAAGCGGCAATTATTGTTCTGGATTTAGCAACAGGGAAAACACGTCAAGTTTTAGAAAAGACATCTTTTACTTTAGCCGATCCTGATCTGATACTTGTGTATGATGGAGTGGAAATGCGGGATAAAAACGGTAAACCGTTTATGTCAAATGTGAATGGTATTGCTTTAACGCATGATTTTAAATATTTTTATTTTAAACCGATTAATAAAACACATTTATATCGCATCGAAACGAAATATTTGACCGATGAATCTTTGACCGAGAAAGAATTGGAGTCGAAAGTTGAAGATATGGGGGATGTGGGTGTAACACATGGACTGATTGCCGATAAAAAGGGCAATATTTATTTAACCAATTCCTTGGACTATACCATTAAGTATTTAAGTCCAGATGGTCAGTTGCATACTTTAGTACAGGATTCAAGGTTACTCTGGCCAGATTCACTAGGCATCGGAACAGATGGCTTTCTGTATTTTTCTTGTGCTCAACTTCCACAGGATCCGAATTGGAGCAATGGAAAGAACAGAACGGAATTACCGTATCGTGTCTTCAAAGTACAATTACCTTAAATCTGGATTCAATCTTATTTGAAAATCTGGCTAAATTTGCCACAACAAGATTGATTCCTGCTTTCTTGCTATAGGGTTTCAGTTTTTGCAGTTCTTTTTCAAATCGGGTACTGTATTACTTAAAAGCAACTCATACAGGGCTGTGAAATTATGCTTGAATGACAGCCTATTGCCCTTCTTATTTAATTGTGTAGTGTTTACATAAATGTATTCACAATAGAGACAAGACCGATTACGATCAGTCCGATGTACACGTATATAAAGAATTTTTTATGTTCGATCCGGTGGTTTAACCATCTGCCGATATAGATAGCCGGAATCATAACGGGTATTGATTTTAAGAAATAGAGGACAACTTCTTCTGTGATGAGATCTTTAAAATAATAGCCGACTACGCTGATGAAGCTGACAGGTAAAAAATAACCTTGTAAAGTTGCTCTAAATTCGCTGGGATTCCAGCCTTTGATTTTTCCGTATACAACGAGCGGAGGACCGTTGATGCCGAAGGCTCCACCCAATACACCTGAAGCTATACCACAGGTCCAGAGCCATAAGCTGTTATTATCTGCTGTTTTAGCCTGTGTGTTTTTAGCAGTTAAGGCATAGGCTGAATATGCAATTAGTAATATTCCCAATCCGATTTTAATCAATTTATCATTGCCATACAGCAGCATACCCAAACCGGCTGGCAGGCCGATCAATGCGGCAAGTACGAGGTATTTGGCACTTTTAACATCTATTTTTTTGTGATCCTGAACGACCACCAATAAGGCAATGGCGACAGATAACATGACGGACATGGGAACTGCGATATCGAGCGGCAGAATAAAACTTAATAACGGCACTGCGATTAAGGCTTCGCCGAATCCAAACGTCGATCTGACTAATGTTGCAATAAAATTTATACCCAGTACTTTGATCAGTATGATATCCATCTGTATGTTGTTTTTAAATTAGTGCCGTATGTGCACAGCTTATGATGTTTTATTCTTTAAGAAATGTATCCTGCGAATAGGGTCTATTGACAAGTAAGCGTTCTTATTTTTAATTTTTTGGCAGCCGTGTTCATGTACTGCTTTGGATCAAAATATATCCTTATTTTTCAGGTTACCGCAGCAGTATTTTTTTGCGTCTGCGAATAATCTACAAGGATAAAAAAAACGCAGTGAAAACAGCCTGCAAATAGGGGGTGTAGGTTGTTTAAATGTCTATTTTGAGGGCCTCAAGATGCATTATTCTTAAACGATAAATATACGAAATAATAGCCGGTTTTGAGGTGTTAATTGAGGGCTAAATGTTGTTAATTTGTTTATTTTCTTCATCTTTTCGGTTTAATAAAAAGATGAAGAAAAATGCGAACAAATCTTATTGCATAACCATGATCGAATAGCTGGATGGTGGGGTATGATGGGGGGTTAGCTCAGGTTACTTTGTTGTGGTTTATTGTCATTTTGAAAAGCATCAATCTGTTCTAAAAGTTCCATTGACTTTAATAGGGGTGTCCAATCATTGCCGTTGAAAATAAAGCGAAACCATTTCTTATCCCTATTTTCAAAATTGATATTGATGAAAAGCCAAATGGACAGATAAGTGCATGCAAGGGTTATGCTACCTTGTAAAAACCATAACAGCCAGCTTCCATTGTCCAGCATGCTATCATTCCAATAAAAGGTGGTCCAGACAGGTAACTGTAAGAAAAGTAGACGGGTGACCCATAAGGTGGTTGATTTTAAATGAGCTATTTTCTTTTGTGTCTCTAAGATGGGGCCACTGATATCGACCTGATAAATGGTGATAAGCTGGTAGCTATAGGTGATCAATGCAATGGCCGACAGTATGACTTGCACCGTAGCTGAAAATAGAAAAAAGAGATTTGTTTTAGGGAAAGCGTATAAGAATAAGTAAACGACTACTGTTCCTAAAAGACCGACCCAGACGACCCCCACTAAGATCGTGAAAAGCTTGACAGGCTTCATTGATGATAGGAAATGCGCCACTTTTATGTGCGTAATAGCTGCTGTATTTTGTGTACTGATAGCCAGGTTAGTATCCAACTTTCCTTGTGCGGTTTGCCAAAGCTTTTTTAATTCTAACTCGTTCATTCTTTATGGTTTTATTGTGAAAACTTTGTTTTTAATTTATCCTTGATGCGTCCTATTTTTGTTCCTATGTTGCTGACGGATAGCCCTAAAATCTCTGCCATCTCGTGATGGCTTTTGTCTTCCAGATACATCAATATGAGGGCTTTGTCCAATTCTCTCAATTCGCTGATAAACTGTACTAATAAGTCAAGCTGCTGTTCTGTTTCTACTTTTTCTTCATTGTATAAATCTGATGTCTCCTCATTAAGAACCGTGAATCGGTTTGCCCTCGTTGTGTTTTTCCGATAAAAGGAAATCGCGACATTGAGTGAGATACGGTATAACCAGGTTGATATTTTAAACTGCTCTTTATATCTCGGAACAGATTGCCAGATCTGTATCATCATTTCCTGCATCAGATCATCCCTATCATGCTCGTCATGGCAATACACACGGGCAACTTTGAACAAAATTCCTTTGTGCTGTTCAATTATTTGCTGAAAGAATTCTTTTTGTTCCTGCTTGTTCATGATAAGTGCGCATGCCAACTCTTAATTTTATGTAAAGTTGTTGGGTTATACCTGATGTGTTTATCTCTTGCTTTATCCATAATAAGGTTTTGCGCAGAAATGTTTGCTAAAACGAACTTTGCTATGCTCGACCAGAAAAGCTGGATGTTAGTAGCCTGAAAGTACGGTTTCCAATGATGGAAAACAGGTGCTACCCGCTTAGGTAGCATACGATTTAAAGTGGCAGCAGTTATTGAAAATTCCATTGTTAAAAATATTAATTAAACTTATTTCCTTAATTATTCGCAGTGCGTGTCAAAAAATCACAGTTGTACACCAAATATTTTTCTTTTCGGCTAGTTTTTGACTGTTTTCTGTATAAGACACTTCAATCGCAGCCTCATAGGGTGACCAATCGGGTGTTTGGGTAGTAGTGATCAGCGAATGGATTAGTTGATTTTAGGATGTTATTGCCCGCTGAAATGCTGTGATTTACGTAGGAAAATAAGCTTAAGACATTCGGAGTACTGGATGAGGAACATTGATCATGCATCTTTTTTATTGAAAAATAATATGGAATATGATTGATACTGGCATCTTAAAGATGAGTATTAACCAATTCTATCATTTAATCTAGAACATCATGGCAGAGCTAAATCAAAAACAACCGGAAGGAGGAAAAAAGAAAATCAGAAGTAAAAAACTGGCTCCTAAAGTCGATCTGACAGCAATGGTGGATCTTGCATTCTTATTGATCACTTTTTTTATGCTGACGACAACATTAAATAAACCTCATCGTCTAGATATCGCAATGCCTGATAAATCTGGGCATGAACCGATATTATTGGATGAAAGGCGTGTGGTATCGCTTTTGTTAACCGATAAAGGATTGATGTGGTATCATGGCGATTTTAACCACCCGATCTCGAAACCGGAGTTCACTGACCTCAGTAAGAATGGGATAAGAAAAGTATTGGATCGAATGAAATTGGAGATCCCTGCAAAGGCGGATGGCAAGGACATGATCGTATTGATCAAACCAAGTAAGGAAGCACGGGCGGTGGATGTGGTACAGGCGCTGGACGAAATGAAGCATGTCGATATTAAACGCTATACCATCAGTAAAATAGGGGCAGATGAAGAAAAGATGGTCTTAGCTTCTCTATAATTTATTTTTGAAATTTCCGCATAGCGCTTCGTCCGATACAGACGTAGCGCTATGTTTTTAATCCTTATCTAGTTTTTCCCAGAATTGTGCTACCTGTGTTTTGATCACTTCAGGCAACTGACTGTAATTATCCGAATAGGTCGTCTTTTGGTAGCCATCTGCTTGATCTGCTTGTAATCTGTAAAACTGTTTGTTGTAGAGTACAAGTGCGATGCAGCTAAGCTGTTTGGCCATATCACCTTTTGGGTGTCGTGAATAGACAAAAATAGCATCTAGTTTTCCATCTTTATCGGCATCAAAAAAAGCTTTGCGGGCATCCCATACGGACGTGACGATATCTTTTTCTGAAATATGGTCTTCGGCAACAACAGTCCATTTATCGTTATTTTTTTGAAACTGCTGGATATAGAGGTGATCGGGATCTGCATTCCGTTGTTCTTTAGAGAATACGATAAAATTATCTTCATTTGCTGTGGTGATATGCTCTACCTGTAGCACTCTTTTTCCTTTGAAGGGAAAACCAGATTTTTCGAAATTTGCTTTATTGGCCGAAATGCTGGTAATCTGTGCATCGGCTGTACCCATACTGAATCCTAGTATAAGGAGTATAGCTAGTTGTTTCATCATATTTTTATTGTTAACAGGCTCTATTTGATTTAATCTTTCTTGAAGGTAGTTATTTATAGTGAAATATGTTAATTTTTAAGGGAAGTTTTTGAAGGATGAACTTGCTCATAATTTTGATCTTATCTCCATTACGATATCATGTAATTTTTGAAACCAAAGTTAATTTTTATGTTAGTATGATTTGGTTTATTCGTGTTAATGTCTTTTTTAAATGCATATTCATTATGCATTTATCCATGTTAAGGGAATTTTTAATCGGTCAATTTTATCAATTTTGTAAAAACAATTATTTGTAATATTTTATTTAAATGCTAAGTAGGCAATTAAATGTTGTTAAATATGATATAATTTATTAATTTAATGCAAATTTAAATTATGAAACGAACCTCATTAGCAATTTTATTTGCTGTCTTTTTCCTGAGCTTGGGTTTTCCTGCCCGAAGTCAGGAACGTTTTAATTTTTCTTTCGAGACACCAATTGCTCGCCCTTGGTATAGACTCGGTGACAGTACTGTTTTTACAACGGTTATTGATCACGATGTGTATTATAAAGGCAAAGGCTCTTTAAGAGTGGAAAGCCTTAAAAAAAGCAATGGTTTTGGAGGTGTTATGATGGGACTTCCTTCCAATTTAAAGGGTGATTCCATTCGTTTGTCTGTCATGATTAAGCGTGAAAATGTA
Source organism: Sphingobacterium anhuiense (assembly GCF_042686355.1). NCBI lineage: Bacteria > Pseudomonadati > Bacteroidota > Sphingobacteriia > Sphingobacteriales > Sphingobacteriaceae > Sphingobacterium > Sphingobacterium anhuiense. Next base: position 569,988 of record NZ_JBHUPE010000004.1, read on the forward strand.
ACCGCTAGTTCTGTGGTAAATGTTATGTTAAGAATAGATCCGGAAATCTTTTTCGACAATATGGCAAAGCGCGAAGTGAGGGGTACAAAAGATTGGGAAAACTTTACGGTGACGGCAAAGTTAAACCCGGATAAGACTGAAGGTATTTCTTTGGCATTCTTCCTTTCAGGTGAAGGGAAGGTCTGGTTCGATGATGTTATCGTTACCGTAGACGGAAAGGATATCACTAAAGAAACCGGCAAGTTTGTTCCATTTGCAGAAAAAGATCCAGTTGAATCAGGAATTACAGATTTCAATAATAGTCCTGAAATCGATCAGAGGTTAGTTGATCTGGGAAGAATTTGGGGTTTTCTGAAATACAGACATCCAGCTGTAGCACAAGGTAAGCTGGATTGGGATCAATACCTATTTAAATCTATTCATGCTGTTATTACAGCTCAGGATAATCAAACCGTGGAAGCTTACTATGCAACTCTTTTGGATAGTTTGGGTACAACACAGGACTACCCGAAAGCTAAAATGGAGCACATGATATACGAAGTAGACTATTCCTGGATCGATAAGCTATCTTTCAAAAAGGATTTGAAAGATAAGTTGAAGCGTATTCGTTACACTAATTTTGATAAGCATCACTATTTTAGTTTTGCAAATGGAATAGGTAATGTACTTTTTCAGAATGAAAAGAAATATGACAATATCCAAAGTGCAGATGCGGGTTTTCGTTTATTGACGCTCTTTCGTTTCTGGAATATGGTCGAGTATTTTTCACCGAATAAAGATCTTACCGAACCCAACTGGAATGAGGTGCTGAAAATATCTGTTCCCGAAATGATTTTGAGCCGTGATGATAAGAGCTATGGATTAGCTGTCTTGAAAATGTTGTCACGGGTTAAAGATGCTCATACGGGATTGTGGAGTAGACCAAAGGCGTTGCAAAGCTATTATGGTACATACCATCTTCCTGCACAGATTCGCATCGTGGAAGGTAAGGCTGTTGTGACCAAGTTGTTAGCCGTCAATGATGGTGTCAATGTGCTTCAAGTAGGTGATGTGTTGATGGGTAAGGAAAATAAAAAGATAGGAGAGATTAAAGATTCTGTCTGGACTTACATAGCAACACCGAATGAAGCAGTAACAAATAGGGAATTTGCAGTGCGATTAAGAATGAGTAATAGTGATCTAGTACCGATAAAGCTAATCCGTAATGGTCGAGAAATGGAAGTGAATGTACCTGCAGTACCGCTGAATCAGTTTAGAGCTCCAGAGACGGATACTGTTGCCTATAAAATGTTGGATAATAATATCCTGTATATTAAGCACAGTTTATTGACAAGTAAGATGCTAGAAGAAAATATGGATGAATGGAGCAAAATTAAAGGTGTTGTTATTGATAATAGAAACTACCCGAGAGATTTTTTGGTTTTCAAACTAGGTGCATTATTACTTCCGAAACCCACCGACTTCGTACGTTTTACAAATACAAATCTTAGTCAGCCCGGTACATTTATTATGAGTCCCGCACTTCAGGTAGGAAAGGAAACAAACGATTATTATAAAGGTAAGATAGCAGTCTTGGTTAATGAAGATACGCAAAGCTCGGCCGAATATCATGTTATGGCTTATCAAACTTCTCCAAATGTAAAGGTATTCGGATCTCAAACTGCCGGTGCAGATGGAAATGTGAGTTACATTGATTTACCGGGCAATCTGAAAACATCGATAACAGGACTTGGTGTTTATTATCCTGACCAAAGTAAAACACAACGTGTTGGAATAAAGATTGATCACTTGGTGTCACCAACGATAAAAGGAATCAAAGCGGGGCAAGATGAAGTTCTGAATGCTGCTTTGGAATATTTGAACAAGTAGGGGAGCTGAATGTTATTTGAGTTTTAGACGAGTAAATTTTTGATCTAAAGCTTTTAAAGTGAAGGTCTTTGTTGATTAATATAGTGATCATCTATTTAGACGCCATGTTTATACATGTAATACGTACAGGCATGGCGTTTTAATTATCTTTATTTTTTTATTGGGTGGTTTGATTTTAATTTTAATTGAATCTTGCTGTTGGGTGTAAATTAAGTGAGGAAATATGTTACTTTTAGCAAAGTAATTCCATGTCTATTGCTGGATACTGAAGCTAGACGTAAGAATATAAAATAGACCTCATTTAAAAAAAAGTAAAGAATTTACATGAAATATTCGAAATTAGCCACCGTATTACTTGCATTAGTGCTTTTTTCTGCCTGTAACCAGCATGGGAATGCTGGGGCATCAAAAGAAAAAGAACAGGAAACAGCACAGAAAAGTAACGTGATCGACTTGATAGGGGACTTACATAATAAGGTAAAAGAACTGTATAAATGGAATGAAATCAACAGTTCGCAAGTGGATTTTGAACCCTTACTACTAAAAGAAGCGGATAGTATTTACGCGGGACTTGATCTGGAAAGACATAAAATGAGAATCAACGAACTGCGAGAAACAAATCTATTCACGGATCAGTTTATTTCCAATTATGATAAAATAGGCTTGATCATCGACGAGAAACTCCGAAACAAATCGTGGGTATGGTATGTGGGTGAACTTCCGCCATTTGGTAACGGAGCAAATCCCTGGTGCAACTGTCAGGATAATCCAGATAATTTCTGGGAAAAGATCATATTAAGAGATGTAAATTTTGCCAACAATCTGGCCACTTTCAACTGGTCGTGGGGAGATGGCTTTAATTACAAAACGAAGGCTCTGTTAGCTAACGGTATCTGGAAAATTGATTATCTGGAAGGTTTTGATCCGAAGGTGTTTCTTCCATCAGAATAAATGGTTTACCTTTGTTAAATTATCTATTGAGATTATGCAGCTTTATCCGTCATTGATGCTTTCCGCTATTGTAAAACACTACCTCATCATCAAGCATGATCATGATGGGTATGCCGATTACCGCTTGTTTTCGGATGGCAATCCGGGTTTGGTCTTTCACTTTAAAGATCCTTTCTTACAGGTGAATGCTTGTGAATCAGGAAGTAAACAGCCGCATAGTTTTCTTTATGGACAGATGACACATTTTAATGATATCAAGTCGGTCGGAAAATTGGATATGTTGATTGTTGTTCTCCATCCACATGGTCTGCATGCGCTGACGAACTTATCGGCTTATGAATTGAACAATACCATTACACCTTTGCGTACTGTTTTTGGTCAGGAGGGAAGTGATATGGAGGAGCAGGTATTGAGTTCTAAAAGCCCTTCTGAAGCGATAAAAGCGATCGAAAAGCTGTTGATATGTCGCGTGAATCGGTTTCAAAAGCAAGATGGTCTTATGCATGGGGCTTTAGATTTGATTTATCAAGCAAACGGAATGATTGCTGTTGCTGACCTGATCCAAAAACTGCCGGTAACGGAACGGCAACTGGAGCGGAAGTTTAAGGAACAGGTCGGAATCGCTCCTAAGAAATTTATAGATGTTATCAAGTTCCAGCATTTTCTCAAATCATTGCAAAAATCTTCTTCAGATATTAACCTTTCTCAGGTTGTATATGCCTGTGGCTATTATGATCAGGCGCATCTGAATAATTGTTTCAAGCGTCAGACAGGGGTTACCCCGATGCAATATCGCCATCATGATCATCTTCTTGCAATCAACCTGATGCAGGTGCTGTAAAACGATATTGTCGGTTTTTTCCAATTTATTGCGTGTTTGTCCCGCTAATTTTGAATCATTAATGGTTTTAAAAAATTAGAAATCAATGGAAAACTTAAAAATTGCCAGTGTACAGTTTGAAAATCGAAGTGGAGATAAGGTTTATAATCTTGACCTGATCAAAAAGCTTACTGCTGAAGCGGCAGAACAGGGAGCTGATGTGGTTGCTTTTCATGAATGTTCGATTACCGGTTATACCTTTGCCCGCAACCTTTCCCGTGAGGACATGCTGGAGCTCGCGGAGCTGATCCCTGATGGCCCATCAGTAAACGCATTAACAGCAATCGCTAAAGAATATAAAATGACCATCTTGGCCGGCCTTTTTGAAAAAGATATTGCCGGTAATCTTTTTAAAGCGTATATATGTGTTGATGAAACAGGTCTGATTGCGAAACACCGAAAGCTGCATCCGTTTATCAATCCGCATCTTTCTCCGGGAACAGCTTATACCGTTTTTGAGATCAAGGGCTGGAAATGTGGGGTATTAATCTGTTATGATAATAATATAATTGAAAATGTTCGAGCGACGACTTTACTTGGTGCGCAGGTGATCTTTATGCCGCATGTAACCATGTGTACACCTTCAACTCGTCCGGGTGCTGGATTTGTAGATGCCAAATTATGGGAAAATAAAGAAGAAAATGCTACGTTACTTCGGGAAGAGTTTGACGGGTTGAAAGGCCGCAGCTGGCTGATGAAATGGTTACCTGCACGTGCCTATGACAATGCCATATATGCTGTTTTTTCAAATCCTATCGGTATGGATGACGATCAGTTGAAGAATGGCTGTGCGATGATTATCGATCCTTATGGTGATATTATGACGGAATGCCGTTCATTGGATAATGAAATCTGTGTAGCGGAACTAACTGCCGATAAGTTGGTGAAAGCGGGCGGATACCGATATATCAAGGCAAGGAAGCCTGCCCTGTACCGAGATATTTTAGGAAAAGAACATGTGAGTGAGCAAAAGGTGGTGTGGCTGGATAAGTAGCTGGGCTATTCGCAATTAAGAAATTGTCAGTGACACCTATTTTTAAGACTGGCTGATTAAGGGACGGTATCCAGGATGTTTAAAACATGCTTGGGTACTGTTTTTTGCGATTTTGAAATCAAGAGGAGTTGTGTATATTTGAGTACTGGCTATTGCCGCTAATACCAATTTATATTTAAGACTTTAATCTTTCAATACCGCTCATCAAGATAAGAATAGCATGACTTTAATACACCTCCATAAAATCCTGCTAATAGCTGGTGCGCTTACGGGCTTTGGTTTTTTGTTTTATCTCTTTCTGGGAGATGGTGTTGCATTTGAAACGCATGGTATATGGGCTAGTTTTGCCAACCTGTTAGGGGTTGTGATTCTACTGTCTCAGTTTATACTCCACTTTATTGTGCTGCTGATCATTTGTGGTACAGGTACAAAGGGCCAAGAATTGACCGTCAAGCAAATGTGGATCATCGGTATCTACTGTTTGATTGCCGTGGTTGCGAATATCGTACTTATTCTTAAGCATACGACGGTTTCCCGGTCTGAAATGACGGTTGAGCGGAAATGGCGCAATTCTGAAAAATACGAATGGGAACCTGCAATATCCAATCCTGAAGGCTATCCGGTACGTGTGGTGGAAGGTCGTTTTTTTATTGAATCGTGGAGCAGAAATAATGCTTTTCCGGATATTGACAATAAATTTTACGATAGTCGCTGGGGGATAGGTACGTCTACTTTTATGAGTTCGGATCAGGGTGCTCTGGTGATGCCGGACAGCTTGCGTCTTTCCTGGTATTCTGTTGTGGAAGATTGTTATTATAAACTCAATGTGGCCCTGGATAAAGAAAAAACAAGTGCCCTGTTTAAGAAGGGGTTTGAAGCGAAGAATCACAATGGCGTATTCCATCGGACTTATGATGAAATTATTGTCGGATTGGCACCGGGAGGAGATGCAGCGTTATGGGTTGGCGGAAATTGGGGAAATGCTGTCGAAGTGAGTTTTTATCAGGCACAAAAAATAGATAGTACGGAGATTGAACTTGGTCAACGGCAGATGATCCAGGAGGAATTGGGAAGACTTCGTGCATCAAAAGACTGGGTTGAGCAGACACATACAGCGGCTAATCCGCAGGCATACGATAAATGGCGTAAAAAATATCGCACACCCTATGCCTGGCGTCTTCAGTTTGTGAAGGATGCTGATTTGGTTAATCCGGAGGTGGAAGTTGAATTTTTTAATGGTGAGCAGGTGACCATCATCGACAGTCTATTGCCCGAAAAGGATTTTCCAGTGCATGCTTTACCTTCTTCTTTGTTTTTAACTTCGACTGGACCTGATGGTAAAACAAAGCGTGATTATGTTGCTTTAGATGAGGAAAATACGTTTAGTGTGTTTGAGAAGCTTACGATGAGTAAACAGAAAATAACAGTAGTTGTTACCTGTAAAATTAATAAGCAAGGTGAAATAGAAAAGATAACGGCTAAAAATAATTTGGAAGAGCTTCCGTTAAAATTAAAAGCGGACTAAAATTTGATCGTATTAACGGTAATGATTAAAACTAAAAAATGGACGATAAATTAATTGAACAGCTCAATCTATGGCATGAGAAAAGTAAGCACCGTCAAATTATTGAGACGCTTGAACAACTGCCGGCATCGGAATTAACCTATACGTTGAAAAACATGCTGGGACGGGCGTATAATAATATTTCGGATTATGGAAAAGCGCTTGATATTTTACTGTCGGAAAGTACGGCGGGAGCGGAAGATCCCTTGTGGAATTTTAGGGTGGGCTATGCTTACTACTACGGTAAGGAATATGAGAAGGCATTGCCTTATTTTCAAAAAAGTGCCGCGTTAGGGGATAGCACGGCTAAGAATTTTGAGGAATGGTGTGTTCAGGAGCTGAAAAATAAAATGGAGCAACCTCCAACAAATGATGGTGCTGATCTGGATAAAAAATGGTTTGATTTTACCTCACAATTTGTTGATAAGCTCAGCAATAATGAGAATGATTGGAATGCCCTTTCAGAGCACGAACAGGAATTGGCGGCGCTTTGGAAACTTGAAATGGATATGTATAATGGCGGTTTTCTGCAGTTTTTCTGTAATTGGGGAACGGCATGTTATGGCCATGCGGTAAGGGCGTTGATGCGCTTAAAAGCAACGGAGTCATTAGCTATTATACAAAAGCAATATGAAATTATTGAACATCTGGAGGATAATAAAGAAATAGAGAAGTTGTGGGATATTCCGAATTATCTAACGGATGCTGAACAGCATGAAATTTCTGAGGTCTTGGATGTACAGTACTGGGATAATAAAGATCAGATTATTGAAAAGACATTTACTGTTTACGCGGATTTAATGGATAATAATGAAGGAAATACGGAACGTAAATCGACTTTAAATCAGATTGCCTGGTCTTTTTCATCGGAAGCGTACACAGATGCAGCACTATTTGATGAGGAGGTAATGCAATACCAAAAAGATATTTTCGGGTCGGCCGAGCGATGGAATCCGAATGAGATCGTACTTGACGCCTCAGCGGTGCAGATCCAATATGAAGCCTGGATCATGAAACCATCGGACTTGCTGGAGAATGAACGTCTGATTTCGGAGGATGAGGATATTTTTGATGGGGAGGCCGATGATGAAGGATATCAGGTCGAGATTGTAGCTCAGTTTAAAGCAGATAATGGTGAGAATTTCAGTGCTTTGGAATTTTTGATGAAGGCACATAATCAACAGGCAAATAAGGAACTTGGCGACCATGTATTTTTCGAGGGTATTGCCGAAGAACCTACAGAAGTGGATGGTGTGCCAACGTATTATATTGCTTGTGGCAGCTAAGTAATCCGATAATTTTATACTTCGTAATCGTTATTAGAAATTGAAATCATGGAGCTATGTTGAGAAATATAAACTGTTTGGGACTGTTTGTTTTGTTATCTGGTATAACGTTGACGGTGTGGAGTTGCAAGAATAAAGCTGCAGATACGGCACACAATAGAACTGCGGATCAGGACAGAACTTTCGTTATACGTGATTCTCTGGTTATGCAGGCAGATAAAAGAACGGTATTGCCTGATACCATCGTAATTTCTAAAAAACATGATCCCAATGTTGTTGTCTGTGATATGGATGGCGACAGCCGGTTGGATACGGTGCATATCGTTCAAAATACGATGAACAATAAATATGGTCTTAAAGTGTCTTTCGGCAACAAAAAAACTACCTATCTAGGAATGGGACAGGATATTTTAGGTCAGGGATTTGATGATATTGACTGGGTCGGTATTTTTGAAAAAGCGCCGAGAGGAGAGATCTATTATAATAATGTTAGTGATGAAGGTGAAATTATGACAGAAGATGAGGTTGATGAAAAGGATAAAATTAAATTACCTCATGATGGTGTTTTCATCCACCAGGCAGAAGCTTGTGGTGGTGGGATCATTTACATGAATAACGGTAAATTTGAGTGGATTCAACAGGAGTAACTTTTGACCAATGTCATGTGCATAGAAAGAAAATGAATTATTTTTGATGCTCGATCAGCTGAATGTGTAGTTATCATAATGATCACTCTGACCGAATCCGTTCGGGAAAGGGTAAGAAATAAAAAGGCCAATCTCCTGTATTGAGATTGGCCTTTTTACTTTTTATAAGCTGCGATTAATTGGCTGGATAAACGAAAGGTTTACCATCAATCGTATTATTTTTGATATTGGCATTGATAACGCGCTCAAACAAAATTTCCTTTTTGTTCCAGTGAAATGCCGGATACTCCTTATTTGTCTTAATCGTATTGTTATTGAAAGTAATGCCATCTACAGATTTCGCATATAGAATCGGCTTATCAAAAGTTTCAAAATAGTTGTTTTCGATCTTAATACCGCTATGGAAGTATTTCTGCTGGTTTTTTAAGTCTGGAATCTCTGGATAGATGGAGATCACCGCATTGGTGAACTGGAACATGTTGGTCAAAGCATTGATAAACTTATTGTTTTTGATCGTGATATCACGGCATGTACCTGTTTCGTACCAGCCGTTGCTATCGCCACATAAAAGAATGGCTGTTCCTGAGGTATGATCAAATAGATTATTTTCCACTACGGTCTTTTGAGGAGTACTGAACAGTGCACCCCGTGCTCTGTTGTTTCGTACAGTATTGCCTTTAAACTCTACTTTTGGTGTCCACGTCAGGTTTTCAATACCGATGTCCAATTTGGTTGGATCGATGTAATCATCTAAGGGTTTTGTGAATACAATTTTGAAATCCTGGATCGGATCGCTATCTTTTCTACGGATGACCTCGATGGATTGAATACTGTTTTTATTGTCCCAGAGCTCCATTGTTTTGGATTGGATAAACTGTACTGAATCGGTCGCATAGCCCCAGTCAAAACCATAGGACTGTTCGTGCATGTATTTTGCAATTACGGTTTTATTGTCCAGTTTTTGTGTGATTTTGAGATAGGTACCATGAATATTGATCGCATCGTCCATCATGTTTTCATATCGTCCATTATTGGATATGATCACACCTTTACAGCCTGAGAAATGGGTTGCATCTGCCTGTGCTGTAAAATAACGGGGATCGTTTTTCCCTCTTAATGAGACATTGAATTTTTCTAAATAAATATTTTCAGTCAGTTGCGCTAAGAGACCCATTCCTTCGGAATAGTGAACTGATACATTCTCTAATCTGGTGTCTTTACCTTTGTGCACGAAAATACCGGGATTAGGTCTATGCCAGCTTCTCATGGCAACGACTGTTCCGGGTATTAATTTTGAATTCTTCCACTTGAAGGCTTTGATGATTCCTTTTGATATTTCTGCTACATGTGCTGTGCCCACTGCGATATCACTGGTATTGTACACGATATGCTTTGTTTTTTCTTCAAAAGCGATACCGGAGGTGGGTTTCATTTCCCAACCTTCACCGGTATTGTAGAAGGTGCTGTCTTTGATGGTATAAGTGACCCAGGGAGCAGTCTGGTACGTGATTGTACCTGCTTGGGTATCGTTTTCTAATATTTTAACCTGACAGATCTGGGGTTGCTCGAAGTCGATATGCAGATTTTTAAGGCTGAGGTTTTGATTTTCAACCAATGCAAGGGGTAACATACGTCCATGAAAGATCAGGTCTGATCCTTGTCCGTCTATGGTGATGTTGCTGAGGTTTTCTAATGTGATACCAACGGTCTTAGGATTGTCCTGATCATGGTTGGAGATGTAATAGGTTCTTTTTTGTGCTCCTTCTTCATGGAAATCGTAACGTCCTTTTTTGAATTTGATTACTATAGGATTACCTTTTCCAGCCTCAGTAACTATTTTCTGAATCGCTTGATTGAGGGTTGCACTGCTGTTTTTTCCCGTATTGGGGTTAATGCCATACTTTGTTAAGTCGTAGACTTTGGGCGTAGAATTTGCCTGTGCCTGAAAGCTGATGAAAGCGATCATAACGACCGACATGTTTTTTCTGAACCAATTTGTCATTTTAATAAATTAGTAAGTTCGGTTTTTAAAAGATTTAAGGTTTTATATTGGAGGCTTTATGTCCGATATATTATGTACAAACATAGTTTAATAGATCAGGATTTCAAAGCGGATATTGGTTTAAAAATGCATTTACGGCCATTGTAATCAGATTAATACGTGTTCTCAAAGCAATACAGCTGATCGACAGAGCTATCCTTATTTCTGTTTTTTTAAGTAAAACGGTCATGCAAACGTTTGTCATTGCGGATATTTTTGAGTCCTTCATCAAGAGGATATGTTTATTTCCTTACCCATTTTGATGATCGGCGAATCTCATTTTTAATAAAATTAGCGCCAGATCTATTATTCTGATTTTTGCAACTCTGGTTATTGAGATAAGAAGATAAGCATGAATTAATAGCGTGATAGTAGTTGACGTTTGTTTTTAGTTATCGAGTTTAGTATTCATGATTTTGATGGCTTTTGAAATAATGTTTAAATATCTCGATGGTAGGAAAAATAATGTTGTATATTTGGGGTCAAAATAATTATTGGAATGAATAGATACTATAAACTTTTGCCTCTGGCAATTATTTTATTAGCGAGTGCTTGTCAAAAAACAGAAACATTAGAAGAAAATAAAATCGAGGTTGATTTGTATTCGAAATCTGATAGTGTGTCATTCTATGTCAATGGAAAACACTATACCACAGAAGTAGATAGTGATATTGAAAAGTATGGATATAGGAATGGAGGTGCCAACTTGAGGTTAAGTGATACGAAGGGCAAATGGACATACGGTAGTGCAGGAAAAGATCTATACTGGGTAGGTGCACCCGATTCTATACAATATTCAACAAGTTATACGAATTATTTTCCAGGAGGTTCTATTGAATTTAATTATGTAAAAAACTATAAGGAAATAGAATTGGTGGAAGATAGTAATACACTAGTGCCACGAAAAGATAAAATATTCTATAAAGTAGGTAAATATGACTATGCTATGGATTTTAAACGTAGGAATTGGGATGAGGGGGTTGCTATTGAATTATCCTTAAAAGATTTAGGAGGACTAACGTCTTTTAGTACACTAGCTAATCGTTTTGAAACACAACTGAATGCCACTAGTCAAAATGACTCCAAGTTTGAAATACTCAAAGTGGAAGAAATAAAAGGAACTAAGCTCGTTATAATCGAAGGTAAATTTGAAGTAAATTTATTTGATGATCAAGAGCAAAAGGTGGTTCGTGTGACTGATGGTTATTTTAGAAGTAAGGTGTACAGATCTGGTAATAGATCCACTTATTAAGTTTACTGCTTTGGCAAAAGCATTTTGACAAAGCAGTAATCAATAACCACATTTTCTTAAGGCATATTCTTAACAAACATATTATTAGGGGCGATGACAGATCTATTAAAATCTTATCAAAAGATCTTTACACTTTTTGTATCCCTTATCGAAGAGGCGGACAGTTGGGTAAATGAATGAGTTTTTTTTTATTAAAGCCTATGTTTTAAGTTTTTGTTAGGAAATATTTTATATATGTAAGGTACAGACTGTTGCATGATTAGTGTGTAGAATTATACTTTTTGAGAAAAAAATGTTATCTTTTAGTTTTTAAAATTAAATATGAATAAATATTATATTCTTTTGCCGATTATGGCGCTTTTGTTGACTAGCTCATGTGAAAAAACGGAAGCAGTAGTAACTCCTGAAATCATAGAAGAGGCAAAGCCAGCTATGCTTTTAGATAGTATTTCATTTGTTCTCAATGGAAAACAGTATGGGTTTACTTCTGATGATTATATTGCTTCCGGAAGTGGACATGGTAATCAGGGCGTTAATTTGAGATTGAGTGATACAGCTGCGAATTGGTATCATTCTGCTCCAGATCATCGGTACTGGATCGGTGCACCAGATTCAGTGCAATATTATTCTGTCTCTAATTATAGTTTTGGCGATCGAGATATTACTGCTCGCTTTTATTTTATAAAAAATAATAAAATATCAGAAATGTTGGAATCAGGCGGTATGTATTATCCTCGAAAATCTGCCTTATTTTATCAGGAAAGAGATTACAATTATGCTGTAGATTTTGGACGCAGAGGTAAACAGGAGGGGGTAGCCCTTAAGATGGGAGTAAAAGGAGTTGGTTTTGGCTCAACGTTTAGCAGTAAAACCATGAACCAAGAATCAAAGCTTACAGCAGAAAGTCAGCTTGATTCGAAATTTAAGATCCTAAAAGTGGAAGAAATCAAAGACACAAATTTTGTATGGGTTGAAGGAACTTTTGATGCTAATTTATTTAACGATAATGAGGAGAAGACCTTTCGCGTTACGGGTGGATATTTTAGAATAAGGGCTCTCAAATATGGAAACGGGTTTACTTACGGATTTACATTTTAATAGTTTTTAAAATTAGATAAGTAATTTCAAACAATAAAAAAAAGCAACTTTTAAAGTTGCTTTTTTTTATTGTTTAACGATCCTTTATTCTTAATAAAGCGGTCTGTGCAAACCTCTAAGTGCGCCTTTGCACTGAAAAGCAATACATTTGGGTTTCTTCCGATTCCCTATGATTATTGATTCACAAGTTTCATGGATCCTTCGTTATAACGTTCTCCCAAGATGGGGTATCGTTGGATCAGGGAATTAATTTCTGTTAAATGTTCAGGTGTTAGCTGAACATCAATTGCACCTACATTTTCTTCCAGGTACTTTCTTTTTTTAGTTCCGGGAATCGGGATAATGTCTTCTCCCTGTGCTAAGACCCATGCTAAAGCAAGCTGTGCGGGTGTACAATTTATATGATTGGCTAATGCCGCAAATCCGGCCACCAGTTTATTGTTATTGACGATGTTTTCCTCTTGATAGCGTGGTAAAGATTTTCGAAAATCATCGGCTGCAAGGGTATCCATCTGGAGCGTATTGGTTACTAAACCACGAGCTAGAGGTGAATAGGGCACAAGTGAAATCCCAAGTTCACGTGTTGTCTGCAAAATCTCGCTTTCTACATCTCTGGTTAGCAGGGAGTATTCGCTTTGGAGTGCAGAAATGGGATGTACTGCATGTGCTTTTCTTAATGATGCCGGCGAAGCTTCACTCAGTCCAAGGTATCGTATTTTTCCTTCTTTAACGAGATCGGCCATTGCACCGACAGTTTCTTCAATAGGGATATTGGCATCGACACGATGTGCATAATACAGATCGATGGTATCAATTTTAAGTCGCTTGAGACTTTGCTCAACGGCAATTTTCATCCATGCGGGCGAAGCGTCAAAATAAGTTCCGGCGGCATTGCTTGGTCCTGCAATCCCATCTTTAAAGCGAAATCCAAATTTAGTAGCAATAAAGATCTTTTCCCGATTGGGGACTAAAATTTTAGCGATCAGTTCTTCATTTGCTCCATTTGCGTACATGTCAGCGGTATCCCAGAAATTGATGCCCAGGTCAAGGGATTTTTCTAATGTGGCTAAGCTCTCTTTATCGTCCGTAGGTCCATAAGCAAAGCTCATACCCATGCAGCCCAATCCTAATGCGGATAGCTTTTCGTTTGTTGTTCCGAGTTTTCTGTATTTCATGATGTTCTCATTTTGTTTATACAAATGTAGCGCACAGTCTCAAAATCGGACTTATAACGATCAAACAGATTGTTATAATAATCAAACAATCTACCGCAGCTGTGTGGGTGCCATGCCGGTGTGTTTTTTAAAGTATAGTGTAAAGTATGAGGGGTATTCGAAACCTAAACTGTAGGCGATATCGGAAATATTCCAATCGGTATGCTGCAGTAAAGCTTTTGCTTCTTTGATGATGCGTGCGGCGATATGTGCTGTAGTGGTTTTACCCGTTATTTCTTTGACCGACCGGTTAAGATGATTGATGTGCAGGGATAGTGCAGTGGCATAATCTGCAGGGTTCTTCAATTTGAGTACGAGTGCTGGAGAATCTATCGGAAATTGTCTTTCCAGTAGTTCAAGAAATAAGGCGGATATTCTAGAAGTAGCATTCACATACTTATGAAAATTGGTCGTCGGATTGTTTTTCATTGCCTCATGAATGATCAAGTGCAGATAACTGCGCAATACATCGTATTTATGGGCGTAGCTGGAAGACATCTCTGCCTGCATTTTCTGGAAAATAAAGGACAATTCCGCTAATTGGGCTTCGTTTGGGAAGAAAATGGGATTAGATCCGATCTGAAATAAGGGCGTGTCGTGCAACTGACTTGTGCGTTCACTATGTTGAATGAAATCTTCTGTGAAGAGGCAGTACCAACCGGACTGTTGTTCGGATTCAGCTTCCCAAGAATAGGGGACAATGGGGTTCGAAAAAAGCAATGCTGGTCGATCAATCTGGATCCATTTATCGGCATAATAAATCTTTCCTTTGCCAATGATCAGGGAAACTTTATAAAAATCACGTCTGCTATAGGGGCTTACAACTGCGCAGGTCTCTCGACTGAAAACATTGATATGACCGATGCCTGCATTGTCCAATGGCACATGAGTGGGTGCATGACTTGGCAAGCGGCTGTAAAAATCATTGACACTTTCTGCTTGTTTCATGGTGTAAATGTATAAAATTCAAACAAATTAAGTGTCATCCTTTTGTGCGGATATGAAAGGTTTAAGGAGGTGATGTGATTTACTTGTCCTATGAGAAGTAGAATAGAATTTGATTTGCTTAATTTTATAATAGATATAAAAGATAGTAGCGTATGAATCCAAAAAAGATATGGTCTAATTTGGCAGTGACCGATTTAGACCGGACAACAAAATTTTATACTGCGTTGGGTTTTCAACCGAATGGGCGATCAGCAGATCTGACAAGTTTTCTGTTTGGTGAAGATCATTTTGTAATCCATTTTTTCTTAAAGCATATCCTTCGCGAGGCGATGTTAGGGGCTATGGCAGATACATCCAAATCTAATGAAATCATTTTTACGCTTGCCGCATCAAGTATAGAAGAAGCGGATCTTTGGGCTACTGAGGTGGAAGATGCTGGTGGAACATTGATTTCTAAGCCTGCAGCTTTTGGAAAGGGATATTATGGTTTTGTATTTGCGGATCCCGATGGCCATCGGTTTAATGTTTTTCATATGTAAAAGAACATGAATTTCGATAGCCTTTATTTGAAATTATGATTATTGTATCGGACTATAAATAATTTATTTTCTTTACAGTCCGATGCTACTTATTATTTTTAGTCCGTTATTTTCTGCCTACCCACCATTGTTTAAACTGCTGTTGATCGTCTTTTAGCAACACCGCTTCCCCGATCATAGGTGTTATCAATGGAATATGCGCTTCTTTATTTAATTCGGTAATTTGAATTAATGGCGTATCCCAAGAGTGATTGGCGATATCAAACTTGGAGTTATGCACCGGAAATAGACGCTTCGTTTTCAGATCTTTTGCTGCTTTTAATACTTCCTCAGGGAGATGGTGTATGTAACGCCAAGTGCTGTCAAATTGCCCATTATCTAGAATAGCTAGATCAATAGGACCAAATTTTTCACCAATAGCAGCATAGTGGGTGTCATAGCCACTGTCTCCGCCGATAAAGATTTTCATCGTTGGTGTCTGTACTACATAGGACATCCAAAGTGTCTTGCTGCTTTGAAGAGACCGACCTGAAAAATGTCTTGCAGGAGTTGTGTATACGGTAAATCCACTGTCGAGTGAAATGCTGTCATGCCAATCTTTTTCAATTATATTTTGAGGATTGTAACCCCAGTATTCCAAATGTGAACCCACACCAAGTCCGCAGATTACTTTCTTGGTTTTTGTTTTTAATTTGATAATGGTTTCATAATCCAGGTGATCATAATGATCGTGGGTAATAAATAAATAGTCAATCTCCGGTAGGTCTCCTACTGTATAAATGTCAGTTCCTTTAAATGATTTATTGGTTCTGGGAACAGGAGAGACACTTCCGCTGAATACGGGATCGACCAACATGCGTTTTCCGTCTATTTGCATAAAATAAGAGGAGTGACCGAACCAGACCAATACGTCTTCCTTGCGGGACAAGTTCTGCAGATCTGTTTTTATGGTCGGTATATTTTCCAATGGACTCTTCCGGTCTATTTTTTTGAAAAAGTAATCATAGAGTACGCTCGCATAGCTTGCATCTTCAACGATTTGAGGGGTATGGCTAAAGTTGACAAATTTACCGTCTTTGTAATTGGGTGATTTCTTAATTAATTCAAGCCGAGCGCCACTTGGTACTTGACCAAATTTGGGCTGTTGCATGTACAGGAAGATAATCGCAACGAATACGATGATAAGGATGAGGGTGATGAGCATAGTTTTATAAAATATTTTCATGTAGGGGGTGCTGAATGGTTGGGCTTAATTACATGCTGTTGAAAGAAGCGGTATTGACCGGGCTATATCGGTTCATGATTTTTGAAGGAGCCTCGCCAAATGCTTTTTTAAAGGCAAATGAAAAATGGGAAAGGTCTTCGAATCCCAATTCCAAATAAATGTCTGAGGCTGCCTTACCTTTTTCTTTTAAAAGGTAATATGCTTCTTGTAGTCTTTTGTGCAGCAACCAGCGTCCAGGTGTGGTATTGAATGTTTTTTCAAAATCTCTTTTAAATGTTGCCAGACTTCTACCTGTTAAATAGGCAAATCGTTCTAAATGAACATTAAAGTGGTAATTTTTGTTCATAAAGTTTTCTAAGTCTATTTTATGCGGTTCGGTAAAATCAAACAATACATTTTTGAGTTCAGGATTGATCTGTAGGAGGAGTAATATCGCTTCTTTCATTTTAATCTGAACGAGTTTGGGATTGTCAAAACTGTGTGTCTGGTGATATGTCATCAAAGATTGAAAATAGCTATGCAACAGTACATGATCTTCCATATCCAATACAGGTTGATCATATTGTTTTTGTTCCGCATTAATGCCGTATTCGAGACTGAAATCTTTTAATGTCTGCTGGTCAAGAAAAATAGTCAAAGATCGGAACTCGCCATTTTCAGGCGGTTCCTTTATAAATTTTAACAATTGATTTCTCCTTACCAGACGAAATGCTCCCGCATTGGAAATGTAGGTTTGATTTCCATCATTCAGTACCAGAGAACCAGCTATCTGATAGGTGAAGGTGCATTCTTGGACGAAGTGTTCTCCTTCTCTGCTTTTTGTCGCATAACATGAATAAGCAATGCCCGATGCCTGAATGTTGTCTTTTTTTGTTTCCATCTCTGATGCAAATTTAAGATAAGGATGTTGAATTTTAGCTATTTAGCTTAAAATTGCTTTGGGTTCTAAATATGCGTCTAATCCATAAGTTCCGAACTCTCGGCCGATACCTGACTGCTTGAATCCTCCGAAAGGAGCCTGTGGATCATGTTTAAAGCCATTGATACAGATACTTCCTGCATCAATCTGTGATGCTATGCGATTGGCACGTGCAAGATCTGGTGAGCTGATATATGCCGCTAGACCGTAAGTGGTGTCATTTGCAATGGAAATAGCGTCTTCGTCATTCTGGTACGGAATGATGGAGAGGACTGGACCGAATATTTCTTCTTGTGCGATACGCATATCATTACGAACGTTTGTAAAGATGGTGGCTTGAACAAAGTTACCTTTTTCCAAACCTGCTGGCTTACCCAGACCTCCTGTTAGTAACGTTGCTCCTTCATCAAGTCCGATCTGAATGAACTGTTGAACTCTCTCATATTGCTTACGGCTTACCATGGGGCCTACATGGGTATCTGGATCTGCAGGATTACCGACTTTTACATGTGCGATGGTGGCTTGTGCTAAAGCATTGATCTGATCTAGTTTGCTTGCAGGGACTAGCAGTCGGGTAGGAGCAATACAGGCTTGACCACTATTCATATAAGCACCATAGATAGCCATTGGGATAACAGTTTCGAAATCGGCATCGTCCAAAATAATATTGGGGGATTTACCACCAAGCTCCAAAGTGACACGTTTCATGGTATCTACCGCACCTTTAGCAATCATTTTCCCAACCGCAGTTGAACCTGTGAAGGATATTTTGGCAATATCGGGGTGATTGGTTATTGCGGCGCCTACAACATTTCCTAGACCATTTACGATATTGAATAAGCCTTTAGGTAAACCCGCCTCATGGAAACATGCGGCAATAAGCTGCGTCTGTTGGGCACTCATTTCACTAGGCTTAATGACGACGGTACATCCGGCAGCAATAGCTGTGGCAAGCTTACTGCAGATAAAACCATTGCTGGCATTCCAGGGGGTGATGATGCCGACAACCCCTAATGACTCCATACGGACCTGTGATTGTCCAACAGTTTTTGCAAAGTCATAGTTTTGAAGTGTTTCGATCATCGTGGGGAATGCCGCGATGGCAATATGTACACTGGCTTGGCAAAATTGGTAAGTTCCGCCGTATTCTTCGACCATAATGGCAATCAGTTCTTCTTCGCGCTTACTGACAGCTTGATGCAGTTTTTGCAGATAAGCAATACGTTCTTCTTTACTTGTTTTAGAGAATGTTTTGAATACTTCTTTGGCGGCCTGGACCGCAATATGGGTATCCATTTCGTCCCCAAGGGTAACTTCACCCAATTTTTCATTAGTAGTAGGGCTAATGAGATCAAAAGTTTCTGTCCCATGAGGTGTGATAAAGGCACCGTTTACATAAATCTGATTTATCTTTTTCATGTTCTGCTGATTTGTTTATTCAAAGGTAGCGGGATTATAAAGAGGCTGTTTTGCTCAAAAGCTCAATGTTGCTTTGTTGAAAAGCTCATTAATAAATGTATCAAGATGACATAAAGACAACAAATATGGAGCGCTTAATTGTTATGTTTGTTTCGAGATTATTAGATATATAGATATGGTTGATATTTTTAAGATTTTAGCAAATGAACATCGGTTACAGATCTTGCAGTGGTTGAAAAATCCTCATGATCATTTTGTAGCTGAAGATATTGAACCGGAGGTAACGGATTATGGTGTTTGCATGAGCGTGATCCAAAAGAAGGCCGGTTTGTCACAATCAACGATTTCATCATATTTGACATCGATGGTGAATTGTGGTTTGTTGAAATCTGTACGGGAGGGACAATGGACTTATTATAAGAGAAATGAGGAAAAACTTCAGGAATTGGCTTCTTATATTAAGAATACGCTGTAGTTACTCATTTTTTATTTGATGGATGGAGATATAAATATCTTCATTTTTTTGTATTCAAGTACATCTATAAATCTAGATATATCGAAATACATGGTGGGTTTTAGGGATCAGTTTTTAATACAGTTACGGTGCTGTAAGGAAATCCGGATCTGAACACAATCTCTAAATAAGCTATTGACCTGATTTAGATCTGTACATACAACTCATTTTATTTGATAATCCATTTCAGAAGGTAAAAAACCTTCCTTTTTTTAATTAGGTATATCTATAAATCTAGATATATCGAAATTGTATAATTTTTTACATTAAAATTTTAGAACATGATAAGAAACTTTGAAAACCACTATGCATTTAACCGTGTATTTGCTCCAGATGTGTTGACTATTGGCCTATTTCTTCCCCTAGAAGTATATAGCGGAAAGCTTCCCCTAGTTGAGGAGCATATGGCATATATAAAACAGATCGATCGCTTAGATTTTGCGTCGATATGGGTTCGTGATATTCCGATGTTTGATCCGAGTTTTGGTGATGCTGGTCAAGTGTATGATGCTTTTAGTTATTTATCTTTTATCGCCGGACAGACAAGTAGGGTTGCATTAGGAACAGGAAGTATTGTTTTACCTTTCTGGCACCCGATTTCTTTAGCAAAGACAGCCGCTTCTTTAGATCAGCTATCCAATAACAGATTATTGCTAGGAGTAGGATCGGGGGATAGATCGATTGAATTTCCTGCATTTGGATTAGATTTTGAGCATCGAGGTGAACGTTTTAGACAGGTTTTACAGGATTTTCGAAGCTTAAATAAGGAACATTATCCAAAAATTAAGTCTGAGCTGACCCACATTGACGGATTGGATCTTATCCCCAAACCTGTTCAGGGATATATTCCGAGTTTAATAACAGGTGGCAGTCAACAGCCTCTTTCTTGGATTTCTGAACATGGGGATGGCTGGATTACTTATCCGGGAGCAACAACATCGAAATTACATGTTAGGCCTTTGGGAGAAAAGATAAAAGCTTGGCGTGACTTAATTCCCGATCAGATTTTTAAGCCTCATATGACCAATGAATGGATTGAACTAACGGAAGATCCCAATTTTCCGCGAACGCCATTGCAGGGTGGATTTGTGCTTAAAACAGGAAGGAATGGTTTATTGGAACTGTTACATGAATGGCAGGAAGCGGGTGTCAATCATGCAGCTTTAGGGATTCAATTCAGTAAGAGACCTATTGCCGATGTTATTGATGAGCTGGGAGCAGAAGTGTTGCCGTATTTTCCTTCCTTAGTGAAGGCGAGTCATATAAATATGATCCCATAGTTTAATTTCAGGAGAATAATTCTATTTTAGCCGTTCATGAAGTTGTCGTTAAATTATCTAATGGAGTTATGCAAAAAGTGACAGGTAGAAAAAAGTTTTATATCGCTTATATGCTGATCTCACTGATCATGTTGGTCGATATTACGGTTATACTGACGTGGCAGATCAGTTTGGCTGGGTATTGGAGTGACCGCTTGGTCTTTTGGATATGGCTACTCACTACGCTTCCGTTTCTAATTATTTTCTGGAAAAGTATTTATACGAAAATATACTGTATCGTATTAGTATTGGGGCTATTGTTTAGTATAGCCGCGATGATGTTGCCTTTTTTTGGTATTCTATTTTCAAGTACAGGCATGGAAAGACGATCGTACTATACACCAGATAGCGGGAAATATAGAGTACAGCTTATTCAAAGTGTGATGGCCCGTCCGCGGTTACAGATTATTAAAAATAAAGGAATTGTTGAGAAGGTGATTTTGTTTACCGATGCCGATTTCCTGAAAAATGATCATCTTAAGGTGGGATATGAAAGTGTGATCGGCCTGGATGTCTTAAAGGATACGCCAGATAGTCTGGTTTTGGAGTTTCATATGCCTGGTAAGAAAATTGTAAAAGGTTTTAAACTAAATGATGAGAAGGATTAAATTTCGTGGCACGTTTTGTCTTGAATGTACAGTTAATACTAATCCCATAGCAGATCTATCATTGGGTAGGTCTGCTATGGGATTAATCTGTCCTGTTATTTTTTATAACTGATCTGCATGCTAAACTGGTCTTTAATACGGCGTTACTTGTGTTTACATTTTTTTGCTGTCTTCGTAAGTAGGACCATACAGTCCAGGTACTTTATTGCCGGTTGCTCTTAGATAAACAATCAATTCGCCACGATGATGATAAATATGATTAAAAAGGAATCCTCGTGCCACAATGCCTCTTTCCAGTGGTCCTAAGAGTATGCGTTCACCTGCTTTCATTGTCCAGTGATCGCGTAGTTTTTCTTCTGTAAGTGTTGATAGAGCGGTTCTGGCTCGTGCTACATTTTTTTCAAATAGTTCGAGCGTGGCCTTGATATCATCAGGTGCACCGCGTTCAAGATGATCGGTGGCCATATCATATACATCTTCTGTAAATGTGCCTACGTACCAATAATAAATGGTTGCGATATGTTGTGCCAGTTCTCCCATTGTCCAGGAAATATCTGCTGGCTTGTAGTGTATGTCTTTTTCAGGCACTGCCTGCAGTAATTTACGGGTGTTGTTGACCTCTTGTTCGAATTCGGTTGTCAAATATTGAATGATCATGTCTTTGGGTTTAATGTTTTTATATCGGGTATAAAACAGATGCATGCGTGAATATGTTTGGTGTTTAGGAGGTTTTTCTGGGGTAAATAAAACAAATTTATTTAAGTTTGAAGATGCTATAAATGAAAATTCATGTTAGAAGTATTATTTTCTCATATTGAAAAAAAAGTGACGCTCTCTCGTGGTGACAAAGAGGCGATAGCTTCTTTTTTTACATTCAAAAAAATCAGAAAGAAGCAATATATCTTGGAAGAAGGGGCTATTTGTACGCATCTTTCATTTGTGAAAAAAGGTCTTATCAAATCGTACCGTTTGGATGAGAAAGGAAATGAGCATATCAGCCTGTTTGGCTGGGAAGGCTGGTGGGTGTCTGATTTTAAAAGTTTTATTAATCAGCAACCGGCAATTCTCTATATAGATGCTATTGAAGATACCGAGTTACTGCTTTTATCGCGGGCAGATTATGAACAATTGATGGAAGAGGTACCGGTGATGGAACGGTATTTTAGAATGCTCTATCAAAATAGTTTGGTTACAAAAGATGAACGCCTGATTAGTTCGAACAGCTATACTGCTGAAGAAAAATTTCAGCGTATGCTACAGGCGAACCCTGAAATTATGCAACGTGTGCCGCAACATCTGGTGGCATCTTATCTGGGATTGGCTCCTGAAACCCTGAGTAGAATCCGTAAGAAAATTGCATCTACAGATTAATTCCATTGATCTGGATCAATGGAATTTCTTGATCTGTATCATCTCTTTCAGTTTTTAATGCAGCGAACTTTGTTGTAGAAATTTAAAGAGATATAACAATGGATAAAATTGCATTAGTAGTTGGCGCAACAGGGATCACGGGAAGTCGTTTGGCTGAGGAGCTTGTTGGCCATGGATGGCAAACTTATGGTCTGGCACGTCATCCCGGTAAAACTGATAACAGCGTAATTCCGGTAAAAGCTGATCTTATGGATGTTGAAAATCTGAAGATCGCACTTGAAAATGTTTACCCAACACATGTGTTTTTTACAACATGGATGCGGAAAGACAATGAGGCAGAAAATATTATTGTAAATCGTGCTCTTGTCCGTAATCTTCTCGATGTTCTGTCTGAAAAGAAAACTGTTGCGCATGTGGCTTTGGTAACGGGGTTAAAGCATTATTTAGGTCCATTTGAGTCATATGTAGCTACGGGCGTGTTTCCCAATACACCTATCCGGGAAGAACAACCGAGATTAAATCATCCGAATTTTTATTATGCTCAGGAAGATGCGGTGTATGAAGCCGCAGCTAGGGATGGATTTACATGGAGTATCCATAGACCGCATACGGTTATTGGGCATGCGATCGGTAACTTAATGAATCTCGGGGTAACGCTTGCTGTATATGCCTGTATCTGTAAGGAGAAAGGGACGAAATTGATCTGGCCTGGTTCGGAAGCGCAATGGAACGGAATTTCGGATGTAACGGATACCGGTGTTCTGGCGAAACAGTTAATTTGGGCTTCGACTACGGAGGAAGCTAAAAATATGGCTTTTAATATTGTGAATGGCGATGTCTTTCGGTGGAGTTGGTTATGGGAGCGCATCGCGTCATATTTCGGCATTGAGGCTGAAGGATTTCATGGAGAGCCGAGGCCTCTTGCCGAACAACTTAAAAATGATGGTCAATTGTGGTCTGATATGGTAAAGGAGTATGGACTGGAACAGCATGAACTTTTTCAATTGGCTTCACCATGGCATACAGATCTTGATCTGGGCAGACCTATCGAAGTGATGGTGGATATGGCCAATAGCCGGAAACTGGGATTTACGGCATATCAGAATACTGAAGATGCCTTTATCCAATTATTTGAACGTCTCCGCTATGAAAATGTGATTCCAAAATAATTGTACTGGTACGGTAGTAATGGAGAGTAAAACCGGGCTTCTTTATTTTGTGATAGAGGTCTCGGTTTTACTGGCCTTTAATCATCAATCCCTTTGCGGTCCAGGATCTGCTGATAATATTTTTCAATTCGATTTTGCCGTGTTTTGGATTGTTTCGCCTGATTAAAATAAAATAGATATCCCTTTTGTCGGCCAGGTGTTAGCGAATAGAATGCTGTATTTAATTCTTGATCTTGTGCCAGTACCTGTTGGAATTCTTCAGGAATGGGGTAGTCATTCACTTTTTTAAGTTCCACCTTTAATCCTGCTTTTTCGATCTCAACGGCTTCTTGTATGTAAGCTTGGATAACTGGTCTTAACGTGATAATCTCTGCTATATGTTTAAATCTGATCTGTCTGCCTGCCTGTACATTTTCTGTTTGCTGGATCAGTATACCTTCAGGATCTTTGAGTAAAGCTCCCTTATGAAACAGGAGCGCGCAATATTCTTTAAAACCATGAATAAGAACGATGTTTTTTTCATCAAGCGTGTAGCATGGATGCATCCATTTGTATTCTTCTTCTAAGGATTTGTTTTCAGTAATGATATCGCGAAGTAAATTGAACTCTTCGGACCATTGTTGTGTTTTTTCAAAGAAATGTTCTACCTGTGTGTTCATAATGGTTGTTTTTTAGGTATAAGGCCTGATTTATTGTCTGGAACAACTAGACGTAATTCATAGACAAAGAAACGGTCTGTTAATAGATATTGAGTTGTCCTAATCTTGTTTCTGTGTATTTAAGATCTCCTGTAACCGGTTGTGCGCCGTATTAATGCCTTGTGCAAAAGGCATCTTGAGCAGCTGGTCTCTAAAAGCAACAGATTTAAAAATAATCTGGATAGTAAGTTTACTGCTTGCATCTGTATAGGGTTCAAATGTGAGGTATTCAAGCTGAACAGGGAATGGACTATCTTCCATCTCGAATGTTCTTGTGATTTTTTCGTTTGGTACAAATTCATGGATTGTTCCGTTTGCCCGAAATACAACAGTGCCATCGTGTGATGTCTCAAATGCATAGGCACCATGTTTCTTGTTTTCCAGTTTCAGTACTTTTGTACCCATCCATTGTTCGAAGAGATCAACTTCTTCATATGCTTTAAAAAGCAATTCTAGAGGAAGATCAAATTCGCGTGTGATGATGATTTCTTGTTTATCATCTTCGGCACTGATTTTTGTTTTCTGTTCCATGATTATTTGGCTATATAGTTTTTCATTACGGCTTCTAATTTATTGAATCTGTCATCCCACATCTGGCGGAAGGGTTCGATAAAATCTGCAATTTCTTTCATTTTTTGCGGATTGAGATGGTAATAGATTTCCCGCCCATTTTGCTCAGGTTTTAGGAGCTCACATTCGGTCAAAATCTGCAGGTGTTTAGAAACGGTGGGCCTGGATGTATCAAAATTGGAAGCAATGGCTCCAGCAGGCATCGCATGTGAGGCAACCAGTAGCAATATTGCTCTTCTTGTCGGATCGGCAAGGGCTTGAAAAACGTCTCTTCTTAAGTTCATTTTATACTTTTATTTGCTTGAGCTCTTTAATGTGTTTACGATCTGTCCTATCACTTTTTGATGTCGTTATGATCATGTTGTATTATTGTTATTTGGAACTGTATTTATCGTTTATTCCTATGCCGTTTAAAATTTGTTGTCTGTATTTTTCAATTCTTCCCATTCTAGTCTGTGCTACTTTGGGTTGTGAAAAATAAATGATGTATCCTCTTTGCCGCCCCGGTGTCAATGCGTAAAATGCTGTTTTTAACTTAGAGTCTTGTTCGAATACCTGTAGGAGTTCTTCGGGGACAGGTCCTGGATTTTTTTGAAATTTTACCTTTTGACCACTTTCTTCTATCGCTATGGCCTCGGATATATACGATTTTAAGGTATTTTCTAATCTTTTGAGTTCTGCTATATTGGTAAATTTGATGATCCTGTCCGATTGTAAATTACCTTGTTGGGTTAAGATTTTATGATCGTCGGATAATAATACACCTTTAAAAAAACCAATATTGGCGGATTGTTTTAATGCAGCAACGGAAACTATATTTTTTCCTTTGGAGGTATATACGGGTGCACCCCATTTTATTTCTTCCTTCAAACCCGTTTCCAGTACAATTTGGCGGAGCATTTCTAATTCTTCTCTCCAGTTATTGACTTTGCATAATGGTGTACCGCCATATTTGCAGCGCATACAGCCATCTATCAAATATTTGTCAACTCCTGGATTCAGTTCTATTTTCATCTGGTCTAAACTTTACGTTCAACTGGTCTGAAATACCACGAAATAATCGTGAGCAGGAGTAACAGCGCAGGACCAAAATAGGTTACTGCTTTATCAGCAACTGCAAGGTGGGTGAAAATTGCGCCCGACATTAGAAAGAAAAATCCTGCATATGCCCATTCTTTTACTACTGGGAGCTTTGGAAGGAGAATGGCAATTACTCCTAGCAGCTTCCAAATACCGATAATGGTGAGAAAATAGGAGGGATAGCCTAGATCTTTCATTTTATTAACTTCTTCATCCATGTGGATGATCTGAACAATTCCAGTTGACACCATTCCTAAACTTAGCCAAATGGTAGAAAACCAATAGATGATTTTATCTCTCTTTTTCATACTGTGTTTTTTATTCGGTACAATTCGTATGTTGATCTGTTTATACTTGAGCGGTATTACTTAATACCTTATTTATCGCATGTTAGTTTTCGATCCATTGTTTGATCTTTACGGTTCTGGTATTAAAAAAGTACATCGATATACGATTTCTTCAATTATATATCGGTTTTTTATGTTCCAAATCTCCATAGTACTGGTTAGTTTAAAATTACGAAGTCATTTGACTACAAATATAAGTGTAGTTATTTGGCTACGCAAGTTTTTTTTCAAAAATTTTAAATTATTGTGATCACGTGCGGTTGGCTATCGGTGAATTTTTATCAGTTAATGGTGTTGATCACGAGGTTGGTAGTTTTTAGAGGTTATGTAATGTTTAATAATTAGCGGATAGGGTTTAAAGTCGTTTTCTTTGGTCCGAAAGCTAAAAAGCCCAATCGAAAGATTGGGCTTTGCTGTTTATTCCTAATGATTATTTTCAAGTCAACTTTTGGGCAGTTGTTTTTAAATTTAGCTTGCTTGTATATCAATCAATATCTTAACTTCCGTAGGATCGTTAACTAAGGCTTCAAATCCGTTCGTGACGATTTCATCTAAAACAATCTTGCGTGTAACCAATTTCTCTACCGGCATCCTACCGCTATCGATCAGTGCAATGACTTGAGGGAAAATATTGCGATAGGCAATAATTCCTTTAATGGTGATCTCACGAAGTACTTGATCGAGCGCATCAGTTGTAACAGGTTTTCCAAATAGTGCTACTAATACAGCGGTTCCTCCATTTTTTAAACTCGTGATACCCGTTGTATAGGAGGCTTGTACACCTGCGCAATCAAGGAAAACATCTACTCCGAGACCTGTTATGGTCTTAATTTTTTCGGGTATACCGTCCTCTTTCGCATTGATGATATGTGTAGCTCCTATAGATTTTGCTTTTTCAAGACGTTTGTCGGCGATATCGGTTACGATAACGGTACTAGCTCCGGCTGCCAGGGCCGCCTGAACACATAATAAACCAATTGGACCGGCTCCGGAAACTAGAACAGTTCCGCCGATTTTTAGATTACTTTGCATGACCGCATAAACTGCTACTGCTGCGGGTTCTACCAATGCACCTTTCTCGAAGGACATAGTGTCTGGTATTTTGTGCACCATATAATCTTCTACTACAACGTAAGAAGCAAATCCGCCATTGCTTGATAGGCCAACAAAGCCTAATGGTTCTGACAGGTTGTACTCTCCGTTTGCAATAAAGGGGCTATCAAAGTTTTTAAAGATTGGTTCTACGACTACCCGGTCGCCAACTTTTAAATGATGTACACCTTCGCCCACGGCATCAATAATTCCGGAGAATTCATGTCCTAATGTGGTTGTGCCCTGATGTCCATTGAGCGGATAGGGGGCGGCCACCGGGATGAGCTGTGGACCGTGGACATATTCATGTAAGTCGGAGCCGCAGATTCCTGCGAACTGAACTGAAATTTTAACTTGTTTTGCTTTTGGAGCTGGGATTTCTGTTGATTCTACCCTGATATCTTTTGCTGCATACCAGCGTGCTGCTTTCATTGTATTATCCATATTGTTATGCTTTTAAATTCATACTAAGTTACTTAAATAGTGCCGGCGGGTCAAGATGTTTGATGTGATAGATGTCACATAAATTGATGAATGTCATCATTTTCATTTATTGAATAATAACTTATTCATCTGTGGCATCAGATATGCTCGGTAACATGATGATAATCTAAAAGCGATGATACTTAAAGAAACATTTGCAACACTATTGAAAAATTATACGAAAGATGAGCAGCTGATCGCTTCCTTTTGGAGGGAGGTAGAAGCCTATTATGGTGATACTCTCAGACATTACCATACTTTAGATCATCTTGAAAATCTGCTGCTTGAACTTACGGCTGTAAAAGAGAAGATCAAGAATTGGGAAGCTCTATTGTTTACACTTTATTATCATGATATTATCTACGATGCGTCAAAACAGAATAATGAAGATGAAAGTGCTCATTTTGCTGTAAAACGGATGAAAGAGATTGCGGTTCCTGAAGATTTAATAAGGCTATGCATGGAACAGATTGTAGCAACAAAATCACACTTAGCTTCAGTAGACCAGGATACAAATTATTTTACTGATGCTGATCTTTCTATTTTGGGACAACCATGGGAGAAATATGCGAAATACTATACAAATATCCGCTTGGAATATCAGATTTATCCAGATGTACAGTACCACTCTGGTCGCAAGAAAGCATTAACTCATTTTCTGTCCATGGACCGGATTTTTAAAACAGATTATTTTTATAACCGTTTTGAAGTACGGGCAAAAGAAAACTTAAATAGAGAACTTGAATTGTACCAATACTAGTGCTAAGCCACAGCGCTAGTATTGGGAAAGTGAATCTAAAATCTTATTTTCTATATTCTGATCGGAATTACTTTGGTTGTTGCTGTGTTACACAATGCACCATTCCACCATTCGCAAATAAATTTCTACAGTCTATACCGATTATCTTTCTTTGTGGATATAATTTTTGAAGGATTTCGTTTGCTATTTTATCATTAGGATCGTTGTAGTTAGGTACTAGTACGACTTGATTTGCGATGTAGTAGTTTATATAGGATGCTTTTCCAACATTTTTACCATACGTCGTTGTAACTTCATTTTTTGTTAAAGGAATTTCTACAAATTTGTAGGCAAGTGCATGTTGATTAACTGCATTTTTCAACGTCTTTATATCTGATGTTGGCACTTGCCAATACAATAGGTCTTCTTCGTGCATGGTGACAATTGTTGAACTATCGGCAAACCGTGCAAAACCATCAATATGCATATCGGTGATATCAAGTCCTGCTTTACCGTCAAGCCATATGAAATTTTGAACACCTAAGTATTTTGTAAAGATATTTTCTGCCTCCTTCTGTGTTAGACCAGGATTTCTGTTATCATTTAAAATTGAGCTTTTGCATGCTAGTAAAGTGCCATTCCCATCTATTTCAATACTACCGCCTTCATTTATCATAGTTTTATTGAGATCTACTTTTTCTATATTTTGCTTTAAGGCGATTTCCGAAGGTATTTTATTGCAATTGATATAGGTTGCTTTTTCACCCCATCCGTTAAATCCCCAATCTTCAATTAGAATTTTTCCATCTTTGTTTTTAACGTAGATCGGACCATTATCACGTACCCATACATCATCGGTTGGTTGTATTGTAAAATCAATATGATCAAGTTTTACCTGTGATTGTTCTAATAGCTTTATTACTCTCTGCTGTTCGTCTTGGTTATAGACAATTATATGCACTTTTTCATTTAATATTAGGGCTTTGGTCATAGCTATCCACGTTTTGTCTAAGCGATTGCGGTAGGTTTTTCCATACTGGTATTCATGTGGCCATTGAAGCCATGTGCCTTCATGTAAAGTAGATTCTTCTGGCATGGTGTACATAACTGCAGTATCAATTTGAGAGGGCGATTGGATGTTATGATCTGCTTTAGTGCAGGATAATACAAGTGTTGATAATAATAGGAGTGAAGTTGCCATTTTGTACATTTTTAATAGGATAAATTTTTTTAATACTGCAAAATTATAGCCAATTGAAGATAATGTGTTGTCCAAAATTGACAACTTTTTAAATTAATGGCAACCAGATATAGGTCTCCTGTTCATAAGTATTGTTACTATTGTCAGGGTGTTTTACATACTTTTCGATAATGGGAGTGCATCCAAATTCCAGTTTAGTATTTAAAATCCATTGTGAATAGATCTGTGCGTATGTTTCTTCAATTTTTTCATACGAACCGTAATGGATAAACTGAGCATATTTTCCACCCCCTATAGTTTTGGAAGGCATTTTTATGGATGATGATGGCAGAGTAGAGCAGGTGTCATATCTGCATTTTAAATTTTCTCGGATTAAAGGTTCATCTGCTATGATGCCATAATATTCATTGTCTTTTAGTGGAAAATCATAGGATAGAAATTCATCCCATAGCAATTCTATTTTATCAAATTCGTAACTCATGAAACCACCTTTGAAATAGACTTTTGTAAGTGGAACATAGACTATCGTGGGGTTTAAGTCTACTGTAGATAGATTAGGAACTATAGCTCCCTTTTCAAATAATGGAATTTTTGTTCTTTTAGCTTCAAAGGGTGTTATGCCGAAATGTAATTTAAATGCTTTTGAAAAGGATGCTGAATTAGCAAAACCAACTTTTAGGGCAATTACAGAAATTTTACAGTTGGTGTAAAGCATCATTTTGTAGGCATTTTCCAATTTGAGCCTTTTCTGATAATTGCCAATAGTCTCTCCGCAGCTGTATCTGAAGATTCGTTGGATATTTCTATAGGAATAATGAGACACTTCTTCGAGTTGCTCAATGGATATCACCTGATCGTAGTTCTTTTCAATAAAACTTAGTGTATCGTTAATGCACGTAATGTTTCGAGAATCATTATTTTTCATGTTATTGACAATTTAATAAATTGTTTTAATGAAAGTGTATGGGATAAAAGTGCTCTTTTTGTCGCATTAGATTTTACGTATATTATATCATGATATAGCTAAAGATTTGGCAATTATCAATTGTTGATCATATTACCGATTCTAGGGTCTTTATTACGAAGGTCGAGACCTCCTTCGTATACTGATTTCAAATTATGTAAATAGAATGCCCAACCATTAGAGCATCCCAGACGAATGTATTGCTTTGAGTGATCGTCCTGTGGAATATGGTGATGCCGTAATTCTACGATAACATACTCATGAAGTGTACTTAATGTCACATCAACCAAACTGGTGCCTTCAAATGTAAACTGGAGAAAATCTTTACCATTTGCTTTAAGGATTTCTCCATGCATGGGCGTCGGATCCAGGTACCAATACCAATCGTACTGCATGCCGCTTTCTTCTGGGTTGATCTGTTCAAGCTGATTTCCTGCTCCATCACGAAAAATGACACGTTCCAAAAACCATCTTTCTAAATTCGCCGCAACAGACCAAGCTTCATAAATCTCGGAAAGAGAGGCTTTAATCGCGATACGTTTTGTAAATGATGTCCAATCGAAATTATTCATGGTACTAAATTTAGATTTGAGTGACGATATGATATCGATAATAAAGATAAAATAATATATCCGTTTATTTTAACGGGTTTTCATTGATTTTATTTCTTTTAGTTTATGGTCGATTTGTTTCTATAACTTATTTCTTATTCGATTGACATAAAAAAAGCGCTATCAGGAGATAGCGCTTTTGTAATATTGTTCGTATGTAGGGTAAATCGTTCTTAATTATTCTTCGATCTGTTGTTTCGTTTTGCTGAAAATAGTAGCGCCCATACTTGCGCTTATAACGCAAGCAACGGAAATCCATTGTAACGGAGTAAGACGTTCTGATAAGAATATCATACCTGATAGGGCGGCAAATGCCGGTTGCAAACTTGTTAAAATACTAAATGTTTTTGCTGGAAGTCTTTTTAAAGCCACTAAATCTAGTGAAAATGGTACTGCGCTAGAAAGTACAGCGACGCCAAGTCCTTTTAAAAACAGCATTGGGGTAAGATTAAAAATACCACCATCCCATAGGGCAAAGGGTATAATAATTAGGGTTGCAAATAGCATTCCCGTGCTTACAGCGTCTTTTCCTGGCATAATGCCGGTCACCTTGCTGCCCATAACAATGTATACTGCCCAAAATATACCTGCTAGAAATGCGAGAAGAAGTCCTATTAGATCTATATTGTTACTTTGCCATGGAACAATAAATAGGATACCTGCACAAGCGAGCAGTCCCCAAAGGACGTCTAACCATTTTCGGGATAAAGATAAAGCTAGAAAAAGTGGACCTATAAATTCTACCGTTACAGCCAGTCCTAAGGGGATGCGTTGGATGGCTAAATAAAAAATAAGATTCATTGCGGCAATTCCTATTCCATAAATAGCGCAATATAACCATTGTTGTTTCGTGAATTGAAAGAATTTAGGACGATTTATAATATTTAGCAATACGGTAGACAGGCCAATTCTCAACATACTTGTTCCTGTTGCTCCTATGGCAGGAAAAAGATGTTTAGCGATAGAGGCACCACCTTGGACACTGACCATAGATAGTAATGCCGCTGATATGGCCTTATTTGATTTTTTCATTAGAATAAATTATTTGTCAGGTAAATTTTCACTTGTACTTAATGAATTCCTTACGCTTCGTTTGTTTTAATAATGAGCATTGGAATTACTCGTATGATTATGCACTCTTTCTCTTGATATTTAGATCTTATTTCTACATAACAGTAGTCAACAGATGACTGCATCAAGTTCATTTTTATTGTAAATGGTATAGCTGATGATCGTATCATTTATAGCATTACAAGATCCAATGATTGATTGATAAAAGCAGGGAGTGATATTCGAATTTAACCGTTTTATACAAAAGAAAAGCTAATCTTACGATTAGCTTTTCTTTTGTGATCCCGCTGGGATTCGAACCCAGGACCCATACATTAAAAGTGTATTGCTCTACCAGCTGAGCTACGGAATCTTACTCTTATGAAGTTTCCTTCGTTGTTTGGAGTGATGCAAAGCTAGAAAAATCTAGCAAAGGGAACAAATATATTTGCTGTTTTTTTTGAAATATGTTGTAACGTATTCTTTTTTAAAATCTTATTTTTTCTATTTTCTTTACTGGAGAGGGGCGGAACAAAATAAAAGGGACACTTTTTCTGAAAGCATCCCTTTTATTTTACTTGTGAATGGTGATGTTATTCAACAACTACACCCATTTTGCTAAATTTCGCAATACGTTCGTCCACTAAAACATCCTCGTCTTTGGCGGTCAGGATTGCTAGATCTTCAACCAATTTTGCTTTTAATAACTCGGCCGCTAATTCAGGGTTTTGATGTGCTCCACCTAATGGTTCTTTAATGATACCATCAATTAGACCATTACCTAACATGTCTTTTGAGGTTAATTTTAGTGCCTCTGCCGCCTTTTCTTTGTGGTCCCAGCTTCTCCATAGGATAGAGGAACAAGATTCAGGAGAGATGACAGAATACCAGGTATGCTCTAGCATGTATACACGATCACCGATACCGATACCCAATGCACCACCAGAAGCACCTTCCCCGATTACTACGCAGATAATAGGCACCTTTAGTACCGACATTTCCAGTAAGTTGCGTGCTATGGCTTCTCCTTGACCTCTTTCTTCAGCTTCCAAACCTGGGTATGCACCCATTGTATCGATCAATGTAACGACAGGTTTGTTGAATTTTTCTGCCATTTTCATTAAGCGAAGAGCTTTACGGTATCCTTCAGGGTTAGCCATACCAAAGTTGCGGTATTGACGCTCTTTGGTATTTTTTCCTTTTTGATGCCCGATAACCATAACTGATTGACCTCCGATTGATGCAAATCCACCGACGATGGCTTTATCATCTCTTACAGTACGATCTCCGTGTAATTCGATAAAATCATCACAGATCATGTTAATGTAATCAAATGTTTGAGGTCTCTCCGGATGACGCGACATCTGCACATTTTCCCAACCAGACAAATTACCGTATATCTCTTTTTCAGCGTTCGCTAGTTTTTCTTGTAGCTCTAACACAGTTGCACTCATATCGACTTTCGTCTTTACGGCAACTTGTTCCACTTTTTCTATCTGCAATTGCAAATCTGCAATTGGCTTTTCAAATTCAAATGTAGTTTTCATATAAAGTTGTTATGAAAAAATCAGATGGCTAAATTAGTGCATTTTTTCCGAAATTAAAATTACGTATGACATTTACATTGGAAATCCTTTATTACATTTGTGATTCATTAAAGTATAGATGGCTTACTTTTTGTTTGATGTTTATTATCAATTTATGCGCATGTCAAAAAAATTACTATTCATAATCGGTTTATCTATTTCTTCTGCAACAACCTTGTCTGCACAAACTTATCCTGAAGTTGTGTTTGAGAACAGTCTCTTGTCAGGTAACTATGCCAAAAGCTTGGTGGAATATTCGGGAGACAGTTGGGTACAGAATGTAAAGAAAAATTTACCGACTACAGATTCTTTATTTTTTACTCCAGGAAATTCACTTTCACTCCGTTATTTGTCATCAAATGCTGGAAATTGGAAGGTTGCTTTACTAAATGATCGCCATAAGATCAATTATCAGGTCCAGGCCAGTGATGTGCTGACAATTAAAATGTATGTGCAAACACCGCATACGAAAGAAAAAACTCTTCCGAAAATTCAATTGCTTCAAAATGGTTCTGAAACTAATATTTTAGAACTTTCCCCATTTATAGATGATTTTGATCATGATACTTGGCTTAATATAGAGATACCCTTGTCAAAATTTGGAAATTTAAAAGCAGGGGAAGCAGTTTCTGAAGTGGTTTTTCATCAAAACGGAACTGATGAGATGACGCATCAGTTGTTTTTAGATCAATTGGAGTTTTTGCCTAAAAATCCTTCACGTGTCAAGTTGTCTTCAGGAGCTATTCTGTCACAGGTAACCAGTATTGATAAGCAGGTGGAGCTTCAATGGCAACTGCCGTTAACACCAAGTATCCGGTATATAAAAATTTACAGATCGACAGATAATGTTGATTTTAAAGCGATTGCCATCCGTCCTGTCTTTATGCAAAAATGCTATGATCTTGTCGATGAATACAATAAAAAATATTACTATAAGATCGCATGGGTAGATTATGATTATCTGGAATCTCCATTTTCTTCGGTAAAAGAAGTTCAAACCAAACCTGCAAGTGATTTAGAACTGTCTAATTTGATTAAATTGACGAATGTCAATTATTTTATTGAGAACTATGACATCAACAGTGGTCTTTTTCTACCTAATAAATCAAATAAAAAGGCGATCGTTTCTATAGAAGAATCGGGTTATGCGATTCTTTCATTATTGGTTGGTGCTGAAAACAATGTTATTTCGCGTCAAGCTTTATTGTTGCGTTTGAGTAGGATGATGAAGTTTTTAAACAAGGCTCAGCATCATGAGGGTGTATTTACGGCATTTTATGATGGAAGGGAAGGCGTACCATTTTATACTGATGGCGTACAGATGTATGATGTTAAAGCGACGGCAAAACTTATGGAAGGATTGCTTGTTGCTCGGGAATACTTCTCAAAAGATGTTGCTGATGAACAGAATTTTAGAGAGGATGTAACGAAATTGTGGAAACGGGTGAATTGGCAAAAGCTAACATCAAAGTCAAATCCTGATGCACTGATGGATCGATGGTCAGCTGTAGATAGCACCTATCAGTCTAAAGTTTTAAACGGCTTGAATGATGGTTTAAGTGCTTATTTATTAGCGATGTCTTCTCCGACTTATCCATTGACGGAAGCGAGTTACCTGAATGGATATGCTAAAAAATTACCTCTAGCGGATAGTTTACTTCGTTTATCTCCATCGACAGTTGATCAAGGTGCTGCTTCGCATATGAATGGTGGGCTTATGATACCGCAGGTGCAACCAGCTACCCCCGTATCCTTTGAAGATAGTTTGATCTTTGAAAAACATATGCTGTATGGTAAAAAAATTGCAATTGGCGATTTAAATAAAAGTTTAATTGAGTTTTATAAACCATTTTTAACCTTAGATCCGAGAGGAAAATACGATGGTTATGTCGATTATGGTGAGCTAGCAAGTAATTATATTTTAGCTTATAAAAGAAGGGATAATGAATTGAACCTGGGATCTAGTTATACAGATATTTGGGGAGTACAGAATCCGAGCGATAGCGTGGGGCATTATTTAGTGAATCCAGCAATCGCAATTTCGGCTGTTGCTTTCGAACAGGAGATCGGTCAAAAATCTTTGCGCAAATTTTATGATCAATATGCTAAGGTGCTGTTTACCCAATATGGTTTTAGATCTTGGATTGATTTGAAAAATAATGATGTTTCCGATGGTTTTAATGCGAAAAATCAGGCGAGTGTGGCTGTTTTAATGGAGAATGCAAAATCTGGATTGATCTGGAAATTGTATAACCAGATACCGGAGATCAATGCAACTATTAAAAAGATCTATCATAAGAAATAAGCGAAACTGCTGAACGAATTAAAGGGATACAAGATCTTGTAGCGTTATGTCTAAGATCTGTATCCCTTTCTGTTTTTCTTGAGTTCACTTTTTTTTATATCTTTACAGTTAGTTTTTGCTTTCATAAATAATCTAAACATTCGATGATTAAAAAAATAAATAGTATTGCTGTTGCTTTGCTTTGTTCAATTTCTTTGTTTTCATGTAAACAACAAGCTGTAATTGTTAATCCAGGTGCTGTTGTTAGTATTGATGGTACTGATGATGGATTGAAAAACGTTAAACGTGATTTTGAAGATGCTACTCGTACAGATGAAGGAATTAAATTTACGATTTCATCAGATTTGCTATTTCCGACAAACTCTTCTTATTTAACAGAAAAAGCTAAAGCGGAATTGAGTAAATTGGCAACACTTTTAAAAGAAAATAAAAGTAAGATCCGTGTTGATGGGCATACAGATGCGACAGGTACTGTGGAGTATAATCAATGGTTAGCTGAAAAGAGAGCTAACTCGGTTAAAAAGTTTTTGGTAGATGCTGGAATTGCAGAGTCTAGAATCGCGGCAAAGGGTATTGGTCAGACTAAACCTGTAGCAGATAATAAAACTCCAGAAGGTCGTCAAAAGAATAGACGAGTTGAGGTTATTATTTTGGATGCAAAATAATTCTTAATTATAACAGGATATAAAGGGCTTTCATTGGAAAGCCTTTTTTGTGATATTAGTTTTTACTTTCGTCCCAATAGTGGGAGTCTGGATATATCCGCTTTCCAAATACTGCTGTCCCTATGCGTACAATTGTTGCTCCTTCGGCAATAGCAATTTCATAATCGCCACTCATACCCATGGACAATTCTGTCATTTCGACGCCAGGGATTTCAGCTTTGATAATGTCTTGCTGGAGGTTTTTCAATAATCGGAAACAGGCACGAATTTTATCTTCTTCTGCGCTGAATAGACCAATGGTCATGAGCCCTTTAATTTTTACATTTTCTAATATGGCTATCTGTCGTATCAGATCAATGGCTTTATCAGGTGATATGCCAAATTTACTTTCTTCCATGGAAGTATTCACTTGGATTAAAATGTCTATCGTTCGATTTTCAAGTTGTAATCTTTGATTTATTTTTTGGGCTAGATCAAACCGATCTATAGATTGCACACAAGTGACATCATGCTGGAGTATGTATTTGATTTTATTGGTTTGTAAATGGCCTATAAAATGATTGGTATGCGGGATATTTTTTAAATCGTCATATTTGTCCCTTAATTCTTGAACTTTATTTTCTGCAATTAATGTATATCCTGCGAGTAAAGCCGTTTTTATACGATTTGCCGGAACTGTTTTAGTCGCTAACAATAGTTTGACTTCTTTGGGGTCACGATTGTTTAGCAGGCAACATGCTTTGATTTTATCTTCAATTACTTTCAGATTCTCTAAGGTTGTGTTAGTCATATCATCGTGATTTTATTGTTTTTCCAATTTTGCTATCAGACTTGCCTTAACTTGTATGAAAGCATGATCGCGAGCTTCTGCATAGGATATCTCGTATTTTCTTTGAAACTGTTTAATATCTGCAGGGAATTTTTCGACAAGCTTATCATAATACTTGTCTAATTCTAACTGTGATGGTAAATCATAGCTGATCTGTAATTGAAATCGGCGCAGCAATGCTTTATCAATAATGGATACATGGTTCGTTGCAGCGATCAGTAATACGGTCTGTGGTAAATAATCGATGAGTTGAATCAGTGTATTTACCAGGCGTCTCATCTCCCCAACATCTTTGTCGTCATTACCTCTTGCTTTTGCAATTTGATCAAACTCATCTAGGAATAGGACAGCCTTTTCGCGGGCCGCTTTATCAAATATTTGCTTTATGTTTTGAGATGTTTCGCCAATACGGGAACAGACGATTGTACTGAGGTTTAGTGTTAAAATAGGTTTTCCCAGTGTTTGCGCGATTGCTTTGGCGGTTGTTGTTTTACCACATCCGGAACTTCCATGCAAGAGGATTTTATTGTTTACAGGTAGTCCATATTGAAGGAGCTCTTCGCTGTAGGTATATTCTTTTATTAACTGCTGTATGGAAGCATTGTTCTCTTGATTAAGAAAAATATTAGCCAGTTCAGTCTGCTCGTTCTTAGTAATAATCAGATCGGAAATATTCATGGTGGCAATTTATTAATTTTTGAGTAAAGCTTGAGTTTAATTTTTGAAGAATGACGAACGTTTTACGTTCGCCATTCCAGTATGTTTATTTCCACCAGTGATAATAATTGTGTAGTCCATCATATTCAAATCCGCATTTCGGATATAACTTATTGCCGACTATGTTTGTTTTTTCTGTTTCCAGCATTAGTCCACAAGCATTTGTTTCTTCGCACCATAATTTACTGCGATCAATAAGCGCTATCGATAGACCTTGGCCGCGATAGTCCGGGTGTACATATAAGTCACTTAATAACCATTGTTTAGCAAGTTTGGTATAATGGAAAAGTTTATAAAGCTGTACAAATCCTACTGCTTGATTATCCACATAGATTAAGAAGATCGTCGATTCGCTATTTACAAATCTTTCTTTAAGAAAAGCTTTTCCTTTTTCAAGATCTGGTTGCTGACGATAAAAAACACGGTATAAATCAAATAATACTGCTGTTTCGTCAAGGTTTGCTAATGTTGCTTGTCTAATTTCTGATTTCATATTTTCTTTTTTTAATTGTTATGACAAAATTACTCTTAAATAGGACTACCTTTGTGCTCCAGTTTTAAGTAATTAAGTAGTCCAGTATGCTTCCTTTTGAACATATTATAACCATTGATAAATCGAGTAATATTGCCCTATACAGGCAGATTTCGATTTCAATCATTAATGCGATCAGCGATGGGGTTTTAAAACCTGGGGCACATCTGCCCAGCAGTCGTGATTTGGCAAAAAATCTTGCTGTTCACCGTAAAACAGTGATCGCTGCTTACGAAGAGCTCCAGTCTCAGGACTGGATTATTGTGGAACCGCGTAAATATGTTGCTGTTTCAAACTTTATCCCAATTTTAAAGGCCCAAAAATGGAATAGGCCATTCGTGCGTACGGGGTACGGAAAAGATCTTCCCATTTCGTATAAAAAATCTCAGCCAGAAGTGTCGGTTGAAATCGCGGAAAGATTTGATAAGGTGCTTATTGATGACGGATATCCTGATATACGATTGTCACCAATTGATGATTTATTGAAGACCTATCGGACTTTTACAAACCGGAAAACAATTTCGAAGATTGCAAATATTGGTACGGGGCAAGGTGTGCTCAAGCTTCGCGAGCAATTGGCGAATCATCTGATCGAATCTCGAGGTCTCACTATGGGGGTGGAACATGTGCTGATTACTCATGGAGCGCAAATGAGTATATATTTGGCAGCACAACTTTTACTGGATAATAGTTCACATGTGCTTGTTGGTGAACCCAACTATCCGTTGGCAAATCAGGTTTTTAAAGATACCGGAGCATCGGTTATTTCGGTATCGGTTGATGAGGATGGTATTGATACGGATGCCGTGGAAGCTTGGTGTAAGTTGAAAAAAATCAGCTTGATATATGTTATACCACATCATCATTATCCCACCACAGTTACGCTTTCGGTAGAGCGTAGAATGAAATTATTAGCATTAGCTGAACAGTATGGATTTGTGATTATTGAAGATGATTATGACTATGATTATCATTATACCTCATCTCCTTATTTACCATTGGCCAGTAGTAATCATCAGGGGCATGTTATCTATATCGGTTCTTTTTCCAAAATCTTAGATCCTTCCATCCGTATTGGTTTTATGGTTGCTCCAGAAAAATTCATTGCGCAGTGTACTGCCTATAGAAAGATAATTGATGTGGGAGGAGATGGTTATATGCAACATGCTTTAGCCGAGTTAATTAAAGAGGGAGAGTTGAACAGATACTTAAAAAAAGCACGACGTTGCTATAAAATACGAAGGGATTATTTGGATCAGCTTTTACGGGATCGATTAGGTAATTATATTTATTTCTCCTTGCCTGCTGGTGGAATGGCCATTTGGGTGCGGTTAAAGCCTCCGTTTTTGGTGAATGATTTACTTTTGAACTGTTCGCTTGAAATTGTTCGTATCGATGAAACTCAAAATGCATTTCGATTTGGCTTTGCATCCTTGTCTGAAAATGAATTAGATCAGGCTGTTAGTGAATTAGTAAAAGCATTTAAAATGATGGCTTAAGTTCATTGCTTTTTTTGTAC
Source organism: Sphingobacterium anhuiense (assembly GCF_042686355.1). Classification (NCBI taxonomy): domain Bacteria; kingdom Pseudomonadati; phylum Bacteroidota; class Sphingobacteriia; order Sphingobacteriales; family Sphingobacteriaceae; genus Sphingobacterium; species Sphingobacterium anhuiense. The sequence continues at coordinate 610,803 of NZ_JBHUPE010000004.1, forward strand.
AACGCAGTTTTTGTTTGAGCAGGATAAGAGGGGTGCGAAAAGATGAAAAATGAGCTTATTTTTTTTAGTAAAATGACTTGTTTTTCAGCTTTAGTGAGGAATAAATTTGTAAATTAGTAAACTTTTAAACAGGTCTGTTTTAATCTGTTTGAAAGTCTTTTAGTTGTTGATATTTAGCTGTTTAGGAAAGAATAAAGAATTAAGGTATGTACATTATATTTGATACGGAAACAACAGGATTACCCAAACGTTGGGATGCGCCGATTACAGATACTGATAATTGGCCCAGATGTATTCAAATAGCTTGGCAGTTACATGATGAAATGGGTAATCTGCTTGAGCATGAGGATTATCTGATCAAGCCGGATGGTTACAATATTCCTTATGACTCCGAGAAAATTCATGGTATTTCGACCGAGTTAGCGACAGAACAGGGTGTTCCCATTCAAGATGTTCTGGTTAAGTTTAATGAAGCATTAGCTAAAGCCAAATTTATTGTAGGTCAAAATATTGGTTTTGATTTGAATATTATGGGTAGCGAATTCTATCGTTATGATGTTCAATCTCCTATGGGTGAAATGCCTATCTTGGATACCTGTACTGAGGTTACAGCTGCTTTGCTGCAATTGCCTGGTGGACGTGGAGGTCGTTTTAAATTACCAAATTTAACTGAACTTCATTCGTATCTATTTGGAGTTCCCTTTGCTGAAGCACATAATGCAACTGCCGATGTGGAAGCAACTACACGTTGTTTTTTTGAATTAGTTAGAAGGGAAGTTTTTACTGTTGATCAGTTACAGACTGATACAGGATATTTTGTAGATTTTAAACAGCAAAACCCATCAGTAATTCCAACTGTTGGTTTGAAGCACGTGAATCTGAAGGCTGCTTCAGATGAAATTAGAAAGCGTAGTCAGCCAGCTGGTGGTCAGGAAGTTGTGATTGATCATGATGTGCTGAATGATTTTGAAAATGCCTATTTTGCACATCTACATAATCATTCTCAGTTTTCGGTCCTGCAATCAACAATTTCTATAGCTAATTTGGTGGATACTGCTGCGAAATATCGCATGCCAGCTGTTGCATTGACCGATCATGGTAATATGATGGGTGCTTTTCATTTTGTTTCTAAAGTAGGCGATCATAATAAAGCGGCGAAAGCAAAAAATGAAGAATTAGAAGCTGCTGGAGAAAGTCCTACGGAGAAAATAATCAAACCTATTGTGGGTTGTGAGTTTTTCGTATGTGATGATCATTTTGATAAGAAAAGAAAAGATAATGGTTATCAGATTGTCTTTTTAGCGAAAAATAAAAAAGGTTATCATAACCTGGCTAAAATGGCCTCAGTAGCCTATACGGAAGGGTTTTATTATGTACCTCGTATTGACAGAAAGGTTGTTGAGCAATATAAAGAGGATTTAATTGTCCTGTCTGGGAATCTTCAAGGAGAGGTGCCCAATAAAGTGCTTAATATCGGTGAAAATCAGGCTGAAGAAGCTTTGATCTGGTGGAAAGAGCAGTTTGGGAATGATTTTTATATTGAAATGATGCGCCATGGTCAGGAGGATGAAGACCGCGTAAATACGACGCTAGTCAGTTTGGCTCGTAAACATGATGTAAAGCTGATTGCGACGAATAATACCTATTATATCAATAAGCCTGATGCTCACGCCCATGATATTTTGTTGTGCGTGAAGGATGGTGAAAAGTTGAGCACACCGAAAGGACGGGGGCGAGGTTTTAGGTTTGGATTACCTAATCAGGAATATTACTTCAAACCTGCTTCAGAAATGAAGAAGCTATTTAAGGATATACCAGATGCGATTATCAATATTCAGGAGATCGTCGATAAAATTGAAATCTTTACTTTATACCGTGACGTTCTTTTACCGGCTTTTGATATCCCTGAGGAATTTCAGGTTGCAGAAGATCAGGAAGATCATGGTAAGAGGGGTGAAAATAAGTATTTAAGACATCTAACCATAGAAGGAGCTAAGCGTCGTTACAAGCAGGGTGTAACAGACGATATCATGGAGCGCCTGGACTTTGAGTTAACTACCATTGAGAAGACCGGTTATCCTGGATATTTTTTGATTGTACAGGATTTTATTGCTGAAGCTCGTAAAATGGGCGTTTCTGTTGGCCCAGGTCGTGGTTCTGCCGCTGGATCTGCCGTAGCATACTGTTTAGGAATTACAAATTTGGATCCGATACAATACGATTTGCTATTTGAGCGTTTCTTAAATCCCGATCGTGTGTCGATGCCCGATATTGATATTGACTTTGACGATGAGGGTCGTGGTCGCGTGATGCAGTATGTAATTGATAAATATGGAGCTTCGCAAGTAGCCCAGATTATTACATATGGTACTATGGCTGCCAAATCGTCTATTAAAGATACGGCTCGTGTACTGGATCTGCCATTGCAGGAAGCCAATGAAATTGCAAAACTGATTCCAAATTTGAAGCTGGCAAAGATCTTCAATATGGATGAAAAAGCGTTGAAAGAGACTTTGCGCGCAGATGAACTGGAAGCTGTTAATCGTCTGATCGCCATATCGGAAGGTGCGGGTCTTGAAGCGGAAACGATTAAGCAGGCACGCGTATTGGAAGGTTCAATGCGTAATACAGGTATCCATGCTTGTGGGGTAATTATTACTCCTGACGATATCACGAATTTTGTTCCTGTATCATTAGCAAAAGATTCAGATCTGTATGTGACACAGTTTGATAACTCTGTTGTTGAATCTGCAGGTTTGTTGAAAATGGACTTTTTAGGGTTAAAAACATTGACCTTAATAAAGGATACGGTCGCTAACGTGAAGTTGAGTAATGGGTTGGAATTAGATCCCGATGAATTTCCTATTGATGATCAATTGACTTACGAGTTATTCCAAAGAGGAGAAACGGTTGGGGTATTCCAATATGAATCTCCGGGTATGCAGAAGCATATGAAAGATCTGAAACCAACGGTTTTTGCGGATTTAATTGCTATGAATGCCCTTTATAGACCTGGACCAATGGAGTATATACCCAGTTTTATCAAGCGTAAGCACGGGACAGAGCCTATTATTTATGATCTAGATGCTTGTGAGGAATATTTGCAGGAAACATATGGTATTACTGTATATCAAGAGCAGGTGATGCTTCTTTCTCAGAAATTGGCAGGATTCTCCAAAGGTGATGCCGATGTATTGCGTAAAGCTATGGGTAAGAAGCAAAAAGCGGTTTTGGATAAGATGAAACCTAAGTTTGTTGCTCAGGCTGCTGAAAAGGGACATAACCCGAAAGTATTAGAAAAAATTTGGACAGATTGGGAGGCTTTTGCAAGTTATGCCTTTAATAAATCGCACTCTACCTGTTATGCTTGGATTGCTTATCAAACTGCTTATCTGAAAGCGCATTTTCCAGCGGAATACATGGCAGCTGTACTTTCAAATAACATGAATGATATCAAGCAGGTCACTTTCTTTATGGAGGAGTGTAAGCGCATGGGACTTGAAGTATTGGCTCCAGATGTGAATGAGTCACATTATAAATTTACTGTGAATGATCGTGGTGCGATCCGATTTGGAATGGGAGCTGTTAAAGGTGTGGGAGCAGGAGCGGTTGATACGATTGTACAGACACGTGCAAAGGGACCCTATAAATCGGTTTTTGATTTGGCAAAACGGATTGATCTGCGTGCAGCTAATAAAAAAGCTTTTGAAAGTTTAGCTTATGCGGGTGGATTTGATGGTTTTCAAAATATGCACCGTGCTCAATATTTTCACAGTGAAGATAATTCCACGGGTTTGGAAAAAGCGATTAAGTTTGCACAGCGATTCAAGGAAAATGAAAATTCGGCTCAGGTAAGTTTATTTGGTGGAGATGGTGCGGCTGAGCTTCCAGAACCTGTATTAGCTTCTTGTCCACAATGGGGTTTGATCGAAAAATTAAAGTACGAGAAAGAGGTAATCGGTATTTATCTGACTAGTCATCCCTTGGATAACTATAAGTTTGAGATTAAGCATTTCTGTCAAAACAAAGTGAGTGATCTGCAGTTAATCAATAAGGTTAAGGCTTCTGAAGTTGAAGAAGATGTTTTGTTGGATTTTAATCGGATAAAAAATAAGGAGGTTGTTATCGGTGGTATTATTGCTCTTGCCAACCATCGTATTGCAAAATCGGGTAAGCCTTTTGGTTCTTTCATTATTGAGGATTATTCAGATTCTTATGAAATAATGGTTTTTGGTGAAGATTATGTGAAGTTCAAGGGGTATCTTGAAGAAGGCTATTTTGTGCAGCTCCGAGGTTTGGTGCAGGAAAGGTTTAAACAAGTTGGGAACTGGGGTTTTGAGATCAAGGGTATTCAGCTATTGTCGGATTTGAGAGAGAAAATGGCTAAAATTTTCACCATTAATATTGCATTGCCAGCATTAAATGATCTATTTTTGGAGGAGATGAAGCAAGTGCTGGATTCAAATGAGATCGAAGGGGTGGTCCCGAATTGTCAACTGCGTTTCAAAATTTGGGATCCGCAGGATGAAATTTCTATTGAGATGCCTGCGAAATTAAAGCGTATCAACTTGACAAATGAGTTCTTAGAGGCTATAGAGCAGTTTGAAGGTGTAAATTACCGATTGAATTAAATGGTGTCAATTTAATATTACACTTATATTACGGACATCTTTATTATATTTGTTCTTATAAATGAGTAAATAATAATTATCAAATAACTTCGGTTAAAAAAATAAAAATATGGCTTTAGAAATTACAGATAGCAACTTTGAAGAAGTTGTGTTGAAATCAGACAAACCAGTTTTAATTGACTTTTGGGCAGAGTGGTGTGGTCCATGTCGTATGGTAGGTCCAATTGTAGAAGAGTTGGCTAAGGATTATGCTGATACAGCGGTAATCGGAAAAGTAAATGTTGATGAAAACCCAGAAATTTCAGTTCGTTTTGGAATTCGTAATATTCCTGCGTTATTATTCTTCAAAAATGGTGAGATTGTCGATAAACAAATCGGTGCTGTGCCAAAATCAGTGTTAAGTGAGAAACTGGATAAGCAAATTGGTGCTTAAGTAAGTATTATTAAGATAATATCAAGTAGACAAATGTAGTTTTTTGTTATATAAGTCTTGTTAAAGGGGGTAGAATTAAGTTTCTACCCCCTTTTTCTGTTTTATGTTGAGTAAAATGCATTATATATCTGTTGTTGTTTGTGTTTTTGTATAATTTTGATGTTTTATTTGAAAATATTTGAAATAAATATTGTTTTTACTGTAATTTTTACCTTAATTTGGATATTGATTAACAAAACAATTAAAAATGATTAAAAAAACAGCGATTCCTTTCTATTTTATGGTAATAATAGTTTTAATGGCGCTATTTTTCCCTTCTTTACCTAAAAATGATGGAAATTATGAATATAATGGAGCTGATATAGCATGGATGTTGACTTCAACGGCATTAGTGCTAATTATGACACCAGGTTTAGCGTATTTTTATGGTGGAATGGTAAGAAAGAAGAATGTTATTTCAACGATGCTTCAAAGTTTCATCTGTATGGCTGTTGTTAGTGTTATTTGGGTTGTTTTTGGTTTCAGTTTAGTATTTGGAGATAGTATCGGAGGTTTCATCGGTAATCCGATGACGTATTTTATGTTTGATCATGTAATTGATGGTAAACCTTGGGTGGGTGCTCCAACGATTCCATTTGCACTGTTTGCTATGTTTCAATTGAAATTTGCGATCATTACACCGGCGCTTATTACGGGGGCTTTTGCAGAGCGCATCCGTTTTACATCTTATATTTTGTTCATCTGTTTATTTTTCGTCTTCATTTATGCTCCTTTGGCACATGCTACCTGGCATCCTGATGGCTTATTGTTTAAGCTGGGTGTTTTGGATTTTGCCGGAGGAACTGTCGTACATATGTCAGCGGGCTTAACAGCACTGGCTTCAGCGATTTACTTAAAACAGGGTAGAGAACCTGGTCATCATACACCTGCACGTGTAACCTATGTATTGCTCGGTACCGGTATGCTGTGGTTTGGCTGGTTTGGTTTTAATGCAGGTTCTGCCTTTTCTGCTTCTAGCCTTGCTTCGACGGCACTATCAACAACAATGACGGCTTCGGCAGCAGCTGCACTTACCTGGATTTTCTTTGATGCTATCCGTGGTACTAAACCATCTGCAATGGGAACCTGTATTGGTCTAGTAGTGGGTCTGGTTGCGATTACGCCGGCCGCCGGGTTTGTAACTGTTCCTCATTCATTAGTAATTGGTGCTGTAGCGGCAATTGTAAGTCGCCTTGTGGTCGATTGGCGTACCCGTTCAAAGGTCGATGATACGTTAGATGTTTTTCCTTGTCATGGTGTTGGAGGTATTGTAGGGATGATTTTGACAGGCGTATTTGCTCATAAAAAAATTAATGGTGTTGTTGAACATAACGGTTTATTTTTTGGTGAAATAACCCTATTTAAGGCGCATATAATTGGTTTGTTTGCGTCCGCTGCTTTTATTTTAATTGTTGCTTTCTTATTGTTGAAAATAACAGATCTGATTTCACCCCTTCGTGCATCTGAAGAGGAGGAGTTATTAGGTATGGATATTTCACAACATGCAGAGAAATTATAAAGATTCCTTTCAATTCCCTTTCAATTAGAAACGCACACCATCGCTCGATGGGTGCGTTTTCTTCTTATAGGACATTTTGTAACAAGGCTTCGCTTTTAGAACGGTATGCTATTTGATTTTTTTGTATTGATCCAGAAAGGGTCTGTAGCCAGTACAAATTTTTTGGTTAATGTATAAGGCCGGAAATAATATTTATTGTTAATGCAACAACAAATGTATTTAAAGCGAAAGCGAGTAATCCATGAAATAGAACCACTCTTCTAATTTTTCGTGACGAAACTTCAATATCTGAAACTTGAAATGTACAACCGAGCACAAATGAAAAGTATGCAAAGTCCATATAATCAGGTTTTTCATTTCCTGGGAAATCCAATCCTTTACCAGTGGCACCGTCTGCATAGTACAGATGTGCGTAATGGAAGACATAGGTCGTATGTACCAAAAACCAAGAGCTCATCATACTTAATACACAGATGCTGATGCTTGCGCCCTTGGGCATATCCGTCGTACTATCTGTGATAATAATGAGAAGTACAGCAAACAAACAGGCAAAACTTGCCATTAAAATGAAAATGGATACAAATAGACGGCTTCCGTCTTCGGATGCCGCTTTTCTAACAATTCGGTTTACGGGCATCTGGTAAAAGATAAACCACGACACAGCGCTGTAACTCAAACTAAAGGTAATCCAAAAAAGTATAGCACTCATTAAGAGGTTTATATTTAGACAATAGCAAATAACAGCTGTTAGGATGCTAAAGGAAAATGAAAGTATACATTTTTGAACCGGATTGAAATCCTGTATGATCGCCTTTATTTTCATCGTTAACAATCAAATTGCACATCTTGCTTATAGCTGCTTTTCTCCATATCGTTATCTCTTATTTGAGATGAAAGGATAAGCATAATGCTGTTTTCTTCGTAATCGGTCGGGGTTGAAATAATAAAATCAAGTTTTCCATCACGATCAATATCTCCTACAAATAATGTTTTGATAAAAGTGTCATTAAATTGGTCAGCTTTGAACATGTTTATTTCTGAGTTTCCGTTGAATGAACATGTTAATTTATAATTTTTAACATCATGAAAGACTTCTTCATGGTTTTGGTCATTTGTTTGAATATTGGTTCCTACAATGTCACCATATCCTTTTAACAAGTATTTCTGGTTGTTAAAATTATACTGAACAGTTTCTTTAGGCCATATTTCAGCTTTGGTGATCTTTAGATTTTCAATTTTTCCTGCTTTTAAAAAAGGGAAATTGAGAAATAGGATGGAATTTCTTTTTGAAATTACTCCTTTCGTGGGTACTCCCGCACACTCACTGAATCCATCTTCTATTTTATAATCGACCTTTGCAAGGTAATATTCTCCTTTTTCCTCATAAAGATCTAGCCATCCTTCATTTAAAATTTTGCTCGGATCTTCTGAATACTCATCCATCCGATAGGTATCTATCATAAATATGGATGCTTCTTTATTGGGAGAGGTTTTGATGCTAGACCTGCTCACTGCATTTGTGTCGCTTGTTATTTCACTAGCGGCAGTGTCATTAGGAATTGTCTTATTAACCGGGCTCTGATTTTGACAGGACTGAAAAATAAGTGTTATAAATAGTGCTGTAAGGCTTAAATATTTCATCGTGCATTATAATTTGAATAATTAAATATAGAAATTTTAATGCACGATGTAAATAAACTTTCTTAATCTGTTAATGCTTCTTTCAATATGCGGAATGAGTCAAGACATTTTTGATCATCATAAATATAAGATATGGCCATAAGTTCATCGATTTGCAGTTTTTCGATGAACGGTTCCAATTCCTTTCTGATGGTCTCTTTGTCTCCTATAAAGCTGCAGGAAAGCATATTGTTTGCGGCTTGTTCAATACTTGGAATCCCTTTGTAAATAACCTCAAATGTTGGAGGTGACAATGGTGCTCTTGTATTGGTTAGAATCCCCGCAAATAAATTTTTTACACTTGTTGACTGTAATTCGGCTTCTTCTAATGTTTTCGCGGCAATTACATTGACACAAACAATAAAATATGGTGCTGAAAGACTAGCTGACGGTTTGAAGTTCTGGTGGTAGATGGCGCTTGCTTGAGCCAGTTGTGCCGGTGCAAAATGTGCGGCAAATGCATAGGGTAGTCCAAGGCTGGCGGCTAAATAGGCACTGTCTGTACTGGATCCTAAAATATATAAAGGAACGTTTAGACCTTCGGCCGGAAAAGCTCTTACTTTGGAGTCAACATTACTGTCACTAAAATATTGTTGCAGTGCCGCAACATCCTGTGGAAATTGGTATGCTGTATTAAAATTATTGCGACGTAATGCCATTGCTGTTTCTTGGTCCGTTCCCGGAGCTCTGCCTAATCCAAGATCAATACGATTTGGATAAAGAGTCTCTAAGGTACCGAATTGCTCTGCAATGACAAGGGGCGCATGGTTCGGTAGCATAATACCTCCAGATCCAACACGAATGGTTTTGGTGTTTGCTGCAATGTGCTGAATAACGAGCGAGGTTGCTGAACTGGCAATGTATTCCATGTTGTGGTGTTCTGCTACCCAGATTCTTTTATATCCTAACTGCTCAATATGTTGCGCTATTTTTATGGTTCTGTTATATGCTTCTGACGTTGTGCAACCTTTTTTGATTGGCGCAAGATCTAAAGCTGATAAAGCTATATTTCTCATATAATAAAATTATGCTTTATTTTAGGTAAATATGTAATGGTATTGTCGCTTTACTATTTTCGTGTCGCGTGGATGACAATCAGTTCTCCTGTATGATCTGTAGTAAAAAAACTATGTAATTCACCGCCGTCCATAATTTTAAATTTCTTTTTTAGCACTTCTGTTTTTAAAGGGAAATTTCTAGCTAGAGCGTTTGTTCTTAATTTTTCTTTTGATTTTTTGAAGATGGAAAACGGAATAACTTCGATGATTTCATAAATTTTTCCTAAGAAATCTTCTTGGTAAATTTCTGAACTATATAGGTGCGTATGTTGGTGCAGTTTTTTAAGATCAAATGCTTTGGTTATACTTTTAAAAGCACCAGCTTTAGTAAGACATACATCCGGTTCATAAAGATAACGCAGCGGTGCTGAAAATGAAGTGACCGCTTCAGTTTCTTCTGCCTGTGTGAATGTGAATTGTTGTGTTTTGTCACCGAAAATACGGACAGCGGTAATCTCTGTTTGACCAGAAAAATCTCTTTCTTGAATGAAAAGTAGCTCTTTACAGTCATTTTGCAGACTAATGACATAGATTTGCTTGACATGGTTTAGCTCAGACAATGCTGCTGTGATGTCCAGAAGAGGAGCAACTTTTATCATGATATGGGCTGCTCTTTGTAGAAAGTTTTCCTGTAAGGAAACGATGTTGGGTTCGCAATCACTCAACATAAAAACTTTTTGCTGCGCCACCCTGCGGGAAGGATCTATGTATATATACCCTATATTAAGATCTTTATTTTTAGCAATATAGTCTACTCCATCTGAAGCGATAACTTCTATGTTTTTAGCTTGTAATTGCTTGGCATTGTATTGAGATATGAGTGCAAGTTGCGGATTGATCTCACAGGAAATTACTTTTTTAGCTCTTTTTGAAAAGTAAAAATCATCAATACCAAAGCCGCTCGTGATATCGATTAAAGTGATGTTTTCCGGAATTAGTGATGCTTTGAATATCGCTGTTTTTTCCGAAGAACATTGTTCTAAGTTTAATTTATCGGGGTAATATATGTTCGCAGTTTCTGCCCAGAGCGGAATTTTTTTGCGACATCGCTGTCTGCCATCTATTTGTGTTGCAAGTTCAGACGAGGTAATTCCTTCAAAAGGAGATTTTTTTAGCGCTAATTTAGCGGAAGATTCTGATTCATTTTGATTAATAAAATCTTGAACCTCCTTTTGAAGGATAAGTGTATTCATCTATATTTTTTTTACAAGAAGCTGGCAAGTATAGGTATCTTTCAGTTCGCTGATCACCTGTTTATCCACTAAAACTCTATTGATTGTTTCTTGGTTATAGTAACGGATGGTGATAAGCTCTAGGCCAGTTTCAATATTGACTTTGAATTTTTTCTTTAATTCGTCCAGCACTTCCAGGATGTTTTGACCGGTATCGTCTACAGCAACTGAAAAATTGATTGCACTGTTGTGCATCATATTGATTTTAATGCGGAATTGGTGAAACAAATTGAAAATATCGCGCAGATTATCTTCTACAATAAATGAAAAGTCACGTGGTGAAATGGATATCAAAATTTGATTGACCTTAAAAATAAACGATGGTACAGGTAAAGATACATTTGTGCTCTTGATCTTAGTTCCTGGTACTTCCGGATTTAGGAACGACCGCACATTTAACTGGATATTTTTGTTCTGAAGTGGCTTAATTGTTTTCGGATGAATAACTGTTGCTCCATAATAGGTCAATTCAATTGCATCTGTATAAGATAATTCAGGTATCAATTCAGTTTTTTCAAACCATTTTGGATCGGCATTGAGTACACCTGGTACATCCTTCCAGATTGTCACGTGTTCAGCATTTAAACATGCTGCAAAGATTGCTGCCGAATAATCTGATCCTTCACGACCTAATGTTGTCGTGAAATTTTCGGATGTCGAGCCTATAAATCCTTGTGTGACCCCGATATATTCGCTAAGGATTTTTGGGATCTCAGCTTGAATAATAGCTTCAGTCTTTTCCCAGTTAACCTGCGCTTCGGTATAGGTGTTATCGGTCATGATGTAGTTGCGGGCATCTAGCCATTGGGTTTTTACACCAATGTGATTGAGATAAGCCGCTAGAATTTTGGAAGAAACGATTTCACCCGTAGAAACGATTTGATCAAATAAATAATCAAAAGAATCTTGTGGTTCTTCTTCTAATATCCATTCGATTTCGACAAAACAATTGGCGATTTCATCAAATATGGGATGATTGGAATCTTCGAATAAATCGGATAATATGTTATAATGAAATGCTTTGGCTTTTTCAAGTATTTCAAATGCTTCACCTGTATTTTGGTGATATGCTTTTGTTACGTCTTCTAATAAGTTGGTGGTTTTACCCATGGCCGATACGACGACCAATAAAGCATCCACTTTATATTTAGAGATAATATGTGCTGAATTTTTTACACTTTCAGCATCTTTGACTGATGCGCCACCAAATTTAAAAACTTGCATCGGATAGGATTACGTTGAGGTTGATTGCTAATTAATACTATTGATATATTCTAGACCCTTGTTTGAAATCAAGTGTTTTATATCCTTATATGGCACTTTTAGTGCCGTGTTTCCCCCAGAATAGGGTTTAATTTCATATACATTGTAATAGAAAAGTAGATCTTCTTTGTCTAAAGCAAAATTGTTTGCAAGGGTAAAATTGCCAGCTTCAAAAAAGAACTTGTCATTTAAAGATTCTTTGTCAGATAGATTTTCCAGTTTGCGAAAGTATTTTTCTGCAATTTTAATCAATTCTTTCTGATTTTCTTCATTTATGATATCGTTTAATGTTATTTTTTGATCTGAATTGATATCATAATGCGTAAAAAGAGTAAAATGGTCACCATGAGCACCACCGGTATATTCGGTTTGGTTGGTTTCTATGCTGATAAACTTAGGGGTATTTTGATATACTTTTGCCTGTAAATCCCGAAACCAGGCTGCAGAAGAACTGCCACTATTTTCTTCTACATATTCATCATATGCATCGACGAATCTTTTGGCTGAAATACTGATTTCCGAATCACCTTCTAAATTAATCGATTGATTGAGTAATGTGTTGATGACGGTATCCTTGAATTGTGGATATTTAGCTCTGAAGAATGTTGTGTCTATTTTTTCACCTTCTTTCACAAAAAAGTTGCTATATCGATGCACTTCTTTCATGTCATAATGAAGCGTATCACCACTAGCTTTCTTTTGTTCTTTTGCCGTATCGTTACCAGTACATGAAGTAATGGCAATTAATGCAAAAATGATCGAGGGGTTGAAATAGTATTTTGGTTTCATGTAATTTAACCGTCCTTTTCTGTTTTAATATGTTATCGATACATTAATCCATTCGGCATCGAAGTCCGCTTTATACTTTCGGTAGAATTGAATAGCAGGTTCATTCCAATCCAAAACCTGCCAAACCATGCCTTGATATCCTTTAGATTTGCCGTAATTGATAGTTTCTTCGAAAAGTTGTTTGCCAATTCCATAGCCACGCATACTTTCTGTCACAATTAAATCCTCAAGATAGAGCCTTCTTCCTTTCCAAGTGGAATAACGAATGTAATATAGTGAAATTCCGACGATTTTCCCATCAAATTCTGCAATAAAAGCTCCCCATATTGGGTTTTGCCCAAATCCGGCGTCAATAAACTCTTCCATAGAGACCGTTACCTCATTGGGTGCTTTTTCTAATATGGCAAGTTCTTTAATTAATTCCAGCATTGCAGGACAATCTGCTTCAACAGCAGTTCTAATAATTGCTTTAGTCATTGTTTTTAAAATGTTTGATGACGCGTTTTCCAAAAATAGTACTTCCCACCCGGATCATGTTAGATCCCTTTTCTATTGCTAATTTGTAATCAGAAGACATACCCATCGACAGCGTATCGAAACTTTCGTTTTTACGATAGAAACTTGCCTTGATACCATCATATAATGATTTTAGCTCATAAAACTCCTCTTTGATCTCTTTTTCATTCTCTGTATTGGTTGCAATACCCATTAAGCCACGGATGTTGACATGTTTTAAAGCTAAAAATTCCTCATCGCGTAACATTTCAATTAATTCTGCATGGTCAAAACCAAATTTAGTATCTTCTTCAGCAATGTGTACCTGAAGTAAGCAGTCGATCACACGCTTGTTTTTAGCGGCTTGTTTATCGATTTCTTTCAGAAGTTTGAAAGAATCAACAGCATGGATTAAGGTCACAAAGGGAGCTACGTATTTAACTTTATTTGTTTGCAAGTGACCAATAAGATGCCATTCGATATCTTTTGGTAAAGATTCATATTTTTCAACAAGTTCTTGAACAAGGTTTTCACCAAAAACACGTTGCCCAGCTTCATAGGCTTCCATGATATCTTCATTCGGTTTTGTTTTTGATACAGCGACTAGTTGAACGCCGAGCGCTTTAACTTCTAAATTAATCGCTTCTAGGTTGCTTGCAATACTCATGATAATTGTATATTTAAGAATTCAAAGGGTGACAAATGTCAGGCCTTTTTATAAATTTGTACAAAATTACGAAATGCAACGATTAATACTGAATGTACTTGCTCTGATTTTTTTATTTGTTTCTTGTAAAAGTACAAATGAGAAAGATATTATTCCAAAAAAGGATTTTGTGAAGGTCCTAACGGAGATTTATATAACTGATGCTTATCTGTCAACATTAAACTCGGATAGCGCAAAGCGAGTTATATTTCCGTTATATGACAATACGTTCAAAAAGTATGATTTGGATTCCACTTCTTTTAAGAAAAATCTTTCTTTTTATGGTAGTGATGCTGAAGTGATGAACAAGATAAATGAGGAGGTCGGTAAGAATCTGAAAAATATGAATGACGGTTATATCAAAACTGACCAGGTCAGAATGGATTCTATTCGACGAAAAGATTCTATACAGAATGCACATTTTCAAGATAGTTTAACTCGCATAAATGATTTTAAAGAACTTTATGAGTCGCAGAAAAAACTAATCCTAAATTATAAACAAGATAGTGTAAAATGGGATTACAAAAAGGCCGCGCAAGAATTTTATAATAAATCGGGTTTAAAAGGTAATTTGAATCTAGGTACATTCTTACTTAAAAATATGTCTGTACCAGCTACTTCCAAAAGCGATTCGACTGCTACTAAGAAAGTTGAGGCCAAATCCATACGAAATGGCCAGGGACCTAAACTTGAATCGGTCAAGGCTTCTGAAGACATACCTCTTAAAACTGATGTAAAGGAGGTGAAAAATCCTGTTAAACAACCTCTTTTACTGGACCGAAAGGCCAAACAAAAAATGGAGATTCTTTCTCCAGAACCGGTTAAATAAATAGTAATAGAAACATGATTTATCCTAATAACGCAAGTGATAAGCTCGGTTTTGCCGAGATTAAGGAATTGATAAAACAAAAATGTATCAGTGAGTCGGGGCGTAATTTGGTTGATAAGATACAGCCACAAACCCGATTTGATCAGATAGACAAGTTTTTACGTCAAACGAATGAATTTAAAGATTTATTAACAACTGATGATGCTTTGCCAGTTGATCATTTATATCCTATTCGTGCTTTAGTTGAAAAAGCTAAAGTCGAAGGAGCCTTTTTAATGGAGGAGGAGTTTCATCGTGTGCTTCTTTCGTTGAAAACTGTTTATGCTATCATCCGATATTTCAATGATCGGGAAGGGCAGTATCCTAATTTAGAATTACTGTTTGAACATCTTCCTATTGAAAAGCAGATTATCCGTGATATTGAAATGATCATTGATGATCGGGGTAAAATGAAGCACAATGCTTCACGCCTGTTGCTTGATCTCTCTCAAAGCATCTTGAAAGCAGAACAGGAAGCACGTAAAAGAATTGATATCATTTTTAAAAGCGCGCAGAACAGCGGATGGACAGCTGACGGTAATTTGACTATTCGAGACGGCCGTCTTTGTATTCCTATCTTAGCTGAGAATAAACGTAAAGTAAAAGGACTGATTCATGATGAATCTGCTACGGGACAAACTGCTTACATAGAGCCTGAAGAAGTATTTCACCTGAACAATAAGGTTAGAGATTTGGAGTTTGAAAGACGACGTGAGATTATACGTATTTTAGTCGAGTTAACAACCAAATTGAGACCGCATATACCGTTGATGCTTTCGTATGATGGCTTACTTACTAAGGTAGATTTTGTTCGATCGAAAGCACTTTTTGCGTTAGATATTGAGGCGGAAATGCCTGAATTATCCAAAGAGGCTGAAATAAATTTAGTGAATGCGCGGCATCCTTTACTGACACTAAATGCTGGGCACGACCGCGGGACAATCGTTCCTCTAAATATCAAGATCGACGATGTACAGCGGGTTATCGTGGTGTCAGGACCTAATGCTGGAGGTAAATCTGTCTGTATGAAAACAGTAGGATTGATGCAGCTCATGTTGCAATCCGGATTATTAATACCCGCTGATACGCACTCCAAAATGGGGATTTATAAGCAAATTTTTGCAGATATTGGTGATGATCAGTCGATAGAGAGCGATTTAAGTACTTATAGTGCTCATCTTTCTAAGATGAAGTATTTTACAGAGTTTGCGAATGCTCGAACGCTTATATTAATTGATGAGTTTGGTACGGGTACTGATCCATTATTTGGAGGACCAATTGCAGAGGCTGTTTTGGAAACTTTAAATAAAAAGAACATTCGCGGTGTGGTGACGACGCACTATTCGAACCTGAAAGTATTTGCAAATCAAACACCTGGTTTAGAAAATGCTTCGATGCTTTTTGATAATGTCGCCATGAAACCGCTCTATATCTTGCAGATCGGAAAACCGGGGAGTTCTTACGCCTTTGAAATTGCGCAAAAAATTGGATTGAATAAAGAGATTATTCATTTAGCAAAACAGAAGGTTGGAAACCATCAGAAAAAAGTAGATACGCTTTTGGTAGATCTGGAGCGCGAAAAGAAGGAAATATTTGATACAAAAGCTGCTATAACAAGACGAGAAAAGGAATTGATCCGCATAAAATCTGAATACGAGGATTTACAATCTTATTTGGAGGAGAATAAAAAGACAATTCTCAAAAAAGCAAAGGAAGAAGCCCAGATACTCTTAAAAAACTCTAATAAATTAATTGAAAATACAGTAGCAGAGATTAAGTCTGCTCAGGCTGATAAAGAAAAGACTAAGGAAATTCGTGCCAATTTGGATCGTTCATTCTCGACCATACTACCTAAGGATAAAAAGATCGAGAAGAAACCTATTGCTACCGCTGATTTAACAGAGGAAATTGCTGTTGGCGATTGGGTAAAGATTATCGATTCGGAAAATGAGGCTGTTGTATTAGAGGTTGCAAAAAACAATCTTATTCTAGCAATGGGTGAACTGAGAACGGTGCAGAAGCGCAAAAATGTTATCAAGTTAGCGGGTAAAGATTTGAAGAAAGCCGCAAAAGCTGGATCTAAGACACTTTCTGCACATGCTGCAGCTGATTTCAATCCTGAGATTGATCTTCGCGGTATGCGCACCGAAGATGCGCTGTATGAGTTGGAGAAAGTATTGGATAGAGCAGTAATGATCGGTTACCCTTCTTTAAAAATTATTCATGGTAAAGGGGATGGTATTCTACGTAAGTTTATCCGTGATTATTTAAGAAAATACAGCCATATTTCCCGATTTGAAGACGAACATCAGGACCGTGGTGGTGATGGTATTACTTATGCATATTTATAATACGTTCGTCAATTATGGACTCTTTGCTGAATTTCTTTGATAATCAATACATCTGGAATGTGCTGGTTGCCATATTTTGTGGCGCTATAATAGGTTTTGAGAGGGAATATAGAAATAAAGCAGCTGGATTTAGAACGATTGTTTTGATCTGTTTTGGTTCAGCTGTTTTTACTGTTGTTTCAAAAATGATGGGTGGCAATGGGAGTGATGATCGTATTGCCGCTAATATCGTTACTGGTATTGGTTTTATCGGTGCGGGTGTTATTTTTAAAGGAAAACTGTCGGTAAAAGGTTTAACGACTTCCGCCGTGATATGGTCAACAGCAGGGTTAGGTATGATCTCGGGAATAGGAGAAACAAAATTAGCAATGTTTTTTACTTTCTTCATGGTTATTATCTTATCCTTATTTCAGGAAATTGAATTGATGCTATCGCGGTATTATTTAATTCGTACTGTGCATGTACGATTTATGGATTGTGACTTTGAACAGGTTACGAATTTCGAAAATGAGGCTCTAAAATTTAAGGTAAAATTCAATCGGAAAACTATTGAAAAGCTAGGTGGTGAATTGGCTGTGATCGATGACTTATCTGGTAAGATGGAGAACATTAATAAATTCAATGAAAGACTCATCCATTTTGAGCCGATTAAGGAATTTTATTATAATTAATCTTAATTTTTTATTTACAAATATATCTTTAATTTGTTGATATATAGGTGGTAATAGATGTGCTGTGTTGAGGGTTTTTTATTGTAGCCGAACGGATTAATTATCGTTGTAGTGAAGGGACTTTGGTTGCAAGTATTTAGGGAATGTCCTATTGAGCCATTTTCTAAATTCTGCTTCATTAAATGCCGAATCTTTTTTTAAGGTAAGTTCTAAATTTAATTCGCTTATCATCATTTCATTTTTAGATACGAGAATTCTAGTTTTGGCAACAGATTCATAACTGTTTATTTTTTCTTCTAATTCACTAAAATGAATAATTTCTCCGCCAATATTAAATGAAGAGTTTGTTCTGCCAAGATAATATAAAAATCCGTTTTTATCCTGGTGTATGCGATCTCCAGTAATTACATATTGATTTTTAGACTGATCGTGTATCCAGGGACATCTTATTTTGAGCTGCTGATCTGCTTGCAAGTGGTATTCGATACCTTTTAGAAATCGGCCAATCGTATTGTTATTGTTTGTTAAATCAGTGTGGGTAGCAATGCTGCAGATTCCCAATTCTGTGGTTCCATAGAGATTATATATGTTCGTCTCGGTATATTGATTTAGAATAAATGATACCCATGTTGCTTCTAGTTTATCTGCTCCGGAAATAATGCATCGGAACAGGCCCAGTGCATTTTGATCTATTTTAATGAATTTGGGAATCATAGAAGGTAAAAGAACCAAACAGTCTATTCTGTTGTTCGTGAATTGAGTAATGCATTTAGCGCTAAATTTTGTGGTGAAGTGTAGGTTGTGCTTTAAAAATAGTGCTAAAATCAAACTTGCAAGACCATAACCGTGATAAAATGGAACTGTAATGAAAGTAGAGGAATAGTTAAATAGCCCAAGTTTTGAAATTAATTCTGTAAATGGACTCCATATTTTTGAGATATTGAGTTTACGTTCAATGGGTTTTGGAATATTTGAAGAACCTGTACTTAAAATTGTTATTTTACCATTGTTTCGTCTTATTTTATGAGAGACTTTATTGATGACGCATGCATTAATTTCCGCAAAAGAATAGATCAAAGACTTTGTACGTAGATTTTCTAATCGGTCTTTGTTATCGGTTAGCATAAGAACCTGAGGATAATTTTCCAAAATTTTCTCTAATTGGAGATCGGATAATTGGGAACTCATGATAATTACCTCTTTTGAAAGTGCGGAAAGGGCAAATAGATAGCTAATAAAATTGAAACTGCTGTCTGCGATGAGAATGACTCGGGTAGATAGCTTGTTTTTGGGAACTATTTTTAATTTTTCAATCGTAAGACAGGTTTCATCATACAGAGCTGCGTAAGTTATGGTACGATTACCATCATTTAAGTAGGAATCTTTTGCTTTCCGAATTGATTTCAATAAAGTAAATAAATTAATACCTGATTGAAGCGTATATAGGAGGGATTTAAATACTTGAATAGCGAAATCAATTTTTTGTCGTAATCTCATAGGAATATGGTTAAAATTTATCCCATATTTTTCGAATAAAAAATCCGATTGTTATAGGAAAGGGAGACCACCATGGCCTAGAATAACTGCCAGTACCTAAGATGAGTTTTATAATACGTAAGGCTGCTTCACTACTTTGCATGGCAGGAAAGTTTTTATAACGATCGTTAGGCGCTATCATTTCTGTTTTTACCAATGGTAAGTAGACTGTTTTTAGTTTTACATTCATTTTTTTCCATTCAGATTGGTTTGATCGGCAATATTGATCAAATGCTGTTTTTGATGCTTGGTATGCAGCCCAATGTGGTGCAGGTGGGAGCAAAACATTGAGCGCAGAAATATTGATAATCTCACCTTTTTGCTGTGATAGAAGAGGAGTAAGTGCTAATGTCAATTTCACTGGGGCCAAATAATTCAGCATGTTTGTTCTTGTAAAATCATGGTAGCGCGGCAAGGATTTTGTCAAACTGCGATGAATCGATTTACCTGCATTAGAAATAAGGATATCTATCGTCATCTGTCTTGCATGAATATATTCAATAAGTTGATCTATTTGTTGTTCTTGATATAGATCTGTCACGTAGATGGACGCAGTGGAATTGTTTTGGGTAGCAATTGCTTTTACTTCTTCTAATTTTTCTTGCGATCGAGCCACTAAAATGAGGTGTACCTGGAATTTGGAAAGAATTGTTGCACAGGCTTTTCCAATACCTTCACTTGCTCCGGTGATTAAAATAGTTTTTCCTTGGAAATACTTTGTGGCTTTCCGTCTATTTAAAAATACTTTCGGGTATAAGATATTTTCGATCCAGTTTATTTTCACAATTCTTTCCTAATAAAAAAAGGTATACAATAAGCCTGCCTATTGTATACCTTTCTAAATAAGTGAGTGTAATTAATCTTCCAATTCCATAATTTCTTCAGCTAAATCTTCCCAATTTTTTTGCAATTGTTCTAATTCTGCTTTAGAGGAATTATAATTACGCGTGTGTTCTTGTAATTTGATTGCGTTGGAATAGATCTCTTCTTTTGCTAATTCTGTCTCCAGTGCTTTTAGAAGAACTTCTTTTTCAGCTACTTTAACCTCTAGTGCCGCTAGTTCTTTATTCTTTTTGCTGATCAGTTTGAATTTATCCTCAGAAGGAGCAGCTTTGACTTTTTTAGGTTCTTCTGCTACAACTTTTTTCTCGACCTTTTTTTCTTCAGGCTTGATCACACGTTTTGAATTCCACTCTTCAAATTCTTGGTATGTACCTGGGTATTCTTTAATTTCTTTATCTTCAATATACCAAATTTTGTTGGCAACATTATCCAGAAAGTAACGATCGTGAGAAACGACAATCAGGGTACCTTCAAATTGCTGAAGTGCTTGAATCAAAATATTAACCGATTGCATATCCAAGTGATTGGTAGGCTCATCTAGTGCTAAGAAGTTAGCATCAGCTGTTAATGCTTTTGCTAGAGCAACACGTGATTTTTCGCCTCCAGACAGGACTTTGATCTTTTTGAATGCGTCATCACCGGAAAATAGAAAACAGCCTAAGATTGAACGTAATTCGGTTTCTGTATGTTTGGGCGCAAAAGCTTGCATCTCTGCTATTATGCTGTTTTCCAGATGCAGGGCTTCCAATTGATGCTGTGCAAAGAACGTTTGCAATACATTGTGGCCATGTTCAGATTTCCCTTCATACTCCGTATCTGCACCTGCCACAATACGTAACAAGGTCGATTTACCTTTACCATTGGCACCGATCAAGGCAATTTTATCACCTTTTTCAATGATCCCATCCGTATTTCTTAAAATTTCGAGGTTTGGATAAGATTTCGATACATTTTCTAAGGTAACAACATGTCTTCCCGATGGTTTTGAAAATTTAAAGCTAAAGTTTACCGTTGGATTATCATCATCAACATCTTCCACTCTTTCCATTCGATCCAAAGCCTTAATACGGGATTGTGCCATCTTTGCTTTTGAGGCTTTCGCACGGAAACGTTCGATCAAACGTTCTTCCTGTTTGATCTTCGCTTGCTGATTTTTGAATTGACCAGCTTGAATTTCTCCTCTTAGTGCTTTCTCTTCCAAATAAAAACTGTAATTACCAGCGTACAGCGTTAATTTACCTTTGCGGGATTCTACCGTTTTTTTAATAATACGGTCTAAGAAGTACCTGTCGTGTGAGACGATGACGATCGCACCTTCAAACCCTTGTAAGTAATTTTCCAGCCATTTAATAGAAGGTAAATCCATATGGTTGGTAGGCTCATCCAGCAATAAAATGTCTGGAGTCTGCAATAAGATTCTTGCCAGCATGACACGCATGCGCCATCCACCGGAGAAGGTCGCTAATGGACGTTTCTGCTCATCTTCTGAAAAACCTAAACCCGCTAAAATTTCGTGAGCCCTGAATTCGATACTATAGCCATCTAGCGCTTCGAATTCCATCTGCTTGTCACTTAATTTATTTAGAATATCGTCAGAATAGTCTGTTTCTAATTTTTGGAGTAAGTTTTCTATTTCAGTATGTAATTGATTTTGGCGCTCAAACGCCTCCATTGCTACATGTAAAATACTTTTATCAGAATGATAAGATAATAAATCTTGATTTAGGTAACCAATTTTTAAGTCCTTCGCCATCGATATACTTCCTGAAGTAGGCGTATACTGCCCTACGATCAATCGCAACAAAGTAGATTTACCGGTACCGTTGGCTCCAATTAGACCGACTTTATCTCCAGGTTTAATATGCCAGTTGGCCTCATCATACAATGCGCGAGAGCCTATTTCGAATGTTAAGTTATTTATTGATATCATTTCGATTGCAAAAGTAATGAAATTTCTTCTTCTTTGCCTACCTTTGTGCATATGTACAAGTTGGTAAAACCTATTTTCTTTTCAATGGATCCTGAATCTGCTCATCATACGGTGACTGGGGGATTAAAAATGTTTTCAAAAATCTGGGGTGCTAAAAAATTATTAAGCAGTCTGTATACCTATGAAAATCCGAATTTGGCTCGCGAAGTATTTGGCCTTAAATTTAAAAATCCTGTAGGATTGGCTGCAGGCTTTGATAAAAATGCCGAATACATTACTGATATGGCCAATTTTGGTTTTGGATTTATTGAAATTGGTACTGTAACGCCACGACCTCAACCAGGAAATGATCAACCACGGATGTTTCGTTTAATTCCTGATAAGGCATTAATCAATCGTATGGGTTTTAATAACCAAGGTGCTGACGTTGCGGCTAATCGTCTTAAACATTTAGCTTCTGAAGATCGTAAAGGACTTTTAATCGGTGGAAATATCGGTAAAAATAAAATCACTCCAAATGAACAGGCGGTAGATGATTATATTTATTGTTTCAACGCACTTTTTGATTATGTTGATTATTTCGTTGTCAATGTCAGTTCTCCAAATACTCCGGGACTACGTGATCTGCAGGAAAAGGAGCCTTTGAAACATATTTTAAATACGCTCGAGGAATTGAACAAACGAAAATCAAATAAGAAACCTATTCTTCTTAAAATTGCTCCAGATTTGACAAATAGTCAATTGGATGATATTGTTGAAATTGTTCAAGAAACGGGTATTGCTGGTGTCATTGCAACAAATACTACGATATCTAGAGATGGGCTTCAAAGTGATGAAAATTTAGTTAAAGAGATGGGAGGGGTGAGTGGAGCTCCCTTAACCAAGCGCTCAACAGAAGTTATTCGCTATCTTTCAGAAAAATCAAACCGATCTTTTCCTATTATTGGTGTTGGCGGGATTCATTCTGTGGCAGATGCAATCGAAAAACTTGATGCCGGAGCTAGTCTTGTTCAAATTTATACAGGATTTATTTATGAGGGACCAGCTTTGATATCGGATATCTGTAAAGGAATTATTCAAGCAGGAAAGTAGAAACTAATGATAAAAAAAGAGAGGGTCTTAACATATGTTAAGACCCTCTCTTTTTTTTAACCTAAATTATACTAAAGGAGCTGGTGCTTCTTCTTCAAATAAAGGTAAATCTTTAATGATATTGTACCATGTAAAGATTTTTTTAATATCTGACGAATAGACGCGAGATTCATCGTGCCCTGGTGCAATTTCGCGGAAAGCATCACGTAATGCTTGACCATCTGCTTTAGGATCTACAGTTAATCCTTTTTCTTTGATTGTTTCAAAAACATTCAATAAGCGAATTTCCTCTTCTTCGCCATAAATTGTAATGTCTTCTAATGTTGCCATTTTCGTAGAAGATAAACTTACTACCGATTTAATTTTAGCGCTGTCTAGAGTCTCTAAAATAAATCCGCCTTTATTTTGTCCAACTAATTTGAACAATCCTGGTTTTCCTGTTACAGAAACTAATGCTCTTAAATTCATAATACACTTTTTCTTGTTTAGAACTAGTCTTCGATAACTTCAATACTTAAAATACGGTCACCTTGACGGATATCATCTACGATATCAACGTTTTCAATAACTTTTCCAAAACAAGTATGATTTCTATCCAAATGAGCAGTGTTGTTACGGCTGTGGCAGATAAAAAATTGAGATCCGCCAGTGTTACGGCCTGCATGTGCCATTGATAATACGCCTCTATCATGGTATTGGTTTTCACCGGTTAACTCACAGTCGATTTTGTAACCTGGGCCACCTGTTCCAGGCATACCAGAAGCACCTTCACGTGAATTTGGACATCCACCTTGAATAACAAAGTCAGGCAACACACGGTGGAAACTTAATCCATCGTAATATCCTTCTTTAGCTAATTTGATGAAATTTGCAACGGTATTTGGAGCATCTGCTGTATAAAATTGTACAGTCATGTCGCCCTTTTCTGTTTTAATAATCGCTTTACTCATTTTATTAAAATAAATGTTCAATTACAAATATAAGATTTCAAAACGATTTGAAAAAAAGAAAGCACGCTCATGTCTGCTTTGAAATGCTAAAATTTATTTAAATAATTGATACTAATTATTTTAAGTTTTTAAATTTATGATTAAATTAGTAGATTATATAAACCTATTTTACACCTTATTATTGTGATATGAGCAAACTGGTCATTCGAGATTGGGCGGAGGCAGATCGTCCTAGAGAGAAATTATTGGAGCAAGGTCGTCGTTCACTGTCTGATGCAGAGTTGCTTGCTATTCTTATTGGCTCGGGCTCAAGGCAAGAAACTGCAGTTGAATTGTGCAGACGTATTTTATCCAGTGTTCAAAACAATCTGGATAGTCTTTCCAAAATGGAGGTATTGCGGCTTTGTGAGTTTAAAGGTATAGGAGAAGCTAAAGCGATTACGATTGTCGCTGCACTTGAACTGGGACGTAGACGAAAGGAATCAGAATATATTGAAAAACCTTTGTTAAACAGTAGTCTTCGGGTCTATGAATATTTTCGGTACCAGTTACAAGATCTTCCTCATGAAGAATTTTGGGTTTTGTATTTAAATACAGCCTGTAAAGTGCTGGATAAACAATTAATAGGTCGTGGAGGCAATGATTTTACTCCAGTTGATGTTCGCATTATTCTACGAAATGCCCTTAATTGTAAAGCTCATTCTATGATATTAATTCATAATCATCCATCAGGTTCGCGTGAAGCAAGTCAGGCGGATAAAATTCTGACAAAAAAGATTGCGGAGGCTTCTAGGATAATGGATATTAAGGTCAATGATCACATTATTTTTACAGACAATGGCTATTATAGTTTTCGTGATGAAGGTCTGTTAGAATGACCTATGATTGGCGGGAGGATGATATTCGATGTGGAAACACTAAGGCATAAAGGGAAGTTTCACTTCCCTTTATGCCCTTAATCGTTAAATTTTCTTTTTTGTCTTCTATATAGAATGTAGATTATTGCCAACAAGGCAACAACCGCAAGAATTATATAACTTGAATTCGAGTGTTCTTGTGCATTAATTGTATTGGTATCTGCAAAAACCAAGTTGCCTACCATTATCAGTAGAATTGTTAACCACTTAGCCATAATTTATAATATTTTTAGTAACATCACAATATAGTGATATTAACGATATTAAGCAAATTTTCTGCCACATATTTATTATAGTTCTAAATATGCTATTTTTTAACAAAAAATAGCAGTTTAAATGGTTTTTGAGCCTAATTATGTGGTAAGTAATGCCATTAATTAAAGATCTAAATTGTTAAATATAAGTCATGATTTGTAGTAGACGCAGCACGGGGTTTATAGAAGTGAATTGGGATGATGATAAATAAAAAACGTTGAATCTACAAGTAGATCCAACGTTTTTCACTTGTGATTAGCAAGTGTTAGGGTTGGTTGGTATTCGGTACTTTTTATTAATTTAGGCAATTTCAGCTATAAAATTTCCTGTTTTGTTTATTTCAGATTTAAGATCTGTGATTTTCTTCAAATTTATTGTTCCAATAACGTACTTAAAATCAGGAGCATAATATCTTTCAATAATTTTTGTGAAACCTAATTTTTCAACTAGGCTGTCATCTTCATATCTCAAGTACACCTTGATTTCATGATCGGTACTGTATGATAATGCATTTGTATTTAAATGCTTCTTGTACTCATATCTGTAGTCATAGCGTAGCGCTGTAATATCAGATAATACTGCCGATCCGGTAGGATGACCTCCAGCACCTTTACCGTAGAAAAATTGTTCATCTGCAAATGCTGCTTTTACTAGGACGCCGTTATTTTCATTTTCAACATTGAATAAAATGTTTTCCGAACTGATAAACTTAGGAATAACATAAAGAACCACTTTATTTTGATCTATTTCTCGGGCAGTAGGGATCAATTTGATCTTGAAATTTTTCTCTTTTGCAAAGCGAATATCCTGTGCTCCTAATTTATCAATACCGATATTGAAAACATCGTCAGGATTGACATTGATACCATAAGCATGAGCAGCGACGATCGTTAATTTGTATTTAGGGTCAAAACCACCGACATCTAATGTAGGATCAGTTTCAGCAAAACCTAGGTCCTGCGCTTCTTTTAACGCATCTGCATAAGGTTGATTTTCGTTGAAGACTTTAGACAATATAAAATTAGAGGAGCCATTAAAAATACCGGTCACGGCATGTAATAATTCATTGTCATAATACTCTTCTAAATTGCGGATAATTGGAATACTTCCGCATACTGCACCTTCATATAGTAGACTTGTTCCGTATTCTTGTTGTATTGCCGCTAATTCTTCTAAATGCGTGGCAATCATTTTCTTATTCGCAGAAACAACGTTTTTTCCAGATTTTAATGCACGAACAGTCAGTGCGTAAGCCGCATCAGCATCATCGATCAATTCTACTACGGTATTGATTTCAGAGTCACCAAGAATAGCCTCAGCATCTGTTGTGAATAATTCAGCAGGTAATGATCTTTTTTTGTCAGCGTTCTTGATGACAAATTTTTTAATTTCTAAATTTAAGTTTTTAGTCTTGATAATGTCGTACAATCCTTGTCCTACAACCCCGAATCCAAACATTCCAATCGTTAATTTCTTACTCATAGTTTTTTTTACGCTTTTATATAATAGTGCTATCTGAAATTATTTAATTTTATCGAACGCCTGCTGTAAATCTGCTTTGATATCGTCAATATGTTCGATGCCGACAGATAGACGTAATAATCCTACAAATACACCTGCAGCTTTTTGAGCTTCTTCGCTCAGTTGTTGATGTGTAGTCGCCGCAGGGTGTATGATCAATGACTTCGTATCACCCACATTTGCGAGATGACTTATTAGCTCTAAGCTATCGATAAAAGCATCGGCTTTTGTCACGTCACCTTTTATTTGGAATGAGAGAACAGCACCATATCCATTTTTTAAATATTTTTGCGCATTTGCAAAGCTAGGAGAGCTTTTTAACCCTGGATAATTCACTTTTTCCACTTGCGGATGGGCTTCTAACCATTTCGCAATTTCTAATGTGTTGTCTACATGACGCTGAACACGAAGCGATAATGTTTCTAAGCCCTGGATCAATTGGAATGAATTGAAGGGTGAAATAGCTGGTCCAAAATCACGTAGTCCTTCAACACGTGCGCGGATTGCAAATTGAATGTTTCCAAATGGGCCATTAACGCCAAAAACATCTGAAAAAACTAATCCATGGTATCCTTCTGAAGGTTCAGAAAACTGTTTGAATTTACCATTTCCCCAGTTGTAAGTACCACCATCTACAATGACACCACCAATACTTGTACCGTGACCACCAATCCATTTTGTTGCAGACTCTACAACTACGGAAGCGCCGTGTTCAAGAGGTTTAAATAGATATCCACCAGCTCCAAAAGTATTGTCTACGATAAGTGGTAAGTCATGTTTTCTAGCGACAGCTGCTATCTTATCAAAATCTGGAATATCGTAACTTGGGTTTCCAATTGTTTCTAAGTATAAAGCTTTTGTGTTTTCATCGATTAGTGATTCAAACTCCTCGGCGGTTGTTTCTTTAGTAAAACGTACTTCAATACCAATTCTTTTAAATGCTACTTTAAATTGATTATATGTACCACCGTATACATTACTGCTGGAAACAAAATTTTCACCAGCTTCTACGATATTATTTAATGCTATGAATTGTGCCGCCTGTCCAGAAGCGACTGCTACAGCGGCGATACCACCTTCCAATGCAGCAATACGTTTCTCAAATACATCTGTTGTTGGATTCATCAGACGTGTATAGATGTTCCCAAATTGTTTTAATGCAAATAAGTTTGCTCCATGTTCTGCATTTTCAAATACGTATGAACTGGTTTGGTATATAGGTACTGCACGCGCTCCAGTTGTTGGATCGGCAACTTGACCAGCATGCACTTGAAGTGTTTCGAATTTTAAATTTTTATTTGTAGACATTGTAGTTATAATTAATTAGTTGAAGATTCGTTAATAAAAAATAGGGGTGAGATTATGCACATGGATATGTACTTGAAATCAATAAATTTTAAAAAAGATTGATTAACAAGAAAACGTAAACATGTGCAAAAGCATTCGCATCTGTTTTGATGGAATATTTGTATCTGTTACGTTGGTGCTAGAATTTACCTTCTTGTTTTGTTGTAATGTTATTATCATTTGTCGTTTCATTTATATCCTCCAAAGCAATATTACTTTGGACAGGAATTGGCACCTTTTCAAACGTATTTTGAAGGTTGCCAGTGGGTCATTGAGCCAGTCTCTCGCCACTTCTTTATAAATCAAGACCTGATTAAGAGGTGTTGATTAGATGTATTTCTATTTGAACTACGTTGCAAATATATGCCTTGCTTTTTACAAACCAAAATATTTTATGCTATTTCTTAGAAAATACTTCTAATTCTACTCGTAATTGATCGTAAGCTCTCACTATAATGTAAGTATTGGTAGTTGATGGGGCAGCATTTATTTATTCCGATATGTTTATACGTCGTGGATGAAATCCATATCAGTAATGAAAGCAATATAACTGAAGCATACGGTGTTAAACAGGCAACAGCAGAGCGATGATCCTGTGATCTTTTATTATAAAAAAGAAATAGGAACCTTGCGAGTTCCTATGCTTTCTTCTAATTACTTTGTATGAAACAATAATTCGCCTTTGCCAGTTGGAGCAAGTGGGTTTTATTTAATAATACGTTTAATTTTATTTGATTTTTTAATCAATTTGTGTAATTGAGTGTAATTTTCATCTTGGATGGCATCTTTTAAAGCCTGCAGCTGCTTGATGTTTTCCTCTAACACTTCTAGTACATTAACTCTGTTCTGTTTGAAAATAGGTGTCCACATATCCGGTGAGCTTTTTGCTAAGCGTACCGTTGATTCAAAACCAGATCCTGCCAATTCAAATATTCGACCCTGCGATTTCTCTTTCTCTAAAACAGTTAGCGCTAGAGCAAAAGAAGTCAGGTGAGAAATATGGGAAACATAGGCTGTGTGTGTATCATGCTCCTCTGCAGTCATAAATGACGTACGCATTTCCAGTTGTTCGGTAATGGAATCTGTTAATTCGAATGCATCTTCATCAGATTTAAATGCCTCAACGTAAACCATCATTTTATCTTTAAACAAATTTGGTAATGCTGCTTCGGGGCCTGAATATTCGGTACCAGCCATTGGATGGGCGGCAACATAGCGGCCACGATTAGGGTGTTCCGAAATTAACTGTAAAATATTAAGTTTGGTTGAGCCCATGTCAATGATGACTTGATCTTTTACGAGATCCAATAATTGGGGCGCTAATGTGATTATCGCATCAACTGGAGCTGTGAGAATGATCACTTTACATTTTTCTAAAGCTTCCTCTAATGTTGCCTTTTGATCAATGAAGCCTATTTGCAATGCTTTTGTTAGATTAGCATCACTTTTGTCAACACCAAAAACCTGATCACAGAATTTTTTTTCTTTTAGTTTCATGGCGACGGAGCCACCAATTAAACCGACGCCAATAATGGCTATATTCATCATGTTATTTCAATCTTAATTCGTTTGTTTTGCTTGTTCTATTCTAGCAATTGCTTCTTTTAATACTTCAACTGAGGCACATAAACTTATTCTAATATAGGTGTTTCCAGCACTTCCGAATATACCTCCGGGAGTAATAAAGACACGTGATAGATCTAACACCTCATCACTTAACGTGTAGCCTGATTCGTAATTATCTGGAATTTTGGCCCACACAAATAAACCGACCTGATTCTTTTTATATGTACAGCCCAACAGGTTCATGATTTCGAAAACCAACTGTCTTCTTTCGTGATAGATTGCATTTAAATCTTGATACCATGTTTGATCCAACTGCAATGCCTTGGCCGCTGCTAATTGAGCTGGTAAGAACATTCCCGAATCCATGTTGCTTTTAAAACGTAATACTTCATTGATCCGTGCCTCTGCGCCCACTAACATACCGATTCGCCATCCGGCCATATTGGAGGATTTGCTTAATGAATTAAGTTCCAAGGCAACATCCTTTGCACCTTCAATAGACATAATGCTTTTAGGGCTGTCTGTCAAGATAAAACTATAAGGATTGTCGTGGCAGATTAAAATATGGTTTGCCTTTGCAAAAGCAATCAACTCAAGATAAAATCCTTCGTTTGCACTCGAACCAGTTGGCATATGAGGGTAGTTGATCCACATTAATTTTACTTTTGATAAATCGTTTTCAGAAAGCTTTTTAAGATCAGGTAACCAATCTGTTTCTTCAGATAAATCATAGGTAATTGCCGTGGCTCCACTTAGCCGTACTGCTGCCGCATATGCTGGATATCCCGGATTTGGTATTAAAACCTCATCACCTTCTTGTAAGTAAGTCATGCAAATGTGAACAATACCTTCCTTAGAGCCTATTAAAGGTAAAATTTCTGTATTTGGATTGAATGTTGCCTGATAATAACGTTGATACCAATCTGCAATTGCTTGCCTCAAAACAGGTGAACCTTTATAGTTCTGATAGCCATGTACATTGGTTTTAGCCGCTTCTGTCGTCAAGGTCTGAATAACTTCAGGGTGGGGAGGTAAGTCGGGGCTTCCGATGCCTAAATTAATCACGCGAGCACCTGCTTTATTGAGCTCATCAATCTCTCTTAATTTTTTTGAGAAATAATATTCTTCGGTTTGTTGCAACCTTTTGGCAACTTCTATTTGCATTATGTTCTGGTATTTTACAATTTACAAGGACTAAATTAGGCTTTTTCTATTAAAATACTAGTATAATGTCGTTTAAATTGGTGTTTATTGAATTAAATTTTTAATATCATCCAAGTGCAAGATTTCATTCCTTTAAAGTATTCCTTATATATTGCGCGTAATTTTAGTATTTTTGCTACCTTAATATCATAAATGAAAACATACTTTAGATTACTTTCTTTTGCCAAACCCATTGAGAAATATGCTATTCCGTATATTATCTTTACATTAATTACAGTTGTATTCAGTACCTTAAACCTGGCGATGTTGGCTCCCTTGCTTCATGTATTGTTCAATACAGAACAGGTTTCAAGCGATGTCGTATTAGTCAAGCCAGAAGGTCTTGGTCAATTACCGGCTTATTTTACTTATTATGCAAATTTGGCCAATCAACAGTATGGCCCTTATGGTGCATTAAAGTTTGTCTGCATCGCAATCATTATATCTGTCTTTATCAGTAATTTATTCCGTTATCTATCTCAGAGAATCATGGAAAACTTACGTATTCATACCTTATTGAACCTACGTAAAACTGTTTTTAATAATGTAATGGATCTGCATTTAGGTTATTTTAATGGGCAAAGAAAGGGAGATATTATTTCAAAAGTAGCTTCCGATGTTCAGGTGGTACAGTTTTCTGTGACAGGAACTTTGCAAGTAGTGTTTAAAGAGCCATTGCAATTGATTGCTTTTTTAGTTACGTTATTTGCTATCTCAACAAAGTTGACTCTTTTTGCGATGTTAGTTATCCCAGTTTCTGCATTTTTTATATCGAAGATTGTGAAAACATTAAAGGCGCAAGCGATCGCAGGACAAACTTCGTATGCGAATATGATTTCCTTTTTGGATGAGGCTTTATCAGGAGTTCGTATTGTTAAGGCGTTTAATGGAACAAATTTTGTCAAAAAACGCTTCAATGATGAGAATGATCGTTATGCCGGTATTATGCGTGCCATGGCAAGGCGGCAACAGATGGGTTCGCCAGTATCCGAATTGTTAGGTGTAATCATGGTGGCGATTATTTTATTATATGGTGGAAATTTAGTTTTGTCAGGTAGTGATGAATTTGGTGCGTCGGAATTTATTGCATATATCGCGATATTCTCCCAAGTTATGCGTCCTGCAAAAGCATTAACTGATGCATTTAGCAATATTCATAATGGTATCGCTGCTGGTGAGCGTGTACTGGAATTGATTGATACCAAAAGTGAAGTTAATGATAAGCCTAATGCTAAAGAAGTTACTGATTTTAAAGAAGCGATTGAATTTCAACAGGTCGATTTTTCTTATGGTGAAAAGAACATCTTGAAGAATATCAATTTGACTATTGAAAAAGGTAAGACAATTGCGTTAGTAGGCCCATCCGGGGGCGGTAAATCTACACTGGTAGATCTGATACCACGGTTTATGGATGTGACTGGCGGTCAGATTCTTTTTGACGGAATAGACTTAAGAGATCTCGATCAAGAATCTTTGCGCACGATGATTGGAGTAGTTAATCAAGAATCCATTTTGTTTAATGACACGATTTTTAATAATATTACTTTCTCTAATACTTCTGCTACGCAGGAAGAGGTTGAAGCTGCTGCAAAAATCGCGAATGCTCATGAATTTATTTTAAAAACAGAATTGGGTTATGAAACAAATATCGGTGATCGAGGGGCTAAACTTTCTGGAGGGCAGCGTCAACGTATATGTATTGCCCGTGCTGTTTTAAAAAATCCTCCCATTATGTTGCTTGATGAAGCAACATCAGCTTTGGATACTGAATCTGAGAAATTGGTTCAGGATTCCTTATATAAGTTGATGGAAAATCGTACTACAGTTGTTATTGCACACCGTTTAAGTACGATTCAGAGCGCCGACACAATTGTCGTAATTGATGCTGGTCAAATTGTGGAATCAGGTAGCCATAGTGAATTGATTCAGCAGGAGGGTTTATACCGGAAATTAATAGATATGCAACAGTTCACAGATTAATTGTTGTTCAACATATATTGCAGTACCAAAAACAAGGCTAAATTCTACGAATTTAGCCTTGTTTTTGGTACATTTGTTATAGACTAGGAGACATGCTAATGGATGCTAAAGAAAAATTAAATTTCTTAATTTCTAATCCGCTTTTGGATAGTGAGTTAAGAAATGTAGCGAATAAAGTGTTGCAAGAGGAACGCATCACATTTGATGAAGGGGTATACCTTTATGAAAAAGCCGAATTGGGTTATTTAGGTGTTTTGGCGAATTTTATTCGTGAGAAAAGGCACGGGGATATCACATTTTTTAATCGTAATTTTCATATTGAGCCTACTAATGTATGTGTTTACGATTGTAAATTCTGTTCATATTCCCGTATGATCAAGGAACGTGCTGAAGGATGGGAAATGGATGTGGAAGGCATGATGGATATCGTGAAGAAGTATGATGATGAAGCTGTAACGGAAGTACATATTACAGGTGGTGTGGTGCCGAAGCAAAATCTTGATTTTTATGCGGAGTTCTTTAAAAAATGTAAAGCACATCGTCCGGAATTGCATATTAAAGGATTGACTCCTGTGGAATATTATTATATTTTCAAAAAGGCTAAATTGAGTCATTATGATGGTATGAAGTATTTGCAATCTTGTGGTTTGGATTCGATGCCGGGCGGTGGGGCTGAAATTTTCCATCCGGAGATCAGAGAGCAGATTGCCCATGATAAATGTACTGCTGAACAGTGGTTGGATATCCACGAACAGGCACATAAGTTGGGGATGCATACCAATGCAACCATGCTTTATGGTCATATCGAGCAATTTTGGCATCGTGTAGATCATATGGAAAGACTTCGTCAGTTGCAAGATAAGACTGGAGGATTCCAAACTTTTATTCCATTGAAATTTAGAAATAAAGAAAATCAAATGTCACATGTTTCTGAGGTCTCCGTTATCGAAGACTTAAGAAATTATGCGATAGCTCGTATTTATTTGGATAATTTTGATCATATAAAAGCGTATTGGGCAATGATTTCAAGGGATACTGCACAAATGTCCTTAGCATTTGGTGTTGATGATATCGATGGAACACTGGATGATACGACGAAGATTTACAGTATGGCAGGAGCGGAGGAACAGAATCCCGGTATGTCGACGCAACAGTTGGTTGAGTTGATTAGAAAGGTAGGACGTCATCCAATAGAGCGTGATACCTTATATCATGTTGTCACAGATTACAAGGATGTGGTTTTTGAAGACGATAGCAAGAAGAAGAATTATTATGCACTTCCTGTTGTAAATAATTAAGATATATTTTGAAAAAGACTTTTTATTTTATTCGCCATGGACAAACTGATCTGAATTTGAAAGGTATTGTTCAGGGACGTGGCGTGAATTCTCCTCTAAATGAAACGGGATTGGCACAGGCTCAAGCTTTTTATGATGCTTATAAAGATATCCCATTTGATAAAATTTATACCTCAACCTTGTTGAGAACACATCAAACAGTAGAATCTTTTATTAAAGATGGTATTTCTTGGCAAGAGCTCGAGGGCTTAGATGAAATTAGTTGGGGAATCTACGAAGGTAAAGAGCAAGACGAATCTATCATGAGTGGATTCAATGCGCTGGTATCAGCATGGAAAAATGGTGAATTGGATGTCAGTGTAGATGAGGGGGAATCTCCTAATGCATTGATGTTACGTCAAAGTGATGCCATAGCACATATGGTTAAACAAGAGCATGAAGAAACCGTACTTGTCTGTATGCACGGTCGTGCCTTACGTATTATTCTTTGCCTATTGACAGGTGTAGATGCCTCAAAAATGGATGAATTTCCTCATACAAACACTGCCTTATATAAATTAACGTATGATAATGATCAATTTGAAATCATTGACTATTATAATACGAAACATCTAGAGGTATTGACAAATGGATAAAGTGAGAGTATCGGCAGTTTCGTATACGAATACATTGCCGTTTTTAAATGGGATTAGACAATCTGCAGTTTTAGATCAGATCGAATTGAGCTTGGATAATCCGAGTGTATGTGCCCAGAAAGTAATTGATGATCAAGCTGATTTGGGGATTATTCCCATAGCGGCGTTATTAAGTCTTCCTCAAGCGCATATCATCACCGACTACTGTATCGGTACAGAGGGGGCTGTTGATTCGGTTTTTATTTTTTCCCATAAACCGATTGAAGAAATCCAGACATTATATCTGGATCAACAATCACGCACTTCTAATGGTTTAGCACGCGTGTTGTTAAAGCATCACTGGAAGCGTCAAGTTAAACTTGTTGCCAATATAGATGAGGCGGATGCTTATGTCTTGATAGGAGACCGAACATTTGGCAAAAAGAATGAAGTCCCTTATGTTTACGATCTTGGACTTACCTGGAAAGAATTTACAGGTCTTCCTTTTGCGTTCGCAGTTTGGGTCAGTAAAAAGCAGTTACCGGAAGCATTTATCACTTCATTTAATGAAGCTTTAAAACTGGGAGTTTCACATCCTGAAGCTGTGATTCCAGGATTGCCTGAATATAAAGATTTTGATTACCATCATTATCTTACATCAAGTTTGAACTATCATCTTACAGCTAAAAAGCGAGAAGCTATTGAAAGATATTTAACACTTTTAAAAGGTTTAGATACATAATAGTGTTAGAAATGAATATATAAAAAGCGATTATGGAAATAGTCGCTTTTTACTTTATAACATGATGCCACTTATGGCATCTTAAAACGAGAAACTATGAATAAGATTTATTTAGCAGGTGCAATGATTGTTGATGCTGATAATAGGCTTTTGGTTGTAAGAAAAAAAAGCTCATCCTATTTTATGATGCCTGGTGGTAAAATTGAAAAAGGTGAGCTATCTTCTCAAGCCCTTATTCGCGAGCTAAAAGAAGAATTAGATCTGGATATTTTATCACGAGATTTAGAATATATGGGCTTTCATGAAACCGAAGCAGTTAATGAAGCTGATACGCTCGTTAGAGGTGAGGTTTTTAGAATAGAGTTTAAGGAAAAATTAGTTATAATACCACAGGCAGAGCTTGAAGAAGCAACTTGGTTGACCGTAGATAATTATAAAAATTATAAATTAGCACATCTCATTGAAGAATTTACAGTTCCTATCTGGTTAGCAGGTCCTTTTGAATATTAACATAGAATCCATAATTTTATCACTGATCTTTATTAAATATCTTTTATGCTATCTTTTCCAAATGCTAAAATAAACTTGGGTCTTCATATTGTAGGTAAGCGACCTGATGGTTATCATGATTTAGAGACGATCTTTTACCCCGTTAACCTTTATGACGCTGTTGAAATTGTTCCACTAAGTTCCGGTAGTACAACTTTTTCGTCGGAGGGTATTGTGATCCCTGGAAAGGGTATGAATTTATGTGAGCGTGCATATCATTTAATTCAACAAGATTTTGATATTCCTTCGGTTGCTATTCATTTATTAAAAAGAATACCAATCGGAGCTGGCATGGGTGGTGGATCTGCAGATGCAGCTTATGTCCTTAAAATGCTAAATGATCAATTTGAGCTGCAACTATCTGTTGTACAACTGGAAAATTATGCGAAGCAGCTGGGCGCAGACTGTCCATTTTTTATTGAAAATAAACCAGTGTATGCAATTGATATTGGGACAGATTTTGCCCCAATTGAGATTGACTTAAGCGAGTATTATATTGTTATCGTGAATCCTAATATTCACATTTCTACCATTGAGGCTTATAGCGGAGTTTCTCCTAAAACTCCTGAGTTTGATTTAAGGTCCATTATTCAGTTGCCTATTCAGGAATGGAAGTATTACTTGAACAATGATTTTGAACTAACTATATTCGAGCAATTTCCTAAAATTAAGGATCTTAAAGATGCAATGTATTCATCTGGTGCGTTATATGCTGCGATGTCGGGCTCAGGTTCTTCTGTATTTGGAATTTTTGAAAATCCTGTTGTGGTGGATGATTTAAAAATTTATGGCGATATTTATTATCCGATTGATCTATCATAAGTGTTATCTAATTTTCTTAATGGAATTGGAAGAAATGAGTTGATTTTTTTCTGTTAGTGGATCATTTTATATCTTATTGTCGCTTTATTTCTTAAATAATAAGGCGACAATAAGAGCTTCATTTCGATTTTTAAAGCGAAGTAGGTGCGTACTAAAGTTTAGCTTTTACTCTTCTTCTAGTTTATAGTCAATTAATTCTCTAGCTTCTTCAAGTACTAACCTTAACTTTTCGGAGTCTAATTTTAGTGACTTGAGTGCTTCTTTATTGTTGATAATATCTTTCACGAGTATGATCTGGTTCTGTAATAAAGTTTTCTCTTCTACATCTGTAAGGGTTGTGAGACAGGTTACAGGATAAAAAACAGCTTTATCCACTCTTTTTTTTATGCTGTTGTCTATTGGATAGTCCCATGAAAGAAAATTGACGTTATAGTACTTACCAAAGTCTTTGGAGTCTGAAGTTAAATAGGCATTGGTAACGAGCCATCCTTGCGTGAATTTTTTATTTTGACCGAAGAAATGATAGGATATATCACTGATATCTTTAAATCGGGATAAGAAATACATGGGAGTTGTCACTGAAATTTTCGCATCTATATCATTTCGAAATTTGCACTCTATGGCCAACATCTCGTTTCCTTTCGATGCAACAACGTCTATCTCGTGAGAAACTGCGTGGCCTTGGATTGTTTGTCCTGTGGTGCTTTCAAAACCATATTCTTGAAATAAGCGTGCGATCCATTTTTCGAAATAAAAACCTTCAGGACCTAATTCACGAAGTGCTTTTTTTAGGCTATATCGAGCTGCAAAAGAATTTCTTTGCGATTTTAATGCTTCAAAAGCTAACTGATATAGCTCTCTTGTACTTATCCCGTCAAATAGTTTTTCTTTGATTTGTGTATAAACCTTTTCAACTTGTTCATTGTTGGCACCAGATCGCGTTAAAGAATGACGTAAGCTGTCACTGTTAAATGGAACTAGTTCTCCAGAGTATTTTTTTACCAGCATATTAGATTATGGTTACAGTTTAATTTACTCCTGCAATTTACTTGCCATTGCTATTAAAAGTAGCTAAAAGAGTTCTTTCATTAAAATATAAATACCAACAATAAATATAAACCAGCCAAATATAGGCTTTAGATGATCTGTTTGAATTTTTTTCTGAAGATGATTTCCTATTCCAACACCCAAGGTTGTTATGGTAAGCAGCTTGAGCAGAAAAGTCCAGTCTATCGTTATATGATCGATATCGCCAAGAAAACCAATAAGAGAATTGATCGTAATGATTGATAATGATGTGCCTATTGCTATACGTATTGGCATATGAAGCAATATAACTAAGGCTGGTATGATCAGAAATCCCCCTCCAGCACCTAAAAAACCAGTTACAAGTCCAATTCCAATACCCCATGCAATCATCTTAATGGTCTGTTGTTTAACTGGATGTTGAGGGGTAGGTTGAATTTTCCTGTTTTTTATCATGCTCCACGAAGATCCGAGCATCAATGTAGCAAATGAGATCATGGTTAACGTTGATTTTGTAAGCTGATAATGGTTGATCTCTAGAATAACTTCGGGTATATGGACCAGTAAAACTTTGCGAACTAAAAGTACAACGATAACAGAGGAAATTCCGAAGTATAATGTTGCCCGGAAATTTACACATTTTTCCTTTGTTTTGATGAAACTGCCTATTAAACTTGTACTTCCAACAATAAATAGGGAATAGGACGTTGCTAGTGTAGGATGTATATGGAATAGGTAGACTAAGACTGGTACTGTCAATATGGAACCACCAGCACCGATTAATCCGAGGGTGATACCGATGAAAATAGACAAAGTGTACCCTATAATTTCCATCGTTGCAACATTGTGTGGCCAAAGAACGGAATAATTATTAGTAAACAAAAACAAAATAGTGTACTGCTTGTTATTAATTACAGAAGAACTTATAAATTTTATACATATGGGCGCGATAGTAGATAAAGTAATAAGCAAAGTAAAAAGTAAAATAGACGAAGAATGTGAGAATGGTACTATTGAGACTTCAGAACGTATCCTTTCTGTTGTGGCTGGAGGTTTTATATTAGGTGCGGGTGTTCGGTATTTGATTAAACATCCACTAACGGCACTTTCTGGATTATCTTTGGGTGGTGCTTTAGTTTACCGTGGTATAACTGGAAAATGTGCAATAAAAAAAGCCATTGAAGACGATGTAGAACGTGTAGAAGTTATTGAGCATCGCTATTTTGTGAAAAAAGACTAATTCGCATTTTTAATTTAGGTTTATACAGAGGGGGTCTAATATGTAACGTATTGGACCTTTTTTAATTCATTACCTTACGTAGATTTTTTCAATTATTTATTTAGTATTAAATTAATTTAATAATTCCCAGCTAATTCATGAATTTTCCAGTAAAAAATCAATCTTTTGGATTTTCTATGCGGTAAATTAGAAAAAAAAGCCTACATTATCCTGATTTTTACAGTAAAAGAAAAAAATATTGAAATTCACAGAATTTGGTTTAGCACCTTCATTGGAAGAAGGCTTAGATAGCATGGGATATGAAGATGCTACACCCATACAGGAACAGGCCATACCTGTTGTGTTGCAACATAAAGATCTGATCGCTTGCGCGCAGACTGGCACAGGGAAGACAGCTTCTTATTTATTGCCTGTTTTACATAAAATAGCTGAAGAACAATCCGATTATATAAATACTTTAATTTTAGTTCCTACCAGAGAGCTCGCTTTGCAAATTGATCAGCAAATCATGGGGCTTGGCTATTTCACTGGGGCAACTTCAATTGCTGTTTATGGTGGTGGAAATGGCATGGATTATGAACAGCAACGGACAGCAATTAAAGAAGGAGCAAATATTATTGTTGCTACTCCTGGACGTTTAATAGCGCATTTAGCATCAGGAAAACTTCATTTTAATAAAGTAAAACATTTCATATTGGATGAAGCAGACCGTATGCTCGATATGGGATTTCATGAAGATATTATGAAGATCATCAGCTTTTTGCCCAAAAAGAGACAGAATCTTTTATTTTCAGCGACGATGCCAGGTAAAATCAGGACATTGGCGAAGCAGATCTTGCATGATCCGACCGAGATTAATATTGCCTTATCAAAACCTTCTGAAGGAATTAATCAACAAGTTTATATGGTTTATGATGACCAGAAGACGGCATTGATACAGCATATTCTTACTAATCCAACTTATACAAGTACGATTATTTTTGCTTCCAAAAAGGAGTTTGTCAAACGGTTGAGTACTGATCTGCATAAAAGCGGTATCGCAGTAGAAGCATTCCACTCTGATTTGGAGCAAGCACAACGTGAAGATATCATGAATCGTTTCAAAGCGAAGCAGATAAATGTATTAATTGGTACAGATGTTATTTCTAGAGGTATTGATATCGTCGGTATCAGTTTGGTTATCAATTATGATGTACCTCCAGACCCTGAAGATTATATCCACCGCGTCGGCCGTACAGCACGAGCGGCGACAACAGGAACAGCTATTACATTTGTGAACCAGAAAGATCAGCCGCGGTTTGCAAAAATTGAAGAGCTTATCGGTTCAAGCATAGAAAAATTGGATTTACCTGAAGGTTTTTCTGCAGGACCGGCTTATGATCCAACACCTTATTCTGATCAAAAGAAGAAACCTTCTAAAAAGAAAAAGTTCAAGAAGTTCGTTAAGAAAGATTAATTAAAAGAATTTGATATTTAGGTTTGCCCCCGAAGAGTTAGCTGCTTTCTGGGGGCATTTTTATGGCAAAACATCCAAAGTGCAGTGCTGCAGTTATACTGTAATTTGTAAGAGAAAAAGTATAAGTGAAGTCCCATAACACTATTCTTACAACTAAATGTGATGATTTTTGTTGACTTCTATTGAAAAGCAGAAGTGCAATTAAATTTTTTACTGTATTTTAGTTTCAAAATTGACCTCGTATTAATTATTACCGTATGAATAATCAAAACCTTCATCTTAAAAAGCATGTCTACAGCATTGTAAGTACACTATTGTTCATCACTAATGTATCTCATGTATGTGGGCAGTCGTCATTTAAAATGGAAGGTGATTCGGCGGTTGCCATGATTGATCCTACGTATGATCAAGTGAGTAAGTTGCATCGTTTCTGGTTAGGTGATTCTTATCGTGAACTATACAATACGCCGGTTAAAATGCGGGTCATGCATCTTCAAAAGGAACTTGGCGGTCTTACTGTTGTCAAGCTTGGTGGAGGTATGCAAACACAATCGCTACGTTTAAGAGACAGTACGGGTAGAGAATGGGTTTTGAGGTCTATTAATAAATTTCCGGAAAGGAGTCTGCCTGAACATTTGAGAAATACGATTGCAAAGGATATTGTTCAGGATCAAATTTCGATTGCTCATCCATTTGGAGCGCTAACTGTACCTACTTTTAATCGTGTATTAAAAATCCCACATGCAAGTCCAGAGCTGGTCTTTGTTGGTGATGATCCTGGCTTAGGAGAACATCGCGCTCTGTTTAAGAATAGAGCTTATATGTTTGAGCCAAGAGTACCTTTGGAGGATGAAGATGCGAAAACTGACAATACGCTTAAAGCGCAGAGAAAGTTAGAGGAAGATAATGATATTCAAGTGGATCAGCGTTTAACATTGCGTGCAAGACTACTTGATTTTATTTTAGGAGATTGGGATCGTCATGAAGATAATTGGCGATGGGATTCTAAAAAAATTGACGATAAGAAAGTGTATAGTCCAGTACCGAGAGATCGTGATAAAGTATATTATAAAACATCGGGTGTACTTCCGGTATTGCTATCCATGCAGTGGCTGAAAGCGCACTTGCAACCTTTTGGTGATCATATTCGCAATGTCGGTCAGTGGAATTTCAATGAAAGGCATTTTGACCGCTACTTCTTAAACCATTTGGATAGAAAGGACTGGGATGAGGAGATCAAATTTGTACAATCGGTTGTAACTGATGCCATAATAGATGAAGCAATAGCACAGATGCCAGATACAATTGTACGATTGAGTGGAGAACAGCTTAAAGGTCATATACGTGCGAGAAGAGATAATCTGATGTCTACTGCTTTAACGTATTATGGTGATTTAGCAAAGAACGTTGATATCGCCACTTCAGCAAAGAATGAGTTTTTCTATTTAAACTATCATACTGACGGTTCGCTTGAGCTGGAAATCAGAAATAAAAAGAAAGATGGATCAGAGGGTAGGAAACTGGTTAAAAGAACATTCTTTCCGCACGAGACAAAAGAATTACGGATTTATGGGCTTGATGGTTCAGACGTATATCATATTCGTGGTCAAAATAAATCAAAAATAAAGCTTCGGTTGATAGGAGGTAAGGGGACGGATGATTACAAAGTAGACCCTAATTTTGAGAATGGAAGGCATGTTTATATTTATGATGATAAGGCAGTTCAAAATACCTTTAAGAATGCTCCTTTTATAAACCTAAAATTGTCAAATGATACCCTAGTACATCGTTATGATCGAAATAGTTTTAAATATGATCGCACTGGTGTGTTGGCTTCTTTAGAATATGGAGTAGATAAAGGCCTATTGTTTGGGGTTGGCTATTTGATAGAGAAACAAGGGTTTAGAAAAGATCCTTATGCCTTTAAGCAGGATTTTTGGGCGCATTATACAACTGGACGCAAGTCCTTTAGTTTTAAATATAATGCCGATATTAAATCGATATGGAATAAAAATGATCTTTTGATTCAATTGGAATCTGATGGACCTAAAAACCAAGAAAACTTTTTTGGTTTAGGAAATAATACAGATTATGAACAGCGTAAAGAACGTGGGATTCAATATTACAGAAACCGATATGACGTTATTTATGCCAACTTTTTATTGAAGAGAGAATTTGCTCAAAACTGGAAATGGAAAATGGGTTCTTCTTCAGAATTTATTATGAGCCATGAAGAAGCTAATGAGGGACATTTTTTTGAAAAGTATGCTGCAGAAAATCCAGCTATACCTGTATTTGGTAAGTTTTTCTTTACAGGAGTTTTAGGATCTATTCAATACGATAGTCGCGATCAGAAAGATAATGCCAAAAAAGGTATTTTTTGGGATAATTTGATTGAAGCAAAGACGCAGTTAAATACTAATGATAATCAATTTATACGATTAAGATCTATTTTCAATTTTTATAAGACAAATGAAAGTGACTGGATAACACTTGCTAATCGGACAGGATTTGAAACCCTTATTGGAGATCCTTTAATTTTCCAATATGCACATTTAGGAGGTGAAAATAGCCTTCGTGGTTTTAACTCTAAACGCTTTACTGGACAATCCATGTTATATAATAATTTTGAGCTACGGTTTAAAGTTTTTAGTTATGATTCCTATTTGGTTCCTGGCACTGTAGGACTTATTGGTTTTCACGATGTGGGAAGAGTTTGGATGAAGAATGAATCTTCAAACCGTTGGCACATGGGGTATGGCGGTGGCTTTTATTTTATTCCTGCTGATCTTTTAGTTATTCAGGCTGTTGCAGGTTTTTCAAAAGAAGGATTTCGTCCTTATTTAAGTATTGGTCTTCGTTTTTAAAATTACTTAAAATATT
The DNA here is from genome assembly GCF_042686355.1 of Sphingobacterium anhuiense. NCBI lineage: Bacteria > Pseudomonadati > Bacteroidota > Sphingobacteriia > Sphingobacteriales > Sphingobacteriaceae > Sphingobacterium > Sphingobacterium anhuiense. Next base: position 654,308 of record NZ_JBHUPE010000004.1, read on the forward strand.
CTCCATGGATTGCAAAACACTGAGTGTGATACAATTCATGGAGAATATCGGTTTAGACTGCTTAATCTTTTCCACCAAAGGTCACCAGCACCATTCCTATTACAATGATTGTAGAACCCAGAATCTGCATCCAGGTCAAAGGTTGTTTAAAAACAAGAGCCATTGCCAGCTGAACTGTTAAAAATGTGCCCCCTGAACATAAGGCAATTACAATCGGCTGTGGAAATGTTTTGAATAATTGAATGAGAAACCAGCTTGCAGTGATTAGAATAATATTACCTGCAACTAATGCTGACCAGTGATATTTTGGGTGAATTCCGCCATATTTAAAGATAATAGTTGAAACGATCTGACAAATCCAAAATAATAAGAAATAGAGATAATTCATGTCTGTGATTTACTGTTAATGATCCCTCAAATCTAATTGAATTTTAGGAAATACGAATTATTATTTTCATTTGTTAGTGTTGTTTTTCTTTTAAGAAAAAACAAATTGCCAAACCCAATGTTGTATTTGTAAATACAATTTATGGATTTATACGCAGGATTACCTTTTTGGATTATTAAAAATGCGCTTTACGATTATAACAATCCCTTAGAAAATGATTATGAAATTGATGTGGCAATTATTGGGTCTGGTATTACAGGAACACTAGTTGCGCATGAGCTCTGTGAACACGACATAAAATGTGCTATTTTTGATAAAAGAATCGTATCAAATGGCAGTACAGTTGCTAGTACAGCACAGTTGCAGTATGAAATTGATGTTCCTCTTCATGAAATGATTAGGGATGTCGGTGAGGCTCGTGCAGTTGGTGCTTATCGTGCAAGTTTAAGGTCGATTACAGATATCGAGCAAGTATTTAAAAAAACAGGTGTAAAGGGAGATTTTAGACGTGTCTCAACATGCTATCTGGCAAGTGATCAAGCGGGATGGAGTAGCATTCAAGCAGAATATGAGGCGAGAGTGAAACATGACCTTCCTGTTCGTTTATTAAATAGGAAAGCCCTAAAGAAGGAATATGGAATTGCAGGTCTTGGCGCATTATATAATGATACATCTGCACAAATGGATACTTATAAGTCTGCGACCGGTATTCTTAAGTATCATCAAAAAAAACATCAACTTCCAATTTTTTCTCCAGTTCAGATCGATCATTATCATGAAGTGAAAAATGGGTATGAACTATTGACGGATAATGGGTTTAAGGTTCGCTGTAAATATGTGATCATTGCCGCAGGATTTGAGGCGGGTCAATTTTTGCCAAAACAGGTTATGAATCTTAATTCAACCTATGCTTTAGTTTCTAAGCCTATTCATAAAGATCAATTTTGGAAAGAAAGAAGTTTAATATGGGAAACTGCGGAACCTTATTTCTATATGCGTACGACCTCAGATAATCGTATCATGATGGGAGGGGAGGACGAGGAATTTAGAGACCCCGATAAACGGGACCGTTTATTAAAGGGAAAAGTTAAAAAACTGGTCAAGAAATTCAATAAATTATATCCGGATATTGCTATCGATGTCAATATGGCGTGGTGTGGTACTTTTTCTTCTACGGCAGATGGTTTACCATTTATCGGTAGCTGGCCCGGTAAAAAAAGAATGCTTTATGCATTGGGGTATGGCGGAAATGGCATTACATTTAGTATGATTGCCGCTCAGGTGATCCGAAATATAATTTTGGGAAAGAAAGACGACCGTACGGATATATTTGGGTTTGGAAGATTAATGGATGATGGAGATAAATAGTTTTGTTTGTGATTTAAATATCAAATAATAAAAGGCTTATCGGAAATACGATAAGCCTTTTATTATTTGTTGCAGGGGATACTTATATACCCATTTCTTTTAATATAAATTGAGCATTGTCAATTTTGTCTGCTACCCATAGTACGTAACGAATATCAACACCTATTGAACGGCTATAGCTATCGTTCCATGCAAAATCATTAATGGTTGCATCGTATGAGCGGTCAAAATTGACTCCGATCAATTCGCCATATGCATTCATAATAGGAGATCCTGAATTACCTCCGGTAGTATCCATATTATAGAGCATATTAACAGGTACATCGTTCAGTTCTTTCTTAACATATGGTCCAAAATTCTTGTTTTCCCAAGCAGTTTTTATTTCAGCTGGATATTCAAAATCTGCCTCTCCAAGATTTCCTTTTTGTATAATACCTGCTAGTGTTGTAAATGGCTTCATGTACGTCGCGTCAACAGGAGAGTAACCTTTTATGTTTCCGAATGTTAGTCTCAATGTGGAGTTCGCGTCGGGAATAAAGTTTTTAGACTGATACAATTCCTTAACTGCCACATAATCTCCCATCAATTTATTTAACACTCCATCTCTTCTTTTTTGCTCAACTGCAAATTGCTGAATATCTTGTTCTAGTGACGATTGAAATTTCATTAGGTTATCAGAATAAGCCAACAAATTAGTCCTATTTGATAAAATATCATTAAATACTGACGCGCTGTTATTTAATTTCGATTCTGTAATAAGCTCCCCGGCGTATGCACTTGCAAGATTATTGTCTTGAAACTTCAGTTTTTGTATTGTTTCGATTTGATTGTTCCCTTGGAAAGTATGTGCGTCAGCTAGCATCTTAGCAAAGATACGGAGATCTGCATACATGCTGTAACTTTCGTAGATACCTTTTAAGTTCGTTTTTAACTTATTAATATTAGCTTCAAAAAAAGCATTTTGATCTTGTGATGTACTTTGTTGTAGCATCGCTGCCTTAAACGTATTAATTTCTTTTGCAACGCGCATTAAACTCGTACTCGTGTAGATGTTATTCATCCACATTTCTTTGTAGACGTCTTGATTGATTAATTTGTATAGGCCATCAATGTCATTCATCAGCGTGCCATATTTATTTTTTAAATCTGATTTGCTATTGATAAAAGTACTTAGTGCTTGATCTTCTTTTATTTTGGTATTTATTAAATCAATATTGCGAAGACCTTTTAGTTTTCCTTTATAGTTTTTTAAAACATTAGCGTTTCTTTTAATACGTGTCGCTAAGTAAAGGGCGGCATCATTATCTGTTTTTCCTGCCTCATACATGCGCTCATTTTGAAATTCATACAAATTAGAAACATAAGGCAGTAAAAAATTTTGTTGATATTGAATGTATTGTGCAGGACGGTGTCTAAATGTTTTACCTGGATACCCTAAAATGAAGACGAAATCATTCTCATTAACACCTTTCGGGTTTACTTTTAAAAACTTTTTCGGTTGATAAGGGACATTTTCTTTTGAATATTTTGCAGATGCACCATCTTTACCAACATAAGCACGTAAGAATGAATAGTCTCCTGTATGTCTTGGCCAGATCCAGTTGTCGGTTTCACCTCCAAATTCTCCGATGTTTTGACGAGGAATATATACTAAGCGTACGTCTTCAATTGTTTTATATCGGAATAGTACATATGTCTTACCGATAAACATTTCAGAAACTTCAGCTTTGATCGTTGGATCCTGTTTTTGAGCCTGTTCTACTAGTTCTTGTTGCTTTTTCTTAATAATTGTTATTCTTTCGGATGGATCAGTGATATGTGCAACTGCCGCCAGAATTTTCTCAGAAACATCTTCGTAAGAGTCTGTAATACGTATAGTTAGTCCTCTTGCTTCAATTTCTTGTTCATGTGACTGTGCTACGAAACCATTTTTAAGATAGTTGTTGATGGGAGTACTCGCAAGCTGTACTGCCGAGAATGCACAGTGATGGTTCGTGATGATCAATCCACTTCCTGATACAAATGAACCTGTACATCCGCTTACTTGTACTAAAGCATCAACGAGTCCGACTTTTCCTGGATTATAGATATCCTTTTCATTTATTTTTAGTCCCGCATTTTTCAATCCCGCATTTTTTAATTCGCTAAGAGGAAACATTCCTTCGTCAGGAGATTTCGCATGGATAGTGGGAGCAGCTGTCGCTAAAAGTAGGAGTAAACTCCAGGATTTTGTATTCAGTAACTTCATGTTTGTTTATATATTATTAAATAGGATTGTTCTGTCCGATCGAAGCTCAAAGATAAAAAATATTAAGTACATATCTTTCGATCGCGATTCGATCATTTGGTATGAAATATGTTTGTTACTTTTGTATAAATAAAATTGATAAGATGACGCTCATTCAATTAGAGTATATAGTCGCCGTTGATACATATAGAAACTTTGTAGCCGCTGCCGAAAAATGTTTTGTAACACAGCCCACATTAAGTATGCAAATCCAGAAACTGGAGGAGTCTATTGGAGTTAAAATTTTTGACCGAAGCCGTCAACCTGTAATTCCTACTGAAATTGGAGAAAAGATAATTGCACAAGCTCGTATTATTCTGATAGAAAGTAAAAAAGTTTTGGAGATTGTCCAAAATGAAAATGGTGAATTGGACGGAGAGTTACGTATAGGAGTGATTCCTACGATAGCCCCTTATTTGTTACCTACGGTTCTTACACGGTTTATGGATAAATACCCTAAAATGCAATTACAAATTTGGGAGTATACCACCGAAAGAATTGTTCACGAGTTGAAAGTAGGACTTTTGGACTGCGGGATCTTATCGACACCATTACATGAAGCAGGAATAATTGAAAAGCCACTTTTTTATGAAAACTTTGTGGCATATATTTCGGAAAACAGTCCGCTTTTCGGTAAAAAGATGTTGAGCTCTGATGATATCGGAGAGGATAAGCTTTGGTTATTGAATGAAGGTCACTGTATGCGTGGACAGGTATTAAACATCTGCCATCATAAACATAATTATGATAGTTCTGGTCGTTTTGAATATAATACCGGGAGTGTAGAGACTTTAAAAAAGATGGTGGATATCAATTCGGGAATTACAATATTACCCGAATTATCTATTGTAGATTATAATGAAGATCAGCTAAATCGGATTCGTTATTTTAAAGCTCCGGAACCTGTCCGTGAAATAAGTCTTGTAACAACACAGAATTTTGTCAAAAAACAAGCTATTGAAGCGTTATCGCGTGAGATTATGGAAGCAATACCGGAAAAGTTTAAATCAAAGAAAAAGAAAGAGGTTCTAAGTTTTCAATAATATAAAATGAATAGTAAAACATTAAGAGGCAGGCTTAATAGAAAATTAGATGCGCTTAATCATTGGCGGATGCATAAAATTTCGAATCGAAACTTTATCATTATTTTAGCTTTTGTAGTCGGGATTATAGGTGGTGTAGCTGCTTCTGTGTTAAAAGCATTAACGCACTTTATTGCTTCGACCTTACAGGATGATGTGGATTGGCATTATAAATATTCATTCTATTTATTCTTCCCATTATTAGGTATTCTTTTGAGTGTCTTGTATGTGCGTAAGGTGCTAAAGGCGAAACATCTGGAGCACGGTATAACACCTATTATTTATGCCATTTCCAGAAAATCGAGTCAGATTCCTGTTCACAATGTCTATTCGCAGATAGTCACCTCGGCTATAACCGTTGGGTTTGGAGGATCTTGTGGATTAGAGGCACCTATTGCGATGAGTGGATCTGCTATAGGATCTAATACGGGGCGATTTTTTGGCTTGCAATATAAAGAGGTGACGATGCTATTGGCTTGTGGAGCTGCAGCTGGTATCGCAGGGGCTTTTGACAGTCCTTTAGCAGGAATGGTATTCGCTATCGAAATTTTATTACCGGAATTCTCCATTCCCGTACTTATTCCGTTATTGATTTCGGCAGCAATGGCATCGGTAGTTGCACAATCTCTATATAGTGAACCCCTATTTCATACTTTTAGTACAGAGTGGGAGGTGTCTGCACTATTTTTCTACTTATTGTTAGCTTTATTGGTTGGTGGTTATTCTGTTTATTTTGCGAAAATCAGTAGTATTGTCAAGAATTGGTTTACAAATATTAAAAATCCTTACAATAAGGTGTGGGTTAGTGGCATATCATTGGGGTTGATGATCTTTATCTTCCCTGCTCTTTACGGAGAAGGATATATTGCGATTCAGCAAATATTGAATGGTCAATTTAATGCCATTGTTAAGAATAGTCTATTTGCAGATTATCAAGATATCGGGCTTGTAATATTAGCTTATTCGGTCTTAACTCTTTTTGCCAAATCATTTGCCGCTCTGTTTACCCTTAATGGTGGTGGAAACGGAGGTGTTTTTGGTCCTAGTCTGGTGATGGGCGGGCTATTGGGCTTTGCTTTTGCTTATGGAGTCAATCTGACAGGAATAACAGAATTGAATGTTCCTAACTTTGTAGTGGTCGGCATGGCCGGCGCCTTGAGTGGAATCATGCATGCGCCATTGACAGGTGTTTTTCTAATCGCAGAAATCACTGGAGGGTACGGATTGATGGTACCGCTAATGCTTGTCACTTCCATTTCATATTTAATTAATAGATCGATACTGAAATACTCTATTTATACGAAAGTTTTAGCTGATTCAGGAGACTTGCTGTCTTACGAGGACAAGGATCGATCTGTATTGAGTATGATGAAGGTAAGGTATGTTTTAGAAACTAATTTTGTCATACTAAGACCTGAAGAAACCCCTAAAATGAGACAGTCTGATATTATTCACAGTAAGCGTAATATTTTTCCTATTGTTACTGAAAAGGGCAAATTGCTCGGTATCTTATATAGCGAACGCTTATTTTCTATTTTATTGGGTGAGGAGGAAGGTATCGACCAACCTTTTAGTAAGTTAGCGGAAACACCTACTGATCTTGTTAAAATACATGAAGAAGATATGGAGTCGGTCATGCTCAAGATGAAAAAAGATGATGTATGGATATTACCAGTGATTGATAAGGATGGGAATTACCTCGGCTTTGTATCAAAATCAAGTGTCTTTAATAAGTACAGGGCATTGCTGATGCGACAAGGACATTATTTGGAGTAACATGAAATATGGCTTTGAGATTAATCTCTCAAAGCCATAATTTTTGATACATATTTGCCTATGATATCAAATTCCAGATTTACTTTTGTACCTACTTCTACATTTTTTAAGTTTGTGTGTTCAATAGTGTAGGGGATAATTGCGACAGAAAATTGATCAATTTTAGAGTTAACTACAGTCAGGCTAATCCCGTTTACTGTAATAGATCCTTTTTCAACTGTGATATTCTGAAGCTTTGGATCATATTGAAATGTAAATACGAAACTTCCATCTTGATCTTGTTTGCTGATACATGTTGCTATCTGATCAACGTGACCTTGTACAATATGTCCGTCAAAACGTCCGTTGGCCTGCGTACAACGTTCTATATTCATGACATCGCCAATCTTTAAATCTTGAAGATTTGTTTTTTGCAGTGTTTCATCAATTGCAGTCACTTGATGAAAATTTTCTTCAATTCCAACAATGGTTAAACAAACTCCGTTATGGGCCACACTTTGATCTATCTTTAATTCATTGGAAATCTGGCTCTCGATATACAAATGAATATTTGTATCTTCTTTGACAATATCTTTGACCTTTCCTAAGGTTTCTATAATTCCTGTAAACATGTGTTTTTCTGATTTTATACAAAGATAAAGATAATCTGAGGATATAAAAACACTTAGAATCATTCTAAATTGTAGTAAAATTACTACAATTTAATATTATTAAAAAAAATAAGAATAAATAATTTGTTATAGTGTAATATATACACTATCTTTGTTGCATCATAATTTAGGTTTATAATTGGTTTTAAAGGTTTTCATTCTCCCCGTTTGAAAACCTTTATTTATTTGTAGAAATATTATTTTTCTTTTAAGTTTTAAAATTGTCATTTACATAATTATATAAGTTTTATTTTGATTTCATTATTTTTATTTAAAAAACGTTATTGTGTTGGATTTACACCATATCAAACGAATAATATTGATATCTGGCATCTGGTTAAAAGAGTTGCAATAGTGCTCTTTTAAATCCTATTTTTTATTGATAAATAATAAAAATTGTATTGCTTTTCACTATATTTCTTTATTATTTTTTCAGTGTTCAAATAATTATTTTGTAAGAATAATAAATATATTTTACCTTTGAAGTAGGTTTAGGTTGATTACCTCTTTCAAGAGGTACTTTAAAGCCTGGGAAATCGCTCGATTCTCTCAGGCTTTTCTCTTTTTTAGCCATATTATCAATCATTTTTTTAAATTTGAAAATTAATCATTTATTCCATACTATGCGTATATTATATCTATTTCTATCTCTCTTTTTTTTCCAATCACTGTTTGCTCAGAAAGGCATTTTAGTTGAATATCAGCGTTCCAGTAATAATAAAGTTATGGAATCGCAGGATCCGACTTTAGTTTATGCAAATACCGAGCAAACAGTGATTACAAGCCGTAAGATTATGAGCGGTGAGGCTAAGATGCCTTATGAACTTTTTGTTATTAAAAGACCTTCAAATGCTTATTATAAGATGACACGGGTCAATGCAATGAAACAAATAGGTACAATTGATTCTAATGCGATCAATAAACAAAATCTGGAGATTACTAAGGAAACTAAAAAAATATTAGGCTATACTTGCTATAGAGCTAAGACAAGTGTCAACTCGAATAGCATTGACATCTGGTATACGACCGAGCTGAAGGTAAAAGGTGGTCCTTCAGATTTGGGGCAGAACCTCGGCTTTGTACTTGAAGTAGTCCGTAATGGTAATTCTGCAATAACAGCAAGTAAAATAGAAAAACTGAAGGAATGGCCAACGTCATTAAACTTGCCTCAGTCATTGGTCTATGTTGATGATTTGACCTATAAAGATGAGCTGTGGAAAAGCAGGTTTACGCAAGTCCCTGTCTTTAGAAATGAAAAGATCAGCTTTTCTGATGATAGTAAATCGGATAGTATTTTAAGATTTGCAAATGGTACTGTTATAGTTAAAAAAGTGAAAATTCCTAAAATTAATCCTGGACAAACTGTATTTGTGCAATTGACTGAAAAATCAAAAGGTGACGCTTACGATCGTACAGGTTCTATTTTTATTATTCCACAGGATCAGCAACTGTCTTTTTTAGATGGTATGCAAAAAGGGATGAATACGCTACCGTTTTATGATAATGGTAATGGTAAAAAATACCAGGGCGTGATCCGTACGGCAAATTATTCTCCTATCTTAGAGCTTATGCGCTTCTTTACACCTTTTGGTGTGAGTCAATTTAATTATTTAAAATTGAAGGGCAAGACGTGGCAAGATTCTGTATTATATAGACAGGACATAAGTGAGCTTGCGGGTGCTATCAGTGATCAGGAAGTATATGTAGGTGCTTTTATTGGAAATTATGATAAAAATGGGCATGAGGTAAGTCTTGAATTGACGATACATTCAGGTTTTGATAGAAGCCAATCATTAAAAAAATTACTACCTATTTTTAATACCACTAATGTAATGGAAATGGGCGGTCAGGAGTACGGAACGATGTTCAATAAGGAACAAGGTCTGGCAGTAACTTTTGAGTTGAAGGAGGATGCTGAAAATGTTCAACTGCGCTACGTGACTACCGGACATGGTGGATGGGGTAATGGTGATGAATTCGTACCTAAAACAAATAGCATATTTTTTAACGATGTACCATTATTTAGCTATACGCCATGGCGTAACGATTGTGGATCATATCGATTAAGTAATCCTGCTTCCGGAAATTTTGCTAATGGTCTATCTTCTTCGGATTTGAGTCGTTCTAATTGGTGTCCAGGAACGGTAACTTATCCTATTTTTATCGATATAGGAAAACTTAAAGCTGGAAAGCATACTGTCCGTGTTCATATTCCGCAAGGCGAAAGCGAGGGAACAAGCTTCAGCAGCTGGAATGTATCGGGTGTATTGTTATATGACTAAAACGAAAAGGGCTGAAAATATTTGTTTTCAGCCCTTTCTAATTATTTTAATATTAATTATACATTGAATCTGAAGTGCATAATATCACCATCTTCAACAATATATGTCTTGCCTTCTACCGATAATTTACCAGCTTCTTTACAAGCGGCTTCAGATCCTAATTCGATAAAATCATTATATTTAATTACCTCTGCACGGATAAATCCCTTTTCAAAGTCCGTATGAATAACACCTGCTGCTTGCGGAGCTGTGAATCCTTTTTCAATTGTCCAAGCACGAACTTCCTGCACACCAGCAGTAAAGTATGTTGCTAAGTCCAATAGTGAATAAGCTGCCACGATCAATTTAGAAACACCAGATTCCGCTAAACCTAGATCATCTAAGAACATCTGACGCTCTTCAAAACTTTCTAATTGTGCAATTTCCGATTCAATCTGAGCAGAAATAATTAATACCTGTGCATTTTCATCCTTAACTTCTTCCTTTACACGGTCAACATAAGCATTACCGGTATTGACAGAAGCTTCGTCCACATTACAAACGTATAATACAGGTTTTACTGTTAGTAATGCTAAATCTTGAATGAAATCGAAATCGTCTTTTTCAAGAGGTGCTGTACGAGCTGATTTACCAGCTTCTAAATGGTCTTTTACTACAGATAAGATTTCATAAGTGCGTTTTGCATCTTTATCTCCACCTGTTTTGGCCATTTTTTCTACTTTTTGAATACGTTTCACAACAGTATCCAAATCTTTCAACTGTAACTCAGTATCAATGATTTCTTTGTCACGGATAGGATCTACAGATCCATCAACATGGATCACATTGCCGTCGTCGAAACAACGTAAAACGTGAATAATTGCATTTGTTGTACGAATATTCCCTAAGAATTGATTACCAAGACCTTCACCTTTAGAAGCGCCTTTTACTAAACCAGCGATATCAACAATCTCAATTGTATTTGGAACAATTTTTTGAGGATTAACCAATTCAGCTAATTTATTAAGACGGGTATCAGGAACAGTGATAACCCCAACATTTGGTTCAATAGTACAAAAAGGAAAGTTTGCCGCTTGTGCTTTAGCGTTAGACAAACAGTTAAATAGTGTTGATTTACCTACGTTAGGTAATCCAACGATACCGCATTGTAAAGCCATAAAATATGCTAGTTTTTTGAATTTACGCAAAGATAAAAAATAAGTCGAAACTTTCTATGTATCTTTAATTATGTTGCAATGGTATAAGATCGATAAAACGAGTTTTTATGTTGAAAACCGAATTTACGAGGTAGAGGCGGGTCGCACCCGGATATGTATTATGCATAATGCAAATGGCTGGAAAGCATTTTCCAGGAAATGCCCACATGCAGGGGCTTCATTTGTTACGGGCTGGAGCGAGGGTGAAGAAGTGGTTTGTTCTTATCACCGGCATCGGTTTAATTTAACAACCGGGAAAGGTTGTCCCGGGCAGGGTGATTTTATTAAAATATACCCCACTAAAGTTGAAGATGAAGAACTGTATGTTGCCATTGAATCTTCAGGATCTTTCTTTTGTAGGTTGTTTAAATAGGAATCTTTTTGATTAACGATTGGATCCAATTATCTGTTGTTCGGATATTCCTGTATCCAGTTGAAACCACGATTCATTAACTCAAATGATTTAGGGTCCTTTTTTGTAAGTCTGATTTCTTCCAATCGATCTTTTATTTTTACTTTTAACAATACATCACCATTTTTTTCGAGTTTATAATCAAAGGTATAATTGTTTAAGGTCATCTTACTTTCAGGGGTATTAAAACCAGCTCCGACATATTGTGCATGGTAAAAATTATCACGCACCAGTGCATTTCCTTCATATTCGAATATTACATATGACCAGTCATTTGGTATACTAATCCTTTTGTCTGAACTTGTATTGATTTGATAAATGCCATACAATGGCGATTTCTTAAAATATTGTGCTATTAATTTCTGTCGATTAAAAACACTAAATAGCTGGGTTGAAATAAACAGTATAATCAGTAAAACTTTGCATATCGATACGCCCCACTTTTTCCATGTTTTATTGAACACAGGCCTATTAATTTGCTTAAGTTGACTAGCCTCTCCTTTGAAAAAAAGATCTATTAAAGATTTGAGATAGGGAAGTAATAAAAATACCGATAATATGACCAGTGCAGTTGACATCAACTTTACAGGCACATCGTAAAAATAATTTATGGCCATTATATTTAAACTTGTCGCCACTGTGATTAAAGCGCCTAAAACCATTGTTTTCCTAAACAGGAGTAGGCCTGCCATTGCTTCTATAATACCAATAAAAATATTGTATCCTTTTGAAAAACCAAAGAAATTCCATGCCAATCCCATTGGAGAAAATTCACCTAAAGGTTGCATAAGCTTGGTCAATCCTGAAGGCGGCATTTGTGCATGCATCAATTTGATTACACCATAGTTGATGAGCATGAATGCAATATAATATCGAATAAAGACCGTCAACCAATAATAGCACTTATTGTAATTATTTCTTTTAGTATCTATCAAGGTCCAAATGATGGTTCCCAGAACACTAATGATAACTAATATAAGAAGTGTTACCCAGTCATAAGAAGTATCTCCACTACCGTTGGAGAAAATAGAATAGTCGTATTGATATTTTAATATATTTTTCGAAAACCATGGTGTACAGATATGCATTAGCATAATCAATGGTCTATTGATGAAGCTGAAAAGAGGGAATGAACCGTTATTACATATCACTATAAATAATAAAATAAAAACGAAAGAAAAACGAAATCCTATTTTTTTTCCAAAACTCCAGTATATGGTCGTGTTATTAGTGGAATTAATCATAAAATGGTTTAAATAATTAGCTATTGATTACTAAGATAGTGTTTTCATTTAATTTTCCATTTACTTGCGAGAAATATTATTGGGATGTTTATAGATTGATGCTAGGAACTGAGTTTGATATTCTTTTTATGAATTTTAATTTTTAACAAAGGAAGTTATCTTAATAATCTGTTGCAAATTCAATTATAGTATGATTTATTTTATTTAACTTGGTCAATTGACTTATATATAACACCAATATTATATAGAACCTACAAAAATAATTGGATAATTTATGAAATATTATTGTTTCCTGGCTTCTTTGTTCATCCATAGTCTATGTCAGGCTCAGGATCAAAGAAAAGAGGTCGTTTCTTTAGACAGCGCTTATAAAAGAGCGTATCATATTACAAAACTTACAGGAGAACAGCCTCGAATTGATGGGAAACTGGATGAAACTATATGGAAGGATAAGGGAGAATGGTCGGAAAAGTTTTCTCAGGTAATTCCTTTTGAACGCGTTTATACACCCTCATGGACTCGGATGAAAATATTTTATGATGATGAAAATGTTTATGTAGGAGTTTATTGTAAGGATGTACACCCTGAAACCATGAATGCATTTATTGGTAATCGCGATGATAACAGTAATGGAGATTTGATCAGTATTGCATTTGACACCTATCATGATTATCGTGTGGCGTCTGAATTTAATGTTAATCTGGGAGGAAATAAGACAGATTTGACGGTGACGGATAAATTATCTGTCAATCTGAGTTGGAATACTGTGTGGGAAGGACGGACGAATATCGACCTTGCAGATTCAAGCTGGACGGCAGAACTGAGAATTCCTTTTAGCCAATTGCGTTATAATCAGAAAAATGAAGATGGTATTTGGGGTTTACATGTAAGGCGCATCATTCGTAGAAATAATGAGGTGCAGAATTGGAGTTTAATTCCAATAAAAAATAATGGACATGTTTTTTCTTTTGGAGAGATGCACGGTATGACAGACTTGCCAAAGCCAAGAGGAATTGAATTTTTGCCATACACGATGAGCAAATTTGTCCGAAATCCGAAAGTACCTAACAGCCCTTTTCAGAAAGGGAGCAGGTGGCAAGCCACTGCGGGTTTAGATGCGAAATTTGCACTGAATGATTTTACACTGGATATGACTATAAATCCAGATTATGGTCAGGTTGAACTGGATCCGTCGGTCATGAATTTATCCGCTTTCGAGATTTTTTATGATGAAAAGAGACCTTTTTTTCTTGAAGGTAAACATATTTTGGAGTTTGATAATAATGAAGAGGGGATGATGTTTTACTCCCGTAGAATAGGAGCAATGCCTACTTATCGACCCAAAAATATAGATAATCTGACAAGTTTTGCGAGCACACCAAATCCTATTCCCATTTTAGGTGCTATGAAGTTAACGGGCACGAACAGAAATGGTGTTACAGTTGGATTTCTTGAAAGCATTACTGCGGAGACTACTTCTAAAGTGATGCGAAATGGTGAACCCGATAAAGAGATTACAGAGCCTTTAACCAATTATACGGTGGCTCGTGTACAAAAAAATTGGGAAGGCAATACACTAGTAGGTGGTATGGTAACTTCGGTAAATCGTAAGTTAGGAAGAAAAGATCTGGAAGATGCAATGGTTGAAAATGCTTTTACAACTGGAGTTGATTTTACGCAGTACTTTGCTAAGCGTCTTTACTATATCGATGCAAAAGGTATGTTCAGTACTTTACATGGCTCAGCTGATGCGATCCTTAATACGAAAATGAATGCGACCCACTATTATCAACGTGAATCAGGCTCGGATTATCTGAATTTAGATCCGGATAAGAAGACCTTACAAGGTACGGGTGGTTATGTAAAAGTGGGTAAGAGAGGAAATGCGCAATGGAATTTTGCAGAAACTTTTAGTTGGTCATCACCGGGATTCGATCTTAACAATGTGGGGTATCTTCGTCAATCTGATTTTAAATTTAATGAATCTGAGATCACCTATCGAAAAACAGATCCATGGGGCCCATTTCGTTTTGCAGGAATTAATCTAACGCAGAAAAATATGTGGAATTATGGTGGAAAGGCTATTAATAATAATATTGCACTCCGTTGGAGGAGTTTAAGTACGAAACGTCGTATCGAAATGGATATCAAGGAAACCTTTAACTGGAATACCATTGATAGCCGTCAACTTCGTGGAGGGCCAGACTTAAGATTGAATTCTAATTTTGAATCTAATGTAATGGTTAGTTCAGATCGTGCAAAACGGATCGTTTTTAAATTGGATTATAATGGACGACACTATTTGGAACAGGAGACGGGGTATAATGCAATACACCCAAGTATGATCTTCCGGTTAGGGGACCATGTTCGTCTTACAGGACAGCTAAATTATGCATGGAATAAAGATAATCTGCAATATGTAAATAGTATTTTACCAACGGAAAAGAGTACAGATCGCACGACCTATGTTATGGGGCGTATGAAACAACAAACCTATGGTGTTACCTTAAATATGCAGATGAATCTAACACCTGATATTTCAATTCAATATTATGGTTCTCCTTTCACTTCAGTTGCTAAATATGATCGCTTTAAAGAAGCCGCGAATACAGATTCTCACACTTATGAGGATCGTTTTAGAATGTTTACGGCAGAGGAAATAAGTTTTAATTCAGGTGTTTATGAAGTTGATAAAGGAAACCATGTGCTAAAGTTCAAAGATCCAAACTTTAGTTTTAATGAATTTCGCTCAAACTTAGTTGCACGCTGGGAGTATCTTCCTGGATCTACTTTGTATCTTGTCTGGGAACATAATCGCTCTAATCGTGACGAGATTTATCAAACCGGCTGGGGAAATAATCTAGATCGGATGTTTGGGTTACCCGCAAGCAATACTTTTATGATGAAGATCAATTATTGGATCAATATGTAGTATTCGCTTCTTATCTTGCTGAGGATAAGAAGCGAATAGTTTTTTTATAATGCTATCTCAAACAAGCTAAATGATCCTTCTTTATAATGTTCAGGTAATTCTGGGGTCCATTTAATTTGACTCACTCCTTTAAATATAAAACCACAGCTTATGTAGTAGTTGTTTATTTTATCATTCCCACTATGAGTATCTAGTCTAATGAATTTTTTTTCATTTGCAATTGCATATTCTTTAGCCCAAGCGACGATTTTTGTTACATAAGAATTTCCTCTAAATAAAGGATTTGTTGCTATTCTGTGAATATAAATCGCGTTATCGTTAGCAGATTCTTTCCAGATAACATCATCTTTGAAAGTAAGTACAAATGTACAAGCTACAACTGATCCTTCTAGTATAACAAAATGTCTATTTTCATCGATCTCCTTTTGTACCTGAGCTAATTTAAACCCCTTCCAACCTTTATTGCCAACTTGTAGTTTATATGCTGAGGCCTGTTCGTAAACTTTGAAGATATCCTCAATATCATGAGCTGTGCTGTTTCTTATTTCCATTTCTAAATAAATTTCTGATGTACCTGCTTATTTTCGCTTTAGTAACATCATTTGGTGATCTGTGGCAAATATATTTTATTTTTTCCTTTAACAGGGCAAGGATAATGGGATTCAATTGAAAAAGATAGGGATCCACCAGATTTCTATAAGCTCTAGGACGAAATGGAAGTTTTTAGCTGATGAACAATGAAGCTTAATTTTTTAGTCAATTTCAAAGATAGCTTGAATTTCAACAGCAGAATTTACAGGAATGGAAGATGCACCAAATGTTGCGCGGGCATGCTTTCCTTTTTCTCCGAAAACATCAACTGTAAGATCAGAGGCTACGTTCATTAAGTCAGCATGCTTGGTATAACCTTCGGGTGTATTGAATATTCCAGTTAACTGAACACAGCGTTTAACCTGTTCGAGATTTCCGCCAACAGCTTCGTTTAGCACAGCTATCACATTGAGCATTGTTGTTCTGGTCGCTTCTTTTACTTGTTGTTCGTTGAGTTCTTTTCCTAATTTTCCAGGGTTAAGAATCTTTCCGTCTTTTAACGCTACCTGGTTGATGAAGATTAAATTACCTGTACGAATGTAAGGTTTGTAATTACCTGCTGGTTGGGGAACTTCTGGTAGTGTAATCTTTTTTTGTTCTAATGTTGATGCAACTGTTGTTTTATTTTCTAACAAAGGAACAGTGCTCCTAAAGAAGGTGCCTTTTAGGGCAAGTGCAATTTTGGCAAAATTTTCACCTTGGAGCTTGATTAAATAGCGCTCACTTTCGCTTGGTCTTTCGACATTTTTTGCAGAGGAAAGACTTGTTGTACCCAATACTGTGTTACCTTGTGGAATTTTGACGTCAATTTTTTCATTACCACGAATGCCATTTGAAACGAGTACCATCCCATGTACAGCGAGGCTATTCCAAATGGATTGAATGGCTAGTTCTTTACCCGCGCCGCTACCTGCAGACATGAAAACGGTAGCAGGCATACCTTCCAAACCATGTTTTGTCCAAAGATCGACAGTCTTTGATAAAAATTCGCTCATAGCAGTACTCATGTTCCCAAAATAAATGGGTGAACCAAAAGCTATTCCATCATATGATGAAAGTTCATTTGGGGTAGCAACAGGAATTTCTTTTAATTTTGCATGCTCATTTTTTTTAACCATTTTGATAATTGCTTCTGCTTGATTGGAACTTTCTAGTCCTTTTGCAAATTCTTTAGCGAGCTCATAAGTGCTTCCATTGTCGGAATGTATGAGTACAAGTACACGCGCTTTTTTCTGTTGTGCGTGTGCTACATTTGAAAATATTGATATTAATGCGATTAATATATTACGTAAGTTAATCATAGATCTTAATTATTATGTTCACTTACAAAATTAGGTAAGTCATTTTTATTAAATTTGCCAAAAACAACATGCAAAACGACAGATCGAAATGCGGACTTACGGAACAAGGTAAAGGAATCTATGTAGATCTTATTCCAAAGGATATGTATGTTTGGTATGAGGATAATTGGCAACATGATGAACATGAGCATCTTCATGCGCGAAGTCAATTAACTTTTGTAGAAGAGGGGTACCAGTATTTTCATCTGGATCGCAATATATACCTTGTTCCTAAAAATCATGTTATCTGGATTCCTTCGGGTCTCAAACATCGTGTTGTTTCGGAAGCTTCACAGGTGAAACTTATGGTCGTCTTATTTAAATCTGATTTAGAAAACAGTTTTTTTCAGGACATTCATGTATTTCCTGCACCGGCTGTTTTAATAGAGATGCTTCGGTACGCATCAAAATGGAATAAACTTCTTACTGAGGATGAAGAGCAGGCTATATTCTTAAAAGCATTGCAGACTAGCCTGCCTAATTTTTGCAAAGAGAGCAATTACTTACAAATACCTGTCCCTGGAGATCAACGTTTGTTGTCTGTTTGCAATTATATAAATAATCACTATACTATAAACCTTAAAATTGAAGAACTTGCCGCGCAGTCCACATTGTCAATCCGTACACTGCAGCGTTTGTTTAAAAAGGAAACAGGAATAACCTTAAAAAAATACATACAACTTATTCGGGTGCTCAAGAGTATTGAGCTCATCGATACGAAACAACATACTTTAAGTGAAATTGGTTTTATGGTTGGATATAAAAGTTTAGCTGCTTTTACAGCGTCTTATTATTCCATTATGCGAAATCATCCAAATAGGAAATATTAAGAAAATCTTTTTTTAACTGTATTGTTGCGATGATTAAAATAAAAAATCCAATGTAACTGTTGTAATTACATTGGATTTCATGTTGCTGATTAGCCTTTTATACCTTTTATCCAGTCTTTAAACTTGGTGATCTGTTCTTGCACAAAAGATTCATGATCATCATTTTCGTTACTTCCTATTGGTAAAATATGTTCAAAGTATGAACCTTTCAATACCCTTCTTAATAGACCTTCTCCAACGAAAGGCTTATCGTCGTTCAAAGTTTTAGCTGCTTTCAAGAGGTGGCGGATATCATATTGTAAAGGATTAATATCTGGAACTTGTTTATTCAGGTTCAGTAATTCATATACTGCGATTCGTGCTGTTCTCACCGAACTTTCCATGGTGAATACGACATCGTTATTTGTTTCAATAAATTGCCCCACAAGGCCTAAATTTTTGCAACCATTTGGGACTACTCTTGGGCGGTCTCCTTTGGCGCGAGGCATAAACATGGAGGTGATGTATGGCATAAATGAGGTTCTTACTATGGTGTTTTTAATCACATCATCCAATTGATCCACAATACCTAGATGAAAACATAATTCGCTCAAAATTTCATCTCCTGTACATGCTGGCATTGTTTTTTTGATGTAGTTACCTTGTTTATCCATAAACAATGCATATACCCATAGAACGAGTACATCGTCAGGTTGTCCAGGGAAATGGGGTTGCCTATTGCAGGTAAAACTCATCAACCAATTGGAATCTGTAATCGTAATTATACCTCCAGTAACTGTTTTTCCAGAATATGGATCGTTTACCGAATATTCCTTCAGCTTATCAATTAAAGCAGAAGGTTTACAAGTTAATGTAGCTGATTCCCACGATGACTTTTCAATATTACTACAAAATTTCTCTGGTTTTCCAAATACTTCCGACTTAGCAGCGAGATTTTTCCATAATTTCCATCCGGCACTTTGTCCACTTGTACTGTTATCGATTTCAATAATGGGTGCTGTTTTATTGTCGCCATAAAACGTATCTTCGGTCATAGAGCCTGTAGTAACGATCACAAAATCTTCCTTTCCTACTGGAATGATTACTTCCTTTCCATCTTGTTCAGTAATGATACTTTCGACGGTTTTCCCTTCCGTATTGCTGTGAATATGTAGATCACTAACTAATACATTTAATCTGATATTAACGCCCTTTTTCTGTAATACACGGCGTAATGGTGTAACGAAGGTGTCGTACTGGTTATATTTTGGAAATACAAGCGAAGATAGGTCATTTAGCCCATCAATAGCATGTAGAAAGCGATGCATGTATAGTTTTAGCTCCAGTAAACTATGCCAGTTTTCGAAAGCAAACATGGTTCGCCAGAATGTCCAGAAATTACTGCTTAAAAATGACTCACTAAAGTAATCCGATATCGTGATATTGTCTAAATCTTCTTTTTTCTTTAATAAAAGTTTAATGATAGCAAGCTGGTCTAATTTTGCTAATCCAAATTTGCTGAAGTCCTTAATTTCTCCATTGTTATGGATCAACCGTGCTTTGGAAAAGTTGGAGTCATTATCATTGATCAAACGGTATTCATCAAGAACTGAATAAGGTTCAGGCATTTCAAGAGCAGGAATATCTTGAAATATGTCCCACAAATTTTCGTAGGTCATATCCATTTCTCGTCCTCCCCGAATCACATAGCCTTCTGTAGCATTCCCAGATCCGTCCAGGGAACCGCCATCAATGTGAAGTTGCTCTAGAAAGACTATGTTTTCTGCAGGGATATGTCCATCTCTTATGAAATAGTAAGCGGCCGACATACCTGCAATACCACTTCCAATAATATAAACTTTACTATTTTGATACGATTTTGGGGGAATACCTTTATTGCGTTGATAATTACCAATTTGATCGGAAAATGGCATTGATTTCTGAGGAGTATTTCGCTGTTGTTCTTTGCTTGAATCGGGTTCGTGATTTACATTACCATAAGAACTAGATGCATTAAGTACTTTTTCAAATTTTGAGGTGATTTCTTTCATGATACTGATTTTTTCTTATTTCTAATTTTTACTAAATAATGAGCATTCTTTTTAAAATTTATTTTTCCATTCTAAAATCTAAGCTAATCCAGTTAGCTTAATATGTTAATTGATGCTTTTTAAGTACCTTACTTAATGAAATATTTTTTCACTTTCGCTACTGATTCCATAACAGTAATTAATAGATTTTTGTTTAAAATAACTGTTAATTAATGTAAATTTATCTTTTTGTGGTTATTTAAATGCGCTACTTTGTTTTTCTTTTTAGTGTAGCATATGAAATGTAAGTATGTGTTATAAGTGACATATTCAAACGTTTTCGTAAATAATTAATTTGTTTTGGTGGATTTTTAGAGATGTAATTGATACTATTGTTTTAATTTTAATAAAATGATAAACCAACAGATTGAAAAATTACCATAATGTATGTTTTCAATTGTAAACCGTTTTATATTATTTCTTGATCAATAATCATATTTATGAGTTAATTTCATAAATTCTTTAATTATTGTTTTTACTAAAGCATTTATCATTGCAATTTATGTGAAAACATATAGTGATTGTCCTGATCATATTGATTAAATATGAATAAAATGAGCCTTGTGCTCAATAACTAATTATGTAGGTGAAACTATTATAGATCAATTCATGCTTTATACTTGATTCATCTTGTTTAAAAATATAATTCCAATGAAAAAAAATGCAATTGTCAAAGCAGTCTTTATCGGTGCAATGTTAAGTAATGGTGTATTCTCATATGCTCAGATGAATACAGATACAGAAAAAGGGTGGATGAGTCTATTTGATGGGAAAACATTAAATGGCTGGAAATCTGTAGGAGGCAAGGCGCCCTATTCTGTAGAAGGGGATGCTATTGTTGGACGGATGACTAAAGGCACACCTAATTCATTTTTAATCACCGATAAGGAATACGGTGATTTTATATTAGAGCTAGATGTGAAACTTGAGGGAGACCAAACAAATTCGGGTATTCAGACACGGAGTCATCTAGACCCTACTGCGAATGGCGGACTTGGCCGGGTGTATGGTCGTCAGGTTGAAATTGATCCTACTTCAAGATCATGGACAGGTGGAATATATGATGAGGCACGTCGTAGTTGGCTTTATCCGCTGGATCTAAATGAAAATGCAAAGAAGGCTTATAAGCAAGAAGAATATAATCATATCCGCATTGAAGCTATTGGAGATGAGTTACGTACCTGGGTAAATGATATTCCGGTCTCCTATGTCGTGGATACAATTGACCGATCTGGATTTATAGGTCTACAGGTACATAGTATACCTGAGAAATTAGATGGAAAGAAGGTTTACTTTAAAAATATCAAGATCCAAACTTCTAATTTAAAATCTCGTGCTTTTCCTAAAGATATTTACATCGTAAATCTAAAACCTAACGACGTAGTTGCTTCTGAGAAAAAAAATGGAGTTAAATTGCTATTTGACGGAAAGAGCAGCAATGGGTGGCGTAGTGTTAATGGGGCAAAATTTCCGGAAAAGGGTTGGGAAGTAAAAGATGGGCAATTAATGGTTTTGAAGTCCAATGGTGGTGAGTCCACTAATGGTGGCGATATTGTGACAAAAGATAAATATAAGGTTTTTGATCTATCATTTGAATTTAAACTCAGTCCGGGAGCAAATAGCGGCGTTAAATATTTTGTAACACTCAAAGAGAAGACAAAAGGATCTGCTATAGGCTTGGAGTATCAGGTGTTGGACGATAAGTTGCATCCAGACGCAAAGTTGGGTCGAGATGGCAATCGTACATTGGCTTCACTTTATGATTTGATGACATCAAATCAAGATGGACGTGCTCGCAGACCAATTGGTGAGTGGAATAGAGGTCGTATTGTAGTGACTGCCGATAATAAAGTTGAACACTATTTGAATGGTGTTAAAATGTTGAGCTATGAACGAGGTTCTAAAGAATTTAAGGACTTGGTTGCAAAAAGCAAATATAAGGATTGGGTGAATTTTGGAGAGGCTAATGAAGGTTATATTCTATTGCAGGATCATGGCGATCAAGTATCATTCCGAAGTATTAAAATCAATGCTAGTAACTAAATTATAAAAGTATGAATCATTACTTATCGCGTAGAAGTTTTATGAAAAAATCTGCGTTAGCGGGTGGAGCTGTATTAATGGCAAATAGTGTATTTGGAAACATTAATTTGGCGAAGCCTAATGAACGTGTTAATTTAGCCTGCGTAGGTTTGGGAAATAGAGCTGGAGAAATCATCAAATCGTTGTATAAGACCGGTTTATGTAATATTGTTGCCCTTTGCGATGTTGATCTGGGCGCTAAACATACACAGGAGATTCTTTCGATGTTTCCTGATGTACCCCGATTTAAGGATTTCAGAGTTATGTTTGATAAAATGTCTAATCAGATTGATGCTGTAAGTATTGGAACACCTGATTTTTCCCATTTCGCAGTTACAATGTTAGCTTTAGATCTTGGGAAGCATGTCTACGTAGAAAAACCTATGGCAAGAACTTTTCTGGAAGTTGAATTGATGACAAATAAAGCAAAGAAATCCCCCAAGCTAGTCACGCAGATGGGTAATCAGGGACATTCGGAAGCTAATTATTTTCAATTTAAAGCATGGAAAGATGCTGGAATTATTAAGGATGTGACGCGTATTGATGCACACATGAATATGCCTCGTAGATGGCATGGTTGGGATGTGCATATGAAAGGATTTCCAGCTGCTACAGCAGTTCCTCATACATTGGATTGGGATCTGTGGCAGATGCAGACGATGGGGCATGACTATAATAAAGATTTCGTCAATGGGCAATGGCGATGCTGGTATGATTTTGGCATGGGCGCACTTGGTGATTGGGGAGCACATATATTGGATACTGCTCATGAATTTCTTAATCTGGGTTTACCTACTGAAATTACAGCCGTTAATCTGGAAGGACATAATTCATATTTCTTTCCGATGTCTTCTACTCTTAAGTTTCATTTTCCAAAAAGAAGGAGAATGCCTGCAGTAGATATTAATTGGTACGATGGATTGAACAATCTTCCTCCGATACCTGAAGGTTATGGTGTTTCAGGATTAGATCCAAATATTCCTGCACCAAGTACAGGGAAGCTTGAACCAGCAAAATTGAACCCCGGTAAAATTATCTATAGTAAAGATCTTTTATTTAAAGGCGGTTCACATGGAAGTACGTTACAAATCATTCCAGAATCTAAAGCGCAAGAACTGCAGTTAAAGTTACCTGTGGTGCCAAATTCGCCATCAGACCATTTTGCTAATTTCTTAAAGGGGTGTAAAGGTGAAGAAAAAACAAGATCGCCGTTTGAAATAGCCGGGCCATTGAGTCAAGTTTTTTGTTTAGGTGTTATTGCACAGCGTTTAAATACAAAGCTTATTTTTGATTCTGAAAAGAACGAAATTGTTAATGACATTTTTGCTAATGCTTTATTGGCCGGCCCTCCACCTGCAAAAGGGTGGGAGGAGTATTATCGCATGTAGCCTTAGTTTGAAAGATAGTTGTTGTCGAATAATACCAATAGAGCAATCGCAAATTGCTCTATTGGATTATAGGGGATAAATATGTAAAATAATTATGTGGTGCATATTTAGTGAATAATATTTTTTAATAGGAACTAAGGGAAATTGGATTCTCCTTATTTATTATTAGCAAGAATTGCGATATCCTTAACTTCTATAGTATGTGATGGATATCCGTTAACAGTAATATTTATCATCGCTTTTCCTACCTCTTGTAACGTTAAAAAATAGTTTTTATTGAATGCTCTCAATAATGGAAAAATAGCGTTAATTACTCTGTAAAATCCTTTTACATTTTTAGCCCCTTTATTGGGTTTCATAAATGCTGGTCTGAAATTGTAAACAGATTTAAAAGGAAGTTTCAAAAGATCATTTTCTGTTTTTCCTTTTACTCTTGCCCACATTTGTTTCCCTTTTTCACTGCTATCCGTACCCGCTCCAGATATGTAGCAAAATATTCTATTGGGATTGACCTCAGCAAAGGTTTTTGCAAAACCTAAGGTTAGATCATAAGTAATCTTGGTAAATTGATCTTCATTTATGCCTAAAGATGAAATTCCGGCACAGAAAAAACATGCGTCATATTCTTTTAATTGATCAGAAATAACGGAGATAGTACTAAAGTCGCTGTGCAGGATTTCCTTAATTTTCCCTCCCGAATATCCACAAGGTCTTCTACCAATGACAAGAATACTTTGAACTTTATCATCAGCAATGCATTCCTGTAGGACACCTTCTCCGACCATTCCACTTGCGCCGGTGATGATCACTTTAATTTTGGAATTAGTCATTTTGTAGTGGTTTCGTTTATTGAGTGTACGTATAGTTTTGAATTCATTTATGATCGTTCATTAATGATTTAATGAGATGTCGAACATGCTCTTTTCTGATTTGAAAGTATATTCCCTAAATTTTTATAAGGACCAATATTAATCCATTGATCTTGCTCATAGATTAGTTTATTACTAATTTAATGAAAATTAGTATTATAATCAATGAAAGCCAGTACTCGATTCGATGATTTATTTTAATATAATCGTTGTCATTTTTACTGTGTTATATTGTTCAGGTTCATTATACAGGCATAATTGTTGTGTGGATATTTAATGTGGAAAATATTGATTTGTTGGTCAATTATTTTCTAGTAAAATGAATATGTAGCTATCAATTAAATGATTTGATTATGAAGTATATTCTTATTCTCACCGATTTTTCTTCCGCTACAGAGCAAACAATAGGTTATATCAAAGAAAATGGATTACAGCTTGGTATACAACGGATATTGATTTATCATTCATTTGGTCCTCAAGGTATTGACACATTGGTGCCTGATGGGATTAAAATTCCTATTTTAGGTGATGAACATCAATTATTTGAAAATTCAATTGCCACACTTCAAAAATTACGCAATGAATTATTAGAAGTATTGCAAGATGTCGAGATCGATGTTCTGATTGACTCTAAACCTGTTGTTGAGGCTGTTCATGAAATCGTACAGGAGAAGAATATTGATCTTGTCGTATTAGGTATAAATGGAAGTGATGATGGGGGTAAAAACAGTGTTGGAAAAATACCTGCCCATTTAATGAAAAACCATAGTTTAGATCTTCTGCTTGTTCCTTCAAACTCGAAATCATATCGTATGGATAATGTAATGCTGGCTTGCGACCTAAAAAATATTGTTCAAATTCTTCCTGATAAGAAGCTAAAAGAGTTTGTACGTGATCTAAACGCACATCTTTTTGTAGTCAATGTTGGTGAGGAAAATGATATGGATGCGGTATCTTTAGTACAGGAGCAGACCGTTTTACATGAGCTTATAGATGATCTCAATCCTGAGTTTCACTATTTAAAAAGTAAAGATACCGTGCCGGTTTTACTACAATTTGCACAGTCTAAACAAGTTGGGCTCATTGTTGCAGTACCTCTTAAAAGAGGTTTTTTAGAAAATTTATTTCATAAAAGCGAAACAAAAAAGTTAACATTAAATACCAGTATTCCATTATTACTGATGCATAAAAGGTAAGTGTTAATTTCTTACTATATATTATTGATAAACCTCTTATTAAAAAATATTGATTAAATTCATTTTTATATTACTTACATGGAAGGAATTATTGGAATTACAGCAAAAATTGTGATTGGTATTGTTGCTGTAGAACATCTTTATATTTTATGGTTAGAGATGTTTGCATGGGAAACCAAGGGTAAGGAAACATTTAGATCTTTACCTAAACACTTATTTAAGGATACCAAAGTTCTAGCCGCAAATCAAGGCCTCTACAACGGCTTCTTATCTGCTGGTCTTTTTTGGTCGCTTTTAATAGGAGACTCTTTATGGCAACATAATATAGCTTTGTTTTTTCTAAGTTGTGTTTTTATAGCGGGTATTTATGGGGCTGAAACAGCAGAAAAAGGTATTTTTTTTAAGCAAGCATTACCAGCTTTGATTGGAATTATACTTCTATTATTAAGTTAGAAAAGTTTTATAATTAACTGTTATATATTTTGTTGTATTTATTTGTGTGAATATTCACTTTAGTATTTGCTATTTATTTTTAATAGATAATCTTTGTTTTGGATATTTATAAAAGCTATTTTTGCCCAAATTGACTTACAACAAAGAATGAATCTAGGACGAATTTTTATTATGACAATGACTATGGTCTTTCTAATGAAACCGTTTGTTCCTACGCTTTTTTATTTGGCGAATGTCGACTATATCAAGGAGTATTTTTGTGTGAACAAAGATAAACCGATGTTGCATTGTGATGGTACTTGTTTTTTGGCTAAGAAAATCGCAGAATCCAAGAAAAAGGAACAATCTGATCGCCTTCCGGTTGATAATGCAATGGTTCAAGTTGATTGGATCAAAGAAATTCAACATTGTTTCTTAAGTCCTATTATACAAAAATCTATTAAAGTTGCTTATATCCCAGTTTATTATCATAAAATATATCTAGGAAATCCTTTTCGTCCTCCCCAGTTTACATAAAATATTTTGTTTCTGAATTGAAGTTTTAGAGAACTTCAATTCAGTATCCTATGGCTACAGGCCTTATTTTACATCAGTTTTAACAATTGGATGGTTCCGATTATGAAGTTTTTTGTTGCATTATATGAACTATAATGTAAGCGACTGTCATGTGAGCCAAACAAGTATTTTATGTCATTATGCCACTATCTAAAAGTCCTATGGGACTAGGTTATGTGCTCGGCTTGATCATTACATTGCAATTGATCAATAGTCGGACGCTATTTGCAGGAGTATATCCAGACCAGATTTTATTTAAACAAATTACGATTACGGGGGCCGTTGAGGATGCTAAGGGTAACCCGATTGCTCATGTGACTGTAGTCGAGGCGGGAACAGTTAATCGCACTCAAACGAACCAGTTCGGTCAATTTTCATTAAAAACAAATAATAATACTGCCACATTGCAATTTTCTGCAGTTGGTTTTAAAAATAAGCTTATCCAAGTTAATGCAGGGCATAAAGTCTTGGTTACGCTAGAAGAGGAGTCAAGTATTATTGATGAAGTTGTGGTGACTGCATACGGCAGTGCCAATAAGCGTAATTTCACGGGCTCGTTACAGGAGATAAAAGCGGATAACTTAACGAAAACATCAGCGGCAAGTTTTGAGACTTCATTGGAGGGAAATGTGACAGGTCTTCATGTTTATACTACCGGTCAACCTGGTGGTAAGTCGAGTGTTCAGATTAGGGGGATGGGTTCGATTAATGGAATTAGAGAACCTCTTTATGTATTGGATGGAGTTGTTATGAACAGTGATAACAATTCAAAAATAGGAGGTAACGGTGCTGTTAATCAAATTAATCCACTGACATCTATTAATTCAAATGATATTGAAAGTATTACTGTTTTGAAAGATGCGGCCGCTGCTTCTCTATATGGTTCAAGAGCTGCAAATGGTGTTATCTTAATCACGACAAAAAAAGGACGTAAGGGGGAAACTATTCTCAGTGTACTTTCGCAAGGCGGAATACTTACTAATCTAACTAAAGAGAAGACTATTTCAAATCAGGACTTTAAACAGCTTTGGCAAGTTGGTCAGGTGAATCAATATATTCAAAATAATGAAGGATCGGATTATACCCGTATTTATAACGATTCACAGTTGTTACAACATTATCAATCTTTGGCTCAAAAAGATTATTCTTCCGTTTATGGTCATGATGATGCGAATTCAAACTGGTTAGATGCCATTTACAGAACAGGAACTACACAACAGTATTCTATTGCTGCAAGTGGTGGGAGTGAGTCAACTCTTTTTTACGCATCGGGTGAATATCTAAAACAAAATGGTACGATTATCAAATCTGACCTCGAACGAAAATCCGGTAGGTTGAATATGGAGAATAGGGCTAAATCATGGTTAAACTTAGGAGCAAATTTATCTGTCGCTCAATCAGACCGTAATAGCGGACAGTATGATTCAGAATACGTTGGCGGATTAAATTCTTTATTTATGGCTAGGGTCTTGCCGCAGGCAGCTCCTATATATGATAAAAACGGTTATCAGGGAATAGCAGACCTACCAAATCTCATTGAAAAAAATGCTAACCCTATCGGAGTGATTGAAGTGGGAAAATATGAAAATAAAGATTTGCGGTTAAGGGGTTCAGCCTTTGCAGAATTAGTATTGCCTTATTCAATTAAATTTAAATCAACTTTAGGTATTGATCATCAAAGTCTGGAAGAGACTTTATATGATAATAAAGTATTTGGAGCTGGAGGAGGACAATGGAATGGAGCGCTTTATGTTGCTCAGGGACAGCGCTCTCAATTAATGACTTCTAATATATTGTCTTATCAAAATAGGATAAATAAGCATTCTTTTGATATTCTTGCTGGATTTGAGGCAGAGGAATCCAAAATGAAGTCCATTAACAATTCAGGATATGATATTTTGGATAATGAATTGTTGTCTTCGAGCAGTATTGGAACATTGTGGTCATGGAATGGTCAATCGGATAACTATGCTTTGATTTCTTATTTCAGTCGTTTGAATTATAATTTATCCGATAAATATTTTATTTCTGGAAGTATACGAAGTGATGGCTCATCGCGATTTGGAAAAGATTCCCGTTGGGGTAATTTTTGGTCGGTTTCGGGAGCATGGTTAATCTCTGATGAGAATTTTATTAATCATAATAAAATTAATCTTTTAAAACTTAGAGGAAGTATGGGGACTAACGGAAATCTGCCGCCAGCTTCTTATGCTTCTTTAGGTTTTTTCACAACAGCAGGTAAGGCTTATGCTTCGGAATCGGGATTGTCTTATGGACAGTTAGCTAATCCGAATTTATCTTGGGAGCTAAGTAAAAATATTGATCTGGGTTTAGATGCGCGATTGTTTAATACTTTAGATATTACATTAGATTATTTTAATAAAAAAACCAGCAATTTATTGTTAAATATACCAGTTTCTTCAACTACAGGATTCACTAGCCAATTGCAAAATTATGGCGAAATGAAGAATTGGGGTTGGGAATTTAGTATGAAATACAGAGTAATTGATCATAAAGACTTGAAGTGGGATACACGTATTAATGGGACCATCCTCCATAATGAAATTACTAAGTTACCATCTGATCTTATTCCGACCTATAGTTCATCCAACGGTCAAAATCCCCTTATTACTAAAGTTGGCGAAAGCTTAAATTCATTTTATCTACGAGATTATGCTGGAGTAAACCATGAAAATGGTTTGGCAAGCTACCATGTTCTTAAAGATGGAAGAAGAACAGGCGAGCTGACGACAAATGCAGAGGAGGCCGGATTTGGAATTTTCGGAAATGCTGTACAAAAGGTTCAAGGAGGTTTTTTAAATCAATTTAATTTCAAAAAATTTAGTCTTGATGTATTGTTAAATTATGGAATTGGAGGCAAAGTTTATGATTGGACTGCATTTAAACGTGATGATGATGGTTTTTTACCACAGTTTACAAGCACAAAAGCTCAATTGAACCCTTGGACCCCACTTAATCCAGATTCAAAAGTACCGATACGCATTAACGGTAATAATACTTTTTCAAATGATGTGTCTACCAGACATCTATATAATGCCGATTATTTAAAGGTTAGAAATATACGGTTGAGCTATCATTTGGATAAATTTAGGTTTTTGCAGGGTGCTACCTGTTTTATTCAAGGCGATAATCTGCTTTTATGGACAAAATTAGACGATTTTGATCCTGAAGCAATTACTAATGGAGTCAATTTATTTCAAACGCCAACTTCGAGAAGTGTTTTAATAGGCGTTCAATTCAAATTATAAGATATCTTACATGAGAAATAAATACTATATAAGTGGAGCTTTTATGCTGATTTTGACAATCTTTATGGGGTGTCAGAAGGACTTATTAAATCAAAAGCCGGACCATGTCATATCAGAGGAACTGGTGATCAATTCGGTAGACAAGTTAAAACGCTTGCTCGCGGGATCATATAATGAAATTTCAAATGGTAATTATTTGGGAAGAGTGCTATATAAGCGATCTGCCGTAAAAAGTGCAGATTTTAGATTTGTACAAACCATATACAATCCAAGAAATTATGAACAGATCGAATATCGTTATGAAGAAAGTGGTAATAACAACGGTAGTGCGTCGATATTATGGTTGCAATGTTACAAAGTAATCGGCAACCTCAATCTTATTTTGGCTAATATAGATCGTGCTATTGGTGATGATGCACTTCGTGCACAAATTAAAGCTGAATCTTTAGCATTACGTGGAATGGTCTATTTTGATCTTTCCAGAACATTTGCATATCCATGGATAAAGGATAAAGGAAAGTCACAGGGGATTCCATTAAAGCTTACACCAAATGAGGTGGTTATTGAAAGAGGAACCCTGGCACAGACATACAATCAGATCTTGATGGATTTACAGATGTCTGAAACTTTGCTAAAGGAGAGTGTTCCCGCAGCAGGGAGTTCCAAGTATATTACTAAAGTTGGAGTACAAGCGCTTATGGCAAGAGTATATTTGTATCAAGAGGATTGGCAGATGGCACTTCATTATGCTCAAAAAGTAATGGAAGTTATACCTGAAGAAAAACTGATGGGATTGACGAATTATGTTTTTTCAGATTATACTTCTGAATCAATATTTGAGCTCAGTGTCACAAATGATAACTCGCCGGGGAGTAATGGTTTAGGTGCTCAATTTGATTTTAGAGCAGGGGGACAGGGAGATATTTTAGCGACACAGACTTTTATTGATTTAATGCGGGAATATGTTGCAGATCCACGTGCTAATCTACTATTGACTGATAAGGAAGGGACGAAGAATGCTTTTGTGAAATACATCAATAGAAGTGGTGGGTCTGGCTTAAGTATTCATAACATTCCTGTCATCAGGCTTTCAGAGATTGTGTTAATTGCTGCTGAGGCTTGTGCAAATGGGGCCACAGGAGGAGAAGAAGCTGCACTTCGTTATTTAAATATGTTGATTAAACGAAGAACTGGCGATTTTCAACGGGATAGGGCTACTGAAAGTGGTGTGGGGTTATTAAATAGAATTGCAAAGGAGAGACGGAAAGAATTAGCTCTGGAGGGACATGAAATCTATGATTTGATCAGAACTGGGACGGCTTTAGAAAGGAAGCTAACTGATCATATCAATACTGGACTTAATAGTAAAAATTTGAATATACCAGCTATATCTGTAAAAATGATCTATCCGATTCCGGCTAATGAAATTAGCGCTAGTGGAATGAAACAAACTATTGGTTACTAAAAGTTATTCTTATGAAAAATACAATTAAAATAATTGGATTGCTATATATGATACTATTGCTGTCTGCATGTGGTAATAATCTGAAAAAGGAAACTGATTTTCAGGAAATTCCATTTGAAGAAGGATCAAATGCTGTTCTGCCACATCTAACGTCTTATGCGGGGCAATTATATTTATCTTGGGTAGATACAGTATCTAACTCGAATCCTAGCTTACGGTACAGTAAGCTTCAAAACCGGAAATGGCAACCACAGGTACTACTAGCTTCTGGTAAAAACTGGTTTGTGAATTGGGCCGATTATCCTATGATTGCTATGCATAAAGGGAAGATATTGAGTCATTATCTACAACTCTCAACCACAGGTAAGATGGCTTATGATATTAAATTTAATGTTTCTGATCATCAAGGATCTACTCATTATAAATTGTTGCACAGTGACCATACGGCTACTGAACATGGATTTGTATCTATGATTCCTTATCGTGACAGTAGTTTTTTGGTTACTTGGTTAGATGGTCGAAATATGGTTACTGATGCTCATGCTCATGGACATCATAGTGGAACAATGAGTGTAAGGGTTGCAGAAGTAACAGCTCAGGGTGGAATAAAAGATGAAACTATTGTTGATGACAGTGCATGTACTTGCTGTCAAACGACTACTAGTCTAACAGCAAATGGGCCGGTGGTACTGTATAGAGACTGTACTTCTGATAATATACGTGATATTGTTATTGTAAGAAAGGTGGGAAATGGGTGGACTAAACCGGTTCCTATTCATGCCGATAATTGGTTTATCCAGGGGTGTCCTGTAAATGGACCAAAATCAGCTGCTATTGGTAATACTTTAGCGGTTGCATGGTTTACTGCATCAGATGAAACTCCTCGTGTGCAACTGGTGTTTTCAGGGAATGGTGGAGAGCAGTTTATGGATCCTATATTGATCAGTAACAAGGGTGTACTTGGGCGTGTTGATGTAGCCCTTGTTGATACTGACCAAGCGATAGTAAGCTGGATGCAAACTGAAGGTGATTTAACTTATCTATATGCGATGCTCGTTAATAAAGATGGTACAACCGGTCCGTTGAGAAAAATTACACAACTTTCATCTAGTCGAAAGAGTGGTTTTCCTCAGATGGAGCTTGTAGGAGATCAGGTATATTTTGCATGGGTGGAATTACAAAATAATAATACGAAACTGAGAACAGTATCAAAACCTATAAATCAGTTTAAATAATAGAAAATGCTATATGTAACCTTAATTTATAAATAATTATAAAAAAAGCCGGATACAAAAATGTATTCAGCTTTTTTTGAAAAATGTAATATTATTATTTATCGTATCTTTTAGGATGATTATTTTCATCCATATCTGCCAAAAATAAATGATCTTTGTTTGGATGGATCTTAAGAAGATATTATTTAATTCTTATCTTTAAATAATAGTAATGTATATTGAATCAGTATTGATTACGATCAACCCGAACTAATTTATATTTTATGGACTACTCTCAATTGATAAAGGAAACGGCCGAATTTGTACATAAGTTTATGGACGAACATGACCTTTCAAAATTCAGCTTCCATAATGATGCACATACGCAGCAGGTTGTGGATGCAGTTCAGAAAATGGCAAGTTATTATAATCTTGAAGAGCGCGACACCGCAATTGTAACGTTATCAGCCTATTTTCATGATCTTGGTTATTGTGTTCATGGCAAAGATAGTCATGAAGAGAGGAGTGCGGCCATTGCTTCAGATTTCCTTCATTCAAAAGATGTTGATGATAGTTTTATTCAGTCTGTGTCTGGCTGTATATTAGCGACAAAATTACCGCAATCACCAAAGAATCTATTGGAAGAAATTGTTTGTGATGCTGATTTATTTCACTTAGGCAGCGATCGCTTTGATGCCCGCAATAAATTGATGCGTCAAGAAGCGAAAGCTTGTGGATATGTAGTGAGTAAAGATGAGTGGCGAAAAAATACGATTAAATTAATGGAAGATCATCATTATCATACGGATTATGGTCGTAATTTACTAGAAAATAAAAAGCAGCAGAATATGACGGTTTTGAAACAAAAAGAAAATTCTGGAACTGCTGATCAAGAAAAAAAGAACGGGAGACCTGAAAGAGGGATTGAGACAATGTTTCGCATCACCTCGACTAATAATCAGCGTTTAAGTGATATGGCTGATAATAAATCCAATATCCTAATCACTGTTAATTCGATAATATTATCTGTTGTTATTGCGCTCCTATTACGTAAATTAGACAATAATGCTCATTTAATATTTCCTACATCAATTTTATTATTTACTAGTTTAGCAACTATGGTGATTGCTATTTTGGCAACGCGACCATCTGTTCCGGACGGAAAATACACCGATGAAGATTTGAAAAGTAAAAAGGTCAATTTGTTGTTTTTTGGTAACTTTTACAGAATGAATCTAGAGAGTTATAATAGCGGAATGAAACTTATGATGGAAGAGCGTGATTATCTGTATAGTACTTTAATAAAAGATGTCTATTCTCAGGGTGTTGTGTTGGGCAGAAAGTTCAAATTACTTCGATTAGCTTATAATATTTTTATGTACGGGTTGATTGTATCCGTATGTGCGTTTATTATTGTTGTATTGATTAATTCCTAATGTATGCTAAACATTGAAAGTGAAGAAGTGAGTTCACGTCTTTATAATCGTGATTTGAGCTGGTTATCGTTTAATGAGCGTATTTTGAGAGAAGCAGGTAAAAAACAAGTTCCGCTATTAGAGAGCATTAATTTTTTAGCAATTTTCTCTTCAAATCTGGACGAATTTTATCGGGTTAGAATGCCCGTACTGCTTGCTTTGAAAAAGATTAAACATCAGGAAAACATAGATAATGACTCGCAAGACGTTAAAATTTATAAACATGTCAAGTTACGCATAAAAAAACAGTTATCTCTTTTTGGAAGTATCTTGGTAAGTGAAATCATTCCTGCTTTAAAATCAGCTAACATTCATTTCATCTATAATGAAACAATCCCCTATACTATTGTTAACCAAACTAAAGATTATTTTTATGAACGGATTGCATCATACTTAGAAATATCTATTATTGAAGATGTCACTTTTTTTCCAAAAAACAATCAACTTTATTTTGTTTTTTCTTTCAAAGAAGGGGAACTTGATAAGTTGGGAGTGATTTCTATTCCGTCGGATCAAGTTCCCAGATTCTATTATGTTGCCACTGAAGATAAAAAGTATATTGTTTTTATTGACGATATTATTAGGCAAAACTTTCCAGATATTTTCAAAGATCACTTCATTACAGGTATGTATTCATTTAAGGTGACTCGTGATGCAGAGTTGGAGTTAAATAATGAATTTGAAGGCTCGTTGCTTCTGAAAATTGAAAAGCAGATCAGAAAAAGAGATTTTGGGCTAGCGACACGTTTACTCTATCAGCCAGATCTTCCAGATGATCTTTTAAGTGCATTGATTAAGTTGTTTAAACTTCGCAAATCTAGTTGTATCAAAGGAGGTAACTATCATAATCTAAAAGATTTTTTTTCTTTTCCGATTGATAAAAAAGAGTGGAAATATAGACCTCAACCTCCAATACCTTATCGGTTTAAATCTTCATTTTTATCTTTGTTAGATGAAATTAGTGTTGAAGACATCCTCGTTAATACTCCCTACGAGTCTTATGATGTGGTGCTTAGATTTTTTAATGAGGCAGCGGTTCGTCGAGATGTAGAAGAAATATATATATCCATTTATCGGGTAGCTAGTGATTCTAAAATTCTACATGCATTATTAAATGCAGTCAAAAATGGGAAAAAAGTAACTGTTTTCGTGGAATTAAAAGCGAGATTTGATGAGGAAAATAATATTTATTGGGCAAAGAAATTAAAAGCAGCAGGTGCAAATGTACTATATAGTATTCCAAATTTAAAAGTGCATGCTAAAATTGCTTTAGTAAAAACAAAACAAGGTAATGCCGTCCAGTTTTTCGGTTTACTTTCTACGGGCAATCTGAATGAAAAAACAGCCCATAGGTATGCTGATCATGTTTTATTGACTGCTCAGCAAGAAATCTTACAAGAAGTAATGGAGGTGTTTAATGTGTTAAAAAAAAGACGAGATCAAACTTCCTATTATAGTACTCATTTCAAGTATTTACTGGTGTCACAATATAATTTGGCAACAGGTTTTATGCAGCTCATCGATCAGGAAATTGCATCTGCAAAGATGGGATTACCAGCATGGATCATTATTAAGGTCAATAATTTAGAAGAAAAGGGCATGATCCAAAAGTTGTATGAGGCAAGTCAAGCTGGAGTGGTAATTCAATTAATAGTCAGGAGTATCTGTCGTCTAATACCGGGTGTTGCTGGTCTAAGTGAAAATATTAGCGTTAGACGTATCGTAGATAGATACTTAGAACATAGTAGAGTTTTTATATTTAACAATAATGGTCAAGAACAGGTGTATTTAGGATCGGCAGACTGGATGCACCGTAATATATACAATAGGATAGAAGTTTGTTTTCCGATTGTTAATAGACGATTAAAAAAGGAGATTCAAACAATTATTGCTATACAATTGGAAGACGATACGTCTGCTGAAGTTCTGGATGAACATATGGATTCCATCGAAAGATCTGTTGATAAAGGTATTCGCGCCCAAGAGTGTATTTATGATTATTGTAAACAACTAAATGAGTAAGGAAATGAATGGTAGAAAATTATTATTGATATGTATGCCTATTGCTAGTCTATTTTTCTTGACAGCATGTGCACAAACTACTCAAGTTTATAGGAGTCCAAAGGGCTATGATTTCAATAAAGGAGAAAAATTATTTTTACCAGATGCTCTTCATGAACTATCTGGAATAGCATTTCCTGCAGAAAGCTCCAAACATATCTTTGCAAACGAGGATGAAAATGGTCTGGTGTATTATTTTGCGCCAGGTGAACACCAGTACCAGCAGATCAAGTTTGCAAAGAAAGGTGACTACGAGGGAATTGCCATCAGTAATGGATATATTGTAGTGCTAGAAAGTAAAGGTACAGTCTATTCGTTTCCTTACAGTGATATACTTCAAAGGGAAGCTACAAATGTTAAAGTAGGAAAAGACCTGATTCCTAAAGCTGAATATGAATCACTAGCGGCCTCTCAATCAGACAGTTTATTGTATATTATATGTAAGAAATGTGCTGTTGATAAATCGTCTAGCACAGTTACTGGTTATGTATTGGGACTTTCTAAAGAGGGTGATTTTTTCAAAAAAGGGGAATTTAAAATTGATGAGAAACAAATTGACTTAATTAGTAGTTTAAAAGGAAAACAGTTTCGGCCATCAGCTTTGACTAAAAACAAGCGGACAAACGAGTGGTATATTTTGTCCTCGATTAATAAAATGTTAGTTGTTGCAAATGAAAAATGGGAGGTGGTTGGCGCATTTCCATTAGATCCGTCACTTTTTAATCAGCCTGAAGCTATTGCCTTTGATGATTCGGGCAGTTTATATATTGGTAATGAGGGTGGAGATAAAGCAAATAAAGCAACATTATTAAAATTTAAATTGAATTAAAAGATGTTGAAATTTTTATGTGTTACACTTCTTTCATTTTTAATGACTGGGGTATTTGCACAAGATAGTGTAGTAAACCGAGTTATTTTTATTGGTGATGCCGGTGAGATTAATTTTAAACAGGAAACGATTATTCCACTTGCCGCCGCACTGGTTTTAAAAGGGAAGACAACTGTTATGTTTTTGGGGGATAATATCTACCCCAGTGGTATGGGGCTACCCGGTAGTAAGGAAGAATTGGAAACAGCATCGATCTTAAGGTCACAGTATGAACCTATGCGAGCTGCTGATGCACCGGTATATTTTATACCCGGCAATCATGATTGGGATAAGATGGGGAAACAGGGACTAGCAAAGATCAGAGCTCAAGGAAATTTTCTGGATGCACAACAAGATTCACTTTTGCAATTAGTTCCTAAAAATGGCTGTCCTGATCCGGTAGAAATTCCTATTTCAGATCATCTGGTTATTATTGCCTATGATAGTGAATGGTGGCTTTTTCCTCATGAAAAGATCGATACTAATATTAGATGTGGCTGTGATTCTGAAGTTAAAGTTATAGAAAAACTGAAGGAATTGGTTCATAAGAATAAGAATAAAACAATTTTGGTTGCTTCACATCATCCTTTCTATTCATACGGTGTTCATGCGGGTTACTATTCGTGGAAGGACCATATTTTTCCACTTACAATATTGAATAAAAATTTTTACCTTCCATTACCTGTAATTGGATCATTGTATCCATTAATGAGATCAACAGTGTTTTCAAATCCTGAAGATATGAATCATTCGGATTACAAACGTTTAAAACTACAAGTAAATGCGGTATTTGAGGGAGTTCCGAATTATGTTTACATATCTGGTCACGATCACGGCTTACAGTTTATAAAAAAAAGAGATCAATATCAAATTGTTAGCGGTTCTGGAGCAAAAAGCTCATCTATAAAAAGTAATAGTAACTTACTTTATAAAAATTCAATGCAGGGTTTTGTTACTGTGGATCTATTATTGGATAGAAGTACTCAGATTACTTATTATACTTACGATAATAAGGGTATTAAGGCAGATTATGCATACCGGATACCTTATAAAACAGAAATCACAAATAAATAACGAACTGAATCTACTCTGCATAACATTCCCATCTTAAATGTGATGGGTCGTGTTAGTAATTTAATTTTTTTAATATGCAATCAGCATTATTTACTATAATAAATGAGGAGGAAGATCAATTTCCTGAAATTGAAACCCACCTTTCTTTTGACCCATTTTTGAATTATCTGAAAAGAAAAGGTGAAAATGAAATATCAATTAAAAAGAACTTTTTAGCTAGTGTATTAAAGGATTTTAATCAAGCATTTGCAAAATATGGTCCTTTGGATAAGCACAATATTCACCAATTTGAAAACGAATTTAGATTAATTCATGCATCTTTAAATCCAGTATTACAAGATGATGAGGACACTTATTGGGCATTGGGCTTTCCTTTAGGACAAAAAATATGTTTTGGAACAGATAAATTCTATGCTTTACTTGAACAGTATAGATGTGATAATCAACTTGCTTTAGCACATGATTCTGTTGGGTTTTCTGAGAAAATCCAGATGTTGTATTCATTTATATTAGAAAGGTTATATGGGATAAAATCTGCAAAGCATTTTGAGATAATTCATTCCTTTATCGATGCATTGACTGGACTACAAAAGTATTACCGGATCAATATCGATCATACTTTTGTAGATGTAAAAGTAATCGGAAATTTACCTGTTTTTGATCGGATAAAAGTAATTGATGAGTTTTCAAAAACATTAAATTTTGAGATAATAAAAACTTTGATTCCATTGAATAAAATCAAAATGGATGGTTTTTCTATTTTAACAGTTACAGATATTACTGAGCAACAGGCGCTTGAAAATATAAAAAATATCATTATAAGGGGAATTGATGAAGCAGATTCTTATGGACACGTGATTATGGCGTTAAGGACATTAGCAGGAAATCCTGCTATTGAATTTTCTCTTTTACCTTTTTTTAAGTTGAATCACAAAGTCGTATTTGATTTTAAAGAAAAGAAAACGTCAGCTTTATTGGATTTATTAAAAATTAATAAAGGAAGTGAGCAACGTATTCAAGAGTTGCTGGATGAATTTATTAAGCAACCCCAAATTCTTGTTTTTAGTAAAGATTTTCCTATTGAAGATAAAACTATGTCGTTCCTTTGGGAACGACTGAAAGATCTGGGCATCGTCAACTATGCATTGATTCCCATAGCCCATAATAAAGAGATCGTTGGTGTTATCGAAGTCTTTACAAAAACAGATGCAGTTCTTGATGAACAGATTTTGGCTCGAATATTTAGTGCAAGTACCTTACTAGCACAGTTGTTAAAAGATGAAATTGTTGAGTTTCAGACAAAAATAAACGAGGTTATAAAGGAAAAATTTACATCTCTTCAATCTGCAGTACAGTGGAAGTTTAATCAAGAGGCTTGGGAATATTTACAAAGAATAGAACAAGATAAACCTAAACCTATTATTGGTGATATTAAATTTGAACAAATATATCCGTTGTACGGTGCCATCGATATTCGAAATTCAACTATTGAAAGAAATAAGGCGGCTTTTCAGGACATGATTGTTCAATTAGAATTATTGGAGAATGTCTTAATTCAATTGAAACACTTAAATAGTATTGTTATTCTTGATGAAATGATTTTCAACTGCCGCAGATGGTTACAGGAAATTAATGAAGAATTAATGGATAGTATGCAGATTCAGCTTAATGACTTTTTTAATCAAAATGTGGCTGAAGTTCTCACTTATTTTAAGGAGAATTTAAAAGAATCTCATCCGATTATTGCCGCATATGAAAATGCTATCCATCCTTTAAATGGGGTTGTTTATAAAAATCGTAATGTTTTAGAAAAATCGATACGTTTAATTAATAGTGGAATAAGTGGTTATCTGGAGTTATTTGAAAAGGAATTGCAAAATTCTTACCCTTGTTATTTTGAAAAATTTAGATCAGATGGTATTGAATATGATATTTACATAGGCCAATCTATCGCTCCAGACAAAAAGTTCAATGAGATATACTTAAAAAATATCCGACTTTGGCAATTGACGTCAATGGCGGCGATTGCAAAAATTACACATAGTCTGTTGGATCAAATGGAGAAACGCTTACTAACAACGCAGCTTATTTTTGTTAATGCTACATTGATCGATATTAATTTTAGAACAGATGAACACCGATTTGATGTAGAGGGAGCTTATAATATTCGCTATCAGATTATAAAAAAGAGAATCGATAAAGTGACTATTAAAGGTTCGAACGAACGCCTTACTCAGCCGGGTAAAATTGCTATTGTCTATTTTACAAAACGTGAGGAAAAGGAATATTTAGGATATATTCAATATCTACAAAAGAGCGGATCTTTATTAGATGATCTAGAAGAATTGGAATTGGAAGAATTACAGGGTGTTAAAGGATTGCAAGCGTTGAGAATAGGAATTAATTTAGCCTAAAGTAGCATACTAAACGTATCAAACAAATGATCTAAATCAATTTTTAGATTTTTAGTAATCCTTATTTTTGCAATTATTAGATATCTACCTAATTAATTAAAATAACAGTATATGGCAACATACAAATGGTCAATAGACCCAAGTCATAGTGAAGTCGCTTTTAAAGTGAAACACTTAATGATTACAACGATAACAGGTTATTTTGGGAAGTTCACACTTGATCTTGAAACTACTTCTAATGATTTTAATACCGCTAAGAATATAGCATTTAAAGCGGAGATAAATTCTATCAATACCAATGATACACAAAGAGACGAACATTTGAAGTCAGCTGATTTTTTTAATGCTGAAGCCTACCGTTATTTAGAATTTACTGGTGTTAAATATGTAGGCATCGGGGATGAAGCGCAACTAACCGGAAATTTGACAATAGGAAATATTACCAAAGCTATTACATTACAAGTTTTGTTTGGCGGGATTGTGGTCGATAGTTATGGCCAAACAAAAGCAGGCTTTTCTTTAAGCGGGCAACTTAGTCGTAAGGAATTTGGTTTAACATGGGATGCTGTTACAGAAGCTGGTAATATTGTGGTTAGTGATGAAGTACGAATTAGTGCTGAAGTTCAGGTGATTAAAAAAGATATAATACTCTAGATTTTGGATCATGATAAAGATATATCATAACAAATTGTGTAGTAAAAGCTGTGCTGTATTAGATTTATTGAAATCGAAAGATGTAGATTTATCAATACGGGAGTATCTTCAAGATGTTCCTAGTAAAGATGAATTGCTTGAGCTGGTCACTTTACTTCAATTAAAACCTCTTGAGCTGATACGACGTAATGAATCAATTTTTCAAGAAAAGTTTAAAAATCTTGTTCTTTCGGATGAAGAATGGATCTCCGTTATGTTGGAGTATCCTATTCTAATTGAGCGTCCTATTGTTGTAAAAGATGGTGAGGCCGTTATTGGTCGACCGATTGATAAAGTAATAACACTAATATCAGAAGATTAACATTATTTGTTATGAAAAGTATCTAGATAGGATTGCATAGTTTATTTTTTTTAATATTGGGTATCTAAATAGAAATCCAGTCGGAACTTTGGGAAGGTGTTAAAAAATCAGTGCGTGGTGGAAGATTTAGGTATGGATAGTTAACTTTGGATAGATACAAACCTATTGGATGGGCCGGTCTCAATATTTTGGGAAGTTCTAATGTAATTAAATGATTTTCAAATTCATCAATACTTAGTTCCCCATTACCTATTTTTAAAAGTTTACCGGTTAGAATTCTGATCATCTTACCTAAAAATCTATTACTGGAAATATTAAACCGAATTCTATCACCTTTTGTATTGACAAAGATTCCTGCAGCTGTTACGTGGCAGATTGTATGTTCATTTTTATCAGGATGTGTGCAAAAGGGACGAAAATCCTTATATTTTAAGAGCAATTTTGCAGCTTCACTCATTTTGTCCAAATTTAATTTGGGATATAAATATAATGAGCTTTGATTGCTTAAGAAAGGATCTTTGTACGTGTG
Source organism: Sphingobacterium anhuiense (assembly GCF_042686355.1). Classification (NCBI taxonomy): domain Bacteria; kingdom Pseudomonadati; phylum Bacteroidota; class Sphingobacteriia; order Sphingobacteriales; family Sphingobacteriaceae; genus Sphingobacterium; species Sphingobacterium anhuiense. The sequence continues at coordinate 696,682 of NZ_JBHUPE010000004.1, forward strand.
AATAAAGTAATCATATTCTCTATGCACTGCATCAAAACGAGCATGCGGCTTACCTTCCATTTTTATTATATCGTAAATGGCGATGTTATCAGGAAGAGCCTTATTGAGTCGAAATAATAAGTCGAAATCATACTCTTTCTCAATATCCGCATGAAAAAAGTACTGACTAGCGTGGACTTGAGCATCTGTACGGCCACAACCAAATATGGTGGTTGGTACTTTTAATACTTTATGGAGTGTATTTTCCAAAACTTCTTGTACGCTTTCTACATCAGGTTGTCTTTGCCAACCATTATAATTCTGACCCTGATAGGCGATATGGAAAAAATATCTCAATTTACCTTTTTAATTTAATGCAATTTTACAAAAAAATGCTAGCTTATTTTTTATAAAAAACTTTTTACCTTCATAATATTTCAAATTGACTATTCCTTATTCATTTTTGCGATTTTAATATGTGCAAGATGATGCTCACAATGCCAAGCATACAGTCCAATATTTGTTTTAATATTAATGAGTTCGTTCGAATCAGGATGTCTAAATTGTCTGGCCATATCCGAAGGTGTCATATTTTGTAGTAAAACTACCCAGCGGTAATGTAGAGCTTCTAGCATATTTATAGAAGAATTAATAGCAAGTTCTTTTGAGTCAATAAGTTCTGCCCAAAGATCTTCAGCATATGGTTTTATAACGGGTATATCTTCTGTCAAAGCTAGTTTAAATCTGATTAAACTATTCATGTGGCTGTCAGCACAATGATGTATTATTTGTCTTATTGACCAACCATTAGGTCTATAGGTTTTTTGTAATGCTTCTTCGGATAATTCTTGAACTTCTTTTTTTAGAAGATCTGGGAAAGATTGTATAATTCCAATCCATTTTGTTATCGTTCCATTATCTATTGTATTTGGCGCAATAAATTTACCAATTGGAAACTTCAGTTTATCGATATTAGATTTCATATCTATGTATAAGTTCTTATGTTTTTAACGTCATTATCGAGCTTCCTGAAAAGATCACTTATTTCTTTTATTTCGAATTACGTATGTATTAATACGGCTCTTAATTCCTTTACAGCGATAAATCATTGTTTTAATAATACGATTAATAATGCGATAGCAAAAATAACCTATTACAGATACAGTTAAGATTATTATTGTATTATCAACCCATTTTGGTAATAGATGATTTAGCAAAAAATATCCCATGAAGATCAGGTATGCTACTAAATAAAGTATGATGTAAAAGCTCTTTTTCCAACCAAACCAAGCTGAGAGATATAAATAGCTACTGATTAATCCAATACATGGTAATATGTAAACAAGGTTTGTATCAGCTAACTTATCATCAAAAGGAGCATAGAAGAATTTACTGATCAGGATGATTATAGCTAAATTAAAAATAAATTTAAGGATCCAGTGGATATTATATATGTACATAAGTTTTATATAATTATTAAAGACAGTTGCCAGGTTTTCAACGTATTTTACTATAAACTATGGGAACAGACCAATAATTGAAAACCGAAAAATTAAAATTAACAAATTTCGGTTCGAAAAACTAATTATAAATATGAAACAACTTGCCTAATCGGTCATAAGACATTTCTAGTTTATTCGGAATATTTATTTATGCATTTAGATTATTGTGTATTATTTTCTTAATTTTTAAACTAAAAATATGATTCGGTTGTTTAATAATCGAGTATACATTACAAGAAATCACGATCATGGAAACAATTGTTTTTTTAACCGATTTTTCTGTTCCTGCTAGACATGCTTTCGATCAACTCTTGACCCTTGCTAAGCAAACAGCTATAAAAAAAGTCATCATATACCACTCCTTAGGGTATCTAAATGGAGGATTTTACTATGTCGGCGAGTTTATACCGCCACCAATTCTTGTAGATGAAACAGATATTGTGGCAGTAGACTCAAAAATGCTTCTTTTGAAACAGGAATTATTAAATGTTTCACCAGCTACAAACGTCCATACAAGACATGATAGTTTTACTGTTTTAGATGGCATTGAGCGAATTTCCGAAGAGGGGCATGTTGACCTAGTTATTGCTGGCATGAGAGGAAATGATGATAATGGTAAAAATAGTATTGGTACTATTACTAATGAGCTGATACAGGCACATCTATATAACCTTTTATTGGTGCCAGATATGGATAAAGCACATATCTTTAAAAATGTGATCCTTGCAGTGGATCTAATGCATTTAGATGAACGATTGCCCGTGAAAACAATATTTCATTTACAAGAATTGTTATCTTTAAGATGGTATGTTGTAAATGTAAGTGTTCAAGGGAAGCATAAGGCAGCTGATTTAATTGAGGAACAATCTTTTTTGCATGCAAGTTTAGATAGTCTTGAACCGACTTACTCTTATTTGGAAGGTGAAGATTTTGTTGAGAAACTAAATGTATATGTTCAAGAACATAATATTCATGTATTGATCACTGTACCCCGTAAACTTGGATTTATCGCTTCGTTTTTTCAAAAAAGTGCCTCAAAAAAATTGGCAGTTAATGCCAAGGTCCCTATTTTAATGTTAGTATCTTAATCAACTTCTTCATTTTTGTAAGTTAAATCAATTAGATTAAAATAAAGTAAAGGGGTGTATATAGATTAAGATCTATATGCACCCCTCTATTTGTTATTGTACGGGTAGATTACTGCATCTGCATTCCTTCCATCGAATTTTGATTTTTGTTTTTCTTAAACATATTCATATCCATTTTTCCAAAGCGATAAGATAAGTTCAATTTGATTAGTTGAGGATTTGAAAGTCGATAATAAGATTGTGTAAACCCTTCTCCTGAAGATACAATTGTATTACCTCGGCTTCTGAAAATATCATTCACAGCTAAAGTTACTGAGGCAGCCTGATTTTTTAAGAAACTCTTTTTGAGAGCTAGATCGACACCATAAAAAGGTTTGATGTATCCTTGGGATGAGCTTTGTGCTTGATTCATTGGAGGACCAAATGACTGACCTTGTGTGACAGGCATATTTGTTTTGCCTTGATATTCAAATGCGACTTGAAGATTCCAATTGTTTTTAACATTAAAGGTGTTGTTCAATTTTCCAAATACTGTCCACATTGCTTCAGACGGGGTACTGTCGTCAACTTCTATTTTTGAATTATAGAAATTAAGGTCTGCGGTTAAATCCCACCATTTTTTAAGATTATTGGTATATGTAAATTCTGCACCATAGTTTTTACTAGAATTGGCATTAATATAGGTATTTATAAAATCCATCTTGCCTGTTACGGGATTTAATTCCTGAGTCAAAAATCTGGTAATCAAATTATTGGTAGATTTATAATAAACTGAAGCTAAAAAAGTGCCTTTTCCATGTGTTCTACTATACGAAAGCTCGCCAGAAGTCGTGAATTCAGGAACAAGATCGGCATTACCTTTCGTAATATTTAAGCTGTCTGTATAATCGATAACAGGTATCGTTTGAAAAAAATTAGGACGATTCACGCGACGCGTGACACTCATCTGGATTTGATCTTTTTCGGTCAGTTTTTTACTTAAAAACACAGATGGAAATAGGCTTAATGGATAATTGTTCTTAAATTTTTCATTAGTATTTAAAAGTTCTCCATTATAAGTTGAGTTTTCAGCACGTAGACCTACTTTATAGGATACCCAATCTTTAAAATTTCCTCCGAGTGAAACGTACGCGGCATAAACGCTATTTTTACTATCGTAATTAGCGGATGCTGAAGAAATATTTTTAAAGTCTTCTTCACCAATATCTTGTATTGAATTATCGTTGAGATTTTTTAATTTATTAATTTGGGCACGAAGACCGGTCTCCAATTTCATTCCATTTTTGAAAGGCTTAACATAGTCCGTTTGGATAGTAATAAATTTATTATTTCCAGAACCGATGTTCTGTTGTTTTTTTGTGCCTGTTATCTGGTTTATATCATTGAGATAATTTGTGGTGTAAAGACCGTTTGAATTATTATTACCTCCGAAATAATTAAAGTCAACAGTTAATTCCTCACCTTCTGTTTTAAATTTCTGCACTATTCCGGCCTGTAGACCTCTTGGTTTAAAGCTTCGTTCGGATTCCGAAATTCGATTGCTTAATGAGGTTTTTCCTCCAGATTGTGTTGATATTAGGGTTTCTTCATTTGGACGAAATTTCCCTTCAACCAAAACTCCGGCAATTGATAATGAAGTTCGTGGACTGAAATCATAATCTAAACCAAGTCTTCCAAAAGTGATCATACCTTTTGTTTTTCCTTCAATATCTTGATCTACAGTTGAATTTATGTTATTTATATTACTCGTTCTATGACTATCTCCTTCAGTATTCGTACGCATTCGCATATTCATTCCTGTAAATGACAGGTTTAATTTGTTTTGACGTGCATTGAGGCTTCCCATAAAATTAGTTCCGCCAAATCGATCTCCACCTAGGGTAACCATACCATTATATCCTGTTTTCTTATTTTTTTTAAGGATTATATTTAAAATTCCAGCCATACTTCCTGAAGCATCGTACTTTGCAGAAGGGTTTGTGATAATCTCTATTTTTTCGATGACATCTGCGGGGATCTGATCTGGTGAAAGTGTTGTAGGCTTTCCATCTACAAAAATGGTTGGTGCAGCATTTCTGAGCTTGACATTTCCATCGATATCTACTTGTACAGATGGCATATTACGAAGTACATCGATAGCAGTACCGCCAGTTGCTACGATGTTTTTTTCCACATTGAATACTTTTTTATCAATATCCATTTCCAATAAAGCCTTTCGGCCTGTGACAGTTACTTCTGCAAGTTGTTGATTGTCATTTTTAAGTACAATAGTTCCTATATTTTTGTTTAAGACTTTTTTATCATCACTATGATCAACATTTAGCTCGAGCGTTGCGTAACCTATTGAGCTGATTTTTAATTTCCAATTATTGGTATTAGAAATAGCTGAAAAGTTAAAATTTCCATTTTCCAGCGAACTTGTACTTCTTATTAATATTTCTCTTTCCTGATTGTTTTTTTGATCTTTGATAACCTGAAAGAGATTAATCGAAGCCTTTGAAATAGGTTTTCCTTGATTGTCTATAATTTGACCAAAGATTGTACCTTCAGACTTATTTACGTTTGTAGGTGAATTTTCAGCGGTATTTTGAGCATGCACAGTTGATATTGCAGTTGCTACAATAAGCGTTGATATATATCTTTTCATTATTCTTTTTTTATCGATTTGTTTATCCCTTTTTAATAGAGGTCTGATATACGACAAATTTGAGAAGGATTTTTAATCTACACAATGATCTGTAGACAGACAGCGTAAATGTGTAGACGAATGAAGTTATTGAAATAAATGTTATTATCGACAAGAGAATTTAATTTAGAAAATTTCTATATTTCCAACATATTTTTTGCCTACTGGCAGTGCAATCTCAGGAAGTGTTAATTTCGTTAGAGCGACGTGCTGAATTCTATTTTTGTTTACTATATATGAATTATGGATTCTTAAAAAATCTTTTACTGGCAGAATTTTTTCCATACCTCTTAGGTTACTACGGGTAAGAAGTGGAGCATCTCGATTTACCATATAGATTTTAACATAATCTTTTAATCCTTCTATGTAACTTATTTCATTGATAAATATTTTAATCTTTTTATACTCAACATTGACGACGATGTGATCTACTGTATTATTTTGATTTGCTCGTAAAAGCATAATGTCTTCAACCTTTCGAATAGCGCTAGTCAATCTTTCTTTTGCAATGGGTTTCAATAGATAATCCACTGCATTCAATTCAAAACCCTCCACAGCATATTGATGATATGCCGTAGTGAATATAAATAAAGGTGGATTAGTAATTTCCCGGATAAATTGTGTTCCTAATTTTTCCGGCATTTGTATATCCAAGAAAATCAGATCGACTTCATGATCTCTCAAGTAATCGACGACATCGATTGGCGAGTTAAACTTGTGCAGTATTTCAACCTTGTCAAAGCTTAATAAATCGTCTTCTAAGATGTTTAAAGCAAATGGTTCGTCGTCTATAAGTAAGCATTTAATTTTCATCGGTCATCAATTTGAGTAGTACCTGGAAATAACCGTCATCCGTTTTTGTAATGGAAAGATCATGACGATTTGGATATAACAGTTGCAAGCGACGCTGAACATTGGTTAATCCAATTCCTTCACTTGTTCGAAGTTCTGTATGCTGTAGTATTTTATTGCTGGACTTAAAAATTATACCGCCTGGAATCTGTGCGAATTGAAACTTGATTTCTGGACTGTTTTTACTGTCTACACCATATTTGAATGCATTCTCTACAAAATGAATAAATAGTAAAGGTGGTATCAATCTATTTTTTAGATTAGATTCAATTTCGAGATCCACATTTCCAGCTATCGGAAGACGGAGTGTTTGTAAGGCAATAAAATTCTGCATATGCTCGATTTCCTTAAAGAGCTCTACTTTTGCACCATCAACTTCATAGAGAATGTACCGCAATATTTCGGATAATTTGACGATCGTATCTTCAGAATCTGGTGATTGTTTACGGATCAACCAGCGGATGTTGTTAAGGGTGTTGAATAGGAAATGTGGACTGATCTGAAGTTTTAGAATTGTTAATTCTGCTTTTGTTTTCTCCAAAGCAATCTGCTTATTTAATTCTTTTTGCCTGGCCTGTTCCCCATATAGAAAAATCATGGATGAGGTAATTAAACAAAGTGAATATATAATTCCAGGCCCGATCACTAGTCGCACGAAAAGTATATTTTCTTTTGTGAAATGTGCCAATTCTCCATTAGGATTAAAGTATACAATAGCATAGTTTAGCGCGACATAGGATAAAAAAGCACAAGCAATTAAAAGCACCAGAAACTTTCTGCGTGTAAAGAAGTATTTTGGTGCGACATAATAGCAGTGTAAATAAAAATTTGTTGCCAAAAATATTATATTGGCTAGATGAGATAGAGCAGAGTAGGGCTTAAACTCCGAAATCTTATCTGGTTGATAGAGATAGGTGATAAAGGGAAGTAACAATAAAATGGTCCAGATGACTATGTCTAAATAGAATTTTCTGAAAAATTTGCCGATCATAACATTTTTTTAGCCAATATATTTAAGGTATATAACAAATAGTAGATCAGTTTAAATTTATCTTACCATTTTATTTTGTATCTTAAATACTTATAGTAACAATGTTACAAATTTTTAATTAGAATGTTACATGCTGAATCATTGTATATTGGGTTAAATGGTTGCGAATTCTCTGCATAACAATAATTGAACAATTGAAATTAGAAACTAATAATTCTTATTTTCAATTGTTCAATTCCAAGAAATCATATCGAAATTATGATACTGATTTTAAAGTTTCAATAGATGCTGTCACTTGGTCTAAAATTTCAAACGCAACCTCTGCCATTCTATTCCCTTGACTGTCTAAAAGGGGATTTACCTCTACAAATTCTAAGCAAACCACTTTATTAGATGCAATAATTTCTTGAAGCAATGATGTTATTTCCGTTTGATTAAATCCTTTGGGTACTGGTGTACCAGTACCGTTAGAAATTAGCTCGCTGTCCATACTGTCAACGTCAAATGAAACATAAATATGGTCACATCCTTCCAATTGCTGAAGGGTGCTCTGAACACAGGATTTTATTCCCATATCACGTAATTGCTCTACTTGGTATTTTTTTATATTCAGTTCCGCAATTAGATTTTCTTCTGGTAATTCGGTATCGCGAACACCAAAGTAGATCAGGTGTTCTGCTATTATTTTAGCTTGGGAAGTTCCTATTGTTTTTAATTTATTCCAATATTGTTTGGTTTCTGCATCAACATTATTAATTTGATTTTCTAAATTGTCCGTCCCTAATACCGCCGCTAAAGGCATTCCATGTAAATTACCAGAAGGTGTGGTATAGGGTGAATGTAAATCAGCATGGGCATCTATCCATATTACTCCTAATGTTTTTTCTGGATATGCCGACTTTATACCACTAATGGTACCAATTGCAGATGAATGGTCTCCTGAAAAAACCAGGGGAAACTGTTCTTCTAGTAAGCTATCTTCAACAGCTATTGCCAATAATTTGCACTGCTGTAAGACCTGCTTTATTCTCTTACCAAATGGATTAACAAGCGGATCATAAACTGTGTTATTGCGCGTTTGTATATCTATAAAATTATAGTTATTGAAGTATTGGCTTCCTTTATTAATTGCAGCAATTTCGATAGCGTCAATCCCTAGGTCGGAACCGCGGGTACCTGCTCCAATATCCGATCTATTTTTAATTAATTTAATCGATCTATTCATATTTTTTGTGCAAATTGATGAAGTGATTTTTCTATAATTGATAGACTTTCCGTAATTTGATCTTCTGTTATTACTAATGGGGGAGCTAATCTAATTTTATTACCGTGAGTAGGTTTGGCTAATAATCCATTTTCCTTAAATTTTAGACAAATTTCCCAAGCAGTATTATCTTCTTCTTTGCTATCTATTACAATTGCATTTAATAATCCTTTTCCTCTGACTTCTTTAATTATGGGACATCTTATCATCATTTCTTGAATGCCTTCTCTGAATATTATACCCATTTTTTCAGCATTTAATGCTAAATCCTCATCTATGATCACTTGAAGAGCTTCCATGGATACTGCACAGGCTAGGGGATTCCCACCATATGTTGAACCATGTTCTCCAGCTTTTATAGTCAGCATAATAGAATCGTCTGCTAGAACAGCAGAAACCGGAAGTACTCCTCCAGAAAGTGCTTTTCCTAAAATTAAAACATCAGGCTTTGTATTTGAATTGGTATCTTTAATATCAAAAGAGGCTAGCATATTTCCTGTTCTTGCAATACCAGTTTGAATTTCATCGACTATAAATAATACGTTGTAGTCTTTGCAAAGTGCTTTTATACGAGAAAGATAATCATCACTTGGAACGATAATTCCAGCTTCGCCCTGAATGGGTTCAACAATAAACCCAGCAATGTTCGTATCATTTTTTAGTAATTCTTCAAATGCTTGAACGTCGTTATAAGGCACTTGTGTAACCCCATCTAAGAAAGGTCCAAAATCTTTTCTTGCCGAATCATCATTTGAAGCAGAAATTACGGATATTGTTCTACCATGGAAGTTACCACTTGCGAAGACTATTTTGGCTTGATTTGCAGGAAGCCCTTTAACTAAGTAAGCCCACTTACGGCATAACTTCATGGCTGTTTCTACGGCTTCAACACCGGAATTCATAATTAAAGCTTTATCATAACCAAACAGATTACAAAGATACTCTTCAAAATCACCTAATTTATCACTATAAAATGCTCTAGAAGTTAAGGTAAGCTTTTCAGCTTGTTGGGTTAAGGCTTTAATAATCCTTGGATGACAATGTCCTTGATTTACCGCTGAGTATGCCGAAAGAAAATCAAAGTATCGGTTTTCTTCAACATCCCAGACAAATACTCCTTTCCCTTTTGCTAAAACCACAGGTAAGGGATGATAATTGTGGGCACCATATTTATTTTCCTTTGCAATGAATGCATTGCTTTTTGCTAAATTTGTTAAGTCTGCCATATTATTTGTAATTGGAATTATGAAATAAATGTACGATATTTAATTTTAATAGCCTAATATGGATTTAAATTCACTCAATTAGTAGCTTATTAAATTTAATTTAACTCTAAACTTAATAATTAAAAATAACCATGAATCATTTGGATGATTTTGATATACAGATTTTGAAACAGCTCGAAGCAGACGGACGCATGGCGTATTCTGCTATAGCTACAGAGCTAGGAGTTTCCAATACAATGGTCCATCAGCGTATTACACGCCTTATGGATCAAGGTATTCTTACGGGAATTAAGCCTGTTTTGGACGAAAAAAAATTGGGTTACGATTGGGGAGCTTTTACTGGAATATCTCTTGAAAAAGATCATGATTCAAAAAGAATAATTGAGGAGCTTCATAAAATTCCTGAGGTAACAGAATGTTACTATATTACTGGAAATTATACGCTATATTTAAAGATCATCGCTAAAGATCATGAGCATATGAGACAATTATTGTATGAGAAAATAGACAGTATTGCAGGTATTGCCAAAACGGAAACTATTATCGAGCTGGGTTGTGCTTTTAGACGTAATATTGTTTTATAAATCACTTTATCATAGAAGATAATGAAAATAAACTTACAGAAGTATGGATCGGAAGATTTTAACTCTTTCAAAACACTTGTTTGTGAAGATGCTTTAATGAAATATATTTCTGGGAATGGATTGAATGAAAATCAGGCTAGAGCAAAGTTCGATCGTATTCTTGAAATCAATAGTAAGGAACTTGAATTAGGATATTTTAAGGTTCTTACTGATGAAAATGAATTTGTGGGAGATTGCAAGTTGGAGCGATATAAGCATGATGAGAGCATTCTTGAAATAGGTTATATTATAAAAAAGAATTTTTGGAGAAATGGAATAGGATCTTTAATATGTCGAAAATTACTAGATGTAGCGCATAATTTATATCCTGATTTAGCGGTTATTGGAATTATTGATCCAGAAAATATGGCTTCTAAAAAATTACTTGACAAATTTGGATTTGAAAGTTATTTTATTGGGATTGAAGACGATTTACCAACTGAGAAATTAATATTGAAGAAATTGCAAGTTGATGAATGAGTCCTATTTGTAAATAAACGTATAATGATGTATCGTATGTATTTTGACTTAATTTTTTAAGAATTATGAAGTACTGTGCTTTTCTGAGGGGTGTAAATGTCAAAGGAACCAACATGAAGATGACTGATGTATGTCAGGTTTTTAGGGATGCAGGAATGCAGGATGTTAGGTCCATAATCGCATCTGGTAATATTGTTTTTTCATCACATAAAAACGAGATCGAATTAAAGTTAATTTTGGAAAAGTCCATGTCAGCTTATTTTTCTTACGACGCTGTTTTATTTATAAAGTCGGAGCGTGATACGGTATTATATTGGGAAAGTGTTCCTTTTGAAAAGACTACGGATTTTCATATCTATGCATTTGTCGGAGATACTGGAATAGAAACAGTTTTAATGGCTGAATTTCAGGACGCGACACAAAATACTAGTGAGAGCGCAGCAATAGTTAATCATATTTTCTACTGGCAGGTCCCTAAAGGAAACACGCTTGATTCAGCATTTGGAAAGATTTTGGGTAAAAAGACACTCAGAGATCAATTTACAAGTAGAAATATTAATACTTTTGAAAAGGTTCTAAAGAAGATGAATTCGTAATGTGGTTAAGAACTATTTGAAAGGAAATCCCCTGTAATGGCCTTATAAGTTATAATAATAACAGTATGACTTACCAGGTTAATAGAAAAGAGATTATTAACTTTATTTTAAAGAATAGTAGTCAATTTTTATATATTTTAGACTTAAACACATTCCGGTAAAAACAATTATTCCTCCGATAATCTAATACGATAAATTACTGCGTTTTTTATTTGTAAGCTTTACTGAAACATTTTTATGCAAAACAATAATTATTTTTTAATAGATAGCTTCTTTGGTCTCATTTTTGCTATTAAACAACCTGCGCATTTACAGTGTTTAGAAGGAGCGTAATTCGACCTCGTTTTAAATTATATTAAGAATGTTGGATTATGATGGGATCGATCTGGAAATTGAAATAAATCTACCTTTATTTACATAAATAGTAAAGCCATTCTTTTTAAGAATGGCTTTTTTTAATATTCTAAAATTACCCTAATTTGATAATATTAATCAAGTTGTCATATTCATCTGCCTCTCCCAAACTTTTACAAGTTATTAGAATCAAACCTATTTTGACTAAAAGTATCCAACTTAACCTTGCAGGCAAATAATCAGCAAAAGTTAGCCGGATTTTTATTTTTGGTCTTTCTGTTATTAAATTGCTAATTTTTATTTGGGATTTTTGATATTGAAATTCAACTTATTTATTTTTAGCTTTCGATTAAACGTCTATGATAATTTATTTGTACGAGATGATAAGCGAGATGGGTTGTCAGGTGAATTAAAAAAAACTCTGTTGAAGTCTTTTTTGAAAACACTAAAATGGGATATTCGGTATCTAATTCTTCATCTGCTATTTGGCTTAGTGCAAGTCTAATAGTTTCAATTGTATCTTCTATTTTCGTAATTAGATCTTTTCTCGGAACATTTTTTTCTAAAAATTCAAGATCTCTATTTCTTACATAGTTAAGTTTTCCCGATCTCTTTACCTATATAAGTGTTTAAGTTACCAATTAAATGGAGGGTTAAATTTCCAGCTGAATTCAAGATCTTTTTCTCAATCCGCCAAATATTGGATTCATTTTCGTAAAGTTCTATTTCAGTTATTAATTTTTTCAGATCTCTTTCAAAAAGGGATACTAATGTATTCGTGAGCATATTTAATTATCATTAAAGTTTTTCCTTGTCTAAAAATGGTTTCAGCAACTTTCGCAATTAAACTGATCCTGATTTAGAATTATTTACTTTTAATTGTCACTGTCTTTTCAAAGCGACCATGGTTGCTATTTGAAGCTGCTTTATATTGATTTGAGTTTGTAATACATAACCAAGGTATTCCATTTATATCTTTTAGCATTTCTTTTTTGTCTATTTCCACTACGAGATCTAGATCTTCTAAGTCATTAACAGCAATAGTATGGATAAAATCATCAGCTAAAAAAGTTCTTGTATGATAGATATTTCCGATATAAAATACTTGACCAGTTGCACTAAAACAGGTTTGTGATAATATTTTACAAATCAGTTTCTTAGGAATGAATTCTCTTTTTTTTGTCTGTCTATTTAGGATTTTGTACGCTGCTTCTTTCATGCTCCACATTAACCATATTATAATTTCTGGATCAGAACTATTGGCTATAAAGCACTGTTCTTCTTCTGAAAATAGTTTTTCCAGAAACCCTTTCCGTTGCCAGTTACTTTCTTGACGGGATTGTTGTAAATCTATAACATCATTACCAATCACTTTTGAGCTAGTTTGATTTCTATAATTTCAACTGCTGTCCTAACATCTAACATGCGTTCCATATCGGCATTATCGATGACCACATCAAAAATTTGTTCAATATCAAGCACAATATCTACTAGATTTGCAGAATTTATGTTAAGATCATTGATAAAATCGGTGTCCTCTGTAAGATTTTCATATGCTTCTTTATTTTGGGTATAAGGTTTGATAATTTCCTTTAACTTTTCTATTAGTTGTTCCTTATTCATAAGATTAAATTTCAAATTTTTTAAATATTACACAAGCATTCACATCACCAAATCCAAAGCTAGCTTTGGCTATTACATTTAAATTAATGTTAAAAGATTTTGTCGGTATTTTTGAGGCATCAATATGATTTGCTATTTCTGGATGTAGATCATCGCAATTTGTATTTCCAAATAAAAACTCATGATGAAGTTGCAGCACTGTAGCTACACTTTCAATGCTTCCTGCAGCACTGAGGCAATGTCCTATCAAGCTCTTTAATGAATTGACGTAGGGAAAATTAACATGACTTCTGCCCAATGCCTTTGTCCAGTTCTCTATTTCAATACTATCTTTAGCAGTTGCTGTAAGATGACCATTGATTGCGTCAATATCATTTGCTGAAATAGCTGCGTTTTTGAGAGCATCAATAATGCATCTTTGAACAGCTTTGCTATTTGGAGCAGTCATCGTACCATTTCCCCGCTGTCCCCCACAGTTTACACTACCACCTAGAATTTCTGCGTAAATATTTGCCCCTCGTTTTAGCGCACTTTCTAAGTCCTCAATAATTAGTGCTCCTGCACCGGATGCAGGTACAAATCCTGCTGCTGTTGCACTCATAGGACGGGAGCCTGCTTCAGGATCTTCATTATATTTAGAACTGCAAACTCTTAAAGCATCAAATCCAGCCCAAATGTAGGGGCCGCTATCTGAAGTGCTGCCCGCTAATATGCGTTTTGCTTTTCCTGATCTTATACGGTCATAGGCCATTATTATTGCTTCGGTCCCTGTTGCGCATGCCGAAGAATTCGTGGTTACCTGATTTCCTAGTCCTAATTTTCCGCCCAGATATGCACTTATACCACTATTCATAGTTTGAGCAACAACACTGCTACCAAGTTTACGCGTCTGTAAATCATCAATTTTATAGATACTTTCGCGCAATTTATCAATGCCTGATGTTCCTGATCCAAATATAGTCCCACTGTCCCAATCAGGCTCATTATTATTTTCTATCGGCAGTCCAGCATTTTTCCAGGCTTCAACACCTGCAATGACGCCATATAGTATTCCGCTACTGTTAAAACCTCTAAGTTCAAGATCGGTAAAATACGCTGACTTTATTTCATCTGTAATTTGGGGTTTTCCTGCTATTTGACAAGAAAACTGCAATTGCTGTAATTGTTCATCCTGGCGTATTCCAGATATACCATTTTTAATAGCATCGGTAAAAGCAGGTACGCCAACTCCATTTGGAGCAACGACCCCTAATCCCGTTATTACAACTCGGTTCATAGCTCAGTGGTTAACATTCCTGAAAATATACCTTGACTAACAATCTGTTCGGCTTCGTTTTTCATACTGATGTTACACTTGAGTTTGCCGAATCTAAAATATATTTTTTGAGAAATTACAGTAACTTTTTCATTTGGATATACAGGTTTTAAAAATTGCATTTCGACAGATGTAAATGCAATTGAAGTATTTTTTAGCTCATTATTAAGAAGGTAAATGCCGAGACAAACAAGACCTATCTGCGCCATAGTTTCTGTTAAAATCACTCCAGGAGTAACCGGTTTTTCTTTAAAATGTCCCTTATAGAAATCTAGATTTTCATCGAAGGTATATGTACCCATACTTCCATTTTCATCAATATGAAGCAACTCATCGACGAATAAAAATGGTTTACTATAGGGTAATTTTGCTATAATATCTTTTACGTTCATTGTACATTACCATTTTAATAAAAGCCCTTGAGCAGAAAATCCTGGACCAAAACTTAACATCAACCCTAATTCTCCCTGTATGGGATTTTTATCCATGACGCGCTCTAGGACATAAAGAACAGTTGCACTTGACATATTACCATATTGCAATAATATTTCTTTTGTGTGATCAATATTTTTACCCCACTCTGAAAATAGTTTTTCGACCGTCATTACGATTTTTTTTCCTCCGGGATGAAATATCATATGGTCTATGTCTCTGATTTCTAAATTATTTTTCTTTAAGAATGGATGTATAATATCACCAAAATGTTGTGCTATGGTATCCGGAACTTCAGTGCCAAGTATCATTTTCAAACCACTATTGGTCAGTTTAAATCCCATAATATGCTCCGTATTAAAGAAGTGATACATCTGTTCATCAAGTATGGTGGGACCATAATCTTCTTCATAAGAAGAAAGTAGACAACAAGCTGCCCCATCACCAAAAATAGCCGCGCTTACAATATTTGACATTGAAAAATCATCCAGTTGAAATGTAGCAGTCGGAGCTTCAATCGCTATTACTGCGGCTCGTTTGTTAGGATTGCCTTTGAGGAAGTTTTTGGCATATAACAAACCCGATACTCCTGCTACACAGCCCATCTCTGTAACTGGCAATCTGACGATATCCTGTCTTAGTTTCAGTTTATTTATAAGATACGCATCTAAAGAAGGGATTATAATACCGGTGCAACTTACAGTAATAATATAGTCTAAGGTGCTTGGATCCCATCCCGCTTTTTTAAGTGCTTTCTCAAGCACTTGTTCACCAAGGATAATAACTTCACGGCTATAAATGTTATTTTTATCTTCAAAAGAAGTTGCTGTAAATACTTCAATAGGATCCATAATTGAATACCGTGTATTTACTGCCGCACCTTCAAATATTTTTTTTACTTTTTTTATAAAACGTGTTTCTTGTCCATAAAGCCAAGTATCTAGCATTGGAAGTACTTCAACTGTATCGCTTGAATATTTCGGTAGTTGTTTTGCAACAGTTACGATCTTTATACTCATATTTTAGGTATAATCCATTGGTAACGAAAGGCCCATTTCCATTGGATGGTATAATTTTTTAAATTTAGTTTTCTTGCAAAACTTTGCAGTTCATTTCTTTTAAATCCTCTCAATATCGATGTACATCCATCTTCTTGCAACATCCTGTTTAATCTAAAAACAAAACATACCATTTGGTAAAGTCTATAAGCCAATTTGCTGCGCTGTAAATCGTTTATAACTATTCCTACAGAGGCATTATGACTAAAGATAGTGATTAAATCTATTATTTTTTCATTAGTAAAATGATGAATAGTTAAGGTGCAAAGTGCAATATCGTATTTTAATGTCTTGAAATTTTCTTCAAATATATCAGTGCATACATAGTCAATATTAGCGTAGCTTGTTGATAATTTTCGAGCATAGTTGATCGTATATTCATTTGCATCTATACCGATCATTTTAAAGTTAATATTGTTCTTAATACCGTATTTGGCTAACATACGTAACATATCACCGTTACCGCAACCTATATCTGCGACAGTGATATGTTTAGATCGATCAACCTGTGCTAATAATTGCTTTACGCCATTAAGTGTAATACTATTGCCTCCAAGAAATTGATTAATGCTTGCAATTTTATCTAGAGCTTCTCGTAATTCTTCACCTTGGAGTGAAAAATCATCCATTAATTCGGTTTTTTCTGTCCTATTATCGGTATTTATTCTCATTTGATTGTTATTGCTTTACCGTGTGTTTGCTTTATTATCAAAGGAAGAAGAGAGGGGAACATCGTTGCGATCCTGATCAATACTGTTGTGATGGTTTGATGTTGAAGTGCTTTCGATAACAGGTTTCCGATTAAGAGTCTCTTTTCGAAATTTTGTTTCCATTGTTGTGCGAATTTTTTTTCTAATAATTTTCGGGATACGATTTTACCTGTGTAATAGTCGACGATTAGCTCTGACGAAATTTTAGCACTGTGCATAGCCATGGCCATGCCATTGCCACAGAGGGGATGGATAAGGCCGGCAGTATCACCGATCATTAATATATGGTTTTCAATGATCGGTTTTTTATCAAATGATATTTGACTTATTGTAAGTGGTTTATCAAAAAGTAATGTGCTATTTTCAAAAAAGTATTTGATGTGTTTATTCTTGTAAAGAATATTTTGCTCAAATTCTGTAATATTCTTGTGCTTTTTAAATGATTTTAAATCAGCTAGGTAGCACATATTTATAATATTGTCTTCAACTTTTGTAATACCACAATAACCACCCTTAAAATTGTGTAATGCTACTACATCATCAGGAAATTCTCCGGAATAATGTCCTTTTACGGCTAGCCACGGGGTAGTTTTATTCATAAAATTACGTTTTAGTACCTGATCCACGTTTGATCGTTTCCCGAATGCTCCCAATACGATTTCTGCTATTAATATCTGATTTTCGGTCATCACTGTGAATGCATTTTCATTAAATGTTACATTTGTTACTGTAGCTTTAATAACGGTACATCCCATTTTTACTGCTTGTAGATATAGAGAATTATCTAGCGAATACCTGCTGATGCCAAGGCCTCCCAACGGTAAGTCTGCTTTTGCAGTTTTACCATTTTGATGTGTAAATATAAGTTTATTAATATTTGTTGGATATACTTGTAAAATGTCTGAGCTCAACCAATTCAAATAAGGTAATATTTCGTTTGAAAGATATTCCCCGCAGACTTTATGACGAGGATAACTATATTTTTCAATTAATGTGACATTTAATCTTTTTTTTGTTAAATGTAATGCAGCTGTTAAACCTGCAAGGCCTCCACCAATAATAATAACATCAGCATTTTTCTTCATATATATTTAGCTATAAAACAGGAATATCATAAATTTTGGAGTGGTTAGTGAATAGGTGAAAGTATTTTAGGACGATGAAAGGAAATGATATAGATTTTATTTACCTTTTAGACATCATACAAGAGGGGGAGTTCAGTGCTGATCAAGTTTTGTCTCCCCTCAGATATTTTAAGAATCCGTTCAATATTAATTAGTGGTGAAATATGTTCGTACAAAAGCGTATTGCTGATTTTCGGTCATTTTATCAGCAGGTTTTATTCCGATTTTAATTTTAGCATATGCTAGATCATCTTTAATAGTATTGTATAGCTCAATTTTTGCATCAGTTGGACCAAAAATGAGTACTTCATCATACTGTTTGATTATTTTAGCTATTTCTTTATAATATTCGGATAGCTCATTCTGTTTTTTATTATGCATGACACTTTCACTACGTTTTAGTGCCTCTTCCTTATCCTCATGGGTAAAGTTGCATTCAATAGTTTTAGTTTGCATAGGATTTGTTGAATAATCCATCAAGTTGGCAAATGAATGGTCCATCCAGATACCAATTTTTGTTTTTTCTATCATATTCATATCGTTTAATTACTGGTTACGATCTATTATAACCTGATTTCATGACAAATTACTTCATAATTATTATACAGATCTCTTATCTTTCAGCATAAATCGCTCTTTAGCCATCAGTAATCATCATCATATAAGCCATTTAATAAAAATGCCTATTATAAGAGTTAATGTCTTATCAACAAATTCGAAGGTTATTTTGTTTCATTTAAAAAGACGTTTTATTTGTAAAGTATCGATAGACTAGACTTAGTAGATATCAAAATAGGTTTGTATAATTTAAAATAATTTAGTTCGATATTGCTTAACAGAAATGTAAAATATTGAACAAAATTAGACATATGATAAGCTTTGAAAGTATCGTTTAAACAATTTAGGATTTTAATATTAAAAATGACTAGAAATATTTTTTTTTTTTAAAACAAAGATGTAGTGGAGTTCAGCTTCATGAGAAGATAGACTCAAATGATTTTCACAAGCTTAAAAATGAGGCTATAGTGTTAAAACTAAAGCCTCTTAGTATTAATGAAGAATGTTGATCTCCATAGCCGGATGCTATAGCGTTATGCAAGAAGATTAAATTAGAATGAAGTGATTTTTAGTCTTCAAACTCGATAAGATTATCACCTAATGTTTTAATACGTGCGAGAGATTCTATTTGAATATTTAATTCCTGTAGGCGCTCATTTCCCTTTTGAAAAGATTTTTCAATAATAAATCCCATACCCAGCATGGTGGCTCCAGCTTTCTTTACCAGTTCATAAACTCCAATAGAAGCATTTCCGTTGGCTAAAAAATCGTCGATAAAAACTACCTGGTCAGTTTTAGTTAAGAAGTCAGTACTTACACATATATCATATGTTTTATCTTTGGTGTAAGAATAAACCGAGGCCGTTAACATATTATTCATTGTTTTCGGAACAGTTTTTTTCACAAATACCACGGGAAGTTCTAATAAGTATCCAAGCATTATTGCAGGAGCAATGCCACTTGCTTCAATCGTTATAATTTTATTAATTGGTAGATGCCCAAAGCGACGGACAAACTCAACACCTATAGATTTCATAAGAATAGGGTCCATCTGATGGTTTATAAAACTATCAACTTTTAATATTCCGCCTTCAAAGCTTTTACCATCCTTTAAGATTCGGTCTTTTAGTAATTTCATGTTAAAATAATAATGCAAAGCAAAGATAGTTGAACAAAATGAAAACAAAGCCACTTTTAGATTCATCTTTGTTTTCTGTTTTAGCTCTCTTGTTTATAGATACTATTTAAATAGAACTTATTTTTATAATTGCTATAAGTAATATTTCATCTTCTTTAATTGCATTAAAATTTAATAATGCATATGTCCTTTTATAAAAATAGCTGGAAATTAATTATTAGTCTCAGTGGAGATATCTGAAATATTGGGACTTCATGTTGTTTCAAGAATGCTTCAAATGTAGCGGTGCTTTTTTTGCAAAGCATCTTAATTTACGTGTTTAATTATAAATCACAGTCAGTTATATTGTTATTTTCTTTATGCCAGTCGTGAAAACAAAAACGGCATTGCTTTGCTGTTGGTGTCCGGGCTAGCTTGTGGCATTTTGGACAATAATTGAAAACGATATCCAGGTGATGGTCTCGCAATATGCGGGTTGCCGTATTTTCATTGAATTTTTCTAAACCATTGTTAAGAAGACTCAATACGGTTTGATCCTTTGTAAGCCATCCGGTCTTCAGGTATATTCGTTGCATTTTCTCTAAATTTTCACTGCCATCTAGTTTTAGCGTGGAATGAGCATGTTTATATGCAAGCTTCTCTTCGGGCGACATCAGATCGAGATAGTAGGTAATAATATAATCCTGAATTTCCTTGTTCATAATAGTAAGTTAAATATGCGATTTGACAATCGCAAAATCAACATTAAATTTTTCTGTTTTAAGTCCTGGTCTAAACCGAGGAAATTTTTAAGAGCAAAAGCTCATTTGGTTAATTCCATCAAACTTTTCAAAAGTATTAATGGTGATTACTATTGTTTTTTTAACTTCAAAAATTCGAGGATTTTAATCAAAAATAGTTTATTAATTACCAGCCAATATATTATATTTAGTCTCTCGAGATAGAATTATCAGATCATATTCGTTAACTAATCCAAACATCATAATTTTAATTTGAAAATAGCAAAAATTTTTAACTTGCAAAGTTCCCTGATAAATATATCACTTATGAAAAATTATACTTTTTTAATAATTTTTAGTTTTTTTTGTTCGATTTTAGTTGCGCAACAAAAATCTAATTCTCTGTTGCATTTGAATCGAGCCGAAAAGATTTTATTTCTTGGAAATAGCATCACCTATGATGGTCGATATGTCGCTATGGTAGAAAGTGTTCTTCTAAGTAGTCATTTTATAAAAGGTACTGCAATAATCAATCTTGGGCTTCCAAGTGAGACTGTTTCTGGGCTTAGTGAGGACAATCATGCGAACGGTGAATTTGCAAGACCATGTTTATTCGATCGGTTGGAAAGTGTATTGCAGAAGATCAAACCTGATGTTGTTTTTGCATGTTACGGAATGAATGATGGCATTTATCTCCCTTTTGACAGTGTGCGTTTCAAAGCTTATCAGGACGGTATAGAAAACTTATATACGGAGGTGCTTAAAAGTGGTGTAAAACGGATTGTATTGATTACACCGCCCGTTCATGATGATCCAGATATTGGTCTCCGCGGATATAATCAAGTATTGGATCGATATTCAACTTGGCTATTAGAACAGCGGAACAATAAAAATTGGGAAGTTATAGATCTTCATTTTCCCATGAAAAAATACTTAGAATCCAGAAGACGGATTGATCCGACGTATAAGCTGGCTCCGGATGGTATACATCCAGAGCAGGAGGGACACTGGTTAATGGCCAGGTCAATTATTTCCTATCTTAATCCTACATTTCCGCAAGTGATCAAGTGGGATGAGTACGTTGCTAACCATACTTATTTACCCAAGTTGTATGAGGCTGTTCTTAAGAAACAAGAACTAATGAAACTAGCCTTGCTGCGCTATACTAAACATAAAAGACCTGGCATTCCCTCTGGCTTGACCATGGAACAAGCTAATCAGCAAAATAAGCATTTAGAAAAACAAATTTCATTATTGATAAAACATGATTAATTATTTAATATAATTAATAGAATACTGCGCCTTAAAATTTCTTAACTTTGATATAGGTAAAAATAGTAAAATGGGACTAAGCAAAGTAGCGTCAACCACCAGATTATATGTTATAGCATGGGTATTTGGACTTTTATTCTATTTTTTAGATTATGTAATCCGTTCATCTCCTGCAGTCATGCTACCCCAACTGGCTGAGCAATTTAACGTAACACCGGTTAATCTCATTACTATTATTGGCACTTATTATTATACCTATTCTATTGTTAGTTTACTGGCGGGTCTTGCTCTTGATAAATTTGGAGCAAAATATTCTTTGTTTACAGGTACATTGATTTTAGGTATTGGCTGCCTGCTTTTTGTACTCTCCAGTTCTTTTGCTGGTAATGCCGGCAGGTTATTACAAGGCGCAGGCTGTGCATTTGCCTTTCCGGGATGTGTGTATCTTGCTTCAAAAGGGTTTTCTGCGAAGTCGCTAGCTACTGCCATAGGGTTTACACAATGTGTAGGTATGCTTGCAGGCTCTGCTGGACAGTTTGTTGTTGGGCCGTGGGTTGAAAAAGGACTACAAACGAGCGATTTTTGGTTAGGAGCTGGTTTGATCACTATCGTAGTGGCTTTCGGTCTATTACTTATCATACCGAAAAATGAAGATAAAAATGCACCTGTGAAAACCATAGATTCAAAAGGTATTTTATGGCCCTATAAGGTTGTTTTTTCTAATCCTCAGTCCTGGTTATGTGGTTTGATATCAGGGTTATTGTTTGCTCCTACAACCATATTTGCCATGACATGGGGTGTTGCCTTTTTTCAGCAGGATAAAGATTTTAGTTTTCATGCAGCAACAATCGCAAGTGCCATGATTCCTATGGGATGGGTAATAGGTTGCCCGCTATTGGGTTATATAACGGATAAAATTGGTGCGCGCAAGCCAGTTCTTTTAGTTGGTGCTCTGGTTATGATTTTAGCAATTGGCCAGATTCTTTTTCTTCCAGATCTAATATCTGTATATACTACTAATTTTATATTTGGTGTTGCTTCAGGAGCTGCAATGATTCCTTATTCAGTTATTAAAGAGTCTAATCCTGATGAGGTTAAAGGTAGCGCTACCGGAGCGATGAACTTTATAACTTTTGGTGTAACTACGCTGTTAAATCCTATATTTAGTAAGTTTTTTGGACAAACGCTGTCTTTAGGAATAAACAAATCATCTCATTTTCAATCGACAGGATTATTCTGGATAGGGGGTATAATACTAGCTATTATATTAACGTTTTTTCTTAACGAAACTGGAGAAAGAAAAGTCACGAAGTCATCGTTATAAATTGTAAAACTTAACATATCTAGTGCAGCTTGCGCATTTATAGCGTATTTTTTTATAAAGAACTTAAATCGACGATAGATCTTTATTGGATGTATTTTTCATATACTTTATCTAAGCAAAATTATTTTATTGATCAAAAAAAAGAAACTATAGTTGTTTAAAGTAGTTGCAAACAACTATAGTATTATTACAAAAGGTGTAATTAAATTATGTTATTTTAGTTGATAAGCAGCAACACTCTTTTTGAAAAACGTAGGTACATAAACGATCTTCTTGATTGGATCATAACCGATATCTGCTGTATTTTTCTTTTCTGTTGTGCTATCTAAAAGTAATTCTGATTTGCCATTAGCATATACATAATAAATGTAGCCACCCCAACAGGAATATACGAAATCTCCATTGCCGACTGGCTCAATACCATCTCCTCCACAAGGTAGTTCTGCTAAAGCTGTGATTTCTTTCTTTTCATTAGCTTTAAGTAATTGTTTATCACCACCGGCGATATATAGATCTTTTCCTATTGCCTTTAATCCGTTGACACCTTCTATATTTTCAAGATACACCTCAGCTTTATTGTTGATGATCTTGTGGATTTTTTTAGTTCTGGTATCTGAGACATAAACCACACCCTTGTCAGTTACAGTGATATCATTTAAGAATGCAGATCCGGTTATTGGAATTTTATGAAGCACTTTGCTTGAGGGGATATCGATAATAACAACATCGGTTATATCTGCGGCATAAAGCGTGTTGCCGTGCTTGGCAAGTCCTTTTGGTGCATTAAGACCATTAATCCACTCCAGATCGATAACTTTACCATTCATATCCAACTTACCGATACCGCCGATACCATCTTTTTGATCTGAGCTGTTACCCATGATTGATACATATAAAATACCTGCTTTGGTATCTGGTAGTACGGATTCAGGCAGATTGATGATACTATCTGTTTCCCATATTTTATCAAGTTTGTGTTGGGCCTGAACAGATAGCCCCAATAGTGATGCTAGTGCTAGACTGAGTGATTTTTTCATAATTACTTTTGTTTTAAGATGGTTTAAATGTTGAAAATAAATAAAAAAATGTAGATTATGAAGTATTAATTTATTCCGTATAGTTATTGAAGATAAATTCTTCAATTTACAGTTCCTGTTTTTCGCATAGGTAAAAGTGCCATAAAAAGACCAGCAGCTACCAGTAATGTAATAGAAATAACAGCAGAAATACCGTAAGCATGACTCAGATTTTCCATGCTTAAAAATACACTATTTTGATCGTGAAAATAAATACCCACTACCAGTGCTATACCCATACAGATAGAAAGTTGCTGAATGGTGAGGTAAATCCCAGAAGCAGTACCGATCAAATCTGTCTTGATATCTTTTATTGCCATTGTCATAAGGGAAGGCAGTACGGTACCACATCCTAGGCCATAATAGAAAAATAGGACATGTACCTGATAGATGACAACTGCGGGTTGATTATAAACGTATAAATGTGCGATTAAACCACTGATCATAATGGTTAACCCATATAAAATGACTGATTTTCCGTTTTTTTGTACAAGTTTGCTGACTACAATACTGGCAATGACATAGCCGATGCCCTGATAAACAAATGCAACACCGGTCATAGTAGGTGTAAAGTTTTTGTATAGCTGGAGGTAATTGGAGTTGATAATGAAATACGCATCCTGTACCATGTAATAAGCAAATGCCGCTGCCAAACCTAAATTAAAGATTTTATTGTCGAATAATGAGAAATTGATCAGAGATGAAAGACTATTCTGTTCGCGTTTTTTTTGTTGTTTCAGGAATATAAATAAAAGTAAAAGAGAACCTATTAAAAGTAGGATGCTCCATAATGGCCAATGCAATTCTGGACCCAGAATTAAAGGGCAAACCAAACCGATCAATAAACCAAATAATTGGAACATAGGTAGGTAACTAATTTTTGCGTTGACATCAGGTTCGATGCGGGGAATAAGACTATATACCGATATAAGGGCAACGATACCGACAGGAATATTGACTAAAAAAATCAACCTCCAGCTTTCATTGATCCAGGATTGATCGGGCAGGATACCGCCCAACAATTGCCCGAGTACGGATGCTATACCAGCTATACTTCCATAAATACCAAGTGCTAGCGTTCTTTTTTCTTGTTGCTTAAAGAGCGAAGTTATCAGAGCAATACCTTGTGGAACCATCAGTCCTGAGCTGACACCCTGCAAAAGTCTGCCAAAAAGCAGGATATATATATGTTCGGAAACACCGCAGATGACCGAGGAAATCGTGAACCCCAACATGCCTATGAGGTACATTTTTTTTCTGCCATAGTAATTCCCTGCATTTCCAGAACTTATAAGTAGACTGGCATAACCGATGACGTAGAGAATAATGATCCACTGAGTTTCGCTGGTGCTGAGTTGCAGTGATTGCTGCATGGAGGGTAAAGAAACATTAATAATGAACAGATCTGTCACAAATAAAAATATTCCGGCAGAGAGCACGGAAACTTTGAGCAGATCAGTAATTTGGAAACGCATATCGATAGTTTTTAGTAATTTTATCCATCAAATTTAAGCGTGTTAATTGTCGTTATCAAGTAGTTATAAGAAGCATACTTAGTATCGTTTTATGTACTAATGCTCAGTATAAAGGTTTTATGGAAGAAAAAAAAATCAAAAATTCGGAAAGCTGTTGCGATGTCAACGGCATTTTCAAGATTATTGGGGGGAAATGGAAAGCATTACTGATTAAGACCATTGCACAGCAGTGTCCAAAACGTTTCGGTGAGTTACGAAGAGATATGGAAGATATGGCACAAACGACATTAACGTTACAATTGCGCGAGCTGGAACGTGATGGGATTATCTGCAGACAAGTGTACATGGAATCGCCACCTCGAGTGGAATATAAATTGAGTGAAATGGGAAAGACGCTTCTGCCTGTTATCGATATGCTTGATGAATGGTGGGATGCCTATAAAATGAGATAAGCAGGTAACCGAGGGGTTACCTGCTTGGAATGTTATTTTTGTCAATAATATAGTATGGGTTTCCAGTTTACTCTCCAGCTGACATAACCAAAGTAAGATCCGTAGTAAACTCCAAATCTGTAGTTGTATGGGCTTTAACTAAAATCTTATAACTTCCAGCTTGCAATGACTAGCTTTTCTGTACTAAAACTGCACATGTATCGCTATTGACCGAAAATATACCCACAGTATTGTCGTATCGATTTCCATCTTTAGCTACAGATACAAGTGTAAAATTCATCAATTCAGTATAGATTGGACAGCTATAAGTGATTTTGATTTTTTATTTATATGGATGGATGGGGTAGGGGAATAGAAATATCTTCCCAACAATCTAAGTAGAGAATTGGGGGCTTTTGTATTGCAGAAATATGAACATAATTTATTTACTGTCAATTTTGGTTATCGTCATGACTGGGTAGCTAGACCCGCACTTTGTGATGAGAGTTACATCCCAAGTAGAGGCATGAACTGTGAAAAATTGACACCAAGAGATTTTGATTTGAATGAGTTTCCTGGTGATAGAGTGGCATGCTTCTGATACAGAAATCATTTAAAGCAACGCTACCTTGGGAAAAATATAAATCTTGAGCCAGCAATGCCATCTTATTCATTACTCGCCGCACAAGTTGGTTATTCTTTTAAAATTAGGGAGTATGTTTTTACATATTACTTATCGGGTCATAATTTGCTAAATGTAGAAGCACGCCCTCAAGACTCACTGTTGAAATACCTCGCGCCGCTTCCTGGGCGTAATATTTCATTAGGTATCAAAATACAGTTATGGTCTAGGTTGGATTTTTTTTGATTACGATATTATGTTGTTTTAAACCCTCTGACGCTACTTGTTATGTTTGCGACAAAAAACATCGAAAATATAATTATAAGGTTTCCTGTGACCTGTGTTGAGGTTGAAAAAAAAGGACTTTAAATTTTTCAAATGGAATTTACTTGCATCAGAGGGTAAAATATTTTTATAGCGGAGTAGATGGTGATAGATGAAGTACTGGCAAAGTATCTAAATTAAATGGATGAACTTGTCTTTCGACCACATATTTTTTTGTTCAAAATGACATTGGCAAATCTTCTTATTATAGATGTTTTAAATATGGATTTTAAAGGGGATTCATAGCGCTTTTAATAACATGACTTAAAAATAAAATACAAATATTTTTGATTGTATCTTACTGAAAATAAGTTAATTTATCAATTAAACTAAAAATGTTAGCTATTTTATTTTCTCTTTTAATCTCATTTCTGAGAGTAAGTGAGATCTCGAATACTAAATAAATTAGTCTAATTTTTGAATGCAAAAATCATTCTAAAATTAATTTTAAAAATGAAATAAAGCTAAAATAATTAGTATGAAATTGAGTTGTGAATTTGTCTTTTTTAACCGCAATGCAGTTGCTATATATTTTAGTATTCGTTTATTAATGGATTTATGTTCATGAATTTTATAGAAATTATTAAATCTAGGATAATTACATATAATGATGAAAATATAGGAAGATAATAGAATTTTAGCTTGGTCTCGATGTCGTGTAGTAGACTTGTAAATTGGACTTTAAAAAAATTTCTAAGTAAAAATACATTTAAAGGTGGTAAACTCTTTATTTATTCTTATAAATACCTGTTTTAATGATAATTGTCAAAAGAAAGCACATTTATTGCTTCCATTATACTAAAATAGTGACAACCCAATATTTATCATTAATTCAAATCGTATGCAAGCACATTCAAAAACATACTCAATTATCATAACTATATTTTTACTTTTTCAAAGTTCGGCTGTTATTTCGCAGGATTATAAAGATGAGCATATACTGCGAGACATTGTTTTTATGAGAACTGAGGGGCTGGTGATGACACAGTTGATGGAAAAACATAGTAAGAATAAGGATATACTTGTATTATGCAAACAGATCAGAAATTATTATAAAAATACACAACCGATATTGGTCGACATTATCAAGGGTAAAACCATTGATCTAGATCAAAATCAGTTTGAGCAGATCTGGAAAGCAGGAGAGAAATCTTTTTTATATTACAGTGATGAGTCCGAAAGTAAGTGGAACAAGTTATTTTTGGAACATATTAATGCAAGTGTAAATGCTTATACCAAACTTCTTCGGGAAAGACAAGATGATGATATCGCTTATTTTACTTTCAGAGCTTTACCAGAACTAGTCAATCTTGCAAAAGCATATCAGACTTTAGACATTAATTGATCAATTTGTAATAAATCTATTTAGTGAAAAATTTCGGAAAGTGATTTTCGGAATTTTTCTATTAAAATAAAAATTGTAATAGTGTATATCAAGCACTTTTTTAGAATATTTTGAAGAAGAAGGCATTGCCGTATTATTTTTTTTAAAATAATTTTTACTTAATTCAAAATAAATAATATATTTGTCACGATAAATAATAATTACCCTTTAAACGGAGAACAAAAAAATGTCTATAGTTACTATAACATCCATTAACATTACTGCAAAAGATGCGGTCATGGTTCTTCGTGCCCAGATATAAAGGATTCTATCAAATCATTATATTAAAAGCCCGAAGATAATTCGGGCTTTTTTGTTTATTCTATATTTTACATGCAAATTTTCCCGAATTGACAATTATTGGAACTTGTTTCCACATATTCACTGTGTTTTTTTAACACATTTTTCAATTTTATAATACAATCATGGGAAGTAAAATCTCAGGGAAAGACCTCATAAAATTAGGTTTTCCTCAAAATAATACAATAAATATTGGTTTAAATCAAATACAACGTTATAGAAAGCGTGAGAAGAAAGAAGCTGGCTTACAAGAATTAAGTGCGGTATTGTCTAACCCTAGCATCTTTCAGCATCATGGGATTTGGGGCAAGTTAGCAGAGGGTTTGATCAAGCCCGTTGAAGTGAAAATGCAGGAGTTATTGAAACAGCGCGCTCCATTTTCGATTTTTGGAGAAGATGTGATTGATGAAAAGGCTAAATTTCAACTCTATGATGCTTTAAAACTTCCTGTTGCAGTGGCAGGCGCATTAATGCCCGATGCACATTCGGGATATGGTCTACCTATTGGGGGTGTTTTAGCTACACATCAGGCTGTTATTCCTTATGGTGTCGGTGTAGATATTGGATGTCGTATGAGTATGTCTATTTTTAATTTGCCAGCCTCGTTCATAAGAGGGAAAGATGCTATGCTCTTAAATATCTTATTAGAACACACCAAATTTGGAATGTATGAAACGCATAAAAACAAAAGTGACCATGAGTTATTCTATCGATCCGAATTTCAGGACATCCCGCTTTTAAAAAGTTTGAAAGACAAAGCTTATAAGCAACTGGGAACCTCAGGTGGTGGAAATCATTTCGTTGAATTTGGAATTATTGAACTTACACACCCCAAACCTGAATGGAAACTTGTTGCTGGTGAATACTTAGCCGTATTGTCACACAGTGGTTCTCGTGGATTGGGAGCAAATATTGCAAAACATTATACATATCTGGCTAAAAAGCAATGTCCTTTACCACGTCAAGTACAGCACCTTGCTTGGTTAGACCTGAATACACATGATGGGCAGGAATATTGGTTAGCAATGAATTTGGCAGGAGACTATGCAAAAGCATGTCATGAAAATATCCATCAGCGGATTGCTAAGGCCTTGGGTAAGCGTATTGTAGTGACAATCGAAAATCATCACAATTTTGCATGGAAGGAAATGGTCGATGGTCAGGAATGTATTGTACATCGTAAAGGTGCAACGCCGGCAGGTAAAGGTATTTTGGGAATTATCCCCGGATCGATGACCGCACCAGGCTACTTAGTAGAAGGCTTGGGACATGTGGGAAGCTTAAATTCCGCTTCACATGGTGCGGGACGATTATATTCGAGAGCTGATGCAAAATCCCTTTTTACCAAAACAGCAATGAGTAAAAAATTAGCCGATGCTGGTGTTCAAGTTATCGGAGGCAGTATGGACGAATCACCGATGGCCTATAAGGATATTGAAAAAGTGATGAGTTATCAAAAAGAATTAGTAACAGTTTTGGGAATTTTCAAACCAAAATTTGTCCGTATGGAAAGTTAATAAAATGGAAGTATATATTCAATTAAGTTCAGGAAAAGGACCCAAGGAGTGTGACTTTTTCCTTACAAAGGTGTTAAGTATTTTTAAAAGAGAAGCATTAGAAAAGCAGATATTGGTGACTATTGTGAGTCAAGAGCAGAGTGAGGGGGAGTTAATAAGATCTGCAATTTGTAAATTAACAGGACACGATATCGATATATTTCTTCAATCGTGGACAGGTTCTTTGCAATGGACTTGTAAAAGTCCATTTCGTACTTTTCATAAAAGAAAAAATTGGTTCATTGCTTTGTTTATTGTTAATGAGAAGAATGAGGTAGCAATTTCGGAAGATGATATTCTTTATCAAATGATACGAAGTTCGGGACCTGGTGAACAACATGTAAATAAAGTTAGTTCTGCTGTTCGCGCACTTCATATGCCGACAGGGATAATGGTTGTAGCGATGGATACAAGATCCCAATTACAAAATAAAAAATTAGCAACAGAACGTCTTGCGTTAAAGATCATGAATATGCAGGATCTGACTGTTAAGCAAGAAAAAGACCTCCAATGGCATAATCATTCTGAAATAGAGCGTGGTAACCCCATCCGGGTTTTTAAAGGTATCAAATTTAAAGGTTCATTATAAATTTGATAGATGGAGATGAATCACTTTTCAAAAGCCCTATGTTTAAATACCTAGGGCTTTTGTACTATAATTAAAATTTGCATTTATATGTGGAGGTACTAATTTATCTAAATAAGCAGTCTTAGACCGGAATTATTTCATTTTTATGTAAAACCGTAGCATCGATAGATCACTATATTTTAGTTGATTAATGAAAATTTTTAATAAAAACCAGATTAAAAATGTGATTTGTTTTTTGTTAAATATTATATTAACGCTATCTTAACACACCAATTATAACTTTGCAACTGAAGAAATGTAAAGTTCTAGTATGCAATTTAAATTGATCAAGAGTAAGAAATCATGAAGACGTGGTCTGATAGCGAATTGTTTGAGGAATTAAAGAAGGACAATAAGATGGCCTTTTCAATTTTATTCGATCGATATTCGGATATTCTTTTTCGTTTTATCCAAAAGCGGATTGAATCTATTCCAGATGTCGAAGATATAATACAGGAAGTTTTTATTTCTATGTGGAATAGACGAAGCAAAATTGAAGTGAGTGATTCCATTTATCCTTACTTATTTAAAGCTGCCAAATATGAGATGATTGATTGGCTTATTAAAAGTGAAAAAAGAAATCGTCATCTTGATTATCTTGAGATTAATAAAGATCAATATCTTATCGGCACTACCAGTGAAGATGAACTGATCGCTAAAGAACTTGCAAAGCTTTTAGAAAATGAAATGTCTCGTATGCCTGATACTATGCGTTCTGTTTTTAGACTCAGCAGGAGTGAAGATATGTCAATAAAGGACATCGCCAATCAACTTTCTTTATCTGAGCAGACTGTCAAAAATAATGTTTCTATGGCGCTGAATAGACTCAAATTTAAACTCAAATAATTATTTTACTTTTTTTCGGTACTTATTCACCCGAAGTCGGGTTATAAGGATGTATGAAGGAAAATAAACCCATAGATTCTCAAAAACAATTACTTCAGAAATATCTGGATGGTCAATGTACACCTGAAGAACATAGACTGCTTTTGAATTGGTTTTATTCAATTGAAGATGACCAGTCTCAAGAGACTTCGGATACCGAACGGATTCAATCATTAGGTAGATCAAAATCTATCGTAATGGATCAGCTAGATGTTACTTCCGATTCAAATCCAGTGAGAAAGATGTTTGACTGGAAAAGATTTTCCGTAGCGGCCGCTGTTATAGTGATCGTGAGTATTACTACATTATACTTTGTGAAAAATAATATTCAAATAAAGGAAGTCCATTTGGCAGCACAAATACCAGATTCTACTGGAACTTATAAAAATGATATCCTGCCTGGGTCTTCGTATGCTTATCTATCTTATAAGGGTAAAAAAAGTGAAATAAAAGACCATCAACTAAGTAAGAGTAATGTCCCGCATTCCAGCAACTATTTTATAGAAGTACCCAATGCTGGCACATATAAATTGGAATTAGAGGATGGTACATTGGTTTGGTTAAATTCTTCCTCTACACTAGATTATCCGGATGCTTTTGGTGTAAAAGAGCGTCGGGTAAAGCTCACAGGTGAAGCTTATTTTGAAGTGAAAAAGGATAAGAATAGACCCTTCCGCATTGAAGTCGAAGGTAGTACTGTTGAAGTTCTAGGTACAAGTTTTAACATTAATGCTTATGCAGATCAAGTGAATACAACTCTTGTTGAAGGTAAAGTAAAAATTCTAAAAGGAAATCACGAACATGAGTTGCTTCCTGGAGAAGAGGCTTTGATAAAAGGTGATGAAATTAAAATCCAACAAACAGATGTTTCAAAACATATAGCTTGGCAACGAGGAGAGTTTTATTTTGACGGCAACAATCTTCAAGATATTTTATCACAGATTGCGCGATGGTATGATGTTGAAATTATTAATGCTGAAGCTTTAACCTTAAATTCATCTTATAAAGGCTCTTTAAGTCGTGAATTGAAACTTTCCGAAATTCTAAATTCATTGGCATATGTGACTAAGAAAAAATTTGAAATTGATGGACGAAAAGTAATTATAAAATAACAGAATTATAAACCTTAAAATTTGAATGATATGATCGAAACCTAACAAATACTAGTTTACGGCCAGATCCATAAAAAAAGGGAGTGTTGACGCACTCCCAAATGGAAAAAGGCAATTTATTGAAATGTGAATTCTATAGATTAATCAACCTTTAACTATTCAAAGTTATGAATTTTTTTTCTCCTATAATAATCCGGGATGATCGGAGGAGTCGACCCTATGCCTATGTTTTTAAAATCCTGCTAATTATGAAGTTAATTTGTATGCTGGTTGTGTTGTTTACACTCGGGGCCCAAGCATCGGGATATGCTCAGAATGTAAATATTTCGATGAAGAATGCGAAAATAGAGCATGTGCTGAAAGAGATATCTAAGCAGACTAAATTGCGTTTTTTTTATGACGAAAAATTACTGGAGCAGACCGATCTTGTAGATGTGTCTGTTTCTAAATCAGATGTTCGCACCGTCTTAAATCGGGCACTAAAAGGTCAAAATCTTGCATTTGAGATCATGGGGGGGACAATCGTTATTACTGAAAGAAATAAAACAGATATTGAAGTATCCGGTACAGTGCGTGATTCTACTGGGGTTATGCGGGGCGTAACTGTATCTGTTTTGGGAGTATCTGGCCTTTCGACAAAGACAGATGCAGATGGACGGTTTTCTCTTCGTGTACCAGAAAATGGCATTTTACTTTTCCGTTTTTTAGGCTACAAAGATCAAGAGGTTCAGGTTGCAAATCAAAAGGTGATCAATATCCGAATGGAAAGTGCAGAGTCGCACTTGGATGAAGTTATTGTCGTGGGTTATGGAACTCAAAAAAGAGTCAATTTATCTGGTGCTGTTGACCAGATCAGCGAAAAGTTTTTGGATAGCAGACCGATTACTAATGTTGGCACTGGGCTACAGGGAGCTATGGCTAATCTAAACATAACGCCTACGAGTGGTAGAGCAAATAGTTCACCTGGGATTAATGTAAGGGGGTATACATCATTATCTGGCGGTGGACCATTAATTGTGATTGATGGCGTTCCGGCCACAAATGATGAATTAAACAGAATGAATCCCATTGATATTTCTAGTGTTACGGTTTTAAAAGATGCCGCATCTGCAGCAATCTATGGTAGCCGGGCTGCTTTTGGTGTGGTCTTAGTAACGACAAAAACAGGAACAAGTAAAGAGATAAAGGTAGCCGCCAATTCAATTTTTGCAGCTAAAGCAATAACTAGAACGGTTGACATTGAAGATAATCCATATGAAGTCATGAAGTATAGGAATATCATGGGTGCTCCTTGGTATAATCTTTATGATGAAAGGATGCTCGAATATGGTAAAGCTTTAAATGATGATCCTTCATTACCACGTGTGATTGTGGATCCAAAAAATCCTAATGCTTATATCTATTTAGGTTCAACAGACTGGTTCAAAGAAGTATATAAAGATATTCAGCCTTCTTACACGAACAACATCAATATATCTCAAAAAAATGAAAAGTCTTCATTTTATCTTTCTGGAGAGTATTATAGACAGAATGGTATGCTCAGAATCAGTCCAGATACCTATGATCGCTATAATTTTAGAGCTAAGGGAGATTATAAATTAACGGATTGGTTTACA
Source organism: Sphingobacterium anhuiense (assembly GCF_042686355.1). Taxonomy (NCBI): domain Bacteria; kingdom Pseudomonadati; phylum Bacteroidota; class Sphingobacteriia; order Sphingobacteriales; family Sphingobacteriaceae; genus Sphingobacterium; species Sphingobacterium anhuiense. The sequence continues at coordinate 731,005 of NZ_JBHUPE010000004.1, forward strand.
TTATCTAATAATACAACCTATACTGCAGATAAATATGACCAACCATCTGCTATTGATCAAGGTTATCTTTACTGGCATAATGTTAACCGCCAGCCCTCATTAAATACGGTACGCAATCCTGACGGAACCTATACAGAAGCCGGTGTAAGTATGATCGGTGCTGTTGCCGATGGAGGAAGAAGTGTTCGCAGAGTCAATGATTTTCAAAGCAGTTTTGGAGCTAAGATCGATCTACTAAAAAATGTTTGGACTTTAAATGGTGATGCAACATTTAGAAGGGTATCCGGTAAAAGTCATTATTTTGTGGTGCCACTGGAATTTAGTACAGGTCCAGGTGTTATCAAACGCCAGGCTTTCAATAGCTCAGCTTCCAATGGAAGTGATGAAACTCGCTATAATGTATATAATCTGTATTCACAGTACCAACAGACATTAAAGGATCACTATTTTTCATTAATGGTTGGTTTTAATCAGGAAGAGCGTATTTATGAGTCGTTTTCTGCCTCACGTGATCAATTGATTGCCAATTCTTTGCCTACTATTGGACTAGCCACAGGAGAAACACCTTCAGTTGGTGCATCTGACTATGCATGGTCGGTCAGAGGTGCATTTGCTAGAATTAACTACAGTTATAAAGAGCGATATATTTTTGAATCAAATCTGAGATATGACGGTTCTTCAAGATTTCCTAAAAAAGATCGATTTGCATTTAACCCATCAGTTTCTGGGGCTTGGGTGATTTCAAAGGAGAACTTTTTTGCTCCGCTAAGTGCGTCTGTTTCAAATTTGAAGTTACGTGGATCCTATGGGTCATTGGCTAATCAAGATCTGCGTGATAACTATTATCCATATATCGCAAATATGGGAAAAGGTACAAGTATTGTGTTAGATGGTAAACGCCCTGCTTATGTAACAAGTCCTGGTTTGGTCTCGCCTACGTTAACTTGGGAAACAGTTACACAATCAAATTTCGGAGTAGATATCGGCCTTTTTGGTAATCAATTTTTTGGATCATTTGATTTGTATCAACGTATGACAAAAGATATGCTGACTGCGGGTCGTACGTTACCTATTGTTCTCGGTACCGGAGTACCATTAGAAAATGCAGCAGATTTAAAGACAAAAGGTTGGGAGTTAACCCTTGGTTTTAATAAAGAGTTTATGGTAGGTTCTAAACCTCTTTCCTTTGCAACTCGATTTAATCTTGCTGACAGCCGTGCTTACATAGAAAAATTTAGCAATCCTAAAAATAACTTAAATGATTACTATGTAGGACAGGAAATCGGTGAAATGTGGGGATTGACCACATTAGGCTTTTTTCAGTCAGCTGCAGAAATAGAGGCACATGCTGATCAGAATGATGTTACTTCTTATCCGGGTACAAGAGGCCTCGAGCCAGGTGATCTTAAATTTGCGGACATAAACGGAGATGGAAAGATCAATAACGGTGATTGGACATTAGCAAATCATGGTGATTATAAAGTGATCGGTAATTCAAGACAGCGATACACTTATGGCCTTGATTTAACATCGGCATGGAATGGAATCGACCTCCGTATATTTTTGCAAGGTGTCGGTAAGAGAAATTATTATCCTCCTGGAGGCGACCATTATTTTTGGGGTATCTATGCTCAACCTTGGGCGAGTTTGACAAAATTTAATTTAGATCACTGGACGCCAGATAATCCAAATGGATACTTACCTAGACCTAAATCTTATGTAGCTGAGCAAAGTGGAATCGAATTGGCAGCTACACAAACTAAATATTTACAAAATGCGGGATATTTAAGGGTTAAAAATATTACGGTCGGTTATACTTTTCCAAAATCGTTGACAGATAGATGGGGAGTGGATCGCGTTCGTTTATTTGCCAGCGGCGAAAATCTTTTTGAATTTACGAAATTGATGGATTATTTAGATCCGGAGATTGTAGGGGATAGAACTGCTTATCCATTTCAAAGAACATATTCTTTGGGCTTGAATTTTAATTTTTAAATAATGAAATGTATCATGAAAAATATAAATAGATGGATAATCGTCGGGGGTACATTAATGAGTATGTTTGCCCTAGTTACAAGTTGTAATGATGATTTTATGGATCGATATCCTACTACATCAGTTACTGAAGAAGTTTTTTTTAATAATATTACAGATTTAAAAACATATACCAATAGTTTTTACAATACTTTAAGTTCACCGATCGCAGATATCGGAACGGATAACTTGGCCCATCATAATTCAGGAAGCGCTATAGATGAAATGATGAGGGGAGGTATAACACCTCAAAATGCGAGTGTTTGGAGCTGGTCCACTTTGCGTGGGATCAACTTTTTTCTAGAAAATTATGGACGCGTTAAGAATGCCAGTGCAGAGGAAGTGAATCATTATGTCGGTATAGCCAAATTTTTCCGTGCACGGTTCTATATTGATAAAGTCAATATGTATAATGATGTACCTTGGTATGGACACACTTTGAATACCGCAGATATTGAACCGCTACATAAGAAGCAAGATAGTAGAGCTTTGGTGGTTGATTCTATTATGGCTGACCTAGAATTTGCAGCAGCCCATATAAAACCTGACGGACACAAATCTACTGTGACTAAATGGGCTGCTTTAGCACAGCTGGCACAGTTCGCACTGCAAGAAGGTACATACCGTAAATATCATACCTACTTAGGTTTGGCTGCTAGTTCTAAAACGTTTCTAGAAAGAGCAGTATCTGCTTCGGAGAAAATCATAAATGAGGGTGGCTTTCAGATCAGTAAAGCCGGTGGTGTAGATAGAGCTTACAGAGACTTGTTTATCAGTCAAAATCTTCAGGCAAATCCGGAAACTATTATGTTTATCGATTACGATAAAGATTTGAATATGAGACGGAATACGCATACGGTATTAGATTATGAATGGGCTTTAAGCCAGACACTGATGGAAAGCTATTTGATGAAAGATGGTACTAGATTTACAAATCAACCAAATTATAAGACAAAAAATGTCAATGAAGTATTTGCAAATCGAGATCCACGTTTTGAGCAAACATTCATGAAGCCTGGATTTCAATCGATTGACGCAACGACACCACATCGTTTGAAGCCAACTTTAGGTGGGTATAATCAGATTAAATTTTATCCGGAAGTTACCGAAATGATTAGCTGGGAAGCTTCTTACACGGATGCATTTGTATTTAGATATGCTGAAGTCCTATTAATTTATGCAGAAGCTAAAGCAGAACTTGGAACTTTGAATAGTCAAGCAGATCTGGATAAGTCGATCAACCAACTAAGAGCGCGTGTTGCTATGCCTCCTATGATTTTAAGTGAAGCGATGGGTGCTGTAGATCCCATATTACAACAGTACTATCCTAATGTAAAAGGAAATGTTGGACTAATTTTAGAAGTTAGAAGAGAAAGACGGGTTGAATTAGCATGTGAAGGCCAGCGCTATCGTGATATTTTTAGATGGGAAGTTGGTGAACGTCTTGCAGATCAACAGCAAGGTATGTATGTAAAGGCGTTAGGTGCAATGGATGTCACTGGTGACGGGAATCCCGATATAGCTATATTAGAATCGGCAAAAGATACAGGTCCTATTGCTGGGTTTACTCCAGAACAACTGAAGAACATTACACTTTACTACCTCAAAGATGCAAATGGTAATAATAATAGCATTTACCTAGAGAATGGAAGTAATGGACATATTATGTTTACTGTTGCTAGGGATAATAAGAAAAACTTTATTAAAAATAAGCACTACTATTATCCTATCGCCAATAGTCAAATGGTGTTGAGTGGAAGTAACTTAGTGCAAACATTAGGTTGGGAACAATAGTAGGAAATAATCGATCTTACATAACCTTAAGAGAAGATTAAAAAGGTAATTAAGAGAAGGCTTATCTTTGATGGGATAAGCTTTCTCTATTTTTGTATTTTTATTAAATTTGGAAATTTAGTAGATCGACCTTAATTAAATAATAATGCCATAAAAGTCTTTTCGCAGAATCGGAAATGAAGGTTTATATTATAGTATGATGGTTTTACAGGAGACCATTCATATTATTATCGAAAATGAATAACTATGCAACTTGTTGTTTCCAGTAAGATACAAACAAGTCATAGAGTTCATTTATGCTCATATCAATTTCGGAAGCAGAATACATGATCTGTAATTCTTGAGATTGTTTATCAAAAGCCATATTCCAAAACATCTTGGAAAGTTTTGTTTGGTAATATGCTACATTCGTTAAGTATACAACCACCAAAGTATCGCCACCAACTTTTTGAACTTCTAAACCAGTAACATCTTTCCAGTTAATTGCTCCAATACCTCTTGATAGAGGTGAGGTTTTTCCGCTTACAGTGTTTTCATTCAATTCAAAAATTGCAGACTTATCATTCATATTTATGATACTCTTTATCACGAAAATCAGCATAATCAAAAATACAGCCCCACTTGCCACTGCTACCTTTGCTTTAAAAATATCGTCAAAAGTGCCTAATCCATAAATAAATACAATGCCCAGGACTAGACAGATCGCTCCAGAACTGATTAATAACTTTCTGCTTTTAGCTGTATCTCTAAAGATTTTAATTTCTTTGTTCATATATCATGTATGTATTAATGAACAGCGAAAGTAAAGAATTTTATCATATACCCAAGAAATTTGCGAAGTTATATACGTTATTTATATACCTGTCTTTTATGGAAAGTACCTATTATATTTTTATCCTGCGAGGCATGTCGGCATATGCATTACAGGAAAATTGCACGAATTGGCTATAAAACAGAGTTGATTAGCTTTTTTGTGCAAATCTAACGCTAATGCAATTTGCTCCGGATTTAAAATAACCACTGCAGGTTTTAGTATTACCTCCACAAAACGGCCACTAGCATCTGAATTAACTTCTAATGTAGCTTCTGCATGGTCTGTGTAAGAGATGACCTCAATGTTGTTTTGATCACAAAGATAAAGATAAGACATCATGTGGCATGAAACTAAGCTACTCAGCAAGAGATCTTCTGGATTGTATAGACTTGGATCCCCTTTGAAAGCTTTAGCGGCAGAGATTGCCAGATCACTTTTCCCTTCAATAGAAATGTGATGGCTTTTACTATAAACTTTTGATTTAGGAAAAGCTGCCTTGTTTGTTGAAAACCAACTTAGTGCCACTTTAAAGATGTGCTTGAACGCCATTTTTTATTTCAAATTTAACTTCATTATACTAGATATCCAACCCGATGAATAATCTTTATTATAATTTTTGAGCTTTCATTTCGCTATTCTGAATTTTGCTTAAACCAATGACCACATTTTTGGAATCAATTAGGAAGATAATGGAAGCATCTAGGTCTCGCGCAAAGAATTTATGTTTTGCAAAGGGTACAAGTTCTTTTTTATCATGACCAACTTGTCCATAAAGTTTATTGTTTTCTAGGGTTACTTTAAATACAGGTCCTGGGTTAAATTGGTAACTACCTACATATTGTTGCATCAATTTTAAAGGTATTTTAATGCTATTATGTAATGTTATCTCATTATTTTTCAGATAACCATTAACAGATATTCCTGTACCAGTCATTGCAAAATGAGCTGCTTTAGATTGTTCTTTTTTATTAAAATTTAAAGTTATCAAACTGTTTCCTAAAATAAATTGATCTTTTGCAATTGGAATTAATCGAGTTTTAGTTCCTCCAAGGGTATAGTACATCAGATTACCATCTTCTAATCGGATAATGTATTCATCGTCATTATCGAGTTTATACAGCCCTTGATAAGAAGATAATTGTGTAGTTGTTAACATAACTTCATGAGTAGTATATGGTTTTCCTAAACTTATTGCTAGCAACTTCGAACCCAATATATCTAGATCTGTAAGGTTATCACTATTTCTAAAAATAGATATAGTAATTTGCTCTTCTGGCAAATAAGCGACATAGGTATAAAAACCATTAATTACTCCAGTATGTTTAACACTTGGAGATCCTTTTACATTACCGATTTCCCAGCCATAACCATATCCAGTTAACCTTCCATTAGTTAGTCTAAAAGACGTAAAAGCATTTTTAAGCGTTTCCGGTTTCAGAAATAATCCATTAGACAAAGCATTGTACCAAATTTGTATATCCTCGGGGGTGGAGGCTAATGATCCTGCTGCGTAGGGCAATGTCATGCTCAAGAAATTTGTATTTTGATAATTCCCATTTTTTTGTGAATAGCCAGATACCCGTCCTTTAATAATTTTAACAGGATCATCGAAGTAAGAGTGTTGCATTCCTAATGGTTTAAAAATATGCTCTTCAACATATGTCGCATAAGATTGGCCTGTAACTTTTTCAATGATATTGCCCAATAATACATAACCAGAATTCGAATATTTATAATTGGTTCCAGGTTCATATTCAAGAGCCTCATCTTTAAAAAGATTGATTAGTGCTGTAGGACTTAAATCTTTCCTTTTTAATTCTTCACTAAAGATGCTAAGACCCGTATAATTCTTGATTCCAGCAGTATGCGTAAGTAAAGCTTCAATAGTGATCATTTTACTTTTGGTCGGGAAATCAGGAATGTATTTCCGAATATCATCTTGAAGTGACACTTTACCTTGCTCTACAAGCTTTAAGATCGCACAGGCTGTAAACTGTTTGGTAATTGAACCTATACGAAATACATCATCTAATTGCATATCAACATCCAGTTCGATATTAGCTTTGCCGAATGTGTTTTTATACAGAATTTCATTACCTTTTGTGAGGTATATAACAGTACCAGGAGCATTATTAGGAAGCTCATTCTTGACGATTGAGTCAAATAAGCTAACATATTTTTGCGCAACGCCTATGCGAGGCAAAAGAATGGAAAATCCGAGGCATAGCAATGCCATAAATGATATTTTCATTTTAAAAAATTAAGGTAAATATTAAAAAAAAATTGATTTTAGAAATGATGCAAATGCTTTATTTACTTCTTTTGAGTAAATAGAAAGATGCGATCAGCGCTATACCCAATCCAAGAAAAATACTTGTAATCATCAACGTGAGTTTTTGTAAAGGGAATAGTACACTTAACACAGTGCCACTCACAATGCCGATTGAAATTCCGATAAAGATGATACCTAATACGAGTAAAAGTGGTCTGAAATCTGATTGATCTTTGAAGTAATCGGGCTTCAGTCCTCTTTCCAGAATTTCCATTCGCTCTTTGTGTCTAGTGGTAAAATAGTAATAACAGATTCCAAATACAACAAGAGATATGGATATAAATAGTGCGGCCGATGTGCTTTGCATGTTAAAATATTTATTGATTATTTCTTAATGAGACTGAAAATCTTTATCATTGGTCACCAATGTGACCAATTTTTTTTAAACCGAGTCTAAGCATTAGTACAAGAAAATTAATCTAGCCACAAGTATGCTGTTTGGACAACCTCGTAAGAAAGAAGATTATTATTTGCAAAAGGCGATTCAGGGTGAAAGAGAAGGGTTTGAATATCTTGTGGCCACATATAAAAATTTAGCATATACACTTGCTCTTAAAATCTGTGGTAATAGTGAAAATGCTGAAGAAGTAGTACAAGATGCGTTTATGAAGGCTTTCAGCGGATTGTCCCATTTTCGCAATGCCTCAAAATTTTCTACTTGGCTTTATAAAATTGTCTATTACACCGCATTGACTAAAAAAAGCAATCAACGTAATGATACGCAAGAGCTTAATGAAGACTCAGGTGCAACGGCATATGTATTAGATGAAAAAAAGGAATTTAATAATTTAGTGGTTGCTGATCGGGAGAAGTACATCAATTTGGCTCTCAGTCAGCTTGGAGAAGAGGAGCGGATTGTCATTACTCTTCATTATCTGGGTGAAAAAAGTATTGCCGAGATCTCAGAAATCCTTGATTTAGGAAAATCAGCAATTAAAATGAAACTACTGCGCGCAAGGAAAAAGCTAGAGAAAGCTCTTAACGATTTACTCAAAGACGAATTAAAGGAAATATTATGAAAAATAGAATGTTAAAAGACAACGATCCATTAATAAACGTGATAACTAAAGAATTAATGGATGTTCCTTCCTCTGAGTTTTCAGCTAAATTACTCCAAACTTCAATAGCCAGCTATAAAGTTAGTTATAGCATAAAATATCGGAAAGAAGAACGTTTAGGCAAGATCATCATGCTTGTGCTTATTTTTTTTAATTTAATGACGTTATATATTTTAAACCCGTTAAATCTGACTCCTGTTGCAGCATTCTTTTTTCTAGCAGGAGGGCTTTTAGTTGGATTATCATGTCTATGGATGATTTTGAAATCATCTCAAATTAGCAGAAGTAAAATCGAATTAAAATTGCCTTCATTAGATAATTTTTCAAATGTTACTCACTAAGAAAATTTTAATAGATAAGTGATTTAATCGAGTAGCTATCAACAGAAGGTTAAACAACAAGATCAATATATACTTCGCAAATCAAAATTTAGCTCAAGTTTATTGAAAATTTATATTCCCAAAAAAATCTATAGCATGAAATTGCGGATGCGGTAAATGAATGGGTGACCACGATAAATAATGAGGTTGTTCCAATTTATCGCCACATTTATAAAAGTTGCCTTTAAACTTTTGATCAGCCAATGAATCCATTGGAGTTAAATAGAAAGCAGTTAATGGTATCATTACAGCTAGTTGCCAAGATGTTATCTGATTTGGAATATCGATTGGATCTTTACCCAAAGAGGACCATCGTTTAATACTGTTTAATACAGGTTCTGTGGCCAGTGCGCGTTTACCAGGCTTACCTGCTTGCATTAATAACTTTCCGATGCAGTTGAATTCAAAATTATAATAGGTCAAATCAGAGGCCTGAGGTTGAACAAAGAATTCAACACATGCATCTTGAAATACTTTACCGTTATCTTGATTAGTAACAGCCCGTACATGTTGCTCCTCTACTTTGTAATGAATTAATAATGCCTTTTCAGTGTATGCAATAGCAAAACTAACCTTGGGTTTATAGGGATATGTCGTCCAGTTCAACTGATCAATAAATTGGTAAGGAATAGCCGCATTATTAAATAAAAGAGGGATATCTTTAGGATCTAAAATAGCCGATTTCAATCTATTTACTGTTAAGGACTTTGACGTTTTATGAACTTGGCCAGTTAATCTAAATGTTGTAAATACAGCGCAAAAAATAAGTACAGCTCCAATCGAATTTCTCATTATAGATATAAAGTAACTATTTGTAAATATTTAAGTCATATGTGTTGATGGTGCAAAAACATATTTTGAACACAGGGTAATCATATTTTCCATGGTTTTCTAAATAAATCTACAACCTTAGTTTTATATTAATCTTTTCAAAAAAGCCCGCTGTCCAGATTACTAAAATAGCAAAAAGAAAGCAGTTAATAAGACCCGGCAAGCCCGAGGTTAATTGATCGGGTAACGTAATTAAGGTAAGACTAGAGGCTGCATAATAGAGATAAGGCACACAATAGGTCGTAAGTGTACTTGTGCCTGCCGGTTTGATCCATTTAAACCATCCTGTCAAGTTATAATGCGTTAAGACATCCATTAATGTATATGTCAACAAGGAAATACATAAGACATAAAATAACCAAGGTAGTGTCGCCGAAATTTTACTTACAATCCAATAATGATGGCAGATATATCCAATAACTAAACTTATCACTCCGCAGGCAAGTATATAAAACCATTGTTTGCTTTTAGATAAATTTTCCATTTTAGCTAGTGAAATACTGAATAATACACCACCCATTGTAAAAGCAGTGAGTACAGCATTACCGATATGAAATAATCCAATGAATCCGTCAATAAAATTACCTTTTGGCAGATCTAAAATTGAAGTTCCCCCAAAGTCAGAATTTAATGGCGTTTTAAGAATTGCGATTAAAATAAGAGTAAAGCCAATGTACCACAGATATTTGGCATTTTCACGAAACAGTAAATAAACCGTCGCACAAAAAAAATAAGCAAAACCAATCATCCCCAGTATACCCCAATTCGAAGAAAATATAGATCCATCGGCCCCTTTAAAGCTAATCGCTAAATAGAGCAGTAGGAATACACCTATTATTTTAAAGATCGGTATCAGGCCTTGTATGCTATGATTTGTAACCTTTGAATAGTCGTTCCAGACGGCAACGAAAGCTATGACCATCAGTACCCAATAGCTAGCGATCGAATAAGGAGCGTCTACAGCAAGCCTAGCTTCGGAATTTCCGATAAAAACACCCATAATCAAAAGCGCAAATGTGCGGGATAATATATGTTTTATTGTCGATAACGATCCATACCCTTTAGTATACCGTATCTCGATTGCATAAGGTATGGATAAACCGACAGAGAAAAGAAAGCAGGGAAATATAACATCTGCTAACCCCATAAAATCTTCTCCATAAGCCGCATGTTCAAGATAATGGGGGACATCATGAATTTTCCAAAAATCATTAACAAAGATCATGATCAACATGGTCAATGCCCGCATCATATCAATAGCTAGATTCCGCTTGTTATAAAATGTTCTTTGCTTTTCCATTCCTTCAAAAGAGAGATATTCTGGTGCTCATGTTCTATTATTAACTATTCGAAGATACCTGTATAAACTGTACTCGAAGATACCTGTATAAACTGTACTACGGAGTATTCCTTCATCTGTATCACCTGCATATTCCCAATACATCGCCCCTAATAGACCTTTTGTTACTATAAAATTGCATTTGAGCTTGATGGATTCTGGAGTTTCATAGGATAAAACAAATTCTCCTTGCTCATTGACCATATAATTGGCTTTTGCAACATCGTCCCATTTTTTTTCCAATCCTTGTAGCTTTAACAAATCTTTGTAATCGATAAAACTTTTAACTTCTTGCTTATTTCCTCTTCCATAAAATGGTATTCCTAACACAAGTTTGTGCGCAGGTATACCTGCGGCAATATGTGCCGTAACCGCTTCCTCACATGTTGTATTACCAGACATTGCTGATCGGTAGAGGCTGGCATGGTGGTACGGAGGATTACCGGAATCATACGTCATGATATTGACAAAATTTAAATAAGGTTCAAGCATATCAAATGCAACATATTTACCACTTGCCACAGAAGCCATGGTCAGCAATTTTTTACTGCCGATCGCTTTTCTAATCGCTTTCATCAATAAACTAAAATTATGGGTATCATTAACATTGGAGGATATGCCTGAGGCCGAATTGGTAGGGTATTCCCAATCGATATCTATACCATCCAAATGAAATTGCTTGACAACACGAGCACAATCTTGGGCAAATTGCGCTCTGGTGATCTTGTCAGAGGCCATCTCGCTAAATCGACCACTTCCCCAACCACCGATTGATAATAAAACCTTAAGATGAGTATGTTTTTTCTTCAGATCAACAATAGCTTGTAACCGCGTCTCATGATCGATACGGACACCATTATAAAGATCATTGACATGACCAAATGCGTAGTTGATATGTGTCATTTGCTTTGGATCAGGGATATCCGAAGTCCAGGAAGTTACATAGGCGACTATAACCTTCGCCGGTTTCTTTTTCGCAAAAGTTGGTGAAATAGCCATAACTAGCACTAGAAAAACAATAAGCGCTTGAAGGGAGAAAAACGCTATACACGCTTTTTCATGCTTTCTAATTATCATAAGGATATGTATGTTAGGTTTTTATTAATTTCAGGTTAGCCCTATTTGTAAATATAATATATTATTTACTGATATTCAATTCGTTAGACGATTATTGTCATTGAAAAAATAAATTATCTAAATAAAAAATACAACGGATCATTTATCTAATCTGATTGTAATGTTAGATGAATGTTAAAGTTGCCGCCTATAAAAGTTTATTCTTTAACTTTATAAAGCAGTATATTTGAATAACAGCATGGATGAAAAGATAGAGACAATTAATCAGTGGATTGACGATTACAGTATGCCCTTATTAAACAGAGCAATGTATTTAGTGTCTGATAAAGAAGACGCTGAGGATTTGGTGCAAGATGTTTTTATAGATGCTTTTGAATCATATAATAACTTTAAGGGTAATAGTAGTCCTTTAACTTGGCTTATGCGTATCTTGAAGAATAAAGTTGCTGATTTTTATCGCAAAAAGTATCGGAATACCGGTCAGATTAGTTTGGACTATTTTTTTGATGAATCTGGATCTTGGAGAGGTGATGATGTATTGCATGAGTGGAATGAAGAGCAAAACCTGTTGGATGACAAGGAGTTTCATGTTGCTTTGGAAAAGTGTTTAGAAGATCTTCCTTTGAAGTGGAAAATCCCTGTCAAGCTTTATTATCTGGAAGAAAAAAAGTCAACTATTGTTTGTCAGGAAACTGGAATTACAACGACTAATCTTTGGAAAATTCTCCAGAGAAGTCGTTTACAGTTACGTACCTGTTTGGAAGATAATTGGTTTAATATTTAAGATTAAGACATCACTATGTTAAAAAGAGCCATACATTTTTTACTGTTTTCTTGTTCTGAGACAACTTTGTTAATCGAAATGCATCATGCAGACAAATTACCGATGATTCAAAAATTAAGGTTAAAAGGACATCTTTCCATTTGTAAATGGTGCAGCGCTTATGAAAAAAAAATTATTATGATGGATACTCTTTTGCGCAACAGTATGAACAAAGAACATAATCAGATTATTCATGAAAATGATATACAGGATTTTAAAAGTAGAATAAAGAATAAAATTAAAACTTAATCTTTTTTGTCAGGATTTTAAAGTATCAGCGACTATTGATGTAAAGAAAAATCAATGAACTTTAAAATCAATCAAAATGCATGCAAAAAACAAAAGTAAAAGCCCACATGTAGCGTCTTCGTTAGGTTACTATATTTCGTTGGGGGGAGCAGTTCTTATTTTGCTTTGGATAGGCATATTTAAGTTTACACCTACAGAAGCAAATGCAATTAAACCACTGGTAGAAAATCATCCACTATCGTCTTGGATGTATAGCATATTGAGTGTACAATCCGTATCGAATCTTGTAGGTGTACTGGAAATTTTAGTAGCAATTTTACTTATCCTGACATTAAAATTTGACAAATTGAAGAAATATGCAGGATTTGCAATGTGCGTCATATTCCTGATGACATTGAGTTACTTATTCACCACACCGAATATGTGGAAAATTATAGATGGCGTACCCTATACAGATTTTTTTATACTTAAAGATTTGATGTATTTAGGATTTGGTATGCATTTGATTAATTATAGGACAGTTTAAAAAAATAAAACGATGAAAAATACTTTAATAATATTGATATGTTCTATTGGAGTTGTCACATTGATGGCAATGGGTTTTGCTTCAAGGAAGAAGACAATAGAACCGTTAAATAAAAGACCGACCGACATGAATAGTAAAACAAAGGAAATTTATTTTGCAGGAGGATGCTTTTGGGGGACCGAACATTTTTTTAAGCAAGTGAGAGGTGTTACTGCTACAGAAGTGGGATATGCGAATGGAACAGTTGTAAAACCAACTTATGAGGCAGTTTCTACAGGTGTAACTGGAGCTGCGGAAACCGTGAAAGTTGTCTATGATCCTGAAGAAATTGATTTAGAACTGTTAATCGATCTATTTTTCAAAACGATTGATCCAACACTTTTAAATCAACAAGGAAATGATATCGGAACACAATATCGAACTGGTATTTTTTTCTCCGATAAAGAAGATGAAAGTTTAGTACATCAAAAGATTGAAGAATTACGGCGAGCTTACCCGCAAAAGAAAATAGTTGTAGAATTTGGACCTATAAAGAGTTTTTACGATGCAGAAACATATCATCAAGATTATTTGGACAAGAATCCTAGAGGCTACTGTCATATAGGGGCAGATCTATTTGAATTAGCAAAGAAGGCAAATCCCGCCAAAGTAGAGGAGTATAAAAAAAAGGATAAAAAAACCTTAAAAAAAGAGCTTACTGATATTCAATATAATGTAACTCAAAAAAATGCTACCGAGAGCGCTTTTGATAACGAATACTGGAATGAATTTAGAGAAGGGATTTATGTCGATGTGACGACAGGAGAACCCTTATTTATATCTTCAGATAAGTTTCAATCGGATTGTGGATGGCCAAGTTTTTCAAAACCAATTAGCGAGAAAATAGTAAAAGAATTATCGGATAATTCGTATGGAATGGAACGTACTGAGGTGCGTAGTAAAACAGGAGATGCGCATTTAGGACATATTTTTAATGATGGTCCTGCAGACAAAGGAGGGTTGAGGTATTGTATCAATAGTGCATCTATCAAGTTTATTCCTAAAGATGAAATGGCGACTAAAGGTTATGGTAAATATATCGCTTTGTTAGACAAAAAAGATCAGAAGTCACTAAGGTAACATGTTGTTAATGAGGTGGTAAACTACATACGTAGATCATAAAGTTATGGATTTAAGCACTCTTATTAAATAAGCCATTTCTTAAAATTTACAATAAATAATCAGATAAAGAGTAAGACATTTTAAACATGGACTTACTCTTTTTTATTTAGTTATATTTCCTTCAAAACGCTTTAAGCTGTCTATTGCCATGCATTCTTAGCACAATAGTTTTTAAAATTCATTTACCCGACGTCATTTATTTGATGATGATGGATTTGAAACTTACCGCCATTATTTTGTCTTTTACCGAGTTTAATATATTGTTAATCTAAATGTAATAAACAGTATACGTTGTTTGTCTTAATTTTGAATCGTAAAGTTAAAGAAGATTATAAAGAAGCAAAATTATTCAGAGACTTACTCCATAAAGCACAATTAACGAATACTATAAAATAAAACATGATGACAACGTTAGCAAAAACATTCGCAGCAGCAGCATTAGTAACTTTAAGTAGCATGACTATGGCGGCAGGCAGACCAGAAAAAAATATGGTTAATCTTTCTACAGTTAACTTAGCAATCGGTCAATATGTAGAAATTATTACAGAAGGACAATCAACAGGATTAGAGCAATTGTTTGCAAGTGATTTTAATCAAAAAGTCCAAGGGCCAAAAACAAAAACAAATAGTCGATCAGAACTCATTAATTTTTTGAAAAAACAAAAAGGAGAGCGATTAAATTGCAAGACAACGACACAGATTTTAGAAAACTCTAAAGACTATGCGATCGCTAAAGTGATCATGCAATTTGATGGCTTTACAAAGAATGACATCGTAACTTTAATCAACGACAATGGAACTTGGAAAATAACGGACTCCATTACTTCATATAAATAGAAAATTGCAGTAAAGTTCATATATTAATGTGAAGCCACGTCGTCAGAAGTGGCTTTTTTGTTATACATGAAGCGCTGCAGCCAACAACAAATTGATATTGCTCTACTTCATTTAACATATAACTTTATAAAAATTAAAGAGTCAACATCTTTACAAATAGATGAATTTATTAAAGGGTTAATAAGTTATTTTTACTTAAATATTTATACAAAAAGACATGAGAAAAGTAAAAATTAAAAATACAGATCTGGAAATTGCACCCATCAATTTTGGAGGTAATGTTTTTGGATGGACTTTGGATGAAAAAGAATCATTTGATATTTTAGATGCTTTTGTTGCTGAAGGCTTTAATTTTGTGGATACCGCAGATACCTATTCTTGGTGGGTAAATGGAGTAGGAGGTCAATCTGAAACGATCATTGGAAAATGGATGAAACTACGTAATAATAGAGAAAATATTGTCATTGCAACAAAAGTAGGATCTGAAACCAAAGAGCACGCTATTGACATCAGTAAAAAGCATATCCTGAAATCCGTTGATGAGTCTTTACAGCGTTTAGGTACAGACCATATAGACCTGTACTATACGCATTTTGATGATCAAGTAACACCAATTGAAGAGACCTTATCTGCATATGATGAAATTATTAAGGCCGGGAAAGTTCGTCATATTGCGGCTTCCAATCTTTCTCCTGAACGATTAATAGAATCTTTTGAAGTTGCTGAGCAGAACAATTTGCCGAAATATGTCGCACTTCAACCACATTATAATTTGATGGAACGCTCCACTTTTGAAAAAGATTATGCTCCTTTAGTTGAAAAATATAACTTAAGTACTTTTTCATACTGGTCATTAGCCGCAGGATTTCTAACAGGAAAATATAGAAGTGAAGCCGATCTTAGTAAGAGTGCACGTGGCGAAGGAGTACGAAAATATTTAAATGCTGATGGATTAAATGTGCTGTCAGCTCTTGATAAAATAGCATTGAAATATCATACACAACCAGCAACAATAGCCTTAGCGTGGCTACTGGCCAACCCATTAATTACAGCACCAATAGTAAGCGCAACGAGTAATAATCAATTGAAAACGCTATTTGATGCCCCTAAAATAGCTTTAGATCAAGAAGATCTGGCATTCCTCAATTTGATAAGTAAGTAATGTGAATTTTGGAACCAATGGTAAAAATGATCTTTATAATGGCATAAATTATGGATGTTTAGAAAAGTAAAGTATCTGTCTAATTATTTTTAAGTAGATTTATAGTAAAACAATGTGCTACGCAATAGATAAATATGAAGACCATACTAATTATACTGCTCATTCTAGTTGCTTTATTGATGATTTACTTAGGAATTAAAGCTGCGATATTACCCCCAATATTAACTGGAGTAGGATTTATTATCATAGCAATCTTATTTAAAATCGGTGTAAAAAGATAATTTTACGCCGATTTTTTTATTTTATCGATTGGGAAAAATAGGAGATCTCTATTCACTATTGAAACAAGTTTAAAGAAGATGCTATCCGGCATGCTTCTATCGAATTCGTAACACGAAGTTTTTCAAGAATGTTTTGTCGGTGTCGATTGACAGTATTAATACTGATGGAGAGGTCATCAGCAATTTCTTTACTGCGCCTGCCAATTTTTATTAAACTAAGAATTTCTATCTCTCGCTTGGATAATAAATTGCTACTTTCCTGTTTTTCAGGTTGAATAATTTGCCCTGTAACACTGTTCACAATAAAGCCCTCGTAAGACTCTGTGTTATCGGACAAATGTGCAAAATTGTACAAACATAGGGCTAACCAAATACTGCCATTAGGTGAATTCTGAACATAATACATGCGATGGGATATCCATATATACTGACCTTCCTGATTGTACATCCTGATCTTACTAATGACATGAAAATTGTGACGGTCAGTAAGAGGTATATGTTTTATAAAATGAAAATATTGCAATTCAAGGATATGCTTCCGTAGTAGATCATCAGGGTGAATAAGCTTGAAAATTGCATCTTCCCATATGGAATCAATCTCTGAATCATGATCTGATAATCCTAGTGTTTGGGCAAGTCCCCCGTTGTAGATATAGCTTTTGTCATTTTTAAGATCACTCAAAACCGCTATCGCATTTTCAATATGAGCATAAAATTGTGCAATATATTGACATTGCTGAAGAAGTTTGTGAGGATCTGGCTCTTGCTCAAATACTTGCTCTAAAAGCTTTTCGTTAAGAACTCCTGCAATGTTATTCATATCTTAAAAAATGGTTATTTATCAGTATTGATAATCTTTAAACGCTCGTATACCTTTGCTAAAGTAAAAAATTATAAGATTATTTGAATACAGAGATGAAGAAATTAATACTACTTATGATGACTGTCCTTTGCCAACAGTTGACAATGGCACAAAATCTAACAAAAATGCAGTGGTTTAATGAACCTGCAAAGTGGGAGGTAAAAGACCAAATGCTGAGTATGTTCGTAACACCCCAGAGTGATTATTGGCGTATATCGCATTATGGATTTACTGTTGACGATGCTCCATTTTATTATGGAACTTATGGTGGTGAGTTTGAAACAAAAGTAAAAATTTCTGCTGACTATAAAGCGAGATTTGATCAGATGGGATTGATGCTACGTATTGATAAAGAAAATTATATTAAAGCAGGAATCGAGTTTGTTGATGGAAAATACAATTTAAGTACTGTCGTGACACACCGCACCAGTGATTGGAGTATCATTAGTTTAGAAAAAGCCATTCCATACGTATGGATAAAAGCTGTAAGGAGGTTGGATGCTGTAGAGATATTTTACTCTTTTGATGATAAAAATTATACCTTAATGCGTAATGCCTATTTACAAGATAATACACCTGTTATGGTCGGCTTAATGGCAGCATGTCCGGATGGTGATGGATTTAATGCAACATTTGAGCATTTCTCCGTGAAGCATCTTGCCGATCAAAGACGCTTAGAATGGTTAAAAAATCATGCAAACTAAAAGGTACATGTTCATGCCCCAATAAAAAAAATAGAAGTACCCCTGTATTTTTAGTGAAAATTTAATAACTGAATCGGATAATAGCTACAGATTAGCTTTATCCGATTTTTCATTTCCTTTTTTGATGTTAATGCATTGGCATTATTGCCAATATAAAAATTTGTTTGACAGATAATATGATTAATAAACGATGTTATATGGTGCTTTAGTTCAGGTTTTAAAAATAATTACATTAAATCTACTTAGTTAGTAGACTTTATTAAATTTATTTTTATATTTGCCTTATCGTTACTCAATTGGCGTTGGCAAACGAAACCGAAATTAATATTCATTATTTAACAAAGTTTATGAAAAACAACCTTACTAACCCATCTACAAGAGCAGTCTCCGTGACTGATTATGTTTCCTTTAATTTCTCTTCCTGCTGGATGCGAATGTGCATCTAATTTCAAAAAATCTTCTTTAAAAAAATAGGGGAAGCTTTAACGCTCCCCCAAGTTTGGATATAATGAACCACAAGTCTTCAATTGGCGTTGGCACTTGTAAGTATTCACTATTAAACACCGTAAAACTATGAAAAAATTAGGAGTACTTCGGTATTCTATACTTATTTTGTTCTTAATACACAGCCTGAATTCGCTGTATGCTCAAATAGAACCTAAACCGATAATAAATGCCTCCTTAGTTGGTACAGTTATCGATGCTTCCAGTAAAGAACCCATTGAAGGTGTCACTGTGCAATTGGAAGCAGTAACACATAGTGTAAAAACAGATGGAAATGGGCGGTTTCAATTTGTTACAGGTCAAAAACTTCCTTTTACGCTGATTGTATCTTTTGTCGGGTATGAAAAGAAAAGGATTGTTATCAATAAATCGCCTACTGTAATTGAATTAAGCCCTACTACGGAAGATCTTGATGAAGTCGTAGTGGTAGGCTATGGTACGCAGAAACGCCGCGATTTGACGGGATCAGTTGCTTCCTTAAATGAGTCTTTATTGAAACAGAATGTATCATCGCTAGATCAGACTTTGAAAGGTGGCATATCAGGGGTGCAGGTTACGCAAACTTCTGGGCAGCCGGGCGGTGGTGTCAGTATCCGTATTCGTGGGGGCGCATCTATTCAGGGGGGAAATGAACCTTTATATGTTATTGATGGTTTTCCCATATATAATCAAACAGAGAGTACTGGAGTAGGTAGTGGAACTCCTGTCAATCCCATGTCGAGTATCAATCCAAGTGATGTCGAAAGTATTGAAGTTTTAAAAGATGCAGCTGCAACAGCAATTTATGGTTCTCGTGGTGCTAACGGCGTAATATTGGTGACAACTAAGAAAGGTAAAGCAGGTCGTGTACAACTGAGCTATGATGGTAGTATAGGACAACAGCAGGTGTTAAAAAAAATAGATGTCCTAACAGCTCCAGATTTTGCTATTCTTCGCAATGAGGCCTTATATGATGCCTATCCGAATCTGGGAAAATTTCAGTACCTCACACAAGATAAAATCGATCAATTAGGTTCAGGAACAAATTGGCAAAAAGAAGCTTTCCAAAATGCACAGATTACGAATCATCAATTATCTTTATCAGGTGGAGCTGAACAGGTGCAATATTTTATTGGAGCCAATTATTTTGACCAAGATGGAGTAATTAAAAATACAGATTTTAAGCGTTTAGGTTTCCGTTCCAATATCAATGCTAATCCTTTTAAGCGCTTAAATGTTGGCGCTAATTTTTCAATTAACAGAACAACGTCTCAAATTGCACCATCAGGAATTGTCAATGCATTATTGATAATGCCTCCAACCGCAACCATATATGATGCCGATGGATCCTACACATTAAGAAATCCGTTTGAAAACATTTTTGCAAATCCTATTGCAACATTAAAAGAAACCACCAATACATCAAATGCATTACGCATTTTGGGAACTTCATTTGCTCAATATGATCTTATAGAAGGGCTTCAGGCGAAAGTTCTATTAGGTGTAGATTTAAACAATAGGACCGATAAATTTTATTTGCCTTCTTACATCTACGAGGGGGCAGGTAACAATGGAAAAGCAAATTTAGGTAATCTAGATTCATATTCATGGCTGAATGAAAATACGTTAAACTATACCACTTCTTTTCAAGATCATCATTTAAATGTTTTAGTTGGATTTACGCAACAGGAGGCAAAGAATGAGACCTTCAACGCGGGAGCTGAAAATTTCGTAACGGATGATCTTTTGTATAACAGTCTGCAAAGTGGATCAACCCTTGTCCGTCCTAATTCCGATGCTTATTCTTGGATACTGCATTCTTATCTGGTTCGTGTAAATTATAATTATGCTAATAAATATTATTTATCAGGCAGTATCAGACGGGACGGTAGCTCTAGATTTGGAGCTGATAATAAATGGGGAAATTTTCCTTCTTTAGCTTTTTCATGGAGAGCTAGCAACGAAAGCTTTTTTAAAGAGGCGTTTCCTGTTGTTAATGATTTAAAGATCCGAGCTAGTTTTGGAACGACCGGTAATCAGGAAATTGGTCAGTATCAGTCGCTTTCGACATTATATAACTTGAATTATTTATTTGGCAATAAAATAGTAACCGGTTTTGCTTCGCAACGTATACCAAATAAAAATTTAGGTTGGGAAACGACCTATCAGTATGATGGAGGATTTGATATTTCGCTATTTAACAGTAAACTACAGTTTACCTTAGACTACTACTACAAAAAAACCACCGATTTATTACTTAATGTTGAAATTCCATGGACATCAGGTTATGCATCTTCTTTACAGAATTTTGGTTCAGTTTCCAACAAAGGATTTGAATTTGGCTTGAAAACCAGGAACCTAAATGGAAAGTTTGTCTGGAATACAGATGTGAACTTTTCATTCAATCGAAATCAAGTATTAACCATTGGTACAGGAGCACAATCTTATATTTCTGGAAATTATATCATTAAAGTTGGTGAACCTCTCGGAACTTTTTATGGTACACAGATCGATGGAATTTTACAAAAAGGAGAGGAATCAACTAAAGGTTTATTTACTGGAAATTCCATACCAAAAGCAGGGGATCGTCTTTACAAAGATATCGACGGTGACGGTAAATTTACAACAGCAAATGACCGTGGCATCATTGGAAATGCACAACCAGATTTTATTTTTGGACTAACCAATACGCTTTCTTATCGCGGCTTTGATCTTACTTTTTTAATACAAGGAACAGTTGGCAATGAGTTACTTAATATCAATCGTCAAAACTTGGAAATGTTTACGGGACAACAAAATGCATCAACAGATGCTTTAGACAGATGGACTGAAACAAATGCCAGTCAAAGCTATCCTAGAGCGAAATTAGATCCTGCTCCAATTTTTTCAGATCAGTTTGTTGAGAATGGTTCATTTGTCAGATTAAAGTCTTTTCAATTTGGCTATACCATTCCTAAACATGTATTAAATGCTACTCGAATATCCAATTTGAATGTATACCTATCTGGACAAAATTTACTGACCTGGAGTAAGTACAAAGGTTTTGATCCTGAAGTGACATCAGGTAGTAACGTACAGATAGGGACAGATTCTGGAATTTATCCAGCTTCACGCTCACTCACAGTAGGTCTTTCTTTAACATTTTAATCCAGAGGTACATGAAAATTACAAATATATTATTCGCATCCACATTATTGATTGGAATCGTATCATGCTCAAAATTAGATGAGAAACCGGAAAGTCTACTGGTTTCTGAGCAATTTTATCTGAATGAAAATCAAGCTGTTTCTGCTGTTAATGGAACATATCGCAAACTATATGAAAGCGGACAGTCCATCTATAATAGTCTTTTTCAAATTGGAGTAGAAATGGCGACTGATGATTATGAAGCCGGACCAAGAGCGCGGAATGCACATGTACGTGCGATCAGTAACTTGACACACGATGCATCGAATGACCGTATGGAACAATTGTGGAAACAAAGTTACGACGCTATAAATGCTTCAAATCAAAATATTGAATACATCGCTTTGATATCACCCGAAAAGATTAATGACGCAATCCGTAAGCGTTTAATTAATGAAGCCAAGTTTTTAAGAGCACTGCATTATTTTAATTTAGTTCGTTGGTTTGGTCCCGTTCCTTTGGTTCTAAAACCTGTAACATCACTTAGCACGGAAGAACTTTATGTGACCAAGGCTTCTGAAAAAGAAGTCTATAACCAAATTATTGCAGATCTTAAAGATGCAGAAAATCTACCCAATTATAAATCTTACGGTGACAACGATAAAGGAAGAGCTTCATCAGGAGCTGCTAAAAGTATACTGGCAAAGGTATATTTAACACAACAAGATTGGTCAAATGCAAAATTAAAAGCACAAGATGTAATTGATAAAGAGGGATATGATTTGTTTCCCGAATTTACGGATGTATTCAATATCGATAAGAAAAACGGTATTGAACATATTTTCTCTGCACAATTCAAAGGGAACAGTGGATATCAGGGAAATTCGCTTGCAAGTAGATCTGCACCTGCGGATATTCCGGGTATTAATGGTGACTATGCGGATGCTTGGCATGCTGAAGGTGGTTTATATGGTACTTTTTCTAAACAGGATAAACGTTTAAATATCACATTTACTACAGGGATGATTTCTCCGGTCGATGGTAAGTATTATGCACTTGCAAAACCTCAATTTAATAAATATTATGATGAGAGTGTAGTAGGCAACCAAAGTCAATCTTCTAAAAATTTACCCATTATTCGTTATGCTGAAGTATTGCTCATATTGGCAGAAGCTGAAAATGAGCTCAATGGATCAACTTTACTAGCACAGACTTCTCTAAATAAAGTTAGAGTGCGTGCAGCAACAGGTGATATCGAAAAAAATTTAAGTAAAGATGATTTTAGAGAAGCAGTATTTGAAGAGAGAAGGAAGGAGTTAACTTTTGAATATCAAAGGTGGTTTGACTTAGCGCGCAGAGGGGCAACCTATTATGTTGCAAAACTAAAGGCCGCAGGTAAAACCAATGCGGCTCCAAGACATATTCATTTTCCCACGCCACAACGCGAACTGAATTTAAATCCAAATCTTAAACAGCATCCAGATTGGGTTAATAATTAAAATCAATTCACATTCATTAAAAATTTCACATAATGAAAAGAAACTATTATTTATTGACGCTCTTAATAACTTTAAGCAGCCTCGCTGGGTGGTCCCAGGACAAACGTCCAAATGTGATCTTGATCTTGGTCGATGATCTCGGTTTTTCAGATATTGAACCATATGGTGCATCTGATATCCATACGCCAAATCTAACAGAATTGGCATCTCAAGGAACTCGTTTTCAAGAATTTTATAACAACTCGATCTGTGCTCCAACAAGAGCATCTTTATTGACTGGGCAATATGCCCATAAGGCAGGACTAGGTTATTTCAATGTAAACCTTGGACTTCCTGCATATCAAGGTTTCTTGAATAAAGAATCGCCAACGTTGGCAGAAGTCTTAAAAAAGGCAGGTTATTCCACTATTATATCAGGCAAATGGCATGTTGGGGACGATTACGATCAGTGGCCGGCACAACGTGGATTTGAACGGTCGTTCAATTTTGTAGGAGGTGCGTCTAATTTTTATGAAATTGGCGATTCTACTCAAGCGACAGTGCCTTTGTACAAGAATAATAAACCCTTCTACTTACCTAAAGATCGATATCTGACCGATGAAATTACCGATCAGGCAATTGGATTTTTGAAAGAGCAGCATCATGATAAAAAGCCATTCTTTCTGTACCTAGCATTTAATGCACCACACTGGCCTCTACAGGCACCAGAAGAAGAAACACAAAAGTATCAGGAAACTTATACTATTGGTTGGGACAGTTTACGCACAAAACGATATGAAAACGCTATTAAACAAGGCGTATTCCCTGCGAAGCAGAAAATAAGTGCTAAAGATACATTAACGCAAGAATGGAATAAATTAACCTATGATGAAAAACAATACTGGAAAAGAAGACAACAAGTATTTGCAGGTATGATTGATCGTGTGGATCAAAGTATCGGTAAGATTCGTCAGACCCTAAAAGAGTTAAAAGTTGATGACAATACAATCATTATATTTTTGTCTGACAATGGTGCACAAGGTGGTGATCGAGCCCGTATTTATACAAGCAGAAACACGGGTACTGTTGGTTCTGCAGGATCTTATGATGTGCAAAATAGCAATTGGTCACAAACGGGAAATTCACCATTAAGAAGTTACAAGGATAACCCATACGAGGGTGGTATTGGCGCTCCTTTTATTGTTTGGTACCCTAAGGAAGTAAAAGCCAACACCATCAAAAGAGGAACTGGACATCTAATTGATATTGCTCCAACATTATATGATTATGCCCAAGCAAAGTACCCAAATACGAATTATGGGACCGCTACCAATACACTTCCCGGAGTCAGCCTTAGAAAACTGTTAAATACTGATCTGGCACAGGTGGAGCGTAATCAAGCTTTATTTTGGGAACGTGCCGGCAATCGAGCTGTCCGTTTCGGAAAATGGAAACTTGTGTCTACTTATCGCAACGGGAATAAAGTTGAGTTATATGACATCGATACAGATAGAGGAGAGAATCATAATGTCGCGTCTCAGCATCCTGAAGTTGTAACACAGCTTGAAGAATTGTACAAGAAATGGGCAAAGGAAAATGACGTAGTCAACTATGACCGTATTAAAGGACAGTCCTCATTTCGTTAACATTTAAAAAAAATACATCACCATGAAAAGAATATTTTCCCTATTATATTTAACTGTGAGCCTAACGACACTTGGTGTAGCACAGCAAAAAAAGCCTAATATTGTGCTAATCTTAGCCGATGATTTGGGTTATTCAGATCTTGGCGCCTACGGAGGTGAGATTGAAACCCCCAACTTAGATCGGCTTGCCTCAGAAGGATTGCGGTTACGCGAGTTCTATAATAATTCCATTTGTGCACCCACTCGTGCGTCTTTATTGACAGGGCAGTATCAGCATAAAGCTGGAGTAGGCTATTTTTCTAATGACCTCGGATTACCTGCTTATCAAGGATATATTAATCAAGAATCACTAACCCTTGCTGAAGTATTGAAGGAAAACGGTTATAACACCATCACATCCGGCAAATGGCATGTATCTGGCAAAGGGACGAGTCTTCCTTGGCAGCGTGGTTTTGATCTCGTATTTCCAAAGGATGAAAAGAGTTCTGATTCAGGTGCGCCCGGTTTTAAAGGTGAAACAGATGCACAAGGATATCCATTTCCTGAAAACTATGCTACCAATGTAATCAATCAACATGCTTTATCATTTTTGGATCAAGTAAAAGATGATAAAAAACCCTTCTTCCTCTATTTAGCTCATACAGCTCCACACTGGCCTTTAATAGCGCTACCTCAGGATATTGCAAAATATAAGGGGAAATACGATAAAGGCTGGGAAGCAATTCGTCAAGAAAGATTTAAACGTCAGAAGGAGTTAGGTTTAGTTACTCCTGATACCAAATTATCAATACCTGATGAAGATATCTACGATTGGGATCGACTATCATTTGATCAACGTCAATTGTGGGCAAAGAAAATGGAAATATATGCCGCTATGGTCGACCGCTTAGATCAGAGTATTGGTCACCTTATCCAGAAATTGAAAGACAATAATCAACTGGATAATACACTCATTGTTTTTTTATCCGACAATGGAGCTCCAGCTGAAGATTTAGTGAAGTGGCATCATGGCGCAAGAATAAACTCAGGGCCTGTAGGCACTACAGGCTCGTATGAATCACAGAGTAAAAACTGGTCATATGCTTCCAACACACCTTATAAAGCATTTAAAGATTACACCTATGAAGGTGGTATTAATACACCATTTATAGCTTGGTTTCCTAAGCGGATACAGGCAAATACCATTAAAAATGGGACTGGACATATTATTGATTTAGCACCAACATTCTACGCTTTAACAGGAGCGACATATCCAAAAACATACAAGGGTTTAAAAACCAATGATTTAAAAGGTAAAAATCTGTTGCCTGTTATTTTTGATGATAAGAATAAAATTGACAGACCTGAAGGACTTTTCTGGGAACGTGCCGGTAATCGCGCGGCTCGAATAGGCAAATGGAAGTTGATCTCAACTTGGCCCTCTTATAAATGGGAATTGTATAATTTAGAAAACGACCCTACTGAAATAAAAGATGTTGCTAGCCAAAATCATGATGTGGTATCCCAATTATCTCAAGCATATTTCAAATGGGCTAAAAATAACGGTGTTGTTGATTTCGCCGAACTTGAGGGTCGTGAACCGGTATCTATGAAAGAATTTAGAAAAAGTAAGACACAAGAAATAGCAGCACCCGCTTTCCGTTTCTAGTGAATTATCTTTTCTAAAAAATGAACTCGTAACAATTTAAGAAAATTCAACATTTATCGTGTTTAACAAATGAAAAAACAGATTACATTAATCCTAATTTTATTGGTCATCACAGTGTTTGATGGCAAAGGACAAAACCAATCATCTCCGATAGAGAAGGAGAATAGAGAACAAAAAGATTTTCGCGTAAAAGCGGCGTTATTTCATGAAAAAATAAGCCAACAGGATAAGCCTCAGATTTTAGATGCTCGCAGTGCTGAAGAATATGAACAGGCACATTTACCACAAGCTCGTCAGATCGATCCTGCCGTTAAAGGTTATGAACAGCAATTAGGTAGATTAATCAAAAGTCAACCAGTCTTTATCTATTCGATCCAAACCGGGCGATCTACAAAAATCGCTAATTTACTCGCAGAACGTGGATTTAGAAAGATCTATGTTTTGGCACCTGGTATTTCAGCTTGGATCGGAGCAGGATATCCAGTAGAGGTAGCAACTGTAAATAAAAATAGAATTTTATTGGCTGATTTTAAAACAGCATTGAAATCTCAGGAATATGTTCTCGTTGACTTCGGATCAAACTATTGCCCGCCTTGTAAAAAAGTAATACCAGTATTAGATTCAATCAACAGCAAGGCGGAAAATAATATCAAAACAATTTTAGTAGAAATAGATGCAAATCCTGAAATAATTAAAGATTTTAAAATAACGTCCATACCAACATTAATTCTCTACAAGAATGGTGAACCTATTTGGAAAAAAACAGGTATTCCTTCCGTTGCAGAAATTGTAGCTGCAAGTGTCAAGTAGTGGTCTTGACCTGCAATAAGCATTATGATTTTAATAGCTAATCTGTATTATACAGGTTAGCTATTTTTGTATCCTAGTTCTGTCTTGTTTTTCCAAAATCAGGTTTTAGTGACTTAAATTCCCATGTATTCATAGTATATGTAAATTTCCCTTTCTCCATCTGCCTTACACCTATTGAAATTCGATTCTCCCAGATAGTGATGAAATATAATTTCAGAATGATAGCATTACCCTTGTTCAAGTCATCCATTTAACTGCATAAATCTTATTTTGTAATGTAGATCATTTTTGTATATTTACGATAAGTAACCAATTATTTAATTACCAGAAACAACCCATATTCTTAACAATTTGATAATCTCCTAAAAGGATTAAGCTGTTTGTTTTTTAAATAAATTTGCCCGTGGTTTTCAAACCACAAAATCACAGATGTAGAAGCTAAAACATATCAATTAACATGAATAAAACGGTAACAGAAATTGAAGAAATCGTAGCAATGTCGAGGGGAGACGTAAAGGCTTTCAATGCATTGTATGCGCGGTATCATAAACCTGTACATGCAAATATTCTAAAATTAATCGATAATCGTGAATTAGCGACCGAAGTGTTGCAAGATGTTTTCTTATCGCTTTGGCAGAATCGATTTAAGATACAAGTAGATCGTCCTGTTGGGGGTTGGTTATTTGTTGTAAGTTATAATAAATCGCTTAATGTTCTACGCAGTAAGTTGAAAGAATCAGTTGCGTATATTGCCAATTATCCCGAAGAAATTTATGCAGAGGAAGATAGCAGTATTCAAGAAGAAATTTTCAATAAGCAAATGGAAATCTTGGAAGAAGCCGTTGCCGTTTTACCAAAAAGAAAACGGGAAGTATTTAAATTGTGTCGTTATGAGGGGCGCACAAAAGAAGATGTAGCTGATCTTTTAGGACTTAGCCCACAATCGGTAGCAGATTATCTCAAACAATCGAACAAAGCCATTAGAGAATATGTCGCTAAGCAATACCCTGCCTATGCAGAAAGATCATTACTCATCGTCTTTCTTCTCGCGAATCTTTAATTTTTTTTATCCACTCCTTATTGCCTTATCTCCGGAACATTCCGATCAGAATCATAGTAAACCGCTTCATAAGAACTTTACAAAAGGCTTTTTTACAAAAAAAAATAATCCTTTGTACCTCGGTAAAATTCGCCTTATTATTTCTTTTTAAATACGTTGGGTGATTCATCTCTCCCAAAGATTATTTGTCTTTTTTTGATATGTATAAAAGGAAGAGTATTGCGTTTACATTAAGGCTCAAATATAATCTTTCTCATACGTGATCATGTCATTAGTATTAAGCGATGTATCCATATGTTTAATTGATGTTTTATTAATAATTTCTTAACAACAAAAGCATCCCCTTTGGAAATTTCTTGTGTATTTACTATTGATGAAGCAACAGATTCTTAATTTAATTACTCGTTTTTGGGAAGGAAAACTTTCTAAAAATGATCAGCATAAACTATTGTCCGACTTAGAAGATTCCAAACACCCTCTAATGGAGGAACTTCGGAATGATTTTTCAACAGTACATGAAAACGAAAAATTGGCAACAGAAGAAGAGTATCAACAGATGTTATTCGGTATTCATGAAAAAATGGGAGTGATCAAAGCATTACCTAATCGACGTCGTTTAAAAATAGGCTGGTCTATTGCCGCCTCCATTTTATTGGCTATGGGAATATTTGGGTATCACTTTGTCCAAACAAATTTGCCTGTTCCCAGTACAACAGTACAAATACCAGAACCACTCATATACGAACTTGCCAACAGCAGTACAGATACGCTTACCTATAAAATGAAAGATGGATCTCGGATTATTTTATCCCCTAATAGTAATATTTATTATACAAAAGAATATGGAAACATCGATAGAAAACTGACACTAATTGGAGAAGCGAGATTTAATGTCGCCCATGATGCGCAACGACCATTTATTGTATCCGCCAACGGTTATACAACGACGGCACTTGGTACTGAATTTACAGTCGATAGTTATACTAAAAGTAAATTATCGGTTAGGTTAATATCTGGGAAAATAGTTGTGAAATCAACGAATCGCAGTCCATTTGAAATGAAAGATCAGGTGCTCAAGCCTGGACAACAGTTATTGATTGATGATCATTTTAAAACAGCTTTATTAGTTGATCGACAAGAAAAAGCGAACAATCTCAAATTAGCGGACAACGTGAAATCAGACGAACATAAACAAGAGGGTGGCCTGCAGTTTGATCAGACGCCACTTCCACAGGTGTTTTCTAAGATTGAAAAACTAAAGGGTGTAATCATTAATATAGAAGAGGTATCTCTTGAAGGACTATCCTTTACTGGGAAATTTGAAGAACATTATCCACTGGATGTTATGTTATCCATTATTTGTCAGATGAATGAACTTACCTATACCCATAGCAATAACAGTATAATCATTAAAAATAAAAAGCAATAAAAGAAGTAAATAATACCGTTTAAATTTTAGTTCATGCGGTACAAACCACCTACAAATTAAAAGACTAAATGAAATGAAAAGAAACCCGATGAAGTTAAGAGCATTATTGACAGTGCTATCGATCTCCGTTGCTCTGCAATCTTATGCCCAGTCCAATGGGCAAATAAGAGGTACCATTATGGATAATAATGGTGTTGTCAAAACAGGAGCGACGGTTGTACTTTTAGATACGAAAGGACAAGTTGTCACGAGTATATCGACAGATCAAAAAGGTGTATTTGTATTTAAAGAATTAAATGAAGATGCGAAGTATAAGATCAAGGTTTCCATGATTGGGTACGAATCTTACCTTGAAGATCTTAAAGGTATAAAGAGTGGTGATAGTAACTCAATTTTGATTACATTGAAAGAGCAACTTTCAGCTCTTGATGAGGTGGTTGTCATTGGTTACGGTCAGCAAAAAAGGGGAGATTTAACAACTGCTGTAAGCTCTTTACCTAATGTCGCAGAAAATGTTGCTCGTCCATTAACTAACGTGGCAGATCTGATGCAAGGAAACGTTGCAGGAGTAACGGTGATGTCAGCAGGTGGCGATCCTTCGGCAATGCCCAAAGTGATGATTAGAGGAATGGGGACACTAAACGCCGAATCGCCACTTTATGTAGTCGATGGAGCGCCCTATTATGGCGGACCTATCAATCCAAATGATATTGAAAGCATGGATATCTTGAAAGATGCAGCTTCTGCAGCTATCTATGGAGCACAAGCATCATCTGGAGTTATCGTGATCACAACTAAAAGCGGTAAAGCTGGAGCGCCCAAACTAAGTGTCGATCTGTATCGAGGTTGGCAAAATGCGAGTAATCTACCAACTGCTTTGAACGCGACACAATACGCCCAGGCCTATAATGATGCAGCGAAAAGAGATGGAGTGAATCCTGCCGATGGTCATAATGCGACATTAAATCCTTGGGGACAGGAAACCCGCACGAATTGGATGAATGAAATCTTCAGAACGGGGAATATTTTAAATGCAAATGCGCAGGTGTCTGGTGGATCAGAACGATCCAGGTATAATTCTTCATTTGGTTATCACGATAAGGAAGGTTTATTGCTGAATACAGGTTACAAACGTTTTGCTTATCGTTTGAAATCCGAATTTGATTTTTTTGATCGATTGACATTAGGACAAAATTTTTATGTCAACCATACTACCGCTCGAGGTACAAATACATCTAGCAGTTATAGTGGATCGATCATCAATGCAATTTATATGAATCCTGCAGCACCTGTTTATGATGAGAAAGGATTATTTCACGGTACTGTTCCTTTTAATTTATCGCAATTTTCATCTGCATATGGTGATACTTATAATCCAGTAGCTTTACTTCTACGTCCAACAGTTAACAATCCGACACTTAACCTCAATGGTAATGTTTTTGCGAAAGTGGATTTATGGGATGGTCTAACCTTCAAATCTAATTTTGTTTTGGATATAAATCGGTATTCTTTAAAAAGATTTGATCCCAAAATACCAGAAATTGGAAGATCAAATGGCAACAATTATTTGACGCAAGAAGAAGCTCGTACAGATCGTTGGATTTGGGATCAGCAATTGAATTATACGAAACGTTTTGGTGATCACCAGATTGATGCTGTAGCAGTATACTCTGCCCAGAAAACAAAGTATGAACAATACTACATTCAGGGAATGGGATTTGAACGGGAAGACGATTGGTATCAATATATCGAGAATGCACAATCTATACCAGGAATTCCAACAAGTGACGTCTGGGAAGATGCACTAACATCTGCTATTGCTCGTGTTAATTACAATTATGCAGGACGGTATTATTTAGGAGCAAGTATCCGGCAGGATCGCAGTTCACGCTTACCAATAAATAATCGATCGGATGTATTTACATCAATTTCGGGAGCCTGGAAAATATCTTCAGAATCATTTTTTAAAAGTGACTTTATTAATGATTTAAAAATACGCGCTTCTTGGGGTCAGATCGGGAACATTCAAACTGTTGATAAATACGCATATAACTTACCTTTGAATAGCGGTACTGTCACACCTTTGGGGTCGGAAGGACTTTTGGTACGCCATTTTGCAATGATCAAACAAGGTAATCCTAATCTCATCTGGGAGACTTCCGAATCATGGGATATCGGTCTGGATATGACTTTATTTCATCAGTTAAGTTTTACAGCAGATTATTATCGGAAAAAGACCATCGGAATGATCAATGAAATTCTTCCAGATCCACACTCAGGTATGCAGAGAGGTCCTACAATTAATACGGGTGACGTGATGAACAAGGGATTTGAATTTAGCGGAAAATATACTCATCAATTTGGAGATTGGAGACTTGGTTTAAATGCTAATATTGCCTTCAATCGTAATGAGGTATTACATCTGAATGGAGTTAATAGCGAATTTATTGAAAATCCAGGAGAGGTTAGGGGTATATTGTCTCCATATCGGTCCACGCCAGGACAAGCCTTATATTCTTACTATTTGATTCCGAATACCGGAATATTTAATTCCGAAGCAGAAGTACAGGCGCATAGTCTAAATGGTAAGCTTATTCAACCCTTTGCACGTCCTGGTGATTTAAAATTCGAAGATACAAATGGTGACGGTAAAATCAGTTTTGATGATCGTGTATATATGGGTAGTGCGGTTCCTAAGTTCACCTATGGTTTTGCCCTTAATTTAGATTATAAAAACTTTGATCTAAATGTATTAACCTATGGTATTTCAGGAGCAAAAATTTTTAACGGATATAAGTTCACAGCCTATAACGCGGGCTTACAGGGTTATAATCTGGATAATCGTGTCCTAAATGCCTGGACGCCGGATAATCTAAATAGTAATATTCCAGCACTTTCTTCTAAAGATCCAAATGCTAATTACGGAACGATATCAGATTGGTACCTTGAAAGTGGCGATTATTTTCGTATAAAAAACATTACTGTTGGCTATAACTTACCTAAGTTTTTGAATAAACTGCAATCTAGGATTTATTTTTCTGCAGAAAACCCGTTCACCTTTACCTCTTATTCTGGTATAGATCCAGAGGTCGGCAGTATTGGATTAGATGTAGCAAATTATCCTTTAGCCAAGACATACACGATAGGATTAAATGTTAATTTTTAAGAATGAAAATCATGAAAACACCATCCATAAAAAAATACAAATACATTACAATAGCATTACTAGGATTGAGTATAGGTATACAGGGCTGTAGCAAGAGTTTTACTGATCTGACTCCAAAAGGATCAATTACTAATGAAAACTTCTGGAAGACAGAAGCAGATGCCATCTTTGCCAGTAATGGTCTTTATGAACATTTCAATGACGATAATATGTTCGGAAGAGGTTTGTTTTGGTTTATCAACGCATCGGACGATATGGTAACAGGACGTACAGATGCAGGATCAGCAGCAGTGCGTAATTTTACTGCTACAGGTGCTGAAAGCCGTATTAATAGTATGTACAAGAAATTTTATCAGATAATACAACGTGCAAATACCATTATCACTAAAGTGCCAGCTATGAGCATTAGCGATAATGTAAAAAAACACGTATTAGGACAAGCATATTTCATGCGAGGTTATGCCTATTTTTATTTGTCACAATATTATGGAGATCAACGTGCTGGTGTTCCCATCGTTACAGATGCAAATATGAATGAAATTAAATTTGTACGACCGACACATGTAAAAGAGAATTTAGCACAGATTGAAGGGGATCTTTTAAAGGCAGCAGAACTATTGCCACTTGTCAACACATATGGAGCAGATGATTTAGGAAGAGCGCATAAAGACGCTGCTTATGCCTATTTAGCCAAAACAAATTTGCAATGGGCACGATATGACGAGAGTAAATGGACGCAAGTTGTTAAGTACTGCGATATGGTGACCAACTCAGGATCAGGCCGTAAATTAATTAATACAGGAAAACCAGAAACAGATTTTGCAAGCGTCTTTTACATCGAAAACAATTTTTCATCTGAATATATCTTTTCTGTAGTTTCTAATAAAATTCAGGGTTCCATATTGCCGGCTGTATTATTCGAAAATACAGGTTACGGACTTTATAATGGTTGGGGATATTTTCACCCCACTTTAGAATTGTATAACGCTTTCGAATCAGGGGACAATCGTAAAAAGGCAACCATACTTGAATTTAACGATACATTTACGTTATTTGGATTGGATCGGAAATATTATTCGTCTAATTCTCAAACTGGTTTTCAGTTCAAAAAGTATATGCAACCTTTCCGTTTTCCAAAGGATCAACATTTAAATCCAAGTGGAGATTATCCGACTTCTGATCTAAATATTCCTTTAATCCGTTATGCAGATATTCTTTTGATGAAAGCCGAAGCGCAGATTAAACAAGGGAAATCTGGAGATATGGAGATTAATTTGGTACGTAACCGCGCAGGGCTCCCTGCAATAAGTGGCGCAACAATGGTCAATTTAAAAAGAGAGCGTCGTTCAGAGTTTGCAGCAGAATATACCGATAGGCATAGTGACCTGGTTCGTTGGGGTGATGCCCAAGCTGCCTATGCACGACCAGCAACCGGAAGGCAACATATTGCTAAAACTGATCCAACCTCTAGCTACACCATAGTACAAGTTTGGCCTGCCCGAACTTTTAATCCTGCTATTCATCATGTATGGCCAATTCCGCCATCAGATTTGAGTAATTCTGGGATCAGTCAAAATGAGGGATGGTAAAATTATCCTACAAATAACTTAAATCACAAAGACGGCAGGCTAGAAAGATGCGAAAGAGCGATCTGGTCTGTCGTTTTTTGTCCAATAGAAAGAATGAAAATGAAATTTGCTAAGTTATTATTAATGCTGCCATTAGTTGGGATAATGGTCAGACTTGATGCGCAGGAAACACCTACAGCTGTTAATCGTTTTGATAAACTCATGTATAGTACGCATCAGCAGCACCATGCACTTCGGGTCCGTGGCCATAGTCATAATGATTATGAACAGGATATTCCCTTGTTACGTGCTTATTATGCGGGAGT
This sequence comes from Sphingobacterium anhuiense, assembly GCF_042686355.1. Lineage (NCBI taxonomy): Bacteria > Pseudomonadati > Bacteroidota > Sphingobacteriia > Sphingobacteriales > Sphingobacteriaceae > Sphingobacterium > Sphingobacterium anhuiense. The sequence goes on from NZ_JBHUPE010000004.1 coordinate 766,009, forward strand.
GGAATCCATTGAAGCAGACCTATTCCTACGAGATGATACCTTATATGTTGCGCATGAGGCTAAAGATATCAAAGCAGGACGAACCTTGGAAGATCTATATATAAAGCCTTTGGCAAACTTATTTAAACAAAATAAGCAACATCCCTTTGCTGACAGCAGTAAAAACTTACAGCTGGTTTTAGATTTGAAAGAAGATTTTCAGATTATGATGCCAAAATTAATAAACCTGTTAGCACCTTATTGTTACCTAGTAGATCCCAAACAAAATAAACATGCTATTCAAATTATCATCAGTGGCAATATGCCGTCACCTGCTCTCTTTAAAAACTATCCAGACTACATATCCTTTGACGGTAGATTTGAAACCGCATACACCAGCCAGCAACTGCAACGGGTAGCTATGATGAGCGATAATTTACGAGCCTATACGCAATGGAACGGGAAGGGGGTGCCAACGAAGCAAGAGCAAATGAAAATTGAACAGCAAGGAGCAAAGGCACGAAAATGGGGTAAACCATTTCGTCTCTGGGGTGCACCTGAGAGTGTCAATACGTGGATAGTATTAGAAAAAATGGGCGTTACCTGGTTAAATACAGATCATCCCGATGTGCTAAAAGCTTATTTAAATGATTTGGAGAGTTCACGTTTTACAGCTAATAAACCATACGCTGTGTATCAACCTAATTTTGCAAAAGATGGGAGTAAGGGTACAGTTAGAAATGTGATTCTGTTAATAGGAGACGGTATGGGATTAGGTCATATTCAAGCTGCTATGGTTGCCAACCGTGGTCAGCTGCATATGGCTCAGATGAAACATGTGGGGTTTTCTTTGACAGCATCAGCCAGTCCAGGTAATACAGATTCAGGAGCTGGGGGATCAGCAATTGCTACCGGGCATAAATCATATAACGGTACGATAAGCGTAGACACATCTGGTAATCGGTTACTGCGATTACCTGAACTATTAGCAAGAGTTGGAAAGGTAAGCGGAATACTATCCACAGGGGATGCCTCGGATGCGACTCCCGCAGCATTTTATGCATCAAATGTAGACCGAAATGCATCCATTGCAATTACAGAAGCGCTCATCGAGAATAAGGATGTTAAAATATTGGCAGGTGAACTACCTGGACCTTATCGGGAAAAAGAAAGAAAAGATGAATTGGAAAAAAAATTAAATCAAGCCGGATATCAAGTTGTTGATAACCTAACAGGATTAAAAGACGCCAAATCAGAGAAAACAGTAGCTTATTTTAATGAACAAGATATGATAGCTGTCAAAGATGGTAGAGGTACTATTTTAAAAGAATTGCTCACAACGAGCATCAGTAAACTTCATGGAATGGGAAGTGGATTCTTTATTATGGCCGAGGGGGCTCAGATTGACTATGGTGGCCATGCGCGAGATTTGAACTATGTGGTAACAGAAGCTTTGGATTTTGATCAGGCAGTCGGCGAAGCACTTCGTTACGCTGATCAGAATGGTGAGACACTTGTAGTGGTAACAGCAGACCATGAAACTGGCGCATTATCTTTATTAGATGCTGATGTAAAAACAGGCAGTATACAAGCCAGCTTTGCGTCTAATGATCACAGTGCAATGATGGTACCTGTAATGGCATATGGCCCCGGGGCTCAAAATTTTTTGGGTTATTATCAGAATACCGAACTTTTCAAAAAAATTGCTCAAGTCTTAGGCGCAATACAGCAGTAGTTGAATTATCAAAAATAAGCTTGTATATAATAAACTGGGCAGTTCATTCTTATTAAATGCCCGGTTTATTATATAACAAAATCTGATACTATTGTAAATTTTTTAAAAATCATCTCTTCATTATGATACCTTCACCATAAGCGTATATTATTGAGCATTTATCTATATCTTCTGATAATTGTAGAAATAAGAAGATTCCCCCTAAAGAATAGAATCTTGCACATCCACCTTCCTGAATAGATGCTGTAAATAATTAAGAATCATAGTATATAATAGCTGTCTTTAGTTGTCAATTAAACTTTTGGGTATTAAAGAAGTCAAAACTAATATTTAAACAGTACTTATTCTAGCCTTGAAAATAAGCGGTATCATTTCGAGTATTTACAATTTGTAAGTGTTAAGTGTGATCCTTACAAAAGAACAGCAGGAACACTCATAATTACTAATAAACAGTATTTAGGAGAGTTTGGCTCGATATTTGAATGATATGAAGTAATCAAAACAATATATATATGATAAAAAGAGAAAGAACAAGAAAATCAAAAATTGAACAAAACCCATACATGTATTACATGACTAACTGGGGTTTTATGGAAACGGAAATCAAAGAAGATCGTCCCGTAGCATTGAAAAAAGAAAATGACAAGCTTGAGAAATAATTCTCAACGCTTTTAAAATCACAAATTAGACACTTGCTTTTCCTAACGGGAAGCATTTTGTGTTTATAGACCTTTCCAATCTTTTATTTAATTATTTTAGCTATGTCGACGTCTAGTCAGAGTTGCTCATGTGTCTACATGTAAAAGCCGCTATAAAAAATTATTTACAGCGGCTTTTAATTTTTAGAAAAATTTTGACTATTTCTTGGGCTCTAATCCTTTAGTCAGATCTTTTGCGTGCTTGACTTTTTTATCCAATAATCCGAGCGCAATGACATCAGCCATTTCCGTCACATAGTGAAACTTCATATCTTTGATATAACTCTCTTTGATCTCTTCAATATCTTTTTGATTAGATTTACATAAAATAATCTCTTTGATATTCGCTCGCTTAGCTGCCAAAATCTTCTCCTTAATACCGCCAACAGGAAGAACTTTTCCACGTAAAGTAATCTCACCTGTCATTGCTAAGTTTTCTTTAACCTTACGCTGTGTAAATAGGGAAGTTAATGCCGTCAACATGGTTACACCTGCCGAAGGCCCGTCTTTTGGTGTAGCTCCTGCTGGAACGTGAATATGTACATCCCAATGATCGAAAACGCGGTAATCAATGTCAAATTCTTCAGCATGCGAACGTAGATAAGCCATTGCAATGGAAGCTGATTCCTTCATCACGTCGCCCAAGTTACCTGTTAAGCTCATTTTTCCTTTACCTGGGCTCAAACTTGACTCTATAAACAATATATCGCCACCGACAGAAGTCCAGGCTAACCCTGTAACAACACCAGCAACTTCATTATTTTCATAACTATCTTTATCAAAAATAGGAGCACCTAAAATCTCGACAAGATCCTTATCATTAATATTGACATTGTATTCTTTTTCCATAACAATGCGAGTTGCAATACCACGGACAGTAGAACCTATTTTTTTCTCTAAACCACGTACACCAGATTCTCGCGTATATTCTTCAATTATTTTCTCAATAATTTTAGATTTCAACGAAATATCCTTTGCTGTTAATCCGTGTGCTTCACGCTGTTTCGGAATAAGGTGTTTCTTGGCAATTTCAATTTTTTCTTCGATCGTATAACCATTAACTTCAATAATCTCCATACGATCCAACAGCGCTGGTTGTATATTATTTAAGGAGTTAGCTGTAGCGATAAACATGACCTTAGATAAATCGTACTCCATCTCAACATAATGATCATAGAAACTCGTATTTTGCTCCGGATCTAAAACTTCTAATAGGGCAGAAGATGGATCTCCTTTAAAGTCAGCACTCATCTTATCAATTTCATCCAATACAAATACCGGGTTCGCTGCACCTGCTTTTTTCAAAGATTGAATGATACGACCTGGCATTGCACCAATATACGTCTTTCGGTGACCCCTGATTTCTGCTTCATCACGCACACCACCTAAGGCCATTCTAGTATACTTACGGCCTAATGCTTTTGCAATAGATTTCCCTAATGATGTTTTACCGACTCCGGGAGGGCCTACTAAACATAAAATAGGAGCCTTCATATTGTTTTTCAATTTCAATACGGCCAAATACTCAATAATACGTTGCTTAACTTTATCCAACCCATAATGGTCTTTATCCAGTACTTTTTGTGCTCTATTCAGGTCAAAATTATCTTTTGTAAACTCATTCCAAGGAAGGTCAAGTAATAATTCTAAATAATTGATCTGAACAGAATAATCTGCGGCAGCAGGATTGATTCGTGCTAATTTTTCAATTTCTTTATCGAAATGCTTAGCAACAACTTCATTCCACTTTTTCTTTGATGCTCTTTTTTTCAATTCGATAATCTCTAAATCGGGAGTGTTTCCGCCCAATTCTTCTTGAATCGTCTTTAACTGTTGATTTAAGAAATAATCGCGTTGTTGTTTATCTAAATCTATTCTTACTTTATTTTGAATCTGGTTTTTAAGTTCTAAAATTTGAATTTCAGAAGTTAATAACTCTAATAAAAGGCGAGCCTTCTCATCAGCATTTAATAATTCCAATAACTGTTGTTTCTGAATTAAATCAACATTGATATTAGAAGAAATAAAGTTAATAAGGAAAGTCGGACTCTCGATATTCTTAATGGCAATACCTGCCTCGCTTGGTAGGTTCGGCGATAGTTGAATAATTTGAAGAGCCATCTCTTTTAAAGTCGCTATTAAGGCTTTAAATTCCTTAGTCGACTTCGGTTTCTCTTCCTTATATTTCTCAACGTTAGCTTTTAGATAAGGTTCGGTCTGAACAGCTTCAAGCAATTTAAAACGTTGCTTACCTTGTAAAATCACCGTTGTATTACCATCAGGCATCTGTAAAACTTTGATGATGTGTGCTACAGTTCCGACTTGATAAAGCTCATCAATAGTAGGATCTTCCATAGACATATCCTTTTGAGCTACAACACCTATGGTTTTATCTCCTTGGTAAGCGTCTTTAACTAATTTGATGGATTTATCCCGACCCACAGTAATTGGAATAACTACTCCAGGAAATAAAACTGTATTGCGTAAAGACAAAATCGATAGTGACTCCGGAATCTCTGCATTGCGCATGTCATCTTCATCTTGTTGACTTAATAATGGAAAGAATTCGGTATCTTCAGATATAATGGGAATCGCCTGATTGAAATCAAATGTTTCGAATTTGCTCATATTATGTTAAGGTATATTAATATTTTTATGTCAGTTTATGACAACATGTCGTAATTCTGATAAAAAGTTATTTTAAATTTGTGAATGTAGGGTATTGCAAGTAAGATGCCAACCTATTATTTGAAAACGAATGATCCATTAATGCAGTGCTTTAAGAAAAAAAGACAGTCTGACATGTGAATTTTGTCACATTATTCAATTTATTATTGTGTAAATAGGCATAATAATTGTAATATTGAATACGCATTTAGCGTTGTATGTTGAAGTCAAGTAAAACGGAATTTCAACAACACAAACTAAGCGGTTGAATATGAATTAAATACTTTAAATTGAAACGTAATTAAATAAATATGACTCTTAAATCGATTAAATTAGGCTTATTTACTGGTGCATTTGCCTTGATGTCACTTTCATCTTTTGCACAGACAGCAAAACAGGAAGAGCATTCGAATCCAAATGTTCGTTTAGGTCAAAAAGCACTATTGGATGGTGACTTCAAAAAAGCAGCAATTTACTTAGAAAAGTCTTTGCCAGTGGAAAGTAAAGATCCAGATGTATTATATATGTTAGGTTACTCTCAATTTCAGAATGGCGAATTTAAAAAGGCAGCAGAGTCTTTCGGAAAAGTAGTTGCTTTGGACAGTAAAAATGCAAACGGTTACTATTTTAAAGGAAAAGCAAATAATAATTTAGCGACTCAAACATCTACAAAATTGAGCAGTTCTGCTCGTGAAGCATTATTAAAATCTGCTATCGAAGATTATTCTAAAGCGATTGCATTAAATGCAAGTGATGTGAAGCTTTATCAAAATAGAGCGCTAGCTTTCCGTGACTATGGTATTTTAGTTGGAACTTCAGGAGTTGCGAATTACAATAAAGCGGTTGCAACTGATGCTTATAACAACGCAGTAAAAGATTTTGAAAAAGTTTTAACTTTTGATGCTTCTCGTAAAGACATTCAAACAGAAATCAAAAAAGCTAAAATTTACAGAGATAACTTGAAGTAATCTTTCAAAAACAAAAAAACACCATATCGCGATATGGTGTTTTTTTTTGTAATTACTTGAGATGTAGGAGAGGTTTCTAAATTTTAGTGATTCAGAAACTTTCCTACAATTTTATAATGACTTTTTCCCAATATCAGAATATCCTGATTTTTTTCAATTTGATAAATAGAGTCAACATCATACGTCAGTTTTTCTTCACTGGAATATAAGGTATTGTCTACTTTTCTTTCAATGACAACCTGTCTAATCTTACCTTTTAAATCATGCTCCACAGCGAGATACTGAATCGCTAATCCGGGATCTTTGGCTTGATAAATTGTTTTACAATCTTCTTCTCTAAAATTATACAAACTGGCATCAGCATTTTTTGTAATATCAGCAGCTATAAATCCACTGAGTTCATTTTGCCAGTTTGGGATCTTCAAAGATTTCACTTCCTCATCGGAGTCTTTAATGACCGTTTTTTCAACCGTTGGATTCAATTTTGTTAACTTTTCAATTTCAGAATTAAAAAATGAATCCAGAGAAAGAGTTGATCCTTTTACTTGCTTTTGCACCGTTTTGTCGTTTTGACAGGACGATAGTAGGAGCGCACCCCCTATAATTAATAAAGAGAGTGCGTTACCTATACGTTTATTTTTCATATTAGTCTTGGATCAATACCTCGCCATCCATTTCGGCAGGGATCTCAACTTTTAGTAATTTCAATACAGTAGGTGCTATATCACCCAATTTACCATCCTTAATGCTTTTATAATCCTTATCGATCAAAATACATGGAACAAGGTTTGTTGTATGAGCAGTGTTAACTGATCCATCAGCATTGACCATAAATTCGGAATTACCATGATCAGCAATGATGATAAATGAATATCCGTATTGTAAACCCTTTTCAACAACTTGTTTAGTACAATTGTCTACTGTTTCAACCGCTTTTACTACCGCGTCAAATACACCCGTATGTCCGACCATATCTGGGTTTGCAAAATTCAGACAGATAAAATCTGGTTGCGCTTCTTCAATATCTTTTATAATAGCATCAGTAATGCCTTGAGCAGACATTTCTGGCTGTAAATCGTAAGTCGCAACTTTAGGAGATGGTACCAGCAAACGGTGTTCTCCATCAAACTCCTGTTCACGTCCTCCAGAAAAGAAAAATGTGACATGTGGATATTTTTCAGTTTCTGCGATACGTACCTGAGTTTTATGATGAGCCGCTAAAACTTCACCTAAAGTATTATTTAAATTGTCTTTATGGAAGATGACTTTAACATTTTTAAATGTCTCGTCATATGACGTCATCGTAATATAATAAAGATCCAATGGTTTTAGGTCGTACTCTGGAAACGCCTTTTGCGTTAAAGCAATAGTAATCTCGCGTCCTCGGTCTGTTCGGAAATTAAAACAGATTACGACATCTCCATCTTGAATTGTGGCAACAGGTTGATTTGCAGCATTAGTCAAAACAAGCGGTTGCACAAATTCATCTGTAATGTTTTGATTATATGATTCTTGTATAGCGTGTTGTAAATCTTTAGTTTCAGTCCCAGTACCATGTACCATCAAATCATATGCAAGTTTTACACGCTCCCAGCGATTGTCGCGGTCCATTGCATAATAACGACCGATTGCTGACGCAAGAGTACCGACAGACTGAGGTAGGAAATCTTGCAATTCTTTCACATAATTTAATCCAGAATTTGGATCTGTATCGCGTCCGTCAAGAAAAGCATGTATAAATACCTGATCTGAAGTTAAACCAGCATGTTTTGCAGCATCACATAGACCACGTAAATGACTTGTATGTGCATGAACGCCACCGTCGGACAATAAACCGATAAAATGAACCTTCTTATTATTTGCTAAAGCATATTTAAAGGAGTCTTGAATAGTGATGTCCGTATTAAAAATACCATCACGAACAGCTTTATGAATGCGGCCTAATTCTTGATAAACCACACGTCCTGCGCCCAAATTCATATGTCCAACTTCAGAGTTACCCATTTGACCTTCAGGTAGACCAACAGCTTCACCAGAAGCTACTAGTTTTGAATTGGGGTAGTTCGCCTTCAAATAATCCAAGTAAGGTGTATTTGCCGCAAATGCTGCGTCAGATTGATCTTCTTTTCCGTATCCTAATCCGTCTAGGATTAATAGTGCTACTTTTTTTTCCATAATTATATAAGCAAATATAATTTAAAACAACTGATAATTCAAGATTATGAGGAATGTAATGAAGAATTAAAGTTTGTTTAATGTAAAATTTATATAAATTTGGCATTGTTTATGTGAATCATCTACCAAATCACAAAGCTAGTCTTTAACACAATAACTATTGGGTAAGTTCTTGAACTACACAGAGTTTAATTTCTATAATTAATGAAAAAGATCCTATTTTTTATAAGTCTTTTTATGTGTATAACTATGCGCATATCAGCGAATAATATTGACAAGAACAACTTACCAATGAATGAATCTTCTTTATTTATTTCTGATATTAACGATGCTTTAATGCTGCAATTGAAAGCAGGGAATGCCAAAAATATAGCACGGTATTTTGCGACAAATGTAACGTTATCAATCTTAAGTGAGGATGGTCAATATTCTAAATTTCAGGCTGAAATGTTATTAGAGTCATTTTTCTCTAAAAACAAACCAGGTGCAGTAAAATTAATACAGAAAATTACAAATAAAACCAATTACAGTTATTACGTATATCAACTTACCAGTAATAAAAATCTATTTCGAGTTTTTGTGAAGATAAGTTCGGCAAAATCTACACAAGCTATAGAAGAATTTAGAGTTGAAAAACAGGCTTCTAAATAATAATTCCAAATTATTTTCTTGAATAAAATTTAAATTTCCATCTTCGCTACATATTTTGTGAGGACTCATGATGGAAAAAAAAGAATATATTAAAAAATTCGTTCAACAAGCAATTCTAGAAGATGTCGGAGATGGTGATCATACAACACTTTCAACGATTCCTACAGACAAAGCTGGAGAGGCTAAATTAATTGTTAAAGAAGACGGTATACTTGCTGGGGTAGAGATTGCATTAGAAATTATCAATCAAATAGATCCTACACTTGCTCATGAAGTGCTAATTCATGATGGAGCGAGTGTAAAAATTGGTGATATAGCCTTAATCCTGAGAGGAAAAATCCATAGTATCCTAATTGCCGAACGCTTGATTTTAAACGTGATGCAGCGCATGAGCGGGATTGCGACAACCACAAACCGATATGCAAAATTATTAGCCGGAACAAAAACGAAAATATTAGATACGCGCAAAACAACTCCCTTGTTACGTTTGTTAGAGAAAGAAGCGGTAAAGATCGGAGGGGGAACCAATCATCGTTTTGGCTTGTATGACATGATTTTAATTAAAGATAATCATGTTGATTACAGTGGAGGTATCACGCAGGCTTTAACTCGCGCAAATGCCTACAGAGACACCTTAAATAAGCATATTGAGATTGAAATTGAGGTTAGAAATTTTGAGGAGCTAGCTGAAGTTATTACCTTTGGCAAGGTCGACCGCATCATGTTAGACAATTTTAGTCCCTCAGATGTGAAGAAAGCTGTCGATATTATTGCAGAAAGATTTGTCACTGAGGCTTCTGGAGGAATTACAGAAGACACACTTCAAGCATATGCAGCAGCCGGAGTAGATTTTATCTCGGTTGGAGCATTGACGCATTCTGTAAAAAGTTTGGATTTAAGCTTAAAGGCCAAATTAGTTTAGGATTTAACAATAATTAATGATTTCTATTTATTTAGTAAGTGCAGTAGTACTAGCTTATTTATTTGGTTCAATCCCAACTGCGGTATGGTTTGGACAGGCATTTTATGGCGTTGACGTTAGAGAGTATGGAAGTGGTAATGCCGGTGCAACCAACACCTTTCGCGTTTTGGGACCAAAAGCAGGTGCTGTGGTGATGTTCGTCGATATCTTTAAAGGGTTCACGTCTACAAATCTAGCTTATTTAATAGAAGCGGGGCAAAGTACCAGTAATGTCCAATTTGTTAACTATCAATTGGCACTTGGTGTTATTGCTGTTTTAGGACATCTATTTCCTGTCTTTGCTGGCTTTAGAGGAGGCAAGGGAGTGGCAACACTCTTTGGCATGATCCTCGCAATTCATGCTCCCGCCGCATTACTTTGCGTTACGGTCTTTATTGTAATCTTGTTGACAACGCATTATGTATCATTAAGTTCAATAATGGCAGGTTTTACCTTTCCTTTTAGCATAGCCTTCTTATTTAAAACATCTATTCCTTCAGTTCTATTATATGGCATCGCGATCTGCGCATTGATCTTGATTACCCATCAAAAGAATATCGAACGCCTCTTAAAGGGACACGAATCTAAAGTTTATCTTTTCAAGAATAAAAAGAAGAAAATTTAGGCATAGGAATTGCGTTGGGTACAATCTAATGCAGTGTTTAACATTTAAAATATGAAAAAGGTTTTTAAATATACAAGTATGTTCCTGATTGGAGCTACTTTAGCATCCTGCTCGACTGTGCCGATTACTGGACGTAAGCAGTTGAGTTTGGTGAGTGATAGTGAAATTCAGGAACAAGCGGCGTCTTCTTACAAACAATTTTTAAATTCCTCAAAAACAAAAGTAATTACAGGTACAAGTCAGGCAACTTTAGTTAAAAAAGTTGGTAATAAACTGGCGATAGCCGTTAATCAATACCTTACGCAGCAAGGTATAGCAAATCAATTTAATTTCAGTTGGGAGTTTAATTTGGTGCAAAGCGATGAAGTCAATGCATGGTGTATGCCCGGTGGAAAAGTAGCTATATACACAGGGATTCTTCCAGTTACGCAGAATGAAACTGGATTAGCGACAGTAATGGGACATGAAATTGCCCATGCAATAGCACGTCACTCTATGGAGCAGATGTCTCGTCAATATGCTACACAAGCAATTGGTAGTGTTATTGGGGTTGCAACTGCAGGGAGTAGTTATGCCGGGATTATCAATAACGCATACGGTATTGGCGGTCAATTAACGTCATTGAAATACTCGCGTGGGAATGAATCTGAAGCAGATCGTATGGGTTTAGTGATTATGGCAATGGCGGGCTACAATCCTGCTGAAGCTGTGAAATTTTGGGAACGCATGGCAAGTGGCGGATCTAAAGGGAATCCTGAATTTTTAAGTACTCACCCTAGTGATGCAAGACGTATCAGTGATATTCAAAAATTGCTTCCAGAAGCTTTAAAGTATTATAAAAGATAGTTTCTATATAATTTAGAAAAAAAGAGGTTTAATAACCTCTTTTTTTGTGGCTAATCAGCTCGGATTAATCCAATTCATTGGCTTAATTATTGTTTTGAATTTCTAAACGCAATTAAAACAGATGAAATTATGGGAATGACAGATTTAATCACAGGTGGCCTTGGTAATCAAATGGCTGCAGGATTGTCCAAAAAGTTGGGAATTGACAGCACCAAAGCAACTTGGATATTAGCAATAGCGGTTCCTTTGATCGCGGGAGCAATTAAATATAATCAAAGTAAGGGCGACACCAGTCAGGCTAAAGGTTTTGCTGATGCATTAGACACAAAACATAACGGTGAAATATTGGATCATGTCGATGAGGTAATCGAACAGGGACCTACAGAAGACGGCAACAAGATCGTGCAGCACATCTTTGGCAGTAAGACTGAATATGTTGCTTCTGGATTAGCGGAGAAAAGTGGATTTAGTTCGGCTCAGGTTACAGGAGTACTGGCTACCCTGGCACCTATTGTTATGGGTTATTTGGGTAAGGAAAAAGCAAATGCCGCGCAAAATGGAACGAGTAATCCTTTAGGTGATCTGCTGGGAGGCTTTTTAGGTGGTAATACGGGTTCTGGAGGAGGATTAGGGAGTATAATTGGGAATATATTCGGTGCTGATAAAAATGAACCAACAGCCACAACTACTTCAGGAGGATTGACAGACAAGATCTCCGACTTTTTTGATAAGAATAAAGATGGTAGTGCCATAGATGATATTGTTGGTATGTTTACCAAAAAATAACCAGATGATAAAAAACACTTTGCTGTTCCAATTGTTATTTTATTAAAGATCAAGATACAAGATTATGGAAGATAGAAATAAATATGACTCAGCTACTGTTGCCCTAGAGAAGTTGAAAGAAGCGGGGTATACAATAGATTATAACATTGAACTGGATTCTTTGATTGCAAATCCATCTAATTATAAGATTGATTATATTTATCGATATGAAGGAGATTCGAATCCGGATGACGAAAACACAGTTTATGGAATCACGGAGAAAAACGGTTCAAATAAAGGTGTTTTTGTCATTGGAAATTTATCCTTTGTGGAAGGTGATATAAGAGATGTGATAATAAACCTCGAAATTGCCCATAAAGAGAGCATTTAATGCTGTAAAATAGAAAGAGAGGTCAAGACCTCTCTTTCTATTTATAGAGTATCACAGCGCTTTATAAGTAATGTGTGGTTCTAGCGCTCAAAAGTCATGTAGAATCAGGCTTCCTAAATCTTCATCTTTCACAATTTTAACTGAAACAGGGATGCGCTCCTGTAATTCATCAACATGAGAGATAATTCCTACAATACGATTTTCTTTATGAAGAGCATTTAAAGTTTCAAAAATTAAATTGACAGATTCAGTATCTTGAGTTCCAAATCCTTCATCAATGAAAAAGAAATTCTTTTCATTCTGATTGAGACTACGCGTGCTCTCCGCTAGTGCTAGAGCCAAACATAAAGATGCCTGAAAAAATTGCCCACCTGATAAAGTCCTTACAGATCGTGATTTACCACCATTTAAATGATCCATCACTTCAAAATCATTTTCACTATTGATGATTAGTTTCAGATGACCTCGAGTTAGTCTTTCAAAACGATGATTGGCGATATGACATAGGTCCTCTAAGTATTGAGTTGAAATGTAATCAACAAAACCATTCCCCTTAAAGAGATTTGATAAAATACTTAAATTCTTATTCCGAAGTGCCAATTTATCGAAAGCAATTTGCAATTCTACTTTCTCAGCGTATCGCTTTTTTGAAATTAGAATTTGATCTTTGAGAGATTGCAATTGACCTATCAGCATTTCTTTGGCTTCTTTTGCCAATTGCAGATCTTGGCTGATTTTTGTAATCTGGGAAATATCAACAGCTTCCTGATTTATTTTCTGCTCTAACTGTACCAGATTGGCCTTAACAATAGCAAAATGCTCTTCAAATCGTTTGATACGTAATTCTTCTTTTTCAAGATCATATTGCTGTTTTAATATTTCTTTTACAGCGTCAAGAGACACGAAATCATTCTGCTGCAACAGTTCTTCAAGCAGCTTCTGCTGCAATGTTATCTTAGATTGCTTATTCTTTAATTGCGTCTCTAACGTATTGCTTGTTGTAGAAAGTGATGCTATAGAAATATTGAATTGATTAATTTCATTTAGCAACCTGCTGTATTCCTGATCTATATGGTCTATTGATTGAAGTGATTGTGTAATCAATATTTCAATTTCAGATATTTCAAACTGTTCGAATTCCGATAATTTTAATCGTTTAATCAGTTGTTCATGAATACTTGATCGTCCTTCAAGTGTTGATTTAGTAAGAGCAATACTATTCAAACCATTACTGTATTTTTCCTTTTTAATCTTTAGATCATCTAATTCCTTTTGAATTGCTGCTAAAGTCGATTCTGCTAGTGTACAGGCCTGTTCAATGGATTCAGCCTGCAATTTCCATTGATCGAAACTTGTACGATCATTGTGCTGAAAATTAGTCCACGTGAATTGAGTCAGGTGATGATTAAATTCTATCATTAGCGTATTCAACTTTTCGACACTTTTATCTATATCCCTTTGCAATGTTATCAGGTTTGCATCTAGTTGGATGAATCGTTGTTGACGCTGTTGAATTTGCAGTATTGTTTCTTGCAGATGAGTTTTCTCAGATTTAAGTTTAACCAATTGCTCAGAAACATCCTCTGTTTGCATAATATGTGGATGGTGCTCGGAACCACATAAAGGACAGGCTTCTCCAGCTGTCAAAGCATGAGAAAAGTTAGCTAACTGCTGTTTTACCTGAATTTTATTTTCATCCGACTGAATTCTTTCCAGTAAAATAGATGCACTCTTCTCATCTTCAGTAAGTTTCTCTCGCCAGGATGTAGGAGTGAGGCTTTCCTTTTCGAATTGAAGTATGATATCCTGATAATCCTTTCGCTTAATTTTTAAATCTGCTTCTAAATCATGTTGCGTTTTAATATATTGCTCTTGTTTTGAATACCAATCATTTATAGTCATTAATAAACTACTTGCAACACGGCTTGCTTTAAGATTGGTAATTTCTTGCTGTTTTTCCTGAACTAACGTTTGTTTATTTAAAATCTGCTGGTCAACACCTTGCAGCACAATCTGTCCATTAGCTAATCGTTCAGCTTCTTTTTTGATATCAATTTGCAGTTTTAAAATATGAACAATATTTCTCATATCCTCAACAGCAATTCTTTTATTATCGAGTTGATTAAAATCCTGCTCCACTATTTTATAGGCACTATTTGCTGTTAACAGTGCTGTATGGACTGCATTTAATTGATGTTTCGTTTGAGCAAAATCTTGTGTTAGCTGGAACTCTTCTGTCTGTAGATCTGCGAGATTATCGAGCGCATGCTTAAAAATACGATCAACTTTTTGAAATAACAGAATCTGTTTCTTTAAATTTTCAATTGTACCTTGTTCGGCACTTAATTGAGCAAAAGCTTGTTTCTGTATAGCTATTTCTTTATGGAACTGTTGAACTTCCAATAATTTTTGATGTTGTTGATCTAATTGTTGATGTGTATTTGTGACTTCTTGGAGCTTCAATTGTTCATTCTCCAATTGTAAAAGCAATTCAGCTATACTTTCCTCTGTGTAATCCTCTAAAGTTTGTACTGCGCCAGAAATATTTTGGAGTTTCAGTTCTGTTTCCTTACTTAGAGAAGCGACTTTATAAAATAGATCATAATGATCTAAATTAAAAAGTTCCTTCATCATGCCCGAGCGTTCAGCTCCTTTAAGCTCAAGAAACTCTTTAAATTGCCCCTGAGGTACAATAACTGTACGGTTGAAGTTTTTGTAAGATATGCCTAATATAGTTTCAGCATCGGTACTTTCAAGTGGTATTTTTTCATCACCTTCAAAAACATAAGCTTTTCGTACAGGTGTCGTAACTTTTTCAAACTGCTTGCTATTTCTTCGCCAAGATGCTTCAAACGAATACTTTTTGTTTTCTTTTCCAATAAAATGAAACTCAATCCGCAACTGATTGGAATTTAAGTTCATCATATTGTAGGCTCTATTGTTGCTGTTTAAGCGGTTTGTGTTTGCAAATAAGGCAAAAGTAATGGCTTCCAGAATCGTTGATTTTCCAGAACCAACTTTTCCAAAAATCCCGAAAAGACCGGCCGCTGTCAAAGCAGTAAAATCTATTTCTTGTTTTGATTGATAGGAATATAACCCTTCTATGGATAGATATAATGGCAACATAATCGTTAATTCTCCTTTTCAGTTTGAGTACCCAGAACTTCGTTAAATAGCGCTATCAATTCCTCCGATGGAGATTGGTCATTATTTCGATATCGGAAGTAATCAGAGAAATTTTCGTTAATACTTTTACTTCTTCTGGATATGGGTTCGTTTTGATAGGTAGCACTACTGTTTACTTCAGGAATGATATAGATAATACCCGGGTGGCTATCTTCAATACGTTTCTTTTCACCTTGTGTTAAAGATGTTTCTGAAACAAGTGTTAGTTCAACTAAACAATCTTGATTCACTGTAAGCCAATCAATAGCATCTGTAACAGAATGAAATTTTTTTCGTATTAATTTTTTTCCAGATTGGATGTTGATCGCTTTATAGACCGCCTCTTTGTGTGGCTCCAGCGTTACAATCACCACTTTTTTATCTTGCCCTGCTTCGGAAAAAGAATAGCAAAGTGGACTACTCGAATAGATAACTGGTGCAAGATGTCCCCCCACTTCTTGGTAGCGATGCAGGTGACCTAAAGCTGTATATTGAATTTGAGGAGGAATACATTCCGTATAAACAGTATCTGCAAAACCAATACGCAAAGGTTTTTCGCCGTCTGGCTCCTCTAATACAGGACCTCCCTTTTTATTCATGTATAGATGTGAAACCAAAATATTAGCGCCTTGATCATCGCAGTATAAATCGGCCAGCGAACTCCATTTTTTACTTAAAACTTCATTGAGCCCGATCTGTTCATCTTCACCAAGATATTCTTTAAGTCGATGTTCGTTAGCAAAGGCAGTTATAAGGAGACGAATTGGGAAATCATGACCTGGAAGCTTGATTTCAAGAAAACCGATATCTCCTTTAGTAATTTCAAATCCGCCCTCAACCTGATAAGGATTAAATTTCATGTTGGGTTTACCCGCGAAAATAATTCCGCAATCTCTCGCAAGGCTATCAGGAGCATCTACACGATCCGGTGAATCGTGATTCCCGGCAATGGCAATGACAGGTCTGGAACCATTTTTCGTTAAGCGTTTAAGGGTTTTATAAAGGAGTTCAATAGCTTCGACAGGTGGATTGAACGCATCGAACAGATCTCCAGCGACAATAACAAGATCAACTTGTTCTTGATCTGCTATCTGAACAATTTCATCCAGTACTTCTTTTTGTTCATCAAATCTGGAGAAATAATCCAATCGTTTACCCAAATGCCAATCGGCTGTATGTAAAATTTTTAGCGACATGTTTTACTTGTGAAAACTTAAAATTACCTCGAATTTTCTATAAAAAAGAAGTTAATTAATATTAATATCTATTTTGCTGATTCAGAATAAAATGTATTTTTGTTTCTTATGCATACGATAAACAATTCTCATAAACGTAATTTTTGGCTTTTAGGTATTATTTTCATGCTAATCGGTAGCATCTGGAATAATGAAGTATATGCCCAACTAAAGGCGATTAAAGGGGAGACGACCTATCCTTTTTTATTGAATTTACCAGAAGAAGAACAGATCGATAACCTCTCAGGTGATAAACAACCCGTTTTGATATTTCTTCACGGAAGGAGTCTGTCGGGTACAAATCTTGATCGTGTTAAACGATATGGAGTACTTTATGCGATGAATAAAGGTCAGGAGGTTCCTGGTATCGTAATCGCTCCACAGTCACGAGGCGGATGGGATCCTGATAAAGTAATTGAGATTGTGGATTATGCTATAGAACATTATAATGCCGACCCCGATCGGATATATATTTGCGGAATGAGTATGGGCGGATATGGTACTATGGATGTTGCAGGTAAATATCCAGATCGTATCGCAGCGGCAGTAGCTATATGTGGAGGTGGAAGTGTTAAGTATGCCGACAACCTAAGTCAGGTACCACTCTGGGTACAACATGGAAATCGTGACCGTGCTGTACCCATGTCAGAATCAAAAAAAATAGTCAATGCAATTAAGAAAGCAGATCCTGAAGCTGATGTAACGTTGACTATAATTCCAGGTGGTACACATGGGAGTGTGGAACGCCTTTTTCATCAAGATGAAATTTACGAATGGCTGTTCAAGCATACGAGGAAGGGATCCTAAACACATAACTTGTTTTTTTGTTTTATTTAGAGATTAATATTACAAAACAGGTAAACTTTCAAAATTATTTTGCTCCAAAATGATCCATTATGACAATCGATTGCATTGTCTTTTTTGCAATTATTGAATGTATCAATTATAATAATTATAAAAACGAATGTTAATTTTTGTTAAAATTCTCAATTTATCAATTATTACTTATTTAAATAAAAAAGCATCCAATTGAAGACTCTTGTTATGAGTAGGTTAAGTTTTTGTTAAGTGCTTTCAATGTTAAATTCTCTTTATACTTTTGAGGCATATTTATAACAAAAATTTTCTTTATGAAAAGACCTTTACTCTTTTTTGCACTTGTATTAGCAAGTTATGGCACTATTCACGCTCAAGTAACAACAAGTAGCATGACTGGTTTAGTAACACAATCTGGTGGTCAAATTACTTCTGGAGCCACCATTAAAGCAGTCCATGTACCATCAGGAACAGCGTACACTGGATCTTCAAATTCAGCCGGTCGTTTTAATCTTCCTGCAATGCGTGTAGGAGGTCCTTACAAGGTAGAAATTACCTATGTAGGACAACAACCGATCGTTTATAATGATGTTTATATTCAATTGGGACAACCGTACATTATTAACGGTAAATTTGGTTCAGGCGAAACTATGCTTGATGAAGTTGCTGTTACAAGGACTAAAGGATCAAAAAACTTAAAAACTGGTGCCGAAACGTCTATTTCTAGAAAACAGTTAGAAAATTTACCTACTGTTTCACGCTCAATTGAAGATTTTACAAGATTGACACCACAAGCTGATGTAAAAGGACAATCGGTATCCATCGGTGGTATGAATAATAGGTTCAATCAGTTCACTATCGATGGAGCAGTTACGAATGATGTTTTTGGACTTAACTCAAATGGATTAAATGGAGGAGGAAGTGGTACCAATCCGATCTCTTTAGATGCCATTGAGCAGATGTCTGTTCAGGTGGCACCATTTGATGTTCGCTCAAGCGGATTTGCAGGGGGAGGGATTTCAGCGGTTACTAAGTCTGGAACCAATCAATTTCAAGGTTCAGTTTACCATTATTTTAGAAATCAAAGCTTAACAGGGAAAACTCCAAATGCTTTGCTAAAAGATAATGAAAAGGGGACAAGATTAGCTGATTTTTCTGAGAAAACTTATGGAGTACGTCTTGGAGGACCAATAGTTAAAGACAAATTATTCTTCTTTGTGAACTATGAGCATACAAAAAGCAAAACTCCAGAAAATTTTCAAGTTGGTTCAACCGGATCGAATTTACTAGAAGCCGATGCGCAACGTATTTATGATATTGCTCGGAATAAATATGGTTATGATGCAGGTTCTTTTACAGACCTAGTAGATGAGAATAAGTCCAATAAAATAATGACACGTTTGGACTGGAATATTGATGAAAAAAACAAACTTTCATTAAGATACAACTACGTAGACGGTACAGATGTTGGCAATACTCGAACAGCTACATCATTGACATTTGGTAATGGTGCTATATTAAAAGATTTTAAATCTAATGCCCTTACTTTAGAGTTAAGTAGCCGCATCAGTAATTCTTTAGCAAATAGTTTTATTGCAGGTTATTCACGAGTGAGAGATGCGAGAAGTTATAAGAATCCCTTATTTCCGAATGTTCGCATAAATGTCCCTAGACAAATTGATGTAAATGGAAAACCTACAACAGTAACAGGTAATTACTATTTGGGTACAGATCCATTTAGTAATATCAACCAATTGGATCAGGATGTCTACACATTATCTAATAATTTGACTTGGTATAAAGGACTTCACACTTTTACATTTGGTACACATAATGAATTCTACAAGATGTATAATGCTTATACAGGAAATTCGAATGGAGCATTTGTTTTCAGTGATTCTAAAGTAGGAGATGTAAATCCTGCAACAGGAAAACCGTATACAGCAATTGAGAATTTTGAACGTGGCATGGCCAATAGCATGCAATTCAGCTATAGTAATACTGATGATCCTCGCCAGGGTGCCAAATTCAATGCAGTTCAATTGGGATTCTATGTTCAAGATGAATTTCAAATGCAGGATAATTTAAAAATTACTGCAGGTGTACGTGTAGATATTCCAATTTATTTGGATAAACCATTGGAAAATACCGATTTTAACAATTCTATCCTAGCTAAGCAGTACGATGTTCAAACCAACCGCATGCCACGTCCTGCCTTGATGTTTTCTCCTAGAATAGGTTTTAACTGGGATGTGAATAGAGATCGCTCTACCATAGTACGTGGAGGAATGGGGATATTTACCTCTCGCGTTCCATTTGTATGGGCAGCAGGTGCCTTTACGCAAAGTGGAGCATTACTAGGTGGTAATAATCTTGGTAACGGTACCGATGCTAATGTTCCGTTTATTAGTGATGTCAATAAATTGCCTAAATATCAAGGAACTGTTACTCCATCCGGAAATATCACGGTACTTGACCGTAATTTAAAATTACCGCAGATTGCCCGCTTCTCAGGAGGAATAGATCAAGTGTTACCATATGGAATTAAGGGAACATTAGAATTTATATACTCAAAGAATTTAAGTGCATTTAATTTTAGGGATTTAAATTTAGAGAGACCAATTGGAACATTAGAAGGAGCGGATAACCGTCTCGTGTATGATGCCAATAATAATAACCGTCGTGTATTAGATAACTACAGTGAAGTTATCTATGTGAATAATGTTAATAAGGGCTATTCTTGGTCTACTACTGCGTCATTATCGAAAAGTTTCTTGTTCGGCTTAGATGCATCAGTAGCATATACCTATACAGCAGCGAAGGATTTAATTTCCGGAACTTCCTCTCAGAATCAATCAAATTGGTACCGGGTTGCTTCAGTAAATGGTTCAAATAATGTGACTCTTGCACACAATCCATTCAGTACAGGAAGTCGCGTGATAGGCTTTTTATCGTTCTCGAAAGAATATCTAAAACATCTAGGAACATCAGTATCTTTGGTTTATACAGGACAGTCAGGAGCTAGATTTTCTTATTTAGCAGGGGGTAACTTAACAGGTTACGCATCTTCTACAAGTAATCAGTTTAACTTAATGTATATCCCTAAAAATCAATCTGAGATCACGTTTGTTCAAAATGGAGAGCAAACTCCACAGCAACAATGGGATGCGTTCAATGGCTTTATTGAATCAAATGATTATTTAAAATCCAGGAGAGGTCAATATGCCGAGAGAAATGCAGCTAGAACACCTTTCTCTCATAAATTTGATTTAAAGATCGTTCAAGACTTATTTACCAATATTGGTAGTACAAAAAATAAATTACAGCTATCAGTTGATATCATGAATGTTGGGAACTTATTAAATAATGATTGGGGACAACAGTATACTGGATCTACCAGCTTCTGGGATAATAGCTTTGTACCAATTACATTCGCTGGATATGAGGGGACCACTAAGAAACCTACGTATAGATTAGCGAACGTTAATGGTAATGTACCTTATTATGTTCAAGATCTTTCTTCTAGATGGTCTGCTCAAGTTGGTATTCGTTATATCTTTAACTAATATAGGATCAAATTCTAAATAGCTTGAACTATATTTAACAATAAAAATCCTTATCTGTTTACTCAGATGGGGATTTTTTTTAGTACTATAACAATATTATTAAAACAGGATGATTTCATTTTAGCCGATTTTTTTGTTTGCTTTTCACTGTAAATTACAGCAACTGTTATTATTAAATTAAAGTCTTCTTTTGGTTTTATTAAAATATTTAAATCAGCATTGACATATTTTAGCCAAAAATAGAGGGGATAGATTGTGTTTTACCTGGATGATGTCTCTAAAATTTAACAAGCATTTGTCAACGAATATAGTAGTAGAACAGTTTAACGCACTAGTACGATCAAACGATGGCTATAGTATATTGTAGACAAGTTAAATTTTAGAAAAGAAGCAATCACAAAAGGTATAACTTCCACATAAAAAAAGCTCAGCACATCCTATGCTAAGCTTTTTTATATCAATCTTAAAGATCCTCTAATTAACGTTTTACTTCTTTAGGCTTTCTAAACATAAAATAAAGTCCACCTAATATAAAAGGAATACTTAGGAGCTGTCCCATATTTAAAGCCATTCCTTGTTCAAATGCTTCCTGGTCAATTTTGAAACTTTCGAGGTAAAGTCGAGCAGAAAAAAGTAAGACAAAAAAGAGTCCCATTAATGCACCAGGTTTTTGCAACTTTTTATTTTTGAATAAGTAAACAATAATAAAGAAGATGATGATATAGGCAATAGCTTCATAAAGTTGTCCTGGGTGACGAGGCACTTGATCTACATGATCAAAAACAATCGCCCATGGTTTATCGGTAGGCGTACCAATAATCTCCGAATTGAAAAAGTTACCCAAACGGATGAAGGCTCCTGCAATTGGTACAACCACTACAAGGCGGTCTGCCAGCCAAAGAAAGTTTGTTTTCGTTTTTCTGCAGAATAAGTATAATGCGACCAATATACCTATCGCGCCACCATGACTAGCTAAACCTGCAAATCCAGTCATTTGAAATTGACCATTTACAAATTTAAATGGTAATACCATTTCCCATAAATGATCTTTATAATAATCAAATTCATAAAATAGACAATGTCCTAATCTAGCGCCAATTAAAGTTCCTAGAAAGATATAAATACTCAATTGATCCAATAATTCTTGACTCTTATTTTCATTTCTGAATATTTTAAGCATGATCATATACGATACCGCAAACGCCGCTAACCAGCATAAAGCATAGTAACGAAGACCAAAAGTGCCAATTTTAAATATTTCAGGATCTAAATTCCAATGTATGACGCTGAATAAATTCTCCATATTGTCTATTAATTTTTTTACAAGCGTAAATATAATGTTTAAAATCATTTTCAGCTCATGATTGCATCGGAATAAAGCTAAAAAAGCAAGAAAAGTGCCCAATATGGGCACAGATGAAATAAATTCAATTTTTACTTTTGTGGTTACTATAATTTTTCATAATTTGACATCGGAAATAAAATTAGGAGCATGGCAGACAAGAAGAAGAATGAAAATAAACATATTTCAATAGTAACAAAGGACTCGATTTCTTTTTTTGAAAAATATATTAATAATCCGTCACCAACTGGATTTGAATGGGATGGACAGCGTTTATGGTTAGATTATTTAAAGCCATATGTGGACGAAACATTCACGGATAACTATGGTACTGCTGTAGGAGTTATCAATCCAGAAGCTGACTATAAAGTTGTTATAGAAGCACATGCTGATGAGATCTCCTGGTTCGTTAACTATATCACGAAGGACGGTTTAATTTATGTGATTCGCAATGGTGGTTCCGACCACCAGATCGCACCATCTAAAAAAGTAAATATCCATACTGATAAAGGTATTGTAAAGGCGGTATTCGGTTGGCCAGCAATACATACACGTTCAGGAGAGAAAGAAGAAGCACCTACATTAAAAAATATCTTTTTAGATTGTGGTTGTATTTCCAAAGACGAAGTAGAGGCTTTGGGTATTCATGTAGGTTGTGTTATTACTTATGAAGATGAGTTCAGCATCCTTAATGACCGCTATTATGTAGGTCGTGCTATGGACAACCGTGCTGGTGGTTTTATGATAGCTGAAGTAGCACGTTTACTCAAAGAAAATAAAAAGAAATTACCATTTGGTTTATATATCGTAAACTCTGTTCAAGAGGAAATCGGTCTACGTGGAGCTGAAATGATTGCACAGCGTATCAAACCTAATGTTGCGATCGTTACAGATGTGACGCATGATACTCAGACTCCGATGATTAACAAGATTACGCAGGGTGATTTATCATCTGGAGGAGGACCTGTATTATCTTATGCTCCGGCAGTTCAGATTAATTTAAACAAATTATTGGTTCAGGTAGCAGAAAAAAATGCAATTCCTTTCCAACGTCAAGCATCATCACGTTCTACAGGTACCGATACCGATGCGTTTGCATACAGTAATGGAGGTGTGCCATCTGCATTGATTTCATTACCTTTACGCTACATGCATACTACTGTAGAGATGGTGCACAAAGAAGATGTCGACAATGTCATCCGCCTGATCTATGAAACATTATTGAATATTGAAGCAGGACAGGACTTTAGAACTTTTAGCAAATAATAAGAATAACATATATTAAATACTTATAATAAATTTTATGGAAAATAATCAAAATCAAAACGAATTGAGTATCGAGTTGACAGAAGAAGTAGCAGAAGGAATCTACTCAAATCTAGCGATCATTACACATTCAAACACAGAGTTTGTGATTGACTTCGTACGTGTAATGCCAGGTGTGCCGAAAGCTAAAGTGAAATCTAGAATCGTTTTGACACCAGAACATGCTAAACGTTTGTTAGGTGCATTACAGGATAATGTTATTCGCTTTGACGCTATTGCTGCTGGAAACCAAACTGCTGATGCAGAAGTAATCGGTGGTGATCCAACTGTTGCGTTCCCATTTGGTGGAACAACTGGTCAAGCGTAATTTTTCGCATTGTAAAATGCAATAAATAAGCTTCTACAAAAGAGCTAAAGCCGTAGGTTTTAGCTCTTTTTCTTTTATATCGCATGAACTGTGCTTTTAGGCTTGAATTTTGTTTAAATTTAGATAACTAAAATTATATTATATGGATATTCAAGTCAGGAACTTGACGAAGAAAGATTATGTTGATTTGAGAAGGTCAATGACCGAAGCTTACCAAGGAGTAGGAGATGTCTGGACAAGAGAAAATATTGTCGATTTAATCGATATGTTTCCTGAAGGACAATTATGTGTAGAAATCGACGGTCATGTCGTAGCTTGCGCACTTTCCATCATTTTAAACTCAAAAAAAAGTAATATATACGATAGTTATTATGAAATTATTGATGACGGAAAATTTTCAAAACATACCAGCGATGGCGACACACTCTATGGTATAGAAGTCTTTGTACATCCAGATCATCGTGCACTGAGGTTAGGAAGGCGCTTATATGATGCACGTAAAGAACTGTGTGAGCAGATGAATTTAAAATCTATCGTAGCAGGAGGAAGGATCCCCAATTATCACAATTATTCAGATAAAATGAGTCCAAGGACATATATTGAAAAAGTAAAACGTAAAGAAATTTTCGATCCAACGTTAACCTTTCAATTGTCCAATGATTTTCATGTCAAAAAGATATTGAAGCATTACCTTCCCGAAGATTCAGAATCGATGGAGTTTGCAACCCTATTGGAGTGGAATAATATCTATTACGAATCAGAAACACGTTCTATTTCTACCACCAAACAAACCATTCGATTAGGTTTAGTACAATGGCAAATGCGTTTATTTGACAATATTGATGCCTTTTTTGATCAAATTGAATTCTTTGTTGATACCGTGAGCGATTATGGAACAGATTTTATTATGTTTCCAGAATTTTTCAATTCACCGTTAATGAGTCCGTATAATGAATTGCCCGAAAGGTTGGCAATGGAGAAACTAGCGGAGAAGACATCAGAAATTATTGATAAAATCCAACAATTTGCTGTTTCCTATAATGTCAATATCATTGCTGGCTCGATGCCCATTATGGAAAACAAGAAACTATATAATATATCTTACCTCTGTCATCGTAACGGTAAACTAGATTCATTTAAAAAGATTCACATTACTCCCAATGAAAGTAAATATTATGGGATGACCGGAGGTAATGAAGTGAAAGTATTTGATACAGATTGCGGGAAAGTAGGTTTACTGATTTGTTATGATGTTGAGTTTCCAGAATTGAGCCGTATTCTAGCCGATCAAGGAATGCAGATCTTATTTGTACCCTTTATGACAGACACACAGAATGGCTACATCCGTGTTAGAACCTGTGCACAGGCTCGCGCAATTGAGAATGAGTGTTATGTGGCTATTGCCGGATCTGTAGGAAATTTACCTCGGGTCAATAATATGGATATTCAATATTCACAATCGGCCGTATTTACACCTTCGGATTTTGCCTTTCCAAATAATGCGATAAAAGCAGAGGCTACGCCAAACACCGAGATGGTGCTAATTGCAGATGTCGATTTATATGCACTTCGTGACCTGCATGAATATGGAACCGTCAAGGTGATGAAGGATCGACGAAAGGATCTTTATGAAGTAAAATTGTTAAAATAACGATATTAAAAAAGGGATTTAATGAATTAAATCCCTTTTTTAATATCGTTAACCTTGAATGTTATTTTTGCAATTTAACATTTACGGCATTCATACCTTTCAATCCTTTTTCAGTTTCAAAAGTTACTTTGTCGTTTTCTTTAACAGCATCAATCAGACCATTAACGTGGAAAAATATTTTATCCTGAGTCTTGAGATCACGAATGAAACCAAAACCTTTATCTGTATTGTAAAAATTCACAATACCAGATTTGATTAAATCCTCAGGGTTTGCTTCATATTTAGCAGTTGATATCGCGATATCTTCTACGTTAATTTTTGTTTTTTTTGTTGGATCAGGAGGAGTAGAAGTTATATTTCCATATTCATCGACATAAACAAACATTTCTTCTAAACTTTTACCTTTATCGGTATTGTTTTTTCGTTCTTCTTTCTTTTGTTCCTTATCTTGTTTCTTTTTTAACTTTTTCTTCTCTTTTTCTTTTTTGCTAAAACTTTCTGAACTACTCATTTATTTATTTAAAATTAATATTAAACCATATTAAACTACTCAATTTATAGCAGTTTAAGTAAACAAAAGTCAGCGCATTAAATAAATTCAAAGGTGAAAGCCATATCTCGAATTAAGATAAAATTGATATGTTTTAAAACGTAAGGACTCTGCTTAATGACACAAATATACTAAAAAATAGTGAATATTATATATTATTCATAAAAATTACAATTTAATTTAGACTAGGAGACTGCGGAAAATTAACCACATGAGCATACTTGGGTCCCAGACTCATAACAGATTGTTTCCAAAGTAGTTCTGTGTCTTTTTCAAACACCAATCCCGTTGAAAACTTGTTCTGTACAGCCCAGCTATTTTCCTTAATTTCTTTATCTAACTGCTCTGGTTGCCAGCCCGAATAACCTAAGAAAAACTTGACTTCATCTTCTTTTATCTTATGATCATTAATAAGTGAAAATAGCAATTCTGGATCTCCGCCGAAATAGATATTTTCACGAATTTCGTCACCACTTAACAATAAGTCAAATCTTGAGTGGATAAAAAATACCTCGTTTTGTGCTACAGGTCCACCAATATGTAGTGGAAATGTGCAATTCGCTATTTTTTCAACCAAATCACCAATACAGCCAACAACCTTATGATTTAGAATAAATCCTAAAGTACCTTCTTTTTCATTATGATTACACAATAAAATCACAGATCTTTCGAAGTGCGGGTCGAGCATAAAAGGTTCAGATATTAATAAACAGCCAGCCTTTGGGTCAAGTTCGTTAAACATTGCGATACATATTAGACTTATTATACAATAAAATTAATGCCAAAGTCATTTTGCAGATTAATTTATACTAGATTAGTCGATAAAAATAAGTGAATTTAGTATGTTTGTGACATACAAAAAATCAAAGTCATGGCAATCGAACATAAAGATATTGCCGCTATTCGACAAGATTATGCATTAGGTAATCTGTGTGAAAGCGAAGTAAGCAATGATCCTTTAGTGCAATTTGAAAGATGGTTTAACGAAGCTGTTCATAGTGAGGTTCTTGAACCCAATGCAATGGTCTTATCAACCGTAGGAGAGTTTTCCCTACCTTCTTCCAGAATTGTTTTGCTTAAAGATCTTAAAGAGAACGGTTTTAGTTTTTTTACAAATTTTAATAGCCGTAAAGGAACAGAAATGGATGCTAATCCTCATGTTGCCGTACTATTTTTCTGGCCAGAATTGCAACGTCAGGTACGCATTGAAGGATTGATAGAAAAATTACCAATAGAAGACTCTGATGAATATTTTCAGTCAAGACCAAAAGGAAGCCGTATTGGCGCTATTGCTTCACCTCAAAGTGATACCATTCCAAACCGTACTTTTTTAGAAGAAAGAGTGGCAGGTCTAACAGAAGAATTTAAAGACCAGGAGCAAGTACCTCGTCCCGAATTTTGGGGAGGATACTTAATTAAACCACTATATATGGAGTTCTGGCAAGGGCGTTCAAGCCGCCTGCATGATCGGATTGCTTTTCAGAAAGTTTCAGATTCATGGAAAATAACCCGTTTAGCACCATAATATATGAATATACAGGAAATTTCAAAATCAATAATTGCGCAGTTCGGGGAAGAGGCTATCGAAAAGATTGAGGAATCGGGTTTGCAGTCTGCTTTATTTGTTAATATATCATTTCTAGAACAAATCTGTTACTACCTGAGGGATCAAGAAGGCTTCTATTTTGATTTTTTAAATAATATTGCGGCAGTTGATTTAGGTGATGCTGGATTTTTGGTAACTTATCATATGACCTCTATACCATACCAACATACTTTGGTGTTAAAAGTTGCCGTTGCTAATGATCGTGATTTACAGCAATTACCTGAAGTACCATCATTAGCCGCAGTATGGAAAACTGCAGATTGGCATGAAAGGGAAGCTTTTGATCTCATGGGTATATTTTTCACGAATCATCCTGATCTTAGACGTATTCTACTCCCTGATGACTGGGAAGGATACCCCTTAAGAAAGGATTATCAAGATCCTGAAAGTTATCATGGCATAGCAATTAAATAAAATAAGAACTGGATAACCAAAAATATGTCGCATACGAAGTATACTGCAGCTTTAGAAAAATACCAACAACATTTAGATAGCATTGGCTCTCAAGAAATGATTATTAATATGGGCCCGCAACATCCATCTACCCATGGCGTGCTTCGGCTTCAATTGATTACAGATGGAGAGCTTGTAAAAGAAGTCATTCCACATTTAGGCTATTTGCATCGCTGTTTTGATAAACATGCGGAATCAATGAATTATGGTAAAAGTATTCCATTTACAGATCGTCTGGATTATTTATCATCGATGAATAATAGCCATGCATTTGTAATGGGGGTAGAGCGCATGCTCGGTATCGACGATAAAATACCAAAAAGAGTTGAATATATACGTGTACTGGTCTGCGAATTAAATAGAATAGCATCGCACTTAATTGGTATCGGTACCTATGGAATTGATATAGGTGCATTTACGCCGTTTATGTGGTGTTTTAGAGATCGGGAGCATATTATGAATATGCTTGAATGGGTATCCGGTTCACGCATGCTCTATAACTACATTTGGGTTGGAGGCTTATTTTACGATTTACCGGTAGGTTTTGAAGAAAGGTGTGCTGAATTTGTAACTTATTTTAAACCAAAATTGGTCGAACTCGATGAATTGTTGACCGAGAACCAGATTTTCATATCCCGAACAGCAAATATTGGTGTGTTGCCTGCAGATGTCGCGATCAATTATGGTGTTTCTGGTCCGATGTTGAGAGCTTCAGGAATAAAATGGGATCTGAGAAGAATTGACGGTTATTCTGTTTATCCAGAAATTGATTTCGAAATCCCTGTTGGAAAAGGAGAGATGGGAGCGCTCGGAGATTGCTGGGACCGATACAAAATTCGGGTCGATGAAGTAAAAGAATCTGTTAAGATTATCGAACAATGCTTGGAAAGACTATTAAAAGAATTTCCGCGTACAGATACATTTGACCCAAGAGCACTTGTACCTAAAAAGGTAAATTTAAAAGCACAGGACTATTATGTAAGAGCAGAAAATCCGAAAGGTGAATTAGGATTTTACTTTGTAACACAAGAAAAAACAGACATACCTAAGCGTGTGAAAGCAAGAGGTCCGAGTTTTAACAATCTTTCCGTTTTACCTGAATTAGGAAAAGGAACCTTAATTGCGGACCTGATCGCTATATTGGGTTCTATGGACATCGTATTAGGTGAAGTCGATCGCTAATCGCTGTATTTGTAATTTTTGTGTTATCAAGACGCATCAACCCGCAAATTAGTTTGGTTTACCATTCCTTTATCCTATATTTGTAGTCTCATAATTTAAGTTTATAATTGGTTAATAAAAGTCTGCTATTGCAAAATAGTGGACTTTTTTATTTTGCAGAACACCTCATTATACCAATTAAACGCACGTCAAAATCCCAATAAAATTAGTAACTTTACCACACACAAAATGTTTTTAAAGTGGCCGATAGTTTAGTTATCATACCTACATATAACGAGAAAGAGAATATTGAAAAAATAATTCGCAAAGTATGCTCACTCTCAGTACCTTTTCATATTTTAATCGTTGATGATGGTTCTCCAGATGGGACTGCACAAATCGTAAAATCGCTTGAAGCGGAATTCAGAGGACGTTTGTTCATTGAGGAACGCAAAGGGAAATTAGGACTTGGCACTGCTTATATCCATGGTTTTAAATGGGCATTAGCACGAGAATATGAGTTTATTTTTGAAATGGACGCAGATTTTAGCCATAATCCTGAAGATCTAATTCGTTTAAGACAAAGTTGCTTAGATGGTGCAGATATGAGTATCGGATCTCGTTATATCAAAGGGGTCAATGTCGTTAATTGGCCGATGAATAGGGTTTTGATGTCCTATTTCGCATCTGTTTATGTACGGTTTATCACCGGAATCAATATCCAAGATGCTACAGCCGGTTTTGTGTGTTTTAGAAGGAAAGTTCTTGAGCGTATACCGCTTGATAAAATTCGATTTGTGGGCTATGCCTTTCAGATAGAAATGAAATTTACGGCGATACAATATAAGTTTAATGTGGTCGAAGTACCGATTATTTTTACAGACCGGACAGAAGGTACTTCAAAAATGAGTACCAGTATTTTTAAAGAAGCTTTTTTTGGTGTTATTCAACTAAAGATTTCAAGTTGGACGCGAAAGTATAATTAAATTGAAGAAAGGAAAGCGTAAATGAATGAACACTTAGATCCAAATGCGGAAAACTTAAGTCATACAGACAGAGACATTGAACGTGTATTACGACCTCAGGCTTTTGAGGACTTTACGGGACAGGAGAAAATTTTAGAGAATCTTAATATTTTTGTTAAGGCTGCAAAATTAAGAGGTGAGTCTTTGGATCATGTATTACTTCATGGCCCCCCAGGATTGGGTAAAACGACACTTTCCAATATTATCGCCAATGAGATGGGAGTAGGTATTAAAATTACTTCAGGACCCGTTCTGGATAAACCCGGTGACCTGGCTGGACTACTGACCAATCTTGAAGAGGGTGACGTCTTATTTATAGATGAAATCCACCGGTTAAGCCCGATTGTTGAAGAATACCTCTATTCAGCAATGGAAGACTTCAAGATCGATATCATGTTGGAGACCGGACCAAATGCAAGATCTGTGCAAATATCGCTTAACCCATTCACCTTAATTGGAGCAACAACACGTTCAGGACTATTAACATCTCCATTACGTGCGCGATTTGGGATTAATGCGCGATTACAATATTACGACGTTAAGTTATTGACCACCATAGTACTGAGATCTGCAGATATCCTAAAAACACCCATTACAGATGAAGGTGCCTATGAAATTGCAAGAAGAAGCAGAGGAACACCGCGTATAGCCAATGCCCTGTTGAGAAGAACACGGGATTTTGCACAAATAAAAGGAACAGGTTCTATTGAGCGAGAGATAGCAAAATATGCACTTAATGCCCTAAACGTGGATGAAAATGGTTTAGATGAAATGGATAATCGTATTCTGACCACCATCATAGATAAATTTAAAGGAGGTCCTGTTGGTTTAAAAACCATTGCTACTGCCGTAGGAGAAGATGAAGGTACAATTGAAGAAGTTTATGAACCTTTTCTTATTCAAGAAGGTTATTTAATGCGGACTTCGAGAGGGAGAGAATGTACTGAAGCTGCTTTTAGACACCTAGGGCGAGCATATTCACATAAAGGTAATACACTATTTTAGTGCTAGAGTTATCTGAAAAATAGTAATTAAATGCTATGATGATGGTGGACATCTCTTAAATCTTGAAGATAAGAGAGCGAAAGCAGGTCATAGCATTTTAGTTTAACCTATTTGATGTACTTTTTCAAAATTTTCAAACTCCTGCTTTTAATCGCTGGAGTAGGATTTATTCTCAATAAATATTCGACCTGTGCATAAAGTTCTTCTTTAACCCACGCATATTTTCCACTCATTTGATCTAAAATATCCATGCAATTTGCAGCTACAGCAACCGGACAACTTGGATCAGTTAACCATTTGAAAGAGACGTCAATTATACAATCATATTCTTCATCAGACAAATGGATATGATTTACTTTTGGAGAGGTGATGTACATGATTACTTTGCTATAACTTCTAGCGCAGCTCCAATTATTTAAATCTGTCAGATTTTTAATCAGCATTTGGCAGTTACGCTTGTCAAGCAAGGCTTTATCTTTTAAAACAATGGTCTCAAACATCCAGGCGCTTCTAAAGGCAAGTTGCTTATCCACTTCATATGTAGACAGCGCCAAAAGATCAAGTAAAGATAATCCTTGTAAAATATCCAAAGAAAAATCCGCTACCTGATACTGAGTATAGATAGCGGAAAAAATTTCTAATTTTTGTTTTGTAATCATTGATTATCTACTCAACGGTATTTCTCTATTCATTTCAGTCATATTGACTTCTTCAATTTTTGAATCACCGATTAGGTATTCTGCAAAATAGTCACCCATTTTCCAGAAAAAATATTCTGTCATATCACCAAATCCGTGACGTTGACCAGGTAAAAGCAGGAAGTCAAAACGCTTATTCGCTTTGATTAAAGCGTTCACCATTCTAATAGAATTAGCCGGGTGTACATTATTATCAATATCACCAGTTGCAATCAGAAGCTTACCTTTAAGATTTTTAGCTAAGTCTGTATTTTTATCGATCTGATAAGCAAATGTAGTATCACCTTTGGCACTAATTTTCTCCATTACACCATGATGTCTTTCACTCCACCATCTGTTGTAGATGTTATTTTCATGATTTCCAGCCCCAGAAACAGCTACTTTGAAGAAATCAGGATATACCAACATTGCTGCAGTTGACATAAATCCACCACCCGAATGTCCTGTAATACCAACACGGTTGATATCGATAAACTTGTAGCGGTCTGCCAATTGTTCAGCTGCGGCCTTTTTATCTTCCAATCCATAATCCCTTAAGTTGCCATAGCCAAATGTATGGTACCATTGCGATCGAGCAGGATGACCACCACGATTACCCACTGTAATGACAATCATGCCAAATTGCGCTAAACGGTCAATTCTATCCATGCTTCTACCAAAAGACTGATTTACAGCCTCCGTTTGTGGTCCAGGATAGATATATTCCACAATGGGATAAGTTCTGGTGCTATCAAAATCAAATGGTTTATACATAACACCATATAGATCAGTAATACCGTCACCAGCTTTTACTTTAAATGGTTGCGGAAATTTATAACCAGCAGCAAAAAGTAAAGATAGATCTGCCTTTTCTAAGGTCATTAATTTCTTACCATTTGTATGGTATAAAGCGATTTCGGGAATCGTATTCACCCTAGAAAAATTATCAACAAAATAACGAGAACTTTCACTGACATCAACCTGGTGATCAAAGTTTCCTGGATTTAATAATTTTAGATTTCCACCATTAAAGCCCACACTGTAGTGATGTAAATAATACGGATCTTCATTTTTTTCTCGACCGTTAGCCGTGAAATACAACGTTCTTGTTGCCATATCAGATCCTGTAATTTCTTCACAATTGAAAGATCCACTTGTCAACTGCTGTTTCAAATTACCTTGATTATCATACAGGTAAAAATGTCCCCAGCCATCACGTTGTGACCAATGGATAAACTCAGCACCATTATTAATTAATAAAGGCTTCTTGATATCCTGATAAACGTTAGATCTCTCTTCAACTAACACTTTAACTGATCCGTCTATATTAACCTTAACCAAATCGATACGTTTCAAATCACGACTAGAACGAGCGATGTAAAATGCATCATTGGACCCTAACCAGTAATTAATAAAATAGTCACCCTTATAGCTATTTTTATCTGTGGTTTTAGACCAATTACTTATCGTTTGATTTTTAAAAGCATCAACTTTTATCTGTTTGTAAGTTTTATCAGAAGCCTTGAAGATGAACATTTGAGTTTCCGTAGAATCTACTTCACCTGGCATCTGGTATTTATAGGTCTCTAAAGTAGGACGTTTACTTCCTACGTTATTAATCACCCATAACGGATTTAAACTTCTGTTATCTTTACGTGTAATAACAAAATGCTTACCATCAGGAGACCAGTTCATCCATACACGCTTGCGCTTCACAAGATCTTCATCTTTCTTATCGTCTCCTGTAGTGGTGCTATATTCATCACCCGCCCAAGCATAATATTGTACGCCATCTTTAGTGATCTGATGTTCTACAATTGTTGAATCTTTTTCATTCTTAACCGCTTTTTCATAATTGGCGCGGTCCATCCAGTACAAATTGAAGTCCTTAGCAAAGTAGACGGTATCGGTATCAGGAGAGAAGGTTGCCCATGATAGAGGCTGTTTCTCTTTTGATTTATCGCTTAGCTCAATGACTTTCTGTGTTGCCAGATCATATTCCAGATAGAAAAGCTTCTTTTTTATTGTGTCAGTTTTCACTTTCAGCTTCTCAATCTCTTCTTTGGACTTTACTGTATCTTTCGTACTGGCAACCTCAAATCTGATTTTCTTCTCATCTTTTGTAAATCTTAAATTCTGAAGAGACAGATGTTGAGCGTCAAATGGATTTTTTACAATCTTCGTAATTTGTGCCGCTAATTTTTCATTATCGAAAAGTGTTTCTTTTTTATTGGCAGCAGGATCCACTAAGTACCAGTTTTTTCCTTGAGGTGTAGTGAAATCGTACCAGAAACGATCAGAAAAGTTTATCCAATTTGGTTTAACCGTAGTAGAAAAAATCATTTTCTTAAGCCTATCTGGCGAAAATTTTGACGCTAACAGGTAGTTTGCTTTAGGTGGTGAGGTTGATTCTTGGGCTGTAGCATAAAAACATGATAGCAACAGTCCTAAGAATAAGTAAATCTTATTCATTCTTTAGTTTTATGTGAAATTTATAAATCAAAAGTATTAAGTAATCACATGAGAAAGAAGCAAGTCTTGTAAAATTTTAGTTAAAGAGCCTTAAGAGTAGAACTTTTCATTAAAATTGACTAAAAAGAGCTCTTCTGTAGCCCGGGTAATTCCAGTATATAGCCACCTTAAAAACTCGGTAGTCAACATTTCATCTGTCAAATAGCCTTGGTCGACAAAAACAGCTGGCCATTGTCCACCCTGAGCCTTGTGACAGGTAATCGCAAAAGCAAATTTTATCTGTAACGCATTATAATAGGGATCTTTCTTAATCGCTTCCAGTCGATCCTGTTTTAAGAAAATATCTTCGTAATCCAGCGCCACTGCCTCGTACAGTTTTTTCTGTTCCTCATAAGGAAGATTAGGGCTGTCTGTATAGAGACTATCCAGAATAACACGGCAGGTTATTGGTTCTTGATTTTGAGTATCCATAAATTCAAGAGTAATATCCGCAAACCGAAATCCATGTTGCTCATGCACGTTGCTTACTTTTCTTATTTTCGCCATATCACCATTAGCAATAAAGCCATTTTCAATCCCATTATCTTGAAGCCAAAAATAATTATTGCGTACGACCATGATATGATCCCCACCTGTAATCTCCTCGTCTCGAAATAGAATCTGGTTACGGATATGCTGATTGTATAAGTTAGCAGACTTATTGGAACGACAGATTATCATTGTATTTTCGATTCCGAACTTATCATATGCATAATTAATTCCCTCAATTAAACGTTCACCTGTCATTCGGTAAATATCTTTAAATCCATTTGTTATGAATTTAGGGAAAGGGTAGGTCCCTTCCAGCTCTTCAAGATTTATTTCCTGACGGATCTTTGTCGCATTAAAAAGAATTCCAGAACTTTTCTGTTGCCGAACAACATCTGTCAATTCGAAGGTATAAGGATGAAAATAAAATTCATGCTCTAAATAAGCCGGATTAAGAGCAGGGCTTTCCCACAGACCCACCGGCGGTAGCTGGGCGGTATCACCCACAAACATGATCGAACAGTTTTTACCGCTTCGTACATATTTCACAAGATCGTCCAATAAGCTTTTCGAAAACATGTTGACGCTTTCATTCGATATCATGGAAGATTCATCTATAATAAATAATGTATCTTCATGCAGGTTTTCAGCTAAAGTGAAATCCAGTTGAAAAGAAACCGCATTTTTCTTACGGTATATTTTCTTGTGGATGGTCAGTGCAGGTCTACCCGAATAGAAACTCATTACTTTTGCCGCTCGACCCGTCGGAGCAAGCAAGACCGCTTTCTTCTTGATATAAGGAAGGGTTTTCACTAGAGCGGAGATGATCGTGGTTTTACCTGTTCCGGCATAGCCCTTTAATACAAAACAATCTTGCGTATGAAAAGAACTCAGAAATTGAGCTAACAGTTCAAAAACAGAATTTTGTTGCGGAGTCGCTGTCCAAGGAAAGCGTTGGATCAATAAATCTTTAATAAGCACCATCAAAGTTATCTAAAAGGTTTGTCTTATCGTTTAGAAAAGTTAATTTTGTT
This sequence comes from Sphingobacterium anhuiense, assembly GCF_042686355.1. NCBI lineage: Bacteria > Pseudomonadati > Bacteroidota > Sphingobacteriia > Sphingobacteriales > Sphingobacteriaceae > Sphingobacterium > Sphingobacterium anhuiense. Next base: position 802,389 of record NZ_JBHUPE010000004.1, read on the forward strand.
AGGTTGTACAATTTAATAATTGAATTTGGAAAGCATAAATATGAATTATATATCGGAGAAGTTTAATATCCATTTTTTGCCAGAATACACCTTATCTGCGAAAGCGGGTTTTAGCAAAGATGTAATTGCAGTTACGGACAAGCAGTTAAATCTGAATCTGTTGCTAGAATATGACGCCGAAAACCCAAAATTGGATGCTACTCAAATCCTAAGTTTACCTTTTCGATATGTTAAGGTGGTCATTCCTCATCAAAGTTTAACATTCATTCCTAAGGAGGTTTTTCAAGAAGATCGATTAAGCGAATATGCACCATACTTGGTAGAACATGTTCCCAATCATATTCACACCTATGAAATGAAAAATTTGGGAATTGTTGCCGTGTTTGAATACGATCTCATCTTATATAATAGATGGAAAGCGCTTTTCCCTGATGCAGAAATTTTCCCTGAGTTCTGCATTATATTAGATCAGGCGCAAGATCTTGTTCCAATTAGAGGTTCCGTTTTAGGTGTACATTTTGTATCCGATCATTTGGTAGATTTATACTTGTTTCAAAATGGGCAATTCATGTTGTATAATTCTTTTGATGTGCATTTTGCAGATGATTTAAATTACTACATTTTAAATATTATACAACAATTTTCACTAACTGATCAAGTTTCTAAAGTATTGGTATCAGGCGAAATACCTAATGATACCTATCGTAAATGTTTAGAAAGATATTCGACAACCATAGCGCACTTAGAATCTAAAAGTAAGGCTCATATCAATAAGGATATCGAAGGAATCAATTTTAAAAAATATAATACATTATTTGACGCGATACTATGCGAATAATAGGAGGGCAATATGGTGGTATACGTCTTAATCCACCCACAAACTTACCAGTAAGACCAACTACAGACATCGCAAAAGAGGCTTTGTTTAATATTCTACAAAACCGACTGGATTTTGATGAACTGAATTGTTTAGATTTATTTGCAGGTACTGGTAATATCAGTTTTGAATTAGCTTCTCGATACGCAGCTTCAGTTGAATCAGTAGACCTGCATTTTAAATGCGTTCAATATATTACGGATACAGCAAAGAAAATGAACATATCCACTGTAAAAGCTAAAAAAGCAGATGTATTCAAGTATATTCAAACAGCCAAAGGTAAGTTTGATTTTATCTTTGCTGATCCACCATATGATATTCCAAAACTGCCGCAGCTGGCACACCTTATTTTAGATAGCGGACTTTTGGATAAAGAAGGCTTATTGATTATTGAACATCCTTCCACCCGGGAAATGGATCCACATCCAAATTTTATTGAAAAACGGAAGTATGGATATTCATCATTTTCATTTTATACTATTTAAATTATGAAGATTGCGGTTTTTGCAGGATCCTTTGATCCTTTTACATTAGCACATCAAGACTTAGTGGAGCGTGCTTTACCTCTTTTTGATAAGATTTATATCGCAGTTGGAGTAAATAGTGCCAAACAAGGCTTATTAACTGTAGAAGACAAGTTATATACGATCCAGGCTGTTTTCAAAGATCATCCGGCAATTGAAATCGTTTCATTTGAAGGGTTAACGATTAATTTCTGTAAAAAGGTCGGCGCGAATTTCTTGCTAAGAGGACTTCGCAATACTGCTGACTTTGAATTTGAAAATAGCATTGCACAAAACAATTTATTGTTAGCTCCACAGATCGAAACTTATTTCTTGATGAGCAGGAGTGGACTTGCCCATATCTCTTCGACTATCGTTCGGGATGTCTGGAAAAATAAGGGCTCCATTGCTCAAATGGTTCCGCCCGAAATAGATGATTTTTTGAAAAATAAATAGCTAACGTAAAAAAAAAGGATATCCAGTCGGATATCCTTTTTTTTGTTAAAAGCACTTATTTATTAAGCCAAATTATATTTTGCGGACTTATGTAGTTCTTTATTTTACAATACCTTACACAGATTACATATACTCGAGGTACAACTAAATTGGCTATGTTGTAGAAAATACTGAAATACGCAAACCTTATGACCAAATTTAATTTTGTTTTAGATGTTATCAATTTCTAATGAATTGATAATAAGTAATTTGTATCAAATTTATTAACCTATGAATCATATCGATCAAAGGCAACAATAAAGGATTTACGCATGATACTGAAATGGTTTAACACTTCCGCGATAAAGGTTTCATCCAGCAATTCGAAGACACCATTCACACCGCCTACGATATCGGTTTCTGCAATCTTATATGACTGTTCCAATGTCCCTTGCTCAAACTTAATGATGAACTTTTGATTCATACCAAAGATGGATATCTTACAATCAGGATGTGGTAATTCTGCTAATATTCTCATGTTGCTATTTTTTACAAAGTAAATAAAAAAACGGTTAATCCCACTTAGGGATTAACCGTTTATATGGAAAAAATACAACGTTAAATTAAACGATGCCTTGTTCAGTCATTGCTCGGGCAACTTTCAGGAATCCCCCAATATTTGCACCTTTTAAATAATTGATGTAATTTTTGTCATGACCATATTTAACACAAGTTTTGTGAATATTAACCATGATATCTTTTAGTTTACAATCGACTTCTTCTTTAGTCCATTGTTGGCGAATAGAATTTTGCGACATTTCTAAGCCAGATACAGCTACACCGCCTGCATTAGCAGCTTTCCCTGGTGCAAAACTAATTTTCGCATCGTGGAAGACTTTGATAGCTTCTGCTGTTGAAGGCATATTAGCACCTTCAGCTACACATTGACAGCCATTAGCAATTAATGTTAACGCATCCTCTTTTGTTAGCTCATTTTGAGTAGCACAAGGTAGCGCAATATCACATTTAAACGCCCAAGGCTTTTTGTCTGTAAAATACTTTGCATTCGGATATTTAACAACATATTGATCTAAATCTCGTCCGATAGTTCCGATGTACGCTAATTTTTCAGAAGTAATTCCTTCTTCATCATAGATTGTTCCTTGACTATTTGATAGTGTAATTACCGTAGCACCTAATTGTATTGATTTCTCAGCAGCGTAATACGCTACATTTCCAGCACCTGAAATAGCAACGATTTTGTCTTTTAAATCTTGATTATTGAAATCATAGATGCATTCAACAAAATAAAGTAAACCATAACCAGTAGCTTCCGGTCTCGTGTAAGATCCACCCCAAGAACTTCCTTTACCTGTTAATACGCCTGTAAATGCATTTTGCAATCTTTTATACTGGCCAAATAAATAACCAATTTCTCGTGTTCCAACGCCGATATCTCCAGCTGGTACATCCGTATCCGGACCGATATGTCTAAACAGCTCGGTCATAAAGCTTTGACAGAAACGCATGATTTCAGCATCTGACTTTCCTTTCGGATTAAAATCTGCACCACCTTTACCGCCACCTATAGGTAAACCTGTTAAACTGTTTTTGAACACCTGTTCAAAAGCTAAAAATTTCAAGATACTTAAGTTGACAGAAGGAGCAAAACGTAATCCTCCTTTATATGGACCTATAGAGCTACTCATCTGCACGCGGTAACCTCTATTGATTTCAACCTCGTTCTTGTCATTTAACCAAGCAACGCGAAAAGAAATAACGCGCTCAGGTTCAACTAATCTTTCTAAAATTTTCAGCTTAAGTAATTCTGGATGACTTTTAGAAATAAATGGAATTAAATCCTCTGTAACTTCTTGTACAGCTTGTAGAAATTCTGGTTCATTCGGATTGCGTTTCTCAACGTAATTTATGAATTCGTTAAAAGTGTTTGACATGTATTATAGTAAATTTTCCCTTTTGAATTGCTAATATATAAAAATTAATCTTATTTCATTACATTTTTTTTATAAAAACTTGCGGTTATGTGTGAAAATTAAAAATAGCCGTTTAATTTCATATTCTTGATTAATTTATTATTTTTGTAGTAGATTCAATCGATAAATTTGAAGATATTCGTCTATATATTATGCTTATACTTCATCGGGTTAACGATGGTTCCTTGTGCAGACCAAGTGCAGGAGGCCACCGCTATACACATAGCCGGAACAAAAGATAAGGGCCATTCTGATGAACATCAGGACTATTGCTCACCTTTTTGCATCTGCTCTTGTTGTTCTACTGTATTGAATATCGAACAAACAAATACCATTTCCTTTATTATTGTATTACTAGAATCAAAACGAAAAATTGCGTACGAAACCAATTTATATTCGTTTGATTACTCTAGTATTTGGCAACCGCCCCAGCTCGCATAATTTTACGACAAAGTCTTAGTTGACTACATTTCATTCGCTTATCTACAAGATGAGCATTTTGTATAGCTATTTTAAGTAAAATATTATGTTGAACGCAATCATCAGGTTCAGTATCCGTAATAAAATTATTATCGGACTCTTTACACTGATATGGATCATCTGGGGACTATGGAGTGCATTGCACATTCCCATAGATGCTAATCCAGATATTACCAATAATCAAGTACAAATAATCACAAGTTCTCCGGCCTTAGCAACGCAAGAGGTGGAGCAATTCGTCACATATCCGATCGAACAAAAATTAACAAATCTACCGGATCTGGTAGAATTACGTTCGATATCCAGATTTGGACTTTCAGTTGTTACCGCAGTTTTTGACGATGATGTCAATATTTATTTTGCAAGGCAATTGATCAGCGAAAAACTGCAGGAAGCAAAGGAAAATATACCGGAAGGTCTCGGAATTCCAGAATTAGCGCCGATTAGTACGGGACTTGGTGAAATTTATCAGTATGTCATTCACCCTGCAAAAGGGGCTGAATCAAAGTATACTGCCACAGATCTCAGAACAATGCAAGACTGGATTATCGCCAGACAACTATATGGAACGCCTGGTGTTGCTGAAGTCAATAGTTTTGGTGGAAAACTAAAACAGTATGAAGTTGCTGTTAATCCTTATAAATTAAAAGCTACCGGTGTCGGAATCAATGAAATATTTGCAGCCCTCGAAGAAAATAATCAAAACACAGGTGGCGCATATATAGATAAAAAACCCAGTGCTTATTTTATACGGGGTATTGGTCTTTTGACATCCATGGAAGATATCGGCAATGTTGCCGTAAAAAATAAAAATGGCTTCCCTATTTATATTAGGGATGTCGCAGAAGTACGTGAAGGTGCTGCAGTACGCTATGGTGCACTGACTTATAATGGAGAAAAAGAAGCCGTAGGCGGCATTGTTATGATGCTAAAAGGCCAGAACTCCGCAGAAGTAGTCGCAGCAGTAAAGGAAAAACTCGAAAGAATTAAACAATCTCTACCTCAAGATGTTGTAGTTGAAGCTTTCTCAGATCGAACAGATCTGGTTAATCGTGCTATTGGAACGGTTGAGAAAAATTTGATTGAAGGTGCCCTGATCGTCATTTTTGTTTTAGTCATTTTTCTAGGAAACCTGAGAGCAGGCTTAATTGTAGCTTCGGCAATTCCATTATCAATGTTGTTTGCATTAGGAATGATGCGTTTATTTGGGGTAAGTGCCAACCTTATGAGTCTGGGCGCTATCGATTTCGGTTTAATTGTCGATGGCTCCTTAATTGTCGTGGAGGCAACTATGCATCATCTGGGGCTTAGAAAAAGTAAGCATGTCCTGAATCAGGCTGAGATGGATGAGGAAGTATACCAATCATCTTCAAAAATCAGAAATAGCGCCGCATTTGGTGAAATTATTATCCTCATTGTCTATATACCCATATTAACACTGGTAGGGGTCGAAGGGAAAATGTTTGGCCCTATGGCGCAAACCGTTAGCTTTGCCATTATAGGAGCGCTATTATTATCACTCACCTATATACCGATGATGAGTGCACTGTTTTTATCCAAAAAGCCTCACCACAAAATTACTTTCGCCGATAAGATGATGGCCAAATTGCAACAATGGTATGCACCATTAGTTCAAAAGGCTGTCCGCATAAGAAGAACACTATTATTATTAACAGTAGCACTCTTAGGTTTTTCCGGCTTCCTATTTAGTAAAATGGGCAGTGAATTTATACCGCAATTACAAGAAGGAGATTATGCATTTCATTGTATTTTACCACAAGGATCTTCACTCTCACAGAGTATAGAAACATCCATGCAGGCTGCGAAAATTATTAAAAAATTTCCCGAAGTAAAAATTGTTGTAGGCAAAACAGGTAGTGCCGAAATCCCGACAGATCCAATGCCGCCCGAGGCAACAGATATGATTATCACCTTGAGACCAATGTCAGAATGGAAATCCGGGGATACATATACGGGACTAGCAGAGCGCATGCTTGATTCACTTTCCGTCATTCCAGGTGTATTCTTTGAAGCATCGCAGCCTATTCAGATGCGATTTAATGAATTGATGACAGGTGTGAGACAGGACGTTGCCATAAAAATATTTGGTGAAAATATAGACTCACTTGCAACGATTGCAAGTCGCGTAGGTCAAGTTGTACAAAGTGTTGAAGGAGCTTCAGCACCACAGATTGAACGTACAACAGGACTACCACAGATCTCGATTGTTTACAACAGAACACAGTTAGCCCTGCACAACGTAACAGTCAAGGACTTAAATAAAGTTATTGCTATGTCTTTCGCTGGCACAAGCACAGGATCGATATATGAGAATGAAAGGAAATTCGACCTTGTTGTTCGTTTAGATAGCGCATATAAAACGTCAATGGCCGATGTTGAAAACCTACCAGTCTTAACTGGGGATGGAGATCAGATTCCATTGAGCCAACTGGCAACCATTAGTATAAAAGATGGCCCTGCACAAATCAGCAGAGAATCAGGGAAGAGACTTGTCGTGATCGGATTTAATATAAAAGAGCGCGATGTTACTTCAGTAGTAAATGAGATTCAGGAAAAATTGACAAAGATGGATGTGATGCCAACAAGTTACTACTATACTTTCGGTGGGACATTTGAAAATCTAAATGCAGCTTCTAAAAGATTAGCACTGGCAGTCCCGGGCGCATTGTTGCTTATCTTTATATTACTTTACCTGACTTTTAGGTCAATTAAAGAATCCTTACTAATTTTCACAGCCATACCTATGAGTGCAATAGGTGGAGTATTTGCACTATTAATCCGCGATATGCCTTTTAGTATTTCCGCAGGTGTAGGGTTTATAGCATTATTTGGAGTAGCTGTACTGAATGGTATTGTTTTAATTTCCACATTTAATCAATTGGAGAAGGAAGGAATTTCCGATGTATTTGAGCGGGTATGGGAAGGAACAAAAATTCGACTCAGACCAGTGTTGATGACTGCGACAGTGGCTTCATTGGGGTTTTTACCAATGGCTCTAAGTACAGGAGCTGGAGCAGAAGTACAAAAACCGTTGGCAACAGTTGTCATAGGAGGTTTGTTGTCTGCAACATTTTTGACACTTTTTGTATTACCTTGTTTATATGTCTTATTTTTTAATACTAAGAAAATGAAAATAGGGAAATCGACAATCATAACATCATTAGTGCTGGCTTTCTTATCACTTTCTACAATAAGTTTAGCGCAAGAAAATCCAAAAAGGATTCAATTGGAAGAAGCGATAGCACAAGCTTTGGACGCCAATCTCAATTTTAAAAACACGGCTTTAGAACTTGAAAAATCACAGATTGACCAACAGAAATCTTTCGATGGCAAAACAGGAATTTTTGTAGAGAATGAAGATTTCTCCCCTTTAGAGCCAAATGGATTATGGAAAGTTGGGTTAAGTCAAGATTTCGCCTGGCCAGGGTTTTATAAGGCTAGAAAAGAATTTTTAAAAAAGAATGCCCAAATGGTTTTGGAGCAAAGAGAAGATGCGAAAAAACAACTGATAAGGGATGTATCTTTAAATTACTATCAGCTTATTTATCTAGAAGCTAGACAAGCTTTCTTTCTACAGCTGGACAGTACCCATCAAAAATTATTTGAATCCGCAAAACTTCGGGTAAAAACAGGGGAAGCCGCCGGTTTGGAGCAGATGGCAGCAGAAACAAAATGGCAAGAAAATAAAACCATTATGCTGCAAAATGAGCAGGATTTAGCCATTGCCGCACAAAACTTCAGCGTTTTATTAAATAACAACAACTTGATTTTACCGATCCAGAGTGCGCTGCAAAAAATAAGTGCTTTTCAATTGCCAAATTCAATAGGTGATCATCCTTTGCTTAAAATACAGCAGAAATCAATAGAGATGGCTGAAGCAAATACCAAAATGGAGCAAAAAACCAAGTTGCCAGATTTTTCTGGGAGAGCTTTCTCCCAAAAACTCTGGGGACAACGGAATCCTGTTACCGGTATATCACTAACAATGAATATGCCTTTATTTTCTAATAAATATTACCATAATAAAGTTAAAATAGCTGAATTGGAGACTGCAATAGAAAGACAAGAATTGGAGCAGCTGAAAATAAGCCTTACAGCACAACAAGGTAATGCAAAGAAAGAAATCACCAAAAATGAGAAGCAATTGCAGTTTTATGAACAATCAGGATTAAAGCAATCCGAGGGCATTATGAAAGCTGCCAATTTAGCCTATCAAAGTGGTGAAATCAGTTACGCAGATCTTATCCAATTTCTATCACAGTCCATTGATATAAAAATAAATTACCTAACAGCTTTGAATGCGTACAATCAAAGTGTGATTCAATATCAATATTACCATTCAAATTAAGTATCATGAAACTAAAGTTTTTAATTCGATATAGTTTATTTTTTGCTAGTAGCGTAATCGCTCTAGGATGTCAAACCAATACTTCAACTGAAAAACAGCAAACAGAAGAGAAAGGGGAGCAAGAGCATGAGGAAGAGGCGCTTACATTGACAGCAGCCCAAGAAAAGCAGGCAGGATTAACCTATACAAATTTATCCTATCAGATGCTAAGTAATGGTTTAGTACTCAATGGTGTGCTTGATGTGCCGAATGATAAAAAAGCCTACGTGACATCTGTATATGGTGGAGTTTTGGAAGAACTTTACGCTAGACCGGGAGATTTTGTTAAGAAAGGACAGATTTTAGGCAAAGTGCTCAATCCAGATCTAATTAAAATGCAAGAGCAATTACAACTGATTAACAATCAAATTTCATTAACTCAGATTGAAGTCAACCGTCAGAAGGAATTAGTAGAAGGAAACGCTGCCCCTTTAAAAAAGCTACAGCAAGTTGAGGTCGAACTGGCCAATTTGAAAGCTCAAAAGAACAGTTTGTCACGACAGTTGTCATCCGGAGGAGGGTCTTTGCACATTTCTTCACAAATTACGATTAAGGCGCCAATTTCGGGAGTGGTGGCTTCGATTCAAGGATTGATTGGAACGCGTATCGAGGCGTCTTCGCCAATTTTAGAAATTGTCAATAATGATGCATTGCATGTGGATATGTATGTATATGAAAAAGATTTCTCAAAAGTGAAAAAAGGGCAAAAAATTCTATTTTCTCCTGTTAATAATGCCAATGCTTCATATGAAGCAAAAATAGATCAGCTCGGACAGGCTTTTGAAAAAGAGACCAATGCAATCGCAGTTCATGCCCAGGTTTTAGGCAACAAAGAAGGACTTATTAATGGCATGCAGGTTCAAGGTACAGTTGTTATTGGAGATGAAAAATCACTTGCTGTTCCCACAGATTGTATTGTAAGTGCCGAAGGTAAAGATTATATTTTCATATTAAAGGAAGACCATAAAGCACATGGATCAGAAGCAAAAGAAGCTGATACCCATAGTCACGAAGATCATGCGGACCACAAGCATGGAGAAGTAGGTAACGAATATGAAAGAGTTCCGGTTGTTAAAGGAGTTTCCTCAAGAGGATATACCGCAATTACTCCTATAAAAGAATTAGACGAACATACGAAGATTGTTCAAAAAGGAGCATTCTTTTTATTAGCCAAAATGACTAATTCCGGAGAACATTCGCATTAGTCAATGACAAGTTCCAAGCTTTATCGCATAAAAAAAGCCGTTATGAAAATAACGGCTTTTTTACTATCAGGCCTCTAATTTTAGTGTTAAAACAACACCGCTAAACGATACGCCATCCCAGCCACTAATCATAAACTGACGTATGTTTTGATGATTATCACCATCAGGATCGTTTAAAACAGCCTCATAATGCTCCGCAAATAGGGCAAGAGTCTGATCTTTATCTAAATTGTTTAAACTAGCAAAAGCAAGAATCTTTGCACTGCCTTGATTTTCCGTCTCTTGATTTACTTGATCTCCATTAGTAAATGCAGTAGGGGTGTGCTCATAACGAGCTGCTATGTAGTTCAAAACATCTGAAAAAATAATTTCTTTATTCGCCAGTTTTGCCAAAAGTTCGTGTGCCATTTTGATACAGTATTTAATTTACACACGCAAAATAATAAATTTATTGCTCTTTATTGAGTAACAATTGAATTGAAATATCAATATCTTCATCAATTAAGAGACTATTGGCCTCTAAAACTGAATTATATTTCATATCAAATTCCCATCGGCTCACTTTTCCGGTCACCTCAAATGAAATTTTTTCCTGACCTTGTGGATCAATTATTTTACCATTATATTCCACTTGTAGCTCCACCAATTTTGTATGACCATGCATGGTTAAATGGCCTTCCAGTCTAAATTTCTCACCCTTAATCTTTTTAAAACTAGTGGATTTAAATGAAATTGTCGCGTATTGTGCTGTATCAAAGAAATCAGCACTTTTCAAATGTTTATCTCTTTCTTCCACATTTGTATTGATACTGTTTGCATCAATATTAAATTGTATAGAGGCTTCTTTAAAATGCTCACCCCATTCAGCGAAACCGTTAAAAGTGTTAAAACTTCCTCTGATAGAGGCTATTACCAAATAAGTAATACGAAATTGTACCGAGGAGTGGGCAGAGTCTATAATCCATTTTGATTTTTTCATACGATTTACACATTTACAGATACATTGATGATCTAATTTACAAAATAAAAGCATGATATTCAATAGCATATAACGGTATTAAGAATCAAAAAGAATCAATCTGATAACAGTAGAGAAATGAAATTTAAAACAATCGACATCGATATACCTAGCTGTCATAGATGAATCAAAATCTCGTATAAAACCATTCTTTAAAAGATGCTGAAGATTATAAATTGTATTGTAGTAGCTTGATATAGCGCAGTAATAATTTGTTTAAAAACACCTAGATGAACTTAAATACGATGTTGCGAAATAGTCATTTTTGGTAAACAAATTTTAGATATAAATGTATAAAGGGGATGATCATATAATTTCTATTTAACATAATATAAATTATATGACTTATTAATATGCTCATTTACAATGGTTCCATATAATGGCGCTAGCTTCATTCATACGTGGAATTATTTTATTTATAAGATCCTTATTCATGTGATATACCACCAAAGGCTTATTGTGGTAAAGAATCAATCAATATTAATCTGTATGACTTAATCAAAATACCACCTGCATATTACTGTTCATCTTATGCGGCTAACTTCAATACAATTCAAACCAGATGAACTCTAAATAAATTTTTAAATTCGGACATTTTACAAAAAACAGCGAAATTAAATTCTAAAAAACCATTTCTGAGATTTTGATTATCTAGACAATTGTCCGTTCATTTTTTTTTATTGAAATCTCAGCGATTAGGAATTTGGACAAAATACAGCTGCAGCAAATATTAAGACAATGTTTTTCTTTTGTAATATTTATGTGGTTGTTCCAGCATAACTATTTGATTTTATATATTTGTTTTTTATGTGGATTAAAATATTTCACTTCTTGGCATTATTTGGTTACTTGAACATCCTTTTTTATCAGGCTGGCGTCAATACCAATACGCGTGCATCAAATATTTCCACACAATATTTTACTGGAGATTCATTACTTGAATTTGTTCTTGACGATGTGTTGGATATTCCCATTGAAATTCCTGAAAAAGATTCTGAAGTTCAGTTTGACGATTATCGTATTTTCAATTTTAATCCTCAGATTTTATCCGTTTTTATTTTCGTTCTGGGACTTGTTTATTCTGCATTATCAATTTTAAAACAGAAAAAGCACCCGCTTTACAGTAAGAAAAATGCCTGCTTATCAGGTTACTATCAGTATCTCTACCGATACAGTTTATTCTAGTTTACCCCCTGCCCTATTTTTTAATTTTAAATTAGATTTTAATAGTCTAATTTTCTAATAATCAATATTTTATATTGATTTATTCTATTCGTTAACATTTTATTTTTTATATGAAAACACGTTCCATGTCTTGGTATGCATTGTCATGCCTAGCGATTTTATCTGCCTGCACAGCCAAAAGCAATGATAAACAGGTAAGTACAGCTCCTAAAAAAGTACCTGTATCCAATTTAGTTGTTATGGATACCACAATTTATAAAGACTATATTGCTGATATACAATCAGTCAAAAATATTGAACTTCGATCACGTTTAAGTGGCTTTTTAGAACACATCTATGTGGATGAAGGTGCTGCAGTAAAGAAAGGTCAAGTATTGTTCAGACTCAGTGATGAAGAATATAAAGCCGATTATGCGCGCGCAAAAGCCAACTTTAATGCAGCACTTACAGATGTCAAAAAAGTGGTTCTTGAGTTAGAACGTACGAAAGATCTAGCCGCGAAAAACATCGTAAGTAAAACAGAAGTCGAATTACTTAAATTACAATATACAGCTGCGGAGTCAAAGGTCGAAGAAGCAAGATCGATCATGCAACAAGCTAAAACGCAGTTGAATTTCACATTAGTACGTGCTCCTTTTGATGGTAAGATTGATCGTATTCCCCTAAAAGAAGGATCACTCTTAGAGCAAGGTTCTTTACTAACTACCGTTTCCTCACTTAACGAAGTAAATGTATACTTTGATATTTCTGAAAATGAGTACTTAAGTATTGTATCTGACTCATCGTTTAACAAAGACTCTTTTAACAAAGATGTAAAACTGATCCTCGCTGACGGTAATCCGTACCCATATCCTGGAAAGGCATCCATTGTTGAGAGTGAATTTGAGAAGAACACAGGATCAATATCTTTACGGGCTAGGTTTTCAAATCCGCAGGGCATGTTAAAGCATGGTGCTTCAGGTAAAATCTCTGTTCCAATACAGACCGGCGATACCAGATTTGTACATCAAAAATCTGTTTTTGAAATTCAGGATAAAACTTACGTCTATATCTTAAATAAAGATAAAACTGTTTCGATGAAATCTTTTGAAGCTGGCCAACGTGTCGGGCATTACTATATCGTGAATGGAGGTCTGTCTGATACAGATCAGATCGTATACGAAGGTGTACAATCCTTGAAGGATGGTATGAAGGTGGAAGTAATCCCTGTTAAGTTATAAAAACTTTGTTTTAAAAATATTTTATGTTTGATGTTTATATAAAAAGGCCTATCCTATCGTTGGTAATTTCATTATTTATAACGTTACTAGGATTATTGGCCTTATTTACACTACCTGTTACCCAGTTTCCAGATATTGTACCTCCGTCGGTCGTTGTTACCGCAAATTACACAGGAGCAAATGCGGAAGTCAGTACCAATGCTGTTGCCATTCCGCTGGAACGTGCGATCAATGGTGTTGCAGGTATGACCTCGATGAATACCGTTTCCACTAACAATGGAACAACACTCATTCAAGTCGTTTTTAAAGTTGGAATTGATCCCGATATTGCCGCAGTTAATGTGCAGAATCGGGTAACAACAGTATTAGATGAGCTTCCCGAGGAAGTGACACGCGCAGGTGTTACCACAGAAAAAGAAGTAAACAGTATGTTGATGTATCTCAATCTGTATACTGAAGATGAAACTGCTGATGAACGTTTTATTTACAATTTTACAGATATCAATGTTTTAAAGGAATTGAAGCGTATTGAGGGCGTTGGTTTTGCACAGATTATGGGTATGCGAGATTACGCGATGCGTGTTTGGGTCAAACCTGATCGGTTAGCGGCTTACAACATCTCAACCGACGAACTAATTGCTTCCCTTCGTAAACAAAATATCGAAGCTGCCCCTGGTCAGACCGGTATCAGTTCGGATAAAATGGTCAATATGCAACAGTATGTACTTCGTTATCCGGGAAAATTCTCGGAACCGGAAGAATATGCCAATGTACCCATTCGAGCAAATGCAGATGGTTCTATTATCCGTATAAAAGACGTTGCTGAGATCGAATTCGGCTCATTAGATTACGAAATGGTTTCTAAAACTGACGGTAGACCTTCGGCTTCCATCATGTTAAAGCAATTGCCAGGATCCAATGCACAAGATGTCATCAAACGTGTTAAAGATAGAATGGCGGAATTACAAAAAGCCACATTCCCCGCAGGTATGAAATATACAATGGGTTATGATGTTTCCCGCTTTTTAGATGCATCGATATCCAGTGTTATCAAAACCCTGCTTGAAGCATTCTTATTGGTGTTTATTGTCGTATTTATATTCTTACAGAATTTTAGAGCGACATTGATCCCGATCTTAGCTGTTCCGGTGAGTTTGATCGGTTCACTATTCTGTATGCAGATGCTCGGATTCTCAATCAACTTATTGACACTATTTGCACTCGTATTAGCGATCGGAATTGTAATTGACAATGGTATTGTCGTCGTCGAGGCCGTATTTGCCAAAATGGAAGAAGAAAATCTTCCACCTATGGAAGCTACGCTAGCGGCAATGAAAGAAGTCGGAACTGCTGTAATTGCCATCACTTTGGTCATGTCTGCCGTATTTATACCCGTGGCCTTCCTTGATGGACCGGTTGGTATTTTTTATCGACAGTTTTCACTCACATTGGCCTCAGCTATTATTATCTCCGGTATCAATGCCCTGACATTAACACCTGCACTCTGTGCGATCATGTTAAAGAATCCGCACGATCAGAAAGAGAAAAATAATTGGATGACACGTTTCTTTAAAAAATTCAATCAAGCTTACGACAAATTAGCTGGAAAATACCGTGGATTTTTATCGAAAACCGTAAGTCGTCGCGGACTTACAGTGCTTGTTCTGGTATTATCTTTCGTAGCAACTTGGGGAACAAGTGCGATCCTACCATCCGGTTTTATTCCCACAGAAGATCAAGGTATGGTCTATGTCAGTGTCACAACACCTCCAGGAGCTACAGTTGATCGAACAGAGAAAGCGTTAGATGAAGTAGATCGTATATCAAGAAGTTTAGAGTCTGTAGAAACGGTATCAACTCTTGCCGGATATAGTATTTTGACAGAAGTATCAGGTTCATCCTACGGTATGGGAATGATCAATTTAAAAGCTTGGGAAGACCGTGCGCAGACAGTTGATGATGTGATGAATGAACTCAAAGAAAAAACAGCACATATCGCAGATGCACAGATCGAGTTCTTCCCTCCGCCTACCGTTCCCGGTTTTGGTAATGCCGCAGGTTTTGAGGTTCGTTTACTGGATAAAACAGGAACTGAAGATCTCAATAAAACGGCTGTTGTGTTGGAAGAATTCATGAATAAACTAAACGCCAGCGAAGCTATAGAAAGCGTTTCTTCAGGATTTGATGTTAACTTTCCGCAGTATATGTTGGAAATTGACTACGATTTAGCAGCCAAGAAAGGAATATCTGTGGATAATGCAATGAATACATTGCAAACACTTATGGGTAGCTTCTACGCCACCAATTTCATTCGTTATGGACAGATGTATAAAGTAATGGTGCAAGCAGACGCACATTATCGGAAACAGCCCGAAGATGTTTTAAATCTTTTTGTGAAAACCGATAATGGCGAAATGGTTCCTTACTCAGCCTTTATTACCATGAAACGCGTATTTGGACCTGAACAGATTACACGCTATAACATGTTTACAAGCGCCATGATCAATGGGCAGCCGGCATCTGGATTCAGTACCGGACAAGCAATTGAAACTATTCAAGAGATTGCGAAGAGCTTACCGCAAGGTTATAGTATTGAATGGTCAGGTATGACTAAAGAGCAGATTGCCTCTGGCGATCAGACTATTTACATTTTCGCCTTAGTACTATTGTTTGTTTACTTACTATTGGCGGCGCAGTATGAAAGTTTCTTCTTGCCCTTACCTGTTATCTTATGTATTCCCGCCGGTATGTTCGGAGCGTTTCTATTCTTAAAGTTATTGGGATTAGAAAACAACATTTATGCACAGGTGGCACTCGTCATGCTGATTGGGCTTTTAGGAAAAAATGCCATTTTGATTGTCGAATATGCAGTACTCAAAAACAAACAGGGCATGTCCATTGTGGAGGCCGCGATCGACGGTGCGATAGCACGTCTAAGACCAATTTTAATGACATCATTTGCCTTTGTGGCAGGACTTATTCCATTGATGTTCTCCTCTGGAGCAAGTGCTATCGGTAACAGAACAATTGGTACCGCTTCCGTTGGAGGTATGTTGATCGGAACCATAATCGGTGTTTTGATTATACCTGCACTTTATGTTCTCTGTTCAAAAAGAACAACAAAAGTTAAGAAGAAGAAATTAGCAACAGTAGTTTCTGTTGTGCTTGCTGTTATTTTAATATCGAGCTGTTCTGTTCCTAAAAAGCTGACACCGATGCAAGCGACAGCATTGCCCGAAAAATTTTCGCCGGCAAATGCGCAAACCGATAGTTCGATAGGTCAGATTTCTTGGAGAAAAGTATTTGAAGATAAAAAACTGATTGCCCTTGTGGATTCAGCATTACTGTATAACTATGATTTACAAATGGCGATAAAGCGTATTGAGATTGCTCAAGCAAGCTTCAAACAGAAAAAAGCTGCGCTATTTCCAAAAGTAAATGCTGAAGTTGGCGCAGGTTTGACAAAATATGGCTTTTATACCGAAGAAGGCATTGGTAACTACGATAGTAACTTTTCAGAAAACTTAAAATCAGACGAAAAGATTCCATCACCTGCTATTCCAGATTATTTTGTAGGACTGCGCAGTTCTTGGGAAATCGATGTATGGGGCAAATTAAAAAATCTGAGACAGTCATCGTACGAGAATTATCTAGCACAGCTTGAAGCAAAGCAATTGATTGCGACCGAATTGGTGACCAATATTGGTTCTGCATACTATCAGCTCATCAGTCTGGATAATCAGTTAGCAGTCTTTGAAAGAAATCTAAAACTGCAGGAAAAAGCCTTAGCTATTATTGAAGTACAAAAAGAAGCGGGTCGAGCGACCGAATTAGCTGTTCAGCAGTTTAAAGCTATTCTAGCAAACTCCAAGTCAGATCGTGCTAAGACGAAGCAAGAAATCAGTATTCTCGAAAATCACATCAATTTCCTTATTGGACGTGTGAATCAGCCTATTGAACGTACTGCAATTCAGCTGGAAGAAGTACACCTATTTGATAAATTGGCTTCTGGAGATCCCGCATTAATGCTTGCATTGAGACCAGATATCCGCGAAGCCTCTCATCAGATGGTTTCGGCCATGCATGAAGTTCATGCTGCGAAAGCAGCTTTTTTACCAGCAGTGGTCTTATCTCCTTTTATCGGCTTAAATTCATTTAGCTTCGATAAACTGATTGACATCAATAAATCGGCAACTTACGGTTTATTCGGTGGCATTACAGCTCCGATTTTTAATCAAAGAGAATTAAAGACGCAGTATGAGCAGTACAAAGGAAATTATGGTATTTCATTCTTGAATTACGAGAAGATTGTTTTACAGGCTTATAACGAAGTATCCAATGCCTTGCTGACAGAAGATCATATTATTGAACGCTTTCAGCACAAAAATGAACAAGTCGTTGCCTTAGAATCATCCGTAAATTCCGCTCATGATTTATTTCTGGCAGGCCGTATCAATTACTTAGAGATCATCACCAGTCAAAGAGAATCCCTTGCTGCTCAAATTGAGCAGGTCAATATTCTAGAAGAAAAGATCTTAAATCAATTAGTGTTATACAAAGCTTTAGGTGGAGGCTGGAAATAAGAATAAAAAAAAATGTTAATGATAAAAGGGTGGCCAATAAGACCACCCTTTTTCACGTTAATTAAAAAGTAATTGCTTAACTTTCTATCCCCCCTCGCCTGTTAGGCAACGCTTTCAATCATAACAGCCGCAACTGTTAAGTTAGTGCGCGGGTCAATGATAATGCCCCTGCCGGTTGCCTGGTGATCCTGGTAAAGATCAAACGAGATATCTTCAGCGGCCTTAATCTGTACACGGCCTATATCATTCAGAGCTATCCCTTCACCATACTTATATTCCTGGTTGTTGATATCAACTTTATGAATGATTTCATTTATTTTCACCTTTGTCGTTCTACCGAAATTCTGAAAAAGATAGATCTGATTCGTATCCAGAGCCTTGTTGTCAAACCAGCAGATATTCGCTTCAAAATTACGTTCCACTAAACCCGAATTTTGAGCCGTTACAATGGTATCACCACGGCTGATATCAACATGATCTGCAAGATGGACAATAACCGACTGGCCATCTTCCGCTTCCTGCAAATCTACTCCAGCTAGTTCTATACTTTTGATGCTACTTTTAATAGAAGAAGGTAAAATTAGCACATCATCTCCTACTTTTAGACCATGACCAACAACACGTCCAGCATATCCCCTGTAGTCATGTAACTCCTCGGTCTGTGGCCTTACCACCCATTGCACCGGTAAACGCCAAGCTTGCTGATCTGCCTCTTTAAATTCTATCGTCTCGAGATAAGACAATAAAGAAGGTCCCTCATACCAAGTCAAATGTTCCGAAGGATGCACAATATTGTCACCTTTTAGTGCAGAAACCGGCATAAAATCAACATCAGTCAATTTTAAACGTTCCGCTAAGGTCTGATAATCAGCTTTAATGTTTTCAAACACTTCCTGGCTATAATCCACCATATCCATTTTATTGATACACACTAAAACTTTTTTAAGTTCAAGTAGTTTTGCTAAAAAAGAATGACGTTTTGTTTGCTCAATAACTCCTTTACGCGCATCGACCAATATAATGATGAGATCAGAGTTAGAAGCCCCTGTTATCATATTGCGTGTGTACTGTATGTGTCCCGGTGCATCAGCAATGATAAATTTGCGGTGCTCTGTTTGAAAGTATTTATAAGCAACATCGATCGTAATTCCCTGTTCACGTTCAGCTTTCAATCCGTCGGTCAAAATTGCTAGATCCACAGTCCCATCATTATTTTTGCGGTTAGCCTTTTTTATCGCTTCAAGTTGATCGTCCAGTATCGAATCTGTATCATATAATAAACGGCCTATCAATGTGCTTTTACCATCATCAACAGAACCAGCCGTTATAAATTTTAAAATTTTCATTTTCTAGATTTTTGTATTAGTCACCAAACCTTATTGCATTGCTCCTTAGAAGTATCCCTGTTTTTTTCGGTCTTCCATTGCCGCTTCAGAAACTTTATCATCCATTCGGGCACCACGCTCACTTACTGTAGAGGCTTTTATTTCTGCAATGATATCATCTAAGGCAGTAGCCTGCGAGTCCACAGCTGCAGTACAGGTCATATCACCGACTGTTCTGAATCGAACTGATTTTGTTTCCACAACATCCTCTTCATCGATGTTTAAGAAAGACGCAGCTGCCATTAATTGGCCATTCCGGGTGATCACTTCACGCTCGTGACTGAAGTAAATACTTGGAAGTTTAATATTCTCCCGTTTGATGTAATTCCAAACATCCAGTTCCGTCCAGTTTGATATTGGAAATACGCGGACATTTTCGCCCTTATTGATTTTTCCGTTAAAGATATTCCATAATTCAGGACGTTGGCGCTTCGGATCCCACTGTCCAAATTCATCACGAACAGAGAATACACGCTCTTTAGCTCTTGCTTTCTCCTCATCACGACGTGCCCCGCCAATACAGGCGTCAAAACCATTTTCAGCAATTGTATCCAGTAAAGTCACCGTCTGTAAAGCATTTCTGCTGGCATTTTTTCCCTTTTGCTCAACAACTTTACCAGCATCGATACTATCTTGCACATGTCCTACGATCAGTTTTTCACCGATCTGTTCTACTAACCAATCGCGGTATGCAATGGTTTCCGGAAAATTGTGACCTGTATCAATATGCACCAGTGGAAAAGGAAATTTACCCGGTCTAAATGCTTTTAATGCCAAATGAACCAAAGTAATCGAATCTTTTCCACCAGAAAATAAGAGCGCAGGATTTTCAAATTGCCCGGCCACTTCACGTAATATATAGATTGATTCTGCTTCTAGTTGATCTAAATAATCCATTTAATCTTGCTTTATTTTGTTGTCACATGTAATCCACACTCTTTTTTACTCTGATCTTCCCACCACCATCGGCCGGCGCGAAAATCTTCACCCTCCTGAACAGCCCGGGTACAGGGCTCACATCCGATGCTCGGAAAACCCTTATCGTGCAGTATATTGTAAGGTATACGCTCGCTTTTAATATAATTGGTAACCATCTCAAAAGTCCAGTCAAATAGCGGATGAATTTTGATAATATCATTCCCCTCATCATACTCGATATACTCCATATCGTGACGATTCGCCGATTGCTCCGCTCTAATTCCTGTTATCCAAATTTTGGCACCTCGCAAAGCCCGCTGTAAAGGCTCTATTTTGCGTATGTAGCAACAAGATTTTCTATTTTCAACAGACTCATAAAATGAGTTCGGTCCCTTTTCAGAAACAAATTCCTGAACCTTTTCGGTATTCGGGTAGTACGTATCAATTTTTAGCGCATAGCGCTCAGCAGTTCTGCTCCATAACGAATAAGTCTCCTTAAAAAGTCTTCCCGTATCCAAAGTAAAAACCCTGATATTCACTTTGCTCTTTCCTATCCAATCTGTAATAATCTGATCTTCGATACCGAAAGATGTCGAAAATACAACCTGATCAGGATATTGTTCAGTAATAACCTGAAGCAGATCCGCTCCCTGTTTTCCTGATAAAAGTTCTTTAATTCCACTAATTTCCATCTCTCTCAACTAATGATTTTGTATGTTTATTCAGCGCCGTGACTTTTGACTGAAAATCACCTTTTAATTGATTCCGCAATTGGCTCATCAATTCCAATGTTTCATCAATCTCCTCAGGAAGCATTTCCTGTAAAAACTCCTTTACTCTTTTTGCAATTGTCGGGGATTTACCGTTCGTTGAAATCGCAATTTTCAAATTACCTTTTTTAACGATCGATCCCAGATAGAAGTCACATAGTTCCGGTTTATCTGCCGCATTTAGCAAAATATGTTTTGAACTCGCTAACGCTCTTATTTGATCATTAAGTTCATGATTGTTTGTTGCCAGCATCACGAGATGTTTTTCATCAAGATCCGATTCCACAAAATCACGCTCTTCAAAAACGATATGCTTATATTGCGTCATGATGATTTTAAATTCATGACATATTTTAGTCGCAATTACTGTTATATGCGCTTTATCATTATTCTGAATGATTGCTTGAAATTTCTCTAACCCGATCGGTCCACCTCCCACTAATAAAATGTGAATCTGATCTGGCTTGACAAAAATTGGAAATAGCGTATTCATTTAAACAGTTGCGTATTTTTCTATAATATGTTTAAAATTCGGATGCTTAGAAACAACTTCGCCCAAAACAATAATAGCCGGTACACCAATGCGTTTTTCCTGAGTTTCGTCCAGTATATCGTCAATCGTACCGATAATAATTTTTTCATTTGGCATAGAGCCATTTTGAATCAATGCAATAGGCAGATTTTCTTTACCATGCTGTTTGTATAATGCGACTATTTCTGTTAGCTTACCAAATCCCATCAGCACGACTACTGTTGCATTTGTTTTAACAGCTGCATACAAGTCCTCTGAGAGTTTCCCTTCAGTTGTAGAACCCGTGATCACCCAAAAACTTTCACTTATACCG
Organism: Sphingobacterium anhuiense; assembly: GCF_042686355.1. Taxonomy (NCBI): domain Bacteria; kingdom Pseudomonadati; phylum Bacteroidota; class Sphingobacteriia; order Sphingobacteriales; family Sphingobacteriaceae; genus Sphingobacterium; species Sphingobacterium anhuiense. Next base: position 824,215 of record NZ_JBHUPE010000004.1, read on the forward strand.
CGGTAAGTTAAAGGAATCTTTTGCAGGCCCGTTAATCCGATACTAGAGGATATACCCGGAATAACCGCTGTTTCGATATCATATTGATTAATAAAATCAAGTTCTTCACCACCACGTCCAAATACAAATGGATCTCCGCCTTTTAATCGCACCACATGACCATGAGTCAGCGCATAATCGACCAGTAACTGGTTGATCTGATCCTGTGAAGTAGAAAGCTGTTCCGCTCTTTTCCCAACATATACCTTCGTGCAGTTCGCACTGGCAAAATCCAATAAACTCTCATCCACTAAAGCATCGTATAAAATTACATCCGCGGCCTTTATAGCTTTTATACCTTTTAAGCTGATCAATTCAGGATCACCAGGACCCGCTCCGACCAAAGTTACTTTTGGTTTAATATTCATCTTCTATCCTCCTCATTAATTAACTTTCACCGCATTTCTATACTCATACACAGCGTTAAAGAATGTATTTAAGCTCTCAAGGTAGTTTTCAGCAAACTCTGGAGTAGGCTCATTCTTATTTATTTGCAAAACCAGTTCTGGGAACGTAGTTTCTAATTCAAAAATATGTTGCTCCACAAATTGCGCTTGGAACTCCTGGATCACAGCATGCTGTGAACTCACATTAACACCTTTATCCAATAATAATGCTTTAGCACAGCCAATAAAAGTACTGTAGGCATGATAAATAGCATCCGCATACTTTTTCTCCTCAAGAGCAGAAACCGCCCAAGCTCTTTTTTCTTCAGCTTCAAAGATCAAAGTAGCAACAAGATCAATCATGACACCCGCACACTCACCCACACCGATCGCTGTTTCAAAAGTTTCCTGATGACCCCAATCAATATATTCATCATCAGATAGTGTTGTTAGATCAGCCAGAGGTTTCAATAAGGTGTAGAAATAGTTTTTGGTCTGACGGTCATAGTAAGCATGAAAGTTTTCACCTTCCTGAACATTCTTTTTATAATCCGTTAAAACCAGGTCAACCACGTGCAGCACTCTTTTGGTCGGTACTTTGATAATTCTTTCGGCCACTCGACCTACACCATCACCAACAGTACCACCACCGATCATGACCTGTGCAGCAGGAACGACTTTACCGTTTGCTTTTACAGAACTTCCATGAAAACCCAGATGCGCCAATCCATGCTGTCCGCAAGAGTTCATACAGCCTGAAATTTTGATCTTCAGTTCACGGTTGTAAACAAAATCGGCATAAAAATCACGAATGTACGACTCAATAACCCGTGCCATCTCTGTACTGTTTGAAATACCCAGATTACATGTATCCGTTCCTGGACAGGTGGTCACATCAGACGTGCTTTCAAATCCAGGAGAAGCCAACTCAAGCTTCGTCAATAATTTAAAAATATGAGGAAGCGTTTTCTCGGTAGCATACTTAAGCAACAATCCCTGATTCTGAGTGAAACGAATTTCATCGGCAACCAGACCTTCCAGTCCAGCAACCAAAACTCGCGCTTTTTCAGTTGGAAGATCGCCCGTAGATATTTTAGCAAATACACCATAAAAACCTTGCTGCTTTTGCTCAAAAGTATTTGTTGACTTCCAGATCAGGTAATCCGGATCTAAATCCAAAGATAAACTTTCCACGGCATCTGTATCCGGTGGAGTCGGTTGCGTGATTGTATCGCGGTTGATCTGAAAAGATTTTACATTATTAGCAACGCGTTCCTCAGCAATTAATCTTAACACTTCATCAATACCCAATTTTTGGATCAGGTATTTAAAGCGTGCTTTATTTCTATTATTACGCTCGCCATAGCGGTCAAATACACGTAAAGAAGACTCAACAAACGGAATCAACTGATCTTCATGTAAAAATTCATGTACCAAGTGCGCTAGAAAAGGTTGAGAACCCAATCCACCACCTAACAGAACTTTAAAACCACGTTCTTCTTTACCATCAATAAGTTGTATTTTAGGAATAAAGCCAAGATCATGGATATATGAAAAAGCAGTATCATCATCTGATGAAGAAAATGACATTTTAAATTTACGACCCATTTCCGCACAGATCGGGTTTCTTAAACAAAATTCGAAAACGGCCTGCGCATACGGAGAAACATCAAAAGGTTCTTTTGGATCTATTCCGGCTGTAGGTGATGCCGTTACGTTACGCACAGTATTACCACAGGCTTCACGTAAAGTAATATCATCCTCTGCCAATTTGGCCCATAACTCTGGTGTGCGATCTAGACTAACAAAGTGTATCTGAATATCCTGACGGGTCGTGATATGCAGATTGCGAATCGCATATTCATCCGATACATCAGATATTTTAATCACTTGTTTGAAAGTTGCTTTTCCAAAAGGTAATTTAATACGCACCATTTGCACTCCAGGTTGACGTTGACCGTAAACCCCTCTTGCAAGGCGCAATGAACGAAATTTTTCATCCGTAATTTTCCCTTCCTGAAAAAGTCTAATTTTCTTTTCTAAATCAATAATCTCTTGCTCAACCACAGGGTTTTCAAGCTCTGTACGGAAACTTTGCATATGCTGAAATTCTATTTATTGGTCTGTATTCTCTTCTATTTGGTTCAAAAGTAGAAAAAAAAACTATATAATCTATAAAATCTATTAAATTAATATATATTTGTCAAAAATATTATTGTAGACCAATCCTATAGAGATAGATAAAATGAAAAAAAACAACCGTAATATACTTATCTTAAGCTTATTGTTGTTACTTACGAATAACGCGTGTGCTCCTAAAATAGAGAATGGCTATACAAAAGAAAGAGGATTTGAAGGTAATATTTCCTTATCTGGAGCGTTTGCACTCTATCCTTTAGTAGTCTTATGGAGTGAAGAGTTTAAAAAGGAACATCCACATGTGCGCTTTAATATTTCAGCTGGCGGAGCAGGCAAAGGAATTGCAGATGCATTGACCGGCATGGTCGACATCGGACTTATTTCCCGCGATCTTCATCCGCAGGAAATAGCAAAAGGCGCCTTTCCTATCCATGTTGCTAAAGATGCTGTGATCTGTACCATTAATGCCGAAAATCCAAATTACACCCTACTTAAAGAACGTGGTCTGACCCATGCGGAACTCAAAAATATCTTTATCAATAAAAAATATAAAACCTGGAACGAGATAGACGCGCGATTTTCAAAAGATCCGGTGATCGTGTACACACGTGCTGATGCCGCCGGTGCCGCTGAAACTTGGGCCAATTTCTTTAAAAGTAAGCAGGAGGATTTAAAAGGCGTGGGAATCTTTGGTGATCCAGGAATTGCACAGGCAATTAAAGACGATAAAAATGCCATAGGATTTAACAACATCAATTACGTCTATGACTTAAAAACAAAAAAAGTTATGGATAAAATTGATGTCTTGCCAATCGATCTAAATGCAGATGGGCACATCAGTGAAAACGAAGATTTTTATAGTACCATAGATGATTTAACGGATGCTGTGAGTAACAACCATTACCCTAGCCCACCAGCCAGAGATCTTTCGTTTATCACAAAAGGGAAGCCTGATAATTTGCTCGTTAAAGAATTCATTTCATTTGTGCTAAAGAAAAAATCGCAGAGTTATTTATTGGAAAATGGATATGTGCCATTAACAGAGTCGTTAATTAATAAAGAACTGATTAAACTGTAATATGCTAAAAACAAGGTTATTAAAAAATGCAATCGCAAAACAGGTTAGTTTTGTTTTGTTGCTCATTTCACTTTCAGTTGTCATTATAATCGGTATCGGACTGACTTTTAAATCAGTACCCTTATTTGAATCTTTTAACATTCTTGAACTATTGACAAATCATGTGTGGGCACCTATGAAAGGAAGTTTTGGTTTCCTACCCTTTATTATGGGCACACTTAGTGTCACATTGGTTGCGCTATTGATTTCATGCCCACTTTGTATCTTAACCTCTATTTATTTAACAGAGTATGCGTCAGACACCTTGAAAAATGTCATATTACCGCTTATCAATGTTCTGGCAGCCATTCCTCCTGTGTTATACGGGGTTTGGGGTGTATTATTTATCGTACCTGCAATACAATCTTATATTGCGCCCATTTTTGCTGTTTCGACTTCGGGTTACACTGTTTTAGCTGGAGGAATCGTACTCGCAGTGATGATTTTCCCGATCATGATCAGCATTATGGTCGAGGTTTTAAAAACGGTACCGGCAGAACTTAAAGCAGCATCACTGTCTTTGGGCGCTACCAAATGGGAAACTGCCCAAAAAGTCATACTTAGAAGAGCAAAACCTGGTATAATAGCAGCAATTGTATTGGCGATCTCCAGAGCATTCGGCGAAACAATTGCAGTTTTGATGGTCTGTGGTAATGTTCCCAAAATACCGACATCCATATTTGATGCTGGTTATCCTATTCCCGCACTCATTGCAAACAATTTTGGGGAAATGATGTCAATTCCATTATACGATTCGGCACTGATGTTTTCAGCCTTACTCCTTTTCGTTATTATTTTCGGATTCAACCTCATTTCACGCATCATATTAAACAGATTGGAGGGCAAGCATAATGGATAATCTTAAAACAAGACTTTTTAAAGAGAAAGTTGCAAAAGGTTTCATGCATCTTTCCGGAATGTTGGTTACCGGTTCACTTTTTTTTATAATCGGCACCATCTTATATAAAGGTTTACCTTATTTATCTTGGGAAATGGTGAGTCAATTACCAAAGGGCGGCTTTTACATGGGTAAAGAAGGTGGTATTTTAAATGCCATATTAGGATCCCTATACCTTGCAGGTGTAGCAACTATATTGGCGACCTTAATCGGTGTGCCGATCGCCTTATACTTAAATATATATATCAAAACATCATCGAGACTAGCGCAGTACTCGAAATTAATGTTTGATATCCTATACGGAATTCCTTCTATCGTATATGGAGCTGTAGGATTTACCATTATGGTTTATTTTGGCATCCGCGCATCTCTTTTAGGTGGAATTATCACCATTACACTGCTAACGATACCCATTGTGGTGCGAACAGTCGATGAAATCATCAAAACAGTTCCCACAGACTTAAAACATGTTACTTTATCTTTAGGTGCGACCAAATGGGAAGTCGCAAAAGTTTTTATTTTACACATTAAACAAGGAATATTTACCGCAATCTTACTTGCATTTGGAAGATCTATCGGAGATGTTGCCGGAGTTTTGTTAACAACAGGATTTAGCGACAATTTACCCCGTTATATTGACGAACCCGCCGCAACATTGCCATTAGCGATCTTCTTCCAGTTGAGCAGTCCTATTCCAGAAGTTCAAGGCCGTGCTTACGCATCAGCACTTATCTTAACTTTTATTATTCTAATTATTGTCATATGCACGCACATCCTATCATCGAAACAGAACAAACACAAATTGTAAGACCGGCTATTCAACCGCATATTCAGATACAGGATTTGAATATTCATATTGACGGTCATCATATTTTGAAAAACATCAATCTGTCGTTGCCTAATAACAGCATTACCTCGATCATTGGTCCCTCTGGTTGTGGGAAAACGACATTACTGAAAACCTTAAACCGGCTTATTGATGATACGAAAGGAGTTCAGGTGTCAGGCTCTGTATTTGTCAATGGTGAAGATATATATGCCCCAAATGCCGAAGTAACACATATTCGAAAAAAAATGGGCTTACTTTCTCAAAAACCATTTCCGCTGCCGATGTCGATATATGACAATGTCGCTTATGGCCCTCGCATCCATGGGACAAGAGGAAAGAAGGAATTAAATGAAATCGTAGAAACACAGTTGAAGAATGTCGGACTTTGGGAAGAAGTGAAAGATCGGCTGGATCAATCCGCTACGCGGCTTTCCATTGGACAGCAGCAGCGCCTATGCCTGGCACGTGGGCTCGCTGTCAAGCCTGAGATTATATTAGGCGATGAATCGACCTCTGCACTAGATCCAATATCGACGCAGACGATCGAAAATCTACTTATTGAACTCAAGAAAGATTATACCATTGTATTGGTTACGCATATTCTGAGACAGGCACGCCGTGTTTCGGATTATATCATCTTTGTTTATGGCGGGGAAATTCTTGAATTTGGAAAAACAGAAGAAGTACTGTTAAATCCCAAACATGAAATTACACGTCAGTATGTAAAAGGCTTTATTTCATGATAATACGCTTTGCATGTAATTTTTAAATAAATTATTTATATTTTTATATAATATGAAACAATTAAATTTGTCTATGAAAAGTAAATTAGCCACAATCCTGATTAGTTCTTTCGCATTATATTCTTGTTCTAACGGTACTACAGGTGCTGAAACGAACAATAATACAGTAGATAGTATATATCCTCCTGTAGAAACGAATGCGGCAAATACAAAATATAAACCTGCCTTTGAAGGTCAGACTCGTATCGCTGCTGTAAAAACGACTACACCATTTGAAGGAGTTGTACTCAATACAACATTGAAGTCTCCTTGGGGAATTGCATCTTTAACGGACGGACGTTTACTCATTACCGAAAAAGAAGGAACCTTTAGAATAGCAACTGCTGACGGTAAAGTTTCTGAACCGATAACAGGTCTACCTAAAGTAGACACAGATGGTCAAGGTGGTTTATTAGGACTAACGATAGACCCTAATTTTGAAACAAACCGAATGATCTATTTTGTTTTTTCTGAGCCAAGTGCCGAAGGAAACCTAACAGCTGTCGGGAAAGGAAAATTAGCCGCAGATGAGAAGACAGTTGAAAATGTCGCAGTTATTTACCGCGCTACACCAAAGTACAAAGGTAAACTACATTATGGTGGGCGTATCCTATTTGATAAATCAGGCAATTTAATTGTAAGTACGGGTGAACGTTCAGATTTAGCCACCAGACCTCAGGCACAAGATCTAAAATCAGGATTAGGCAAGATTGTTAGAATAACAACAGATGGCACTCCAGCAGCGGGTAATCCGTTTGCAGGGAAAGCAGATGTAAGACCAGAAATTTACAGTTACGGGCATAGAAATGTTCAAGGGTTGGCACTTCATCCTGAAACGGGTGATTTATGGGAGACAGAATTTGGCCCTCGCGGTGGAGATGAATTGAACCGTATCGAGCCTGGCAAAAACTACGGCTGGCCAATCATTACTTACGGTTTAGAGTACAGTGGTGAAAAAATTGGAGAACCTATCCAACAAAAAGAAGGATTAGAGCAACCGGTTTATTACTGGGATCCCGTATTATCACCTAGCGGTATTACATTCTATACAGGAGATGCCATTCCTGAATGGAAAAACAATCTATTCATCAGTGGACTAAGCAGTACGCATATTGCCCGTCTCGTTATTAAGGATAATAAAGTCGTTGGTGAAGAGAGATTATTAGCAAAAGAAGGACAACGCTTCAGAGATATCACACAAGGTAAAGATGGAGCGCTTTATGCCATTACAGATCTAGGACGTCTTTATAAAATTGACAAAAAGAAATAACAATTTCGATTGTAAAAAACAGTTAAAGGTAACCAGAAAGGTTACCTTTTTTTATGTATGTGTATTAATAAAAAAGATGGTATGACAAAACACGTTCTAATCAGAATAGTCGCATTGATCATTCTTTTATTTATGGCCATTCCCATCGGTATGTCCCAGTTAGATCCAAATAGACGTTGCGGTACAGCCGATAGCTTAGCTATAATTTTTTATATGGGAATCTTTTTGCTCCTATGGATGATCTATTTAATAGTAGAATCTGTTTTCTTATACCGTAAAAACGAAATTCCAAAATTCAGATTCAATATCATTGCCGCTCTAATTATCCCTCTTTTTATATTGATCTCTTTTTTATTTAATTTACTTGATTAAGAGAGCAATTCCATACTGTATAAGTCAAAATCTTTCGCCCAGTAATCTTTTACAATCTGGTTTAAAACAAAGCCATTTTTCTGATAAAATAGATAAGTACGTTGCGAAGTACGGACAATGATGCGGTCGATCGTTTTCAGCTCTTTTAAAATTGCTATACGGTGTTCCAGCAACTTTTTGCCATATCCCTTACCCTGTTCTGCAGGAAGAACCATATCCCAACAGATTACAGCCCTATTCTCTTCCGGCTCAACGGTAATGCCACTGCATGCCACCACTCTATTGTCTACTTCAAGAACAAAAAACTGCTGCATCTCAAAATCCAGATAATACTTCAAATCCTCTTTTTCATCCTGAGCAAAGTAAGCTGGAATATTTTCTTGCATAATATTGAGTACGACATCCCGATCCCGTAGCTCGTAAGCCCTAATTAAAACCATATCGCCATTATTTTTGGAACAAAAATGAACATTGCTATAACCACAGAAACGATCGCTGCTGTTAATACTGCGGCAGCTGCTAGATCTTTCGCTTTTTTTACAAAATCATTCTTTTCCTGACAAACCAAATCCGCAAGATTTTCAATAGCGGAATTAATTATTTCAAGCGCAAAAACAGCACCAATACAGAGTAAGATGATCATCCATTCAATCGCGGCGATATCAAAGTAAATTCCAGCAACAATGGTCACAATAGTTGCCGCTACATGAATACGCGCATTATGTTCTTCTATCAACAGTATTTTGAAACCATTGAATGCATATGCAAAACTTTTTATTCGATCCTGTAGCGAGAATTGTTGATTTTTCATGTAATATATGCTGTAAAAGCAAAAGCCGTTTCTTAATATAATAAAGAAACGGCTTTTATTTGATTATTTTAAATTAAATCAGATGAAATATATCATCAACACCTAATATTTTCTTTGCCGTAAACCCTTCAGCATATTTTACCTGTATCGATCTACCAAATTCACGCGCCCTTGCAGCTGTAGATTCCATAAAATCGGGATTCGAAATATAGGTCTGCGGTTCGTCGAGATTCGTGTCTTCGCCTGTATAAAACTGTGTTTTATACGCTAGTATTGATTTTTCCTTGATCGTATAATAATCCGTAATATCCAGTACAATATCAGGTTTAATATAATAATCCTGAATCATCTGCAGCACCAATCTAGGACGGTGAGCTTCTTGTAAAATTCCGTCTGCAATCGTTTCTATTTTCCTTAGACCTGCCAAAAAGCATGCTTCATTCACCATGTGACCTGCTCTGCCATGATCAGGATGGCGGTCAGTAATGGCATTTGTGATTATAATTTCTGGTTGATATTTACGGATCGCCTGAATGACAGCAAGCTTATCTTCTTCACTATTATTGAAAAAACCATCACGTAGCGCTAAGTTATCTCTTACCGTTAAGCCCAATATTGCTGCTGCATCGTTTGCTTCACGATCTCTGGTTTCAGCAGTACCGCGAGTACCAAGTTCCCCTCTCGTAAGATCTACAATACCTACTTTTTTACCCGCAGCAACATATTTTGCTATTGTACCTCCGGCCCCTAATTCTGCATCATCCGGATGCACAGTAATTACTAATAAATCAAGTTTTATCATGCGAGTCTATTTTCAATGTTTAACCAACTAAATATAGACAAAAGTAGTAAACATTTCGTTCTTTCTACCCTTCAGATAATAATTGCTCAACACGTTTTTTGATTCTAGACGCCGTTGGTGAGGTTGTTGAGTAAAAATAGTCGACTACCTCTCCATTTTTATTGATCAGATATTTGTGAAAATTCCATAGTGGTTTACTCGAAACATGTCCATTTTCCTCCTTTTGAGCCAGATAACGATACAAGGGCGAGGCATATTCGCCAACCACATGTGTACGTTTAAAAACAGAAAAATGAACTTGTTGGTTAATTTTACAAAAAGTCTCTAACGTATAACCAGTTAGTGGTTCCTGTTTTCCAAAATTATTAGATGGGAAAGCAAGAATTTCAAAACCGTCATTTTTATAGGTCTGGTAAAGTTTTTCTAAGGATTTAAATTGGCTCGTAAACAGGCATTGGCTGGCCGTATTTACAATGAGTAATACTTTTCCCTTATAGTCAGCTAATGATTTTTCTTGACCATTGAACTGTAGGGCTTTAAAATCATAAACTGTCTTCATAAATTAATAATTTTTAAAAATACTGTGGATCTCTTCTCGTTTTTTGAAATTCTCTAATGATATTTTCTATTTCAAAATCTTCTCTCGGATCGTAAGTACTTTTTAGGTTATGTCCAAATATTTTAGCTACCCCTTGGTATAAAAAAGCAGATAACCCACCTTTCATCTGTTTCACCATTTCATAGCTCGAATGTCCTGTTTGTCGGTCTATAAGTTTAATGAGAATTTTCCCCTGTGTAATACTCATATTTTTAATTTCCCGATTAAACATCGACTTTACTTCATTCTCACATGTTTCGATCAACTTTTTCTGTTCTTTTTTATCAGAAACCAATGCAAGTTCCCGGTCTAATTGATCATATCTTTTTTGAGCAAATATAGCATAAGGCAATACCCTTAACACATTTCGTCTTAGCCTTAGGTACTGTTTTTTAGCATCTTCCGAAGTCCATATTCTTGGTTTTGATATTTTGACCTCTGGAATTAAGAACCAAGGAAGCCTCTCGCCACTCTCTAATGTGGTCATATTATACTCTTCAATTACTTGTTGCTGCCCCTCCCCGTAGAGCGGTACTGTCAGTGCTTGAGACATCCCAAAAAAAGGGATAAAAGCAAGTAAAGATAGTATCCAGCGTAAGTTTATTCTGATCATTACAATTTAAAAATTGTCTTTTTTTGTCAATAGTATTAAAAAATTATTACATTTAATAAAAATAAATCGGGTTTACTATTTATTCCTTTAAATTAACAATAACTAATTTAAGAAATGTATTTTTAAAATCATAATGCAACTGCAAGTTTATGAAAGATTATGTGATTGATATAGAAGCAGAAAATAAAGAAATACGTAAAAGATACCGAGCATTACTACGCGCATGTAAACCAACGATGCAACGAGGTGACAAGCAGATGATCAGAAAAGCATTTGATCTCGCATTAGAAAGTCACAAAGAAATGCGTCGAAAATCTGGCGAACCTTATATTTTCCATCCGATTGCCGTAGCTCAGATTGCTGCAGAAGAAATTGGTTTAGGTACAACTTCAATAGTTTGTGCCCTCTTACACGATGTGGTTGAAGATACCAACATTACACTCGATGAGATCGAGCAGATGTTTGGTAAAAAAGTGCGTCGTATCATTGATGGACTGACAAAAATTTCGGGAATTTTTGATCCGAACAGTTCCATGCAGGCAGAAAATTTCCGTAAGATGTTATTAACATTGGCAGATGATGTCCGTGTTATTTTGATCAAACTAGCGGATCGCCTGCATAACATGCGTACCATGGAATTTATGGCACGTGATAAGCAATTGAAAATTGCTTCAGAAACCAGTTATTTATATGCTCCATTGGCACATAGACTGGGTTTATATGCGATCAAGTCTGAATTGGAAGACTTATCCATGAAGTTCACAGATCCCGACACCTACAAGTTTATCGCTCGAAAACTTAACGAAAAAAAGGCGGAAAGAGAGAAATTTATCTCCGACTTTATTCAGCCTGTGCAAGAAATATTACAGGAACAAGGTATAACAGCGCAAATTTTCGGCAGACCCAAATCCATTCATTCCATCTGGACCAAGATGCGTAAAAAATCGATTCCTTTCGAAGAGGTTTACGATTTATTTGCCATCCGTATTGTCATCGATACCGATGATGAGCGTGAAAAAACAGAATGTTGGAAAGTGTATTCTATTGTAACCGATCTGTACCGCCCAAACCCTGATCGCTTAAGGGACTGGGTATCATCACCTAAAGGTAATGGGTATGAGTCTCTACATACCACGGTTATGGGACCTCGTGGTCAATGGGTCGAAGTTCAGATCAGAACCAGCCGCATGAATGAAATTGCGGAGAAAGGTTTTGCGGCACACTGGAAATATAAAGAATCCAATTCGGACAGTGGATTAGACCAGTGGATCAAAAAAATTAGAGATGTACTGAGCAATCCGGAACAGAATGCACTGGACTTTGTGGACGACTTTAAAATGAATTTGTTCTCCGATGAGATCTTTATTTTCACGCCAAAAGGAGCCCTTATTCAACTGCCACATGAAGCCACTGCATTAGATTTTGCCTTTGAAATCCACTCGGATATCGGAGCAACCTGTATCGGTGCAAAAGTCAACCATAAATTGGTGCCTTTAAGTCATGTTTTGCAAAATGGTGATCAAGTAGAGATCATAACATCGAGCAAACAGACACCAAAAGAAGACTGGTTGAATTTTGTCGTGACAGCAAAAGCAAAATCCAAAATCCGTTCTTCACTGAAAGAAGAAAGACGTCGTGTGGCGGAAGATGGTAAAGAAATTCTGGAGCGTAAGCTGAAAACGTTAAAGATTACCTATAACACTGATAATATTAATAAAATTGCGAATTTCCTTAAATTTCCAAGTTCGCAGGATCTGTTTTATAATGTAGCCAAAGGACTCGTTGATATTAAACAATTGCGCGAATTTGTGGCGCACGAGAAAAACAACGATGCGACATTGAGTACCCAAAGCACCCAATTTAATACACATATTGGTGGTTTAGTAGAGAAATTCAGTAAAAAAGATCAGGATACCCTCTTGTTAGGTGATGATTTGCAGAAAATCGATTACACCCTTGCTCCTTGTTGTAACCCAATACCTGGAGATGATGTATTTGGATTTTTGACTGTAAACGACGGTATAAAAATACACCGTACCAGCTGTCCAAATGCATCCAAATTAATGGCGAACTACGGTTACCGCATTATGAAGGCTAAATGGACATCCCAAACGGATGTTTCTTTCTTGACCGGATTACGTATTGTCGGTATCGATGATGTTGGTTTGGTCAATAAGATCACCACCGTCATATCTCAGGAGTTTAAAGTTAATATTCGCTCCTTAAGTATTACCAGTAACGAAGGAATCTTTGAAGGACATATTATGGTCTTTGTAAATGATACAGAACAATTGGAAAATCTCATGAAAACGCTTAAACAAGTACGCGGCATTACCACTGTTTCACGATATGAATCTGAGAGTTAAACATCAGCTGAATATCACATTTTTTTAATACTACGATAATTGAATCAAAATTGGTAAATTTGTAAAGAATCTTATTGATTAATATGAACGCAGCTGAAAATTACGCAACAGTAAAAAAGATCTTTGAAGCTTACTTAGAAAATAAAAATCTGAGAAAAACTCCAGAGCGTTATGCTATTTTAGAAGAAATTTATTCCCGTACAGATCACTTTGATGTAGAATCATTGTACATCCATATGAAGAATAAAAAATACCGAGTTAGCCGTGCCACTGTATACAACACGTTAGAATTGTTGGTATCCTGTGACTTAGTTACTAAACATCAATTTGGGCGCAATATGGCTCAATTTGAAAAATCCTATGGCTTTAAACAACACGATCACGTCATTTGTATTGAATGTAATATCGTGGTGGAATTTTGTGATCCACGTATCAACCAGATTCAAAGCTTAATGGGTGATTTATTAAAATTCGATATTAAACATCACTCGTTAAATCTGTATGGTGTTTGTAATGATTGCCAACAAAAAATCGCTGCCTCAAAAGCAAAAGAAGAGGTTATTTCAAATTAATCTCAGGATTGGCGAAATATAATAGTACATTTGTTCAGAAAATGATTTGCTCATTTTTCTGAACATTTTGTTTTTAGATAATTCAAAAAATTAACATAAATTCTTAATCACAATACTTTAAAAGCTATGCAAGTTGATGTGCTTTTGGGCTTACAATGGGGAGACGAAGGTAAAGGTAAAATCGTTGATGTATTTTGTCCACAATACGATTTAATTGCTCGTTTCCAAGGCGGCCCTAACGCCGGACACACATTGGAGTTTGATAACAAAAAATTCGTTTTAAACACGATCCCTTCGGGTATCTTCAATGAAGGAACTCTTAACCTAATCGGAAATGGTGTTGTTATCGACCCGATTATCTTAAAGAGAGAACTAGACAATTTAAAAACTGCTGGATTTGATCCAGTAGGTAAAGGAAATTTAGTGTTAGCTCGTAAAGCGCATTTAATCCTTCCTACTCACCAGTTACTAGATGCTGCTTCAGAATCAAAAATGGGTGACGGTAAAATTGGTTCTACCTTAAAAGGTATTGGTCCTACCTATATGGATAAAACAGGTCGTAATGGCCTACGTGTGGGTGATACTACATTGCCAGATTTCAAAGAACGTTACGAAAAATTGAGAGAAAAACACCTTTCTATTTTATCACACTACGGTGAAATCCCTGATTTCTCTGAAAAAGAAGAAGCTTTCTTAGCTGCTATCGAATTCATTAAAACTATTCCACATGTTGATTCAGAACATTTAGTCAATCAATATTTAAAGGATGGTAAAAAAGTATTGGCAGAAGGTGCTCAAGGTACTTTGTTAGATGTTGACTTTGGTTCTTATCCATTCGTTACATCTTCAAACACAACTACAGCGGGCGCATGTACAGGTTTAGGTATTGCTCCAAATAAAATTGGTGCAGTATATGGTATCTTCAAAGCTTATGCTACTCGCGTAGGTGGAGGCCCATTCCCGACTGAATTACATGATGAAGTAGGTGAAAACTTACGTAAATTAGGTCATGAATTTGGAGCAACAACAGGTCGCGCACGTCGTACTGGTTGGATTGATATTCCTGCTTTAAAATATGCCATCATGTTAAACGGTGTTACCGAATTGATCATGATGAAAGCTGATGTGCTGGATACTTTCGAAAAAATCAAAGTTTGTACACACTACAAACATGAAGGAAAAGTAATCGATTACATGCCATATGAGATTATCACGAACGAGGCTGAGCCTATTCTTGAAGAAATCGACGGCTGGAATCAAGATCTGACTGGTATCACTCAACAAAGTGAAATCCCTGCAGCATTACAAAATTACATTACGTATCTAGAGAAAGCATTAGAAGTGCCTATCACGTTCCTTTCTGTTGGTCCAGATCGTAAACAAACATTAAAATTGACTAAATAGTTAATGCGGGTCGAAGACAATTTTGTTATAGATTCAACGAATAATTTTCATCAAAAAGCGCTGCAATGGGCAGCGCAATTTGATGAAGTAGCTTATCTCCATTCCAATGGACATAGCGATCAGTGGAGTGCATTTGACTGCTTAATTGCAGTAAAAGCAACTTCCTCTTACACCTCGACTTCCGGTAATACTCTTCAGGATGTTCAGAAATTTATAGACGATTATCCAGATACTTATATTCCTGGTTTTTTTTCGTACGATCTGAAGAATGAGATCGAAGAACTGGAAACACATCATGATGATCCTTTAGGATTTCCATTAGCCTATTTCTTTGTTCCTGCAGTTACGATCAAAACAATTGGAAATACCGTTTGGATAACAGCTGAAAATCCTGCTCAAATCTATCAAACCATTTTAGATTTTACATGGCAGACCGGTTCTGTGGGTTTTGATGGCCAGATACAGACCAGATGGTCTAAGGCTGAATACATGCTTGCATTTAATAAAATGCAAGATCATATCCAAAGAGGAGATATTTACGAAGTCAACCTCTGCCAGGAGTTTTATGCTGATCAGGTCAACTTAAATCCCGTAGCGGCATTTGAAAAATTGAACAGCATCTCCCCTACGCCGTTTGCGGCATTTTTTAAATTCAACAAGAAGTACATCCTTTCCGCATCTCCAGAAAGATTTCTGGCGAAAAGGAATCAACAGCTCATTTCCCAACCTATAAAAGGAACTGCAAAGCGAGGAAAAACTGTTGAAGAAGATCAAAAGATCGTCCAAGGCATGTTAAACTCTACGAAAGAAATTGCTGAAAATGTGATGATTGTAGATTTAGTTCGCAATGATCTCACGAAAAGCGCAGTACCAAAATCTGTCAAAGCAGATCGTCTGTTCGAAATTCAGACATTTAAACTCGTTCATCAGATGATTTCGACCATTACCTGTGAAATCGATGAAAAAGTAGCGGATGTTGAAGTTATTAAAAATACCTTCCCTGCTGGTTCAATGACCGGAGCTCCTAAAATTGCTGCCATGCAGATCTGTGATCAAGTTGAAGCAACAAGACGCTCCTTATATGCAGGATCCATCGGTTATTTCGGTCCTGAAGGTGATTTTGATTTCAATGTTGTGATCCGGACCATTTTATACAATGCACAAAGTAAATATCTGTCCTTTCAGACAGGCGGTGCTATTACCGTTCAGGCAAATGCTGAAGACGAATATCAAGAATGCTTGTTAAAGGCAAATGGAATGTTGCAAGTTCTTGATATACATATTCAATAAATATCTATATCTTTAGTAGATAAAATTCTCAAACATCATTTTTTTTTCTGAAATTTGCGCCTGATTATGACACAGATATATATTGATATCCATACCCATCAGCATCACTCATCAGAGACTGAACGCTTTGACGTATTTAATCTTATACTGAATGCTGATCCAGATGATCATTATTTACCGCCAGTAACTGCGGGGTTACACCCATGGCACATCAGTGAAAGTGACCCTTTTAAAGGCATATCGATCCTGCAAGAATTGCTTCTTGATCAAGAAATTCTAGCTGTCGGGGAATGTGGTATGGATAAAGTAATATCTGTGCCCCTAAATGTGCAGCAAGACGTTTTTCAAAAACAAGTTAGCTTAGCAAAAGAATACGGTAAGCCATTGATCATTCATTGCGTCCGTGCTTTTGACGAAGTACAGCAAGTTTTAAAAAGTGAAAATTTCACAGGTCACACCATTTTTCATGGATTTAACAAGAATAAAGAACTTGCTGAGCAATTGCTTAAAAAAGGATATTACCTCTCCTTTGGTTCATCAATTCTCACGGGAAAATTAGATGAAACGCTTGTAGCGACTCCTCTTGAACAGCTCTTTTTGGAGACCGATGATGCGCATGCCGATATCAGAGAATTGTACGCTTATGCAGCACAATTGAAAAAGATATCAATAAATGAATTAAAAGAAAACATAATAAGAAACTATCAACTTGTATTTGAGTAAAATATGAAAGACTTAACTTGGCTATCGCGTACAGAGGCATTAGTGGGGCGTGAAGCTTTAGAAAAATTGGCAAATTCTCATGTCATGGTTTTGGGATTGGGAGGCGTAGGATCGTTTGCAGCGGAATTTATCTGCCGTGGCGGTGTTGGCAAAATGACCATCATTGATGGCGACACTGTAGATCCTTCTAATAGAAACAGACAGCTACCAGCATTGGCAACCAACCATGGTCAATCTAAAGCACAGATCATGCGCGATCGGTTGTTATCTATAAATCCTGAGCTGGATTTGACTATTGTTGAAGATTTCGTTCTTCCTGAAAAGATTTCCGATCTATTGGATCTTAATCCTGACTATGCAGTGGAAGCAATTGATAGTATCACGCCAAAATTATTTTTTATCCGTCAGGCTCTAGAGCGTAAAGTTCGTTTTGTAAGTTCTATGGGAGCTGGGGGAAAAATGGATCCTACAAAAATAGAAATTGCCGATATAGGAGAAACCTATAATTGTAAACTTGCTCATCATATCCGTAAAAAGTTATATAAACATGGGATAAGAAGTGGTTTTAAAGCAGTATTTTCTACAGAATTGCCAGATAAAGCATCCCTATTGTATACCGATGGCAGTAACTATAAGAAATCTGCATACGGAACGATGTCTTATCTGCCAGCCGCATTCGGAGGAGCAATCGCTTCCGTTGCATTAAGAGATTTAATCGCTAAAAATTAATGATATTCTCGTCAATATATCGCATTATATTGACGAGAATATGTAGTTTTGGCTATGGAAAAACTTATAAAATTAGTTGAAAAGAATAAGCTTGCTAATCAACCGGTTGATGAATTTTCAATGGTTATCGATGATAAGCAGGTGGTACACGGTGCAATTTTTGTTATAAAAATTGAAAAGAAAACCTTTAAACTTTTCATTCCAGAACCGCACTACAAAACCATTATTGAGGGAGAAACAAAACCTTTGATCAAAACGATCCTTAAACATCCTGAAGTTATGCTGTTTATGTAATTTTCTAACAATCCTATTATTTTCAAAGGCATTTAAACATTACTTTTTTCTGCAATAAGATTCTGAGGCATATATCCTTGAAATTACTGTCGCAATCTATTGATCAATATATCTATAAAACAGCACATTCTGAAAATTAACCGCTTTATATTGAAGCTAATTTTAAGCGATTTAAAGAGTTCTGTTAGACCAATCTAGCAAAGGTTTGTCCTGGTGGATTAAATTGCTTAAATCTCTTGTTTTCAACTAATCTGATCTATTGTAGAGACATAGTGATGGCGATCTGTTGTATGTTTTAATCATATACTAGGAATGATCGACTTTTTTTTGAGAGATGTTCGGGATTTCTTTGAGATTACGAGCAGACTAGTTCGTATTTTGTTCGCCATTTGTTCGACTTGTTTTCGTCTTATGGTCGAAGAACAGTCGAAGCGCACCCGAACCAATCCCGGAGTTGTTCCCTATCATTATCGAACCGCTGTCCAAGCATTCTCGAGAGGACTACGGACTTTTACGGACTTCCATGGACTTTCACGGACTTCTTTGGACTTTTAGCTTATACATTCTTCGTAATAAAGCACAAAATTTATTCAACACTAAAAAAAGATCAAGTTATCTAAGGCAAGAACTTTTCTCCGCAAATTCGAGTTTTATTTGACTGCCCTTCGGGTCTGCTTCGCCCCATATTCGGAATGCCTCTACTGTTCCTCTACTATGCCTATACTCCGCCTCTACTGTTTATGTAGAGGAAAGGTAGACAAACAGTATACAAACAGTAGAGGCACAATAGACAATTCCCGAAGCCTTCCCGAAGAGAGGGCGAATAAGTTACGGACCATTACCTAACGATACCGGAAGAATTTTCGCATTCTATTCCCCTTATAAATGGTGGCTGCAGTGCAAAAATTTACGTTTAAAAAACGAATTAGCATTGACTGTCATGTCATACCGCTATATCAGATTAAACACAAGTAATATAGAAGCCGCAAACAGAACAAATAAGCCTGTTAAGAAGATGATATCGGCAATATTTTCCAGTCTTTTAACTTCCCTTAGATCACCTCTTTTCATCGCAATAAAGGAAATTATAGAGCTGGACATAAATATGAAAATAGCAATAGCGGCACATTCATCAATTAAACTTCCCTCTGTGAGTTTCATTGTTTTTATTGTCGTTAAGACTAGAAAACAAATTCCCAGTAAATTGGCTGAAGTATTTAAAATATGAGAAGTCCGCCCCGAGCTGTCTCTTTTATCTCTGTTATGATTTGAATCCATTGTCTATTTTCATTTACAAACAAAGTAATAATTTCTTTGTTCTTTTACTGATAGCTAAATATCCATTTAAAGGATATTTCTTGCTTAATTAAAATCTTATAATTTAAACCTCAAATGTTACAGCATTTATTTTTGTCTAAAGAGGGATATTTGTATAGGTTAATTTAAAGCAGATTATGAATCAAAAATATCAAATATCCGGCATGACTTGCAATGGATGTCGCACAAATGTCGAAGATAAGCTAAATGAGATACCAGGTGTAAAAGCTACTGTTACATTAGATCCACCCGAAGTGATTATTGACAGTGAAGATCGTGTTGATGTAGATGAATGCAATAAAGCACTTTCAGAAATTGGTGATTACCACATTGAGCAGAACAATAGTCATCACAACGGAAAGACCTCAGTCTATCATAAAGCAGATGATCAATCGAAAAAAAGTTCCGTAGCTGTTTCAGGCAAATACATTTGCCCCATGTTCTGTGAGGGTCAGGATAAAACGTACGCTTTACCGGGCTCCTGTCCTGTCTGTGGTATGCATTTAGTACCCGCAGAATCATTATCGGAAAATAAACATACACAGAATGGAAGTGCAAACGCCTCTTGCTGTTCATCAAAAAATAACGGAGAACAGATAAACCAAACGGTGGACAAGTCATCAGGTAAATACATCTGTCCTATGTTCTGTGAAGGTCATGATAAAACGTACGACCAAGAAGGTTCCTGCCCCATATGTGGGATGCATTTAGTACCTGTTGAGTCATTATCGGAAAATAAACACACACAGGATGAAAGTGCGAACGCCTCTTGCTGTTCTTCAAAAAATAAAGATGAAAAGACAGTCCAAACTGCAGGCGCACCATTGGGTAAATATATCTGTCCTATGTTTTGTGAAGGTCATGATAAAACTTACGACCAAAAAGGTTCCTGCCCTGTTTGTGGTATGTTTCTCGTTCCAGTTGAATCTTTAGCAGATAAAGCAGATAAGCATCATCATGATACTAAATCCACAGGCTTTTCTTCACATGAAAAAGTGGGCACTCCAAAGGTCACGGCCAGTTCAGCGGGTAAATATTATTGTCCTATGATGTGTGAGGGCGAGAAACTGTATGATAAACCAGGATCTTGTCCAGTCTGTGGTATGAACTTAGAGAAAATGCCTGAAAAGAAAGCAGCTTTAACTTACAGCTGTCCGATGCATCCAGAAGTTCAAAGTGACAAACCGGGTTCTTGTCCAATCTGTGGTATGGATTTAGTAGCAAATGCCGACACAGAGGAAGATGATCACACATATCAAACACTAAAAAAGAAATTTTGGGTAGCGTTGTTATTCACTGTTCCCTTATTTATATTATCAATGGGTGAAATGATTCCTGGTAACCCGATCGGGCAAGTCATCACCCCAAAGATGTCAGGCTGGATCCAGTTATTTTTAACCATTCCAGTTGTTTTTTATGCCACTTGGATGTTTTTTGAGCGTGCTTGGACCTCTTTCAAAACTTGGAACTTAAATATGTTCAGCTTGATAGGTCTAGGTGCCGGAGCAGGATTTTTATACAGCGTAGTGGCTTTATTCTTTCCATCCCTATTTCCGGATGCATTATTAGGTCATCATGGTCAGGTTGCACTATATTTTGAGTCTGTTGCCGTTATCTTAACGCTAGTACTATTGGGACAACTAATGGAAGCGAAAGCACATTCAAGAACGAATTCAGCTATTAAAGAACTTATAAAACTTTCTCCTGCAGAAGCTAATCTAGTTGAAAATGGAGTGGAAAAGAAAATTTCGGTCGCAGACATCCAGTTAGAACAAATTTTACGAGTTAAACCAGGAGAAAAGATTCCTGTAGACGGAGAAATAACTTCTGGACATAGCTCGATTGACGAATCCATGCTAACGGGCGAACCGGTTCCTGTCGATAAAAATGAAGGTGATAAAGTGAGTGCTGGAACGATTAACGGTAATCAGTCATTCTTAATGAAAGCCAACCGTGTCGGTGATGATACACTATTGGCACAAATTATAGAAATGGTCAATAGTGCAAGCCGAAGTAAAGCACCGATACAGAAGTTAACCGATCGTGTATCCCGCATATTCGTTCCTATAGTAATTGCCATCGCTATTTTAACATTTGTCGTCTGGATGATCTATGGAGTAGAATCTAAACTGGCCTTTGCCTTAGCCAATGCTTTGGCGGTTCTTATCGTAGCCTGTCCATGTGCTCTGGGGCTTGCAACACCGATGTCGGTCATGGTCGGAATCGGTAAAGGTGCAAAAAATGGTATCTTGATAAAGAATGCGGAAGCGCTCGAAAAGCTAGATAAAGTGAATGTACTGGTGACAGATAAAACCGGAACCATAACCGAAGGAAGGCCGAGTTTGGAAGAGGTATTCAGTACATCAGACAGTACGGTTGATGAATTGTTGATCTTGGCAGCTTCAGTCAATGCCAGTAGCTCCCACCCTCTAGCCGAAGCGGTAGTGAAGAAAGCAAAGGAGTCAAAACTAACATTAAAAGAGACAGATCGTTTTGATACCATAAACGGTAAAGGTGTTATTGGATATATTGCCAATGATAAAGTGCTTCTTGGAAATGAATCGTTGTTATTGGACGATGGTATTACGATCAGCGAAAGCATTAAAGAACAAGTTGCTGTAGAACAGGAAAAAGGCCGTACAGTATCTTACTTAGCTAAAGGAACAACACTGTTAGGTTATCTCGTCATTGCCGATAAAATAAAAGATACGGCAAAACAAGCTATCCATTACCTGATGGATCATGGTGTTGATGTAATTATGTTAACCGGTGACAATGCCAAAACAGCTAAAGCTGTAGCGGATGAATTGGGTATTAAACACTTTAAAGCACAAGCGCTACCAGAAGATAAGTTGATGGAGATTAAAAAGCTGCAACAGGAAAATAAAGTAGTCGCAATGACTGGTGACGGTATCAATGATGCTCCAGCATTAGCACAGGCAGACATAGGTATTGCAATGGGTACAGGTACTGATGTGGCTATCGAGAGTGCTGAAGTAACCTTATTGAAAGGCGACTTAATGGGTGTTGCCAAAGCTAAAATACTGAGCCATAAATTAGTGCGCAATATTAAACAGAACCTACTCTTTGCCTTCCTTTATAATGTTTTAGGCATTCCGATTGCAGCAGGTATTTTATACCCTACATTTGGTATCTTGTTATCGCCAATGCTTGCTGCCGCTGCCATGAGCTTAAGCTCAGTATCCGTTATTCTCAATTCATTACGATTGAATGCGGTCAATATCGATGCGAAATAAATTTAAATAAAAACATATAGCTGTCCATCACAGTTGAAAAAGTCGCCTCTTTTTTTAAGAGGCGACTTTTTATAAATTAAATGATCATGTACGAAGAACCTCATAATAACTATAAAAAAGTATTGGCCTATCTGTTAGCAACGCTACTGATCTTCGCTTTACTGAGCTGGCTTTCTTATCACAATGGTATGGCCTATGATGGTTTAACTACAGTAGGATTTCCGTTAACGTACTACAGTGAGGGTGCAGGACAAAGTCTGCTTACAGGTCAAATGCATCATTTCAGTAATTATTCCTTAATGGCGTTTGCCATAGATCTGGCTTTCTCCTTGTTTACTTACGCAGCTGTTCACTTCCTATTTAAGAAATTAAAAAAGATCATAAATAGTAGTATTTAAGTTCTATCGGATCCTTTTTGGTACATTATGGAGAGGTTCAAAATTTCCGGATAAATTTCTGTTGATACTATAGTCTCTGCTTTAATCCAATTCAGAATTTGCATTTTTTTAATTTGGGAAGAGCATTATCATCGTCAAATTTTGACAAAAACTAATTATACAAAGCTATTAGTGTACCACATGAAGTCCATATGCTACATAAAAGTCCAAATATTAGGCAGTATAACAGGATATCCATTTCCTTTCGTAATTTGATCCAAAATACAACAACAAACATAAGCGGGCACACAACGACAGAAATAAATAAAAATGATGCTAATATCACAAAAATATCTTCATTGAAATCCATGAGTAAAATCCTTATTCCAATGTAGGATAGGAATACAAATATTGGTGATAGAAAACATATTAACCATTTCCAAACTAATCTTAGTTTAAGTTCTTGAGGAAATGTATTACGGTAATTCTTGATTAAAAATCGGATCATGAAAATGATAACCAAAATCATAATACTGATCTGAACATATGTATTTCGGATAGTATCTGCTCTGGTATTAATATGAGTCTTAGCAACCAATTTACCATGATTAAACTGCTTGACACTTGTCCGTTCTCCATTTACAAATGTTTGTACAAC
Source organism: Sphingobacterium anhuiense (assembly GCF_042686355.1). NCBI lineage: Bacteria > Pseudomonadati > Bacteroidota > Sphingobacteriia > Sphingobacteriales > Sphingobacteriaceae > Sphingobacterium > Sphingobacterium anhuiense. The sequence goes on from NZ_JBHUPE010000004.1 coordinate 847,858, forward strand.
GACGTTATCGCTGTCACCGGAAGTAAAAGTCCAAGTTGAGTCTTCTACTCCCATTTTGTAAAATCCTTGAATGATTAATTTATCATTTACTTTTCTATTAAATTTACCATCGAGGCGTCCCCCATTAAATCTTAAAAAATCCTCACCCTCCGCTGTATTAATAATGAGAGTAGTTATTTTTCCGTAAGGAATTACAGTGGCGCTATCTGCTAGCCTTGCCACAACATTTTTATCTAGATCTTTAAGTGAATGGTTCTTGTTATAATCATCGTTTCTAATGGGTCGATTAATATACCAATGATTGACCTTAACGACAAGTAGAGAATCCTTTGGGTAAAATTCAAATTCATCATATAAATTTAAATCGGGAACTGTAGCTGATTTTAAGAGAACATATTGTGGCTGATCAAAAGATTGGACATACCTTTGCTGACTGGTTGCGCAGAAAGCGAAAATTGTAATACCTGCTACAATCAAAGTACTTAATCTTGCTATTAAGGAATCAGCAATCAATATGATAGAATCGTTTTTATGTAAAACCAGGCTACAAACAGCATTGGCAACGCAATTAGATCGCTCAGGTCGACCGTTCGTTGGATGTTAAATAAGCTATTTAGCAGTTCTATAAATACTGAGGCAAGTTCACTTTTCCAAAAGACAAACAATATTCCGGTAAAGATAAAGATCCATAATTTATGACGGGGAAATATCGCTGACCAAAAAATAGGAAAAATAAATAACCCACAGAAATCAGAAAGTTTTCCGGTAAACGCATTGTGGAAAGTTGCTTTCATATAAAAATCATTGGCGATCAATAGTACGAGGCAGAAGATAAAAAGCGGTGACAATAACTTTTTTAGACGGTCATACATGCTTATAGAAGTTTATTTATATATTAATACAAGTTAATTAATTTAGTAACCGTGTGCAATATTCATTCTAGTCTTCAGAACCTTATCAAGACGAATAATAGATCCTGCACCTTTAAGAATATAAAGTATCAATGACAATGATTATTTTTGGTAAATAAAAACGCGAAAAATGAATTTCAAAACGATCATACTTTTAATTTTAGTCGTCATTATTACGATTTTTTTTATGCAGAACACTGCTCCGGTAGAATTTTGGTTTTTTGGTAAGCACATCTTCGCATTATCATCAATTATAGCGATCACTCTTTTTATCGGGATCATCATTGGGGGTATTTTGTTGAGACCTAAGAAAAGAAAGACAGAAGTGATTCAAGTAAATCCAGCTAATCCATCAGAAATTGAACAATCTTCAGTTCCAAATTCAACTTTAAGTAATGAAGATCGGGATTATATTTCTTAATTTTAAAAAATTAATTCCCTATAAATGAAAGGACAAGAAAGGACTTTGTAATTAAATAGTCGTTTTATTTGCACTGTATGCTAGTTTTTTCTACCTTTGCATCACTCCAAACAACGAAGGAAACTTCAAAAAAGAGTAAGATTCCGTAGCTCAGCTGGTAGAGCAATACACTTTTAATGTATGGGTCCTGGGTTCGAATCCCAGCGGGATCACAAAGGAAAAGCTAATCGCAAGATTAGCTTTTCTTGTTTAAAAATATTAGGATTCGAACATCAGCATTGGTATGGGTTCGGGGATAGCTATCTAACATTTAAAACTGTTGCAAGGCTTGTTTTACAATATCCTTGTTGGGCTTAGAAATAGGTATTTTATCTCCAGATATTAAGAGTAGAATACCTCCATCTTCTTTTAGCCAACTTTTTACATATTTCGGGTTTACTAAATGGCTTTGGTGAGTTCTCAAAAAACCGTTGGGTCGTAACAAATCTGAATACTCTTTAAGTGATTTAGAAACCAATATCTTTTCACCATTCGAAAGGAAGAAGTGGGTATATGTGTTATCTGCTTCGCAACGTATAATTTCTGATAGTGAAACATACCTTATTTCGCTTTGCATCGGTAAGGCAATTTTGCTTATGGTCGGTTCAGGCTTTTTAAGCTGTTGCAATAAAAAATCGAGTTGCGAGGTTTGTATTTGCCTTGTAAATTTGCGCTCGGCTTTTTTTACCGCATGCATTAACTCTTCAATATCAATCGGTTTTAAAAGATAGTCCAAGGCAGCAAATTTTATCGCTTCTATTCCGTATTGGTCGTAAGCAGTAACAAAAATAACTTCGAAATTACGCGTTGGAAGTAGTTTTAGCACATCAAAGCCTGTCTGATCGCCCATTTGAATATCCAAAAACACTAAATCTGGCACATATTTTTCAATAACATCAACTGCATCACCTACACTTTGCGCTGTTGCGATTATAGTTATCTGCGGACAATGCTTTTCTAGCAAAATACGGAGGTTTTCTAAGTTAGAAATTTCGTCATCTATTAAAACTGCTCTCATCATATTATAGCCAATCGGTTAATGTTAAGCTTATTTTAGTACCGTGAGAATTTGATTGTATTGCTAAGGTAAAGTGATTTTGTTTATAAACACTATTTAATAATGTTATTCGACGATCAGTCAACAGCAACCCTAAGCCATTATTCTTATTTTTCGTGTCAAAACCATTCCCATTATCAGTAATATGTAACACCAAATTGCTCGCTTGCTTAACAAATTCGATCACAATTTTTCCTTCACTAGCTTTTTGCGATATGCCATGCTTCACCGCATTTTCGACAAAAGGCTGTAGCAACATACTGGGAATTTCAGTGTTATCTAAATCTAAGTCTTCGGAGTGATTAATTTCGTACTTAAAGCCGAATCGCAATTGCTCCATTTGTAAGTAATCATCCAATAATTTTTTTTCTTGAGATAAACTAATCAGTTCTTTATCATCAAGTACATTACGAGTTAACCGAGCAAATTTAGATAGAGATTTATTGGCATTGTCGATATCGTTTTTGTTCATTAAATTTTGAATACCAGAAAGTGCATTAAATAGAAAATGAGGATTTAATTGAGACCGAATTAAGCTAATTTGAAGCTTCGCCTTATCTTTTTGCTGTTCATTTTCAGCCAGCATTTTCTTATTTCTTTTTTTGTTAAAGTAAAGGATAATAAGAACTGCTAATCCAATAGAAAATAAAACGACTAACGTATATGTTAAAAGTTCTTTTTTGCTATAGTTCTCTTGATCTAATGTTATGGAAAGAGTATATCTGCTTGTATATTTTTCGATATCTTTTGATGCTGACATATCCCACTTGATCAATGGTTGAATACTAATTTCGTAATCTCCAGATTTTTTGAAAATGTTTTTGTTCATCTTAACATAAGGTGAAAGTTTATGTTCATCGACATAGCCCCCATATTGCCATGAAACTGACTCAAAGATTGTTTTATTTGTTTGCTTATCTTTTATGGAGATAGAGTAAACATAATCAATATCAGATCTGTCTTTAACAATAGTAAGTTCATCGTCTTTCTCTGTAAAAACAATAGCTGTTGTTTGTTTTGGATCAACTATATAACTGTAGTCAACTCCTTGATCAATTTCGAACCGCTTTGCAATAACCTTTATTTTAGCTTTTGGAATAGGATTTCCGTAAAAAACAGACTTGTCTATATCTAGAGGCTTTTCGATGCTGTAGACTAAGGTTGTAATGGTTTTTCCGTTAATAGGAAAAACACCAAGTGTTGTCGATCTGAATGATTCGTCTGCCCTATCGATATCTCTAAGTTGCGGTAGGTCTATTGGCTTATTTACAACTATTGGTTTATCATCGGCTAAAATGCTATACCGATAATTCTGTACATGGTCTTTTTTTCTGAAATAGATTTGGATACTTACATTGCTGATTTCAGGTAAATAATTAAAGTAAGTGTTAGGTTGATTCGCGAATGTATTATCATAATAGAAATTTTCTGCAGTACTATCAAGACACATAAGAAGCTTGCCTCCAGCAGCGTAGGTGTGTGAAAAATTAATGCCTTTTTGTGCATTTACTGTAGATAGCGTAATAATAAGGCTGAGAAGTGTGAAGATGATCCGTTTCATAATATTAAGTTTAATTTGTCTCAAACTTATTGCAATAGTAATAAAACTAAAACCATAAAACAGCAAAGGCAGTGTTTGAAATAGTAAATGTAGTATTCTATAGAGAATTTAAAACTTTTATCTTTAAAAAACAAGTATTATTAAAAGTTAAATTTTTAATATTTGACTATGCGGCGATACACATGAAATACTCAGGTTTGTTGATTGTTTAACAACTCATTACCCTAATCCATTGATTTCATTGCAGCGAATCTTTTAATAGATAGCAAATAAGAAAAGCTAATCGCAAGATTGGCTTTTCTTATCAAATACAATAGGAATTCGAAAGAAACGTCGACAAAAGTTGTTTAGTTTATCTATTGTAGTTTGGCTTGGTAAACACAATTGGTATCGGGTTAAGTCGCACCCAGTTTGTTGCAAGTTCACATAGGAAATTAAGATCATCAGCAAATCCAGTATTACGAATATCTTTGATATAAGTCTTAGCTTCTTCAAGTTCAGCAGCAGATAAAGCATGCTCCGAAGTTAAGTGCAGGTAAAATGCATCCAACATTTTTTTGAAATCAATGTTCCAATTTCCCCCCCCATTTCGGTATATTTCATCACGTACTTTCCCTGCAATTCGCACAACCTCCCCTTGCACTGTGTCAGCATTTCCCTTTGATGGCACTAATGATTCCCACAATTCTTCAAATTGTTTTTCCCAGCTTGTTCCATTTGCAATTATTGGTGATACACCATCATGCATAATACGTTTCTTAACAGGTACAACTTGATATATCTCATAGAGTTTGCTTAATGCCTGGTCTGTCTCTTGTAAATAGTCTTTATTAAAATTTTTCCGATGAAATTCAAAACCTTCTCCTATTCGAATAATTTCATCCTTCATTTTTTGAGTGATTTCGGATTCACGTTGCAGTAATATTCGCGATATTTCCACCAAATGTACAATGTCAATGTTGTTTGCACTACTTAAAGCTCGCTCGAGGGGTGTTTGTTTATATGAATTTAGCGCTTTGGTATCTGCACCATAGGTTACAAGTTGTTTTACAGATGAAACATTAAAACTACTTCCAGCCGCAAAATGTAGGGGTGTGTCCCCATAGCTATCCACTGCCTTGACATTCGCGCCCAATTCTAAGAAGACAGCTAACTTGCCACTTCGCATCATCGCATGTTGATGCAGTGCTGTACGTCCATAACTATCGACAGCTTCGATGTCCGCTCCGCTTTGTACCAACCAGCGAACAAGTTCATCCGGAACATTGAAAAAACTAAGAGCTGTTGCTTTTCCATAACCACCTCTTGCATCGAATTCACACGTATCAAATACTTTTTTAAGATTGTCTATGTTATTTTCAGTAATTAATTCACTGAAGTTTTTTGGAAGTGTTTTTTTCTTTTTTGCCATTATTTATCGGTTTCGGATTCAATAAAAATTATTGCCAATGTTTTGGACCCTTACGAAATTCGGTATTACAATTTCATTAATCCAAATTTAATACAAAAGTTTCATAGTGTTAGTCTCATTCAATGACTTTGATCTAACGCCAGTATCACAAATTCTAATGTGAGCAGCTTCACATATCCTTGATGCCGACAAAATATGTTGATCTCAATAAACGCAGAAAGATTAGTATTTCAGATTCAGTAAAAAACGGTCATTAGATATGAAGAGTCTTAGTAATTCATTCAACTCATTCTATTGACTGTCAAAACAAAAGCTCGTATTATTATTTAAATACGTTCTTCGATAAGCTCTTTATTTGCAGTCATTCCTGTCAATGTTCCCATTGCTACTGCGTTAGCGACTGTTCGCATTCGTGTCGCTGTATCGCCGCAAGCATACACACCGTTTATGGTAGTTTTTTGAAAAGAATCAATTTTCAGGTAACCGTCTTCGGTTAATTCACATCCCAGTTGTTCAGCAATGCTACAATTTTGCTCAAAAGGCAGTTTTGTATAAATTGCATTTACCATTTGCTTTGAACCATCTTTAAAGATGATGGTTTTGACTTTTCCGTTTTGGTGCTCAAATTTCTCGATTTCTATTTCTACTATTTCAATAGCATGCTTTTCAAGTAGATTTTTTTGTTCGTCAGTCAGTGTTGCTATTCCATTGGTAAAAAGGGTTAACTTTTTTGTCCAATTTGATATCAGTTTTGAAAAATCAAACCCAAAATCACCATTCCCAAGTATACCAGTTGTTTCATTTCTCACTTCGTAACCATGACAATAAGGACAATGCAGGACAGAAATTCCCCAGCATTCGGAAAAGCCAGGGATTTCGGGCATTATATCTTTTATACCTGCAGCAAAAACTAAATTAGATGTTGTGAATTTGTTGCCAGATTCGGTTTCAATTTCAAACCCTTTTTCGATTTTCATACCTTTTGTGGCAAAACCACTATAGAATGTAATGGTATCGTACATCAATACCTGTTGTTTTGCTATTAAAGAAATTTCTAATGGGGTTTTTCCGTCTTGTGTTAAAAAGTTGTGCGAATACGGTGTCTGCCTATTACAAGGCTCACCACTGTCGATTATCAATACATTTCTTAAAGCTCTTCCAAGCGCCATTGCCGCGGCAAGTCCAGAATAGCTGCCTCCTATAATAATTACATCAAATTGATTTTCGTTTTTCATTATTTTTCTATCTACAAAAGAGTTAAAAGTAAGAGGCAGGAGAAATACGGACGTCAAAACCCCACCTTGCTTCATAAAAGTTCTTCGGTTAAAATTTGTCATTGTTATTTATACTCTTCAATACATAATGTATAAAAGGCAAACCCAAAAAGACCATCCAAGGAACCAATATTACGGTTAAGATGAGTGTCCTCACATACAATGGGAGCTCCGCTAAAAAGCTTCCAAATAATACGTAGAAAAGCGTTATCGAAGGATAAATTACTAACCATATTTTAATCGATTGGATCATCTTACTTTTGTTATTCATTTCAATTATTTTAAGGTTTGATAATGTTTCCTGTTCCAGCGCCAAATAAACTTTTTCTGAAAAGATATTCTAACTGTTTCATCGTTGTTGGAATTTCTCCTGGGAAATAAGGAAAATAATGGGGTGAATTTTCAATGACTGAAGGACTGACTGCATTGATACGAATGCCATTTTGCAACTCAATAGCCGCGGCTTTCACAAAACTTTCTACAGCTCCGTTTACTGCTGACGCATTTGCAAAATTAATTTGAGGTTCGTGTGTTAGCGCACCTGTGATCAAGGTAAACGAACCTTTAGGATTAATGTAATGCTGGCCGATTAGTACCAAATTGATTTGTCCCATCATTTTACCTTCAATTCCTTTTTTGAAATTTTGGTCGTTCAAATTTTTCCATGGACCGACAAATGTCTCTCCAGCGGTAGTAACCAACGCATCAAAGGGGCCTATCTTTTCAAACATTGCTTCGATAGACTGGGTGGATGTCGTATCGACTTGGATCTCTTTAGCTGATCGACTGGTTCTTATTAATTCATGGCCTTCACCTTCTAGCACATCAGCTAAATAAGTACCCATAGTACCTGAAGCACCTACAATTACAATTCTCATATTTCATCTTGTTTTTAAATTCTTTTCAAAATTACTTGATGATAAAGCTTGTTTTGTAGGACAAACGTGTAATCCAGTGGTACTTATTTAAAGTTTTTTCGAAATGCTTCTGGCGAATAGTTGGTATTCTTTTTAAAAAAACGGATAAAGTAAGAAGGATCTTCAAAACCTAAATCGAATGCAATTTGATTTATTTGATTAGTGGTCGCTAATAAATTTCTTTTTGCTTCAAGCACTATTTGTTCATTAATGAGTTTTGAGCACGATTTACCAATAGTTTCCTTGGTTATTTTATTGAGTTGGAATGTGGTAAGATGCATCAATTCTGCATATTTCGTTACTTGCTTATAGTTTACAATGTTCTTCTGTAATAATTCCAAAAACTCTTCTAACTGGTTTTGAGAATATTCATTACCATTCTTTGTAATTTCTTTAGGACTACTACTCTGTCTGACAAGTTCAATAAAAAGTATTTCAAGACTTGCTTTTATAACATCCTTGTAATGCTCCCGTTTACCTATATACTCTTCAGAAATAAAAGCTAGTTGTGCTAAAATTCGACCAAATCTGTCGACAGAAAGTGGGCAGTAATTTTTATGACTTACTTTTCGTAAAACAAAATTAACGGGTTCTTCTTTTGGTGTATAAAAATCACGGTTAAATTGCATCAAATAGCCTTTACTACCTTTTTTTAAAATAAGTTCATGCACCTGCCCAGGTCGCATGAAAAAAACAGCATAATTGTCAACAGGATAGTTTGTAAAATCAATACGATGTTCACCCTTTCCCTTTTCTAAAAATAAAACAAAAAAGAAATCATGCCTGTGAAGATCTTGTACCAAGTCTTTTTCAGAAAGCATACTTTCAATCTCCCGAATAGCAAATCCCTCTGAAAAATCGGGTTCTTTAATTTGTCTTATGCTTATTTCTTTCATTTATTATATATTCAATAATTTTGCTCTGATGATAATGCCAATTACGGCCAACTAAAGTTTGTGAAAGACTATTTTTGTTCTTCGGTATTACTTTCTGGAATTGATTCACCCCGTTTTTTGAAATCTTTTCTTTCTTAATGTCAGTTTAGATAACTGATATTACTTCTTGATCTGTCATGCTATCGCAAATTGAATCTCTATTTCTGAACCTCCGTCTCTGTAGAACCAAAAAAGGAATATAAGAGAAGGGAAGCCGCTCTTTTTGCTTTACTGTTTACAGGAGCAATTTTTAGACTCAATTCCATATTTTTTAATATACCATCCGATCCCCAAGTGATATCTTTACCAGAGCCATTAGAGATTGTTCCATCTTCTTTGATGACGAGTACAACTTTTCCGTCATTGGACAGTAACTCATTACCTTTTAAATGGACCAATAGTTTTCCTGTGTCAGACTTCAATTCTCCTGCTGCCGTAATAGTACCGATAAATTCTTTACCCACATAGCACTTTCCTTCCTTATCCATACTTAATATAGCTTCAGCAGAACCGCCATCGCTATCCAGAATCTGAAATGCCTCTAAAATAATGACCGGTTTATTTTCTTGTTTTGGTTCGACTTGAACAGTAACGACTGAATCTGCAGAGGTATACTTAGCAACGTTATTTTGACCTGCCCAAGATAATAAGAAGAGAAACGTTCCGTTTAACAATAGTGTTCCCATGACGAATAATTTAAAATTAATAAGTAAGTATTCCTTAGTTTATTGTAGTGTTCACGTCGTGAACTTTATATTCATTTGGCCTAATCCCGTTTTACTCTATCTATCCAGGTGTACAATTTTTTCAATCTAATTCCACTTTTAAGATTGATTTGATCTTTTGCTTCTCAAAAGTAAGCTCATAAAAGAACTTCTTCTCCTCATTCAGGCTTTGAAAAAAATCTTCGGAAGATTGCATCGATTCCGTATAATATTTAAAATCATCAGACAGTTCCTGGCTTTGTTCTATTGTGGAGATACAATCCAACTCATAAATAAATTTTTCACGTTCATTCTTACCATCGGCATCACTAATAGATGCAATTGCTGTATGGATAGTAGCGCAATTAAACAGTAATACCTTCCTATTTTTCTCATTTCTCAACCGAATGTTCGTGGCAAATAAAAGACGGTCTATTCCGACCGTCTTTTCACAGTCGCAATTGTGGTCCTTTGCATTATGAGTAGCCTCTATTGTAGCACTATGACTACAAGAGAAAAGCAAATATACTGTAATCAAAAGCATTACTTGTTTCATGCTATCCTTTTAAATAATTATTAAGATATATCAACTGAAGATTCTGATTGTGCATGCTTAACGCATTAAATGTAAAATACTACTTTCTATTATTTAAGTCATGATGTAAAAACAAACTTCTTAATTAAACTTAGTCGAATATTTGTGTATTTACAAAAGACGATCTTATAATAAATAGTTTATTTGCCTTTTACTGATCAAATCATCGCCAAAGCTATGCCAAATAATCAAGAAATTGAAGGTATTGTCAATTCTATCAATCACAGGAGGTTAAGAAGTCCTATCAGTTACATTCAAGAGATTGATCCATCCCTATCGTGATCATAAATCAACGAATATATTTACTTGAAAAATTACCACAACAGGGATAATATCGCTTCTTTAAAACGCTAAGACGTATGTATACATGACGTCTTAGCGACTAGATTTTGAATGATCCCTGACTCCGATTACGCCCTATAGATAGGAAGCAATACAACATTGATAAATAAATTCTTAAACGGATTAAGTCATTTGGCTATTGCATTATCATAGCCATTGATTGAATTTTTTGATATACCATGTTTTAACAAACTGTGTCAGTGTGCAGTAAGAAGCTAGTATGGCTATAAGCCAAGGAAAATAACTCAGTGGCAATTGTTGCATATATAATGCACCTGCAAAAGGTGAAAACGGAATCAATACCCCGATAACCATAATCAGAGAAGTTAACGCCACTACAGGCGCAGTAGCCCAACTTTGGATAAATGGAATTTTTCGCGTGCGAATCATGTGAACAATCAATGTCTGCGAAAGTAGTCCTTCAATAAACCAGCCGCTCTGAAATAGACTTTGGTGTTCTGGACTATTCGCTTTAAAAACAAAGAACATAACTGCAAATAGCGCATAATCGAAGATGGAGCTAATTGGCCCAATATAAAGCATAAATCTTTTAATGCCTGAAGCATCCCATTTTTTAGGTTTCTCAATGAAATCTTCGTCCATTCTATCCCATGGAATAGATACCTGTGATACATCATATAGTAAATTTTGCACTAATATTTGCACCGGTAGCATCGGTAGAAATGGCAGAAAAGCACTGGCGCCCAACATGCTGAACATATTTCCGAAATTGCTACTCGCAGTCATTTTGATATATTTGATGATGTTTCCAAAAGTTCTTCTCCCATAAATTACTCCTTTTCTCAAAACCATCAGGTCTTTTTCGAGCAAAATTATATCAGCACTTTCTTTAGCAATATCCACCGCTGTATCGACACTGATTCCTACATCGGCATCTCTAAGTGCGGCTGCGTCATTAATGCCATCACCCATAAAACCAACTGTATGACCTTTTTCTTTAAGTATTTTAACAACCCGAGATTTTTGAACCGGGCTTAATTTTGCCAAAATAGAAACCTCTTCAACCTGTTCCTTTAATTCCATATCAGTCATTTTTTCAACATCAGCCCCCAAAAGTACCTGATCAAAAGGAATACCTACATCTTGGCATATCTTCTTGGTGACAATCTCGTTATCACCTGTCAATACTTTAATATTCACACCTAACTTCTGTAAAGCTTCAATTGCTGTTTTAGCGGAGGGTTTAGCAGGATCAAGAAAACCGATAAATCCAGTGAGCGTCATCTTTTGTTCATCTTCTAAAGAATAATTCAGTGCTCTGTCATCAAATTCACGTATAGCAACCAGTAAAACCCGCAGCCCTGCTTCATTTAGTTTACTTGACGTTCTTAAAATCATTTTTCGCATCGCTTCATCCATAGGCATTACCTGATCTGATTGAATATGTAGCTGTTTATCATCTCCCGGATCAAAGGCGTGACTGCACAAATTAAGCATTTCTTCTACCGCTCCTTTACAAATGAGCAGATGTTTACCATTTCGTTGTTTTAACACAACAGACATTCTGCGTCTTTGGAAATCAAAAGGAATTTCATCGACTTTTAAAAAATGCTCTTCCACTTTCAGGTAGTCATGTAATTCGACATGTTCGAGAACAGCAACATCGAGCAGGTTTTTAAGGCCTGTTTGATGAAAACTATTCAGATAAGCCCATTTGAGTACCTCTTCATCTTCCTGTCCGAAAATATTCAAGTGTCTTTCCAAAACGATTTTATCCATAGTCAGCGTACCCGTTTTATCTGTACACAGCACATCCATCGCTCCAATATTCTGGATGGCATTGAGCCTTTTGATAATCACTTTGTGCTTACTCATATTCACTGCCCCTTTTGCAAGATTTGCAGTTACGATCATGGGTAGCATTTCTGGGGTCAGACCTACGGCAACGGCAATTGCAAAAAGCAGCGCATCCCACCAGTTTCCTTTAACGAATCCATTGATCATGAAGATCAAGGGCACCATGACGACCATAAAACTGATCAAAAGGTAGCTCACTTTATTAACCCCGATATCAAAATTTGTTTCGGTACGTTTACCCACAATAACTTTACTGAGTGAGCCAAAATAAGTTTGATTTCCTGTATTGACGACAACTGCTGTCGCATAACCACTTACCACATTGGTTCCCATAAAGCAGATGTTATCCAGCTCTACCAGTGGTTTCTCCTCAGCATCCCGAACAGCCAAACTTCTCTTTTCTACGGGCAAAGACTCTCCTGTCAGCATAGATTGACTTACAAAGAGATCTTTAGATTTTACGATACGGCAGTCTGCTGGAATCATATCTCCCGCAGATAGCAAAATGACATCGCCAGGCACTAATTTCTTAATATCAAGCTCTTCCTTTTCAGTCATATTCCTTAAAACTGTCGCGGTAGTTTTTACCATGCTTTTAAGTTGCTCAGCGGCCCGATTACTCCTATATTCTTGAAAGAACCTGAGTAGAGAGCTTACCATCACCATAATACCGACCATTACAACCGTTTTATAATCGGTCTCCCCCGGACTGGCCAACCATACATCCAATATAAAGGAGATCGTGGCAATAATAAGAAGTATGCCAATAAAGGGGTTGATAAATGCCTGAAATAGTTGCTTTATCCATGTAGGCGCTTGTTCATGGTGCAACTCGTTAAAGCCAAATCTACTTAACCTCTCTTTGGCTTGTATAGAAGATAAACCGCCGATATGGCTTTCCAGCATGGCGAAATAAAAATCCTGATCCGATCTTGAAACATTTTGCAGCTTGGTCGCAGCAGCCTCATCACTACCTTTTGACATAATTTTTCTTCTGTCAGTAATCGTTTTATCTTTTAAGCGCTCTTTTACGTTAATCATGATATTAAATAGATCTTGTTAGTTATACAATTGGAAATGAAGCGATATCACACCAATCATTATCAGATATTTTAAATTATTATTAGTTTTTGGATATTGTTCCTTGGGTTATTAATCTATCTACGATGGGGCTAAAGATCATTCTCCATACCAGCTTTATTCCAGCTAACTTCAGAAACTTCATGTTCAATCGTTAATCGTCCCGCAATCCGCTCCATAATCACATCTTCATTGCTATTTGCCAGTATTTCAGCCATTATTATTGCTCTGCTTGCGTCTCCATCATCAGTACTTTTTAGCGATCTTAATAACAGTTTTTCGTCACTTCCAGTGAACTGAAGTAATAATACTCTCAAATGATTCTCCACATCTTGTCTGCATTTTATAATTAAGAGATACGCGACTGGATTATCAGCACTATTTACAGGTATACGGCTTAACATTGTACCTAAAGGACGCATCACCACGTGCGTAATGATCAGAAAGACGGTAAAGATGGTGGCTTCAGAAAGAAATCCCAATCCGCAGGATGCTCCTATGGAAGCTGAGCACCACAGGGTAGCTGCTGTATTTAGTCCCCTTACGTTCACACCGTCTTTCATTATTACTCCTGCACCAAGAAATCCGATGCCACTTACGACGTAAGATATTACTCTACCGGAAGCATCTCCGCCAACTTTCACCCCAAGTGAAACGAACATGCAGGCGCCAAGACATACCAACATATTGGTTCTTAGTCCGGCCATTCGCTGTCTCCATTGACGTTCAGTGCCGATCGCTGCACCAAGTGCAAATGCGATAGATAATCTTAAAATAAACTCAAATAGTGTCATTGGCCCTCCTATTTTTAGTGTGTGTGAGGCTATACCTGACCGTATATAACAGTGAGGATGATAATCTTAAAAAGAGGTGCCTGAATGGGTAATTTTGCTTGTCACAGATGCGATCCACTATAGCGACCACCATCATTGGTCTTATAACTGAAGCGATTGAGCAGTCATACACGACAAGATCGTGTGTATATTTTTTAAACAGTTTTGAAAAATGAAACATAACGTTGTTTTAGGCCTGCAATCGGCATAAAACAACGTTATGATGATTCGCGGGCAATTAAATAATTATCTCTTGTGTCTTTGAATGGGGGCCTGAGTCCATATTGTTTTTGTTTAAATGTGTTGCAAATATAAAATGCATACCGCTAACACGCCATTAGAGGATCAACAGAAATTTATTAGAAATTTATTAGAATTTGGAGAGAAGATAAATGTGAAATTTCATTGATCAGCGTAGGACCACTATGCACCACATAGATTATCGAGTCACGATTTAGAACAACGATTTTTGAGCAGGAGATAAAAATTCCGTCTAGGATTAAAATCTTTTATAGTCATGCCTATGATAGGGAGTCATCGCATTAGGAATATCTATTGCAATAATACCTATTACTCATGAAGTGAAAACAAGATGGTGAATAGCTTAGATTTAAATTTGACAAGCTTTTTTAAGTTCCCAAAAATAGAAATTACTCATCCATATTGTAATTTTTTGCAAATGGGCTAAATGCACAAAGGTATCACTTCCGGGAAAATACCTGTTTATCCCAGATTGATATTTTCTGTATACCGATAGACTTGGTCCGGTATATCAGTTTATTGTTTTCTATCGTAATTTCACTGTAAGGTGCATGGTGATCCTTATCCTCGGGCATGACCAATGTGTCTTTCTTGATATATGCCTTATAGACATCGCCATGCTCTCGGCTTTGGTATTTACGGGTCCAATCGATGATCGTCGCAAATCGGTCATTATCAAAAGTTATCTGCAGGCATCTGGTCGTTTTTCTGTCAATCCATGTTCCACCATATTGTTTTTGGAGCTGTGTTATCGTGACAGATTTTTGGCTATAGCCGTTTGATGGGTATAAAAACCAAATGATTAGAAAAAGAAAGATCTTTTTAATGGCTAGCATAACGTTAAATATAAGAATTTCCGTTTAAACCTTTTCAAAATAGGATGACAGAACTGACGGCAGCGCCGACATCGATCTAAAAGTATTATGCTCACCGCTGTCATGTTCCGATTATAGTGCTTTACACTAATCACGCAGCACTAAGTTCATTAAATATTAAGCTGTCAATTCAAATCTTCAGCTATCTTAAAGTTTGATCATAAAAACACAAAGTTGATGATCATTCCACAGTTTGCTACTCTCTATTTTTTGAATATATCAGACATTGTTTCCTTGTCTAATACAGCCATGTCAAGTAGTTTCAATGATTTTACCATGGTAAGCGTAGTCGTTTTATACTTTTGAAAATGTGGAGTTTTCAGATGTTGCTGGTAAGCCTCATCGTTGGCGTAAATTTCCAAAATACGGATCTGTGATCGATCAGCTTTAATGTACATCGGAAAAATGGCTATTACACCTGGTTCTAATTTTACAGAGGCAGCTGCTTCTTCTTTTAAAATAGCACAGTATGCATCAAAATCTTTCGGATACACTTCAATTTCCGAAATTCGCACCAATTGTTTATTGCTATTAATCGTAGTATCCTGAACTGAGCTTTGTGCAAATATGATTTGACTACTTATTAGCATCACAAGGATTGTCAAAAATGGTAATTGGAATATATTTTTCATCTTTTTATTTGTTTGTTGGCAATAGCATATTCTTCCTCTGAAACGGCCTGTAACCAGGTCACATTTTCTTCTTCTTTATAATTGGTGATCGCAATGTGGATCATGCCACTTACTGCAGATGCGCCATGCCAATGCTCCACAGCTTCAGGAATATTGATGATATCCCCTTTTTTAATCAACTGGGCGACTTGACCTTTTTCTTGATAAATGCCTGTACCATCGGTGATAATCAATACCTGACCTCTGGGATGTGTATGCCAGTTTGTCCTTGCTCCAGATTCAAAAGTAACATTGCCGAGGGCAAAATCATTATTTTCATATTTTTCTTGCAACAGATTTAGAAATGCATTTCCTGTAAAATATCCATTGGTTATTTGATTTCCTTTTTCAAATATTTCATTTATTATATGTTCCATATCCTTCTATTTATTGGTGTTACATGAAAATTGCATTCGGTCGTCATGACTACAGGTATAACCTTCTTGAATAGTTATTGTTTTTAACTCAGGTCTTTGACAATCTATTTATTTACATCCAGTACAAAAATCCTCATTTAATAGAAAATATATGGTATATAAATCACGGAATCTCTTACCAATTTTACTGATTTATCATTACACTGATCGGTGTTATATAAATTTAAACTAGCTCTTTGACGCCTAAAATAGATAAACTATCAATTTAATTAAACGAAATCAATAAATTTAAAATCAATATATTAATCATGTGTCACATTGTTAATCAGAATTTAAGGTTTTCCAAGCTTCAAATGTCATTTCGAATTTGATCTCACCTTTTCCATGCATACCCACCTCCTTCCAACCCGCAGTTTTGTAAAATATTGAAGCTCTTGTACCGTGTGCAGTTCCCAGCCATACAGTTTGCTTTGTTTTATCAAAATACCAATTCAGCATAATATTGTGCAGTTTCTTTCCAATGCCCTGTTTTTCATAGTCTGGATGCACAAACAATGCCCAAATATTATAGTCAACTAGATCAACAATTGAAAAACCAACAATACTCTGGTCAATTTCACAAATCCAACCTCTCCCTCTTCTTATTAAAAAATCTTCACAGTCCTCATCACTTACCAAATTAGGATCTGAAAGCATATTTTCCTTGACAGCATTTCTCACAACTTGTATCTGTGGGATGTCTTCTACTCTTGCTACTCTAAATTTCATTCTAATTTTTAATGAGTGGTTATTATTGCATTTCTTTAGGAATTGTGTTCAAGTTAGCTTATTTGTATATCGTAAATTTATTATGAGACAGGTTAAATCCAAGATTTTCATATATGGCAATATTCTCAATTCGCTTTTTGTTTGTGGTTACTTCAATACTTTTCAGGTTATTTTGATCAGCAATCTCCATAATTTCATTAATCAATTTTCGCCCTATTCCTTTGTTTCTGAAATTCTGTGTTACGTAGAATTCTTGAATTTCGCCGACCAGTCCACTATGATGTAACAGATACTGCGTATGGAAAGTTATAAATCCCATTTTCCCATCTAAATTTTCAGCAATCAAATAATAATAATTTGGGTTTTTAATATTGTTATTAAATATCTCTTCAATAATTTCTTTATCTAAGATTTCATTTTCAAGTGCACACAAGCAATCATAAACAAAGTCAAAATCCGTGCTTTCAATTCTTCTAATAGGTGTAGATAATTCCATAAATTTTTATTGCAAAAAGTATAATTCAATTTATTTGTTTAAAAATGATAATTATAAACGAAAACTCCTAAATAAACTGGAACATAAGACTCTATAGAAGCTTTGAAAAGATGCTGGATCATAAAAAAATGATCTCCGTATTCTTCATCATTTTTTGTATTTTTAAATTTTAAAAGAAAAACAAATGCATTATCAAGAGTTCCTTCCTGAAACGTCTTTACAAGACTACATCCGATATTTTTGGGTATTGGAAGACGACACAGATAATTTTAGCGTTAAGTCATTTAAGATCATCCCAGATGGAATACCTTCATTGATCTTTCAAGAAAAGCCAAACCTCTTTTTTGATATGCATGCTCAGGCAGCACCGCAGTTGTATATTCAAGGGCAGTCAACTAAGTTTACAGAGCATCGGGTTATGGGTAATTTTAGGATTATTGGAGTTTATTTACAGCCAACAGCTTTAAAGACTATTTTTAATATAGATGCTTTCGAATTTAATGATCAAAAAGTTCCGCTAGAAGATATTATAACAGAACCAATTCTTGAAAAACTTATTAATGCAGTCTCTTTAAAGCAAAAGATTAAAATTATTTCCAACTTTTTATTAAAACACATAAGCAAAGTAGAGCGCAATACTGAGAAAGCTACAATCGCATCCTTATTTCTTCAAAACGGAAAAACGCTTAAAGAAACCCAAAAAGAAATGAATTTGTCGGAACGCTCGCTCGAGCGGTTAATAAAACAATATGTGGGTATGCCTCCAAAGATGTTTTCAAGAATTATGCGTTTTCAATCTGGTTTAAACATCTTACGACAAGCTGATTTTAATAATCTTACAGAAATCGCATATCAAATCGAGTATTTTGATCAATCTCATTATATTAGAGAGTTCAAAGGATTTACAGGGACCAACCCTGAAAGATTCATGCTTAATGCAAACGAAAAGTTGCTGAATTTTCCTTTATGGGATGCTTCTAAATGATCAAATCCATCCTCTAAAATTCTTTCTTTACCACTCTGAAGTATTTTTATGTAGAACTGTCGGTTTTATCCAATTCTACAATAAATATCACCCATACTTTTGTACTCGAAATAGCTAGATCTTTCATAACATAGATTTGCATCACTATTTCACAAAATTTATAGTTTTTATTTAAAAAAAATGAGTATGAACAACACGCAAAAAATAGCTAGGTTAAACCCTAAAAATGTTCCGGCACCTGTCGGGAACTATTCACATGTTACGATCATTCCTAAAAATTCCAATCTATATACTTTTTCTGGTCAGATAGGTATTGATAATAATGGATCCATTCCATCATCTATGAATGAACAGGTGACTTATACATTTTTAAATATAGGCCAGCTTCTAGATAGTCAAAATTTATCTTCTGATGACGTTATAAAAGTCAACATATGGGCTACGGAAGAGATTGATTGGAATTTTCTAAATGCAAAATGGGAAGAATTATTCGGGAAAATCTATCCCTCGATGACTATTGCTTATGTAAAGGGACTAGGACTCGAGGAACTTAAAATTGAAATTGAAATCTGGGCTGCTCAACAATAACAATTCGAAGCTGAGGTTATTCTTACTACTTAAATTAAAGAACTTCTGCTATTTTTTAAGCTGGAGGTTCTTTAATTTACTTAAGAGTCCTTCAAATCTGTTGATTGTGATAAGAATACCACAGAAAGTCTGTTTTATAGTCAAATGAGCGATCCATAATTTCAAAACCAGATATTTGCCAGTGTAATTTAACAAGATTTCGATTGACATACGTTGGATTCGATCGTTTAAGAGTAAATATTGAAACTCTCGCTGAAAATAACTATTCTGTTTTTAAGGAAATTTCTACTTATAATATATTTTTCTGATCAGCTTCTCTTTGATTTCAGGTTCGCAATTGTAATCAATATTTTCGAGCAGTTTTGGTTCTTCTGTTTTAACTAGACTTTTTTTGTTATCCACTTTTTTATTTGTTGCGACTTTCTTCTTTGCTGGACAATAGGTTTGTTTAATGCGTTCTATCCAATTGCCATTTTTATCATACTGATACAAATACTCATATTCGCCACCAATTTCAAAATATTCTCCTTTTTGGACATAATCCCATTCTTTACGTTTTTCGTATATAAGCAGATCTTTGTTATTATACTTATACTGATAATTTGATAAACGGTTTGCTTGATCATACGAGCTTATTTGTCTTTCATTTTTGGAAATTTCCAGAATGACTTTTTTACGGAGTAAATTGTTGTTCTCATTCAGTACTTCTTTAATTTTCTGACCTTTTTCATTATAGCTATAATAAAAATCGAGAAAATTACTTGAACATGAACGACTAACTTGTTTATGAGCCACTAGATTTAAACTGTCCGTATATTGATACTGAATAACGCAGGTGTCGTTTTTAAATTCGTCAATTTCAAGTGTTTTTTCTAATCGGTTCTTGCTGTCATAGAAATTTTGATTCGTGTGATATAATGCACCTATTTTATTGTAGTATTTTTCCGCTGTAATATTGTTATTGTCATCATAAAACTCAACAAAACTATTTCGTAAACTTTCTTTAATCTCTTTCTTATAATTTATTGGGATCGGCCCTCCCATCAAAGAAAGATTTCTTTCGGACATATAATCATTAGTAACAATGAAGTCTATTTTCGCATGTTCTTGAGTTTGCCCCAAACACAAGGTATGGAACAATAAAACCACTACAACAAGTATTACGTTTATACTTTTCATAAGCCTAAATAAATCATTGATAACGATGTTTATATACAATAAGTATTGATGTAATTTACTATAAAATTGCACTTACCATTATTTTCTTTCGCATCTATATTCTTACAGCGCATATATTTTACCAAAGTATACTACCTGATCAGTATATACAAGTAGACTTTGGTTCGTGAAACGCAATTTTCGAACTAGCTTATATTTACTAAAATACTGTTATTAAATCAGTTTAAGGAAATAAACTGACTTATTACACGAATTGTAAAACATGTTTCGCGAATTGTAAATCTACTATTTGGTTTTGATTATTAAATGTATTTTTATTACTGCTAACAGCAACGATGCACTTTAGATAACTGCTTTAAAACTTATTAAAAGAATAATTATGCCCAAATGCAGAAAATATCAACAATAATGCACTAGTGGACTATATAATAAAAACTAAAAGTCGAACGAAACTGTTAAAAGAATTAAAGAATAGAATCCTGAAAAATTAAACCTAATAAAATCAAGTTATGATCATATTTGGAACAATAGCAAAGATCTTAAATTCAAAAGAAATGCTGTCTTACGACTGTGAGAACTGCAATAGCAAAGGGACTGTTACTTTTTTATTTTTAGCCCGCTATTTTCATATTTTTTGGATTCCAATTTTTCCAACTTCAAAAAAAGGAATTAGCCAATGCAGTCATTGCAAACAAGTTCTATATGCAAATGAAATGAGTCCAAAAATGAAGCAAGACTATTTCATGGCATCTGCCAAAGCAAAAAGACCGATTACACATTATTTTGGATTATTTTTTATAGGATTGTTATGCTGCATGATCATCTTTATTGTTTATCAAAATTCGGTTAATGAAACTGAATATTTAGCAAATCCAAAAGTTGATGATCTCTACAAAATAGAAAAAAATGATACCTATACGCTGTATAAGGTTTATGAAGTAAAAGGCGATACTTTGATTTTTAAAACACATAGTATGTCAACGAAAAAGTATTCTGGACTTTCCGACTTGCTAAAAAAATATAAAAATGATTATGCAGACGCAACAATAAAATTTACTAAAGATCAAATAAAGTCAATGCAACATGATACAAACAGTGAATTTGGTAAGATTTATAGTATCAAGAGGGATTAAATAACGGCTAAATAAAATTATCGTTTACTCACGATCGATCTCTAAGCATAACAAAATGAAGCAATGACAGAATTTTAACGATTTCCAAAGTATAAATGAAAAATCTCACAACTCTTTTAGTTTTAATGATTCCTATTTGTCTTTATTCACAAGAAAAAGTAATACTATCTCACACCATTAAGATGTACAATGAAATTGAGATAAGTTTAGAACTTGAAAATAAGCCCAACGACAGATTTCACCTGATTAAAATAGATACGCTTACTGCGACCTATAATAAGGGACAAATATTGCACAATAATATATTTGAAAATTCTTTCAGACGAGCTAATGTTGTAGCAAGGTACGAACTTGAGGAAAATAAAAAATATCATAAAATTGATATTAAAGGCACGATTATATACTTCAAACCATCAGAAAATAAAAAATCGTATTTCAATTTGGGTAAACTGAAAGGTTTAGAAAAAAACATCAATTTAATAGATAAAAGTGTAGTAAAAGCAAATCCAACTGTTTATTTTTCAATTGTAGATTCTGCCAACATACAAAAAACATTTCCAAATTTTAGATATAAAACCAATAATGGGGAGGATTATAAAAGCATTGATTTCAAGTCTTATGACTTAATGTATGCATATCGATCTACTAAAAATCAAGATTTAATAATAGCTGTTAATGAAGACTTAGACCACGGTTACAATAACCTCACTTTGACAGATAAGCGGACAAATATGAAATATAAGCTGATTAAATTGAAAAAAGATATGGCAGCAACCGAAAAAGACGAAATTAAAATTGAACTGATGATCGAAAATGAAAATTCGATTGAGCGGATACCATTTGATTTCAAAAATGCGGATTTGAAATAGAAAACCAATCAGCCGGTTTTAAATAGCTAGAAGTGCCAGGTATGAGCTATACCTCTACTTTCTTTAACCTGAGGTCTCAAGCAACTATCTTATATGTATTCATCATGACCTATGTAAGGTATTGGAAAGCATGATGATGTTCGATTTCCCCAATCATCCTCTATACCCTTTGAATCAAAAACTTCTGCACTGAATTTTTTTATAAGAATTCTTATTCCGAATGGAATCGTGCACAAGATGTCTTTTTAATTAAGACTGTAAATTAACCTTCAAATAATATATTAAAAACTAGGGACTATCGAAATCATTAGTTAACTTTAATTGTAATAACAGTTTAAATCACTGCATATTATCACAATGTACTTTATTTATAATAATATCATCACGTTATGAATTATAAAAATATTTTATTAGAATTAGGTGCCGAAGGCGAAAATCTGCTAGGCTTTAATACACCAAAAATTTTGAAGGAACAACTTCACCTTCCCTCCCAAAAATTTATCGATGAGATTTTCCTGCAAAGCAACCGCAATCCCCAGGTACTTAGAAATCTTGCGGCACTCTATAAACATGGACATCTGGCTAATACCGGATATTTATCAATATTGCCAATTGATCAAGGGATAGAACATACTGCTGGTGCTTCTTTTTCTCCGAACCCTTTGTATTTTGATCCAGAAAATATCATCAAGCTTGCTATCGAAGGAGGTTGTAATGCTGTTGCAACAACTTTTGGGAATCTTGCTATAATGGCTCGAAGATATGCACATAAAATTCCATTCATCGTTAAAATAAATCATAATGAATTGCTTACTTATCCTACAAAGTATGATCAAATTATGTTTGGGAGTATAAAAGATGCTTGGAACTTAGGGGCAACTGCAATAGGTGCTACGATTTACTTTGGTTCAGAAAATTCAAACAGGCAAATTGTTGAAGTTGCCGAAGCCTTTGAAAGAGCTCATGAGTTAGGAATGCCCTGCATTTTATGGTGCTATACCCGTAATAATAGTTTTACTAAGGATAATGTTAATTATGAAGTTGCGGCAGATATTACAGGTCAAGCCAATCATTTAGGTGTAACCATACAGGCCGACATCATTAAGCAAAAACTTCCGGAAAATAATGGCGGATTCACGACCATTAATTTTGCAAAAAGCAATCCTAAAATGTACACGGATTTATCATCCATGCATCCTATTGACCTTTGCCGTTATCAAGTAGCAAATTGCTACATGGGCAGAATTGGTCTTATTAATTCAGGAGGTGAATCGAAAGGTGAACGCGATCTTCCTGAAGCTATTAGAACAGCGATTATAAACAAACGAGCCGGAGGCACAGGGCTAATATTGGGTAGAAAAGCTTTTCAACGTCCGCTCAAAGATGGCATCGAAATTCTTAGAGCGATACAAGATATTTACCTGGATGAAACCATTTCAATCGCATAATATATATCAGATAGGAAACAATGCTGTAAAGTATCATAACAGCATTGTTTCCTATTTGATATATCTTCCTACAATTATTCCAAGCTTAATAAGCAAGCGTAAAACGTTGTTTGATATGTGCAGGTCGTTCCAGCTCATCGAGCAAAGCTACTGCGAAATCGGCTGTAGAAATCTTACTTTCTCCTTTATCATTAAATAAAACTTGATCTTTCCCTAAGCGAAACACACCTGTACGCACGCCGGGCTCTATCACCATGGCTGGGCTTAAGACAGACCAATCCAGGTCGGTCACCTGTTTTATAACATCAAATGCGTCACGTGTGGCAGTAGCACCGTCCTTCCATTCAGCGGGAAATTCTGGAGTATCTAACAATTGTACTCCGGGTTTTACTTCTAGGCTTCCGGCACCGCTAACAGCTAATAATCGCGTAATACCTGCTTTTTTCGTAGCATTAATAATAGATGTGATGGCCTTTACATAGCTCGATGAATCATTTGCGCTGTAAGCACTGATAACAGCTTCGTTTCCTTTCAAAAGGCTGATCAACTCCTCTTCTTTTATAACATCTCCTTTTTTGACGTTAAGACGTGGGTTGGAAACCGTTACTTTTTCTGGATTTCGGACAATAGCGGTTATGTCATGACCTCTACTCAGCGCTTCATTTAAAATAGCTGATCCGATAAATCCGGATGCTCCGATGATGGCAACTTTCATAATGATATTTTTTTGTCGTGAATAAGTAATACAGCTCGACCTTACTGTTTGTTTTAATTGTTTAAAAATACCATAGTTGGTAATGAAGGACGGATCTGCTTAATTTGTACGGAATAAAAATTATAGCAACAACCTTTTTCACCGCAAACTATTAGATGCTGGATAAATATGGAAATTGGTAAATCGCTTCACACATTATTTCTATGATAACATTTACAACTCATTTAAATTTTAAATAGGTTGTAAATGTTGCTAAAAATTTAATATATATTTATGTAACTAAAATTTACACATGCTAGAAAATTTCGAATTTTATCTTTTTTTGGTGCTGCTTATCACCATGCTGATCATGTTGGCGAAAAAGATTCAGGTCGCGTATCCTGTTTTGCTTGTATTAGCTGGTCTTTCCATAAGTTTTATTCCGGGAGTACCCACAATAAAAATAGAACCAGAGTTAATATTTATCATTTTTTTACCACCGTTGCTGTATGAAGCCGCTTGGTCAACCTCATGGAAAGAGCTATGGCGATGGCGCAGAATTATTTTCAGTTTCGCTTTCGTAGTCGTTTTTTTTACGGCATTATCGGTAGCCGTCTTCGCTAATTATTTCATCCCCGGATTTTCTTTAGCTTTAGGTTTTTTATTGGGCGGAATCGTTTCGCCGCCAGATGCAGTAAGTGCTGGAGCAATTTTAAAATTTGTAAAGGTGCCTAAAAGATTGGCGTCAATCCTCGAAGGCGAAAGTTTGCTGAATGATGCTTCTTCTTTAATCATTTTCAGGTTTGCGATGATTGCTGCGGCAACTGGGCAATTTGTATGGTACGAAGCGGCGGGAAGTTTTGTATGGATGTGCATTGGTGGCGTAGGCATCGGGCTTGTACTTGCATACATCTTTCTGAAAATGCACAAAATACTTCCGACAGATTCTAATACTGATATTTTGCTCACTTTTATCGCCCCTTTCTCGATGTATTTGGCGGCGGAGGAACTGCATGCGTCGGGAGTTTTGGCGGTGGTAAGTGGCGGATTATTTCTGTCTTATCGTAGTCATGATTTCTTGAGCAGTGCATCGAGAATACGTACTGTAACAGTTTGGGAAAGTTTTTGCTTTTTGTTAAATGGAATTGTTTTCATGCTCATTGGTTTAGATTTACCTGAAATTGTTTCTGGTTTGGGAGATACTGATATTTATACAGCAATCGGTTATGGAATAGCTGTTACTGTAGTGCTGGTTCTTGTTAGAATTTTCTCCGGTTATGCGGCGGTGATAACGACTTTAATTATGAGAAATTACATTACCGTTGCTGATGCCAAATCTCCTGGCTGGAAAACTCCTTTAATCATTGGCTGGACCGGAATGAGAGGTGTTGTTTCTTTGGCCGCGGCACTTTCAATTCCCCTGACTTTAGCGGACGGAACTCCTTTCCCTCAAAGAAATCTCATACTTTTCATCACATTTGTCGTCATTCTTTTAACATTACTTGTTCAGGGACTTACGCTTCCTTTCTTATTAAGGAAATTCCCTCAAATAGACCAAGATTTTACTCGAAGTGAAAAGGAAATCGATTATGAAATTCAGAACAACCTCGCTCAAGTGGCAGTGGATAAAATTCGTAAAGATTATGCTCACAAAATAGACAGTTTTCCAACATTGAAAGATCAATTGCAAAAATATGAAAATCAATTGAGCAGTTCTGAAATCATCATTAATTTTGCTGAATATCGAAGTATTTATATTGACATAATAGAAACGCAAAGAACATGGCTTATCAATAAAAACCGCGAGGAGCTTCTGTTAGATGAAGAAATTATCAGAAAACATCTGCGATTGCTCGATCTTCAAGAAGAAAGATTGAATATGAAAAGTTAGTTATTTGACCATAAATCCAGTGTCGAAACAACATGATTAATCATAACGTTTTTGATTCATAAGCTTAGCATGTGTTATCTTGCATATGCTAAGATTAGGAATCGTATTATAAATAAGTTTTAATATTGAAAAGTGTTATTTTATAAAATCTCCTTTTGTTTCAAATAGTCTCCCCTCCTGATCTTCTACGATGAAGATAACATCATATTTCCCATTTTTAAAGTCTTTTAGGTCCAGATGCTCATGAAAGGTATATTGTAGAGCTCCGATCATCGCGTCTGTATTATAAGTATAGGTTTTGGAAGCTGAACCCCATTTAAGCTGAACCTTTACGCTTTTAATCTTTTTGGAGGCAGTAATTTCTGATTCCAGATGCAGATTATCTTTCTTCGCATTAAGACCTACATCAATTTTCGAGGCAAATGGCATCGAACTATCTACTTTTAGATT
Organism: Sphingobacterium anhuiense; assembly: GCF_042686355.1. NCBI lineage: Bacteria > Pseudomonadati > Bacteroidota > Sphingobacteriia > Sphingobacteriales > Sphingobacteriaceae > Sphingobacterium > Sphingobacterium anhuiense. Next base: position 874,441 of record NZ_JBHUPE010000004.1, read on the forward strand.
GATCTCAGTTTCCTCCTCTGCAATTTCTCCTACTTCCGAAACTGCTTTGATACATAATTTATAAATTCCGACTGCTAAATACACTGGAATAGGTATAACCCCGCTTAAATGATATTGATTATGTTGTTTGACATCGGTAGTATAATCCTTCACATAGGACCAATCTGTCTTTTTTATTGGTTCAAATGTCACTTTCAGCAATTTAATTCCTTCAGGAAAGTAAATATTTGTTTTAAACTGGAGATCTTGGCCTATAAACGCATTAACCTCATTACCTGTTTTCCCGACTTTAATCGTACTTATGCCAGTTTGACAATTATTGCATCCAGTTAAAAAAATGAGGATCATCAAGAGAATCGATAATTTGTAATTCATTGTATTCATTCTTTAGCTTTTTTTAATGTTCGTGATGTGATTCGTGATTATGGTGATCATGTTCAGAATGGCTATGATCATGACCGCCAATGATTAAACTGCTCAGTGATAATACTATTCCCAATAATACTGCAATCATCTTCTTTTTATTGAAAACATGGTGGTCTGCAGATCCGGACTCAAAAAGGATTGTAGTGGAAACATGAAGGAATATACCGATCACTACAGCCATAATTTTATCAAAATATTGTGCAAGATCACCCACAGCATGCTGACTGATAAACTGACTGGTCACAAAACCTGCTGGCGTCATTATAGCAAATACGAAAATAGCAATCATTAATGTTCGTTTTGAAACTTGAGAGGCCAGAAGTAAAGATCCCAATGCAAATGCTGCTGGAATATGATGGATCGCGATACCAAAAACAAGATGTTGACGCTGTGCACTAACCAAAGGCATACCTTCTAAAAAAGCATGGACACATAAACTCAACATAATAGCTAGTGGAAAAGAATTGATATTTTCCTTCTTCATATGTATATGTCCATGCTCCACTCCTTGGGAGAAATGTTCTAGCAAAAGCTGGAACAGGAACCCGCCAAGTATATACAGTCCAATGGTATCCATATGCTCCGACGCATCTGCATACACGTGCGGAATAAGATGAAGTATCGTCAGTCCAAAAAGATAGGCACCGCTGAACGAAAGAATCAATTTTAAAAATGTTGAACGATCCCGTTTGACTGATAAAACGGAAATTCCACTTATAAATGGAGATAAAAAAAGTATAGAGACAATAAGTATAGCATTCATTTATTATAATAATTAAAAATGTCAATTGGATTATCAATGCTCAAATATAGATAAGATAATTCATAAAAGCAATTTAGTTGCATTTGATGAATTTAGGTTTATATTTGTTAAGTATTTAATAATAGCACTTCGAATTAATATAGCAACAGTATAAATCATGATGAATTCATTATCACAAACAGAAACAATCTCCAATACAGAGGATATCGGAGATCAACATGCCATGACTTCAATTGAAACGCCTTTACGACCGGATGCATTTCTCAGAACTGATGAAGAGAAAATGAATCGCATTTCCGAACTTTTTCAACAAATATTATGGGAACTTGGGTTAGATCTACATGATGATAGTTTAAGTGGCACGCCCTACCGGTTTGCCAAAATGTACATAAAGGAATTGTTCTATGGTCTCAATCCTTTAAATAAACCAAAGCTTTCTACATTCGTCAATAAATATGATTATAATAAAATACTGATTGAAAAGAATATCCGTGTAAATTCAACCTGTGAACACCATTTTCTACCCATTGTAGGACTTGCACACATCGGTTACCTTGCAAAGAATAAGGTAATTGGTCTCTCTAAAATTAATCGTGTGGTCGATTATTATGCACACAGACCTCAGGTGCAGGAAAGATTAACCTTACAGATATATAATGAATTGAAATCAGCTCTACAGACCGATGATATCATTGTGGTGATTCATGCCGAGCATCTTTGTGTATCTGCTCGCGGTATTAAGGACAGTACAAGTAGTACAACTTCCATTGAATATGGTGGCATTTTTTCCTCAGAGACAAAGCGGAATGAGTTTTTAAACTTATTAAAATAGATCATACCTCTACTATGTATAAATACGAAATAGCTAAATAGTTACTCCTACTGACCGCTAAAAAATAATGGTTTACCGATTTTCTTCCTTCACCTACCTATTTCCACTAAGCTTTGAAACGCAATAGCACTACTTTTGAATCATAAACAAATACATAAACAGATTTATCATGAAAACTAAAACAATCTTCGACATCAATAGCAAAACAATCACAAATGGTTTTCAAAAAGCATTTGATTCGCTAAAAAATTCTAAATTAAAAGTTTCTTCTAGTACTGGAAAAGTGTACTTGAGCATTTCATTGCTCTTTGCAATAATTATCGGAATTATATTTCCGGTTGCACTTATCGTACTATTAGCATTTACGATATTTTCGAAACTTACAATTTCGATTGAACAAGAGGTTAAAGAAGCAATGGATAATAATAAAATCATTGAATTGAAATAATTTATAGGCTATCAGTTATGCTTGACTGCCTATAGTTTGCACACGATATCAGAAGCATATTTAATGCTACCTGTTGATTCAAAAAAAGGATAATGAAATATGCTTTTAAAGCTAAAAAGCCATGTAATATACATGGCTTTTTTAGCTTCATACTTAGTATGTCACTTATCCATTTATTTTCGAATAAATGACAGTATCCAAAAATTGTCCATTGTAGAACTCATTTTCCTTAAAATATCCTTCTTTAATAAAATTACATTTCTCTAATACTTTGGCAGAGGCTACATTTTCGGGATCAATTACTGCTTCAATTGAATGTAGTTTCATTTCGATAAAACCATAGTTAACTATTGTAGTAATTGCCTCAGTAACGTAACCATGCCCTTGAAATTCTGGAAGTAACATATAACCAATTTCTGCACGGTAATGTTCGGGTTTAATATAATAAAAACCTATTGTACCGATCATTTTAGGATTATCTTTTAAAGTAATAACCCAATTGATCATTTCATTACTGCTGATTTTTTCGTCTGTTAATTTTACAAATTCCGACATTTCATCAAGAGTTGTAGCTAGAGGTCGAGGAATGTATTTCATTATTTCTGTGTCAGATCGCAGCGCAAATAGCTCATTAATATCGCTTAAATCAGCTCGTCTGAGTTTCAATCTTTCTGTTTCCAATTCTGGAAACGTGGAGAAATCTATATTTAACATATTTAGTTTTATATTTCCGTAAAATTATAAATATTTTTCATGCACAGCCATATGGTGAACAAAAATCATCGTAAATGTGCAATAGGAAATAAGATTCAATAATGCTAATTTTGAAAGTATCCAAAAATTGATCATAAAGAGCGCTTTACTGTTTTATGCTTGTATCTAGATTCTAAAGTTGCTCTAAAACCCATCATCAAAAAGGCTAGAATTCCAAAAACAAGTCCTATCCACGGATTGTAGATCACTCCTTTTGTCACGATGATCCAACCGCCAACTGTGGTACCTAATGTCACTCCTAAGTTGCCAAATGATGTTGCCAAACTGTTTGCAAATTCTAAACTATCTGGTACTGATGAAATCATATAAGTGGAAGCATTGAGAAAACTTGGTGCATACAGAAATCCCCAAATACCGATGACAATGCTATTTCCAATCAGATTATCTCCCGAAAAATATAATAAAATCGGAATCAAAATAGTCCCTGAAAGAAAAAAAGCAACGGTTTTTGTAATATCTTTATTAAGCATTTTGCCAGCAATCCAATTGGCAAAAACACCAACAAAACCAAACAGAAATAGCATATAACTAATCATAGCACTATCCATATCCTTTGCTTTGCCTAAATATTCTGCAAAATAACTGTAAGTAGAAAACCAAGCAGTAATCATAAAAAAGTTCATTGCCGTACTGATGATGAAGGTTGGCCGGGTCAATATTTTCAATTGGCTTGCATAAGATTTATTTTCTTTTTGAGGCATCGATGGTAGAACCAAGTAGATCCCTATTAAGGCTATAATACTTACAATTGCCTGTACGACAAATGAGTATTCCCAAGAATATAGACTTGCCAACCAGGTCGCAAATGGAACTGTTGTAACCATCGCAATAGCTACTCCACTAAATACAATACTCATTAATTCATTTTCATGTTTTTTATCAGCTGTGGAGACCGCAACCGCCAAAGCTGTTGCAATGTAAACAGGTTGCAGAAATGCTGGTAATATCCGTACTAGCATCAAAAGCCAGAACGGTGGAGCAAATGATGATATAACGCCGGTTATCAAGAAAATAACAATAGCGGTAAGCATTACTTTCTTTCGGTCGAAACGAGAAGCTAATAAAGTCATGAATGGGCCTGTCAACGCTATGACTAATGCAAACGCGCTCAACAAATACCCTGCTTTATCGATGCTAATTTGATAATGGGTAGCAACTTGTGGTAAAATACCAATAATACCAAATTCTGTGGTGATGACGGCCAGAAAACCTAAACAGCCGATGTATGCAAATTTTTTCATTATAAGGAATTTTTAGTTGTAAAACATCCATCAATAGTTTGCATAAAAATTTTAGTGTATTTTTTAATTCGTGAAAGTGGTATTTCTTTTTCGAGAAGATCTTGACGTGCTTTTTCAGGATTTACTCTTTGTGAGATTTCAATATTTTGTAAATAAGCTAGCCGCTGTTTAACTTGTTTGGATAATTGCATATAATCTTAATTTAATTTAGATTGCAAATCTATCCGTTGATAACTACTTTTGCATGGTACACAATCAAATGTATGGTACGAACAAATTTGTAAGTAATGGGGAAAAGAAAGGAAAATTCGACGAATATGCATAACGAAAAATACATTACCCAATGTGATCTAGCGTATGCCATATGTAAGATTGGAGGTCGTTGGAAAATCCTCATTTTAGGAAAACTGGAGCATGGGAAACTAAGATTCAGTGAATTACGAAATCAAATAGGTGGTATAACGGAGCGCATGCTGACACTACATTTGCGTGACCTTGAAAAGGACGGATTGGTAAAGCGCACCGTTTATGCAGAAGTACCACCGAGGGTTGATTATGAACTCACTGCGATTGCCTGCGACCTGATCCCTATATGGAGACAGTTAGAATCTTGGGGTGCAAAGCATAAGAAGCTGGATCTATAAATTAGGACTCCTAAATCTTAATTAGAAAGTGCTTTAAATCTACATATAGAAAACTTAATGATATGAAAAAATACATTTTACTATTAACAATCATATATATTATACTGGGTTGTTCTGCGAGTTCCAATAATCCAGTAAACCTGAAACAGAACCCGGAAATTAATTCAGAAAATATAATAGTAAAAGTACTACAGCATGTAAAGCATTTTCCCAAAGAGCCGAGATATGTCATTTATCATACAAATGGCATGTGCAATTTTGAAATATTCGTCAATGACAGAAAAGTTGTAAAAAGCTTTAACAATGAATCATTTAGTACAGGCAATGAGATCAATCCATATCTTTTAGATGGTACCAATACTTTAAAGGTTGTACTATATCCTCGCGAAGATCAAGGAAAATTTAATGATCAGACCTTGTTTGATCTAAAAGTTGAGTCTTATGAAAATACGGATAGGTTTTCTGTTGAAAAGCAACAGGATAGCTTGTTTGTATACAGCAACCCAAAAAATAAAGATCATCTATTTGAAGGTTCAGGAAAAGAGCGATTTGAAGAAATAATGAACTTTAAACTTGCACAAGTACCTTACAGGATAAACGGTTGGAAAGATAGTCAGGACTTACGAGATTTTGACAAAAAAATACTGGAGGCTAAAGTTCTTGAGGCCTATAAAATGATTCAATCTGCTTTTAAGGCTAAAGATTTGGATAAAATCGCACGATTTTCTTACAATAAAATAAAGGACCAGGCTATTTCACAGTATTTTGATCAAGACGAAGTACAGGACGCCTTGGAAAAATTGACTAATATCGTCCATGCTGAAAATCTTACATTCATACCAATTGATCATTATGAATTGGTTTTCTATGGAGATGGTAAATTGATCGGACTAAAAAGTACTAAGAGAGAAAAGGGTTATCGAGAAGCATCTGCATTAATGTATACATCTAATAAGAATGAAAATCTAATAGAATCTGAATTAGATTACTTGTTGCATATTCCAAAAGGAAAAACCGCATTTGAGATTTATTAGCATTGATATATGTTGCGCTAGCAAAGGATCATAAGCATTCAATAACCTTAAAAAATCAATGTGGTTGAGAGCTGAACTTTATTTGATGAAAGTAATAGTCTAAAATTGCCAACATCAGGAAATACATTCCTCCGTAAGCATAAAGATAATTGGTCGAATCCATATTAAAAAAGAAGGATACAAAAAAGAGCAAGCAAAAGCTGATCACCATCAGAACAATGCTTTTCTGCAATAAAACTTTGATAGATTGGCCAAATAAGTACTTGACTTTAATGGGCTCTACAAGGGTTGATAAGAACGGTAATGCAAGTTCGTATCCACTTCTATGATGTAGGAACGAAACTGGGAAAATCAAAAAACCAAGTATAACCATCAATAAAATAACTGAAGTAATATGCTGATTTTTAACTATTTTTTTATCAAGAAAAAGACAGATTACGATTCCTAATACTGTGTAAAATAATAAAAATGGTGTCAATAATATTTCTTTCGTTTTAAGTATCGGAAACAGATTCGCGCTGTATAAAATCTGTTTAAAATACAAAGCACTTACTATTAAATTAATGAAGATAGTAATCCAGATTTTATATGTACTCATTTCTAAATTGATTTTTAATTACCTCAGCTATCATCTCTTTAAATCCTAGATCCTTTTGATGCTATCAAGTCTATCCTATTGATATTGAGAATTTTAAATTTATGTAGTATCTTAGAGTTTGTTCAATTTAGATAATATCTAACATTAATTCCCAAAAAACATTTATTTTTTCTCTTTCAAGGAAGGGTGAAATATTCCAAATTAGATTATGTCCTTTCGTATTAATCGAGAATCTTATGGATAATCGTTAGCTAAATTTACTTTTCAAATAATTTTGATGACAGAAATAATAAAAGCATCCACCTGCGAAGTAACACAGCGTATCTATTGGATCACTGACATTATAATTGGTGTATTGAGGCATGATATATTCAAAAACAATGGAAACGAAAAAAGCTAATACGAGTATCTGATATAATGGATAATAATGGGGTGTGCTGAATAAAGTTAAAAGGAGATTGCCAACGCAAAATGCGATATATGCGATTAATGGAACAAAGACAAAATCTGTCAACCAGTTATTTAAAACCGGGATTGGCTGTCCAGTCTGCCTGCAATATCGAATAAGAATCCACGATAAACCATAAAACAGCAAGAATGGGTCAGATGAGTATTGCTTTAATGTGCAAAAGAAATTGCGATCAAGGTAGCGGCTATTCCACATGTCATCAAGGTTAAAAACATATACCATCCCATAACTTTACTGGCTCTTTTCAAAGTACTATCTGTGGTATTAAAACCAAAAATAGTTTCTCGAATATCTTTAAGATTTCTTATGAACCAGTTCTCTTTTTGCGTTTTCATACACAAAAGTAAAAAATATATTCAAAATTAGAACTTTTGTTCTAATTTTGAATATGAATACAAAAGAACGCATTCTTGAAATTTCATTGCAGGTCTTTAATACCAGAGGTCTTCGTAATACCAGTACCCGCCACATCGCCACAGAAATGGGTATCAGTGCAGGGAATTTACATTATCACTTCAAACATACGGAGGATATCATACAAGCCTTATTTGATCGCCTTATTGAAGAATCAGATGTGCTAATGGCTTCTCTTGAAAACTATGTAGAAGGTGTTGACATGGAATTAGTATTTACTATTTTCAAAGATTTTTATAAGCTCCTCAGCCGTTATCAGTTTATATTCATAAACTTTGTTGAAATCTCCTTATGGATTCCCTCGATCCGCGAATCTTATGCCGCAATAGTGATTAAACGAAAAAAGGAAACCAAACGTTTCTTTAATCTGATGGTTCAAAAGAAAGTGTTAAGAAATGATATCCCTGAAGAAGTGTGGGATTATCTGATCAACAATATTTTTATTGTGGTTGACTTTTGGCCCTCACATAACTTGATTAATGAAAAACTTGAAGGTCTCCAGGCATATGAATCCTATGTCAGTTCCATTAAGGCTTTAATGTATCCCTATTTCACACATGCACAGTAACCTATAATAATTCAACTTTAATTGAACCGGCATCACTTAAAAAATATGAACTCAAAAATTACACCTTATTTAGATTCGACAGAAGGAAAAAGTAAACAGGTTGAACACATGTTTGATACCATCTCCGAAAAGTATGATCTCCTAAACAATATTATCACCTTTAGGATGGATAAAAGTTGGCGACGTAAAGTTTTAAAAATAGTTTCAGAATGTCATCCCCATCACATACTTGACGTCGCAACCGGGACTGGCGATATGGCAATTCTTTTAGGAAAGACGCAAGCTGAAAATATAATCGGCGTTGATATCTCAAAAGGAATGCTTAAGATCGCAAATGAAAAAATTAGTGCTAATAAATTAGACGGACGCATTCACACTGAAGTACAGCATGCTGAATCTTTATCTTTTGCTGATTGTTCTTTTGATATAGTCAATATCAGCTACGGTGTAAGGAATTTTGAAAACCTTGAAAAAGGACTTGGAGAAATGTATAGAGTAATGCAGTCTGACGGAACGATTGTTATTTTAGAAACTTCGGTTCCCTCAAATAAATTAATAAAATTTGGATATCTCCTGTATACGGAACACCTCATGCCAAGGATAGCCCGAATCTTTTCCAAAGATAAAAATGCATATGCTTACCTATCCAAATCGGCTATAAACTTCCCTTCTGGAAATAAATTCTTGAAGATACTGGAAGAATCCGGCTTTATTAAAGTAAAAGCCTATCCACAACTTTTTGGTGCTGCCACCATTTATGTTGGTAAAAAGCAATAATAAAAAGCTACCTTCCTGCTGAAATGTGAAGATCAGCAGCACAATTCAACAGGAAGCCCATTTATGGGATTATATTTCACAGTTGGAACAAAAACTAATATTTCATTTACGTTTGTTGGTGAAAAGTTACGACAAGAGAACAATCTGTACAAATTTCAATATAAAGTGTTCCTTCTGAACCGTTCATGATTTGATCCCAAGAAAGAGCCGCTAGTAATTTCATTTCCTTTTGACAGTCAGGACAATTTTCATATTGCCAATCTTGCACCCATTCTGCGTTCCCTCCTATTATTGATACATCATCATTTCCGCAAGCAAAATATACCGGTTTTTTTGAAATTGATAGCGCCAGTTTGTTTGTTGTCAATTCTTTAAAATCTGCTAAAGACAAATAGTTTTCTTCTGTATACGGTTCTACGATCTCAAAAGTGCTCTCTCCATCAATTTGGTAACGAACTATTGTCTTTTCACACATACTTGCACAATTCGGACATATCGGAATTTTTACAAGCCCTGGTAATCCAAGAAATGATAGCCGTTCGTCGTTTCCATTTAGGGTTAATATATCGACCGTTTGACACTTACAGATCTGACAATTCTCATTTTTTGGCACAGCTACTTTGACTGCATCATCTCCATGTTGTTCATCTTCTAAAAGTGAATAACACGTTTCATAATTAAGTTGAACCTTGTTTCCTGCTTGATCAAAAGTCCATCCGCCCAATGCGGCATAAAATGAAGGATCTACATACAGATTTTTACGCCAAGGCAGTTGATTTTTCTCCAATTCATAGAAAGTCTTTCTTACTTTATCACCACCTACCACGGCAAGACAACTTAATATATGGCCTGCATATGCACAATCAGGAGTACAGATTAATGCAATTAATTGATCTTGGATTTCATCTGATGCATTTCTATATAAGGTTGGCGGATAAAAGATCTTTTTTTCAAATGCTGCGTCAGCAATTTTACTTGTATCAATGTCCTGATAAGCCAGTAATCCAGAGAAATCTTTATAGACTTCTTCTCATTTGTCAATGGTTTCAATTTTTGCAATAATATTTTCAACCATTTCAAAAATCTGGCCTCTGCTCATCGATTCATAATGTTCTCGCAACTTTCTGTTTTTGCAAGAATAGCACAGTCCCTCAAAATATTTTTCTCTGTCACATTCAGGACATGGTATAGCTGCTCTCTGTGTCATCTTTCTCTTTACAAGTGTTTTTAGAAAAGTTATTACTAAATATTGGTGCTCGTTATTTATGTTAGTACATATTGTAAAATCTGATCAATATTATGGTTTGTCAGATTTGAATGTTTTGTGTCTTCTTTTGTATTTCCCATTTCCAAGTGAAACAAGGATAAATATACTTTATTAAATAATTTATACTGTCAATTATCGCAATTAATGTTTAATCCATATCGCCGGTATACAGTATGTTGACTGATATCCATAAAAAATGCCCCAAAAAAGTGTTTAACATTCTTGGAGCAAATCGAAGTACATAGATTCTCAGTTTTTTTTAAGAGGCAATGTTTAGTAATAAGAAAGGAGCCACTTCATGATTAACACTTTTGCCTCTTCTAAATAGTCAAACTTTTCACCAAACATATTATTACCTTTTATTCCCCACGCATGGTTTCCCTGAGGAAATAGGTAAAGGGTTGCTGGAATATTATGCTTTTTCAATGCTTCATAATACAAAATACTATTAAGTGGAGAAACCACCGTATCATCATCACTAACCAAAATTAACGTAGGCGGAGTACCTGCACGAACCTGCTTTTGACAGGAATACTTTCCTATTGTGTCTGGTGATGGCTGTTTACCCAATAAATTTTGATAGGTATCTTCTTGTGTATGTAAACCCATAGAAATAACAGGATAGAATAACATTGAAAAATCAGGACGGGTGCTGATACCTTCCAGTGAGAATAATGTAGATGCTAATGCTGCAAGATGTCCTCCCGCTGAAAAACCAGCTACGCCGATCTTATTTTTATTTATACCTAAATTTTTAAAATTCTTACGTAAATATCGAATTGATTCCTGAAGATCATCCAGCGGAACTTCTTGATGACCATTAGGCATTCTGTATTTCAGAACTGCTGCAGTAATACCCAAGTTCACTAACCAATCTGCAAAATCATAGCCCTGACTGGTGATAGCTAGGCCAGCATAAGCACCTCCGGGACAAATAATCACAGCGACACCTGTATTGTTTGCTTCTTCTGGACTATAGATGGTGAGCTCCGGCTCGGTAATATTGACAATTTCCAAAATCTCTTCTGAATTTACAATCTCCGTATCGAACAACTCGTTATGAGTTGGGGGATTACCACCCCAAAGTTTTATTTTTTTTATCTCTTTCATTGTGCTAATTATTTCTTTAATGCTTCTCTTACTTTTGGAGCTATTTTAGTTCCAAATATTTCTATTGATTTCATCAGGTGTGCATGCGAAGGCGCTCCTACATCCAAGTGTGCTGAAAACCGTGTAATGCCAAATAACTCATGCGCATATATTATTTTATCTACTGTCTCCTGTGCATCGCCAACAAACAATGCACCCTCTCGAGATCTTCCAAAGTCATATTGTTCTCGTTGAAATGGAAACCAACCTCTGGTCCTTCCAATACGGTCCATTTGCGCTCCGTAAAGAGGATAATAATAGGAAGCGATTTCCTTACTATTATCTCCAAATAGCGCATGTGAAAACATTCCCACTTGAAATTGTGCCATATCATGTCCAAATTGCTGATAGGTATTTTTATACAGCTCATAGAGCGATTTGAATCTTAACAAAGGTGTACCGGCAACAATGGCAAATACTAAGGGCAGTCCTAGTCTGCCTGCGCGAATAACAGAATCGGGTGTTCCTCCTGCCGCGACCCATACAGTAAGCTTACTATTGTCCGTCCTAGGCAATACTTGCTGATTTTCTAAAGGAGCACGGAAACGGCCTTTCCAATTAATGGTTTCATTTTTATTGATTTCTAATAACAAATCCAACTTCTCTTCAAACAAAGCACTATAATCTTGTAAGTCATAGCCAAAAAGAGGAAAAGACTCCGTAAAGCTTCCTCTTCCTGCCATTAGTTCTGCTCTGCCGTCAGATAGCAGATCTACCATCGCAAAATTCTGATAGAGCTTCACGGGATCTGATGAACTTAAGACTGTAACCGAACTGGTTAATTTAATGTTTTTTGTTACCACTGCCGCTGCGGCAAGGACAATTTCCGGACTTGGTACTGCATATTCTGGACGATGGTGCTCTCCTATTCCGATAACATCAATTCCCAACTCATCAGCAAGTTTTATCTCTTCTATAAGTTCTTTTAACCGCTGTTTAGCAGATTGCATCTTTCCGGTCACCTGATCAATGTGCAAATCACCAAACATACTAATTCCTAATTCCATATTATTTTTACTATTATTTTAGAACAATCATTCTATTATTGTGCAATAAAAAACTAAAGTTTTAATTTTTATCCATAAGACCGACTTTGTTATTAATGGAACGATCGTTCTATTAATAAACAAAAAAAATCGCTTTCCCCCCTAAAAAAAATATTATCTCAAAATTGCAAGCATATTTTCTGCCATTTGCTCCACCATTTTTTTATCATTATATAAAGATTGCATCTGCCATAAACCTGCAAAATTTCCAACGATAAACTGCGCCAATTGTCTTGCATCTTTACCCGCAGAAATCTCACCAGCTTGCTGCGCTTTTTCAATGAATTCTTGGAAAATGGTTATCAGCGAATTACTTAGCTTTTTTAATAAGACTTTAACCTCTTCATCGTGAGGTGCCATTTCGAAAGAAGACTTGACGATCATGCAAACTTTATCTTCTTCAAAAGATCGTTCTATTGCTTTTTGAACAATGAGCTCAATGCACTTAAGCGCCGAATTTTCTCCAGCCGCAACCTTTTTATATGCACTATACGTTTCCAAAGCATAATTCTGAAGGCTTTCCACAAAGAGCTGATGCTTATCTCCATAGGTCGTATACATACTACCCCTGTTCACCTTCATTTGGCTTACTAAGTCTTGCATTGAAGTGGCATGATACCCCTTTTCCCAAAACAAAGCGCGTGCTTTTTCTAACTTTTCTGTTGGATCAAATTCCTTGTTGCGTGCCATATCGAGCACAAAAATATGTAATTAGAACGATTATTCCAATTAAATTTATTTATTGAAAAATCAATCTAGCAGTAGTTACATTGATTTTGGATTTCTTTTCAAAGGAAACTTAAAGCGAACTAAGTGACAAATGAGTATTCTGACTAGGCCTGGAGAAGTAATTAGCAATACAATTAGCCCCTTAGCGGTTCATAGTAGAGGATGATCGCACCGCTGCTAAAAATCTTGGTTTTGATGAGTTTAAGTACAGTTCGATCATGCATTTCCTCAAACAGAGACAAGCCCTAACCAGCAATAAGCGGATGCACACAAAACTGGTATTCATCAATCAGATCCCATTTCATCAGTTGATTAATCATACTCCTGCTGCCCAGTAAAATATCTTTCTCAGAACTTTCTTTCAGAACTAAAACTTCCTTTTCAATATCCTGAGTTGCTAATCTTGCGGTATCCCAATCCGTATCTTTCAGTTTATTTGAAAAGACTATTTTAGGAATCTGATCTATTGCTATGGCAAAGTCATTCATCGATTTTTCTTCTGAAGGATCTTTTAAAAACGTCTGCCAATATTTCATAAGCTCAAATGTAATTCTACCATATAGAATGACCTCTGAATCCTTTAATAAATCCGTATAATGCTGATGAACTTCTTCGTCCGGTTGTATGGCCGTATGATCAAAAACACCATCAAGTGTCATATTGATCGCTGCAATTACTTTCTTCATTACCGCTCTTATTTTATATAAATGCCCGTTTTCTGAAATACCAATATGAAAATACAAATTTTGAATGGTAAAATCTCACTTTGCCCATAAGTAAGACAGCTTTTTACATAGAATCGTCCAAAATACAGATCTAAAAAAGGTGCTCTTCAAGTCAATGAAAAGCACCTTTTATCCTTCTTTCTACTTCCTATTGCGAAGCTTTTAGAAACGCATCGTAGTTATCTTTGTTTTCGAAATATGCGACTTCATCCTGATCTCCGATCAACACGATGTAGGCCGTTGCTTTATCTACCTTCTTTAAAGTGTGAGGATCGACCGCCATTCTGACCTTGGCATCATTTGGAATACGCTCTTTACACATCTCGCAACAACCGTAATATAGCTTACCCTCGAACGGAACTTCCAGTTGCTGTTTGCCCATATAGGCATCATTCACCATACAGACCAGATTATTGGGTACCTGATCTCCTTTTTTAGGAGTTGAAGTTCCTGCAGACGCTGGAACCGGAACATGCTTTTGAGCCGGTGTACCACTAATCGCAGCCCCTGCTTTCGGTGCTTCATTCGTGCAGGATACCAGTACGATGGCGGCTATTGCCACCATCGCTATTATGTTGAATTGTTTTATCATGATTTTAAATATTTTATTTATTTGGAATTGCTGAACCATCTTGAATCTCTTCATTGCCCATTTTAAGGATCACCGTATCTTCTGCCAACTCGCCCAATACTTCGACCATCTCAGGCATCACACGTCCTTTGCTTACCGGAATCTTTCTTGCTTTTCCACCTTCAACAGCAATGACATACATCCCCATATTACTGTCTACAACGGCAGATTTTGGGACAAAGAAAGTCGCTTCACTATTTTGTAAAGGAATTTGTGTTTCGGCTATCATAAAAGGTTTCAAAGCATGATTGGTATTGATAAAATCTGCCTCAACTTTCTCCGATCGCAATTTTAAATCGAGACTACCCGACTTACGGCTTATCTTCGCAAAATATTTATGTTGTGGTTGCGATCTCACATAAAACTGAATGGTATCCCCCAGTTTTATAAAAGGAGTATTTGCTTCTGGTATGGAAAGATTCAGACGCAATTTCTGATTATTCTGAACCACTAACAACGGTGATTTACCCATTGGTCCCACATAAGCACCCAAATCAACACTTCTATCCGTGATGATACCACTGAAAGGTGCGCGGATCACTAAATAATCGTCAATATTTTTGATTTCATGATACGCTGATTCTGCGGCGGCCAATTGTGCCTGATCCGATAATTTCCGGGCAGTGATCTGATCCATTGCGTCGCGCGCGATAGCGCCCGCAGTCTGATTGGCTCTAACCATGCGGTCATAAGTGGCCAGCGTTGATACATAAACAGCTTGCTGGGCCTTAAATTTCGCTTTAGCAGTTGCTACCTGCGACTGGATCTCAGGAGCCTCTAACGTCATCAAGATCTGTCCTTCAGAAACGCGATCACCGATGTCTACACGGATATTTTTAACGTAACTGTTTACTTTAGCAAATAGTTCTGTGCTCTGATCAGGTTGCAATTCACCCGCTAGTTTCAGGATAACCAAAGGATTAATTTTCTTCACAGGAACGGTTTCGAAAGGATTCATCATCATCATACCCCCCATTTCCTTTTTCTGCTCTTCTTTATTTTCTTTTTTAGATTCAGCGCAGCCCGTGAAAATAAATGCCGATACAAGTGTTATATAAATTAAGTTTTTCATTTCTTTCTGTTTTCTAATTGTTAAAATGTACACTGTTTTCATCTTCAGGATCTAGAGAAGGTGATTGAACTTTAGTTTTACCCAATACCCAAGCAAATACCAAGGGTAAAATGATGAGTACGGAAAAAGTAGAAGCTACCAGTCCACCGATAATCGCTCTACCTAAGGGTGACACTTGATCTCCACCTTCGCCAAATCCAATTGCCATCGGCAACATACCGGCTGTCATCGCCAAAGTGGTCATAATGATCGGACGGATACGCAGTCCCGTTGCTGTAATAGCAGACAGCATGGCATTTTTATTTTCTAACCGCAATGTCTCCGCATTACTGATTAATAGTACAGCGTTGGCAATTGAAACACCTACTGCCATAATAATCCCCATATAAGATTGCATATTGATAGTTGATCCGGTCAATTTCAGTAAAACCAAAGAACCAAATACCACGAAAGGGACTGTGGTTAAGATGGTCAATGAAACCTTGAAGGATTGAAAATTAGCTGTCAGCATCAAAAAGATAACCACGATTGCAATCAGTAATCCGCTCGCTAGGCTATTCATAGTATCGTCTAAAACTGGAGCCATACCCGCAACTTGTATATTCACACCTTTTGGCAGTTCACCTAAAGAATCAATTGCTGCCTGTACATCTTTTTTAGCTCGGCCAAGATCAGTCTGATGTATATTGGCTGTTACAGTTGTGTAACCCATTGTTCCCAAATTATAACTTTCGCCCAATGTTTTAACAGGTGTTATGGTTGCGACATCGCCTAATACAGGTCTGTCCGCATTTTTAGATAACGGAATGTTCGCCAGTTCATCTTGGCTGTTTAAAATATTTTGAGGCATTTGTACCTGCACGTCATAAGCAATCCCCATCATACCGCCTACCCACATATTTTTACTTGTATAACGTGAAGAAGCAGTACTGGCGACCAAAGACTTCGAAATATCCTGCGCATCTAAGCCTAACTGTGCGGCTCTATTTCTGTCAATATTAATTTCCAGAGCTGGGTAATTCATGGATTGTGGTATTTTGACATCACGTAAGTAATCCAATTCTTTAAGCTTCGCCATCAATTTATTAGCAGACATCGCATTCATCTTCTTCATCATACCCGAAATACGGATCTCAATAGCGGTATTCGCACCTTGACTTAATATTTTTTCGGTTAATTCGATCGGTTCGAAAGAAAGCTTAAGTTCTGGCATCGTTTTTTTGAGATGCGCTCTTATTTCATCTTTTAAGACATCCGAATTCCCTTTAAAATCTTTTAGCGCTACCTGAAGTAATGCTTCATGTGGACCCGCATTATAGAGATAAATGGGACTTACCGCAAATGAGGATGGATGTAAGCCGACGTAGGCAGAGGAGATCGCAATTTTATCTTTCCCGATCAAAGTACCCAGTTGATGCAAAACGGCCTTTACCTTTTCTTCCGTTTTTTCAATACGCGTTCCTTCAGGCGCAGTGATCCGCACCTGAAATTGGCTGGAATTGACGTTCGGAAGAACATCTTTTCCTGTAAACTGATACATAACAGCAACCAGGGTTAGAATCAGCACCAAACTGATCGAGACAATGATCTTCTTACTCGCCATTAATCGTCCCAACAGATTCGAGTAGCGAACTTTAAATCTATCGAAAGCTGTTTCTTTATGGACTTCACCCGCTACATGATTGTTTTTCATCATCCAATTGGCCATAATCGGCACAAAAGTCTGAGACATCAGGTAAGAAGTGATCATAGAAAATCCAATTGAAAGAGCCAGTGGCATAAACAGCGATCCCGGTATCCCCGTCATCACCAGTGCAGGTGCAAATACGGCGAGAATACAAAGTAAGATCAATAATTTAGGGAAAGCGATCTCCATACAGGCATCCCAGATGGCCCTTGCTTTTGTTTTTCCCATTGCAAAGTGCTGATGGATATTTTCGATCGTGACCGTACTTTCATCCACCAGAATACCGATGGCTAGCGCTAATCCCGACAAACTCATGATGTTGATGGTTTGTCCAAATAATTTAAGAAAAAGCACACCTGAAATAATGGAAATCGGAATTGTTAAAATCACGATAATTGCGGCACGCATATCTCTTAAAAATAGGATCACCATTAAACCCGTTAGCAGTGCTCCCAGGACCCCTTCTACAATCAGACTTTTTACCGCATTGATCACATAGACTGACTGATCAAACTCATAAGAAATCTTCACATCATCAGGGAGGTTTTTTTGAATATTAGGAATGACCTTTTTAAGGTTCTGTACGACATCATAAGTTGACGCTTTTCCTGATTTGGCGACATTGATATACACCGAACGCTTGCCATCAATCAAGGCATAGCCAGCTGTAATATCTGCACCATCTTTAACAGTTGCAACATCTCTTAAATATACATTATCAACCTGTCCTTTGAATAATGGAATATCGCCAAACTCTTCAACCGTCTTTAAGGTATTGTTGGTCGGTGTCAAGTAGTTGATGTCGTCTATATACACGTTTCCTGAAGGTGATGTGATGTTCTGACGACTGATGATTTCCACAATCTGCTCTGGTGAAAGCTGGTGTACACGGAGTTTATTGGGATCAATATTAATTTCAATTGTCCGTGGACTTCCGCCAAATGGTGGTGCTGTTGTTAACCCCGGAATGGCAATCAAGAAAGGCCGTGCTGTAAAATTAGCAATATCTTGCAGCTGATTATTCGTTTTGGTTTCACTGCGGAACACCAATTGTCCCACCGGTTGTGATGAAGCATCAAACCGAATGATAAAAGGTGGCGGAGCACCATGTGGTAAGAATACCTGTGAGCGATTGGACAGGGCTGTCAGCTGCGCAATAGCCTCTCCCATCTCAGTACCCTCATAAAAATTGACTTTCATCAATGTCAATCCCTGTGTATTTTTCGTCTCAATACTTTTTATTCCATTCGTAAAAAGCATCATATTGACATACATCTTGGTAAAGTACCCCTCCATCTGTTGTGGCGTATAGCCGTTAAACGAGTGAGCTACATAAACCACCGGTAAGTTCATCTCAGGTAAAATATCTACCTGTATATCTTTTGCTGCCCGTATTCCGAAGAATAAAAGGCCCAATACCATAACCATGATGGAAATTGGTTTGCGAAGTGCAAATCTGATTAAATTCATTTTCGAAGAAAAATTAGTGTTGAGTCGCTTTAAGTAAAATCGAAATATCTCCTTGTGCAGATGCTAATAGCAGCATCGCCTGCCAAACATTGTTTTGGGCAATTTCATAATCGACCTCAGCCCTATTGAGGCTGTACAATGCTTGTGTGAAATCAACCAATGTTGTAAGACCATTCTCATACAATGCTGTATGTTGACGATGGGCTAACTGTGAAGCGGTGAGCTGTACTTTTGTTTCTTCAAGATTATCGACTGCATTTTGAAACTGTACTTTCGCTAAATTGGTTTGCGCATGCAGTTCTTTCTCCAATAAAGTATAATCTTGCCTTAAGGATTGGGATTGAAACTGTTGCTCCTTTATTTTACTGTCAAACCGAAAGATATTTGTCAAATTCCAACTCAATGTACCTCCCAAAAGGTAATTACCACGCTGAATTCCTGCACCTTTAAAATAGGAAGATGAATATGCGGTGTTATCCTGGACATAGTTCCAATCAAAACCTGAACCACGTCCCTGCACCACACCGAAAATATTGATATTAGGCATTTTATGGCTGTGAATAAATTTTTCAGATTGCGCACTTTCATCAATCTTACGTTGCTGCAATTCCAATAAAGGATGCCTCGCTACTTTACTTTGAATTTGATCCCATAGCATAATAGGTACACTGGTATTGAATACACTGTCCAGTTCATACGTTTGAAAATCATCGTCCAACAAAACGGCAAGCTGTTTTGAATAGGCCAGTTCTTTATCATAAGATTTGATTTCTAACGATCTCGCATGAGAGACCTCTGCTTTCGCAAGCGAAACATCAACTTCTGGAATTAAACCACTTGTTGCCCGACTGTAGGTCATATCAAAAAATACCTGGGCACGTTCTGTATTTTTACCCTGAACAAACTTAATACGTTGGCTCGCCAAAAGATTAAGATAGGATGCCGCAACTTTGACCTGATGTTCAAATATGATCTGATCGACATCAGCAGTAGCAGTCTGCTCCTTTGTACGGGCAAGTGCCACTTGATTTGTTTTTTTGCCAAAGGTGAATACATTCCAATTGACGTTGGCAAAATACAGAGACCCGAAAGCAGCATTCCAATTTTGTTCAGCCAAAGGCATTGAAGTTGCCGCAGAAGCTAAACCTCCATGAGCATACATGGGCCCATTTTGTGCATTGATCGTTCCATAACTTTGCTGTGCACCCAAGGTCACATCGGGAAGAAATTGTTTGTTTTGAAAAATAGTATTCTGTTCAGCAGACTGAACAAGAGTTCTTTTTGATTTTATTTTATCATGCTGGTCAACTGCACGTTGCAATGCATCAGATAAGTTTAGTACTTGTCCAAAACCCGATGAGTTAAGAGCAAGCATAAAGCCCACTGACGCCATGAATTTAAGATTCATAGACGAAAGTTTAAAAAGTTATATAAAGAATGAGTACCGATTCCCCTTCATTGGGAATGGTAAATGTCAAATTCAATACATGACTTTCTATATTCTATAGATGCAATGGAAGATATAGAGGGGATTTGTCCGGGGAAGTATTCTGTCGGACAGATAATTAGGATTATTAGAGGCATTAGTGATCGATAGTTTATCGAAAACAGCACCTAATTTTCGGTTGGGAATAACATCTCCCCAAATTTTTAGCGAAAAATCAAAGCCAGCTTGTTTACTTGAAGCTTTATCAGTCTTAAAGATCTGCGTTTCTACTTTGCAACAGTTCTTCTTTTTCTTCTCCAGTCCTTTTTCCTTAGAAGCACAGATGGCACAAGGCGTATTGGTATTATGATTGATATTCGTTAACGTTACTTCTTTCGTTGCGGTTCCCATACAAAAATGCGCATACTGAGCAAAGCCCGAGGACAAGATCAGGTAAACGAATGAGAGGAATATGACGAATAGTTTTTTCATAATACTTGGTGCAAAGCTAGCGCAATAGGCAACTTAGATTTTTATAACATTATGGGTAAATCTTGTAAAACTTTATGAAATTTGCACCGAGCTTCACCCTAATAAAGTACCGTTACGTGATTATACCCTAGAAATGCACCACTAAATAAGATATCTAAACTTTTTCTTTTATAAGGAATATGACTTGCCGTAAAACAGCAATAATAATACTTAAATAGCTGTAAAGTAAGCACTAGTATAAAATAGAAAAGCCGATGACCCGAAGTGAAATCATAAGACTGGAGATTACAAATCTGTCAGTTTTGTCGTGCAAAAAATAAACAGCCACAAAAATTTGTTTTCATATCCGCACAAAATTATCTAGATTTGCATCAGTAACTAAAAAGCAACATATCCATGTAATAAATAATTTCTTTTTGCAAAAAATTAATGTGACGCATACTCCATGCGCACGATCGTTCATGCTAAAAAAAGAAATTATGCTTATTTTACAAAACATTTCATATATACATCAAAATAAAGATGTGCTGTTTGAGGACATCAGTCTAAGTTTGCAGGACAATAAAAAAGTTGCTTTGATCGGAAACAATGGTGTCGGAAAATCCACACTGTTAAAGATCGTTGCGGGTGAATTAACCGCCGCTCATGGCCAAAAAAGTATTGATGGCACCTTATATTACGTGCCGCAGCTATTCGGTCAGTACAATCATTTAACTGTAGCGCAGGCATTAAAAATCGATCATAAGTTAAGTGCACTTCATGCTATACTTTCAGGAATTGTAACAGAAGAAAATCTAACTGTACTCGATGATGATTGGAACATTGAAGATCGATGTCAGGAAGCATTGTCTTACTGGAAATTAACTGATCTCGCTTTGAACCAAAAGCTAGACAGCCTGAGCGGTGGCCAGAAAACGAAAGTTTTTCTAGCAGGGATAAGTATTCACCAGCCCAAACTGATTTTACTCGATGAGCCAAGCAATCAGTTAGACGCCATGAGCCGTAAGCTGCTGTATCAATTCATCCGTTCTTCGTCCAGCACGATGATTATCGTAAGTCACGACCGTTCTTTGCTCAATCAACTCGATTCCATGTACGAATTGACCTCTTCTGGATTGATTTACTATGCTGGTAATTATGATTTCTATCTGGAAGAAAAGAAGATGAAGCAAGAGGCCTTGCATCATGACATCAAACATGTCGAAAAAGAAATCAGAAAAACAAAGATCAAGGCGCGCGAGACCATAGAGCGGCAACAAAAATTAGATGCTAGAGGGAAGAATAAACAGCAGAAAGAGGGCGTTTCCCGAATCATGATGAATACCTTGCGCAATAATGCTGAAAAAAGCACCGCTAAAATAAAAGATACGCATCATGAAAAAAGTGCGGGTCTATCTCAGGAGTTGCAGAGCTTAAGAAAGGGAATTCCAGATATTGATAAAATAAAGTTTGGTCTAACGGACTCCAATTTACACGCAGGCAAAAAACTCTTTACAGTAAAGAAGCTGAATGGCAATTTTAATGGAAAGCCACTTTGGAATACAAATTTAGATTTTGAAATCTCAAGTACAGAACGTATTGCTTTAAAAGGAGAAAATGGATCTGGGAAAACAACTCTTATTCAGATTTTGCTCAATAAGATCCATGATTACCAAGGTGAAGTGTATCGTGCAGCACATAAATCCGTGTATATTGATCAAGATTATTCCATGATTAACAATGATCTAACCATATATGATCAGGTACAGGTATTTAATGATACTAGCTTACAGGAGCATGAGATCAAAATCAGATTAAATCGATTTTTATTTGGTAAAGACAGCTGGGATAAGCGATGCGATACCCTGAGTGGTGGAGAAAAAATGAGGCTATGCCTATGTTGCTTAACCATTCAGAATCTAGCACCCGATCTCATCATTATGGATGAACCGACTAATAACTTAGATATACAGAATATTGAAATATTGACTACCGCTTTAAAAACTTACCAGGGTACCATACTGGTCGTATCTCATGATGAGTACTTTTTACAGGAGATCAATATCGAGCGAACAATCATGCTCTAGTTTATTTGGCATTATAAAAATTGGCTTTTCGACTCCACGTCAGACCTATTGTAAGTGGAGTCGAAAAGTTATCTTTTTCCTAAAGTAACGTATGATTACTGTACCACCACGCTTCATACAAAAATCTGGCATTGTTCTTTTATAGGCCGCATATCATGGATAAACTTCCTGAATTTTAAATAAATTGCTGGTTGCCGTCATTTTCTTAATCTAGATCAATAATATAAATAAAACAAGTACTTATCTTTAGCAGAAGAACGAGGCGTTCTCTGGCATGTATTTATCAGTATCTCTAGCGATAACCTATTCAATATGGTTTTGCTGACACCAAAACTAAAATACATGACAACTGTTTCATACAATAAGATTTTAAAATAACATAGCTATGTCTAACATTGGTATTATTATAGAAGAACGGGCCGCAGATATCGGCAATTTTATGGTTGGTCGTTTATTGCCTTTTCGTCAAAAGCGCATGGTTGGGCCCTTTACTTTCATTGATCACATGGGGCCTGCGGCATTAAATGAATATGAAAATCTCGATGTCGGTCCGCATCCCCATATTGGCTTATCAACCCTAACCTATCTTTTTGAAGGAGCAATTATGCACCGCGATAGTCTAGGTACCGAAATGGAGATAAAACCCGGAGCGGTAAACTGGATGACTTCGGGTAAAGGAGTAACCCATTCTGAGCGTACTCCCGAATACTTAAGACATACCGATAAAGTCTTACATGGCCTTCAGATCTGGGTAGCATTGCCAAAAGAACTTGAAGAGTGCGAACCATCTTTTGAACATACCAATGCCGAAGATTTACCGCATTGGGAAGATGAAAATGGGGTCAGCTATACCTTAATTGCGGGTGAAGCCTTTGGAAAAAAATCACCTGTATCTGTATACAGCAAACTATACTTCATCGAAATTAAATCGAAAAACAAGGCAAAGATCAGCATTGGCAACGATTTATACGGCGAATCGGGTCTTTATATTTTAGATGGTACCATTACAGATAGCGGAACAACATTTGAGTCTAAACATTTATTGGTCGCTAAAGATGCTAAATTATGTGAATTTGAAATCGGTGAAAATTCAAAAATCTATATTTTCGGAGGAGAACCTTTACCCGAGGAACGGTATATTTTATGGAATTTTGTTAGCTCCTCCAAAGAAAGATTAGAACAAGCAAAGCAAGACTGGATCAACAATAGATTTCCAGAAGTTCCGAATGAAACAGGAAATATTCCACTTCCAGAATTTTATTTAAACAAATAAACATCATGAATAGCGCTAAAGCTACTATCGGTATAGATAAATATAAAACAACAGTAACTGCAGGAAAAAACAGCATTATTGTAGACGAACCAGAAGAAAAAGGTGGACTTGACCTCGGATTTCATCCGCAGCAGTTATTAGCGGCATCTTTGGCATCCTGTACAGCCATTACCTTAAAAATGTATACTGACCGAAAGGAATGGGATATTGGACCTATCGATGTAGAAGTTGATATTGAACAGTCAGAAGATAAAAAAGAAACGAAATTTATCAGAAAAATTAGCTATCAAGGCAATCTTGATGATAAACAAAAGGGGCGCATTGAAGCGATCGCCAATGCCTGCCCCATTCATAAAATACTCCTTTCGCAAGTAACCGTCGAGACCCGAGTGATAGCGTAAAAAAATACCTCAAAAAGCTTTATAATTTATTTATAAAGCTTTTTTGCTATCACGCTGTAACATTTTATGCTTTTCACATACTTATAGTGTATTAAAAACTTATTTATATGAAAAAAATATGCCTTATGGCTATCATAGCCTTTATCGTAGCCACCTTTACTGTTCACGCACAAGATAATACCGTCCTGTGGAAAATATCAGGAAATGGATTAAAGAAAGACTCTTATTTATTGGGTACGATGCACATTATGTGTGAGGACGATTATATATTAAAAGATAAAGTTAAAAACCTAATCCCACTGGTAGATGTTGTGACTTTCGAAGTAAATCTTGCATCAGAAGAAAACAAAGCACTAATTCCTGAAATGATGAAACCTGACACGAGTTTTCTGAAAGGATTAAGTCAGGGTGAACTATCAAAAATTGATAGCATTCTGATTTCCCAGGGCCTATCCGTCAAAATGTTAGAGATGATGTCCCCTGCTGTCTTTGTTTCTGTCTTGAGTTTAAAATCAATGAATTGCTCCGACCCTAGAAATGTCAAAACCATGGAGGCGGATATCCAGACATTAGCAGCGTCAGCGAACAAAAAAATTGATGATTTAGAAACACTGAAATTTCAGATCGACATGTTAAACAGCATGTTTAAGGCATCCGATTTACTAAAATACCTTGAAAAAATTGATGAAATGCCAGCTGTATCGAATAAGATGGTCACTGCCTATAAGGCCGAAAATCTAAAAGATTTGGAAACAGTAATTTATGACAGCAGTTATATGTCCAAAGAAGAACAAGCTGATTTCTTAACGAAACGGAACAACAATTGGATCAACAAAATGCCCGCTAAGATGACGCAATCTTCGCATCTATTTGCAGTCGGTGCAGGACATCTGGTTGGCAATGAAGGTTTATTGAAACTCTTAACTGCGAAAGGTTATAAGCTCACTCCTATCTTATAAAATATGGCGAAGAACAAAACAGTGCCCACAGATGAATATGTTACGCAATTTATTGAACAGATACCTGACCAACAGAAAAGGGTCGACAGTTATAAGCTGATCGAAATTATGGAAGAGATTACAGCACAGCCCGCAACTTTGTGGGGACCAAGTATCATTGGTTTTGGCAGCTACCATTACAAATATGCCAGTGGACATGAAGGTGATGCGCCTTTGGTCGGTTTTTCTCCAAGAAAACCTGCGATATCATTGTATCTCTATACCTGTGATGATGAACAAAAATATGATCTTGAGCAACTCGGAAAATATAAAATGAGCAAATCCTGTATATACGTCAAACGGCTTTCTGATATTGATGAAGCTGTTCTCAGAAAGATCGTACAGGATGGTGTAGCAGCCGTAAAAAAGAAATATACTTAACAGTAAAAGGCGAAAGATAATCTTTCGCCTTTTTGATAGTTACTGTTGTGATTCCAAGCTATTTTCGTACAAGTCTGTACTTAAATTTGCAAGGGAGACGCCCCGATTTATGACAATAATATACAGCTATGCTTCTCCCGATCGGGATGAGCATAGCTGTCATATCCTTAAAATATATACTTGGTGCTTAAGAAATTAGATCTATTTTCACTCACAATATCATTTAACAAATCTTTGTTGTGCTCTGTATTTTTAGTAGCAACTAATGATCGGATAGAAAAAGATCTTAGGGCATCAACAACAGACAAAGTTCCCTCCGCACTATCTTTTCTTCCTGTAAATGGAAAAATATCCGGTCCACGTTGACATTGGCAATTGATATTTACACGACTTACCTGATTGACCAAAGGATCGATCAAAGAAGAAATAACAGCCGCATTATTACTAAATATACTCACCTGCTGTCCGTGAGAGGATCCGATTAAATATTCAATTGGTTCTTCCAGATCATCAAAAGGAACAACTGGAACAACTGGACCAAATTGTTCTTCACGGTATAATTTCATCTGCTCATTGACAGGATAAACAATAGCCGGATAAACAAATGACTCCAATACTTCACCACCATTCGGGTTGATCACTTTCGCTCCGAACTGTTTTGCATCTTCAATACACTCTGTTAAATAAGCTGGTTTATTCACTTCAGGAAGCGGTGTAAGTGCTACTCCACTCTCCCAAGGCATACCATACTTCAGTCGTGACACTTCTTCCGTCAGTTTTTTCAAAAATTCCTGAGCTAGACTACGGTGTACATACACGATTTTAATCGCAGTGCATCGTTGCCCGTTAAAAGATAGCGCACCCAACACTGTTTCTTTGACTGCAAGGTCTAAGTCAGCATCACGGGTTACTATAGCCGCATTTTTAGCATCTAATCCTAAAATTGCACGCAGACGGTTCACCTTAGGATGAAGCTTTTTTAACTCATCAGCAACTCTGCTTGATCCGATCAACGTCAGTACATTGATCTTGCCAGATTGCATCAATTGCGGTACGATTTTATTTCCTCTACCATAAATGGTATTGACCACTCCTTTAGGAAAACTAGAACGGAAAGCCTCTAACAACGGATAGTGTAAAAGAGTACCATGCTTAGGTGGTTTGAATAACAACGTATTACCCATGATCAAAGCGGGGATCAACGTTGTAAAAGTTTCGTTCAGCGGGTAATTAAAAGGCCCCATGCAAAGTACCACACCAAGTGGCGATCTTCTCACTTGGGCAATAATTCCTTGCTCGATTTGAAAGCGGGATGAATCGCGGTCAATATCCTTTAAAGCGTCGATAGTGGCATAGATATATTCTACGGTACGATCAAATTCCTTTACAGAATCTGCATACGACTTACCGATTTCCCACATAATCAATTTAACAACAGTATCCTTTTGCTCTAACATTTTATGTGTAAAACGCTCAACACAGGCAATTCTGTTGGCAACACTCATCGTCGGCCATTCGCCACGTCCGTTGTCAAAAGCATTTACAGCAGCATCTAATGCTTCCATCGATTCCTTAACTGTACATACCGGGTAGCTACCGATGCGCTTTCGCTGAAGTCCGTCTTTTGTCTGTATACAAATAGGCGAAAACACTTCATTCACCTCTCCTGCCCAAGGAAGTAACGCTCCATTTGAAAGGAAAACACGTTGATCCAATTGTTCAGCTAGATTAAATTCTGACGGAATATCCGCTTCAGAATAAAAAATGCTCTTTAGGTCTAAGTTCATTTTTCTTTTTTAATTTACTTTATTTTAATGAAAAAGGTTAGTGGTAATGTTTGGAAAAACAGATTACTTTGATAAAAAAAATATATATTCCCTTATTACTCTATCATAAAGGTATACAATTAATTTAAATTTTGCTAATATAATTGTGTATTTATTACACTATCTATAACAAAGTTGATTTTTTTGAATTAAATCAGCATTTCAGATACCGATAAAATTGAAAGACAGTACTTAACCTTTTATAAATATAAATTGCTTTTGAATCTTTTAGCTTGCATTCCTGAACCTTTGGCTGGATCGATATCAACAATTAAAACACCTGCTTCTCCATACTGCTGATGCTTAACACAGGAACCATCCGGTGCAATTACAGCTGAAGCAGACTCTTGATAAGTGGAGGCATAATTGACACTGGCGAAGTAAATCGTATTTTCCAGGGCACGCATCATCATGGCCTTTTCATAATAGGGATTTTCCTTCGCTCCGAATGTATGATAGTGTTGACCTGCTTCATTACTGCCTGTTAGATGCGGATGAAACACGATATGAGCCCCATTGCATGCACTCCATCGCACAGATTCGGGGTAATGAAAACCTTCATGACAGATCGTTATTCCAAATTTTAATCCGTTTATTTCAAAAAGCTTACGTGCCACTCCTGCTGTCCACAGCTCATCTTCGCTTGGATCAAGCTGATTTTTAGTCTGATAACCTAAAAGCTCACCCGTACCCGATATGACATAAGCCAAATTATAGATACAATCGGCAATATAGCCGTCCATTGGCAATACGAGCGCAATGTTATGCGATTTTGCAATGAATTTTGCTTTTTCCAAAGCCATCTGTAATGCTTCAGGAGTACGGCTTTCAATAGCATAACCCATACCTGGATAGCCCGGTATAAATGATTCGGGCAAACAGATAATTTCCGCACCTCCGCGTGCGGCATCGCCTGCAAATTTTTCGAGCAGTTGAAGGCCATGATCTATTGAACTAGGGAAAGGTGGTGATGCAAGTGCTATTTTCATAATCGTTGCTAATGGAAGATAATAGTTAACATGCTGAAGGTAATAAATATTCAGTAACAAAGGCTTACATAAATATAAAAAAAATAAACCCTGATCGATTTATTACGTAAGAAAAACTTCTCCCTTTCAAGGACTTTTTTCTCCCTTTAACAGACTTCCCGGATTAGCTTAACACACTATATTTGCCCAAACAGTAATATTATGTAGAACTATTCTTAATAATAGTTACCATAACACGAATCAAATGAAAGAAGAAAAAAATAAAAAAAGCGGTATCGCCCGTCTGCTTGAGATAGCCGGCCGAAAAAAGGGTTTATTATTTGTCTCAGGATTTCTATCCGTCATGCATGCCCTACTGAGCTTAGTGCCCTATGTGCTTGTTTTTTATATTATCCGTGAACTCACGAAAGAAAACATCAATTTCAGCTTAGTCAATACCTATATCATCTATGCTATTTTAGCGGCCATAATCAGTATGCTTGTATTTTTTCTATCAGGCGTATTATCCCATATCGCAGCGTACAATATATTATTTGAACTGCGTAAATTTATCACCGCTCAGGTCGGCAAACTGCCCATGGGTTATCTCAATAACCGTAATTCAGGAACATTAAAAAAAATACTTTCTGATGATGTTGAACGCATTGAAAATTTTATCGCCCATCAAATACCCGATTTTGTAAAAGGTATCGCCTTACCCATCATTACTATTGTCTATCTTTTTTTTCAGGACTGGCGTCTGGCTGTAATCAGCTGTGTCCCACTTTTAGTTTTAGCCGTCATGTTGCCAAAAATGTACAGTGGAAGAAATAAAAAACTGATTCAGGATTATCATCAATCCTTAGAAGAAATGAATGCCGGTATTGTAGAATATGTCAGAGCTATGCCTGTCATGAAAATATTCGGTCAGTCTGCAGAAACATTTGACAAGTATGGCAACACCGTAAAACGGTTCAATAAATTTGTGGGCGAATGGGTTAAAAGCAGTACGCCCGGTTTCGCTATATTTATGAGTTTCACGAGCAATGCGATGTTACCGGTATTGGCTCTCGGACTGTATCTCTATTTTCAAAATGGTGTAACTCTAGCCACGCTTCTCTTGTTCCTGATCTTAGGGACAGGGTACATTAAGCCATTGTTTGCCCTCAATAATATGGGTATACAAATATCCATCATCAATCGCGGTGTTGAACAGATCGATGAACTGCTGTATCCAGAACATTTACTTGAAAATACAGTTATACAGCCCCCTATCGACTACTCCATTACATTTGAACATGTAAGTTTTGCTTATCAAGACAAAAACTGGGGACTTCAAAATATTAATTTTACAGTATCTGAAAAAACAATAACAGCTTTGGTCGGCCCTTCGGGGGCAGGAAAAAGTACCATCGGACAATTGCTCGCCCGCTTTTGGGATGTCACCAAGGGTGAAATACGCATCGGCGGTATTGATGTCAGAGATTATCCTACAGAACAGCTCATGCGTCTGGTTTCATTCGTATTTCAGGATAGCTTTATGTTTCAGGATACCCTATATGAAAATATCTGTATGGGTATGAAAAAAAGCCGTGAAGAGGTTGAAGATGCGGCAAAAGCAGCGCAGATACACGATTTAATTTTGACCTTACCCAATGGATACGACACCTTATTCGGACAATCCGGTGTACATTTAAGTGGTGGTGAGCAACAGCGCTTTCAATTAGCCAGAGCTATTCTTAAAGATGCGCCTATCTTAATTTTAGATGAAGCAACAGCATTCGCTGATCCCGAAAACGAAATCAAAATACAACAAGCATTTAGTCAGTTGATCAAAGATAAGACGGTATTAATAATTGCGCACCGATTGAGTACAATTACAGATGCTGACCAAATATTAGTTTTTGATCATGGTGAATTAATCGATAATGGAAAACATGATGAATTACTGGAAAACAGCGCCTTATATGGACGCATGTGGAATGCCCATACCAGAGCAAAGGAATTTATGATCTAGTGCACATGGGTCATTTCGCCTCATAAAATTCCGCCTCATCGTTCACATGATAAGAGCAATCATTCATTCAATTTATTACAGCATACAATAGAAATCAGTAAACATGATAAAGAACCTAAAATACGTTACCGCTTTTAACAGAAAAGATACGCGTAAAATCATACTTTGGGAAATACTCCATAGCCTGTTCATTGCCGCTCCATCAGCAATTTTACTGGTCATCATATGGGAATTGTTTTCTCCACAACCCGATGTACATAAAATATGGACGGTAGTAGGTCTTATGGCTGTCATGCTGGTCGTGCAATTTTTTATTGCATCGCAGTCTATGGTCAGATCCAACTTATGGGTCTATGACCTGTCCACAAAACTTCGTATTGCCTTAGGAAATCGCATCCAGAAATTTTCCCTTGGTTTCTTCAAACAACGTGATCCAGGGGAAATTGCATCCATTGTACTACAGGATGTATCAAATTTTGAAGGTATTTTTGGGCATAGCGTTGGAAATCTGGCTTCTGCTATTTTTGGAACCACGGTGCTTTCTATTTTCCTATTTATCTATGATTGGAGATTGGCGCTTTGTCTTTTAGCGGCATTGCCACTCATTTATCCCTTTTTATATTTGGCCAATTATTTCGTCAGCAAATTAGGGAAAAAACAAATAACGGCCCGGAATACTGTTGGAGCAAAATTTTTAGAATATGTACAGGGCATTCGACATTTAAAGTCTTATGGATTAACCGGTGAGAAGCATAAGGGATTAGAAAATTCATTTGAAGATCTGAGAAAAAAAAGCATCCGTATGGAGGCTATTCCCGGTCCGTTTGTTGTGACAGCAGGCATTGTTTTCGAGATTGGTTTTATTTTGATGGTCGCTTTAGGATTATACTATTTATCCAACAATACCATCACTATTCCCGTATTAATTACATTCCTCATTATGGGCTATAACTTATACAACCCACTTAAAGTGGTCATGGTCGATTATCTGGTGCTTCGATACATGAATGAAAGTCTCAACCGTATTGTTGCTATTATGGAAACACCTACGATGGAAACGGGAAAAGAAGTTGTCCCCAATCGATATGATGTCGTATTCGACAATGTTAGTTTTGGTTATCAAAATAAGTTAACCGTTCAGAATCTGAGTTTTACTGTTCCTGAAAAATCAATGCTCGCTTTAGTAGGCCATTCTGGTTCTGGAAAATCAACAATAGCCTCGCTCATTGCCCGTTTTTGGGATGTCAATACCGGCGTTATTAAAATCGGCGGCATGGACATTCGCAATATTCATCAAGATCAGTATTATACACTCATCAGCGAAGTATTTCAAGATGTATATCTCTTTGACGACACTGTCTATAACAACATCAAAATTGGTAAACCCGACGCAACCCTAGAAGAAATCATTGATGCGGCCGATAAAGCACAGATACTGGATTTCGTGTGGGAATTTCCGAAAGGGATGGATACCATGGTGGGTGAAGGTGGCAATAAACTTTCAGGAGGTCAAAAACAGCGCATCAGCATCGCCCGTGCATTATTGAAAAATGCACCGATTATACTGCTGGATGAAGCCACAGCAAGTCTCGATCCTGAAAATGAAATTTATATCCAGCATGCCATACAGGAACTTGTAAAAGCTAAAACTGTAATTGTAATTGCACATAAGTTGGCTACCATTAAAAATGCAGACCAGATCATTGTATTGAATAATGGCGGTATTGCAGAAAAAGGAACACATGAAGCATTAGTGGAACAGGATGGTATTTACAGAAAAATGTGGGAAATACAGCAGAAATCAAATGGATGGAAAGTGAATAAGGATAGTTAACCTGAAGAATTTAGGAAAAAAAAAGACCTCATGATTCATGAGGTCTTTAACACAATTTCACTGCATCAACTATTTAATTTTTATTATTTCTGAATAAACAGCCTGATCTCCAGCATTTGCCCGAACACCTACTCTGGCAAAAAGAGGTCCGCTTCCGCTCACTTCTTTTAACTGGCTGAGATCTTCTGATAAACTGATCTCCATTTTACCATCCTGATAATCCTTTCGGAAAATATTTGTAGCATCATCGACAAAGGCCGTACGGCTAACCAGCAACATATAATAATTGACACTCGCATTGTCAAAAACCTGGTTGATTGTAAAACTGCTGGATAGCTTTTGATTGGCATCTAAGGATAACTTTACATTCTCAATGGTGTAATAAGGAGTCACTTCATAATTGACAGTCGTGCTACCTTTTAATTCAAATCGTACGGTATCGGTACTGTTTAACCAAGGGCCATTATTATTAGTGGCAATTAGTTTATACTTGCCATCAAAAATTTTAGACTTGAAACTTCCGTCTTGGCCTACGTAAACCTGAACTGGAGCATTGAGTTCAAATCCTTCTTGGTAAAGCTGTAATTTAACAACCTCACCTGTCCCTCTGACCCCAATCGGCTTTCCTTTATAGCTAACCTGCCCACTAATTGTCGAAGTAGGTTGGTCATAATTATCTTTACCACAAGCAGAAAACAGTAATGACAGTACAGTCATAATAATCAATATATTTTTCATATTCTTTGATTTAGTTTTATTGATACGGATTTCTAACCATTTTAGGATTATTATTAATCCAGTCCTGATTGATGAAATTATAATAATTCTTCATTTGGAAGAATCGCGGATTCGGTGAATTTGTAAAAGGTTGTTTATCAAAAACCCATTTGCCATGATTAACATTTCCCGGAGCTACAACTTTATAGGGAAACAAAGCATATTGTATAGCATCCGGATTTTGCGTAGATCCATTCCATATTTTATCGGCTAATCTCCATCGTTTTAAATCCCAGTACCGATGATCTTCAAATGCAAATTCGACTCTTCTTTCCTGCACGATATCTGCTAGAGACATCGTATTTAATGCCTTCAACCCTGCTCTAGATCTGATCTGATTAAGATAGCCTAGTGCTTTACCCATATTGTTTAACTCAAAAGCCGCTTCACTGGCGATCATGACGGCCTCAGCAAATCGAAACCGCGGGAACCACATTTCACTATTACGGCCTCTTGTTGAAGCTCCGGGATTTTCATCTAAAAATTTCCGGAAAAAGAAGCCTGATTTATTGACATACTGCAAGTTTGAGGTAATAGGACCATTTGCCGCAGTGATCAGACCATTGGCATCACTTGTTCCAGGCTGGCCGATTTTAGTCACGTAAGACCCGCCCTGCAATATCTTCTGACCAGCTTGCAAAGTAACCACCTCGCCCTTAAAAACCGATCCAGGCAAAATAATAGAACCACTTAGTCTTGGATCTTTATCCTGGAAAATAGCTAAGGGATTATCATAGAAGATATAATTACCGTTCGCATCTTTATTTTTTAAAACCCCATTTCGATCATTGATATATTCAAAATCTTCAACTAAATTTAAAATAGGGCCTGCATATGCACGGTCAATATCTTCCGCCAGCGATGGTGCAATATTATTCTTAGTAAATTCTACCGTTTGTCCCGGATATTTATAATCTCTTGCCCATATCACTTCCACATTGTTCTCTTTGAGATTAATCGCTTCGTAAAAATTACGGCTTAGATCATCCGGTTTCTTCAGGCTGAGCTGATATTTACCGCCATTGATCACCTGCTCTGCCGCACCAAGTGCTAATTCGTAAAACTTCTGAGCCTCAGACCCCGCTATACCAACTTCACCATTTGTTGTTTTAATCGGGTTGGGCATCTTATTGTTATAATTTGCCAATGATCCGGCAT
Organism: Sphingobacterium anhuiense; assembly: GCF_042686355.1. NCBI lineage: Bacteria > Pseudomonadati > Bacteroidota > Sphingobacteriia > Sphingobacteriales > Sphingobacteriaceae > Sphingobacterium > Sphingobacterium anhuiense. The sequence goes on from NZ_JBHUPE010000004.1 coordinate 908,822, forward strand.
ATACAGCCGCTCTTGCTTTTAACATTAATGCTCCCCATTTATTTATTCGACCAGCATTTATCGTCGGACTGTCACCCAAGTTGGCATGGATCTCATCGATTTCCTTAATGATATAGGTATAGATCTCCGACTCTGTTGATCGCGCATATTGCAGTGCCGTAATGTCATCTCCAGGTGTATACTCAAAAACCTCATCCCCCACGATCGGCATACCGCCCATCCCGCGGGCCATATTAAAATAAACCCAGGCTCTTAAAAAGCGTGCTTCCGCTTCATAACTCAATTTCTTAGTCATATTGAGCGCATTTGTACTCCGCAATCCAGCTAAAAACTGATTGATACTCCGGATGAGCGTATAGTCATACACCCGCCATAAATCATCGCCATAGTTTTGGATATTATCAGGACCTCCATCAGATTTACCCGCTTCATCCAAAATCGTATAGCTGTACGAATCCGCTGTATTTTGTCCCCAGTGAACACGTCCATAAAAATTAGCCAGAACAGAATTGATCATGATTTCATCACTAAAAACCTGTTCATCACTGATGATCTTATCCGGGTCCTGGTCAAGTATATTATTGCAGCCGGTAGATAGTAAACCGATCAGCGCGATCCATATAATTTTATTACTGAATAACTTTTTCATATTTATCATTTTAAATTAACAGCCTTAATTAAAAAGTCAGGTTTAGACCAAAATTATAGATCCGCGTTGTCGGATAGACCAGACCACTTGTTGCGTTGATCTCCGGATCCACACCTTTTACATTAGATAAGGTCAATAGATTCTGTCCCGAAAAATAGACCCTTGCTCTTTTGATACTCGCTTTTTTCAGGAAACTCTCCGGAAGGGAATAACCAAACTCAAGATTTCTAAGTTTGATGTATTTTACATTATGCTTCCAGAAATCACTGTTCCAATAATTACTGTGCGATGTATTGCCGATCAGTAACATGGGGTATTTCCCAGGTATCAGTTCACTATTTGCATCATATATATCGGAAAGTCTCCAGGTGTCTTCCATGTAGTATTGTGCATTATTACCCCCATCATGAAATGGATTTCTTTGCTCATTGTCCTGGTACCAAGAATTCAGACCACCGCCAGTTAAGTCAAAGGCTAAGTCAAAGTTTTTATAGCCGAATGAAAAATTAAAACCAAAATTCAAAATCGGTGTCGCATCTTCGCGGTAACCAATAGGACGCTCATCCAGTCCATTGATAACGCCGTCACCGTTTTGATCTACATATTTGATATCTCCTGGTCTTAAAGTTTTATTCCCCTGTCTGTCATTATCAACTGTCCAGTTTGCGATCTCTTCCCAGCTTTGGAACTGACCTGCTGATTCCAGTCCCCAATTGATGTAACCGAAGCGCTCATTGATTGAATTTCTGTACACATTCCAGGAGTTACTAAATCTCGGTTTATATTGGTTCCAATCGTAAAATCTGGAGTAAGTTGCATTCGCAGCGACACTGTAACTCAATTCACCGATACGGTCTGACCACTTGATCATCCCTTCAACACCTTTATGCATATCTGAATTTAAGTTTTCGTTGGGTAAACTAAAACCTACTTCCGATGGTAGTAAAATATCATACCTCGAAGCTGGTAATCCAGTTCTCATGCGTCTGAAATAATCAAAACTTCCTGTTAGTTTAGAATTGATTAGCGCAAAATCTAGCCCGATATCCAATATTTTCGCTCTGATCCACGAAAGTGTCCTTACCGGTAAACCCCTAGGCTGTGAGCCGATGATATATTTACCATCGATAACAGATCCACCGGATTTATAATTGTAACCGGACAGGTAATCAAATGCACTATAACCAGATACGGCATCATCGCCCAGCAAACCATAAGATGCACGCAGTTTAAAATCATTGATTTTACTCAATATGGAATTATCTTTCCAAAAACTCTCAGCAGAGGCTCTCCAACCTAATGAGGCCGAAGGAAAAAATCCCCAACGCTGTCCTGGAGGAAACTTCCAGGACCCATCGTATCGACCCGAAACTTCAATCAGATACTTACTGTCATAATCGTAATTAATACGGGCCAGATAACCTAATCGACCTTCTGTCCTATTTCCATCATCGTTATAGGTGTCCATTGTTTCATAATCGATCAAGTTCAACGAATTGGCTGTCGGAATGGAATGTACCCATGTCGTTGGCGTATGACGGACAATCGTTTCAAAACCTCCTACTACATTGATATTATGTTTTTCAATCAATTTGGTATAAGCCAGCTGAAAATTAGAAGTAAGTTCTTCAACATGTCCCATTCTTCTTTCGCGCCATGGATTGTTATTTTCAAAAATCACCGGATAAGTATCATTGGCTTCATCGTATCCATACAATTTGTAGGTATATTCATGGTTATCCAGCTTTTGATTTGCATAATAGTACCCCACCAAAGCCTTTGCTTTCAATCCGTCTATGATATCATATTCTGCATTGAAATTTAGTTGGGCAACACGCCAGGTATCCGTATATTTTCCAGATAAATCATAATTTAACCAGGCGAAATTCGTACCTGGATCGGTAGAGGTTAAGGTCGGATAATTGGGATTGTCATTGGCAAATGGTCTGGCAGTTGGCAAATTGCGATAAGTAGCAAAAATTGGCAACCAATAATCGTCACCACCGGGAACTCCAGGATTCGTACGGTTTTCGTAACGTGCATTAAGGGAAGCACCCACTTTAAGTTTTTTGGAGATCTGCGCATCTACATTCATCTGCACATTGGTCCGTTTAAAACCGCCATAATTAACAATCATGGATTCTTGGTTCATATGACCTGCACTGAAGTAATAATTAATATTATCGGAGCCTCCAGAAGCATTGACCGAATAATACTGTTGTGGTGAAGTCTTCCAGATATAATCATACCAGTCAAATGGTACATAGCCTTTTTCTGTACCCGCTTTCCATTTTTCGAGATCTGTGCGCGAATATTTATAATCTTTGATTCCCTGCACAGTTTCCGATTGGATATAGTTCTCGATGTAGGTGACTGCATCTGCAGCTTTAGGAAAGGTAGATAAATTCTGAAATCCGTAATTAGCGATTAGATTGACTGTATTAGCGGAATTTCTTTTTCCTCTTTTTGTTGTGACCACAATAACCCCATTGGCTGCTCGTACACCATAAATAGAGGCCGATGCATCTTTTAGTACAGAAACGCTTTCGATATCATTAAAGTCAAGGTTATTGAACTGACCAGCATCTTTTTGAACACCGTCAATGACATATAATGGATCGCCCATATTACGGATCTGTAAAGCTGTACCAGCGCCGGGACGGCCATCCGATTGCCGTGAGTTTAAACCCGGGATCTTACCGACCAAAGCTCCTGAAGTTGTTGAAGCAGTGGATCGTTTGATATCATTGGATCCTAATGTTGAAATGGCAGATGTCAATGATTCCTTTTTTTGCGTTAGTCCAAAACCCGTCACGACAACCTCGTCAATATATTCAGGAGCACTGGAAACTAAAGTAATATCCAAGTTCTGGGAAGAAGCATTGAGCTGGATCTCTTTCGTTTCATATCCTTTATGACTGATCACTAATGTTGCATTAGTCGGATTCATACTAAGTGAAAATGTACCCGTATTGTTGGTCGATGTTCCAGCGGTAGTTCCCTTGACTAAAACTGTCGCGCCTTGCAAAGGAGTGCCATCCGAACTTTTGACCGAGCCTTTCACTTCTTTATTTTGTGCATATGCTAGGTTTATGGAACATATACTCGAGAGTATAAAAAAATAAGGCGCATAGTCTGTTTTTAGATTAAAGACCTTCAAAAGGAATTTAATCTTAAAGAAAAACTTAATCATAATTTTAAATTTATTTTGGTTATAAAGTTTAAGTGTTTTTGCAAATAGGTGAATGCAAAAACACTTTAAATAGTCTTTCAATTATAAAATGCATATTTAATTAAATGATATCTATTGGCTTGTACCCTCCTTTCTTGTTAAAATAAATAATTAATAATACAAAAAAGACAAATAACCCGCTCGGCAGTAAGGAAACAGTGGATAGCGCAGCTTTCTTGGCTTTATTTTCCATCTGCTCGACGACCTGCTGACTACCTTCGTCTAGCGTTGATAAGTGTGAATAATCAATCGTTTTATAGTCCCCGAATATGCTTGATCTCGTTCCTGTCACCAGTTTTTCATGGTAATGTGTCTGGTGAATATGGTCATACTCAGCTAGTTTTTTATCAATATTACTATCCTGGATAAAACCCAGAAAAACAGCGCCGATAATTCCTACCCCGAGCTGCCCTACTGCGCTCGTAATATTTAAAGCTAAGGCGCCACCTTTAGGAAATTGTTCGGAAACAACTCCCAGCATCGTACCCCATAGATAGGTTTTTCCAAAAGCATATAGAACAGCTGCCAGTAAAATATAAATCCCGGAAGAAACAGATAATAACTGCAGACCGACAGCAGAGACGAGCGCACTGATGGATAAGAGCGCCAGTGGTGACAGAAATTTAACAACAGTACCGCTGTACATCCGTAAAACAGTCATGATCACCGCTGTAAATACAAGCACCCAACCTCCTTGAAAACCCATTTTTTTCATTTCTGGCGTCATTAGATCGGTAATCCAGCTATCCGTGCCAAGTTCCATGGTAGCCAAAGGAACCATAGCCAATAGTAACAGAACAAAAAGGCTCTTCCCCCACGACCGCACGAAATAACCAAATACCGCTACAATGGCGATACTGAGTGCAATATTGAATTTATAATCCCAGTTAAATAAACTTCCGAGCTGAAAAACACATAATACAACAATAATCAGTGCTCCTAAAACACCAACTTCTTTTAACATGTCCAAATAGCCAACGCCGGCTTTGACCCGTTCATTTACTGGAAATTTTTGGTTGATGATCAATGCGCCGTAAGCCACTGCAGGAATCAAAATAAAACCTATGACGATTCGCCAATTGATATCCAGTGCTAAAAGGCCAATGCCTAAAAGGCCCGATATCGCAATGCCCATAGGCCAACCTGCATGTAAAATATTGAGCCACTTGGTTTTTTCTTTCGGATACAGCGATGCGACAACGGGGTTGATCACAGCTTCGGCAGCACCATTTCCTAATGCGAAGAAAAAGGTTCCTGCATATAACATCCAGTAACCCGTAGCAAAAATAGTCAGCACGATCGAAATCAAATGGCAGATAAAGGCAAAGATCATGGACTTTTTGTAGCCAATCCGGTCAATAATTAAGCTAAAGGCAACGATACTCAGTGCAAATGGCCAGAAACTAACACCAAAGATTTCGCCCTGCTGTGTTTTACTCAAATCAAACATAACTGCCCATGTGGGCATAAGAAAGGATCTGAAAACAAAACCAAAGGCAGATGCCACGAGTACAATAAAGCAACCCCAAAAAAGGGTACTTTTAGCATGATTGTCTGGCTGGATTATATCTTGTGTAGCGGTCATAATTGTAATGGATTGTTTTTGAAAATTTCTGTGTAAAAGTTCGCTCCATCCCGGGCTAAAATATCTGAACTTTCTGCTAATGGACGCCAGATACTTGCCGCACGGGCCAGTTCTTTGGAAGGCGATCCGAAGGTTTCTAAAATGACACTTCCCTGATACCCGATTTCATTTAATGCATCGCGTATTCCCGACCAGTCAACCTGTCCCGTTCCCGGTGTTCCTCGATCATTTTCATTACCCTGAACATGAGCAAGTTTATCGCCTAAAAGATGGATTGATTTTAAAATGCTTTTCTCTTCAATATTAGCATGAAAAGTATCGAGCAAGATCTTTAAGTGAGGATCATCAATCTGATTGATCAATTCCAGAGCCTGCTCGACTGTATTGATCATATCTGTCTCAAAGCGGTTTAGTGGCTCTAATGCCAATACAATACCTTGTTCTTTTGCATACTGCGTTGCTTCAAGCAGATTTTCTAAACAGAAATTCCGTTCTAATTCCTTCTGTTCTTTTGAAACTAATCGTGTTTTTCCAACAGCAGCATAAAGCGGTCCTCCAAAAATTGGACTTTCTAATTCATTAGCGATTTGTATACAATCTTTAATGTAAGAAAGACCAATTTTACGGTATGCGCTATGTTCACTTGAAATGTCTCTTTGTGTACCAAATGCACCGCTCACAGATAAATCTAAACCAATACGCTGCGCCACTTTCTTCAGTTGCTTCACATCAATCGATGCTACATCTTCGACAGCAATCTCCATGACATCATAGCCATAATCCTTTGCTTTATAAAGAATATCAATATGATCTGCTGTGTAAGGTGATACCCATACAAAAGAGCTTATTCCTATTTTCATAGCTTTACATTTAATCAAATGAAGGGATTGCGACTCTGATTCCACCCTGCATTGCCGATTCATGGGCACAGATACCAGCACAGGTATAATTTGCCGCTAACGCCGCATCAACGGCAGAATCTCTTCCCTCCACAATGGCTGCAACAAACTCTTGAACTAAATGTGGATGAGAACCCCCATGACCTGCTCCCTGTAAAAATGAAACATGATTAGGATCATCTATTCTTTCCCTTTTAGTAAAGTCTGCAATCTCCGGAATCAATAAATCATCTGTATCCGGTGCCTCCATGCGTACGGCATTTTCACCACCGTCGAATATAACATGTTGCTCATCCTGTAACTGCTCCCATTCAAAAGACATTTTATCACCATACACATCGTAACTTTCGCGGTACTGTCTCACAACATCAAATAATGATCTTGTCGCCTCGGCGACCACATTGGAATCTTTCAGCTTAAAGGTGGCTGTTTCTACTGCAAACGGTGAATTATACCGGGCAGCAAGATCAGCACTTAGTTGGCCTGAACCGTGGCAAACCACAGATTCCGCTATGGTATTATTGATGCGTAATAATGGGGAAATGGCATGTGTCCCATTCAACATCGGTGGATAGCCTTTCCAGTATTCCGCCCAGCCCTCCATACTCATATCCTGAATATGTGAACCGCGAACAAACTGTATTTTCCCTAATTTCCCCGTATCAGCAAGTTTCAATCCGTACAGAAACTCACGGGTATATAAGGCTGTCTCCATCATCATATAAACTTTATTGACTCTTTTCTTTGCTTCCACAATAGCCTGACAGTCGGCCACGGTCATGGCCATCGGTATGGTACATGCGGTATGTTTATGCGCATTTAAGGATGCCAATGTCATTTTTGCGTGCTCCGGCACAGGTGTCACCACATGGATGGCGTCGACATCATCTCTTTTAATGACCTCGTTAAAATCTGTAAATAGTAAATCATCGTCTAGATTGAACTTTTCTTTTAATTCTCTTAGTGTTTCAGGATTTCTAGTACAAACACCAACAGATTTAATATTAGGATGCTTTTGATAAATGGGAATAAATTCTTTTCCAAACCCCATTCCTACGATAACGACAGTGATTTTTTTCATTTTGATTATTTTATGTTGATTTAAATATTTAATGCCCAATGGATTGCATTGATTAAAATTTTGCGATAGTCTTTATTCAGATGACTGTGCTCATCATGCCCCAGTGTAATTGCCGCTATTCTTGATTTATCATGATTGACCGTGAATACAGCTGGGTATACTTTAGCCGTTTCTAAAGACTGAGCGATCACCAGTACATCAATCCCTTTACCGGCAGCATCCGGTTGGTGACGATACAGTTCGTCTTTGAATGTAAATTCTGGAGAAACGCCTTGACTGATCGGATGCGCCGTGTTCACCACCAGGTTTTTGAATTCTTGGAAGTTTTCATGGCTATTACTTCCTCCACCTACGTATTCCAAATTGTACTTAGGCCAGTCTTTCCAATTGTACCATACTGCAGCATGCAGAAGCACGAGCGGTTTACCCTGTGCAATAAACTTTTCAATCGCCAGTTGTGAAGCTTTTGGGATCGGTTGATTATTGGTCAAGACCAAAAGATCTGTAGTTTTTAAATAAAAGCGTATGGAATCCGTATTGTCTGTATAGGTCGCATGTACACCTTCAATGGTATTGATCAGCTGTGTATCCTCGATTTTGTACCAGCGATTAAAATCATGCGATCCACCACCACCGACAACCAGTATATTCTTCTTTTTTTGCGCATAAGGGAGTGAATGTACACTTGCTTTGGCACATAAAGTTCCTATACTACTTACTACTATAGTAAGTAATAGCATTACCATTCTATTTTTCATATGTTTCGTTTATATTATTCCACAACTTTCATTATTCCGTTCATTCCTCTCCAATGTCCCGGAAATGTACAGATGAACGGATATTCACCTTTTTCTTTAGGAGCTTGAAATTTAAGCGTATAGCTTTGTCCCGGATTCACCAGTTTGGTATGAAACAGTACTTCCCTGACTTCTGGAACATAGTCTTTTTCCGCCGCCGAAGACGCTTGCAACATGGCATCTGCCGCTTTACCAACGATCTCTGTCGTACCAGGTTTGATGATCACTAAATTATGGGGCATAGCATCCGGATTTTCCATGATCAACGTAATCTGACTTCCTGCTTTCACCGTAACGGACCGTTTATCATACTGCATAATATCTTTTACCGCTTTAATCACAATGACTTCAGCAGGTGCCTCGTTTTGATTCACTTCCACGGGACTCGCGCTGTGCATATGATGATGCGCATGCTCGCCATTTAATTGAAGCTTTACTTTGATCTCACTGATATTTCCGATAAATTCAGATCCCTCCTCGTACTTGGTCAGTGCAACAGATTCATCCAGATCTTCTCCCGACCGCAGATAAGCCCGCAGTGGTTTATCGAAAGGTTTGACCTCTTTGATGTTACCGACCAATTTGTTGTTGATATAAAGACTGGATCCTTGGTTTGCTGTTATGCTCGCATTGACTTTAAATCCATTTCCGATTCCTTCTGTAGCCGCTATACGCTGTATTTCACCATTATTATATACGTCCCAATAGATTTTATTACCCTGCATGTATAAGGCAAAACCATTTTTTGCATCACCTTGCCCAATAATTAATCCTTTGTAAGCATCCTGATCACGACGTAATACTGCTGTTTCAATCGTTATATTCTTATCAGCCACATTTGGTGAAAACTGAACACGGTTTTTTCTACCCAATGTATAAATCTCTTCATTTAGTGCCTGATTTACAGATTTTTGATATGCATTGGACGAAGACTGATCAGCAGCCATCGACATATGACTATGATTGGTCTGGATCGCCGCAAATAGAGCTGGAGACAACCACCTGTCCTTTGCATTGACAGGATCATTGATTGCGGCCTTTAATACGGGTGCAACTGCGGCAAAAGGAGCGGAATCTGCAATTTTTACAAAAGCTGCAAGCCTAGTATTGAGATTCTCATCTTTAAAAATATTAGACTGTGCTATTTTATCAAAAGATTTAGCATTTAAATCCAGTACTTGAACAGCAGCTTTTCTCACACCTGCCGATGGATGCGATAATGCGGCTAATATTGCATCATTCACTTCTTTCTTTGTTAGAAGACCCAAACCTTTTAAAGTCCAGATCGCATGTATAGCAGGTGCATTCAATCCAATTTCATCAACAGATTTATTGTTGATTATTTTGATCAAATCTTGCTCCACATCCGCTTTTTTTCGCTCGACCAAAAGTCTTTGTGCGTGGGTTCTCCAAAATTTATTTTTACTATTTAAAGCTTCTATCAGCCCTTTGGGATTATCTTTTGATAGTTTGAAACTTTCATTATGCTTGCCATTTTTATATAAAACGCGATATACACGGCCATGCTTTTTGTCTCTAAGATTACTTTCAAATGCATTTCCGGGTCCTCCAACCTGATCCTTAAAAGGAAGGACTTTCTCTGATGGCGCTTGCGCCGGAACAAAAACATTATGCTGAATGATAAAATTGTACCAATCCAAAACCCATACAGCACCATCTGGTCCTACCTCAGCATGCACAGGTCCAAACCACTCATCAGAACTTGCCAGTAAATTCCAGCCATCTCTTTCTTTAAAACCGGCACCATCTTTTTCAATAATTGCGTTATGTAATAATCTTACCGTAGGTTCAGCTACAAAGGCCACACTGTTCCAATAAGACTGTGGAAAATCCCGTGCTGTATACATCTGATGGCCTGCCGCTGATGTAAATCCGCCGACAACATCCACCTGTCTTAAATTTGGTGTTAAAGCATGAACCTCATAATGTCCGTCAATTTTTTGGATAGAATTGATTGGATTAGCGCCAGGAATATTGTCAGCACGTCGCTGTAGATACTTCTCCGGCATCGAATAGAAAGCAGAATGCGTATTATTTGCCGTGGATACAAAAACATTATTATCTTCCGAAATACCAAGACCCCAAGTATTATTGCTGGTTGTCGCTAAATACTCCAGATCTGAACCATCTGGATTAAGTCGGTATAAACCTTGAGAGAAGATATGCTTTTCACCGTTAACAATACCATTGTAACCTGCATATCCGTTAACACCCCAGATTTTGTTGTCAAATCCGTATTGCAGATTTGATGGACCGGCATGCGTATCTCCTTTGCTCCAACCGGTCATGATGATTTCTTCATGATCGGCAACATCATCACCATCAGTATCTTTTAAGAAAACAAAATTTGGAGCCATCGCCACAATGATACCATCATTGGCAAAAGTCAAACTTGTCGCAATATTTAAGCCCTTAGCAAACTCTGTAAATTTGTCCGCAACACCATCACCGTCGGTATCTTCACAGATGACGATGCGATCATTTCCTTTACCTTTCACCTCTTCAAAACTATTCGGATAATCAACAGCTTCAATAACCCATAATCTGCCTTTTTCGTCCCAGCTCATCGCAATCGGATTGGTGATATTTGGTTCAGAAGCAAAAAGTTTTAATTCAAAATCTACCGGTTTCTGTATCAATTTCATCGATTCCTCTGGACTAAGCGGATCCTGCACTTTGGGCACATCATAACGTGCTGTAAAATCTGATATAGAATCGGGATATATGCTTACATTTGGAATAGACAATTTGTGCACCATACTTTGAACCTGCTCTCCAAGTGACCACCAAACCGCACTGCTGACCGTTCTTAGGAAATCATGATTTTTCCAGGTATCATCATGCTTACCTAAAGCATGATATAAAAAGCGACCGCCATTTTCCTCACTATACCAGATGTAGTTTTGTTTTGAACCATCTATCGCAGCGCTACCGATAACAGTTTGATCTGTTTTTTTCTTGAATATGTAATTTTCATTGTTAACCTGAATGGTATTAATAGATGAATCCAGTACATGTTTGGCGTTTTCTATCGTAACAATTGCTTGTCCATCTCCCGCGTCGGTAAAACCACCTTGTACCAAGTTGGTATACCATTCGGAATTCTGAAATGAATTCGCAGACGAGTTCAAGGCCACAACCCCTTTTCCTTCTTTCAGGAATTTCTTTAATGCCTGCTCCTTTTCTTCACTGAGCTCTTTTTCATTCACCAATAAGACAACCCCATCAAACTTATTTAAATAATCAAATGCTAAACTTGATAAGGTGTCGGTATAGGTTAGATTGATGCCCGATTTAAAAAGTTCGACCGATAACCAGGTCGCTTGATTAGAAGATTGCTTATTTCCAGCACCAATAAATAGTACCTCTGCCCTTCTCGGTTCATCAGCTCTACAAGAGGTCAAAAACACTAAAAATAAAAGTAAAACTCTTAAAATATTATTCATGATTTAGTTGAAATTTGGATTTATCTATAATTGTTATAAGCAAATATAGAGATATGAAGTAGCTTGGAACTTAGCTTTCTTATCAAGTTTCAGACATATTGTATCATTTTTAACTATATTTACCACAATAAACTGAAATCATAATGCTAGATAAGAGAGTTATTTCAAAATCGCTTATTCCAGAGAATAAAACTTTTTCGATAAAACAAATCAATGAACCTCATTTTGATCCAACCTTTCATGCACATCCGGAATTTCAACTTTCGTACGTAATAAAAGGGGAAGGAAACAGAATTGTAGGCAATAGTTTGCAACCTTTTCATGCAAACGATATGGTATTCATTGGTCCCAATCTACCCCATGTCTGGAAAAATCATTTGTCTTATTTTAAAAAGGACAGTCAGCTCGATACGTCGGTTATAGTGATCTACTTTCATAACAATTTCTTTGCTGAAGAAATCTACGATAAGGAAGAGTTTTTTAGGCTCAAAAAATTCTTCCTCACCAGCAATCTAGGGGTCGAAATAACGGGTGAAACGAGAGATATTATTGGAGGGATGATGTTTGAATTATTACATAAGGATGGGCTGGAAAGCGTAATTCTCCTATTGAAAATATTGGACACTTTAGTACTGTCCACAGACTGCCGTTACATCAATGAGTTTGATGAAGCCATAAATTATAAACAGGCCGAAACCGAGCGGATACACAAAGTCTATGACTATGTGATTAAAAACTTTGATCAGCAGATTCGTCTGGAGAAAGTTGCAGAAATTGCAAATATGACCAGTACCTCTTTTAGCAGATACTTTAAGACACGCCTCAACAAATCATTTTCGGACTTTTTGAAGGAAATAAGAGTAAACTACGCCTGCAAACTATTAAAAGACGACAGTATTTCCATAGAAACAGTCAGCTACGAATGCGGCTATCCTTCAGTAACCAACTTCAATAAGCAGTTTAAGAGTGTCATAGGCCTGCAGCCACGGCAGTATAGGGATAATTTTCTAAATCTCATTTAAGCCCTTTTTATATAAACAGGTTTTTATGCACTAAAATCCTGCCTATATAAAAACATCGTACGTTATCTTAATTGGTGCAGTCTGCAATCGGGTTGTACCTGCGACTGTACGATCCCAATCCGATCAAATAGTTCCGTTCTTCAACATATACAGCACAGGTATTAGCTCAAAACGCTATATTAAACCATACACAACGTAGCACCTTGTTCTGAGAATGACTACGTGACGTTCAGATGCCAGATAGCACCATTTTTTGTTGTGCTTTTTTGCAACAGTTTATTTGCGGTAAGTTCGTTCAACAGCTCCTCACTTGTTGATCTTGGCGTATCTGTCAGTACAGCATATTCCTTAACAGTCAGCGAATTGTATGTAGAAAAAATACTTTTGCAGTCTTGACGATAAGTTCCTTTTATAGCTGTCGGATTTAATTTTAAAATTGCGGCTTCATAAAAAGCATAAGGTTTCGCGCCATACACCATCTCGCGATTTCCTTGCTGATCTTCAAAATACAGTGTTGGAAAACCTCTTACACCGTAAGTTCTCGCCAGTTTAAGATCTTCTTCAAAGTGAATAGGCGCTGATCTTTGATAGTCTGACAATAATTGAACTTCATCTAACCCGACCATTTTTGCAGCCGCAGCTATGTATTCCCATTTAGCGATGTTTTTCTTCTGTAAAAAAACCATTTCTCGCAATATTCTTAAAAACAGAATAGCTTGATCATTATCCTGCAATTGTGCTGCTTTAAAGGCAATAGAAGGCGGATAGGAAGAGTCTAAAGGATCTTCGAGCCAGATATCACCATCAATCGGCATATCATAATAAATACTGACTTCGTCCCAATGCCCTGCGACATCACTAGGTTTGCTAATTCCCCCACTGTTATAGTTCCAATCGGGCAGTAAACCGCCCATGTGGTAGTTAATCGATAAGCAATCACCGTATTCAAGTTTTAGTTTCCGCAATTGGGGTTCAATTCCCCAGCAGGAGGAACATATGGGATCTGTGAAATAAATGACTTTAAGGGGTTTATCTGTTTGTTCAGGACTCTGTACTACTGCTGATTCCTGCTGGAAAACTGGAATTTCACAGCTACCTGTTTCAGGATCGCACAAAAGTGGATTATGGTTAGACTCTTTCTTCATGTTCGGTTTACTTGGTTTATGTAGTCAAATTTCGCGTGCTATCGAAATAGCTTAAGATGCCGATGACACCAGGAAAGTTCGACCTATTGACCGCGCAGTATAGCTACTTCGCAGTAAAAAAAACACGCTTTAATTTTTTAAAGCGTGTTTTTATAAAATTATTTTTTTGCAGCGATATTCAGCTCCATATCTACTTCTTGAGAGATCATCCAGTCTTTAGGATCACCTTCAGTACCGTACGCTAATCCCCAGTCTTGTCTGTTGATTGTGAATTTAGATTGTACATTAATTTCATTATCCGTTACGCTAACTTTTGCTGGAAAAGTAACATTCACAGTCTTATCTTTGATTGTTAAGTTACCGCTGATAATATTTGTTGCATCCGCAATGACACTTTTGTCTTTAGCAGCATCAAAAGCTGTCACTGCTGTAATTTCAAATTTAGCTGTTGGATATTTTTCCACTTCAAAGAAATCACCCGTTTTTAAGTGACCATCTAAATCAGCTGCAGTTTTACCACCTGATTTTGCAGGATCAACCGCACTCTTGTCTGTTGTCACTGAATTCATATCGATAACAAATGATCCACCTGTGATCGCTCCTGCTTCTACAGATACAGTACCTTCACTTTTCAATGTACCAAATCTTGGATCAAATCCACCTTTGTGATATGCTTTCCATTTGATTGAACTTACTGCTGTATCGAAAGCAAAAGTTGCACCTTTTTGTTCGGCAACTTGTTGCTCTGTTCCTGTTTGAGCTTTATCACCATTTGAACCACCACATGAAGCTAAGATGACAGAAGCGAATACTGCTAAGATTGCTATTTTTTTCATTTTTAAATTATTAATTATATAAATCTTGTGCAAAAATAACATAGGATTAGTATACAAATGCTATTGGTTTCCTTTTTGAAACTACTTTCCTATAGGAAACTAATAATCGTTTCCGTAATTTTACAGCGTAATTTTGTATTGTAATAAAAGATCATGAAGAAAAATCCAACCATAAACAATAGATCAGGATGTAAAGCCCGGATTATTGCGATCACAGATACTATGGAAATCTTATCCGGAAAATGGAAATTTCATATTTTGGGAACGTTGATGGAAGGCGGAAAGATGCGATTCATGGACCTGTTGCGTGAAGTAGATGGTATTGCTGCCAAGATGCTCTCGAAGGAATTACAGGACATGGAAATGAATCACCTTATCAGCCGTACGGTTATGAATACAAAACCCATTACCGTTGAATATGAAGTGACCGAATACGGCCGCACCTTAGAACCTATTATCGACGAAATTGCAAAATGGGGTGAAGCGTATAGAAACGCAATGTTTAAAAAACAAAATGAAAATGTCCCTGTTGAGGAATATTAAAAAATCTTTGTAATTGGCAATAGCGGTACTTTTTGCTTCCAGGTGCCCGATACATCAAATAAATGCCCAGAAGATTGATTTTTAATCGTAAACGTATATTGGCATTCCCGTGTAAGGTATTTGATCTCTCCCTTGACCTGAATATTTGAATACGGCTGTACTAATAACGTTTGTTTGCTTCCAGAATTTATATAAGGTTCAAAAAATTTCCCTTCTTTATAAGGTACTTGTTTCGACCAGTATGTTGCCCCGTCTTTTAAGATTTCACCCATGAATATAAGTGAATCCTGAGCATTTATCCATTTAAAAGCGTCTTCATCCGTACTACTGAACTCGGACATGTACTGGACGTCTTTAAAGATGGCAAGCGTTTCCATATTTTTTGCCGTGGAGGTATTGTTTGAAAGCGTTATGGTATAACAGCCTTCATCACTTGTAAACTCTTTCCGGCTTCCAGGTACTTCTATGATTTCTTTCTTCACAATCTCATAACCAGCACCTCTGCTTTGAGTAAAAGAAAGTTCATCTTCCGCTCCATTCGCCGCTATTCCGATTACAAATTTTCTGGGTTCAGCGTTGAAATTTTCTTTTAATGTTAGATTAAGCAGATGACTACTTGCTATTTTCTCCAATTTCAACCAGCCACCGGCCACCTCAACAGTACCTGCAGCATTTAAGACAACTGGATTATCATTGACATCTTGAAGTACTTCTCCTGAAAGCGCATCTTTAACATAGGCTACAGACCACTCTTTAGCGTTGATTTCAATACCATTGTCTACAAAACCTGTATTGACCTGAATACTCTTATAGTCTGGACTAAATAAGGCTGTTTTTTGCCCCATATCTTCTTTATCACAGGCGCTCATGGAAAAAATAAGGACAGCGGCCAAGCAGGTAGTCAAGAATTTAGAATAGTTTAGCATCATAGGAGTTACAAAATAATAGGTAAATACACATTATAAAAATACTGTTAGCAATTTAGCATTATTTTAAGCAATAATCGACTGTTAATGAAAACTTTTTGTTATAAAATTGTAATGAATAGCGCACAATAAAGCGATAAATCGTACATGCGTCAGGTATAAATAACCGAGCTGAAATCTAAATACGTAAATGATGCTAAAAAAATACGCTTCTTCGTATCATGACAAGAAAATGGCATATGCTTTGAAAATAATCCCATAGTTATATCTAGTAAGCACTAAAAAACTATCAATCATGAAAAAGCAAGATGGAAACTTGAAAAAATTAGGATTAAAAAAAGGATATTACTTATTACTTATGGCAATTTTGGATATGCCTATAGAAGAAAAAATAAAAAAGGCTAGAAAATAGACAATTAAGTACCCTTTATATAGAAGAGTTCTCCCTTTTGGAGAACTTTTCATTTTATATTTTGAAAAATTCATTTCAGAATTTTTCAAAGTTGTTAATGTCCGAATCCGAAATACATACTAAAGGCAATTATGATCAGCACTAGCGTCGTGATGAAGACATATAGTTTATCACCTTCGATGATAAAGCTGACCAATGAAAGTAATAATCGGATCAATGGGGTACAAAAAAGAATGATGATCGCTAAAAATATAATCGAACGTCCTTGCATGTTGAAGACTCCACTGAAAACATCCGATACGACTTCAATAATACTCCGGTCATTTTCTGTAAATCGGGCATAATCAGCCTGTTCATTCGCATGGTTATAAAGAAAGATCAATCCGCCGATGGTACTGATCGCCAATACTGTTCTTACGCCGTATTTTAAGACATCTCCAATAATTCTTTGTATCGTTTTATCTGTAATCTGCATTAGAATTTTCCTTTAATACCGTTATAAATCATGTTAAAAGCCAAGAAGAAAATAATAAAAGCAAAAAACACTCTTAATTTCTTTGGATCTGTAGCCATCAATATCTTGGAACCGATCATCGAGCCTATTAGGACACCAATCATGACCGGAAGACAGATATCAGGAACAACATACCCTTTCTGAAGATAAATCACGCAACTTGCTAGAGCCGTAACGCCCATCATAAAATTACTCGTTGTGGTCGACACCTTAAAGGGTATGCGCATAATGGTATCCATCGCGATTACTTTAAAAGCCCCCGATCCTATTCCCAGCATACCCGAAAGTACTCCGGCAAGTCCCATCATACTAAATCCGCCGATGACATTTTTTGTGCCATAAGACACCTCTGTTCCCTTTACTACAGGATAGGTGGAAGGCAGCTTGAGGCTGATCGCCAGCTTACTGGACTGCTCTACGATATGTTCTTCTTTTTTCCGGAGCGAGTTTGCCGCAGAAAAGATTAAAGCTAGACCAAATAATACGGCAATAAGCGAAATGGGAGCCGATGTTGCGATTAGTGCACCGACAACAGCACCTGCAGTAGTCGCGATCTCTAAAAACATGCCGAGCCGCATATTTGCGATCCCTTCCTTAACATATGCGGCGGCAGATCCCGAAGATGTCGCAATTACGGAAACTAAAGCAGCTCCTATCGCATAATGGATATCTACTCCAAGCAGAATAGTCAACAAAGGTATTACTACAATTCCACCACCAAGTCCGGAAAGCGAACCAATGATACCTGCACATATGGCTCCAAGGAGCATAATGAGTGTAAACGTTAAAACAGTCATATTTGCAAAATTTAAATGCAGGAAAGCCACCTGGACTTTCTTGCCTAAAGAGCCAAAGGTAGAGAATATATTATTCTTGAACGAAATCTGTTCGCTATTCTAATCGTTCTTTAATATGAAGAAATCCAGCCCTAATCTGAAATTGCGAGTTATACCTAACACGTTCATCCTATTTTTACGGATCATACCTTCATCAAAAAACACCGCTGCTTTTTGAAATAAATTTAAAGTATTACATTCGTTTAATTAAAACCGCAAAAATTGTAAACGCAAATGAGCAATTTAAGTTTCGAACCGATCGTATCAAGTGATTTCGCACAGCTTGTTAACTTACAACCTGAGGGCTGGCATGATATAATACCCAAATTTGAATATTATGTCAATCAAAAATACTGTATCCCCATCAAACTACTTGAAAATCAAGAAATCGTAGCTATAGGATCGGTTATCGTTCATCAAGATGTTGCTTGGCTGGGACATATTATTGTTCATCCCGATCATCGAAAACAAGGTTATGGAAAGCTGATGACACAACAGCTCATCGCAACGGCAAAAGCGGAGAATTGTACGAGTATTCAATTGATTGCAACAGATCTGGGAGCAACAGTATACGAAAGTATCGGTTTCATCGCAGATACCGAATATCTCTTTTTTAAGGATGTCACTATTCCTGTACGCCAAGTCGCTAATCCGCATATCAGCAGCTACAATGCGATCTATAAAGATCAAATGCTGGCATTGGACAGTTTGGTATCTGGAGAAAATAGAGCCTGGGAGCTCGAAGATCATTTAGCGTCTTCTTACCTCTATGTCATCGATGGTTCCCTTGCAGGATATTACTTACCGACCTTCGGCGAAGGTTTAATCATAGCTATTCATCCAACTGCAGGTAAGGAACTTACGGAATTTCACTTACAAACAAAGACAACTGTGGTCGTTCCGAAAGAGAATATGGCCGCACAAGCCTTTTTACAGGAGCATCAGTATCAACCTTATGCCAGCGCTAAACGCATGTATATCGGTCGAGAGATAGCGGTCAAATTTGAACATATATATAACCGTATTGCTGGAAATATCGGTTAATCAAGCTTGCTGAAAAGCTATTTGTGCCTTTTGATCGGGATATCAACATATCAAGACACAAATAGACTCTTATTTTACTACTTGCGGAGCATAGGAAGATACTTATGCCAGTTTTCCATGATAACCCAAAGAACAATTGCAGCCAGAACAAGCGCAATTGGTAAACCTGATGGCGCGGTAGTGATGTTCGATAACAAAATACCGGTCAGAATTGGCGTTAGAATAACTGCTCCCAGCGCTCGCGTTGTACTAAAGATCAATAATAAACCGCCTATGATCTCTCCGAACGCCACCAGTGGCATTAACCAGCCGATTTCCATAAATGCCTTTCCTGCGTTGATCATTTTCTCAGGCATATCCTTGGGCATAGGCATGTAATGAAAAAATTTATCCAAACCGGCATTGATAAACATTAAGCCTGTCAATAAGCATAATACGAAAAGAATTTTGTTTTTCATGGTGATTGAATTTAAGTTATAATTTCAGATTATAAAAACAGCATGATCCCATTATTGTTCTATCGGATGTTCATTTTTTTTGATGACAGGATTAAAAAAATTAGACTTTAGCGTTAATCTTTTTAGGGAACTTATTATCTATCTATGTCGTATTAAATTGAATATAAAAGGAATTACCACTACAACATAAACAATCTGTTTACAACAGCTAGCAGGATTATACTTTTACTACTCTAAAATGCTCTCATATTAAAGTAAGCCCTTATATTTGATAAGCTTATTTTTCATAAATGGATAAGCACAACTTAATAGATAATATGATCGCACATTCTTTTTTTTATCTCGCACTTGTACTTTTTTTTATGCACGAAATGGATGCCGTACGTTGTAAGGAGTGGCGTATTTTCCCCGGGTTAGCCCTGCTAAAGGAAAGTTGGGGATATGCTGTATTTATGCTGGCTCATATCCCACTTTTTTTATTCATTGTATGGGGACTTACGCAACCCTCAGAAAATTTCATCATAGGATTTGATATTTTTACGATCTTACATCTTGCATTGCACCTCCTCTATCTCAGACATCAAAAAAATGAGTTTAAAGATTGGATATCTTGGACAATCATTACTGGAATAGCAGTTTTTGGTACGCTCGATTTGCTGTTTTAGTAAGGGTGCTCATTCATCAAGAATAAGTACAAATAAAATACATAAAACACTTTAAATTAGCGCCATAAATATTTAATATAATTTCAAATGAATGTTCAAAAAGCATGTCAGCGCTTATCCATACTGTTCTTAACGGGTACCAAATAAAGAATCGCTATAGAATTGGATTCTATAGCGATTTGAGGGGTTCTTTTCTATAATGGTTTTGGTAATATCGTTTTTTTATAGATTCTGTGCCTGCGCATCATAAATCATTATAAAGCAAACATAAACAATTTTTCTTATCATGAGGAAATTTAAAATAAAATTTTACATTAATTATCGCATCTTTAAGAAAATACGCCCTCACACGACATATTGTACCTGATTATTTAAATTTTAACGGGTTCATATCAGATGCATCTGCAAACTTTTCGGACCTGTTGTAGTGGAATCGATCTTTTAAATAAAACAACCCCTCAAATTATCTTTGAGGGGTTGCCTTGTGTAGAAACAACAGTATTTTAAAGTTTATTTTTACTGGATAACCATACAATCCCTAAAGCTATAGCGCTCCAGATCAGCATTTGCGAAAGCGCAAAATCCCACCCTCCTAACGACCAGCTTAGTAGACCGAAGAAGGTACCTGTTCCGGCCCCTATGAAATAAGTGGTCATATACACCGTATTCAGACGGCTATGCGCTTGTTCATCCAACGAATAGATCCGGGTAAAATTTGTAATCTGAGTGGCCTGAACACCGATGTCCAAGAAAAATATAGCAATGATCAAAACCCAGATCGAATGTGGGAAAAACCACATCACCAAAATGCTCAAAAATAACATCCCTACGGTAAGATATAAGTTTTTAAACACTTGGCCTTTATCCGCCATTTTCCCAAAATAAGGTGCAACTAGCGCACCTCCTATAGCGATCAGACCAAATAGGCCAATGGTAGATGCAGGATAATGAAATGGCTCTTCACTCAGATGAAAGGTTAACGTAGTCCAAAAAGAGCAAAACACCCCAAAAGTGAAAGATCCCAGTAAAGAAGCCTGTCGAAGTATTTTGTACTGCCCTATCAGTGAAATCGTTGATTTCAGTAAGCCAAAGTAACTCCCCTTAAATTTAGCAGGCATCTCGGGTAAAAGGAAGAAAAGTAATAAACTGCTTATGGATACCAAAATTGCTGAACAGAGAAATACACTTTGCCAACCCCATAGATCAGTCAAAGCGCCGCTCAATAAACGTGAACCCAAAATTCCACATAGTATACCACTAAATACAATACCGACATTTTTACCCCGGTTTTCTTTACCCAAAGCTGCCGACATAGGAAGAATTATCTGTGCAGGTGTAGAACAAACACCGATAATAAAACTAAGGACAAGCAATAACGTAAAATTAGTAGTATTCGCAAGTATAAGAAGCATCACGATAAGAGTGAGACAAATGCTTAAAATCAGTTTTTTACGATTTAATTTATCACCTAAGGGTAGTAAGAAGAACATCCCTAATCCGTAACCAAGCTGAGCAAGCACCGCAATTTTACCAACGGCATTTTCAGATTTCCCTAAGCTTTCAGCAATATTCCTTAAAATAGGCTGACTATAATAGACATTAGCGACAATTGTTCCTGCTGAAAAAGACATGACAGGAATAATCCATTTATTCTGTTTGTTTATTGACATTTCAAATTATATAACAGCAGGCAAACTTAAGGACCTTAATTGGAAATAACATAAACATTTGGAAATATTTTTGACACATTGAGTTAAAAAAGAGATTCAACAACAGAATAGAAAACAAACCCTAGAAAGTACTATTTATTATACATTTATTACCTTAAGCGGCGCTTAGATTTGTGATATATTCGCATTATTTTTTAAAAACAGGTATTTGTGAATGAAAGAAAAACTATTGATCCATCAGGAGGTTAATCTGCCTAATGCATTCGATATAAAAGATTTTAAATTATTTTATAGAGACATAGATCTATTCAGACTATCCAAGAAACAGGGTACGCCTTTACGATTCACTTATCTTCCTTCCATTCTGGAGAAGATCGATGAAATGAAGTCACATTTTAATAAGGCTATAAGAACAACATCTTACCAGGGCACTTATACGTACTATTACTGTACAAAGAGTTCACATTTCCAGCATATCATCAAAAAAGCCTTGCAAGCTGATATCGGTATAGAGATTTCCTCCGCTTACGATATTGATTTAATACAGTCGCTTATTGAAGATGGGTATGTGAAAAAAGGAACAAAAATTATATGCAATGGTTATAAGACTTCCGATTATCAACGGGGCATTATGTCGCTGATCAAACAAAACCACTGTGCAGTTACCCCGATGGTCGATAGTCCTAGCGAGTTGATCTATTATTGCAACAACATCAATAGCAATACAAGCCTGAATGTGGGTATTCGAGTCAATCTTAGTTTTTTAAGCGCTTATCCCAAAGAATCCAGATTTGGGATATCTCCGGAAGATATTATCACCTGCTACCAGCGCGATATTAAACATAACCAGCAGATTACCTTGACCACTTTGCATTTTTTTAATGAAAATGGACTGTCTTCTGATGATCAATATTGGGACGTTCTCGAAGCGATCGTTCGCTTCTATTGCCAATTAAAAAGATTAAATCCTCATTTAACTACACTCGACATCGGCGGAGGTATGCCTTTTCAGAGTACTGCAAATGAATATTTTGATCTTCCATTTTTAGTGAAACGTATCGTTTCAACGATTTTAGGGATCTGTCAGCAAGAGTGTGTGCCAGAACCCGATATCGTGACCGAATTTGGTAAATACACCGTTGCTGAAGCAACCACAACTATTTTCAAAATACAGGAGAAAAAACAAGGTGAAAAGATAAATTGGGCGATTATTGATGGTTCATTTATTACCCATCTCCCGGACACATGGGCTATACAGCAAGAATATCCGGTATTTGCCGTGAATAATCTCCAGGAAGAAAATAGTCCTTTTATCCTAGGGGGCTTAACATGCGATAGTGCGGATGTCTATCCGAATGTCAAGGAACATAAAACCGTTATGCTTCCTCACTCAGATCAGGAACAGTTTGTAGCATTTATGCATACAGGCGCCTATCAGGAAGCATTAAGTGGATTCGGAGGTGTCAATCATTGCTTGATTCCATCTCCAAAACATATTATTATTGACAAAGGAGACAGCGATGAACTTGAATTTACAACATTTTCAGAAAAACAGACGAGCGATCAGCTTTTGAAAATTTTAGGATATCGTTAATTGACAAAACAAAAGACAGCACGGCCTATACTCATTAGCATGAAACAAATTGTAATTCGCTTAAAGCTGACATAATAACAAAGCAAGTGTAACATGATGCTACACTTGCTTTGTTGATAAATGAGGAAATAGATGCCCATATTTGAAAAACTTCCTATAAATGGTTTCATTTTAATAAAAATAATAAAATTCTAACCGCTTTCCATCAGGGCACTGCAGCTAATTAAAATCCTTTACTAACCAATAGAATAGCAGTTCTTAGGCTAGTGTAAAGTTTTTTTGCACAAAAAATGTAAACTTTTTAGGTGTTCTTTCTAGCACACGTTGTACACCATCACCTATCGTCTGATTTCGACCATCCAAAATCTCAGAAAATGCAAAAACAAGGTGTTTCGCGACGTCAGCGGGCAATCCATGTTGAACAAGCAGATCAAAATAAACATCTCCGCTAACAGCACGGTACTCCACTAGCTTATTCATCTGTTCAGCAATCATACTGACAGCTTCTTTGAAAGTAAATAATTCGTCGCCAGTGACCTCATAAATCTCTCCATCGTGTTTCTTATGGAGTAAACAAGCAACAACAACGTCAGAAAGATCATCAAGATCTACAAAAGGCTCTTTCGCAGTGTCTGCCATAAAAACAACTTCTCCATTTTGAATACCGTAAGAAAAGTGCCCTTCTGTAAAGTTTTGATTAAACCATGCTGAACGGACAATTGTCCAACGAAGACCTGAATTTTGGATCACATCTTCACAAGCCAAAACAGATTCCTGGCCCCTACCTGAAAGTAAAACCAATTTTTTAACTGCGGCATTTTTCGCATAGCCTGCTAAGGCCTTGATTTGATCCTGTGCTTCCGGTGTCGAGGTGTCCGGGTGCACGATAAATACAGCATCCTGCCCTTGTAATACAGCAGGCCAATTATTCGTGTCTTCCCAACTAAATAACAATTCATCTGCTGTAACATTTTTTAAATCCCGAACAGTCGAATAAACATTTATTTCATCTGATTTCAGTTTTTCAACTACGCGACGACCGCTCTTACCTGCGCCGCCAATCACCAATACATTCTTGATCATATTTATATTTTATTTATATACATTTCCTATATTTATAAAGTAAAATTAAACAAAGCTTTAGGAGATTAAGGTCTCCACTATCATCGTGTATAGTAATCAACATCTTTATGTATTCAACTCAAGATACTGAACATCAATGCCCTCTTCAAAACTCAAAAACACTTTTGAAGATTCAAGATGCACTGGATTGTCTCCAAGGTAAATGGAAACTACGTATCATAGCGGTTTTATTAACGGGTCCCAAACGATTTAAAGAACTGTCCCTGGCACTCAATACCATTACAGATCGGATGTTATTAAAAGAACTTAAAACGATGGAAAGCCAACTGTTGGTAAACAAATTAAAAAAATCAAAATTCTCCATCGAAATGGAATATGGATTAACCGATCATGGTAAAAGTTTACAACCCCTCATCGAAAATCTCATCCTTTGGGGAGACAAGCATCGCGATCTCGCAATAGACAAATGGCACGAAGAATCCAAAGTCTAAAATAACCAGTTCCGACAACATCTGTACGAAGATCAAGTAGCAGTACAGGAATAAACCCAGGTTTTCGAGACTGGTTCTATAAAACCTGTCTTTTCTATCCTGGGTTACCAAACTACTACACTGAAAATATGTTATACTACACCCATCATTCAAGTGAAATTTTAAGAAACACAAGCATTATGCTTCCACACCTGCATGTAAACCCGTTAAAATCGAATTTAATGCGGCAATCTCACTTTCGGCGAGTGGCATCAAAGGACGTCGCAGTTCGCCACCTTCAAAACCAAGTAAGTTAAGACCTGATTTAATTGATCGCGGTAAGCCTTTATCGACGATGAAACGCAACAGATCAACCTGCTTATAAAAGATTTCCTGTGCTTTTTGAAAATCATTTTCCAGAACCGCTTGATACAAACTCATATTCAGTTCGGGTATAAGATTAGGTGCCGCGGTGCACCAGCCCTGTGCTCCGGCTGCAAATGCCCCGAGTGCCAGTGGATTGGATCCATTGAAAAATGCCACATCGTCACCCAGTTCGTTTTTAAGGATATGCATCCGCTGAATATCGCCGCTGCTTTCTTTGATCATCGTCACATTGGGAATCATGAGAAGCTTTTTAAGCAAGCCGGTCGACATATCGACCCCACTGGTAGCAGGATTATTATACGCCATAATGGGTATCGATATTTTAGAAGCAACTGCATCGTAATGTGCGACAATCTCATCATCCGTTAGCTTCCAATAGCTCATCGGAATAATCATGACGGCCGTTGCTCCTGCTTTTTCAGCAAATTGCGCATGATAAATAGTTTTATCAGTAGTAAGATTTGACACCCCAACCAGCGTGGGTACTCGTCCTGCTACCTGCTGTATGGTCGCTTCAGTTATCGATTCTTTCTCCTCATCGTTCAGATAAGGTAATACACCTGTGCTACCAAGTGGAGCAACTCCGTGCGATCCGCAAGTCACAAGCCTTTCCACCTGCGTTTTAAACAAAGGGATGTCTACGCGCTCATGATAGTCAAATGGAGTTACAGGATAAGCAATGATTCCTTTAAAAGGTACTTTATTCATAATGATATGCTTTTAAAAATGCGTCTCCAAATTTAGAGACGCAGTTAATAATTAAAAATCACGACCTTCCTCTTCACGAAGGGCTACACCAAGATTCTGTAATTGCGGCGCATTTTCGCATGCAATATATTTTGCAGGCGCAGTGTCGCTAAGGTTCTGATGTTGATGCCATGCCCAAGATGGGATATAAACAGCATCACCGGCCTCCCAATCAATGCGTTCATCTTCAACAAGCGTCCACCCTTTGCCTTCAAGAACATATAGAATAGTCTCGTAAGTGTGACGGTGACGATGTGTTTTTTGCCCAGGTAATAGACCGCCGATAGTCATACTGACATTTTTACTCGGTAGATCAACAAAAAACACCGGATGTTTTCTTTCTTCCGAAAACGTATTGTGTACTCCGGCATTTTCAACATTCTTGTGGATCGCATGCGAAGGTTTTACATAAGTCGGTCTTGCGAAAGTCTGGTGAAAATCTTTCGAGCTAAATTGCTTCTGCTCCTCGTGAATGGATTTTCTTACTTCTGACACTTTTTCTAATTTTGACATCGCTAATTCAATTTTGTTATGTGCATTATTGCATCACAAATGTAGAAGCAATCTGGATGGCTTAAGTGGTTCAGTTTTTACAAAGACTGCTGGTCCAGATGAGCAATTGGAATGGTCGTTCCTTTAGATTTAATCAGTTAGATTCAAAATCAAGCATATCAAAATAGTCTGGAGTTTAAATCTATAAACCCCAAACCATTCCTTTTGAATTTAACCTCGAACATCAACAAGAGATGCTCCGAAATTAATGTGCAGCACATTTCCATTAGGTGTCACCAATGCTGGTACCGATTTTACACCAGCACGCTCTGCTTCGTCGATTCGCTGACGATCGTCACCGAGGTGAACAACTTCAACATGTTGCGCTCCTACAAGATTAATAATATCGTGTTCAGCACTGACACACACTGGACAACCTGCGTGATAAAAAATTGATTTAGACATAACAATCAAATTAAAGTTTCGGGCAATATTACCGGCTCAAATATAGGGAGCATCCCTAATCGAATCATTTGGACCAGAAGCTATTCTCAATTCTGGACTAGCTACTTCACCAAGTAGCAAAACATTATATACCAATAGAAGTGTATCTTTGAACCATGTAAATAGTGAATTCAATTCAAAATAATTCATCCGATGCTAAGACCCTGGAAAATTGAAATATACATTGATTACAATGCGACAAAGGCAGTGTATTTACAAATTGCAGATGCCCTAATTGAAGCAATACAATTAGGCAGATTAAAAAGCGGCGAAGCGCTGCCAGGAAGCAGGACACTGGCACAGCGGTTAAACGTCAACAGAAATACAGTAGTAGAAGCATTGCATGTTTTGCTCAATGAAGAATGGATCGTATCAAAAGAACGAAAAGGTACATTTGTCGCAGAAAATTTACCTCCCCATCAGCAGCAAAAACAAGCTGATCATACAGAATTGGAGAAAAAATATGTCACTAGTACAATTCGCATCAATTTTGATGATGGCTATCCGGACAGTAAAATTGCTCCAGTTGCTGAACTCGCAATGGCCTACCGCCAGATCTTTAATCGGAATGCACGGTGGCAGATGATGGGATACGGAAGTGAATTTGGCGATCCAGCATTTATTGATGCCCTCGTGCAGATGCTCAATCATCAGCGGGGTATGAAAATCAATAACGAATCGATCTGTATTTCACGGGGCAGCCAGATGGCCATGTATCTGGTGTCCCAATGTTTATTTAAAAGTGGTGATTATATTATGGTGGAAGATCCCGGCTATAAACCGGCATGGAAGGTGTTTGAACATGCCGGTGCGACATTATTGCCTATTAGGGTCGATAGTGAAGGATTAATCATCAGTGACGTCTTAAAGCATCTACAACACAACAACAAAATAAAAGCGGTCTATATTACACCTCACCATCAATATCCAACAACGGTCACATTAAGTTTACAACGTAGAAAAGAACTTGTTCAATTATCAAATGATTACGGCTTTACGATCATTGAAGATGATTATGACAATGAATTTCATTATGGCTACCGGCCACTATTACCGCTTTCAAGTTTGCCAGAACTTAAGCGTTATGTCTATATCGGAACAATGAGTAAAGTTGTGGCACCTGCTTTAAGAATTGGCTATTTAGTGAGTAATGATGTCAATCTAATTAAAAAAGTAGGAACTCTTCGAAAGATCATTGATGTGCAAGGTGACGGAATAATGGAGAAAGCCGTTTTGCAATTGATCTGTGATGGTACGTTAAAAAAACATATTAGAAAAGCGACAAACCATTACAAAAACAAGAGAGATAGAATGGCCGCTCTTTTACGAAAACATCTTTCTGGCAAGGTCACGTATAACATCCCTGATGGTGGTCTGGCCTTCTGGTTGATCCCCAATAAGGAAGTCAATTGGGATGAAATAGCACAAAAGCTCTTCACATTAGGAATAAAATTTATCACGCCGGACAACTATAGTTTTGATCACACCACCAATGGTTTAAGAATAGGATTTGGTTCACCTACCGAAAAAGAATTTGAAGAAGGCATCATTGCATTAGGAAAAATACTCTAGTTTAATTATTCCCTCTTCACATTTGCTCCAGTCCACTGTTCAGTTCGTACACAACCTCATCACCATTGAGATCTGCGGTTTTCATAAAATTTAAGCGTTCTAGAAGTTTAATAGCTGGCAAATTGCCCTTTGTTGTAACGGCCCATATACGACTTAACCCAAGAGTTGTCCGACCAAATTTTATAGCCAATTCCATCGCATGAGACATAAATCCTTTTCCACGGAATGGGGATAACAACACACAACCCAATTCCCCTTCCTTACTTTCCAGCCCTCTATAGTAACCGCAAGTACCAACGATCTCTCCACTAAGCCGATCAATGATACACCAGTGCAATGAATTTCCATTCCGGATATCCTGATCAATCCTTTCCTGCATAGCCATTGCAATAGCTACGTCCGTGGCCTGAATGCCATCATAAAAAGAAATAGAAACAAGAGCTGGAATGTCCTTTGTTTCAACTCTTCTTAGTAAGATTCTTTCATCCGAAAGCTCCGGATAGTTATTGTTTCCTGTATGTAGGCTGTTCACTGTCATAAAATGATTTTTCTAAACGCTAGTAGAATTTTAAATAAATAACCAATTGAAAACTAAAGACATTAAGCGGCAAACCCGCCCTTAAATCCTGATGATAAACATACATAAAGTACATCACAAGCGATGCAATTACTGAACATTTTTTTTATTTTTAGTCATCTAATGACACAACAATTTAGCAATGTCATTTGTTATTCAATTATAGAGCTAATAAAGCATCATGATGATGAATCTACAAGAAAACGCAACGAATAAAAGACTAGGTCTTATTATTGCAACAATTTTGGGAAATGCGAATCATTCTTTCGCAAATGAAAACACAGCAACTGAATACCAAAACAGAGGTCCCGAGGACGATGATGAGCTGGAGGAAGATGAAGAATTCTATGATGAAGATTTTGAGGAACCCGATCCTTTAGAAGAAATACCTGATGAAGATGAACTTGAACAGGAAGATGACTTCCTTTAAAAAACTGTCTTTATCGTGCTAGTATCGAGCACATACACAGAAAAAAAGAATGCAAAGTAAACTTGCATTCTTTTTTTATGCGATTACCCTTTTCTCGCAAACCACCTGCGTAGTTCTCCAATATTTCAGGTATTTAACGACCCAACTATTTCATTCTGAAAGCTGTTCTTCTTACAAATCACATCATAAAAAATTAGAACTATGGACTTAAATAAAACAACAGCAACAAAAAGACTAGGTCTTATTATTGCAGCAATTCTTACCAATACGGACCCGAACAGATCTGTTAACAATGAAAACGATCTTCGCGAGCAAAAGCAGGCAGAAAATCCATCCTCCAATCCTGATCCGGAGTTAGAAGATCCAAATTTTGTACCGGACGAAGCAGATGATCAAGATTCAGGACTGAATGAAGATGCTTTAGAGGATGAGGATCGTGATGATCGCAGAGATCGTGATGATTTAATTGACCCCATCGATCCATTAAATCAACGTCCCGATGAAAGTGACATTGATCCTGAAGATGAAGATCCCTTGGAACTTCCTGATCAAGATGAAGATGAACTGGATGAAATAGAACCTGACGATGAGTTGCCTGTTGAGGAAAAAGACGATCTTGGACAAGATACACCGAGCGAATTTCCAGACGAAGACCAAGATGAATTTTTGGAAGAAAGAGATTTCTCTGATCAAAATAATAATGAAAATAAAGACTTCGATCATAATGATCAAGATCTTGAAGCAGAAGGACTTGAAACGGAAGATAATCGAGGCAATTTCTTGTAATCGCTAGATCAGTCGATGATCAAGGTGCTATCCTGATAAATGTCATTTAGATCGATGAAAACTTTAAGTATACACTTTTTACCATGTAGGTTGTCATATCACTATGTCCTGATCTACATGGTAAAATCGAATCGCTGTATATAATAAATGATACAAGCGACGACCATATACGCCTGAACAGCTAGTCGGCAGAACCAAAGGTCGATACCACAATAGAGATCGCTCTTTACCCATAGGGAGAGACCTTGCCTTTTATAAGTATTAAATACCTTTTCTATAAATCTGACCTATTTCTTACAAAGTTCTTAAAATGGATGATATCTAGGTAAAAATGCTAAACATCCCCTTTTTTATCAGAAGACACTTCTTGCATTTTATACGTATTATTACATCTCACACCCTTTACCTTACTTATTATCAAACTATTATCTTAAATTTAACGTTATATAAGGATCAAGTTGGTGTTAAGAAGGAGGTCCAGATGGGAAATGTAAATTTAAATGTCTTTTTCCAGGAAAAAAGACAATTACTGAGTCATTTTGCAAGTCAATTTACATCAGATTATGACGAAAAAGAAGATCTAATACAAGAAACGTATTTAAGGGCATTAAAATCTATCCATGATTTTATCAATGATCCGAAATTAGTGACGTGGCTCTATGTCATCATGAAAAATGTTTATATCAATCAATATCGCAAAGAAAAGCGAAAAAATGTGATCTATGATTACTTTTTACACGCTGATTCCAGTGCATATATAAGTACTAATTTATCCGAGAACAAAATGATTAATGAAGATATCCAAAAAGCAATTGATAGCCTATCCACCGAAAATGCAGAGATTTTCCGTTTGCATTTAGATGGTTATAAATATCATGAAATTGCAGAACTGCTTCAAGTTCCAGAAGGCACCATCAAGTCACGCATTCATATGACGCGTAAAGCACTGCAGCAAAAGCTGAAGATGTATGATCATGCATAAGATTGGGTCAAGAGGGAAACCCTTTTGCCGCAAAAATCACGTTAAGGAAAGCATAAATACCTTCCTAACGTGATCTAAACATGACATAAGCTTATTTATAAAATTTAATTTTTTTCTTCACTATCCCCCCTTAGTATACGGCGGAATAGTCGAAGCTGTTTCAGTTGCTCCATTTGCCACTAATACACGGGCTTGATCCAAGTGCGCTTTAAGAGAAGGAAGAGTACCAATGATCCAATTTTTAAGAGCGGTATCTTTAATCTGCTCGTTGCTGCTTGCTTTTTCAAATAAATCGATCGCCTGCTGATGGGAGGCAATCGCCTCATCTTTAAAAGCTTGATCGAAGCTGGTACTGTCACTCCCTTTCACCATATCCCACTTCTTTTGATGGTCGGCATCCAGACCATCCGTCAATGTGAAACCAAGTGTACTTGACATCTTTTGCAAATCGCCGATTAATTTTTGATGGTCATCGATCAACATACTTGCATAATTTTTAACGGCATCATTATTTGATCTTTCACTTGCCAGTTTGGCAACAGCAATTTCGTATTGGTTGGACATATAAGCTTTCGTTATAAATTCCTGTTCGGCATTTTGCTGTTTAAAAGCTAGTAGGGCTATAATTCCTAGAAATAAGCCCAATAATTTTAAATTTCTAATCATGATTTTAATATGTATGTTAGTGATTTGTCTTCATTTATACTAAACATATACCTTATCCATTTTTATTATCCTGCTGATCGTGTCCCTGTGTTTTCACGATTTTATTGTAAATTCCAAACAGCAAAAACGGTGCTACCCATTGCCCGACAAATAGTGCACTATGTTTGTGCCCGACACATTTTAAAGCTGCTGCGCCGATCATGGCCGTGATGGCTGCACATAAAAATACTTTTGAAGGCAATTGAGCGGTTTTTTCCTCGATCTCCTTGGTCATCTCTCCTTCTTGAAGGTTTTTGTTTTCTAAATTTTCCATCTTAGTCCTTTTTTGATTAAGTAATACGTTATGATCTCTTAAATAAAGAATCAATCCGAGCAGGTAAAAGTTCAATTCATATTACTTTAAGGGTATTTCACACCGAGACAACAGGTGTTTCCACCTATAAATAGCTGATTTTAGGTGTTATACCGCGTATGTGGTAAATGCGCAATCGCTTTGAACAAACACCCCTTTCATTATGGATACGAACGGGCAGGGAAAATCTTTAATTATCAAAAATATGATCTATGGCAGAAATGATGCAGATTTTGACCCTACTGATCACACTGGTACTTATACCTAGCCCCATAAAACCATTAGCTATACCCTGTTAAAGGCTAAACTTTTAATGCCAAATGACCGTTAAATTAGTAACACTTTTAAATTAATGGAGGAAAATATGGAGCATGCAAATTTAAATGTCTTATTCCAGGAAAAAAGACAACAACTGAATCATTTCGCTAGCCAATTTACCAATGATTACGATGAAAAAGAGGATTTGGTACAGGAAACGTTTATTCGGGCGTTAAAATCAGTTCATAATTTCATCAATGATCCAAAATTAATGACCTGGTTGTATGTGATTATGAAAAATATCTATATCAACCAGTATAGAAGGGAAAAACGTAAACATTTAATCTATGAAGAATATATTCATACAGATTATTTCAATTCTGTATCAAAAAATTTAAATGAAGATAAAATGATACAGGATGATATCCAAAAAGCTTTGGCAAGTGTATCGGCCGATAATGCAGAAATATTTAAGCTTTATCTCGATGGTTATAAATATCACGAGATTGCCGAAGCCTTTAACCTACCGGAAGGAACGGTTAAATCACGCATTCACCAGACGAGAAAGACTTTGCAACAGAAACTCAAAATGTATCAGCAATCCTGATTCCACGGCTTTGCAGTGGAAACAACTTCATTAAAAAATCATAATAATCATTGCTCACCTCACTGATGTGAGCGATCGATCAAAATAGATGAACAAAAGAGATCATACTTTTTAAACATAACTATGCAATCATGAAAAATACGTCCCTAATTTTAGGAGCTTTTATAAGCCTGGCTATGGTCACAGGATGTGGCAATGCTACTAATGATAATAAAAATTCTGATAAAAAGTATTCAGACACAATCGATGACCAGGGAAATCCCATTTATCCGGATAGCGTCAATCAGGACTCGACCACGGTCAACTATCGGGATACAACTTCCAATATACCAAGTGGTACTGTCCCTCCTACTTCAAAATAGAATATTTACTGAAGATAAAATAGGTTCATAAAAACAACTGACTAGACAGTCAAAAAATGTGTTTTTAAGTTTAAAACAAACTTTTACCCTTCACCAGTTGTT
Organism: Sphingobacterium anhuiense; assembly: GCF_042686355.1. Lineage (NCBI taxonomy): Bacteria > Pseudomonadati > Bacteroidota > Sphingobacteriia > Sphingobacteriales > Sphingobacteriaceae > Sphingobacterium > Sphingobacterium anhuiense. The sequence continues at coordinate 942,574 of NZ_JBHUPE010000004.1, forward strand.
TTATTAATGAAGCGCAATAGCTAAAAAAATAACAAAAAAGATTCAATCATGAAAAACTCACAATTAAAAGAAGAATTTGAACAAGTCAACGAAAGTAGTGGCACTTCCCCACATCGTTACGGTAAAGAAGCTTTTAGAAAAGAGAAAAAAGCAAAATGTAATAAGAATCTCTTCTGGTTAGGTGGAGCAATTGTAGCCCTTGTTATATGGAAATACTGCGGATCAACACATAAAAAAAGTGGATTGCTGTCGATGTTGGATGGTGACAAAAGTTCCTGCCCGACCGATTTATTAAAATCCAGAAGATAAAATAGTTTGAGATCAAATTGCATCTCCTTATTTCTAGTTATCGCAAAAGATATCCAAATATCATTTTAAATAAACATTTAACGTCATTAATATGAGTCAAGAGAATATTATAAACAGAGAAGAAGCTCAACTGAAAATTAAAGAGCTTGCAGAAGGCATCAACTATTGTTTTTTCTGTACCGATCTGAGTCAGCCACCATTCGAATCCACTCCCATGAGTGTTCAAGAAGTGGACGATTTGGGTAATATCTGGTTTCTTGCATCCAAACAAAGCGATAAGTACAAAAATATAAGCCGTGACAAAAAGGTTCAGCTGTATTTTTCAGATCCTTCTTCTATGGAATATCTCGCTTTATACGGAAGTGCTGAAATTGTTGATGACCAACAAAGAATTGACAAGTACTGGAACAAATTTGTAGAAGGCTGGTTTGAAAAAGGCCGTGAAGATCCAAATATCATTTTATTTAAGATCGTTCCGGAGAAAGCACATTACTGGGATACCAAATATCATAAGCTTGTTTCCTATGCAGTCACACTGATTAATGCCATTGGTGGCGATCTGGGTGATCAAGGACGAGAAGGTGACATCCTAGTGTAAGTAAAAAAAATAGAAATTCACAAAAACACATATATTATGAGAAAAGTAGCATTATTGACAATGGCGTTATCTGCCGCTACGTTATACGCATGTAACAACACACCACAAGAAAAAGCAGAAAAAGCAATGGAGCAGACAGAAGAGAAAGCAATGGATGCTGCCACTGATGCTGAAAAAGCTTCTGATAAAGCGGCAAATATTGATATGGAAAAAACAGTCTATTCCAATATGGCCGCAGCGAACGCAGCAGTAGCCAAAATTGCGATGCCTGCTTTATCAAATGATAAAGCTAAAGAATTGGCTTCAGACTTAGGTAAGTCAATTGTAGATCGTATCAATGCCAAGACAAACGATGATATTGTTGAAGCGGAAAAAGATATCATTGAAGACAGAACTGATGTGGAGAAAGCATTCTTAGAAAAGAAAATTTCCGCTCAGGATAAAGATCATATTTTAAAATATGGTGATGACTGTTTAGCTGCCGCACGCGGAGCAGTATAGTCTTTCGGTCAGATAAAAAAAAGGCTAGCATTTATAGAAATGCTAGCCTTTTTTTTGTGTTTATATATGCACCATATTAGATGGTGACACGGCCTCCGGTAGCCGGTATTGTTGCTCCAGAAATATAGGAAGCCGCAGCTGACGCTAAAAATACATAAATAGGTGCCAGCTCCGCAGGCTGACCAGGTCGGCCGATCGGTGTATTGGTACCAAATTTTTCATGATCAGGAATGGTGCTCGGAATCAGTGGTGTCCACACCGGTCCGGGCGCAACAGCATTGACACGGATATCTGAACCGTCCTCAAAAAATTGCTGCGCAAGGCTTGCGGTATAATTCTGGATAGCCGCTTTCGTCGCTGCATAGGGCAATAGTGACGGATTAGGATCATAAGCATTGACAGAAGTCGTATTGATCACACTCCCACCTTTGGGCAGATGCGGCTTGGCATGTTTGGTCAGATAAAACATACCGCTCACGTTCGTTTCAAATGTTTTATTCCATTCATCGGCAGAGATATCGGTTATAGATTTATAACTCATCTGATAGGCAGCATTGTTAATTAAAATATCCAGTCTTCCAAGTTCCTTTATCGTATGCTTAATAGCAGACTCGCAGAAAGATTCTTCTCGTATATCTCCTTGAATCAGTAAAGCTTTCCTTCCAGCCTTTTCAATCCAGCTCGCTGTATCAGCAGCATCTTCACTTTCGATTTCATCCAGATAGATAATTGCAATATCAGCACCTTCCCTTGCCATGGCTATGGCAACCGCCTTACCGATACCAGAATCTCCGCCTGTGATTAAGCAGACCTGCCCGGTTAACAGATTATTTCCAATATATGATTTCTCTCCATGGTCCGGCACGGGATCCATTTTCTTAGATACGCCTGGCACAGGCTGATCCTGCTTCTTAAATGGCGGTTGCGGATACACAGGATGTTTTGACGTCGTTACTTTCATAAGAATAATTTTTAGTGAAATTTGTTAATTGTCCAATACAAAAGATTAAATCAGGTAGGCATAATTTCTTATATTGGGTTATAAGAATCGAATCCAGCGCGTGATAAAAGCAAGCATTCCACAATCAACACTGTATTTTACCTGATTTGCAGGTTGGCGCTAACAACCTAAAAATTTAAACAATGCCGATGTGGAATGCCTGATGTAAAAATTATCGTTGCCACATATAAAGGAAGACAATGATCATAACAATTACTGCAATCCAAATTGCCCATGGGATCGTTTTGGCAGCAGGCTTATCACCCTGTTCTTCATGTGCTTCCTTTGGGACTTCTTCCTCTGAGAAATTAGTCTTATTATCTAAATTGTTTTCCATGATTTCTTAAGTTATTTAATAGAATCACTTTTTGTGGAATCTATTTTAATCGTATCGCCCTGCAAAGTCATTTCCTGTTGTTCGCTTAAATTATAGCGTGTTTCATCACCTGCGGATGGAGCAATCGTGCTACTATTACCTTCACTGTTGTTACTTTTCGAGTCATTCTGACATGAACCCATTATACCTAAAAATATGATTCCCGATAATGCCGCTATTCTGAAGTTTTTCATAGTGTTATAAATTGATGTATATATAAAATAACGCCTATGTCAGGCTTATTGTTTGTTACATAGTGCGATACACGCATTAAAACAAAGAAGCACAAGTATTAATACCTGTGCTTCTATTCATTTATTGTTTATTGTTAACCTTCTTTGTTCAATTATTGCATTAAGCCTGTTCTAATCGCATATTTAATCAGCGCAGCCGTATTTTTTACACCAGTTTTTTCCAGTAAATTCTGTCTATGCCCTTCAACAGTACGTTTGCTTAAAAATAATTTATCAGCGATCTGCATATTGGTATAGCCTTCACCAATTAGCTCCAGTACTTCCATCTCTCTTTCCGAAAGACCCATTTTCTCCATGATCTGCTCAATATTTAAAAAAGCAGTAGGTGATTTCTGTAAAGTATCGAGCATGATCGAACTAATTTCTTCACAGATAAACTGTCCACCGTTAGCAACATGTCGAATGGCATACAGCATTTCCTCATATCCCACATTTTTGACGAGATAACCATTCGCACCATTCTTAAAAGCTTGTAAGACATGCTGTAAACTATTTAACATGGAGAGAACAATTATTTTTACGGACGGGTACTGCGATTTCACTTTTAATATGAGTTCCAGCCCATCCATATCTGCCATATTAATATCGGTTATCAGAACATCTGGAATATTCCCTTTGCTCATGATTTCCAATACCTCATTACCATTCGTTCCCTGATCAATAACTTCCAGATCAGATTGCGATTCCAATAATAGTTTCACTCCATTGAGGACAACTAGATGATCTTCAGCTATAACAATTTTAACCATATTTAATTTAGTTTTACAATAACTACTATCTTATTCCCTTGATTGTCACTTGCAAATGTTAGTGATCCTTCAAGCAGATTAACGCGGTTTTGCAGTTTTTTAATTTTTTTTCTATTGCTTTGTTTAAGTTTATCTATATAAGTATTGTTAAGTCCATATACTTCAAGATATAAATCATGATCATCGGCATATAGATGAATCCCTAAAAACGGTAGTTCGTCTGTTACAATTGCCGAGACAACATACCTGACCATATGAAATACGAGCAACTGACAGCTAAAATCCAAGTCGTTCACTTGCTTATCCACAGCAATATCGTTATTTGGATTGCTAGCCAGAAAATGATCTTCCAAGGCTCTTTTCAATCCAAAATCACGTAAAACACCATTTAACAGAATGTTTGATAAATGCTGTACTTTACTGATCGTGTTGGTGACCATATTTTTTGTATTATCCAACTCAACCGAGTTACCATGCTCCATCGCATAGCGTTGCAAATTCAAGCGTATTGCATATAGATCCTGGGCAATATTTTCCCTCAGAACCTGTCCATATTTCAAATTCCGCTTCTCATATTCCTTGATTACTATTTTATAAAATTCCTCCCGTTTGTTCATACTCTGATGTCATGAAATAAGGTTATTTACATAACACTTAAAGATGCAGATAGCTTTAAGCAAAGATCGCACCGTTACTACAAAAATTTATACTTAATTACAACACGTATATATACGCTGAAAACTATTTCTGATATCTATGCGGCATAATGAATTCATTTTCAAGAAGCAATGTACTGCTTGTACAAAAAAAAATGATAAAAATTGATTAAAATAAAAAAAAGTGTTTTTCCTATTTTAATCCTTATATTTAGAAAGCATTTAATTTTTTTTAAGAATTAATAATTCGAGACTGTATCCACCGTTGGAAGTGATTTATTTTTTTTGTTAAATTTATACCATGCTCCAGCACAATTAATAAAATGGAAAACAACGTGCCCTTACCCATTAATTTTATTCAACAATTTGGTAGCCTCATTGTTCTTGATTTTGATTTTCAAATCACCGGAGTAAGCGAAAATGTTCTTCATACTATTCATCAGACAGAACATTCCCTTATTTTAGGATCTAAATTTGATTTCTATTTTGCTGATTTATTTGGAAAACATTTTGAAAAAATATGTCAGGTGTTGGAAAATATACGGGATAAGAAATATCCGAGACAAATCTTGCCTCTTAAATTACCCCATAAACGAATCTATCTTAAATTAAGTTTACACGATGATCATTTGTTTATCGAATGGGAGGAGCAGTATAAAAAATATACATCGGCAAAAAAAATAAATGAGTTCAGTTTCCTTTTAGACACCATTAAACCTAACAACTGGGATCTGGTCTGCCACGCTATTAACCGGATCCTCCATTATGACCATGTATTTGTTGTTCAGGTGCAAGAGACAGGTTATAGCCAAGTCATAGCAGAAGACATATTAGATGGAAAAGCATATTACCGGAATATGGAATTCTCGAAAAGCTTTATGCCGAAAGAGGTTTTCCCCTATTACAGCATGTGTTCATACCGCTATAGTCCTAATCTACAGGATAACCAGCAACAGTTCTATTCCATTGATCCAAAGATCAATCTACTGGAGAGTCAGTTGGCTCCAGTTCCAGAACTGCACCGGCTTTTCCTATCGGAAAAGGAAGTGACAAGTGCCCTATTTTTTTCTATACATGTAGGTGGACAGTTTTGGGGCCTTCTAATAGGGCATCATCACAAAGAAAAGAATATCGATCTGCAGCAGCGAAAGCTCTGTACTTTTATGATCCAAAATGCTACCAGTAAATATGAAAACTACATCAATCAGGATCTGCTGGAACGAGGTAAACTGTTGAAAGACGCTGAAGTTAATCTGAAAATTGATTTATTAAAATACAAGACGGCCAATTGTGCCCTTGTACAGCATATGGGTACCATCATGGACATGGTCAATGCAGACGGTCTGGCCATATTTAATCAGGGTGATGTTTATTTTCACGGGATCTGCCCGAATAAAGCACAGTTATATGAAATTATAAACTTTATTCAGTCCCATTCCGAAAAAGCGTTATTTAAGGATAACAATTTTAGGGAAAGCCATGGGGAAAAGATTAAAGGACAATTACCTTTTGCAGGGCTTATGTACCTTAAAATAGGGCTTTTGAGTGATCAGGTCCTGATTTGGTTCCGAAAAGAAACCGTGAGCAATGTAATGGAGATGCATATCACTCCCCAAACAGATGGCAACGATAGGATTAAACATATAGACCTCACTGAAAGTGTTAATTACGATATCGCTACCCCGTGGAACGATGTCGAAATCAGTTTTGTACTACGTCTAAATCAAATTTTAAAGGAATCCATTGTCGGAAAATTAAAAGACAAACAACAATGGAGTGAGCAGCTGTTAGCACTCAACAATGAATTGGAGATGCTAACCTTTACACTTTCCCACGATTTGAAAAACCCATTATCCATTCTCAAAATGGGGATCCAATTTCTACAGAACAGTAAACAGTCTCTCAATCCTGCAGCACTGCAAAAATGGTACAGCAACCTGATCGCCAGCACGGAAAGCATAGAAAGTATCATCAACAATGTCGTGTTGCTTTCCCAACGAAAAACCGGAACTTTTACGAAAGATCCGATCCCGATGGCATACACGTTGGATCAGATCTATAAAGAGAGTATTATCCTCCACAATCCCGCTTTAGCAACGATTGATTACGGTAAATTGCTTCCGGTATGGGGTGAAAAAAGTGCTTTATATCAGATTTTCAGTAACATCATCGGCAATGCAATCAAATACAGTCCTGGCACAGCGGGCGTAAAACTTCACATCGACAGCTATTTTGAAGATGAACACGTGTGTTATGAGATAAAAGATCATGGTATTGGTATTCCCAAAGAAAACCTGCATACCATATTTGAGATTTTTAAAAGGGGAAGTAACGTGGATCATATAGAAGGAACAGGTGTTGGTCTCTCCTTAGTAAAACGTATTATGGAAAGATTAGGGGGAACCGTCAAAATAGATTCTGAAAAAGAAAAAGGAACTACTGTTTACCTCTACTTCCCTATTGTTGAAGAATTCCCACCCAGTATGCTTTTAGATGATTTGTAAGAGAAATGCTATTCATCCAGATCAAGGGTGAATCGGTACAGCTCATGGATAATATGATTGACTGCGGTAATATAAATCTGGGCGGCATCGCAGTCCACACAGTGCAGTGTTTTTCGCATATGGATACCACTAAAGCATATGGCTATAAAGATATCGCCCACCTCGGCTTGATGTTCAGTTGAAGAATCCGGAAAAGCCATCCCAGTTATCGCCACATAAACATCGGCCTCCACTAATTTTTTAAGCCCCTCCAGCATTTCAAACGTGACTTCGGAAGACTCAGGAGTAAAGTAAGAAATGCTATGTTCATCCACTTGCAACAAAGACTTTTTGACACTTGTCGCATAACTCGTTATACCTCCTAAGAAATAAGACCCAGAGTCCGTCTGCATACTCAGCACACTGCCGAGAAAACCACCCGTCATACTTTCTCCTATAAAGACCTTAAGCTGGTTATCTTTTAAAAACTGACCAACTTTGTCTAATGTTGTTGTATCAATATATTCCATCATATATTTTAATTGTTAGTGGTACTAAGTGAAATCTTTACTTACAAACAACCACTGAACATTAAAAGTTCATTTTTATCATTTCCGCATAGGATAATAATTCACTTACTAGTAGACAGCATCGCTATTTTAACGGGTATAAATACCCAATTTTTATATGAATTGCCTAAATAGTAGATTTTATTTTGTCCTCACCCCCATTATAAACAGCGTTTAATTATAAGACTAGGAGCTAATGCACTGTGAAGCAAGCCCTATACTTAAAACGCCCATGATCTAGGTATAAATACCTAGAAACGCCAGCTCCTATTTTTCACTTCCTAAAGTGGCTTTTTTGGCTGGAAATTCGCTTGTATATCGCTGTAATTTACCGCTATCCATTTATAGCACGACTCAAGTTGCATCGGATAATAGTAAATCACAGCACATCATAATTTATAAATAGAGCAATTATAATCACGATGCAAAATACAGATGACACGCTTCCAAGCCCAAGGCAATTTCAACGAAAACATGGGGCATTAAACGCAAAGCATAACGCAAAAGTATGCAGCAGTCCCGGCATATACATGAAAACTAACAACCCATTTTAGAAGAAAACTTAGTCAATATCGAGCCCGTTAACAACAGATGGTCATCTGTAAGGAGACCATCAAAAAATTAGAGAAAACCATGTATAAGAAAAGAACAATTATCGTTTCCAATAGATTACCCATACGCATTGAACGTAAAGACAATGAACTGCAGTTTATCCCAAGTGAGGGCGGTCTGGCCACAGGTTTAGGTTCCGTTTACAAGAGCGATGAAAACATATGGATTGGTTGGCCCGGAATTATTCCCTTAAATACACAAGAAGAAGAAATCATTACCCAAGGATTGGCCGAACACAATCTTATTCCAGTTTTTTTGACCGAAGAGGAATTAAAAGGATACTACGAAGGATTTTCGAATGAGGTCCTATGGCCCGTTTTTCATTATAGACCATCTTATGCTGTATACCGCACACCGGATTGGGAAATGTACCAACAGGTAAACGCCAAATTCTCACAAGTTGTAGATCAGCAAAATGTGCAGGAAAAAGATGAAGTCTGGATCCATGATTATCAATTAATGCTCCTGCCGCAATTGGTCAGAAAATCGTATCCTACTATTGCCATCGGTTTTTTCCAACATATCCCCTTCCCAAATGATGAGGTTTTTAGAAGCATCCCTTGGCGCAATGAGCTCCTAAACGGACTGCTTGGCGCCGATCTAATCGGATTCCATACCTTCAATGATACCCAGCACTTTTTGAATTCCTGTGCGCATATTCTTGGCCTGAATGTACAGAACAATTGTCTGCACACAGATGGAAGAAGTATTTTTACAGAGGTCTACCCGATGGGAATCGATTTTGATAAATTCTCTCAGCTCGCCAATAGCGAACCCATTCAGACACGTGCACATTCGATAAAAGATTATTATAAAGACCAGAAAATAATACTGAGCATCGATCGCCTTGACTACAGTAAAGGCATCATTGAACGCTTGCTCGCCTACGAAAATTTATTAGTCAAATATCCTGAGTTAAAAGGACAGGTGGTTCTTTATATGATTGTCGTTCCTTCACGGGATCATGTTGCGCAGTACAAACAATTACTAGATGAAATAGACCGTACCGTCGGCCATATCAATGCTGTTTTTGGTAACAATGAATGGACCCCAATTGCCTATTTCTACAATTCATTTCCTTTAGAAGAGTTATCTGCACTCTATGTTTCTGCGGATATCTGCTTGATCACTTCGCTACGAGACGGGATGAACTTGGTGTGTAAAGAATATATCGCCAGCAAGGAAAATACTGATGGTGTGCTTATTTTAAGCGAATTGGCAGGAGCTGCAAAAGAATTGACACAGGCCATACACATCAACCCGAATGCAACAGATCAGGTTACCGAAGCGATTTATAAAGCTTTAAAGATGCCCGTCGCTGAACAGCGTATGCGTCTCAATGACAGCATTGAAATTGTCAAGAAATTCAATGTCAGACACTGGGTACGCTTATTCTTCAGCAGACTTCGTGAAATCAAGTTATTCCAGCAGAATGAAATGGCCAGAAGGATCAATGAGCAAACCAAACTCGCGATACTCGATCAATATAACCGTGCAACCAGAAGGTTATTCTTCCTCGACTACGATGGCACCCTGATCGGTTTTCAAAACGATGCCGCTGCGGCAATACCTACAGAATCGCTTTACGACACCTTAAATCTGCTGCAGGAAAATGATGCCAGTCAAGTCGTGATCATTAGTGGCAGACCACATGAGACACTCGACAGCTGGTTTTCCGATAGACAGTATTATCTGGTCGCAGAACATGGGGCATGGAGTAATTATCCGACGCACAAATGGCAAAGCGGTGCAATCTTATCTACGCGATGGAAAATCCCGGTGAAACATATCATGACCAAATTTGCCAATAACACCGCTGGTTGTGTCATTGAAGAAAAGTCATATTCTTTAGCTTGGCATTACCGTAAAGCACAGCCCGGACTTGGGCAGCTTCGCGCACTGGAGTTAGTGGAGAGCTTACGTTATTTAGTACAGCAACATGGCTTGCAGTTATTGATGGGCGATAAAGTGATCGAAGTCAAAAACAGCGAACTCAATAAAGGTAAAGCAGCAATGGAAATCGTCAATAGCTATAACCCCGATTTTATCTTTGCGATCGGTGACGATGCTACGGATGAAGATATGTTCTTAGAACTCCCTGCCGATGCGATTACCATTAAGGTGGGCAATAAAAAGTCCGCAGCGCAGTTTTATGTAGATACACAGCAAGAAGCCGTTCAGCTGATCGAATACTTTGCTTACAATAGAGTAAAACAGCAGCAGATCAACGGAACAGATTCAGAAATTAAAAAAATTGAAACTTATGACCAAAACACCGAAGCATAAATATAACAGTGGCATCATCGGCAATTGTTCCTACATTGCCCATGTCAATATCACCGGAAATATTACCTGGCTGTGTTGGCCGACCTTTGAAGATTCATTTGTGTTTGGAAGTTTATTGGACCAGGAAAATGGTGGTGAATTTTCGATCCTGCCCACTTCAGAAATCACGAATACCGATCAGCAGTACATTGAAAACACCAATATTTTATGTACGACGCTGACAACCGAAGAAGGCAGTTATCGGATTACCGATTTTGCACCACGGTTTGAGCAGTACGAGCGCTATTACAAGCCGCTGATGTTGGTCCGTAAGGTAGAACCGCTCTCAGGAAGACCGAAAATCAGGGTGCGCTGTACCCCCAAATATCAATACGGAAAACAGGGATTCACGAAGAACCGGGGCAGCAACCATATTCAATTTGAGCAAGAAGACGTCAGAATGCGCTTGGCCACAAATATGCCTGTCAGCCATTTTTTCGATGATATTCCGCACGTGCTGAGCAGTACTGTTTATTTGGTTATGACATTCGGAAGCCCATTTGAGGCTCCGATAGAACGAACCGCAGAAGATTTTTTAAGCAGAACTAAAAGTTATTGGCACCGCTGGGTAAAAAATGCTTCCATCGCCCCATTCTGCCAGAAAGAAGTCATTCGTTCTGCACTGGTTCTTAAACTTCATCAGTATGAGGATACAGGCGCTTTGATCGCGGCCAGCACGACAAGTCTTCCCGAACATCCGGGAAGTGGCCGTAACTGGGATTATCGCTACTGCTGGTTACGGGATAGCTACTATGTACTGACTGCCCTGAGTCATATCGGGCAGTTTGAAGAGATGGAAAAATACGCTTCCTACATTGCTAACATTACGCAGACCGATCGTGGACGCCTGCAGCCGCTCTATGGTATTATGGGGCAGCATCAGTTGACAGAAACCACACTCGATCATCTGGAAGGATATTTAGGGAATAAGCCTGTACGTTTGGGTAATCAAGCTTTTGAGCACATTCAGAATGATGTGTACGGACAGGCGCTACTTGCCTTGCTCCCTATGTTTACCGACCACCGTTTTAGCCATCAGAATACCGGGTTGGCCAAATCATGGACCAACTATATTCTGAATAAAATTGAAAGCACCATCGATGAGTTTGATGCTGGGATCTGGGAATTCCGCAATTTTGAAAACAGACACTGTTATTCCAATCTGTTTCAGTGGGCAGGTGCTACAGCAGCTTTAAAAATTGCCGAGCAGTACGGTTTTGAAGAAATCAAAATTAAGGCAAAAGAATTACGGGAGCGCGCCAGTGTTCATATTGAAAGCTGCTACGATGAAGATCGCGGCGTGTATACCACGGCTACGAAAAACCCCAATTTAGATGCCTCTACCCTACAGCTGATCATGATGAATTATCTTGATCCAGCCAGCGATAAAGCAAAACGCCACCTCGAAGCATTGGAAAAAGAACTGAAAGGAGAAAATGGTTTATTTTACCGTTATCTGCATAAAGACGATTTTGGAAAACCGAAATCAACATTTCTGGTATGTGCTTTTTGGTATGTGGAAGCCTTGGCTTGTGTAGGTCGTTTGGAAGAAGCACAGCAGGTGTTCAAGCAGCTGATTGGTTACGGCAATCACCTCAAATTATTCAGTGAAGATGTCGATGAACAAGATGGCAGTCAATGGGGCAATTTCCCGCAGGCGTACAGTCATGTGGGTCTGGTCAATGCAGCGAACCGCATAGCGGTTAAACTGGATCATCCTGCATTCTTGTAATCATTATTACAAATAATAAAAATGGAATAATAGAAAAAGAGGTTTACGCTCAATTTCTATTATGCCATTTTTATTAAGATGATGAAAATAAACCCAGGTTGTTGCTGTGAAATAGCTGTCGCACTTCATTACGATCTTTTATAATTTTAAAATCATGACAACTTAAAAAGGAAATTATGGATAAAACATTGATAAATAACATGATACAGCAATTGAAAGATGTCAAAAATGCTGATCTATGGATCGATGAAAACTTCGACAAAAAGCTTGCAGAAGTAAATGACATGACCGCTTTCGAGCGTCCGCTACCGGACATGCACAGCATCGCCGAATTAATGTCGCATTTGATCGAATGGCGCAAAGAAGTGCTCAGCCGTTTAAATGGAAATCCCCGTGGACTTGAAATGACCGATTCGGCAAATTGGCGAACCAATGCGGCGCTCGCCAAAAAAGGATGGAAAAACATGCTACAGGAATTTCACAGCACACAACAAAGCATCATCTACTTCTTGGAAGGCAAAGACGATGTATTTCTATCGACACCCTACCCTTACGCAGGTCCTGCATTTCCGCACGATTACCAATATTTAGTAATAGGACTTATCCATCATGACCTCTACCATCTCGGACAGATGGGCATAACGATTAAATTCTTAAAAATGAGAGAAATCAATCAGATGGCTTAATTATTCATAATATCGCCTTAAAATGAGCAATTTAACATTTACCTGATGTGAAAATTATGAACTAAAAGTCTTTTAGATTGTCTATTAAATAAAGATTAAGCGCATACAAGATGGAAAATTTATTGCAGGAACAGGCCTATCTGTTAAATAATTTAATAGAGGCCAATAATGACCGAATTGCGGGTTACACCAAATATATTGAACTTTTACCAAAAGATATACACAACGATATTGATAAGTATTTAAGACAATACCGTGATCAGTCTGATCAATTTATTACAGACCTCAAACCTTTTGTCTATGAGGCTAGCGAATTTCCGCAGATAAGCACCACTATATCGAGTAAATTACGCAACATGTGGCTGGATCTGAAGAATAGCTTTGTTGAGGATACGATCCAGAGTATATTAAACGACTGCGAAAAAAGAGAAGACATCTACAAGCGCGTGTATCATCACACCTTAGAAGAAAAAGAAGTGCTGACATTAGAAGCCGAGCGCCTCATTCGCCATCAGGCTATACTGCAGCTTCAGGCTCACGATCATATTAAAAGCCTGCGGGACAAAAATTTAGCAAATTGTTTATCATCAACGCATTAATCCTTTAAAATTATTTGTAAAGATTGTAATGCGTAAAAAAAAGCAAGCACCAATGTATGCTTGCTTTAATAACTATTTTTTTAGGATACGTGAATTGATCTTCCTAGTTCCATAACCCAGAAACTGCTTTCCTGATCATCAAACTGCTATTTCAGCCACTACAGTATAAAAAATGTCTTTGGCTTCAAGGGCTCCGGAATATGTTCTTCTCCAAGCAATTGTTTGATATTGATTTCAATATTACGGGCTATTGCTGTAACCGGCACATCACTTTGTCGATTGCGAAAGGGATCCTGAAGATTATAGGCCGTCTTATCAGCCAAGAAAAACAACGCGGCGATCAATACCAAGAGCGGAATCTCAAAAATTGCACTGACATCCTGTATTGCTATCGATAGGGTAATGAGAAAGAGATAGATCGCTCCGTGAAGAAAAAGGCGGTAAGTGACAGGGAATACAGTAGAATTGATCCGTTCTGCCCTGCCCATCGCATCTACCAGACGTACCAAGGTCTGATCCAGCTGAACACGGAAAAAATCCGGCATCGCCTGCTTTTCTGATAAGTCCTTGATGGCAAGTGCCTGCATCTGGGTAATTGCCAAGGGCACATTCCGATGCTCCTGTAAGTGATCGAGATCCTCCGGTGTCAATTCCAAGGGTCTTGCTAGCGGATTGAGGTCGCGAAGAGAATCTCCTAATGCATAGCACCAGGCAATCTGTTTGTAGGCGATATCTTTGATGACACCTTTATATTCAGGCCCTAGGTAACTCTGCATCTGGATGACAAGCGACCGCGAGTCATTGACAATAGCCCCCCAGACCTTACGCGCTTCCCACCATCGTTCGTACGATTGGCTCATTTTAAAAGACAATAACACCGATATTGCGGTACCTAAAAATGCAGGAACACCTAAGGGCATATCCGGAAGTTCATCATGTAAAATATAAGTCAATCCATTAAAAATTAAGCCGATAATGGCCACTAAAGCCACTTCCCTTTTAACTTTGTTAAACATATAACGAAAGGGAATTTTAGAAGAGTTTAAGATCATAATAACTTAACAAATAGTATTTATATTCTGTTTCCGACAAGATCATATTTTTTTGAATTTTGTAGCGATATAGGCACATGCATAGTAATTACTATTTCATTTCTCGGTTTAGTAAAACTTTTGGATATTTGTGTATAGTGCTTTATGCCATAACCGGCCGTGACTAAATCAAACGTAATTGACAAATACTGCCTCTAAAATTTAAAAATCTTAATAAAATTATAGCCGACAAATATGAAGATGGAACTTGCAAAGCCAAATGTTGGACAGATAATAATTTTTTAGAACTTGAAGTGTGTGAAGAAAATTCAAAAATCATACATTTGTCAGCGCAAGAAATTATAGCATTATTAAACTTAAAATGAAACAAGTAAGCATAAACATCAAGCCTTAAACGGTACGCGGTAATTTTAACCAACATCACAATTATAAACTAACCAACAATCAGTAATTCGTTTTTGAGTAAACGTTTCATTGACAATACTTTTAAATCAAAAAATCAACAAAATACACATGAAGAAATTTTTAAAAGTCCTTAAATTCATATCAATCACTATTATAAGTCTTTGCGTACTGTTTATCTTATATTTTTTTATTAGCAATAGATTATTTTTAGAATCTAAAAATGAGGATAATATAAGCTATCTAATGAAAAATAATACGGAAATCACAAATTCAATTAATGACAAATTATTTGATGATGATTTTTATCAATCAAACGTTTTTCTTTTGGGAGAAATTCATGGCTACGCTGACAATCAGACATTGGACAGGGAGTTGCTTTTTTTTTTAAATAAAAAAGTGGGTGTTAAATATTACATTGCAGAAATGGATAGCATAGCAGCTGCAAAACTGAATAATTTCCTGACAGATAGCTTAAAAAATCAAGAAACTTTAAAGGACGTTGTATTGGCAATCCGTAAAAGAATTCCGCAACAATCAAGTCAGGAGCTTTTGGAAAAATGGAATGCTATTTACGATTATAATCAACAACTAACCGACTCATCAAGAATTACAGTAATAGGAGTTGACAAGAATGTTGATGATCATTCAAAAGTGGCTAGAGATTCGGCAATGGTCATTAATTTTAAGAATTCAATCAAACATTTAAAACTTGAAAATGAAAAATTCTACGGTCTTTTTGGTTATTTCCATGTATTGCAAAATACAACTGAAAATGGAAAACAAACATTCGCTTCTGAACTAAAAAAATCGGGTATAAAAACCACGAGTTTTGTTAGCTATACCTTAGACAGCGAAATGTACCTTCCTAAAATTCCGCAATTTCCCACGCCAGAAAATGAACGAGTAGATTGGAGTAATGCAGATGGTCCATTACAACTTGTAAAGGGAATCAATGATTTAAAAGAATTGAGTAAACCGAATGCTATTACACTTTTCAAATTAAATTCAGAGAACTCTCCTTATCTAAAATCGCAACACTTAATCCGTATAAAATCGAGAGTTTTTGGTGAAAATATTGTTCCTCAAAAGGACACTTTTACAACAGATTATTTTCAATATGTTTTTTTATTGAGAAATTCCAAAGCATTAACAAGCCTGAAATAATTTAATTCAGCTTTTACTAAAAACGTTAAAATAAAAAAATACCCGGCATGACCGGGTATTTTTATGATCGTAATGCTAATCGCTTATTCAGCGGGGATTACCGTTTCAATTTTTATTATCCATGATTTACAACGTTACCTCATCGCGCAACATCTTAATGGCATCATGTGCTTCCAGCTGTTTATCCAACTGCTTTAAAAGTATATTTTTCACCTCGATTGATAATTGATCATTATCCTCTTGTAGAATTTTTTTGTAGGTTTCCTTAAACGCATCCTCTCCTTTTTCACAGCTTTCCAATAAACTTTTTCGGTCATTACCAGCAATGGTTACTTTCACGTTCATCCACATTCTGAACAATTTACCGCTCAGCATAGTAGCATCAGTCGGTTGTTCACCTTCCAAAACGACAAAAGGTTTCAGCTCTTCGATAAAATGCTGTGATTGTAAGATATATTTTGCAAATAATTGCTGTAAGCTATCTAAACTTAGTGTATGCGAAAGATCTAAAGCTGTTTTATAACCTTCCACCCGATCATTATTAATTTTAATCAGGTCATTGATAATTTCTGGGTTGTTCAAGTGATTTTCCATACTACATTGAGTTACTTTATAAAATATTTGTACAAGGATAACAACCCATCTGCAGAGGAGTTCACGGACTTTCTGATTTCAAGTATTAACACGACCAATTGGTAATAAATTACATTACAAAGTTTTTTTCACTATTTTTTATCAAATAATGATACCAATACTGGTCAAAATCAGCCGTCAATCGTCAAAGAAATACAGCTTTTGAAAATTTCATAAATTAATTCTTAACGTCAACTAAAACAGCTTTAGAATGTTATTGTTATAAAAAGGAAGACTTAAATAAAAATGATATGATACAGGATACGCACATTATTTTTCACGCCGCAAGGACGGGCAACATTGAAGTACTGGAAGAACTCATTCGCATAAAAGCAAATCTGAATAGTCGAGATGACAAAGGATTTAGTCCACTTATTATTGCCTGTTATAATAACCAATACGAAGCCGCGCAATTATTACTGAAGTCAGGTGCACATGTCAATGCACAAGATAACGGAGGAAACACGGCATTGATGGGCGTAGCATTTAAAGGTTATAAAGAAATTGCCGAACTGTTGATTAATCATGGTGCTCATCTCGATCAGCAACATGGAAATGGCGGTACTGCGCTCATGTTTGCGGCGATGTTTGGAAGAAACGAGATTTTACAGCTTTTATTAGAGCGCGGTGCTAATAAAAGTATTCTCGACGCAAGAGGCTTATCCGTCGCAGATCTGGCGGTCCAACAAGGTAATGAGACTGCATTAGCGCTATTACAAAATTAAAAGCGCTTTAATATTTAAAACAGAAATACCCGGAAAGACCGGGTATTTCTGTTTTAATTGCGCATTCAACGCTGCTTCCTACTCATTTTTCCATCCAATATTGATTTATGATGTTACCTTATCGCGTAAGCTTTTAATTTCATTGTGCGATTCAGATTGTTTGCTCAATTGTTCTAATAATTTATTACATGCGCCCAATGATAAATCGTTGACATCCTCTACAAGTATTTTTTTATACATCTCTTTAAACGCATCTTCTCCCTTTTCGCAACTTTCAAGCAAACTGTGTCTATCGTTTCCGACAATATTTCCTTTAATACTCATCCACATTCTAAACAGCTTTCCACTTAACATCGTCTCATCTGTAGGTTGTTCTCCTTCTCGTATCACGTAAGGTGTCAGTTCTTCAATAAAGCGTTCAGATTGTAAGATGTTATTTGCAAAAATATGGCGCAGCGTATCAAGTTCTAAACCATGAGCAAGATCTAAAGCTCTTTTATAGCCCGCTATGCGATCATTATTAATCTTTATCAAGTCGTTGATGATATCCGGGTTGTTCAAGGTATTTTCCATAATAATTAATTTTAGTTCAGTTAACAGTTATAGAAAAAGAACAGGTCGTTGGAGCGATAGTTCATTACAGCATTGATTTAGGGTATTAACACAGGAGTTGCGTATTAATCACCTCTGTCTAGGACGACCTTAATCAAATAAAATGGTCATAAAGTTTACTCAACATAGAGACTAATTTGAGTAAATAAAAAAGGTCACATCATCTTATGCTGTGACCCGAATTTAATTTTTATGACTAAGTCAATTAAATATTAGCTTTAACCGAACTTGATATGATCATTAATTCGCCTCCAATAAATGCGATATAAAATTATTTATTTCTATCGATGGAGGTACTGCAACTTATTCATAGATAAAAATAGCAACAGTTGCTATTCATTTCGTGATCGTTTCCAGTATTTGTAAATATCCATCCAGAGCGTACTGAGCACTGCTACCAAAAAACAAATTAACACTTGCGTAAATCCCAGATCCGTCATGCTAAAGAAATCGGAAACAGGTTTAACATACAGCATCATCAACATAAACAGTAAAGTAATACCGGTCATGTAATAGATAAGACGATTCTTATACGTGATGGTCTCGTATATATAGTAGTAAAACGAACGGTTCATAAAACTGAGTAGGATATTTGCAAAGATCAATGTTGTAAAGACCATACTCCTAACTGTCTTCTCATCTCCTCCCAGTCCCACGGTATATTGATAGATAAAAAGAACACCCGAAGTAATCACCAGCCCCTGGACCACACTGATCATCAATTCTTTCCAATTTAAAAAAGTCTCCGATATAGGACGTGGTTTACGTTGCATGGCATTTTTTTCCATGGGTTCATTTTCATAAACAATAGAACAGGTAGGACCCATTACCAGTTCCAAGAATATGACATGTATGGGAGTGAAAATCTGCGGATATACCCATCCCAGAAAGAGCGGTAGTGATACCGTCAGAATAATGGGAATATGAATAGAAATAATGTATTGGATCGCTTTCTTAATATTGGCATAGATGCGTCTACCCGCTGCAGTTGCCAGCACCAATTTAGAAAAATCATCTTCGATAAGAATGACTGCAGCGGCTGCCTTCGCTATTTCAGTTCCTTTGTGCCCCATGGCCACGCCGATATGTGCCGCTTTTAATGCTGGAGCATCATTTACCCCATCGCCTAACATGGCTACCACTTCACCTTGGCGCTTGAGCGATTTCACCACGGCCAGCTTTGCTTCCGGATACATGCGGGCGAAGAGGGTAATTTCTTGTACCTTTTTGTCCAGTTGCTCCTCAGAAAGCATAGTCAATTCCTTACCTTCGATATGAGCAGATGCATTTTTTATACCCGCCTGTGCTGCGATAGAACCGGCTGTATTGGAGTTATCCCCGGTAATCATTTTAACTTTGATCCCGGCTTCATAGATTTGCTGAAACACCCTTTCTATCCCTTTCTTCGGTGGATCATAAAAAACAACAAAGCCGACAAAATCAAACGGAAAATCCTGCTGTTTTTCGGGAAACTCATCGCTTCCATAAGTGGCAGTTGCAACTCCCAGTACACGATAACCTTCTTGACCAAATTGATCAACCAATACCCGCAATGATTCTTTTTTTTCATCCGCAAGCTGGCTCACTTCGAGAATAGCTTCAGGGGCGCCTTTTGCGGCAATAATACGCTCACCCTTATTATTTCTAAATAGATGCGTCATCATCGGCGGTTTTCCTTCCAAAGGATACTCATGAAATAATTCAAACTGTGCACGCCGGTCATTTTTTTCAGTCTGTTCGTAAAGGCGGTGGAGTTCTTTCTCCATTGGATCGAAAGGCACCGGTTCGCTGGCCCACATAGCCGTCTGTATCACACTTGCCACTTCGGGCATATGGTAATCCTGCTCATTAGCGGTACACTGACCAGCCTCACTGTAAACAGCAACCAGATGCATGGTATTTTCCGTTATCGTACCCGTTTTATCCGTGCAGATGACTGTGGTGCTCCCCAAAGTTTCAACGATGCTCGATTTCTTAATAATAACACCGTCCCGCATAAGCCTCCAGGCACCCAGAGCCATAAAAGTCGTAAAAGCCACAGGAATCTCTTCGGGAAGAATCGACATGGCCAAAGTAAGGCCGTTTAAAAGACTGTCAACAAAACTTTTGGTCTGAAAATAATTGGCCAGGCATACCAGTAAGAGAACCAGTAGTCCAACAAGTGCCATCTTTTTCACAAAGCGCTCAATCTGTACCTGTAAAGGTGATTTTTCCTCTGTAATAGAAGCAATCGAGTGACCTATCTTTCCCAACTTCGTCTGTTCGCCTATCTCCTGTACTTCAAAAACAGCCAGCCCCGACACCGTGATTGTTCCGCTATACACCTTATTGTCTGTACTATCAGCATCCTTGAATACCGAAAGGCTTTCACCGGTAAGAGAAGATTCATTTACGGAAAAATCATTACTGTGCACAATACGGCCATCGGCATTGATGATCTGGCCTTCTTCAGTAACACAAAGGTCGCCGACAGCTATTTCATGAGTTTTGATCGCCATGATCTGACCATCCCGAATCACTTTGCTTAAAGGCTCATTTAACTTTTCAAGAGCCTGCATCGCATTGCGGCTTCGGGAGTCCTGATAAAAAGAAATGCCGGATACAAAAATTACCGCAGCAAACATAAAATAAGCTTCGGCATAGTTCCCGACAACTAAATAAATGACAGAAATCATGATCAATAGGATCAACATCGGTTCTTTAACGATGTTGATCAGTAAGCGCCATGTACCGTTATTGCTTTTAGTTTTTAAATCATTATAGCCGTACTTTTCAACAGACTGCTTCACTTGATTTTCAGTAAGCCCTTTCAGATCTTTAGGAATAGGATAACCCATAGCGGTATCAATTAGATATTCAGAAAATTAGCACATTTATTTCAAACAAAACATAATTAAAAAATAATAGTTTTTAGAAGAATAATTTCATTTCCTTTTTATACCTTCATTACCAATATAGATCCATTATTAATGACAGTACAATGCGTAGATTCTTTTCATACCTGATGTTGTTTTACTTCCTTGTATTTTTTCTACAGGAAAGCCAAGCACAGCAGATAAGCTCCACTTATTCTGATAGCACTATCACTAAAAGATCTTTTATTGAGCGAATTCCCTATAAAGAACTCATTGTACCAGTAGGCCTGATGAGTTATGGGCTCATTGCTTTAGAAAGCCATTTTTTGATCGGCCAGAATAAAGATCTCCGAGATGAGCTGAGAGAAAATATTGATCGCAAATTTTCTGTCGATGATTTTAGTCAGTATGCAGGCACAGCAAGTATCTTTGCTCTCGATGCTTTTGGTATCAGAGCTAAACATAATCTCAAACAGCGTCTTTTCGCTGCTGCAGTTTCCAATGCCATTATGACGGCAACGGTCATGTCCATTAAAAATACGGGTAACGTATGGCGACCGGATAGCTCCGCCAACAATTCTTTTCCTTCAGGACATACCGCTACAGCATTTGTGGGAGCAGAACTGCTCTGGCAGGAATACAAGGATCGATCTATTTGGTATGGTGTGGCAGGGTATGCCGTCGCTGCAGGAACAGGATTCTTTCGCATGTACAATAATAAACACTGGCTCTCTGATGTCGCTATGGGAGCCGGAATAGGTATCCTAAGTACTAAAATTGCCTACTGGATGCTTCCTTTAATTGACCAAAACAAACAGAGTCAAAGTGTTACTTATATGTTTATTCCAGGTTACAATGGCAAACAGCTAACCATAGCAGGAAATATTCGCTTTTAAGTATTTCCTGACTCCAAACCAACGTCACCCTACGTGTTCTAGACTTTCTTAACTAACTAAACATATCCTTTTAAATCTTTTAACGAACTATTCTAAATGAAGCCATTTGGTTAAAACGGAACGTAATGCCTGTTCAATTATTGGCTTAACGACAAAATCATCCATTCCTGCCGCTAGACATTTCTCTCTTTCCCCTAGTACGTTTCCTGCTGTTAGAGCAATAATAGGTGTTCTCTGCCCAACTTCTTCCTTACGTATGACTTCAGTGACTTCATAGCCATTCATAATAGGCATCTGAATATCCATCAGAACCAGATCCGGATGCATTTTCTTAAAAATATCAATTCCCTTTAGTACATCTTTAGCTTCCAGAATTTCGATTCCCGGCATGATGTTTCGGATCAAAATGGTCGCTAAACGTATGTTAAATTCATTATCTTCAAACACAAGAATTTTAAGGCCTTCTCCATTTCGTCGATCTCCGTGCACAGGAACACTGTCTCTTTGAGTCTCCTGTACTTCTATTTTTAAAAGAACGGCATACAGATCATCAAGTTTTACCGGATGTTCAAGCCAATGCCGGATACCTAAAGATGCACATATGTTATTTATATTTCCCTCGTTAGCATCAAATATCGGTATGATCGCGTGATCGTTATCGATACTAAATAATTTTTCCTTGATCTTTTTAATGGTTTCAATACCGCTCATTATAGGGAGGTCATTGTCAATAATAATAACATCGTACTGATTTCCCTTCATTAACAGCTGCAATACTTCAAATCCATTAGCCACTTCGGAAACTTTAATTTGCTGCACTTTTAACATCTGGGCTAAAAGCGTCCTGTTAGCGGGATCATTGATCACGATCAATACCTCTCGAATGTTTTGCAGATTTAGCCATTCACGTACTTCACCATCATCATAGCGCGCGTTGAGATCAAAATAGAAACAGCTCCCAACCAGATATGTACTTTCAAGCTTTAGCCCACTGCCCATCATCTTCAATAGCTTATTGGAAATAGTTAGTCCCAGGCCCGTACCACCATATCGTTTTGTCGTCGATGCATCCTCTTGAGAAAAAGCATCAAATATTTTCTCCTGTTTTTCTGCTTTTATACCAATGCCCGTATCCCGCACACTGAAGCGCAAGCTGGTCAGATCATCTTGCTTAGATAAGAAATCAACACGTAGTTCAATTTCACCTTTCTCCGTAAATTTCTTAGCATTGCTCAGTAGGTTCATCAATACCTGCTTAACACGAAGAGAATCGACCCAGATAAATTGCGGTACTTCCTTCGAAATATTTAAATGAAATTCAACGTTTTTACCCTGTCCCTGAATATTCAAAAAAGTAGTTACTTGGGTGAGCAATTCGTAAAGATCACATTTATCAATATCCAGCTCCAGCTTCCCGGCTTCAATTTTTGAAAAATCGAGAATATCATTAATGATACTCAACAGTAAAGTAGCGGACTGATCTACAATTGACAGGTATTCACGCTGAGTGTCGTCGAGCGTGGTTCTGGTCATCAAGTCTGTAAAACCGATAATTCCATTTAGAGGTGTCCGGATCTCATGGCTCATATTCGCTAGAAATTCAGATTTTGCAATACTGCCCTGTTCAGCAAGAACTTTTGCTTTTTCCAATTCTTCACGTTGATGTATAATCTTGCTGATATCGGTAGCAATACCAAGATATCCGATAATATTTTCTTCTATGTCCCGAATAGCTGTTACCGCAAGCGAAACATATAATAACTGTCCGTCTTTTCTTACGTAGGTCCACTCTCTTTGCTCGGCCCCATAAAGCTCGGGCTTTTCAACAAAAACGCGAAATCCTGATACTTGATGCCCCAATTCAATAGTAAGTTCTGCTTCCCGTGCCAAGACCTCTTCTTTAAGATGGAAAACAGAAGGCGTTAATTTACCGATGATCTCCTCACTAGTGTAACCAAGAAGATTTTCTGCACCTTTATTAAACAGGCTGATCAATCCCTGGTTATCGGTCGCAATAATACCTACAGCAGATGTC
This sequence comes from Sphingobacterium anhuiense, assembly GCF_042686355.1. Classification (NCBI taxonomy): domain Bacteria; kingdom Pseudomonadati; phylum Bacteroidota; class Sphingobacteriia; order Sphingobacteriales; family Sphingobacteriaceae; genus Sphingobacterium; species Sphingobacterium anhuiense. The sequence continues at coordinate 966,400 of NZ_JBHUPE010000004.1, forward strand.
GCTTGCAGAACATCCTCCAGTAACTTTTTAGATTTTAAAGATTCAGCTTCAATACGCTTTCGTTTATCAATATCTTGAAAAGTACCATATAAACGAATACATTTACCATTTTCAAACTCCGCATTACCCAATGCCCTTACCCACAGTTCTTCACCTGTAAATGTAACGATCTCCATCTCCAGATCCCATGGGATCCCCTTAGTAATAGCCTCATCAATAGCTTGATTTATTTTTGTTCGACTCTCCCCCTCTTTATAAAAATCCAAACCTTGAGCGATATCAGGTATATATGTAGGTGGAACACCGTGAATTTCTTTTGTTACATCAGACCAGGTCAGATGTTTTTCAAGCAGATTATACTCCCATCCACCTATTCGCGCTACCCTTCCGGTCCGCGTTAACATCGCCTGAGTATCTCTTAAATCTTTCTCAAGAAAATGCTGTTCTGTGATATCAACAGCATTACCGATGACGTACGGTTTTTTATCACCATTCGCTTGGAGTATGTTATTGAATAACCAGATACGCAAATCACCCGTCTTGGTCACAGTGCGCATCTCCCCTTTTGCAGTACCGGTTTTAACAAGTTGGTTGAGGTATGCGTCTAAATTTTTATGCCCTTTGGTCGGAATAATATCATAAAGAGACAGATTTTCAATTTCAGCTCTCGTATAACCTAAGATAGCTGCGCTCGCATCATTAACTTTAAGCAGATTTCCTTCCAGGTCGTGCGTACACATTAGACTTTGGGAATTGTCAAAAAATGCTTTTAACTCCCGTTCGCTTTCTTTATATCTTTCTTTTTCTTTTCTATTGATTATCAGGGATACGACCTCATCACGAAGCAACGAAAGCACCTGTTTTTGGTCTGAACTTAAGTCTTTAGGTATGGTATCAATCACACAAAGCGTTCCAAGCGCAAAACCATCCGGATCAACTAAAGGAAAGCCCAAATAGTACCTGATGTAGGGATCTGAGGTGACAAGCTCATTATTTTTGAATCGTTCATCTTGTTGCGCATCTGGAACCTCCATAAAATTACGATCTTTAATGGCATACTGGCAGAATGCCAAGCTTCGGGAAGTTTGTGCGACATCTAGGCCAACGCGGGATTTAAACCATTGCCTGTCCTCATCAATTAAGGAAATCAGTGATATAGGTACACCGCACACCAGCGAAGCGATCTTGGTAATACGGTCAAAATCTTCTTCTGGCTGTGTATCTAATATTTCGTAATTATAGAGTGCATCTAACCGCTCCGACTCATTTGTTTTTACTGGTCCCTTATTCATGACTTAAATATCAGGTATTATCAATAATTTTAAGGCTTCAGGTTTTTATAATTGCATGCTAAACAAAAACTGTTTCCGTAACATGGCTGTTGTTTTCTTCCATTGAATTAGCAGTCACCACAATTTTGGGGAAATACTATTTAAATGGTTTTTAAATATAATTAATATTGCAGAATTTATAATCAAAAATTAAGTTAAAAATAACCTACGATTACCTAATAGATATCATTAATATACATGTATTTATCGATAACACCAATTATTTAAGGAATTAACTTTAAGGTTATCAGGCTTACTGCTCACTCTTATTTACTTTAATATACAAACATACGGTCTGAATGTTTCTCTCCTATAGCGGTATTTTAATAAAAATCAATGATCATCTTCACGCGTATGATCGATACTAATGCTTTAGGTTAATAAGTTATTTGCATTATCCCTTTCTAATTTGATCCCATGTTATTAATTGGATCTTATTTTCCTCGATCTTTAATCGACATGCTTCACTTGTAAAGTAATCGAAATCGATCTGTCGCCACTGTGAGCCAAAATTAGGATGATTGATCGTAATACCCTTCATTTCATTATCCTCAAAAGCAGGATGGATTAATAGCACATTGAAGCCTGGTACGACATTATCTAAAGCACTTTCATAATAGCTCTTCAGTTTATTTTGTTCAAAAGCAGTATAGTTTCCAATATGAAGAGCATCTGCGAGTAATACATCCTCATAATTATATTCTTCCTCTGTTAAGCAGACAGACGCGGTAAATTCCTTATTTAAGAAAACCGGGAGGTTATATTGTTTTCCTAAATTGATATAAATCTCCAAAAATTGCGCAGATACACCGACACTGCACATATGCGAGTCAATATGCGTTGGCTTCAACCCAAATCGCAGAGCTTTCTCGATTTGTGCACGAAGTTCTTTCTCAACTTCTTCCGGTTTAGCCTTATTGAATAGACTGCTTCTGTTTTTGTAGAAATAGCCATTTTCATCTACCAATGAAGGTACCTCATCGCTGGGTAAAACAGGTCCAAATCTATAATTTTCCCACTCACAAGTAAGTGTTAGATGGATTCCATTATCATATTGTGGGTTTTCTTTTGCGAAATTGGCCATTTCATAAAACCATGGACAGGGTACCATGATACTATACGAATTCACGATTCCATATTGAAGTGCCTGAATTGTTGCTCTGTTTTCGGAATGGCTTAGACCTGCATCATCAGCATGGATCATTAATAATTTACTGTCCTCAGGATATCCCAGTTTTTGTGCTAAATTCATGTTCCGCAATTCTATGTTTAACAATATTTATTCATGAAGCTTTTGCTCATCATCAGTTTCTACTATTCCGGATTAGCCTATACAGATATGGAGATAAACAATATATTGCCCTACATAGAACATTGAAATGTAAAAACTTCATTTATGAGCAATGTAAGAAAAAAATCTATGGAGATCAATTCTTTTACGAGTTCAGCTACTTGCTCTTTCGTTTTAATCGACCTAAAAGGTCTACTTTTTAAGTAACTCACCACTGTTTCCACGACAGCCATAAGCACCATTTAAAGGACATCACTTCCTTATCCCATCTTGTGGTAATGAAGTCGTTTTAAAACTGAGAGTATTCCACATGTATCACCATAAAGAATCTGCTGATATTATTTAATAATACATTTCAATAAACACGAGGATTTATGGTGTTTGGCTCACCTTTAGATTCCTGAAAAATCCTTCAGTGCCTATATCGACAAAAAGCCCTAAAGATCCGGATTGATCAGCACCCATTTTTAGATCGTTAACAATCAGGTATGGTTGCTTTGAGTCATTGATAAATAATTTTGCTTGATCACCATTTACCTCAATCTTTAATTTTATCCATTCATCAAGGGCTATGGGAGCATAAGACTCATATTGCCCGGGAGCGGATGCTCTGGAATGTGGAAACTTAAAATTAGGATATGAAAAATACTGAATGGTACGGTTTCTTCTCAACTGGTCGTTTACCGTACTGTTGGTAGGCCTTACATAAATACTTTCAAATTTTGAATCATCCTCATTTATACGAAAGGCGAGACCAATGAAACCTCTGGCATGTGCCGGTGCATCTGGGAGTAAACGCGATAAGACCTCCACCTCTATTATTCCATTCTTAAAATTGAAATCATTGATCTTAACATAAGTCGCTTCGTCATCTTCCTTAACTGTGGGAGATTTTACTACACGAACAGCCTTTTTACCTTTAATATGCGTAATCGACATAGACGTCTGTACAGCGGTTAAGCGATCTTCCTCTAGTTTAATCTGCTGCGCTGTTGCTTGATTAACCAAGAATGCTGTTAATATTAATGCAACTACCAATTTCACACGTCCTATCATAGGGTTATTGATCCGCTGTGTTTTATTTATTATCATATTAAAAACGTTTTTTCTTTACTCCAATATTAAAACACAAAATTAGATAGTTCTTACGAATGCTACCCATAAACTAGTTTAAGAAATAACCTTAAACTAGTTTAATAAGTTTTGTGAAATCTTCGTATAATTACAGGAGCAAGAAGCGTAAATATTTGAATTATCTAGTCACTTTTTCACCTCTCAAGCAAGCTCTTTCTATCGCTTCCGACAATATTTCCTTTCACACTCTAAAATATTCTAAAAAGCTTACAACTTACCATTATTTGTTCTGTAGTTTGCTCGCCTTCTCCTAGCACACCGGGTGTCAATTCTTCAATAAACCGTTCAGATTGCAAGATGTTATTTGCAAACATATAACTCAGGTTATCAACACCTAAACCATGTGAAAGATCTAAAATAGTTTTATAGCGCGCTATGTGATCACTGTACTACACCAATCACTACATGCTATTATTTGACATCCTTCCTTTTAAGTTTTGACAATTTAAACGGTTCTCCGGGAGCTAAAACAAATACCCGATCCGGATTGACAATCCGTTTTTTCAATTCTTCGGGATCTCCGTTGAAAGGCGTAAAATCAGGTGCATCTACCGATCCCCAATGGTTGAGCAATAAAGGAGTAGTAGGGTAAGCTTCTGCAATTTTAAGTGCGCCATCCATTGTAAAATGCCACTCGCTATCCGAAAAATCAAACAAAATAGCATCTGGAGTAGGATATTCTAAATGTTCAGGTAATAGTCTAGAATCGCCAGGCGCCCATACTGTACCATCAGGTGTTTCTATCCAAAAACCACAGGCATCTTCATTTTTAAACCATCTGGTACTCATCCCAGGGGTTTCATTTTGATACGCATGGTCAGCAGCAGTTAGTCTTATTTTTATAGATCCAACAGTGAAGCTGTCTCCGATGTTATGACCCTTAGTAGGATACGCTTCATTTTGCATCAGTGAATCCACGTAGATGGTAGAATGAAAAATTTGAGTAACATCTTTCAACTTACTAATGGTAGGAAGGCTAAAATGATCTCCATCTGCATGCGTTATAAGTACCGCATCTAAAGAAGGTACATCTTTTGCTTTTATAGGGAAATCAATCAACACTGGCATATCAAACCCTTCTAAAACAGGATCGATCATCAATGTCGTACCTCTGCTGTTGATAAAAAATCCAGCCATTCCTAACCATCGCAAGGTAGTTTTGTTGGTCTTATTAAATGCCTCTGCCCCAAAAAACTGTGTAGTTGGTGCTTTTGCTTGCTCTTTTTTTACCTTTGTACTACCGGTGACATCTTGTGCCTTTACTGCTAAAGAAGCTGACAGTAAAAAAAGAATAATTAAACTTAAACGGCTTGTCTTCATTATCGTATATTTTGGTGATTTCAATAATAGCTATAGAATAAGCTTATATCCTATTTCAATTTTTCAAAGATTTTCAGCATCGCATCCTGATCCACATCTGCCATATCTACCAGCTTCAACGCTTTTACCATTGGCAATGTGCTTGTTTTGTAATGCTCAAAATGAGCTGTCTTCAGATGTGACTGATATGCCTCTCTATCTGCATAGATTTCAATAATGCGTACCTGAGTCTGATCTTCCTGCTGATACATGGGGAAAATAGCAATAACACCGGGTTCAATTGCAACAGAAGCGGCCGCCTCTTCTTTTAATATAGCTTTGTACTTTTCCAAAAATTCAGGGTATATCTCGATTTCAGAGATACGGACTAGCATATCTGGTTTTATTACAGGAACCAAAGGGATCTCAATTAATTTTCTTACGGTATTTGCTTGCGTGGTGCTGACGTTTATTTCGATCAGTAATGCAAGCTGTTCCAATTGCTGATTACTGATACCCGTATTTTTCCCCATGTTAATATGAGCCTGTAGCTGGCCTTCAACTCCGGACATCGATGCTAGAGCAGCAATCGTTACTAGCTCCCTTTGCTGATAAGTCAATACATCACTTGCGAAAATATCGGCGAACAGATGTTCTTTCAAAAAAGCATCGACACGAGGGGCAAATTCCCCGAACCCTGGTGCAGGTTTTACCTGAGGTGTTTTAGTCAATTCTTCCAGCACTTTCCGTCCCTGTTCATATCTATCTTTTGCTCTATTGTCGAGCACAATTGTTTTACCTGCTCTATCTTCAATTCCTTGCGCTTTTCTTTCGTCAACAACAGCCATAAACGCCTGAATAGCATTTAGACTCCTAGGAAAACCAGCGTAAGCATAAAGCTGTACTAATGCCTCATTGATTTCATTTAGGGTAAGACCAGTCTCTAATCCCTTGTTGAGTTCTATTTTCAGTCGCTCCACATTTCCTGTTGCCGTTAAAGCAGCAATATTTACTAGTCCTTGTTGATGGCTCGATAACGCCTTGTTGGCAGGTGAGCTTTGTTGTGCATATGACATAGATATCGTTGTTAAGAGTACAGAAACCAGTACCGATTTTAGCAGTTTGTTTTTGTCCATTATTTTAATTTTTATAAGCTGTATGATCATTATTCTTATCTTTTGTTTATAATGTCGGTAGATACGCTACACCAGTAAAATTCGCTGACCAACTTCATATACTACACAAAGTTCCCTATTATATGTTTGGTTAGTTTATATAAAACACGGTTTTATTTACCAGTTTTACCTATTCCGACGATCAGATGTTAATCCTACCTATTGATTTATTAGATTTGTTTACATTAATCTTTAAAATTATGGATGAGATACTAAGAATCGATACCGTAAGGCAATATAACGATGCTATGGGAGTTGATACCCTTCATCCTTTGGTCAGTGTGGTTAATTTTGACGAGATGCCGACATATCAATATTTCAAGAGATATATGGGCGTTTATGCCATTTTTTTAAAATACATCAAATGTGGTGATATGAAATATGGCAATCAGCCATATGATTATGAGGACGGCACATTAGTTTTTATATCCCCCGGTCAGGTTTACGGCATAGACAGTAATGGCGAAATCATTAAGCCACAGGGTAAAGCATTGGTCTTCCACCCCGACTTAATTACAAACACTGATCTAGGCAGGAAGATTAAAAATTATACTTTTTTTTCTTATGAAGTGAATGAAGCGCTCCATCTTTCAAAAAAGGAAAGGGCAGTCGTTAATGATTGTTTTGATAAAATATCCGATGAAATTGATTTGAATATAGACATACATAGCAAAACGCTCATTGTCTCCAATATCGAGCTATTTCTTAACTACTGTATGCGTTTTTACGATCGGCAGTTTATAACACGAACCAACGTAAATAAGGATCTGCTCACCAGATTTGAAAATTTACTGAATGCATATTATGACTCCGAAAAACCGCAAACATTGGGCATTCCAACCGTAAGTTACTGCGCAGATCAATTACATCTATCACCCAACTATTTCGGAGATATGATTAAAAAAGAAACTGGAAGAACAGCGTTAGATCATATCCAGTCCAAACTGATTAGCGAGGCAAAAATTTTGCTGTTTCACAAGAACAAACAGATCAGTGAAGTATCCAACCTATTAGGATTCAATTATCAGCAACATTTCACCCGTCTTTTCAAACAGAAAACTGGTGTAACACCCCATGAATTTAGGAATTCGAACTGAATATATTATTTAAATCTATTTGAAAAAGGAGACTCTCTATAGAATCCCCTTTTTCTAAATGATCATTTTTTCCTGAACCTCCCGAGTAATCTGCTTGTCACATAACTCACAATCGTCCCCACAACAGCCATGAGCGCTGTTTGCATGACATCACTCAAAGAAAAGCTGACCCAGATCGAACAGAGTGTCCCGCCTAAAGTACCGATGCGGATATCATTCCATTTCATCCCGTACCTCCTTTTCTTGATTAAGCAACTCCGGATCTGGACTTGATTCTTCCTCTCCTTTTTTGTCTTTATCCTCTAGCACAGTTTCCACCACACCAAGACCCAAAGCGATATATTTAATAATATTTAGTGCCTTTCCCGGCAATTTAATCGGCGCCAGCAATACAACCTGTAGTGCTCTGCTTAATCTTTGAATTATCTTTTTCATTTATTTTATTGTTAAAAGGTTAGAAAGTGAGTGAGTTAGAAGGTTAGAAACGCACTCGTCACAATGTCACTGGTCACTATGTTACTCCGTCACTGTGTCACTGTGTCACTATTTAATCACCAAATACACCTCTTCCCCTTTATCCCACATTTCATAGACTAAAGCCTTTAATTTCGCCAATGCTTTTCCGCTGAAATCACCTTTACCTTCACCAGTTAAAGTTGTGACTGGAGCGATACACCCTAAAAGCTCCTTTAGCGCATCATTTGCAGCATGGATCAGGATCGCTTCGCGTCCCAGTACATGCGGAATACCGATCTGTTCCCCATGTCTTGGGTAACGGCGTTTCTCCAGTTTGTACTGACCTATAGGAATACAGCTGATCCGGGGGATATTATTACGGTCTGGCAGTTCAATGGTATGGCAGATGTGCTCCCCTTTATAGGTAATAGTTCCATTTGTTCCCTTAGCTCCATAAATCCGTTGGAGCAGCAGGATATGTTTTATTTTCATCTTGTTGAATAACCTAAATATTGAGAACGGGAATATTTGCTTCCCGAACGGTCGCTGGCCATGAGGTACAGGTGTAGACCGTCGTCCTGAAAACCTTTTGGTAACTGAACGATTATCTTTCCTTCCTGTCGGTGCCAGATCTGCTGATTCACAAAAGCATAACCCTTGTCGAGCTGATAAGCACAAAGCGTAAGACAATCATCTCCAGCACTAAAATCTGAAGGAAACCAGTTGTGCAGCACTTCTATACGATCAGTAGAACGTACGATCTGCTCTACCCGAATAGGTGCCAGAGCCCCCTCGCTTAACATGACCTCTGACGGATCAACCTGAGGCTTACCATCCGTTATTTTTATTGCGGAATGCAGCACATGCCCGAGCGCCAAAGCTGACGCGACAGATTTCTTACGTCTAGCCTTTTCGGCAAAACCCTTTTTGATCACCCCTTTCAACGGAGTCAAAAAAGCAACAGCCATTTTAAATGCAGTCCTTACGCTCTCCTGCGCAGGACTAACGATCCTTTTTGCCATATTTTAAAATACCTTAGAAAAAGGGTCAGACCGGATAGGCCTGACCCGTGGTTTTTAATTAGTTAAGTAATACCTCTCCCAGGTATACACTTTTTGATACTCTAGTTTTAGATCTATTGGTTAAAAACATCCAGGTGTGCACGATACCTATCTGAAGATGTTCTGAAATAATAAAGCTGATCTCCCCACTAGCCCGTGTACTCGGAGCCGGTGAAGACATGAACTCATCTTTTTCCGGATGATAAGCCAGCACGAAGACCATATCATCACCAAAAGTCTCAAAAGTATCGTTGGCAGTCGGATCCCAGGTGAAAGTAAGCTCACCTGCGGCGTGCGCTACAGACACTGTGCCGCCGCCATATAATCCGCCATCGGATATGCTGATCTTGGAGTAATCCAAGGAATAGGCCGGATACGTACCCGTAATGGCCTGCTTCAGATTAAACTGAAAAGCCGCATTGATCGGAGTTAAACGTTCTGTATTTTTACGTCCAAAACCGATTTTCAAAAACATATTGATGGGAAGTAGAAACCGCATCAATGTTCTGAATTTTTCCTGTTGCATCATCTGCAATTCCGAAGCGGGCTTTGATCTCTTTTTATAAAGTCCCTTGATGTAGTTGATACTTTTCCAACTACTTCCTATTACTGAGCCGGCTTTACCTTTAAAACCTCCATTTGCTCCATTTACGATTGTTCCCATATTTTTTTAAATTAAAATCAATCCTGTTTTATACCGGTACTTTTGATTGACATAACAAACATAAAACACTAAAAAACAATTACAAATAGAAGCAAACCGAAAGACCCATACGTGACCGATAAGCATCGGATTTTTGATCGATACCTTGCCGATGTGAACAAAAAGTATTACTAAAACCACGGCAAAATTCACTTAAAAAATGAGACATCAACAGGTAATTAATTCCTAACCAATTCCACCATTTTATCGGCTCGGCCTCGGGTGCGCTTCGAGATTTCATGCATGGCCGCCGATGAAATCCCGAAGCCAGGTCGAAGAAAACTGAAGTAAAAGCAGAAGTTGGTTATAAGAAAACAAGAATTATGTCACGCTGAAAGATGAGTACAATTTTCAAAAAATTCGTCCCTCAAAAAAGAGAGACGAATTACAAAATGTAGTTAAGTAGAGGAAAAGATCGGGAGATCTTTTGGAACTACCCTCGGTAGCTATTCCGCAGACGCTCCACATCCACATCACGGTAATAGCGTTTGTTTCGGGTGCGTTTGGCAACGCAGATATACCCGTCCCGTTGCAGACGATAGAGCGTTTCTGTTGAAATACCCACGTGAGATTTAACATAGTCCGCATCCCGCAACGGCGTATTGTCCTCCTCCATCTGCTCCCGGAGATCAAGATAGCTAGCCAACTTACGTTTGGTAGCCATAAGCTCCAACAAGATTAATTTTTGGGCATAGGAATACCCCGGGCTTATGAGAAAGCCCCTTAAATAGCGATTTTTACGCATAGTTATATAATTAGATTTATAAAAGAATAGACCGTTTATTCCAATTTATCATAGCCGCTGATATTGATTTTGCGACTTTTGCTGATCGGCAGTTCGGTTTCCGGCCCCTCAGAAAGAATCAGTGTACTTTTTTTCACTTTAACTGCGAATCTAAAATTGACAATAAATCCACGGTGGATCCGTACAAAATACGACTTGGGCATGATTTTTTCGATTCTGCCAATGGTAATACGCGCTGTGATCGTTTCGTCCCGGGTCACGATATCGACGTAATTATCAGCACTGGTAATATAGATGATGTTTTTAAAATGAACAATCTTCGAATATCCATTTTTCACTTCAAACAGGTAATATTCCAGCTCGTACTGCGTATAGATATTGACCGAAACATTCATCACCTTTAAACAGCGCAGAAAGGAATTGGTGACATCAGCATATTTGGCCGGCTTCAGCAGATAATCGACAGCAGCCAATTTAAATCCATCCAACGCAAATTCCGTATGAACACTCACCAAAACAAGTGCAGGCCGCTCCTTTTCAGGCAATAAGGTATACAGCTCCAAAGCTGAAATATTCGGCATTTCGATATCCAGAAATAAAATATCCGGTTTATTTTTAAGCAGGTACTTTGCGCCCTGTACACCATCATAAAATACCTCAATGTGACCTACATCATCAATTTCCTTTAGATGTCTCACTAGGCTGTCGGCATCCGCTTTATTGTCATCAATGACTACAATTGTATATTTAGGCATATGTTATTTCAAAAATGATAATTTGACAATAAAATAGGTATTGTTCTCGATGGTATAATCCAGCGTTATGAGATCGTTTTTACACGATTCGTAGAGCCTATTCACCAATCTCAGGCCATTGCCAGTCCCTCTTTTTATACTAGTTGTGTGAATCGTATTCCGTATTTCCAATACAAGTTTATCCGATTGATTGATCCAAGTGAGTGTAATCGGATTATCTTTGCCATCCATACTATAGGCGACTGCATTTTCAATCCATGTCAACAGAGACAACGATGGAACAGACCGGTTCCAGAACTGTTGCGATACATGTTCTTCACCATGAATTTCAAAATGGCGGTCATCACATAAAGCCATCATACGTTTTACAAAATACCACTCCTCCTCCAGTGCTACTCTTACATTTTGCGCTACCAGCTTGTTACTTATCGTTTGAAAGAAATCGAGAACCTCCACATCTACCTTCTTTTTTCCTTTAGCAGTCAGTTGGTAGATTCGTCGTAAAAAATGACCTGACAGCAAACTGCTATCCGCCCGGTCCCTCATCATAAGTTCGAGCCGCGTACTTTTAATTTTCGTTTTTAACCACTTAAATAAGAAGTAGTCTACACCGATCAACAGCAAAATAATTAGCAAGCCCTGACCGATTTTCTGCAGTAATACCCAGTGGTGATGATCCTCCCAGGAAGAATAAAAAACTACACCTATCGCAGGTAATAGGTTATAAAAATAAGATTTGACAACCCAAAAACTTCCCAATACTAATAGCGAGCAAAGAACCAACCAAGCAAGTTGTCTTAAACGAAAGCTCACACTTAAATGAAACAGCGCATAGCATATACAGAAATACAGGAGGTATGGTGCCACAAAAAGCGGAAAAACATACATTGGTTGACCTGTGAATGTACCGATATTGCGTATGTATATCACCATAAAAAAAATGGACATAAACAGCAAACAGCGATAATATAAATTATAAAGATATGTTGTGTTTTTAATACGTGTATACATTACGGGAAAAGGTTTATGATTAACCTAAATTACAAAATATTATTTATTCTTACAAACCACCTCAAAAAACCCTCTAGTAGCTATATCAAATAGGTATGCTTTATGACCCAAAGTAAAAGGCATTAACCAACTACCAGTGCTATTGATACTAGCAGATCGATTTTGCTTTTTGACCACTGTATACCGATGCAACAGTGTCCAATTTTCCCAAGCGGTCCAGTCACCAGCAATCATTGCTTGAAAAGTTTGCTGCAATACCTCAAACGCTTTTAATAAGGCATCCTGTCGATTTTTATCCCTGGTGCTAAGCACTATTTGAGGTATCCGCATTTGCCATGATTGTTGGTCACCTTGTTTTCTCACTTCCATATGCGTGACAGATACCGAGATGCCCAGACGTTGGGCTAACTTCAGCATATTAGTCCGCCAATAGAAATAATGTGCACCAAAGGCGATCCTCAGTTTTCCCTCCCGATCCTTGTCAGCATTATTTGCCAGGGACTCATGCGCATCTAAAAATACCACAACCATCCGCTTGGCCTTTACAGCTTGACAAAGCTTGCGGAGTACCATTGGATTTTGGGCATCTAGGCATTCAAAATAATCTTTAGAAAGCCCCATAATATTCAACTCTCGGCAGTAGTCAGTTTCTTCACGCAGCAGCACATCTGCCGATACTAAAAGTGTCACTTTGTAACCCATAGCCAGTAGGTATCGTGGCACTAAGCGATACGGACCATAGTGAAAGGTGAGCATGATCCCTGCTTCTAGATCTACGCGCGGAACTCTGTCCACCATTTCCTTTAATCGAGCGAGATCCATTTCAGCATACAGCTTTTGGAACGCTTGTTTGTGATAAAGCCATTCGTTATAACCCTGTTGCAAATCCATTGCAGATCTGTCCGGGAAGAAGCTATGTACATTGCCCAGCCACAGCAGACGTTTCAAATTATTTTTTTCTTGTTCCTTCATATCTTCAGATTAAAAACCGATCCACCTGCAGCGGCAGATGGATCGATCATTACAAGTTCAATTCTTTAAATTGATACCGGCCAGCATTTATCATCATCGATATCCCCTAGTATAGGTTCTCTATCCAGCAGGTCGAAGAAGGTGTAACCTTCCAATAAAATTTCATCACTAGTTTGCATGTCATTTTTCATAATTTTTAAATTTTGCAGTAAACATTAATTCATCAGCTGATATCCAAAAATGCAGAAGATTTTGTCGAATACGGATTTGAGGGAAACATAGTTGATTGGCCACTGTGAATGGTTGCGGTCACTGTAAAGCATACTTTAAGTAACCATTCATACCTCGTTTTTAACCATTCACCCCTCATATAGGCTAGTTTTCCCTGAATGGCCCTTTATTACAAAGCATTTTATATCTTACAGGTCTTTTTTAGCCAGAAACCATTCATAAAATCAAGCCATGAGGAAAAGTAAAGAAGAGATTTTAGCCAGTTTTTTAAAGGACATCCATTCAGAGTATGTATCTGCTATGCCTGAATTAACGGACGCATTTGAGGAGATCCGTTTTGTTAAGGGCGAGCACCTGACCAACAATTGGGGGGAGCTTTACCTGATTGCCGAAGGTATATTTGGAAAGTATGAAAAGACCTGTCCGGTACGGTATGCCATTAGCGGCGAATCGCTGATGATACCCTACCACAGGCATGACTATCAGTTTATCGCGCTGAGTAACTGCTGGACTTTCATGACTACACGACAACAGTTGTATACGATCAATTCGAAAAACCCAAAGCTTTTCCCGATCTACGCCAGCCTGATGGACAAACAGCAACAGTACCTCAATTATCGGGCAAAACTGCTTTCATTCCCCAATCCCGATAAGTATGATTTTGTATTTGACAAATATCCGGATATACGCCAGTATATCAAACATAAAGAATTAGCCCAGTTTATGGGGATCAGTGAAGAGTTGCTTCGTCGACTTATACGCGAAAGAGAGTAAATTTTTAGTCCATTATTAGTTTTTGAGACCTAAACATTAAAGGTCACAACAGTTTATCTACCTGTTATGACCCGACGGTGTTCAGTACCCCATGCTGCCAAATTATCAATAATAGTTCTTAGCGTATTGCCATAGTCGGTAAGCTGATATACAACTGTGACAGGATGTGTATCTACAACCGTACGACTCACCAATTTGTTCATTTCCAGCTCCTTGAGCTCCTTACTGAGCATCTTGTTAGAAATACCACTGACATCGTTCAAAATATCAGAAAATCTTCTCTTGTTATAATAACAAATAGCAGACATTATAGATATTTTCCATTTTCCATTTAAAACATCCATTGCATCATGTACAGCCCTAACCTGATTTTTATTAATCTCTTCCGTGCATTTATATTCTTCCATAAGTTACCTAGTTACTCAAATGTTACTGTTACTTTTGGTTACAAAGTTACTAAAATAAATAAAAACACGATACATTTGTTGCAGTAAATAAAACAACATAGAAATGAATTTTAAAGATAAAAACGTCGTCATTACAGGTGGAACCACAGGAATTGGTTTCGCTACTGCTGCAGCCTTTATCGATGCTGGAGCAAATGTATGGATAACAGGAAGAAAAGAAGAGAATCTACAGGCTGCTGCCCGTCAGATCGATAACCCGAGATTAACAACCGTCCTATCAGACACATCAAATTTTGAGGGAATTGCTACTCTGCAAAACCTCATCATAGAAAATAATATTAAAATTGACGTCCTGTTTCTGAATGCAGGTATTGCAACATTTGCACCAATCGAGCAGGTCACTGAAGCTGACTTTGATGCTCAATTCAATACCAATGTAAAAGGACATTTCTTCACATTGCAAAAACTGATTCCCCACCTTCAAACAGGATCATCCGTTATCTTCACCTCTTCTACCGTTGCAACAGCGTCTAATTTAGGAGCTTCTGTATACTCTGCAACAAAAGGTGCATTGAATAAAATAGCGCAGATCGCTGCCAATGAGCTTGCATCCAAAAATATCCGCGTCAATGTGGTCAGTCCGGGACCTATTGAAACCCCTGGGCTGCAAAGTGTAGTACCTCAAGAAGCGATAGATCATCTGGCTGCTGCCACTTCACTTCAACGTATCGGGAAACCAGAAGAAATCGCCAACACAGTGCTTTTCCTAGCTTCCGATAAAGCAAGCTTTATCAACGGAACCGAATTTTTAGTAGATGGTGGTTATATTACCTATGCCATGAAATAAAAATGAGATTGAAAATTTCACAACAAAGCCGCTGTATGTAAAATTACAGCGGCTTTGTTGTGTATAGTCCTAAAAAATATAATCCTGTACCCAACATGTCAGAACGCATTTAAAGCTTTCAAATGCAATAAATATAGAAAAAACCCCATTTATTGGGATTTAACATCCCACATTTTGGGCTACAATTCCCAAAACATAGTGTCTCATTTCCCAAAAAATAACAGAAAATGCTGCTCAAATTTGTAATAGCAGATCGGATGAAAACATTTATGTCCGTCAAACTTAATCGTATCAGTACCATTTTTTTCCGATCTGCTCATTAAAAAACAAATTATGAAACAGTACAAGAAAAAATTTGCAACCTTCCCCATCGGCGGGTAAGACCCGCACACAGGAAATCAGTTAACGGCAGTTGACTATTCCGTCGCATGGATAGCCGAAACATCACAACGCAAAAAAATGGAACATATCATCAACAACAAGGGCAACAAACTACACTCAGCAATATCCACAAAAAAAGGTAGTTTAATCCGTCGGAGTGCACGTTGGATCAAGCATCGCATACCTGCTTTGATTGTTTATGGCTATGCTTTCTTGTATTTCTATACAGGAATTGCGAAGTTGCAAATTATCGCGGAATTTATTCGGGGAAACAGCAAGATCCCTTATTTAGGAAAATATGCCGAACTGATCGGCTGGGGCATTCCCACTTTGGAAATCCTGCTGGCTGTACTACTGATTGTCCCGGTATACAAGATAAAGCGTTTTGCCCTATATGCATCTTCCTTTTTGATGGGCATATTCGCACTTTACCTGACTTTGATGGTAGCCTTTGTTGAAAAAAAGCTCTGTAATTGCGGAGGAGTGATCGAATCCATGGGCTGGAGAACACATATTATCTTTAATGTGGTCTGGTTTATCGCCGGAATCTATGCCCTAAAAAAAACAAAAATTATAAACAATTAAAACTAAAGGTATGAAAACCTCATTAAAAAATTTCACAAAAGTGCTACTTGGAGTAGCTGTATTAGGCGGTGCGGCATTGACGCAATCATTTACAAAATCATTAACTCCACCAGCTGGTGATTTTGTAACATTAGATGGAACAACTTGGGAACCTGCTTCAAATTATCCTGCAGGAGAATGCTTAGATGCAAGTTCTACATGTTCTTATCATAAAATTGGTAGTGCTCCAGGACCAATGAATGATCAATACAAAAATCCTGCTAATTTCCAGGAAGCTGATCAAGGAGTATTCCGCACAAACGAATAATGGAATTAAAAAATGGCACCTGAAAAATTTCAGGTGCTGTTTTTTACTTAATACTCTTTATTAAACTTACTAAAGCTGTTGCTTGTTCTTGTGAACTCGGTCTTGGAACCTGAGTCGTTACGATTCTCATTTCTTTATCCAAAATAACTTGTCTCGGATATGAAATTACATTAAAGAACTTTATAATAGGATGTAACGACTTTTCTCCCATAGTGTATAGACTAATATCTGAAGAATCACTGTACGATCCAGATTGAACAGAATTCTTCCATTTCTCCATATCTTCATCGATAGAAATATTAACAAAACAAAGATCCTTCACATCCCCTAATTCTTTCCTTACGACCTTCATCTCCTCATGTAGTACTTTGCAATTTGCACAACCAGTAAACCAGAAATCAAGAACAATTATTTTCCCGCGTAAATCAGAAAATTGGACCAAATTTCCACTTGTATCCATCAACTTAAAATCTGGTAACAATTGCCCTTGAGCTGTTTGAACACGAAATAGCTGAATTGCATCTCGATATTTATTACTTGAGACATTTGACACTATGTTAGACTGCTGATCATCATCCATTTTAGTATAATTCTGAAAAAAATAACGATAATATATTCTATCTAGACTTTCCTGTTTCATCATCCCGGCATCCCACTCTTTTTCAAATGCTGTACCTAGCCATTTTCTAAGCCTCATTCTTTCCATAAAATAATTTTCCATTTCGTTTGCCTGAAAAAAATTCATATCATGAACTTCATGGAGTCGTGTATTCCGCCTCAGATATTCCTGGATAAATAATGATTTCTCATTTTCAAGATTGGGATTTTCTTTACTGATACGATGAAAAACCATAATCAGTTGTGTCAACAAGTTTTGTTCAATTTTACCAATAATATTTAATTTTAGTAATCGATAACTACTCTTGTCTAATACATTCATATTTCGATCTAATACAATCAGTTGACTATCACGCTTCATGTAATTATATTGTAAAAGCGACTGGAGCTTATCATGAAGAATTGAAGACAGTTCTGGTTGCTTATCTACAAGATCGATCTTTTTATAAACAAAATTCGGGAATGATACTGTTTTTTCTATTCGACTAAGTTGATATTGCAAATTCATAATTTCAGCCCCAATACCACTAAATACAAGACGGTCATCTTCTTCAGAAATGACCACACTATCTCCTGGAAATATTATGTAATCCAATAATATTATTTTCTCCGCATTTTTCTCATTCCCCGTTTTTAAAGTGATAAATCGGAAATCTATTCCTTTATCAAACTTAATCGTAAATATAGAATCATGTTTTACTGCCATTTCTTTTCTGTGCGGAGTTCGGTTAAAAAATTCGAAATTATCATCAGTCCAGTAACAGTTTAATTCATTTTTTAAGTGACTATCTTTGAGTTTTCTAACATCAATAGTTGCCGTTTGTGCAAAACCGACATAATTAAAACCTAAAAAAATGCATAGGTAAATTAAGTAATGTATTATTCGTATTTTCATGATCATTATTTATTTGTGATGATTAATTCCTGAGGAATAACAGGCAAAGTATATCTAGAATCATTCGGCGGTAATATATACTGTTTACCAGAAAGTGTTCTAGTTAATGTCTTAGCAAATCTCGCCTCCATATTCAATCTCCTCAGATCTTCCCATCTACAATTACCTGTAAACACGAGTTCTTTACGACGTTCCTCTAAGACGCGGAAAAGAACATCATCAGCGGTTTCGTTCGGCGGTTCTGAAAAATCTTTGTATCGATAATTGCAAAAGTTATTCAATACTTCCCTACCTTCTTTCCAAAAACCCGTCCTAACAAGACATTCTGCCTTTATCAGAATAATTTCATTAGTAGCTAGTCCTGAAAACATTCCAACTGTACCAGAGTAGCGGCCTTTAAAGGATTTTGTACCATCAACATTTACTCTAAAGAAGGCGGATTTTCGGATATCATTATCTTTGTAACTATCAAATAATGCTTCATTAACCCTGAGATCTCCATACGATACAAAAAAGTAGTTGATCGGCCCAGCATAAAAGACGATCTCTTTATTTCCTTTGTCGATGGTTGGAAAAGGTAACGTGGCAGCTGTATTCAAACTCGAAAAATCAATTAACTCATTATTGTACTTCAAATACTCCTCTGCATATTGCAATGCTTTATCATAGTTTTGCATCGTTAAATAGATCTTTGCTAGCATCGTTAAAGCTGCAGATCGTGATGGTCGTGTCTTCTTTTCAGGAACGATTGGCAAAATGCTTAATGAAGCAGTCAAATCTGTAATTACCTGCTCATAGCAAGCTTCTACCGTAATCAGATTACCACTTTCATAGATATCCGACCCAAAGCGCATAGGAAGCACGCAAGATATTGAAGCTCCCTTTACATATGGAGGAGCATAAAGCTGTAATAACTGATAATAATGAAACCCACGATAATACAATGCAGAACCTCGAATATTATCCTTCTCGGCACTTGACTTTGTGACTTTATCTGTTCCCTCTATAATGATATTTGCATATGCTATAGCCCTATATGGCACAGTCCAATCTCCAGTTCCCGTTCCAATTGCGCCTTCATAAATATCTTCTTTCCAGATATAAGCATTTCGTTCCGAAGGATTTCCAACTGTCAAAGCCGTATTTTCAAGAAGATGGATATTATCAGCGCTGATAATTCCTAGGCCAGGCGTGGTATTCATCACTGTCGTATTATCCAATAATGATTGATAATCATCCAAACTTTTTAGTATGACATCGCTATTTTTTGATTTTACATCCAGCCAGTTATCTATCTTTTTGCAAGAATAGCAAGATAACAGGCAGAAAAAATAAATGAGATATTTCATAATTAGAATTTTTAAAATTAAAACTGGACACGAGCACCAAGAGAGTAACTGGTCGGTGTTGGATATAAGCCGAAATAATCGTTAACATCAGGATCTATACCTAATTTATTCTTACGCCATATGATTCCAAGATTGTCTATGTAGGAATAAAGATCTACTGTAAATCGCGAAAATTTCACCCGGTACGACAAGGAAATATCCTGTAAACGAATATGATCACCGGGTAAAACTAAGGCTTCCGAGTTTTGGTAAAACGTATTGCGGCTTGCATTAACAGGATAGACCAATGTAGGCATAGTGGTTTCTTTATTCGGGTTCTGAGGATCAAATGCTAACATAAAATCTACATTTGGCATCGAAAGTACCTCGTTTAAATTAGTACTACTACTTTTCTTTCTGATGTAGAAACCAGACTTAAGAAGAATATTAGCTGAAAGTGACCACTTTCGGTAAGAAAAAGTATTGCGCAATGAACCAAACAACGTAGGCCTACTACTTCCATGATAGTTAACATTATCCATGGTATTACTGGCAATAATATCTGCATAATCTTTAGATTCAACACCATTTAAATAGCCCATAGGATCTCCATTTTCATCCAGTCCAGATGACTGGTAACTATATACGCCATAAAGCGAATTACCCTCTTTAATATAAAGACCATAGCGTGCAGGTCCGTCAACTGCGGACGAATTAGATACCAAATACCTTGTTGGATATTCTTCATTAAAAGAAAGAACCTTATCCTTGATCAAACTTAATAGATATACGGTACTCCAATTAAACTTACCTTTTGTATTTATACTAGTTAATTGTAGATCCACCCCCCTATTACGGACTGAAGCAGAATTACCTTTGTAACTATTAAAACCTGAGGAAGGTCGAAGCAAGATCTCCTGTATAAGATCCATTCCATCTTTTTGGAAGAACTCTATTGAACCCGAAATACGATCTTCTTTCGAAGCAAATTGCAATGATAAGTTTATATTACGCACTCTTTCCCATCGTAAAGATGGATTGGGCGGATTTTGAATGGTGGCTTGTCGAAAACCATTAAGTGTGTTCCTATTAAAGCTTGCAATAAGGTAAGCAGATTGATTATATGAATTTCCATTATATCCATACGTAAACCGAAGCTTTAATGTTGGCAACAACATTGATTTATAAAAATCTTCTTTTGAAATGTCATATAAAAGTCCGACCGACCACAGTGGTACAAATTTATCATTGGTCTTTACTCCATATAAATTAGCACCATCTTTTCGAGCTGAGGCGGATAATGTATACCGTTCTCGAAATTGGTAAGCACCATTAAAGAAATAAGAAACGGAACGGCGAGTCACTTCACTAATATTTCCAACACCATCATCAATCAGCTGTGATCCTAATCCATTCGGATTAATTGGATAGTATTGATTAAAGTTTAGATTGCTTAAAATCGTTCCAGTCTCGTGATCATAGCCATAATACCGACCTGAGTGAGCTGTAATAATTGTCGATTTCATTTCAGCACCCAATAAAGCATTTAATTGATGCTTGTCTGACCATCTTTTATTCATCGCGCTATTAATCCGAAAATTATAAGCTTCTAACCTATCTCGAGTATGATCAAGTATATCCGCATCGGGTATAGGGTAAGTAAAATTTTTACCATTCACTTGTGTATAGCGATTGACTAAATTTCTGACATAATAGCTATTCTTATTCTTCAAATCTTCATACTCACTCTGCTGACGTTCATATTGAAAGAGGGAGGCGAATGACAACCAATTCAAAGGAGTATACATTAATTGCCCATTCAAAATTGTATGCAACCGCTTAGCATGGGTATCTTTGAGTTCTTTCTCTTCTAATGGGCGAAGTGACCAGTCTTTAAAGTCTTTGCTTTCCATTTCTCGTAGATAGCTATCTCGATAACCACTTGGTACCATGAGCGGAATACCATCCTTACCTGTGTATGCAATGTAGGGATAGGGTGAACTGTAGCTGTAACCATATCGTTCTGTCGTATTGGTCACTGATACCGATGGAGAAAAAGTTAGATTTTGTAATAACTTAAACTGCGGAGAGATATTCATTGTCCATCTTTTTAGACCACTCTTTTGAACGACTTCTCGATTATCATTGTAGCCAACAGAAAAATAATTGCTAAATTTTTCTCCTCCAGAGCGAATTCCAAACGCATATTGGTTCTTCACTGAAGTTTGGTAAAAGTTTTCTGAAGTTTCATCTCGACTATCTATCGTAACAAACCCTTGTTCTGCAAGCTTAAGTACATTTTCATCTATAATACCAGATCTGTGTTGATCTAACAATTCAACATAAGGGCTTACTAAAGGAAAAGTTGTGTTATTGGATAACATATCATTATAAAAACCTTTATCAAAAAGCTGACGCTCGACATCCATAAACTCCGAACTCGGAATAAAGTTTCGGCTATATTTCAAGTTAGGTTTTGTTCCAATTGTGGTTGAAGTATTAAAGTCAATCTTTGTTTGTTCTCTAAACGCAGCTTTTTTGGTCGTTATCACAATGACACCATTCCCTGAACGTGCACCCCAAATAGAAGCTGCTGCAGCATCACGTAATACCGTTATGCTTTCAATATCATTAGGATTGATTTGATCTAAACTACCTTCAAAAGGAAAATTATCTAGAATAATAAGTGGATCAGCACTTACATCATTATCAATAGTTGATCGCCCGCGTATAGATAGACCAGTCTGCTCATTGGCTGGTAATAAACCTCCTGCTCCGCCAGATGATCGATTAAAGTTAACACCGCTCGTCACTCCTTCCAATCGATCAAGTATATTAGTACTGACTCTCCTATTCAAAAGTTCGTTATCAATCTGCACAAAACTCCCTGTCGCTCTTTCTTTGGGTATTTTCTGATATCCTGTTGATACTACCTCCACTTCATCAAGCTGGTTTTCTTCAGGTATCAATTTTACAGTCATTGATACTCCTGCGGTATAATTGACTTCTTGGCTTTTAAAACCGATGAAAGAGAATCTGATCTTTCCACTTTTATTAGAGACCGTCAATTTAAACTTTCCATCTTTTGAAGTTTTAACTTGTAAATTTTCGGCATCAATTCGGACTGATACTCCTTGCAGTGGTGTACCATCGGTGGAAGAAACAACTACACCAGTTAGCTCATATTTAACCTGCCCATTCACCCCGCTGTCCTTGCGGGGTGTCTGAGCTGATAAACATAAACTATGAAATACTGCGATGATCATGATACAGGGTATCGCAATTACTTTAATGGCCTTTAATAAGCACAAGAGCAGATTAAAGGCATGTAGCATTGGAGAAAGCACGATCCATAGCACCAGCTTCCAATGTATTTTTATATATGAAAACGTAGATTGATTATGCTCTTGTAAAGCGTAATCATGTCTAACGTTTTCAATTTTTATTATAGAACTTTTCAATGTGTTTATTTTTTGGTTTGTTTTTGATTGAAGACCAAAAAATAACGCTGGATTTGGGACAATAAATTTCCTTTGGGGTAACACATAGCTCTCCCCATTGCAAGTTTTTTGCATGATTCTAAGTTTAAATTGAGGGTCGATAAGGAAAAAATCTAGGCAATAGACTCCCTGTTCAACTTCAATAGTTAAAAAATAAAATGAAAAAATGCAATTTTAAGTCTTCGTCAACGGTTATAATATGGTATTCAGGATTGCATTATATGGGTTAAACAAAAAGAACCGACTTTACTCTATTAGCGTATTACGATAAAAAAGTAACAACAATAATTTGCTTTACTGCTAGAAAAGTGTAATTTTAAGGTGCTATACTTTAAATTACTGGCTAATTCTAGTTCGATTACACAAGCGATTGTTTACCAATAGAATAAAAGTCGGAAACATAAACCATTTTTGGATGGTAATTAGCTTATATTGACTTCTAAAGAACTAGGTATTTTTAATAATTAATTTGGTGTATACCCCGTACTTAATTATTAATTACCTCGACCTTTTGATTTGGCATACGCTACTCCTCGCCTATTTTGGCTTTATGTTTAAATTTTAGCAGCTTATTGAGGCGCACAAAACTTGTTCTTTAAAATTTGTGATTGGATGAACCGATGACCGTGATTCTGAATCAGGTCTAATGTGGTTCTTTGACTGGTTTTGAATTGTATCATCATAATCTTAAAAGGTTATGTGAACAATATTGATCTCGAAGAAAACTCACCTCAAAAAACAAGGGGTGATTCACACTTTAGGCCCGAGGGTGACTAGCCCTTTGTCTAAGTCTACGCGAGACTCTTGACTCAACCTCCTAAAGCTAACGTGAACCACCCACATGCTTTTATATAAAGAATTACAAATGTAATAAACTTTTTTGAGCATGGGGCGATTGCACGGTTCTCTCGAAGGAATTAGTCGTTTCGGGTCGAGATACATCGTTCACAGAGGCAAATGCCTATGTTTTTTTAATCGCTTAATCAAAAATACAAATAACTATTTAAAGTACCAAACATATGGTACATAAAAATTTAATATGCAACAAATATTTGAAACAAGTGCGATCTTTAGAATAGAATATGAGCTTATCATAAACATCCAAGATTTTAGAGAAAAACGTGGATGGTCACAAAGGGTTCTAAGTGCGAAAATGCGCTTAGCTGAAGCATTTGTAGGTAAATGTGAATCTTTAGATCAACCTGAAAAATATAACTTAAGACATTTAGGAATTCTAAAAGAAGTTTTCGGATTTAAAAGTTTAGATGACTTTTTCCCCGATGGAATTCCCAATGATGAACAAATCATCATTTGGTACAAAAAAGTACCTAAGAAGAAGGCGGACGGCAGTGATTCTAAATTAATGGATAATGTCGTCGTAGAAATAATTGTTGTCGACGGTGAAACAAAAGCAGAGGTAAATAAGGAGAATAAGAGGTAAAATTTACTGCGAGAAATTTGGATAGTTAATTTTTGCACCGCATTATGTTTAATATGAATATCTATGGATATATAAGGTGCATAATTATTTCTTAACAAATTGAAAAGTATTTATCTCAATTAATGAGCGAATTATCATTTTTACCGATTATAATTATACAGATTATTACATATTTTAAATTGACTTTCATGAATTATTAACAAAATGAAAAAACAAACTCTTTCAAAATATGATCAGGAATCTGTATCAATTTATATCAGAAACATTGATCCTAAAAAAATAATAGCAAAATCCTTTAAAGAAAAAAATAATTTTGAACCTGCTATCGGCATTAAGTTTTATACTTTTAAGAGTATTCACTTTACTGGAGACTTTAAAGGCTTTATTTTTAAAAACTGTAAGTTTAAAGATTGTACATTTGAAAATGTGTTTGGTTTCTTTTTGTATTTTAAAAAATGTATATTTTCCGATTGTGAGTTCAAAAATTCCCGCTTTTCCCATGGTCAATTTGGTTGGACCGAATTATCATTTCAAAACTGTAAATTTATAAATGTTGAAATCGATGAAGGAGACTTAGATAATTCTCTTTTTAATAACTGTAGTTTCAAAAGCTTAAAAGTAGCAGAAGATCTATTTAATGTTGAGTTTAATAGTTGTTATATACAGGAAAGCTATTTTAGCGGTATTGCCTATTATTCTTCCCTGGAAGAGACGGATAAAAATACACAAGACGTCACTTTTAGTAGTTGCACAATTTTGGATACTTTCTTTACAAATATTGATTTTAGGAATAGCTCATTTATTGATTGTTCTATGTTTTCTTCATCATTTTTAAGTTGCATCTTGTCCAACTCATCTTTCAATTTTGGAATTAAAGAATTAGAACCATCATATTCAACAATGGATTTCCAAACTATATTGAAAAGTAATTTAACAAATCGAACTTTGCTGAAATTTATTTTTAATATTCATTCGCTAGATTATAAAGAAAAAATAAAAGAAATAACCTCAGAATACTACTGTAAAAAGCTTTTCATTTCTTACAGTTTTAAAGATCGATTATTTGCATCAACATTAAACGAAGTCTTGAAAAAAAATGGTATCAAAACATTCTTATGGGAGAAGGATGCCCCTGGAGGACAAAATCTTGAGGATATAATGACGAAAAACATTACAGAGCATGATATTATTTTATTCATTGCATCTAAACATTCATTAAAGAGTAAAGCTTGTCAATTTGAACTTACAGCTGGTTGCAAAAAACAAGAAGAGACTTGGAACAATGTATTTTTCCCAATTCACATTGATAGCTACATTTTTGAAGTTCAGAGAAATAAAATAAGACCTATTGAAAAAGCGGATGAATATTGGAAAAATATTGAGGAATTGAAAAGAATTAATTCACAAGACTTCGCTCAATTTGCAAATCTATCATTAATTAATAAAATCGAATTTGAAGAAGCTGTATTGATTAAAATTGTAAAGGAAATTCAAATAATGAAATAATTCCTGAAAATTGGATTGTTAGAGATTAAGGCAAAGACTATGAGATTCTAAAGGTCAAATTTTCTCTGTGCAATTAAAAGTAGCAGAGAGTGATAATCCATATTATATTAAAATTTATCATTTTCAACTGAAAAAATAGAACAATTTTAATCTTACAGTATTCCTTATGTAATTGTATTTATAAGCAGTGAAGTAATAAATATGAAATTTTATGAAATAAGGTTTTATATTTATAAAGTTTGGCGTATCTTAATGCCATAAATTCCAACAAGGAATGCCATATAACAATATTAAAATGAACATAGACGATATATTTCACAGCTATTCAATAAGCTTAGTAACTCAAGGGGAACATAAATTTTACACTTTAACTGTTCCGTCGGAAATTTTAGCTAAAACGTGCTTTATTTCTTCAAGAGAAGATGATCCAAAAGAAGGTTTCCAAAGATTACTTGACGAAAAAAGAGCTCAACAAATAGCAGATTATATTGATAATGGACTTGGAACCATTCCAACGGCAATAATTTTATCTGCACAACCAGAAGCAGAATTAGAAATTACTGGAAAAGGTAAAACAATTAAATTCAAAGAGCATAATAAAGCTTTTTTAATATTAGATGGTCAACATCGTGTTTATGGATTTAATTTGGCTAAATCATCGGTTAGAATTCCTGTGGTAATATATAATAATTTGTCACGAAGGGATGAATCAAGGATATTCATTGATATAAATACTAAACAAAAACCTGTACCAAATGAACTACTTTTTGATATTAAAAATCTTGCAGAATATGAAAATAATAATGAAACATTTTTAAGAGAAATCTTTGATTTATTTCATGAAAGTCCAGACAGTATATTATTAGGGTTAACAAGCTCTGCTGATAAATCTAGGTTAAAAATATCGAGAGTAGCATTTAATTCAGCATTGTCATTAGTTACGAAATATTTTGGGGACAAAGAATCCAATGAAGTCTATGAAATTTGTAATAGTTATCTCATTGCAATGTTTAATGGTCTTCGAAAAATAGGATTAGAAAAGGCAATTACAAATTCAACAGTATTTAAGTCTATTATTTCTATATTTCCACATGTTGCACAAAGAACTAAAGATAAATATTCAAATTACATGACTGATAGTTTTTCTGAAATCCTAGCACCATTATTCGTTAAATTGAAACCTACAAGGATTTCAAAACCTGGTGGATCATACAAAGATTTATCTAATTATCTTTTAGATTGTTTAAAAACTGATTTCACATTGTAAGATGAAATTTGAGGATATATTTAGACAATATTGGGCTTTTGGCTTAAATAATATAACTGTCAATCGTTCATTAACATTTAATGATTGGATTAAATCAAAAAATGATTATCAAATTAATTCACAGGTATCAAAGGATGAATTTATCATTTCATCTTTTGATCGACAGTACTTTTTAAAACCTTTATCTAAAGATTGTAACAGATTTGCTTCAGCATCATTAGAAAGCATTATAAAAATTGATGATTTAAAAATTCTTCCGAAGAACATAAGTTGGCTTTTAATCAAACAATATTATTCGGCATATTATGCCGCTCATGTAGTTTTACGATTTTTAGGTTTTTCTTTGTCTCAATTTGATTCAGAATCAATAAGATCAATTAAGCAAGTTGCAGATCTATTTTCAAATTTGAACGGTATAGCCATTGAATCTGGATATTATTTAATAGACTTTGGTATAAATTCATTGAACATAAATTGCAAA
This sequence comes from Sphingobacterium anhuiense, assembly GCF_042686355.1. Lineage (NCBI taxonomy): Bacteria > Pseudomonadati > Bacteroidota > Sphingobacteriia > Sphingobacteriales > Sphingobacteriaceae > Sphingobacterium > Sphingobacterium anhuiense. The sequence goes on from NZ_JBHUPE010000004.1 coordinate 993,998, forward strand.
AAAATTGACATAAAGAAAGATGGAGGTTCACATGTCGCTTTATGGAAACTATTTGGCGAAAAAATTAAATTTATCTCCATAGATATATTAACCAAAGTCAGTTCGCAAGAAGTTCAACCACTAACAGATAAATTAGATCAATTATTACAAAATTTGTCTTATGTAGGATCATCAGATTACAGTTGGCTTTCGAGAATTAGAAACGAGTTAAATTACAAGCATTTGCACGGAGCTTGGCATCCTTATGATACTGCGCGGAGTTGTTCGGCTGATATTTTAAAGAATTTAAAATCATGGATGACGGATCCAACTTCAATAGAATTATCAAATCTGACAGGCAAAGAATTGCTCAGATTTTCAAATACATGCATGTTTATTATTGGTCTAGCTCACACTATAAGTCAAGATATGACTAAAAGATGTAGCAATGGTAAATCATTTCTAGACATAGGATATTCAAAAATTTACAACATAACGTAACATCAACAATTGTTTCATAACTGGTGGGATTTATAAGTGATCGCACGTCCGAAGGGATTTGTAAATAGCAAATTTACTTTCATCAATTTTTAGCAAAAGTATTTCACCACTTTTCTTCAAAAAACACGCTTACTTTTCCGGTTTATTTTCTTGTTTTTTTTCAGGGATGATTGTCTGTTGAGTATTACAACCTATAGTACACCACTGTTCCGCTTCAAAGTGCACCAGTTATTCCGCTCCAAAGTACACCAATTATGCCGCAGCAATGTACACCGCTGGATATTTTGAGAAAAAAAGATTGCTAAGTTAGGTATCAGTTAGATTCCTAAGATATGGCATCATGAGAATCTAAATCTTGAATTTTTAAAACCTCTCCAATTTAATGTTGCTGTATCTAAAAACAAAAAGTAGCACTTACGCCAATTATGGACATGGGGAAATTATGAGAAAGAATAAAAAATTTAACGTAGAGATGAAAGAAATCACCATGCTAAAAATTATGTAAATCTCATGATTATCGGTTTAATGACGTTTAAATAAGATGAACTTTTTAAAATAATGACGAATAAAATGAAAATAATTTCCATAAGAGAAAATCCAGAATATAAGGAAAAAGCAATCCAATACTTCCAAAACAGTTGGTCTGAAGTATTACCAATTATCTATGAAGATTGTATCTTAAACTGTATAAATGCTCCGCAATCATTACCGCAATGGTATCTGCTAGAGAAAGAAAATGAAATTATCGGTTGTGCAGGCCTGATTACGAATGATTTCATTAGCCGAATGGATTTGTATCCATGGCTGTGTGCGCTATTTATTGATGAGCAGTACAGAGGCCAGAATTATGGAAACCTACTCATTGAAAAGGCTAAAATGGATACAAAAAATTTCGGCTTTTCATATCTAAACCTTTCCACAGACCATATCGGATACTATGAGAAATTAGGATTTGAGTACATTGGACAAGGATACCACCCATGGGACGAGGAAACTAGAATTTATCAGATAAAGGTATAGTTCTCTAGCGGTGTAACTGAAAATGATCAAAAAGGTCGATAGAAAAAGCAAACAGTATCCTATCCAAATAAATCATGTGTTGGTAAATATAATTGTTGTCCACTGTAAAACAAAAGTAGAGGTGAATAAGGAGAATAAAGGGTAAAATTACGTTAAAAATACAAAACAATTAAAGATATTGCAATGAATAACAAAAATCATATTCTTTCTTAATTGTTAATAGAGATAGCTCTGCTATCGATTTTTAAAAGATCATAGATATTGGTTATGGTTTTATAATGGAGGATTCTATTCTGGAAAAAACAATAGGCTGAATTTAGGAGAGTGTCATAATTATTAGATCAGTAAGCCTGATTTACAACATTGGCATTTTGATATAATTGACAACTATGGCGATAATCTGGATATAAGAAATAAAAGGCCCGTATAAGGAAAACCCCAATGCATTGTTTGTCAAGAACAACATGGAATAAAACTCGAGAAATAATTTGGCGAGTCTACGTTCTGAAATCTCAAATAGCTTTTCTTTATAATGGCAGAATCATGGCAGTAGTTTGAAAAAATCTCTTTTAAATCATCTTAAAAAGGATGGGTTCGAATATGTGTAGAGATCAGACCTAAAGACTTTCCCAAAGCATGAAGCTCTAGACTTCATATAAAGATTTATCTTCGTTTAGTAAATTGAATGTCACGTTAGAGCTGTCATGCGGATAATCTACCCGTCATTTTCATTCAAAAACTGAGCTGATAGAGTATTTAATGTATACAACGATTTGACAAATATGTCTTGAGCTACCTCTCGGAAATTCTCGTCTTTTAAACCAAAATATTCAACAGCCCTCTTCATGTTTTTATTCGAGCTACTGTACCGATGTGCAATCATCCCGGATCGGAGATCCTGTAAATTTCGGAGGAAAGTAATCATATCGGGAATTGTCTTGCTATGTTCAGCAAGAAAACGCTCAAATTTTGCAATTCCTCTCTCATTTTCTATCTTCGGGAGCCCCTTAATGAGCATTTCCTCATTAAGACTGTCAATAGTAAGCTTAACAATGGTCAAAAGTTGATCAGAGAAGGATTTTACGCTATTTTCTGAGGGTAAATGAAGGGCATTAAAATGATCCTTATCGGTCCCTACTTGTTCCTTATAAAAATACCAACCAAATTTTTCAAACCATTTCTCATTGAATCTTACATATTTTTCTTTAAATCTTATATCAACTGAATCTGAATCGCGAGCCCAATTTCCCATCACCATTGTGTCGTAATACGATCCACTTAGGCCCATACCTGGCTCTGGTGCAATATTATAGTGCTTCCAATGTAACTGTTCTTTTGCTGGAAGCATCTTCAGGTCATTTAAAAAAACCATTACATAATCGTCATGGTTATTGTCCATTTTTAAACTTATAAAACTTGAGCTAATGTGGAACCCATTGACGTCAAATTTATGAGGATTAGCATAGTACTTATTCAGCACATCCTTTTTAAAAAATACCGGAGTAAAAAACTGATGATCTTGTGAATGGCAGGGTATTTTCAATAGGTTTCCATCCTCGTTGTATCCAATAATGAAGTTTTCATTGTCTTCTTCATAAGTGTCAAAATGGAAAATTAGACTTTTGGCGGGATCATATTTCAATATAGTTTTACCGATAATCCAGCTCTGAAAGCTGCCCTTATCAAGTCCGGGTACGACTCGCATCAGATGATTGTAATTAAATGTTTCACCTATAAAATCTTGGTCCTTTGGGGTAAATGTAATATCCGTACCCTTCAAGTCGGTAATAAGCATAATATCAAAACAAATAGAAATATGGATTTTACGCACTGCAAGGTATTCGGTCAAGAACTTGAGTTTAATACGGACCTCACGCTCCTTAACCTTGATTACTTCCTCTTCGTCACCAACCTCATCTATAAAGTAGTAGGTACGGTCCTGTTTGGTGTTCGCTTTCTCAAAAAGATTAAAATAATTCACAAACTCCTGTGATACTTCTACGTAACGTTCATTTGCATGATTGAACCATTTCGGAAATACAAACGGTTCTAATCCCTCGTCACCAAATCGAAAGTATTCGGTAATCTCTTGGCCATTTTCGTAACGTGTTATGATACTCGGATGTCCTTCGCTCCCCCACCTAATTCCCCAATCGCGTGTCTCAATATATTTGTCGAAATGTTCAGGTTTTACAAGTAGACAATAGATACCAGTTTCGACTTTTTCGCCATCCTTATAGCTACGATATACGGTAATCCAGCCCTTTTCAATAAAACGCTGCTTAATCAGGTTATGCTCTTTCTGTAAATTGAATATTTCTCCGTCCATAAGTTTTAACAAGTATGAGTTTGCAAAGAACAGTAATTATAATGCAATCTATTTGCGCACTATATTATTTCTGCAATTATCTATATTTAAAATAATAAATCACTGCTCAACGTCAGTCTTATATCGTAATTGCTTATAATACATTTTCATTAAATTAAGCAGGTCCAAAGACTTTTTTATTGCCCAATGTATATAAATCGTCACCGGCTGCAGACAAATCAGCATCCGAAATCGTTTTATATTCCTTCAAATAGGAACTATTAATCAAATAGACTATTGACTTCCATAAATACTTTTTCAAAATTCTCTAACGTGACCGAATCAAAAAATGAGGCATCAACAGCCATTTTAGTAAGCTGATTAGCAGGCCTGTAATGATTAAATCTTTGGATACTTAAATGCTTATTAATCTGTATAATGATTTGATCTATTGCAGGATTCAGATCTCCCACTGAAATGTCAGTGTATTCTTGGAAAGCTGCGTTGAATAGCTTCAAATAATCTATTTTTGTAAAGATATCTTCAAGATCTGCAGTATTATGAGTATCTAAAAAATCATGGAAAAATCTCACTTTCTTACCATGGATAATTTTATCTGCTATCAAAGAATCCATTTTAGCCTTTCCTTTGGCATCTGTATAAGAATCCAGCAGACAAACTGTTTCTAAATTTGAGCCTCTCAATAAAGAAATAAATGTTGCTACTTTTTCAAGCCCCCCAGTTGGAACAATTGTAATATCAGATCTGAGGAAGGTCCTTTTCTCCGCTTCCAGGATAGATGACATTGCCGTCAGAATAATTAAATCTGAAACCCCCTCCACCAAAAGATTTTTCTTGCTGATATAGAGATTCTGTGCAATATCGTAGCCAAGTGCGGCCTGAAGCGGAAACAATGTGTTTGGATCCTTTTCTTGAATAGAATCTGAGATTATAGATCCATCCTCAGTTTCTAAAACTGTCCTTACTCTGTCGAGATTTTCCGAGGAGATCATAAAGGGAGAGTGCGTAGTATAAATAATCTGGTAATTTTCCGAAAGATCTTCTAAAAATTTCAATAGGTCGGCCTGTGCAGAGGCATGTAGATTTAGTCCTGGCTCGTCCAATAGAAGGATATAATTAGAGTCTTGATCTTCCTGAATTTTTTTAAACCAAACTAGGAAGGAAAAAAACCAATTAAATCCTTTACTTCGATTTTTTAAGGATAATGAAACGCCTTTGCTCTTTACTCGAATATCCAAAACATGTTCAACAATTTGCGTATTGTTCCTTTGATCGGTGCTCGGTACTTTATCAATTTGAAATGTGATACTTAAATTTTTATTTGTTTGCCAATATTTAAATAGCTCATCCGATATTATAGCTTCTGTGGCTTCCAGCTCAGCAATAAAATCTTCAAAATTATCAGCTTTTAAAATTTCTTTTGTGTTTATATCTGCTAGTTCGAAAAACGCTTTAGCGGTTTTAAATTCATTATCAGTCAATTCATTAGCCTCCAGCTTTTCAATACTAATTCGAGATGGCAAGGCATAATATTCATCATAATACAAAAATTTGGGGAGATTTGGTTTCAAATATATTCTTGAAATATATTCCGCAATTGGCCCACTATCCCATTGCCAGATATTTTTATAGTATTTTTCGAGGGTTTTCAATCCGGCAATATATTTATCCTCACTATACGTTCCAATCAGAGCGTTCAGATCATCTGCAGAATTTACCTTTGCTAGTTTTTCATTTAAAGCAGCACTTGCAATTCCTAATACTTTTGTTATATGTTCAATAAATATTTTGGGATCTGCTTCTACATGCCAATTAGCCCCATTGCTATAATTAGTAGTAATTGTAAACTCACTAGAGGTCAGCACTCCAGTGCCAAGTTCTTCCTCAATATTTGCTAATAGCTGACTATCTATTTCATACGTCGAATGGATAGCATCCGGATCGGTTTTCGCTTTATCAATCGCTTTCTTCTCCTTCCGTGGATAATCATGCGTCAAGTTAAATTTAAATTCTTCATCATCCTGAAAATAATTTGTTTTTCCCATAGCTTCCAGGGCGGATGTTTTTCCAGACTCATTCATACCAACAAGAATTGTTATTTTGTCTTCCACCTGAAAAGTCTGAGTACTCGAAAACGATTTATATTTCAAAATCTCAACTTGTTTTAGTTTCATGGTTAATATGCTTAATTAAGTTAATGACGAGCAATTGCTTAAACGCTCCTTAATTAATGCAATATAACAAATTTGTCGTTTCAAAACTCATTTTTAAAAACTAACATTTCTTATATTATCACAAGCTTAGAATTTCGTAAGAAAGAAGAAAAAGCAAACAAGCTAGTAGCAATAAGTACTGAAAATATTAAAGATTAGTACACCACATCAACTATCACAAATAGTCTAGAAACAAAAAAAGCATGACTACTTAACTGCATAACTAAGGATCTTTATACTAACTTCAGTATTACAAAAAAGAATTAAACTCTTTCATAAATGACAGCTAATCCACTGTTACATAGATCAATTCATCAGCAGATAAACTATAAATTTGTATATTTGCCCTCAAAGAGTTATTGATGTTCTTTGAAGTCGTTAAAGGATGATTGAAACCGTGATTTTGCCTTAAGTGGCATAAACATGACAGCAATTTAAAGTATATTAGAAAATGAGGTTTTAAAGTGGTTGGAACGAGTTAGTTCGAATCCCTCCCTTTCCTCATAACAAAAAGAAGCTGTAAGATCTTTAAAGTTTAACAACCATTTCTACTATTGACGTTTAGTAAATAACCATCGGAAGTTTCATTCTACAGAATATCTAAATATAAGTACAGAATTTCATTTCATATAAATTTCAAGATTCTACCACATTGAACTTTAAGAAATCAGGAGCTGGTATATATAGGCGCAATTCATTTTATTAAATTCTCTCATTAAAACTTATGCCATCCTTGGATCAATCCAGAATAGATCTCGGAGTTGCAGTAGTTCTTCTCTGTCCATCAAGTTATAAACCAGCTCATCTTTCTCTTCTAAAGGAATCGATATTTGTTGATCCGTTTCAAGTAAAAAAATGGTTAAAATAGCATCCTTGTCATATATCGAGATATCGGATTGTACCATAGTAACATCATGTTTGTTAAACCATTCTCTTGCCTGTTCTTGATCTAGGCAGATCAGGGAACGGGTTAGCTCTTCAAGATCTAGCATCTCATCGATGATATGGGTGGGATAATTTACGCCAATATAAGCTAGATACAGAAGATGATTACCTGTACGTAAGGCATAATTACGTATTAAGACCCTCTTTGGATCGAATGAAAAAACATAATATTCTGGATTGGAGATAAACTTATACTGCTTGCCGTAAAACTGGATTTTATCCTCCAATTCTTCTAAATGATCTATTTCAATAAATACTTCTCCTAAAAGCTGCCCCTCATCTATATTGGCTAGTGCATCGTCAATGACCAATAGAGCTTGCTCTTCCATAGGAACAATGCTTCCACTACAATCTAAGTGTAACAAATAATCATCAACATCAGGTACAGTTAACGGATACCATGTTGGGTTTTCGTCGTCAACTGTATTTTTAGATGTTAAAATGTTATAACCGTTACGCTTTAATTCTAATAGTATGACTCTGCTCAGGGGGACGAACTTCATAAGATCTTAATCATATCACTAAAACAAACTTTGTTGCATGGGGCCATCCTGTCCTAAGGGTGGCAGATCTGACCATTGATAGGGTTCGTACCGATGCTTTCCATCTGGCCTGTTGGGATATCCTCTTAAGGTATAGACTGGATAATATTCTAATGCCTGATCGGAGATTTCGTAATTGAAAATAGGTATGAGCGTTTCTTCATCTTTTGCGGATAGCCATTGCTGCTCAAGCTCAGGCGTAAGGAATAAGGGCATGCGTCTTTTGTTCGGTCCATCGTTATGGATCTGGCCCATCACGGTATTGGCTTCACGTGTGAGCATACCAAAGCTTCCTATTTTATGGATCTTTCCTTCCTGATCAACGATCTCATGCCATTGATACAATCCTGGGATATAGAAGATTTCTCTTCCTTTCTCTCCAATGAAATAGGGTACTTTCTTCTTCCATCCGTGTACTTTACGGTGCTCAAAGGTACCGGATACGGGGATAAGACAACGTTGATTTTTGAGTCTATGCCAATAGGATTTACTATCGGCAAGGATCCGCTCGCTCCGCACATTGATCATATTGCGACGACGGTCTTCCTGTTCTTTGGGATCTTTGATGTAGGTGGGCAATACGCCCCACTCCATTTCAAGTAAGCCCAGCTCCTCGCCTTCTTTGTCTTTGTAGATGATGGGATATGCAGGAAAGGTGATGGCCTGCACGTTTTCAAAATAACGGTAGTCGTATTCGAGCTGTTTGCGTTCGTCCCGTAACTTAGGGAATGCTTTCTTGACGATTTCAAGATCGGTATGAAGTGATATGTCCCAGCACATAGTTCTTTATATTGATAGTATGTTTCTTGTTAAACACGGTGATGTATTCATTTGTTTTGCCTGCGGCTATTAACTGATGAGTTCAATAGCCCTGACTTTCGTTTGTATCTTACCATCGGTAATGATCGCCCATACGCGGCCATGTTCGAGGGTAAAGAGGATATCGATTGGATCTTTCCTCTTGAAGGTGGTCTGGTTACGGAGGTAACCGACAATCTTGCTTTCGTACATGCGCAACATGCGCTTGTCCCACTTTTCTTCGCGAAAGCGATTGGTGAAGATGCGATAACCGGAATTGGTTTCCAATAACTGCTGTATGCTATGTGCATCTGCCGGTATCTGTATGGCTTTACCTTCTTTGGGGCCCAGTTCTGCAGCATGTGCATGTGCTTCTTCGGCTGACCAATACGGCGAAAGCAGAAAACCTGTCCCTTTGGTAACATCGGGCCACTCGAACCGCTGCAGTACAAAATCACGGTAACCCTGTTCCAGAAATTCCTGAAAGGTACTACGGGTGAGTTGTTCAAATGGATTGTATAGCATAACGGTATCGCGTTGTTGATACGAATATAAGAAAATGACGGTTTAGTCTGCGTGCAGATTTTTCAATATAAACTTTGATTAATATCATTTATGGATGACTCAATTGTATCTGGTTTTGAATTTAAAAGGTTTAAAAAAGATGTTAGAACTGGAGCGACAATGTAGTCTTTCTGGCAACAATACTTTGAAAAAGATCCCAATGGAGCGTATCTGCTACAAAGGTTATCTAATTAGTCAGACAGTGTCTGACCAATTACAAAACATTAATTTTGAAAACGATACATATCAAAAATCTGTGCATCAACAGTTTAATTCTGATCTTATAAAGCCTGAAGAATTTCCTACAAAACTGTCATATTCTCATTTCTTGGAATTGATTATAACAAAGGTATCTGTGAAGTTTAATTAATACAAAAACTGACGATAGCCCTGTTTCAGAAATTCCTGAAAGGACCACGGGTGAGCTGTTCAAATGGATTGTACAGCATCATGGTATTACGTGTTAATACGATTATAAAGAATATCAATAGATATTTCACGGCATTTACCGCTATATACTCCGTGGATCTGGCTTAAGGGGCATCTTGGCGCAGCGGATCACCCACAATATAGAACACTTGAAAACAGCGACTTAAAAACATTTTAAAAATGAAAATATAAATATTTTTGCATGAAATTTGAATTTTATTTCATACATTTGACTCATGTATAAGTTGGATAATTTAAAGAAATCAATACGAAAAGGACAAGTCTATCGTAGAGAAGATTTGGCAAAATCATCAAAATCAATAGATCGTGATCTAGCTATCCTAGTGCAAGAAGGTAGTCTTAAAAAACTAGCTCAAGGCTTATACTATGCTCCTAAAAAAACAGTTTTTGGAGATTCGGTTCCTGAAGAGATAGATGTCATAAAGAAATACCTGAAAGGTGATGATTTTTTAATAACATCTCCCAATTATTACAATTCAATAGGATTGGGAACAACACAATTGTATAATAGTAAAAGTATATATAATCATAAAAAGCATGAAGATGTCAAACTTGGAAATAAAGTTTATCAGTTTAGACGTAAGTCCAAATTTCCAAAACAGCTTTCATCCGAATACTTAGTTATTGATTTATTAAACAATTTAAAAAGCTTGGAAGAAGACGAGCAAACCCTATTACATAATCTAAAGTCAAGGGTACAGCAATTTAATAAAGAGCTTCTTAAAAAGAATGCAGCTAGATATGGCTCTATAAAAGCTAAAAAAATAATAAATGAACTAGTATAGAACTATGTATCTACATCAGCACAAGAACTTCAAAGATCTTATCCTGGCAGAATCTGAAATACGAGCAATTGATCCGATACTGATCGAAAAGGATTATTGGATTATGCACTGCTTATATGGTCTTCAAATACTAGGCTTTCAATTTGAATTAAAAGGCGGTACTTCCCTATCTAAAGCTTATAAAATAATTGATAGATTTTCAGAAGATATTGACATACATATCCACCCCGCTGCTGCTTTGGGAATAAATGAAAATCCGAAAAATACCAATCCAAAAAATGTTGCAAAAAGATTAGCTTTCTATGAAAGCTTAGCCGATCAAATAAAAATAGATGGAATAATAGGCGTTGAAAGGGATACTGTTTTTGATGATACTCAATATTACCGAAGTGGAGGAATTAGGTTAATTTACAATTCCTTTTTTAACGAATTGCCAGGATTAAAACAGGGTATTCTGTTAGAAGTAGGATTTGATAATGTAGCCCCAAATAGTCCTATAGATATATCATCATGGGCATTTGAGAAAGCGGTACAAGCATCGATTGATTTAACAGATAATAGAGCGCTACAAGTTGCATGTTATGATATGTGTTATACTTTTGTAGAAAAACTGCAAACAATAGCGACAAAATTTAGGAATATGCAAAGTTCAGGAGACAACCAAGTGAATTTTATGCGTCAATATTATGATGTTTATCAACTTCTTAATCAACAAGTAGTAATAGATTTCATTGGAACTCCCGAATATTTAGCTCATAAAAAGCGTAGATTCCCTAATTTGGATTTTGCTATTCCAATTGCACAAAATGAAGCTTTTTTATTAGAAGATAGTAAAGTAAAAGAACATCTCAATCAACTGTATATTAAAAGCAATGCACTTTACTACAGTGGACAGATTGATTTACAAACTATACTTGATTTATTAAAGATACACCTTGAAAAATTATAATTTTTATTTGTCCATCACAATCGTATGGAGATAAAATAAAGGGTTATCCCTGGTGCAATTTATTTTAATTGTATATCTCTTTCGTATCTACCAACAAACTTTCGAATAAGACACCAGTATTATATGCTGCTCATTCCCATATGTTTTATAGTTTGAACTGCTATATACTCCGCGGGTCTGGCTTAAGGGGCATCTTGGCACAGCGGATCACTTCCAGTGACGGACAGCCAAACTCCTGCACGACCTTCCCTTCGATGAGGTAAATGCCGGCTCCTCTTAAAGGATATTGTGCCAACGTGGGCGGAAAATGCACGGTGTCGAAAAACTTGCCTTCGATATCCAGGAAGGTCCCGAATTTCATCAGTTCACCACGCTTTGTCTTCACAAACTTTTCGGCCACAAAATCGCCTACCATACGAACGGTCCGACCGACATGATCCATCAGTTCACGACTCTGCACATCGCCTCGAAAATCACTCCGGGCAAGATCAAACAGGGTACCGCTGACACAAAAACCAATAAGTTCCATCTCATCATAATAGTCCTCCAGGATATGGCTATCCAAAGGTGGCAAAACGGGTTTACGGCTATTGGATTCAAACAGTTCGGCACTTGGACTCGCTTTTGTGTGCTTGTTCAGCAAAAGATGTGCTTCCCAAAGGAGTTCTTTCTTACTGCTACCAAAACTGCGAAATGCACCGATACGGATAAGAATGATCAACTGCTCGAGCCCAGTACCTGTTCGTCTGATAAACTGCTCAAGGTTCTGGTACAGCCCATTACGCGTCCGCTCTTCTATTAACCGTTCAACTTGTTTGGATTCTACGTGCTGCATGCAGTCAAAACCGAGATAGATATCGCGACCATGGATACTGGTCTGATATTCCGACCGGTTGATACAGGGCAGACAGATGGTAGCGCCTGCAACACGGGCTTCGTTGACATAGACTTTGCGGTTATAGAAACCGCCATAATTGTTGAGCACGCTGACCATAAATTCGAGTGGAAAGTAGGTCTTAAGGTAGAGACTCTGATAGCTCTCGACAGCAAAGGAGGCAGAATGGGCTTTGTTGAACGAGTATCCTGCGAAACTCTCCATCTGACGCCAGATCTCCCGGCTCACTTTTTCGTCATAACCCTTCGCTCTGCAGTTGTCAAAATACTTCCCCTCGATCTCAATAAGATGATCTTTACTTCGATATTTACCGGACATCATGCGACGGAGGACATCGGCGTCGGCCATATCCAGCCCGCCATAGGCATTGGCGATCTTCATCACGTCTTCCTGATAGACCATGACACCATAGGTTTCTTCCAGCTGCTCTTTGAATACGGGATGCGGATATACCACCTGACTGGGGTCATGGTGCCGCTGGATAAAGGCGGCCATCATCCCGCTGCTCGATACGCCTGGCCGGATGATCGAGGATGCGGCAACAAGCGTAAGGTAATCGTCACAATGCAGTTTGGTAAGCAGCTGCCGCATGGCCGGGCTCTCGATGTAAAAACAGCCGATGGTATTGGCAGAGCGAAGCTGCTGGGCGATATGCGGATCTTCGAAAAAGCGTTTTGGCTGACGGGTATCAATCGTGATGCCCTGATTGGCATGTACGATCTCCCGGCAGTCTTTAATATGCCCGATACCACGCTGGGAAAGGATATCGAATTTTTCAAATCCGATTTCTTCGGCAACATACATATCAAACTGCATGGTCGGCAGTCCTTTTGGCGGATAGTCGAGCGCGCAATAGCTGACCAATGGCTGTTCGGAAATAAGCACTCCCGAGGCGTGGATGGTCCGCTGATTGGGAAAATCGGCCATACGGTTGTAGACGCTCAAGATGGTATTGGTCACTTCATTTTTATTGAGCATATGCTCGGGTTCGTGCACTAGACGGTCAATTTCGGATTTGGGAAGACCATAGACTTTGCCGAGCTCACGCAGGATGCTCCGCGACCGAAAGGTGCTCATGGCTCCCATCAGGGCAGTATAGCCGTGCTGATAGCGGTTGAAAATATAGTCGTACATATCGTCACGGTCCCGCCAACTAAAGTCAACATCAAAGTCGGGCGGACTTTTACGCTTGGGATTTAGGAAACGTTCGAAAGGCAGTTTGAGGGCAATGGGATCGACATCAGTAATACCCAAACAGTAAGCAACTGCGGAATTGGCTCCGGAACCGCGACCTACGTAATGGTAGTCACGATGACGGGCATAACGGCAGATATCGTCGGTGATGAGAAAGTAACTGGAAAAATTGAGCTGTTCAATGATCTCGAGTTCGCGTGCAATGCGTTCCCGGGCTACGGGGTCGTTCTTGGCATAGCGGTGTTCAAATCCGTCTCCGGTATATTTGAGTAGCAGCTGTTTATCGTTGTACCGATTTCCGGTGAAGGTGGCCTTGTTCTTAACGCTCTGGAAATCCATCTGAAAGCGGCATTGTGCCAACAGCCGATGGGTGTTGTTCAAGAGCTGTGGTAGATCGGCATAGATTTTCATCAGCCGTGCTTTGGGTACAAAGACTTCATCGACAGGTGCTACTTGTTCGTTCGAGAGCTGTGAGATGAGCAGATTGTGATCAATAGCTCGGAGCTGCCGATGAAAGGTATGATCTGCTGTGCGGAATGTTACGGGTGCCAATATAACGGCTTTGGAAAGCAACTGCTTATCCATCAGGATGGCCTTGCTCCGCTCCGACGGACGGATACCGATGTATTCGTAGTCTTTCAGCGCAAAACTGCCCATGCGCTCTAACGGATAAATGACAAATACTTCCTTGAACTCTGGTGCCTGCAGAGGAACTTTTGCGTTCTCGAAATTGAGCTGTGTACGGTAGGCATTGATCTCGCTAAAGCCCCGCTCGTTCTGTGCAATGGCGATAAAACAGCAGGTGTCATCCTGACGGAATTCCATGCCGGCCAATATGTTGAGTCCTGTCTGCTGGCCTTTGCGGATAAAGTCTATGGAACCGGTACTGTTGTTGATATCGGTGAGCACGGCAGTATCGTAGCCATTGGCAAGCATGCCTTCCATCAGTTCGTCGAGACTGAGCGTACCATGGCGTAAGCTGTAATAGCTGTGTAAATTAAGGAGCATGATCACCTCCTTTCCTTGATGGTGGTTCTGGAGCACAGATACCTTTCATCAGGTACTGGCTACCGTAACGCATGCGGATCTTGTCCATGGCCTGCAAGAGATTGACTTCGTCACTGCTGTCATTGAACAGATCGGTCTGATAGGCGCCGTAGATGAGGTTGGAAAATTTGATCCCGATGAGGCGGATAAGCATACGCCGGCTGTACAGCTTTTTAAAAAGTGCCATTACTTTTTCGGTAATGAGCTTATCCGAGTTGGTGAAGGCTACCTTGACCTGCTGGGTATGGGTATCGAAATTGCTGTAACGGATTTTGAGTGTGATACTACTGGTGAGTTTTTGGTCTTTACGAAGCTCAAATGCAAGGGTATCGACCATACCGATCAGTGTTCGGCGCAGCAGATCCATATCAATGGTATCCTGCTGAAAGGTTGTTTCCTTGCTCATGGATTTCTGCTCCCGAAATGGCAGCACAAGGGAGTCATCGAGCCCGTTTGCTTTACGCCAGATGGTGACTCCATTCTCCCCCATCACATGTTTCATGGTGAAGGCTTCCATCTGTTGCAGAGTGCCGATCTTGCTGATACCCATATTGCGGAGCAACGTGTAGGACTTCTCGCCTACCATCGGAATTTTCCGTATGGAAAGCGGTGCCAAAAAGCCTTTTTCGGTACCGCTGTTGACAAACAGTTCACCGGATGGTTTGGCCTGACCCGTAGCGATCTTGCTGACGGTTTTATTGACGGACAGTCCAAAGCTGATGGGTAATCCTGTTTCTTTTATAATGCGTTGCCGCAATTCCTGCGTCCACTGCCAGCAACCAAAGAAGCGATCCATACCGGTCACGTCGAGGTAATGTTCATCGATACTGGCTTTTTCAACCACAGGTGTCACTTCTTCGATAATCTCGGTGACCATAGAGGAATAATGACTGTACATGTCATGATCGCCCCTGACAATAATGGCTTCGGGACACATACGCAAGGCCAGCCGCATGGGCATGGCACTGTGTACGCCATACTTACGGGCTTCGTACGAGCAGGATGCGACCACACCCCGGTCGGAAGTCCCACCGATAAGCACAGGTTTATCCACCAGCCCTACGTTGAGCAAACGCTCTACGGACACAAAAAATGTGTCAAGATCACAATGCACTATATTCCGTTCCATTTCCTAAAAAATCATCTCTAACCCGTCTGTTGTTTATACTTTAAAGGTATAAATACTCGATCAAATATACTAATATATTTAGCTAAAATAAGTGTAAAAGTTACACATTTTGATAAACAACTGACTTACAAGACTAAAATATTTAGTTAAAAATAATGTAAGGATTGATGTTATAAAGGAAAGATTGAGGATTTAGTGACTAACGATAAAGCAAAAGAAGTTTATAAAACTGCCTATTCCTCCGGAAATACTATGTTATTTCCAAATTTTCACCAGTAATTTCATAAGCTGGAATATTAAAAAGCAAACTAATGGCATGAGGTTGAAAATAGACACCAAAAATTCCGACTCTTTGATTGGAAGACAGTTGATAGAAGGAATTTGTTTGTGATTGAAACCCACTCACAAACAACTTGTCTTGTTCGCCATTTTCCATGATCATCATTCCTGGGATATACTGAAAAGCCAATTTAGGGTATATGGATGCCACAGATGAATGGTAATACAAGGATGTTTTCGTGAAATCTCCTTCAAAATTCCAAAAAAATTGAACGAGATGTTTAATACTGGATTTAGGATAGATTTTTATGTATTCCATTACCGTAATTTAAAAGACAAAATATACAAAAATACCATGGGACAATCAAACTTCACGGCACTTGAAAATTACTTCTTTTGAGCAAAATGTTATAAAGTACTTTGCTCAGGATCGGTTTTTTAATTCGATTTCTCTGACTAGTACTAAAACTAAAGCGAAATGCTTTAAACATCGTGGCACTCAAACCGCTGCAGTATAAAGTCATGGTAGTCTTATTCCTGAAAAGTTACTACGAGTGAGTTTGAAATGGATGGTAAAGGATAAAGGATTTATTGGTCTACAAAATGACCTGAATCACCATTTATGAGAAGTACTTCTAAAATGCTTGCACTAATCAGATTTACCAAATCATTCTCTCCCTGCTCTGGTACAAATTTTTTTTCGATAATATATCCTAATTGACCTTCTTGCTCGTTATATCCGATAATGTACACTACTGGATGCTGCAAATTAAAAATTTCTAAATTTGAAGCGGGCTCGGAAACAAGTGAAACATTATATATTGAATCTTTGTAACGTTCCAAATTTAAGTTTTCAAGACTGGCTTCTTCATTACAATCAAATGAAGCAATAATTCCCTTAACGGAATATATCTTGTCTTCCAATTCGTAGTGAAATTCAAATGTTTTATTAACTTCTGCCATATTTAGATTTTTTTCGCTAGACTTACTCTCTCAAATTTTAAGCCATAACGGCTACAATTACGATTATACCACAAATAAGAATATGAAGATCTTAACCTAAAAATAACAATCCAATTTCCACCTCCTTACAATTTAAAATTTTACCCAAAATATTATACATAAATCCGTTTATATATAAATAATCAGGTTATAAATCCATTCAAAAGCAGAGCTTACTGTAAAGACATGCCATAATTTAAAACATTCTTTAAAACGGAAAGTAAAGTCCAGAACTTTATTTAGTTTAATCATGCTGAAATGAATGAAGAATCACGATTTGGAACAATGTGAAACGACTCGTGTATGGCATGCAATGGCTGGCAGGTAAGGGGTAGCAGAAGATTTAAGAACGCCGCAAATAAAGCATCCGACAGCAAGCGGCGAATAGAAATAAATGAGGCTTCAACCTAAGCAATAAGTCCGGTGTTCACGGCGTATTTAATTAGAGAGGCTGTGTTTTTAAGTGATGTCTTATCAAGTAAACGTTGTCTATGCCCCTCTACAGTACGTTTACTCAGAAATAGTTTATTTGCAATTTCGACATTGCTATATCCTTCTCCGATTAGACGTAAAATTTCAATTTCTCTTTCTGTCAGTCCACTTTCTATTACAATTTGCTTTGGCTCTTGATAGGTAGCTGGATATTTCTGAAGATTTGAAAGAATCGATAATGTCATCTCAGCACATACAAACTGTAACCCTTTCATGATTTGCCTAATGCAAAAAAACAGTTCGTCAAAATCTACATTTTTCGTCAAATACCCATTAGCTCCTAAATTGAAAGCTTTCATAATATTTGAAACATCATCTTCCATACTAAGAATAATGATTTTTATACTTGGATACAAATCCTTTACTCGAGCGACCAGTTCAAAGCCATCCATACCTGGCATCTGCAAATCTGTAATAAGAAGATCTGGTAGGTTTCCTGCTTCTAAAATTTTTAATACAGCCTCTCCATCCTTAGCTTCTCCAACAACCATCATATCCTGTTGTGATTCTATCAATAATTTCAGTCCGGTCAGAACAACATCGTGATCATCCGCTAAAATAATGTTTATCATCTTGGTATTTTTTAGTAAAAAATATAAGAATTGCCAAACCGAAGAGTTAACTCATCACCGAATAACAGCGTATAGCACTCTTATTTGTAATAATAATATTACAAACGAAATGACATAATGTTTGTTTCAAGCTGATAATTACTAATAATGTATCATGGACAGCATTAGCAAAATAGTCAACAGAGTCCCTCTATAATTGCGTTAGACGAGGTACTTACGGTGATTAGCTCATTCTATTTGAAAGTCAAATATAAATAATACCCAATAGTAATTATATACATAAAGCTAGATTCATAAATTATACAAATAGGTCTGATCATGAGGATCACCATAGTAATTGGAATTTTTATTAGCTTGACCACTCTCTTATTTTAAAACGGAGAAGAGTAAAAGAAAAACAAAAAGTAATTATTGCAAAGACCACTATTTGAAAAAATTAAAAAAAGATATGAACTTTACTGGCTTCCAGAGACGGCCAGGCCCCCTCCTGTACCACTTTCCCTTCGATGAGGTAAAGGTCGAGGCCTCTTAAAAGATCTTGAACCAACGGTGTGGAAAATATTCGGCCACAAAATCACCGATCATACTTACGATCTTACCAACAGGCACCATGTCCAGATTTAACATGTGGTGCTTATTTACCTGTTTCCAGATGCCCGGCATCCACAGGCTTGGATTCAGGAGAACCTTTTTGACGGAGAAAAATAGTTAAAATTACAATTGATGCAACAGATAGAAATTCACTTTGCCAATTTTGAAATGTTTCAAACCAAAAAAGAGGTTCTTTTATAAAATCACTTAAAGTTTTTACAGGCTCATTTTTAAGGAGCTGCTCTTGATTATAATCAATAAAACTGCCGTATAAATGTCCTGCCCAACTGATCAGAAATAACAAAATAAAAGAAATGGCCAGAGAATTTTGGTAAATCGACAATCGCCAGCCTCCGCGTTTTACAGCGTACGGAGCGTCGGGCTTTGTAGGGTCCGGGTCTCGGTCCACTTCTTCTGGTTTTTCGATATCTTTTGACTCGGCAGAACCAATCTGCCTGAGCGAAATAGTAAGTATAACATATAAGGCCATCTGTAGAAATTCACTTTGGAAATTTTCAAAAGTTGCCGAAAAAAAATGCCCACTAGTTAAATAACGGGTCAATGCAATGGCCGGTGCTCCCAACTCTGCTAATTCCTGGTTATGCTCCTGCCATCCAAAATAAACTTTTGCCCCTATTGCAATAACAAATAGCGCTATAAATACAATAGACAAACTGTTGCGATACAGAAAGGTTTTTTGATTTTTGTTTTGTAAACTTTCCATTTTACTCCTTTTGTTAACGGTGATAAGTAGATTATCTGAATTTTTAACCAAAGAATCCATTATCTCGTATAAAAGTTCATTAATTATAATTTTAAAGTGTTTTCTATGTAAAAAGCTGGTTTTTAAAGATGCGAAGTATTAATTTTGTGTGTTACACCAACTATGTGTTAAATGCGTATTTAATGAAAACAAACACCTATTTTCATTTCTCATTAAAATGCTGTAAAAAAGATAAAACAATTCAGAAAGCCACTTTGTAGTAGAAATGACATGCTTTTCTTGAAGTAAAACCATAACCGTATTTTACACACATGGTGCTATTTTTTTCCCTTCACGATTATCGACCATAAACTATTGTAGCTTAATAGGCGTTATTTTAATATCAATTAAGTGATGTATTAATAAGGTAAATTATATGGAAAATGCAAATTTAAATGTCTTGTTCCAGGAAAAAAGACAACAATTGAACCACTTTGCCAGTCAGTTTACATCCGATTACGATGAAAAGGAAGATTTGGTTCAGGAAACCTTTATTCGCGCGTTAAAATCAATTCATAAATTTATCAATGATCCTAAATTAATGACCTGGCTCTATGTTATTATGAAAAATATTTACATTAATCAATACCGCCGCGAAAAGCGAAAAAATGTTATCTACGATGAGTATGTTCATACTGATTATTTCGATAGTGTAGCCATCAATCAAACAGAAAACAAGACGATACAGGATGATATAAACAGGGCTATCGAATGTTTATCGCAGGAAAATGCA
This sequence comes from Sphingobacterium anhuiense, assembly GCF_042686355.1. NCBI lineage: Bacteria > Pseudomonadati > Bacteroidota > Sphingobacteriia > Sphingobacteriales > Sphingobacteriaceae > Sphingobacterium > Sphingobacterium anhuiense. The sequence continues at coordinate 1,013,770 of NZ_JBHUPE010000004.1, forward strand.
GATATATTTCGATTATATCTGGAAGGCTACAAATATCAGGAAATAGCGGAAACTTATGATCTTCCTGAAGGAACGGTTAAATCGCGGATCCATGTCATTAGAAAAACGTTAAAACAAAAATTGAAAATGTATCAGATTAATTGACGTCATTTTTCAAAAAGCCAGTAAATAATGACTACATACTATAAATAATAAGTTTCACTAAACAATTTAATCATGAAAAGAATGACATTCATTTTTGGTGCTCTAACAGGTATAATTTTAGCATCAGCTTGTGGTAATAGTACAAATAAAGATCAAAATAATATGGATAGTCTGCCTTCGGATACAGGCTTGCATCAGGATACCAGCATGCAAGATACAAGCAACATCGTTGAGTATCTAGATTCAAACTCGGCACAATCATCAAATGGTGTTCTCCCAACAACTCGATAGGTAAACTTCAAACCTTTTATTAAGATAGAGGCGTTATTATTTTCTTAAATATAGCTTATTACGTAGTTATATATTTTAATCTCCAAGACGATGGTACAACCATTAGTGCTCGGAGATTTTTTTTAACCAGATCTTTAATGATCAAGATATCATCTTAATGGAAATATAATAAAGTATTTAACCTTTCAAATAAAAAAGCTGATTCAAAAGAACCAGCTTTTTTATTTGAAACGTCTGTCAAACTTTTATTGAACAGCTTCTACATTAGCTTCATCCATCGCGATTTCAGTCAGTAAAACATCCGTTTCTTTCTCTTCGGCAAGTGTAGCTGCCAAAAGTTCTTCTGCCTCTGTATGCTCCATCAATTTAGCGTAAGTAACCAAACAACCGTAACTTGCAATTTCATAATGCTCAACTTTCTGAGCCGCAGAAATTAAAGCTGCGTCTAATACCTCAGGACTGTCTTGGAACTCTTCCATAATTTCGTCGGCCTCTTCTAAAAGACCTTCCATTGCCTTACATTTTTTTCCTCTCGCGGTCACATCTAAGCTGGAAAATACGGATTTTAACCGTTCTATCTGGCCTTCGGTCTGCTTATAGTGGGTTTTAAAAGCTTCCTTTAGCGTATCGCTATGGGCACACTCTGATAATTTTTTGAGTCCTTTCAGCAATTGTCGTTCAGCACCTAGGATATCTTTTAATTCGTCAACAAATAACTCATGTAAATGTGCATTTGGCATTTCATCCGATTTGTTTTTTCTAGCCATAATCGTATAGTTTAATTTTACATTTAGATACGGTAATAACCGCTTGAATCGAATAATAGTTCACAAAAAGATTAATATTGGGTATAAAATTCAAATTGCAGGTAAAAACTACAGCTTGCTATAAGTTATGTTTTTAAATCGGATCGGATATTATCAGACATCGGTCAATATAAAATATCCTGCTGATTATTGAATCACTTATTTACAACTTCTCTAAATTTCCGTTGGTTCCAGCGTCTGGTGAACACCTTTCCGTTCTCAAACTTGTAAAAATAGGTATCTCTTGTTCTTTCATAAGGCCTGATTATCGTGAAACACTCCCCTTCGGGGAGCTCAATAATCTCATGAATAGTGTCTGCAGGAACGAAATGTGAACTTCCTTCTTGCCTATGATGTATTGAAAAAGTGTAAGTTCCATCTTCGTGAATTTCATAAATCTTTTCCACATAACTGCCTTTTAAAATATGCGTGGTAAAACTAAATGGATGGTCATGTATATGTTCGTTTTCATCTTTTTCACTGAAATGGTGTATGACAGCATCGAATGGCAAACCTTTTAAATGATGTTTCATAAAAACAGCATTCATCTTTTCACGTTTGATTTTAATATTAATCATGCTAATAAATTTTTCAGGACATCAATCAGACCTTATTGATAGAATTGTAATTTCCGGTAATCGCATCTTTTAATGTAAAGAGAGTCCGAGAATAAATTTTAATTTTCTTTTACTTTACCGTATATAAAAATAATGAAAAAAGAGGTTAAAACTGTGAGTTTTTTGTTTTTATTTTATAATTTAAGATCGCTGCAATAACGTAATATCTAATAAGTTGTATACTTTAAAATTTCTTATTGAAGTGCTGTATAAAATTACAAAATGGCATTAGAATTGTAATAAATTAGCATTGTAATGTTTGTATCTCCCAGGTGTTAATGACGGTACAAGATTCTTTTAAGTAACTGAGTAAACCTTTATATATAAACCATTTGTAAGTTATCACTGCACCTGGAATAATAACTATAATATGAACAATTTCTCACCAAATACTAAGGACATTTTCTTCTCACAATTAGAGGTGATGCCATCCATAAAAAGCTCTATCGTAATCCCTGTCAAAAACGAGGAAAATTACATTTTAAAAACATTGAATTCCTTTGTACGACAAGTTGATATTTTAGGGAAACCACTGCCTGTAGATCAATTTGAAATCTTGCTCTTGGCTAATAATTGTTCTGATAATTCAGTTGCCTATATTAAAGATTTCCGAAACAAACATCCAAATCTAAACATTTATCTGGAAGAGGTGACATTACCGCCCGCCCAAGCAAATATTGGCTATGTACGTAGAAAACTTATGGAATGCGCCTATTTCAGGTTAGCTAAAAATGGTGGTGGTATCATCCTTACTACCGATAGTGATACAATAGTAGCTCAGGATTGGATTGCTCAAACCTGTTGGGAAATTGAAAATGGTGCAGAGTGTGTGGGTGGAAGAATTTTACTTGTTGATGATGAGTTAGAGGGTCTTGATGAATATACTCGTTTACTCCATTTTAAAGACGAAAAATATCACCTTTTGATTGCAGAGCTGGAAGCTAGAATTCTAAATCCATCTTTTGACCCCTCACCGAGACATCATCAACATTTCAATGGTAGTTTTGCTATTACTACAGATTGCTATTTAAGATCGGGAGGAGTCCCTATTGTAAATTACCTGGAGGACTGCGCTTTTTTTGAACGTCTAGAAAGTGTTGATGCTAAAATCCGACATAGTTATAAAGTGAAAGTTTATACGTCTGCAAGATGCATAGGCAGAACAGAAATAGGTCTATCCTACCAATTGAATGAATGGAAAAATTTGGGAAAGCAAGTGGACGAATATTTTGTGGAATCTTGTCCGTCTATAATCAATAGGCTCACAATGAAGAGAAACCTAAGGACCATGTGGGAACTAAAACACTGTCCCGAATTCGATTTCTACCAGGAGATCAGAAAAATAGTTCCGGAAATGTCCTTAACTGAGGAAGTGTATAAAACTTTTAATAATACGAGATATTTTGGAGAATGGTTTGAAAAAATAATTATATTAAAACAAGTCAATTGTCAAGAGGAATTTCCTGCGGTACATATTGATAAAGCAATTACAGACTTAATGATCAAACTTAAAGAATATGCTTATCATAATTTCCCCCAAACATCAATTCTATAGTTTTCTGTCCTATTGGAGAATATATGTTCCATTTTATGTTGCATCAATCGTTGAAAAGTGTCATGTACTTTATCTCCTGTTTGTGGATAATCGTGAACTTCAGGAAGCCAATGTACTAGAACTACATGACCGTCACACGGTAGTTTGGAATATAAACATTCTATAGCAGATTGCCAATCTGTTTCTGTTAAATAATAAGCTACTTCTGAAACTACGATCAAATTAAATTGATGTTCAGGCAATTCCTTTGGAAAACTTGCTTTTTTAAAAGTAATATTACTTATTTTATTACAGCGTCTAGCGGCGATATCTAACGCCTTTTGCGAAATATCAATAGCCAATAAATTAGTACTATGTCGGGCTAGAAGCATGGTGAGAACTCCAATAGAACAACCAACTTCTAAAACACTTTCATAATGTTTATTCGGCAAAGCTGTTATCGTAGACACATATTTTTCGGCTTCATATGCGCTGGTTTCAAAATCCCAGGGATCTTCGTTGCTCTCATAAATAGCATTGAAATAGTCAGATGTTAATGATTTTTTTTGATTCATTATTTGGATATAAAAAAAGTCTCATAGGGTACATTAAATTGACTAAGCATTTCATTAGCCAGACGAAATCCTTCCGGATCGTCACTAATCAAATCAGTAATTTGAGAACGATGTTGTGCAATAGCTTCTTGTTTCTGAACTAGTACAGTGCTTATATCTAAACAAAAAGGCATCGACTCGTTACTGGTAGGATTATCTGCTAATTCTCCTAATTCTTGAAGCCAAATCGGATATTCATAAATTTTAATACCTGGAGTTGTTGCAGCGTTTAATATTTGAAAAGCAGCTTTGTGGTCAGGATGTGGATCTCGACGCCAAGGAACAAAAATAGTTTGAGGCTGTAGCAAATCCAGCTTAGTAGATATATTTTCTACCGCTTCCTCAAATGCTTCATCATTTTTAGTAGGTACATTTCTATCTGGATATCGGCAGAAAAAAATATTTTCTTTAGATACGCCAAGAATTCCAGCGGCATTGATCAGTTCTTGCTCACGTAGATCTCGCAATTTAGCCGCTGGATATTCTTTACTATTTGGATGTGACAAAGTCCCATCGCTTAACAAGACGATATAAACGATCTGCCCATATTTCCGTAAAAGTGAAATAACACCTCCACAACCCAAACTCTCATCATCTGCGTGCGGAGCAACAATAAGAGTTGTTCCAAAGCCTACGACACAATGTTCTGGCGACATGGGAATATGATCAAAATTGAAGTGCAACATAATTTTTTGTTTTATAATAACTTAAATTTCAGATTTTGCTAGAAGAATTATGGGACTTTAAAAGAAATTTACCTACATCTGCCAAAACGGCATCGGGTGCGGGTTGCCTTAGATAGGTACTGAGATCACGAATAATCCTTCCGAAATGATGTGGTTTATTAAGCCCCCTTGCACCCACGCATTTTTGACAAAGATTCATTACTTCGGTACAGATTTGCTCAATAGCAGTGCGCATCATATTACAGTAAATAATAAAATATTCCCCCTCTTTTACAGAAGGCTTTTGCATATAATGATCCATTTTTGTTGCCACGCCATTAAGCCATAGATTTCCGGATTCTACTTCAATTGCCATCTGACCTAAGCGCATATTTTGAAAAGGGTCTTCTACCCTTTTTAAGGCTTTAAGATATTTTCTTGTTTCATCTAAAAGTTGTTCAGCCGCCCCCAGCTGAACTGCGGCAAAGCGTACTGACCCACTGCTAAAACTAGGCTGTAAATAATAGTCTCCTGCTGATCCCAATAGATTTATTTTTGTAATATGAGCTTTGACAAATGTCATTTTAAAACTCCTGCTTGCTTTCATTCCCATTGGATTCCACCAGCTGGGATCACTTATTACATTTACTTTATCTAAAGGAACAACACACATCTGCCAAGATCCATCTTTTTTAGCGGCTGTCACAATTGGTCGGGTTACATAATCACTACCTGTAGCAAAAGTTTTGGAACCATTCAAATGATAACTTCCATTTTTCTTTTTTGATAAGAACGTACCTAACTCTGATTGGGTATTCCAGACACCGAAGAGTTTACCTTTAAACGCTTCAGCTGCAAAAAGCTTTTTTTGTTTTTCTGTGCCAAATTGACTGATTAAGAGCTGTGCATTGAAATGGCCTTCTAATACTCTTCCTATTACTAAATTACCTTTTCCAATATATTTAAGAATTTCCAGTAATGCCAAGTTAGTCCCTGGTAGTAAACCTATATTATGGCCACCATATTTCACAGGCAAACATGCTGTTAGCAGTTCATTATCTTTTATTTTTACCAAAGTTTGTTCCGCAAAAGAACTAACTGAGTCGGTTTCTGCAGCTTCAGAAAGTGATGATTTTCCTATAATTTTAGCAGACATCACCAATTTTGCTACTTTAGATTTATTCATTATTTCGAAAATTTATCCAGCACTTTACTCATCCATGTAAATAACTTATGTTTTTAGCTTAATTGGTTTATCAACCTACATTTAAACCACTATTCCGATCATAAAATTTATCAGTTATGCTCTGAACCGCCTTAATATGCTTCATAAATTTTGAAATAGCGATGATACTATCTATGTTGGGTACTCTTTCCAAAGAATTTGTGTTAAAAATATCATAGAGTCCACTATGGTGCCATTCATCTAAATCATCCCAATCTGGTCGGTCGACTACTGGATAAATACAGCATCCAAGAAGTGGAATCTCTGCTTCCAGTAGAGATATACATTCCTTTGTAATTGAATGAATCCACTTGGCACGGTCTTCTTTAGGATGACTAGTTTCAGAAATAATGACAGGTCGACCATAGCGTTTAAAAACGCTTTGAATTAAAGAATGTAGTGTGCGATAATAGGGATGAGCTGGCTCCTCTGCCCAAGGTAAAAACTCGTGTGTCTCATTGAACCACTGGTTGTTATAATAATAATTAACGCCAATAATATCTAGGTATTCAGGTTTACCTCTTAGCTCCGGACACATGGCTCCAGTGAGAATATCATGGACCTGAAACTGTTCAAGATGCTTTTTTTGAGCTTCCGCAAGTGACAAAATATTCGCAGGATTGGAGGTTACGATGCTTATTAAAGGTTCCGTGACCAATATTCTTATGGATGGATCAACTTCTTTCATCATTTCTATTCCTTCTATGTAGGCTTTCATAAGCGAATATTTAACCTCCCACCCCTGCCCGACACAGTAAGGAGACGTTCCCCTGACATCACCTCCTAGCCAAGAAAGAAAACTCACTTCATTTATTGGAGTCACTATTAATGGTCCATGGGGAACCAAACTCCGGTATTTAGTAACAAATGCACGGCATAAATGGCTAAATCTTCTAGCGAACATGGGATGAAGTGGAGTCAGATCATCAGGAAAACCAAAATGACAGATGTCCCAAATTACTTGAATATTTTTACGTTGCGATACTTCGACAATTTGCTCTACAACTGACCAATCGTATTGGTAGTGCTGCGTTTCAACATGACTCCATCTAATTCCTTCACGAACTGTTTGAATACCAAGTCCGTTTAGCTGATCGAAGTCTTCTTCTAAATAGCGATCATGTCCTGAAGCATGGAAAAGATCTACTCTATTGCCAAATGCATTAAGGTGATCGGCACATTCAAACCCACCCATCAGAAAACTTTTAAAAGGATTCTGATGGGGGCCTGAAAAATCATTAATTAACATATATTTCCTGATTTTTAATTTTCCGATATAGTGCAAGCGACTGTGCTACTACTTGATCCATATTATAATACTTATAGGTCGCTAAACGACCTGTGAAATATACATTAGGATGTTCTTCTGAAAGTTTTTTATATTGATTATAGACATCCTGATTCTGCTTTCTCGGAATTGGATAATATGGGTCTCCGTCGGCAGTAGGATATTCGTATACAATTGTAGTTTTCGAATTCTTTTGTCCAGTCAGATATTTAAACTCCGTAATGCGTGTATAAAGATTAGAAGTTGGATAATTGATTGTTCCAGTTTCCTGATATATTTCCTGATTAAAAGTTTCAAATTTAAAATCAATGGAACGATATGGCAGTTTACCATAACAAAAATTAAAATATGAATCTATAGGACCTGTATAAATCATTGTTCTAAAGGGTATAACATCAATAATATCTTTATAATCTGTTTGAAGCATGATGCTAATATTTTTATGCGATAGCATTTTTTTGAACATTTCCGTATAACCGTTTTTAGGCATTGCTTGAAAGTTATCCGTAAAATAGCGATCATCTTTATTCGTTCGGGTTGGCACTCGGGCCGTCACTGAAGCATCAAGTTCAGATGGATCTAGATCCCACTGTTTTTTTGTGTATCCTTTAAAAAATTTCTCATATAATTCTTTTCCAACGGCATTCAAAACAACATCTTCGGAAGTAAGAATAGGATTTCTTTTTTCAGCTTTTGATGCTAAAAAAGAAGTAACTTCATCTGATGTCAGATTTTTACCGTATAGCTCATTAATAGTGGTCAAGTTAATGGGAATTGGAACCAATAAACCATCTACACTGCCTAATACTCTGTGCTCATAAGGTCGCCATTCAGTAAACCTGCTTAGATACCGAAAAACATCCTCAGAATTAGTGTGGAAAATATGAGGTCCATATTTATGAATTAGGATACCATCTTCGTTGTAATAATCATAGGCATTCCCTGCAATATGATTCCGTTTATCCACAATTAATATTTTTTTTCCTTCTGCTGCAAGACGCTCTGCTAAAACTGCGCCGGCAAATCCGCAACCTACTATTAAAAAATCATACATGATCGATCTCCTTTTGTACTGTTATAATGTGGTTATTCCTCATTTTTGCTTTATTAATAAGTGCATTCATTTTATTAAAGGTGTGATCCCAAGAATCATTCTCTAAAAAATGATCAACCATTTTCAACCAGTGATCTTTTTCAGTGCTAGCAAATATTCTTTCGGCCACTGAAATAAAATCATGGGAGTTATCTATAATCTGAACTAACCCCGCACTGCCATATGGGTGCACCACATCTTTTATTGCAGTGGATATTACGGGCTTTCCAGCAGCTAAATATTCAGGTGTTTTGGTCGGACTTATAAATTCTGTGGATTCATTTAAAGCAAATAATATAAGAGCGATATCCCAATGGGCAATGTAAGATGGTAATTCAGCATAATTTTTTGGACCTAAGTAATGAATATTGGAAGCTTTCGGTAAATCATCTGGATTGATCTTTACAACAGGCCCTATAATTACAAATTGCCAATCTGGACGTTGGGCCGAAACTGTACGTAGCAATTCAATGTCAAACCTTTCGTCTACAACGCCGAAAAATCCTAGTCTCGGAAAGCCAATGGATTGTTGGTCTTCAGGATCATTCTGAACACTTCTTGCCTGTACAAAATGTTCTTTATCAATACTGCTTGGCATCGCATGAATATTATGATGTCTGTTTTTCTTTGCCTGGTACAGTGTATGTCCTCCTGTAAAAACTACATCTGCTTTACTGAACAACTCATTTTCCAGCTCTAATAGTTGAGGAGGAGCAAATCGGAAGGCGGATAGCTCATCCATCGAATCATAAATAATAATTTCCGGTGTAAGATTCCGGGTAAACTGAAGGGCCATTGGGGTATAATACCAGCAGCTATAATGTTTAATTTTATATTCTTCTAAAAGTTGATTGATTAGAATTTGGATTCTATAATTAGTAGTTGGATCATGACTGGTAATCATGAGCTCTACAATACAAACATTATCTTGGACATTAATGCTGTACATATCGCTATGTCCGATTCTGGGTTCTTCAAAATAAAATACCCGATAAGTGTTAGCAAATCTGGACAAAAGATGTTGGGGCCGCTGGTAAACAAAATTCCAGGACAAATGACTAAAACATAGTAAATTATGCATATTAATTGTGATTTAATTGTTAATGATTTTATTAATCCAATTAATACAATATTTCTAAAAACGAAATACTATTATTAACTGGATGCAGTCCATTATATTGATATTTACATAAATAAATACCAAATTAATTTGTACTTAAATGAATTGCCGGGATAAATAGCCAGCGTACTAGGTTGCGTAATTGTTGGTTATAGAACTGCTTCAAAAAATAATAACCATAATTGATCCTCCTTTTACAATGAAATAATAACGTGTTTTGCAGATCTTTATCTACAAGAGGTTTAGCTATGAACTACTGAATGTCATATGATCTACCTGTCATGTTACTCCGGAGCTGATTTTTTTTGTTCAATCATCTGTTATGATTTAATGTTTGTTGATGGTTTTGCAAGAGCTGCTTTAGCTGCTCTACAACATTTTGCTATAAGTACAAACGATGATTGAAAAAAGTTCAACCATAATTATCGAAATTTTTAGTTTAAATAATTACAATTATGTATTCACAGATCGGATGATTTAAATATTATTACTTTCGAAGTGGCTGGATTTGATTTACTGTTTTAAACGAATCAGATATGAGTTGCTATGAAAAAAAAATTATGATCACTTCTATAATTTCTAAAATCAGTCTGGATATTTTTGTCAAAAAAAATGTAAAATCAGCTTTTAATTGTATCATGTATTAGTTTTTAGCATTTTTACTGTAACAGTTTTGCGAATTCCTGATTCCACCAATAGGGGTATATAAATCGCGAAAACCAGTATTTAACCTGACAACTTTCAAGCATTTCCACATGTTTATTAATAGAATAAAAAGAATTTAATTGGATGGCAAAACCGCAACTTAAAGCGCTTTTATACAATGATCATCATGATTGTATTGAAGGTTAGAAACGTCCAATTTGCAAATAAAATCTAATGCTATGAAGAACGAAGAGAACAAAATCAGTAGACGTAAAGTAATCGGAGGTATCGGAGCTGGAATTGCCACATTAGCAGTTACACCCTTAATAGGAAATGCGGGTGCGCCCGCAAATCAAAAATTAGGATACGATATGGAAGATCCAAGAGTAAAGTTTCCCAAACCTCCCTTTAAAGAACAATCTCAGCCATGGCCAGGACTTGCCAGTCAAATGAATCCAAGACCAGACCATGGCGAAACTTCCTATCGCGGCTCAGGCAGACTAAAAGGACGTAAAGCACTAATCACAGGTGGCGATTCAGGAATGGGAAGAGCTGCTGCAATTGCTTATGCTCGGGAAGGTGCAGATGTAGCCATTAATTATTTACCTGCTGAAGAAGCTGACGCCAAAGAAGTGATTGCGCTAATTAAAAAAGAAGGCCGTAAAGCATTGGCAATACCAGGTGATCTCCGGGATGAAAATTTTTGTAAAAAATTGATCACCGAGGCCGTAGCTGGACTCGGAGGGCTCGATATTCTTGTCAACAATGCAGGTAGACAACAAACTAGACCATCCATTCTTGATATCAGCTCGGATGATTTTGACGCTACAATGAAAACTAATGTTTATGCTCCTTTCTGGCTTACTAAAGCGGCTCTACCACATTTGAAGGCAGGATCTTCTATTATTGCTACCACTTCAGTTCAAGCTACAGACCCTTCTCCAGATTTATTCGATTACGCACAAACAAAAGCTGCAAATACAAGTTTTGTACGCTCTTTAGCAAAACAGCTTGGATCTAAAGGAATCCGTGTGAATGGTGTTGCTCCAGGGCCCATATGGACTGCCTTACAGGTAAGTGGCGGGGCAACAATGGAAAAACTTGTCAATTTCGGTGGCGACACACCTCTTGAACGACCTGGTCAACCTGCAGAATTGGCTTCCATATATGTACAGCTTGCAGCCAATGACGCCAGTTATGCCACAGGGCAAATTTATGGATCTGCCGGTGGTGGAGGTCAACCATAATGCAGGATTCTGCTCGTATATATGGGTAGAAAAAGATAGTGACATTAAAAAATAAAATTAGGTTAATAAACCTCTAAATAATTAATATATGAGAGCAGCAGTATTCCATAAACCAGGTGATATTCGAGTCGACAATGTCCCTGATCCAAAAATCCTTGATCCCAGAGATGTTATTCTTAAGGTCACATCAACGGCCATATGCGGTTCGGATTTACATATTCTGAGCGGTGCGGTGCCTCAAAAAGAGCCCCTCATAATGGGACATGAATTCATGGGGATTGTCGAGGAAGTTGGATCTGCAATTACAAACCTTAAACGTGGTGACCGTGTTGTTGTACCTTTTCCAATTTCATGTGGACAATGTTTCTTTTGTCAGCATGAGGCTTCTCCAGCATGTGAAAACTCAAATTTTAAACACTACGGTCCCAATGGCGATATGCTGGATCAGAAAGGTGGGGCACTGTTTGGCTACACCGATCTGTATGGCGGTTATTCCGGAGGTCAGGCAGAATATGTGCGTGTTCCTTACGCTGATATTAGTCCACGTAAAGTTCCAGATCATCTCAGCGATGAGCAAGCTCTTTTCCTAACGGATATTTTTCCTACAGGTTGGTCATCAATTGACTGGGCCGCGCTTAAAGGTGGAGAAACAGTTGCTATTTTCGGATCTGGACCTGTTGGACTAATGGCGCAAAAAGCAGCCTGGCTTAACGGTGCTGCACGAGTTATTGCTATCGATCCGTTAAATTATAGGCTTCAAAAAGCCAAAGCTGTTAATAACGTTGAAATACTTAATCCTAATGAAGTCGATGTTATAGAAGCAATACGGGCAATGACTGAAGGAAGGGGTGCAGATGTATGTGTAGATGCTGTAGGATTTGAACCAGAACGTACCATTATGGATAAAGTTAAAGCTACCGTCAATTTTGAAATGGGTTCGATGAAAGTACTAGATCTCTGCTTTGAGGCAGTAAGAAGAATGGGAACCGTATCGATAATGGGCGTGTATGGTTCGACTTATGATAACTTCCCGCTCCACCGGATCTTTGATAAGGGTATTACCATAAAGCAAGGTCAAGCTCCTGTATTAAATTATATTGATAAGCTAATTGACTTGGTTCAGGATGGTAAAGTTGTACTTGATGATATTATTACCCATACCTTATCATTGGATGATGCAACTCATGGTTATAAAATTTTTGATAAAAAAGAAGAAGATTGTGTAAAAGTTATTTTAAAACCGTAATTATGCATTATTGATAACGGACAATAAGGTAACGAGGGATATCTCCTTATTGTTTAAAAACTAATTGTACGGATTTGCTAAAAAATGCAAAAACCATCTAGTGTTCTCCAATTTTCTGTGTGAAGCCCTAAGGTATAAAGCATATAAAGCCATTCTTGATAGGATGACTTTATATGTTTTTTATACGATATATTTGATTTATTTCAGTTTTTCAATCTCGTGAATGGTAAAAAGTTTGCATTTTGCAAACTTATAAATATTGACGGAACAGATTGGAAAGAAAATAATTGTCTAATATTTGATGATTTACAAGATATAGAAAACAGATTCGTTGATTTTTATGAAAACCTTTCTAAATCTTCTTTAGCAGGAGTAATAATATTGCTAAGGGAAGGTTATTATTACAAATGGAAAGATAAAACGCCTTTTGATGCATATGAATCAAATGTATATCATATTTCAGCACCAAAATACTCTGACGTTCTACTTAAAAGAATTAACTATACTCTAAAGCATTTAAACATCATTGAAGGAAAATCAAAAGCTCCAATTTCCTTAGGATACCTAGAAATATCCAATCAATCTGTAATTGAATTTCTATCCGGCTTAAAGGAGTCCATATTTTCAGAACATAATACAGAACTAATTGACTACTTAAATTATACAAAATACCCAAACATTAGGGAGGGTTTAAGAGTCTTTTAAGCAATTCTTAACTTCTGGTCACACGGATGTATCAACCTATGTATTGCGGGAGCAATTTAAAGATGAAAAAAGAATAAATAGGCAAGTAATTCCAATTCACGAATTTGTAAAGTCATTAGGTTTACAAAACAAACTTTATTTCAATTCTGAGTATAGCATTATTAAAAACCTCTCTATTCAACCACGTGAATCAAAAGACCATTTTTTACTTATTTCTATATTTCAATATTATAGTAGAATATTAATAAAAGAAGGTGCTAATAATAAATTTTCTCCCTATAAGGACTGCATTAATACTTTTGTAAATTTAGGTTACAGAAACATATCTATTAATGACGGTGTTGAAAAACTGATTAAGACCAATCTTTGAGAAACAGATAATATTATTAGTGACATTGACACATTGATTATCAATGAGAACGATAATATTGCAATTTCATCGAAGGGATATTACTATTTAAATAACCTAATTAAAACCTTTACGTATTTAGATTTATGTCTACAAGACACTCCAGTTTATGATAAGATTTCTTTTTCTTCAATAAAATCACTATTTCCTATTTTCGATAATAAGGGATATAGAGACCTTAAAAGTAGAAAAGAGACTGTATTAGAATTTTTAAACTATTTAGAAAAATTTGAACAAAAATTAGCACAGAATGTTAAACTACAATTTCCCGATATTTTAGAGAGTATTAAAATTGGTGTTCAGCCGGGAATTGATAGAATTGAATATTTTTTACAAAAAAACAACTAAAAAAATGAACTCTTACTAAAAACAGTTCATTTGAGTAAGTAGAGAATTGTTCGAAATACTAATTTTAGTAAGGAGGAAAACCGATAAAAAATCAATGTTAACCGAATCGCAAAACACCTTTGGCACGGGTTCTATACTAATGGATAATGTGGCCGTATAAATATTTGTAGTCGACGCTGAAACTAAAGCAGAGGTGAATAAAGAGAGTAAAAAATAAATTTTAATGATATATTTACAAGTGTTAGCCATAAATTTAATTCCTAAAGCCTTACAAGATGAAATACCTATTTTTAATTTTATTTAATTTATCAATTAATACGCTATTTAGTCAAAATTATGATAAGACTAAATTATATATAATAGGTACAGTACATGAAAGTTCGAATATTCTAAATCCTGAAATGCTTTTCGAACTTTTAGATGAAATAAAACCTGATATTCTACTACAAGAAAACGATAGTGAACAAATAGCGGCATATTTTGAAGACGTTAAACCAAATTCAAATGAACAAAATGCATCCATAAAATATTTGGAAAAATATCCCAAGACATTAAATCTACCATTTGAATTCGAAGGAAGAAATGCTTATAGAATATCAAATGGAATGACCCCGACAGACAATTTAACGATTAAGCTTATCGATAGTCTACACAACAAAAATTTATTGAATTTGGAAAACACCAAAATTTATAAAGAATACTTAGATGCAAATAAATCGTTGATAGCATTTTCTAAAAAAGGATTTAAGGCTTTAAATTCTATTGAATTTGATTCAATAAATAGGTACCGTCAGAACATCCAACACCATTCGTTAACTAAAATTACTGACTCTGAAACTATTTTCTCAAAACGTTTCGTTACAAAACCCGATGGACAAAAGATTTCATTTCGAGAAGGTTATAAACTTTGGTGTAATTTCTGGGATTTAAGAAATAATTCAATGGCAATAAATATAATAAGAACAGCTTACCAGCATAAAGGAAAGAAAATAGTAATATTAACTGGGGTCCAACATAAATATTATATTAAAGAATTACTTGAAAAGTATCACGACGGGAATTACGAAATTGTCGACTATTTTAGAAGAAACTAGGACTCAAAGAAAGTACATTCAAATTTTACATCTACAAAAAAGGGATTCTCTCGTGCAGGACAAATGGAACCTATGTGGATCTATAAAATTAATGAGCATTCAGAGAATGTTAAAATTATGAAAAATATGTTCGTAGAAATTGTTCTTGTTGACGGAGAAACCAAAGCACAGCTGAGTAAACATAATAAGCGGTAAAAACATTATAATAAAAAGCTATTAATAAGTAGTTGGCTATCCTGGTTTGGATACATACAGGACTTATCCAGTATCACAAACGGACAATATCAAACAATAGGTAGATAAAAAATGGAATTAAAACAAATTATACTCAACTGCAGAAACAAACAACCAAATGACGAAATCGTTTCTGTAGTATTTGCTAAAAGAATCAATGGAAAATTTCAACCTGCTTCTGATGCTGTTGTATTGGAGGTCGAAGAAGAGGATTGGGGATTGGGAAATGAGACAGCTAGCACAAAGTATCCAGATTATGAATATTTTTTAGAAATGGATATTGTCCAAGATTTCTATGAAGATTTGCTAGCAAACGCAGACTATAAATCTGATGATAAAAAAGTTGAGGCAATAATCCATTATAGTGAATTTGACACGTAACCTGTAAACTTAATAATGGATTTTATTTCGCTTAAAACAGGTGCAATAATTCAATAGATAAGCAAATAACAGAAGAACATGGCATTATAAAATCTTTGATAACTCTGAGGATTTTGCTCAGGATGAACACTTGGCAAAGATAAATAAAACATTTTCCGCACATGTGCGGAAAATTACAAACAACACAATATCAATGCTTTAACATATTTTATATTAATGATAAAATCGAATTAATGAGGTATAAAGATTGATAAAATGTAATTATTATGAAAACAGTTGTATTAGACGTAATCAATATAATAGATGAAGGTCGCAAAAAAGCCTACCAATCTATCAACGCTGCAATGCTGGAAGCTTATTGGCTAGCTGGTAAGCGAATTGTTGAAGAAGAACTTGAGGGTCTGGACCGTGCGGAATATGGTAAATCTATTATAAAACAACTTTCTGAGGAACTTACAGCTCGTTTCGGGAAGGGATATTCTTCAACTAATCTATATGATTTCAAAAAATTTTATGCAACATTTTCCGATGAAAACATTTTCCGCACACTGTGCGGAAAATTGAGCTGGAGTCATAACAGATCAATTATAAGGGTTTTGGATACAGAAGCAAGACTTTATTACTTAAAAGAAGCTGCTGAACAAAACTGGAGTTCAAGGCAATTAGAAAGGAATATAAACACACTATATTACCAGCGTCTTATATCTTCCCAAAATCCAAAAGTAGTAGAAGATGAAATGTTATCGCACACAAAGGATACCCCGTTTGATACGCGAGATTTCATAAGAAACCCCAGTGTGCTAGAGTTTCTGGATTTACCTTCACACTATTCTTATACAGAAAAACAGCTTGAGCAATCGCTGATTAACAATCTGCAACAATTTTTATTGGAACTTGGAAAGGGATTTGCTTTTGTGGCGCGACAAAAACACATCAGAACAGAAGCTTCTGATTTCTTTATCGATTTAGTTTTCTACAATTATATTCTTAAATGTTTCGTCATCATTGAGCTAAAAACAGATAAGATTACCCACCAAGATATAGGACAGCTTGATATGTATGTAAAAATGTTCGATGATCTGGAAAGAAAAGAGAGTGATAACCCGACAATTGGACTGCTACTTTGTACGCAAACAGATCGAACGATTGCAAAATACTCCGTACTCAATGATAGTAAACAATTATTTGCTACCAAATATCTCCCCTATCTTCCGACAGAAGATGAATTGGTCGCAGAGATAGAAAGAGAAAAACAAGTATTAAGAGAACAGGGTGTTAATTATGGAAAAATAAAGTAGAACCTCTTAATGTGTCAATGCACAAATGAAAGGTCAAGACTTCTTTAAGACATCTAAAAATAAATACCAAAATGAGCAATTGCAAATATCTGATATTCTCTCAAAGGTCGAAATATAAGCTCTATAATTAAGAAGGACAATGAACCGAAAATATAACCGGTATTTTAATAAGACAAAATGAAGATAATTTCCATAAGACAAAATCCAGAATATAAGGAAAAAGCAATCCAATACTTCCAAAACAGTTGGCTGAAGTATTACCAATTATCTATGAAGATTGTATCTTAAACTGTATAAATGCTCCGCAATCATTACCGCAATGGTATCTGCTAGAGAAAGAAAATGAAATTATCGGTTGTGCAGGCTTAATTACAAACGATTTCATTAGCAGAATGGATTTGTATCCATGGCTTTGTGCGCTCTTTATTGACGAGAAGTACAGAGGACATAATTATGGAAACCTACTCATTGAAAAAGCAAAAACGGATACAAAAAATTTCGGCTTTTCATATCTAAACCTCTCCACTGACCACATCGGATACTATGAGAAATTAGGATTTGAGTACATTGGACAAGGATACCACCCATGGGACGAGGAGACTAGAATTTATCAGATAAAGGTCTAGTGAAGATGAGCAAAAAGGTCGAAAGAAAAAGCAAAGAGTACCCGATCCAAATTAATGAATAATGTGCTGGTGAATATAATTGTTGTCGACGGTGAAACAAAAGTAGAGGTGATTAAGGAGAATAAGAGATGTTTACGTTTTAAATAGAAAATAATTAAAGATATTGCAATGAAAAACAAAAATCATAGTCTTTCTTTAAATGTTAATAGAGATAATTCTGCTATCGATTTTTAAAAGAACATAAATATTGGTGATGGTTTTATAATGGAGAATTCTATTATGGAAAAAACAATAGGCTGAATTTAAGAGCATATCACAATTATTAGATCAGTAAAGCCGATTTACAACATTGGCATTTTGATATAATTGAAAAGGTGGATGATTTTAGTACATCCACCTTATAGATCAAATAAAGTCATTTTTTTCTTAGCAGAAGCTTAATTAGCTATTTTCAAACAAAGCTTTTTTAAGAGCGAGCGCACCTTGCTGTGAGGAAAACTTAACCGCTTCAATATGATCTAGTGGATTCAATAAGCCATAATCATGAATAAATCCGTTATAAGTCTCGATAGTAGTCGGAACGCCCGCCTCATCTAACTTTCTTGCATACGCCAAACCTTCATCGAATAGGATATCGTTTTCGGCCAACTGAACCAGTGCTGGTGGAAGGCCTTTAAGTTTTTCTAAGGGTGCATTGAATGGGGTAGCATAATATTCCTTACGTTTTTCGGTATCCGGAAGATAATTATTCCACATCCATTTCATTAATGGAGCTGTAAGGAATCGTTCTTCTGCATATTTTTGCCAGGATTCACGTGTAAAATCCGCATCAGTAACGGGCCACAGTAATAACTGAAATTTTATTTCCGGACCACCTTTATCTTTAGACATCAGGCAAAGAACCGCCGTCATATTTCCGCCAACACTGTTTCCGGCAGCCGCCATATTTTTACCATCAACACCAATTTCAGCACCATTTTCTGATACCCACTTTGTAGCTGCATATATCTGGTTAATTGCAACTGGATATTGTGCTTCCGGTGACGGTGTATAATCTGTAAATACTGCAGCGGCACCGCTATTGACAACTAAATCCCGAACCAATCTTCGATGGGTTGGATAATCACCCAATACCCATCCACCGCCATGCGTAAACATGAATACTGGAAGATTCTCGGAAGAAGCATTGGCAGGTTTTACAATATGGATATTTACAGTAATTCCATCCTGCGTAATTTCCCTTTTATCTTCAGTAATACCTGAATAATCTACCTCAACAGAATTTTGCGCGTCAACCAAAACCTGTCTGGCTTCCTGTGGAGTCAATGTTTCTAGTGGTTTACCGCCACTATTATTTAGCCCCTTCAAAAATTCTCTGATACCTGAAAGGATCTGCGGATCGCTCTCAGCTTTAATGTTGTTTGCCATAATTAATGTGTTTATGATTTAAAAATGAATGTAACGTCCTTTCTAGTCATTTAATTCTTTATTTTTTCAAGTTCTTTAATAACCACTTTGGCCATTTCCTTTGAACTGAATGGATTTTGACCTGTAATCAGATTGCCATCCACAACAACTTTAGATGTCATTGGAATAAAGGCTTTTTTGAGATATGCGCCGCGCTCCTTAATGGCAGCTTCCAGATTGAAGGGCACTTCCCGTTTTCTTCTGGCAATGGTTTCCTCAAACCAGTCAAATCCGGTCATTGATTTTCCTTGAATCAAATATTCTCCGTTACTAAGCTTAACATTTAGCAATCCACCAACTCCATGACAGATCGCAGCGACTTTCTTTCCTTTTTCAAACTGATTCCTGGCCATTGACTGTATAGTAGCGTCATCTGGAAAATCGTACATTGTACCATGCCCCCCAGCTAAATATATAAGATCATATTCTTCTTGAGTAAGCTCAGATAGTTTTTCACTATTTGCAAGCAATAACCGAAAGTCATCCTCATTCCAATATTGTTCAGAAATTTTATCTAGTGTAAAGTGTTTTAAGCTTTCGGGATCTACCGGAATGTTACCACCTTGAGGACTTGCAATGGTAATATCATAACCTTTCTCTTTGGCCATATGGTAGATGTGAGTGAGTTCACTAAGCCACAAGCCGGTTTTCAGATTACCACTTGCATACATACCTATATTAGTTACTATAATTAAGATTTTCATCATGCCCATATTTTTTCTTTTAATATTACAAAGTTATTAAGAAACCATTGCCCGGGAGTAGCCGAATTACGGGTAGTTGTAACCGAATCTCCGTATTTAAGCTTTTAAATACAGCAGGTTAATTTAATGATGATCTGAATTCCAGTGGCGAAAGTGATGTTCGGCTTTTAAAAAGACGATGGAAAGATTGCGGATGCTCAAATCCCAGCTGATAAGCAATTTCAGAGACTGACATTGAGGTAGTAGAGAGTAATTCTTTTGCTTTTTCGATCAATCTGTTCTGGATATGCTGCTGCGTGGTTTGCCCTGTCTGCACTCTTAACATATCGCTCAAATAATTTGCGCTCAGGTGTAATTGATCAGCAATGAAGTGAACTGAGGGTATACCGTTAATGGTTAACTTATCATTTTTGAAATAATCGTCCAATAATAGCTCCAACTTGGAAAGAAGGTCACTATTCACTTTCTTTCTGGTCAAAAATTGACGATTGTAATAACGATCACAATATTTTAGCAGAAGGTCAAGGTTAGAAACAAGCAGATCTTGTGTAAAGGAATCCATGTTGATATCAATCTCCTGCTCAACATTCGCTATGATATCAAAAATGGTTTTCTCTTCCTTTTCAGAAAGATGCAAAGCTTCATTGGCTGTATAGGAAAAATAACCGTATTCTTTAATGTCGGATGCCAGACCATAACCATGTAGGAAATCCGGATGTACCACCAGGACAAACCCTCTCACTTTATCAAGCAGTATATCATCAAACTGAAGGACCTGATGCGGGGCAATAAAATACATTATCCCTTCATCAAAATCATAAGATTGTTGGCCATACCTGCATTTTCCACCGGCGCAGTCTTTTTTTAAAGCAATAACATAAAAATCGGTCGTTATTGTACTAAGTAGAGTCTCCGGTTCAAGTTTGACATCATCAAAATTAAATACACTGAGCAGCGGATTAGCGGGTTTCTTTAATCCCAAGAATTGATGAAGTGTACTTATTGATGATACTTTTTGCGGAGTTTTCATATGCGGATTTTCAGATTTATACATGACTAATTTACTTAATTATTTTGTTCCCTGAAAGCTGTTCGTCTTTAATGATATTGATTCCCTGCTTATATGATGTGACCTGAAAATCCGGAAATTTCTTTCTGAATTTTGAATCGTCAAAAATATTATCATGCTCATACCTGGGAAGAAGCTCCAATAATTCCTTTACACTTTTGTTGAAAAATGCCCCTATTTTGAACATCAATTTTGGGACAACAGAATATTTCAGTTCCCTGCCATAAATTCCTGAAGCCATTTGGATGAACTCTTTATAAGTAGGGTGGCTTTTGTCTACCGGCAGATGCCATGTCTCACCAAATGCGTCAGGCGTATTCCCAATCAAAGCAGTAGCTCGGCTCGCGTCGGGAGTCCAGATCAGGCTTCTTTTTTTATTTGCGCGCAATGGAACCTTCAGCTTTTTACCCTCTTTGATATTATTAAAAATCAAGGTATTGGTAATACTCTGTGTTTTGCCGGGACCATAAAATTCTGGGGCACGGCAGATCACTGCTTCAAGTTCACCGGATTCAATTTCCGTCAACACCATTTCGGCCATTTCTCTTCTAACTCTTCCTTTTCTTCCCACAGGTGCGAAAGCAGTTTCTTCTGTCAGTACGCGGTCATCCTGGGGATACATATAGGTGTTATCAAAGAAGACGAGTTTTGTACCATTAATCTTACAGGCATCAATTACGTTACGAAGGATCAGTGGGAACTGTTTCTCCCAGAGATCCGAACTGATCGGAAGGCCTAATGTGAAATAAGCAATTTCACTGCCTTTTACCGCTTCGATCGCTTTTTCACGAATGGAGAGGTCAGCAGAAAACACCTCGTCTGTATCATTTACCTTTTTCGCATCCCTGCTGACGATGCGGATATCAGATGTGAAATTTCTTTTAAGTTCTCTTGCGAGCTCTTCGCCGATCTGACCGTTAGCTCCTAATATCGTTTGCATATCTTTTGCTGTTTTTAATTATTATACAAAGTTCCGTGATCAACCTAAAACCAGCGTATCTGAATCCCTGAAAATTGTAACATAATCTCTGTTACATCACTTTTTTCAGCCAGTGCATTTTTTTATCTGTATAAGGGGGATATTTCCAGTCCGGTTCACCCCAAGTGGTTTTTTCGATCACCGATTTCTGATGGGAGAATGTAAAAAAACCGAACCCACCGTGATAGTTCCCGATATCGGAGTTTCCGATGCAGCCAAAAGGCAGATAATCGCTGGTAATGTGCATCAGTGTATCGCTGATGCATCCGCCACCAAAAAAAAACAGGTTTAGGAGCTTATCCTTTTCTTCTTCCTTATTTGTGAACAAATAAGCGGCCAAAGGCTTTTCACCTTCGATTATTTTTTTGAGAACATCATCATAATTGCTGAAGGAAATGACAGGTAAGACCGGACCAAATATTTCCTCCTACATGACGGGATCTTCCCAGCTTACATTATCCATGATGGTCGGTTCAATATATAGCGACTTCGCGTTATAATTCCCCCTGTAAATCACTTTAGATTCATCTATAAGCCCAAGGACCCTGTCAAAATTCCGTTTATTGATGATACTTGTATAATGCTCCGCACCATCCGAATAATTGATTTCCTGAAGTTTCTCTTTGATCAGGCTCAGGAGTTTGGGTTTTACCGATTCTTCAACCAGCATATAGTCCGGGGCAATACAGGTTTGTCCGCCGTTCAGGAACTTTCCCCAGATCAGTCTTTTTGACGCAACATCAAGATCAGCACTTTCCGTGACGATTGAAAGAGATTTTCCTCCAAGCTCCAGGGTAACCGGAACCAGATTCTTAGTGGCAGCTTCATAAACGACCTTTCCTACTTTCGGACTTCCCGTGAAAAATATTTTATAAAACCGGAGCATCAAAAGTTCCGTGCCACTCAAACCGCTGCAGTACAAAATCACGGTAGCCCTGTTCCAGAAATTCCTGAAAAGTAGCACGAGTGAGTTGTTCAAATGGATCTTATAGCATAACAGTATCGCGTTGTTGATACGAATATAAGAATATGACGGTTTAGTCTGCGTGCGGATTTTTCAATATAAACTTTTGATTAATATCATTTATGGATGACTTAATTGTATTTGATTTTGAATTTATAAGGTTTAAAAGATGTTAGAACTGGAGCGACAATGTAGTCGTTCTGGCAACAATACTTTGAAAGAGGTCGCAACTGAGCGTATCTGCTATAGATATGGATTATCTCCTTGTACTTCGCTACGTTAGTGAAATTTTATGTATATTAGTTTAGCTAAAACAATTGTCACAAGCAAATCTAAAAATAAGATACAGTTAAAATGGAAATCGGGCAGTATAGTGAAGGAATCATTGCATCACCAGTTTAATTCTGACCGTATAAAACCTGAAGAATTGCTTACAAAGCTATCATATTCCCATTTCTTGGAATTGATATCCATTTCAGATCTAAGTAAAAGAGAATTTTTTGAAATCGAAACTATAAAAAACACATGGAGTGTAAGAGAACTGAGAAGGCAAATCAATACACTCTATTTTGAAAGGAGTGGAATCAGTAAGAAACCTGACCAACTGTCCAAAATTATAAATGAGAAGGCTGAACGCAAGCCATCATTAAAGATGGCTTTTTTAGTTCTGTAATAGCACTAGCAGGGAGATCATCGCAATCTCCTACCTCTTTAGGAGGCAATACAACTTCATTACCTTATAAAAATATTTTATTGGACAAGTTAACGGTGTCTTATTATTTCATCACTTATTGTATTGATTGTTTTAACGATCCGTTCTACTTTAGTTTTTTCCGTTTTCGCGGCATAGATCCATTCAATAATCTTTTTCTTTTTGGTTTCTGAATAAGTTGAAAAAACGTCAAAAATACCAGGTTCATCCAACAAACAAAGCTCAAATTCTATTGGTATGTTTATTGAACTATTATCTTGGTATAAAACTATAAACACATGATCTCCTTCCTTTTTATTAATCACTTTTCTAATCTGTGCTTTTATAGGGAGGAAAATCATTCCGTTTCCCATGGATTGAAGGTTATAATTGCTGAACTCAAAATCATCTATTGTTCCACTTACTTTTACCCAACCAAAAGGTGTGTTTTTACTCGGTACAATTTCAGGAATCCGTACAAAAGTCCACCCTCCTTTTCCATTAAATTTTTCGAGAATATAATGTTTGCAGACTAATGGAATTTGCTTGCTCATTGTTTATAAAACTAAAGACCAAAAATCAAGTTCGAAAGTTTTCTCATCAGCAATTTCAAGTAGAATTTGACAGGAGGGATCTTCAACATATCCCCTACAGATATCCCGTGTTGCTATAACTGTTTGGCCAAAAGTAATTTCCGAATATTTATTCTCATCTACAATAGCTACAAAATGTGCCTTTGTATTATCAAAATTATGAAGATAATCAACCTCAATAGCATCTGAAATGGCTCGTAATCTAGTAATATCTTCTATATCCAAAAAATGCGATCAGTCCGTCATAAATATCATTGACTTGTTCGCAATCTGAATTTTAATTTTTTCAGTCATTTTAGCCATGAAAGTAACTTTTAAACTTTCTATTGGTCACA
This sequence comes from Sphingobacterium anhuiense, assembly GCF_042686355.1. Classification (NCBI taxonomy): domain Bacteria; kingdom Pseudomonadati; phylum Bacteroidota; class Sphingobacteriia; order Sphingobacteriales; family Sphingobacteriaceae; genus Sphingobacterium; species Sphingobacterium anhuiense. Next base: position 1,038,202 of record NZ_JBHUPE010000004.1, read on the forward strand.
TAATTGCTCTATGCCAGGCAAAACAAAGTGGTCCCAACCTTTAGCAATATGCTCAAGTCTATTAGGATCTCCATTAAAGTTTTCAATAGTAGTAGTTAAAACAGTTTGTTCTTCTTGAGGGTCCAAATGATATGAAATATGGAGATAGTTTTCAGGAATAATTTCTATTCCAAAGTTTGGATCAATTGAAGAATATTTTAAATACTTATTGTGTATAATATCTAAGATTATTCCACGCTCCCCGCTTTCATATCCTTGAAAATTACCTTTCCAAGTTATCTCGCTTCCTATTTCCCAATTTGATGAAACCTCACAATTGAACATGTATTTTTTAGTTTCGGATGGGGTTGTTAAAATCAACCAAATTTCATGAGGACTTGCATTTAAGATTAATTTTCGTGTAACTGTGTTATTGTTCATCATGCTAATTATTTTCGTTAAGCTACAAATGTATAACGTAGCTACGACAACAGTATGTCAGGAGTAGATAAACATTTAGCACTTGTTCTTTGCTTGGATTGATAACGTAGCCCATATTTTAGGAAAAATCTTAATAGCTTTGTCGTTAATACTTGTTCTGTTTACTTAACGAGTATAATTAGACCTCATTTAATTGAATAGTATTAGAAATATATGATAACTAAGAGTAAGAATGTAAGCGTCGATCAAGCAATATCAAAGGGAAATCAAATGGTAAACTATCCGGTTGTTGTTATAATTTTGACCACTCTAGGAATTAGCTTTTACTTATGTATCCATTTACCTTTCTGGATAGTTCCAATTGGTTTTGTTTTTGCAATTGCATTTAGTTGGCTCTGGTGGAGTATAATGATCACGAAATGGCGACTTTGGGCATTCGAAAATGTTAGAAATGTACATGAACTTAAAAAACGAGCAATACAGGAAAAATTAATTTGGACTGATGATGTAATTTTTAATAAAACGGAAATCTCTAATGCTACAGAAAAAGAAAAGTGGAATGTACTAAAGCAAAAGTTTCAACAAATATCTACTTTTCTAAAAGCAAGAACGTTTTACAGCTGTTAATAATGTTAATAGTTGTAGGATGTTGTATTTTTTTAATTAACAGCTCTAATCATATCGCAGGGTTCCATATAGTTGTCTTAGGGGTATATTTTACATTCAAAGAATTTATGAAGATAATCAATAAACTACCACAAATTACGATAAATGCTGATGGAATCAGAACAATATCAACAGACTTTTATAAATGGAATGAAATAAAAAACGAGGAAGTAATTGATGAAATTTCAGGAAAACACATCCGACATTATTTAACCTACGAACATCCAAATGGTAGAGAGCAACTGTTAATTAATGACTACGCAATAGATAAATCTAGTTTGAACAAATTGCTAATTCTATATCGTGGACGAAATAATCAAAAAACAATCACGCTTAACATGCTTAAATCTTAAAATGAATTTACACATATTAAGGCGCATATATTATCCCAATTGTACATTGCCATCTTCAATTTCTTTGATATATCTTTTATGATCAGAAATATCCATTTCATCATTGTCTTTTTCCTGATGCAGTCCAAAATAACAAAAGGATTATAGAGGTCTAATTTAAGAATTCACTATGCTCTTTGATCACATAATTTTATTTGGACGTTACTGACCACTAATAACTATATTATAGTGTATTTCACATATTGGAAAGAGAAAAAAACATCGATTTTATATTCCTTTTTTCGTTAAAATTATTTAACTTTATAACCACCGATAACCTGAAATTATGAAATATTTATTGTGCCTTTTTTTTCCCTTATTCTCTTTGTATTGTGCTACCGCGCAAATGTCGCTAAACCAATCAGCTGAACCCGATCCGAACAGCTGGATATTAAAAGAACTAGCAAAGGCTAAAGTAAAAACAAGTAAAGTAAGTTATAAGGATAATTTCTTCCAATTTGATACCGTAAGACTAATTGGATTTATTGAAGGTTATAATCCTAAATCAGAATTTACCAGTGGCATAATATATAGTAGCAATCAGCTGACTTGGGAAGATCATCCAACTACCGTTCAGATCTTTCCTGATGGTCGTTTTGAAGCGAGCTACCCTGTGACAAATCCTGAAATTTCTTATATAAAATATAGAAATGACAGGTTTACATTTTATATTGAACCTGGGCAAACGTTAGCTTTGCGATTCAAAGTTACTCAAGATCAAAACTTAGAATTAATAGGTTTTGAAGGGCCTCTTGCTGTCGAAAACCAGCAATTAAAAGATTTTGATTGGGGAAAGAATCCTCGAGTTTTCTATCAAAATCTGGAAAAGATATTGATAGAACAGCCTATTTCACAAACTAAAATGCAAATTATTTCTGCCTGGGATTCGGTGAAACATGAAGTAGACGTACGTTTTAGGAAATCCGATTTTTCACCCAAATTAAAAAATCTGATCCATGCAGATATCGCACTGTACTATACGACACTATTAATGGATATCCAAATGTCCAAAAAAAGTCTTTTAAGAGATGATCCTAAAAATTCCTTTCTTAAAGAACCTCTTCCGACCGATTATTTTGATTTTATGTCTCGTTTAGACCTAAACGATTTTGCTTTGTTGGTACCAAATGAATTTTCAAGTTTTATCAATCTCTTCGAATTTTCACCACTTTTTCGTAAGCAAGAATATTATGATGCCCTGAATCGTCAGGTTAAGGGCAACCTATACTTGGTGTTGGATTCGGCAAACAAAAAGTTTAATCCGACAATAGCCAATACCTTAGTTACAGAAGTTGCTAAATTGCGTACCTTGAAGTCTAAATTAGATTATGCTACAGACACCATAAAGATTACAAATTTGACAGATGATCTGTTAACTGTATTAACCAATAAAGATTTAAAAAATGAAGCACTTAAATTGGCGGAGCGTGTAAAAATATCCAAAGACGGTTATTTATTACCTAATACTCCTGCTGGTGCTCTCTTTACCAAGATGACAGATAAGTATCGTGGTAAGGTCGTGGTCGTCGACTTTTGGGCACAATGGTGTGGACCGTGTCGCCAAGGAATAGAATCAATGAAGGAAAAACGGTTAAAACTCAAGGATAATCCGAATTTGGTATTTGTCTTCGTAACGGATAATGTAGGTACACCAGATGTGGATTTTTATAATAATTATATTATTGAAAATGATATGTCTGAATCATATAGAGTATCTGCAGATGAATATATGGCATTGCGCGAACTATTTAAGTTTAACGGTATCCCTAGGTATGTTTTGATGGACCCGGATGGTAGAATCAGGAATAATGATTTCCAAATGCATAATTGGAAATCTGAACTCACTAAAAATTATCCACAACTTTTTAATGATCAATTGATGGAGGGAATTTGATGTGCACTTCGATTTCTAAAAATCACATTTCGACTGTACGATTTTAGCATATAATAACAATATTGTTAGTTTTCTTCAATTCTTAAAATCTTACGCACTCAAATCATGGTATAACAACACACTCCAATAACAGCTGTTGCTGATATGGATTTTTGTGGTGATCGGTTTGATTAAAAAATACGGGAAGCCGTAAGGAAAGTATAAAACATATAAAGCCATTCTTGACAGAATGGCTTTATATGTTATTTTATATGATCTATTTGATTATTTCAGTTTTAAAGCTGTCTCAATACCTTTTTGGTGTTAGCCTTCTGCTTTTGATTCTATTAATGCTCTCATAGCTTCTCGGTTCCTTGAAGTAGCGATTTATTCTCCTCTAAATAAGAGCGTAGCGATTCCGGCTGGATTCCAAAACCTGCCGCTTCTTGAGGATCAACTTTATAACCTTCAACATTCATCCATGAAAAACTCTGATGTGACAGTTCGTGAAAACCTAATGCTGAAGCCTCTTCACGCGTTATGGTTTTAACTTCAAATTCTCTACCAGTAAGTGACGAAAGTGTTTCCACTATTTCTGGAAGTGTAAGTTTATCGCCAACAATTGCAAATTCTTTTTTATTAAATTTCTCGGGATGTGCAAATGCTTCGGCAGCAAATCGTCCAATATCCTGTGGAGATATCCAGTCCAATACTGTTTCAGGTTCAAGCGCAGAAAACAATTTTCCTTGAGCGATTGTAGGAAATAATACTGCACTTTTGGACGGAAGTAAATTCTCCATAATTAATGGTAGCTTTATAACCGTCCAATAGGAAAATCCTGCTTCTTTTACAATAATGATGGCGGCCGCTTTTTCCTCCCAATAAGTAGGCTCCCATCTGCCCTCATTCCAACCGACAAAGTTTTCGTGCTCCCCTGCTCGGGCTACAGACGTATGCACGATCTGATCTATTCCTGCGACTTTTGCTGCCGTTACCAGATTTTTTGCGTGCTGTGTTTCTTCTCCTTTATTTCCTGGATGTGATCCCATCTGCAGAGAGAATATTCCAGTGGCTCCTTTTACAGCTTCAGTTAGACTTTCTACATTGTCAAACGTTGCCTCGACCAACTCTATGCCATTTGATGACAGACTTTTTGCCGCTGCACTATTTTTATCCCGCACAACACCTCTTACCGCAATACCTTTGGCTATTAAGGCATCAATTACTGCACCGCCCTGGGTACCAGCAGCACCCGCCACTGCTATTAATTGTTTATGACTCATATCTTATAATTCTAATTTTTTGTAAATTTACACCGTAATTGGTTTACAAACTATACCAGTTACCTAAAGGATGCCAGATATACAGGATAACAGCGCAGAGATTGCGCAAAACATTAAACACTTACAGGATTCGCTTTATGTCATTAGCGGAAAGTGGAAACTGCCCATATTGACAGCTGTCCATCAGGGTAAAAGTCGCTTTCGCGATATACAAAGAACTGTTGAGGGTATTACCAGTAAAGTCTTATCAAAAGAGCTTAAGGAATTGGAAATGAATAAGCTTATCGTTCGAAAAGTTTACGACAATTCTCCTCCATCCGTTGAATATACCGTTTCGAATTATTGTGATTCGTTGCAAAACGTAGTAAAAGAATTGATTGATTGGGGGAAACACCACCGTGAAAAAATTCGGGAAGATTAATTAAAATTTATTGTATTTAGTATTTTAAATGAGTGTTTGATAACAAACAAATACGCGTGACTGTAGATTTTAGATAATCCCATGCAATTTTTAAAGTTATCCCTTCTCCCGGTCTGAAAATGCAGACTTTACATAGAAGAAGAATACCGTATTTTTAATCGTGTACTTAAGCCAGAGCTGGTCAAATCTTGAATAAAAATTGAATTTTATTAAAAAGAATAAGAATCTAACTTATCCTTGAATCTATCCAAAATAGATCACGGAGTTGCAGTAGGTCTTCTGTATCCATCAAATTATAAACCAGCTCATCTTTCTCTTCTAAAGGAATCGTTATTTGTTGATCCGTTCCAAGTAAAAAAATGGTTAAAATAGCATCCTTGTCATATATCGAGATATCTGACTGTACCATAGTAACATCATGTTTGCTAAACCATTCTCTTGCCTGTTCTTGATCTAGGCAGATCAGGGAACGGGTTAGATATTCAAGATTTTGCATCTCATCGATGATATGAGTGGGATAATTTACGCCAATATAAGCTAAATACAGAAGATGATTACCTGTACGTAAGGCATAATTACGTATTAAGACCCGCTTTGGATCGAATGAAAAAGCATAATATTCTGGATTGGAGATAAACTTATACTGCTTGCCGTAAAATTGGATTTTATCCTCCAATTCTTCTAAATGATCTATTTCTATAAATACTTCTCCTAAAAGCTGCCCTTCATCTATATTGGCAGTGCATCGTCAATGACCAATAACGCTTGCTCCTCCATAGGAACAATGCTTCCACTACAATCTAGGTGACTATTAAGAAAATGATCATCGCGACACCTACTCAACTAGGCTTGATAACACATTTATAATAAAATGATAAGCTATCCATCTTTTTTAAAGTAATCACTGCCCAAAGTAAATAAGAAGTCCGCTCACAAAATGAATTCTTAGAGAAATTATTGCGTATATTTAAATCAAAGTAATTTATTTACAATGTCAAATCCGATTGAACATTTATGGTTATATAATGACTGGGCCAATAAATCAGTCATCAGTACAATAAAATCTCAAGGAAGTATAATTCCTCCCTCCTGTTTACGACTAATGAGTCATATTGTTAATGCACAAATAATCTGGTTAAGTAGATTAAATGGTGAAAAACCTTACCTAGGCGTTTGGGATGAACATAGTATTATGGAATGCGAACAATACCATAATTTGGCTTCAGCTGGCTTAGGTGAAAAGATCAAAAAACACAACGATTATGACAAACATAGCATTCAATATAAAAACACTAAAAATGATAAATTTGTAAACTCCATTGAAGAGATATTGCTACATACCTTTAATCACGGAACCTATCATAGAGCTCAAATAGCAACAGAGATGAGAAAGAATGGTCTTGAGCCGGTCAGCACAGATTATATTGTCTTTGTCCGAAAGCAACATTAGCATATTCCCTATCGTTTTACCCTCAAAAAGATTGACCTGTGACCTACTTCAAAAAAATTGGACATTTTAAAAGTATAAAATTCAGAGATGAATTACTAGTTTTAAATAGGAGGAAAACAGATGAAAAGATCGAAGTTGACCGAATAATACCTGATCCTCCCCTTTTCAAGTTTACAAAAAATATCAGAGAAACATTTCAGCTACGAAATTCTTAATTCAACGTTGTCAATTCGCTTTTTTACATCATATATTTTCCAAAATATGTATTCAGAGCTTCGTCATTATATTTGTCTTCTCCACGCCAGTATTCAACAAAAGTCCAATCGTGCTTGCCTCTACTCGGTCTGTCATAGGAGGTTGGTTTAAGAATGTTAATACAAGCTAAAATTTCAATTAATATTTTTCGCTCATCTTTAGTTGATTTCAAAACAGTAGATAAGTTTTTTTCTAATGCACTTGGATAATCGTTCGGTTGAGAATTTTTGATAATCGATAATATATTTTTAAAAATCTCAACATCTTCCGTAGAAGGTTCCGGGATTTCTGCTATTTGTAGTTGTTGAAGGTCGAACAAAGTGTAAATAAGGTTTCCGTGTCTAATTCCGCCCCATTTTATTCTTTCAAAATTCAATACATTTAAGTCTTCATTGATATAATCCTTGTCTCCTATAATGCCATATTTTAAATCTCTGCAAATTTCACAAGTATAACTCTCGTGTGTTACTTCTCCATTTTCTCCAAAACTTTGTCCACTTACTGCTTTTGTATATTGATGAGGAACCAATTGTTTCGCTATAAAATAGGAAGCCAAACTGGAACGCCAATCTAAACGCCTATTAGAAAGACTGCTTAAAAATGCTGTTGCAACTTTGTCGATTGAAATTGTTGGAAGTATCTCAAAAATCTTGTCCAAACATTGGTCATGAGAAATGGTCAAAGGTTCAAACATCAAACCTTTTGATTTTGCATACTCAAAGTCAGCAGCATCTATTTGTATTTCATTAACATCAATCCAACCATTTTTCCAATACGTTTTGAACAATATGTTTTTGGCTTTTTTATCCATAGAATTCTTTAAATTTTGTTTGTGTGTTCTCTTTTAAAGTGGCTCAAAACCCTTGTTAGTGGAATTTTTTATCGTTATGTTTCTGCAATTCCACCAACATCTGTTATTTGTCCACCTACAAACTTAAATTCAAGTCCATGTTCTGAATCCAATTTGTAACGAATAGATACTTTAATTGTCTTTTCATCCAAAACTCTCAAGTACATAATCTCTTTAATATGGTCATTATGTTTATCGGCGTTGTTAATATTAAATGCTGGTTCACCTGATTTTTCAGAATTTTCATAGAAATGTGCATATAATTTTAAATATCTTTCATAGGCTTTGTCTTGAATACTTTTGATATTAGTCTCAATATCCGCTATAAAATTTTGATAAGTTTCTGCAAATTCTGTCAACTGTTTTTCGCTCGGTAGTTCTTCAATTTCTTCTCCATCTTCATCATATTCATCTCCCAAAAAAACTTCAACGTTTTGGGTGTCAAAAAAAGGATTTGAGAAAGTTATGTCGGACGAAAATCCAGCCCAATCTGCTTCAACATTTCCCCAATATCTATGTGTCATAATTTTTATTCTTTATTTATTTTTCCTGTCATTGTCGTCAGTTCTATAAAATACAATTACATTTCGGTCGGTGGCATGCCGAAATTAATGATTCTTACAAGCCAGTATTCATGAGAATACAGATAAACAATATAATTCTTTTTTTCTTTTTATATCTCCTTATTGAGTTAATAATTTATGAAATCAGGAAGGAAAACCCTTTCATTGACATGAGCGAGCTCTTTTGGGCGTTTCCCTCCCTCACGTCACATTCCTAAAAGGAACGGAGGGCCTTACTGTCCACGATGTCTTTTGCCTATTAAAGGAGTGCCGTTTCTATCACCCACGCTAAGAAAGATTTTTCGTGATATTTTTTTCTTTAATGGGGCTTAAAGGATTCTACTCGAAACTTCCTTACTACATGTAATTCACCATGAACGTGACTGAGCATGATTTTTACCATAAAGTGGAGGAAGAGATAAAAAAGAAATAGATCCGATGACATTCCTTTATCCCAAAGAGGATCCGGTATTTGATAAAACTGAAGACGAAAACTCTCCCATTATACATATTAATCAACCAATCTCTTCTTCAATAACTCCAACTCCCCTGCTATTACATCTGGCCAACGAGCAAAACCTTGTCTAATAATCTCTTCAACGTCTGCTATTGTAAATAATGGATAATAAACGTTAATATGATTGGAAAAGATAATATTTTTTATACAACAAACAATGTTTTTATACGGTATCTATGGGAAGATTTACTTGTTTTTGATCAAAAACTATTAATATTTTGAAGTTAGCTACTAGTCGATATAATGTTTGTTAATATAACTGAAACATAAATCTATTTTAACGATAAAAAAATCATTTCTATTAACATAACAACCCATTAAGGTAATTACAGGGATTTATGTTAGGGATAATTTAAAAATATACTGCATCTGCTGCTTATTAAATAATGTAGAGGAGTGGCAAAGCGAATAATAGTTAAGATAAAAAATCAGCAGATTCTTATGCAAAACGAGAATAATTAACTTGCTTTAAACATCAATCAACCATTCTCTTCTTGAGCAGTTCCAACTCTCCTGCTATTACATCTGGCCAGCGAGCAAAACCTTGTCTAATAATCTCTTCACCATCTGCTATCGTAAATAACTGAGATATACTAAAGGCTGACTCTCGGATACCGGCAATCTGTCTAAAAGTTAGCTGTGATCTACTTTTACCTGTTCTTACAGCTGTAGGATGATTGAGTATATATTCTTCGTGTATTTGCTTTAAATTCATCTGTATAGTTTTTAAAAATTAAAAGATCAATCAGAAAACCCTTAAGAATTTTCCTTCTAACACTTCTTCGGGCACATCTAGGATCTGCTCAATCACGACTGTCGCAGACTCTTCCTTAAATTCACTCATAAACGCCCATAGGTCGTTTACTTTTGTTGGGACAAAATGCTGTATAACATCATCCACACTATTGTCGGACTTCAGGATATTATATCCCTTATGCTTTAAGTCCTTCAAGATCTCGATTGTCAATGGTACATTCATCGCAATTAGTATTTATCGTTTTTGCTTTCTTCCAACAGGGTTGACATTTCGATCCTAAATTACTTTACTATAAAGCGAACTTACAGAACCCTACCCTGCTTTAATTTAATATTGAACAGGATGAACACGAAAGAATGTTGAGCAACCGGTTATCTTGTAGCGTGTCCATCCTTATTCAATATCCAAAGATAAATAATAAAACTAAATATATTAGCTTTTATTTACTATATTTTTTAGTTTTATTACACTTTATTTTTTTCACATTGAATACCAATGATTTATTATATTTAGACAATTACTAGATGATAATAAAAAATAAAGATTTTAAAAATTCAAAATAATCATGCTTACTATTTATACTGCAACTTCAAGTGATTATCCTATTATCCAAAAGATCGCTCATGAAACTTGGCCAGATACTTTCGGCCTTATTTTATCAGAGGAACAGATCAATTATATGCTTGATATGATGTACAGCACAAATGCATTAACTGAACAGACCACAAATAAGGGCCATCAGTTTCTAATCGTAAAAGATGAAATAAAGCATTTGGGCTATGCTTCTTACGAATTGAATTATAAAGGTTTATCGAAAACAAAAATTCATAAAATCTACATTCTTCCTGAATCACAGGGAAAGGGTGTCGGAAAATTACTCATGAAAACAATGACAGATATTGCAATGAAAAACAAAAATTACAGTCTTTCTTTAAATGTGAATAGAGATAATTCTGCTATCGATTTTTATATGGGTATAGGTTTTGAGAAAGTCGGAGAAGAGAACATTGATATTGGTGATGGTTTTATCATGGAGGATTCTATTATGGAAAAAAAATTAGTTTAAATGTACTCATTGTATTGAATAGTAAGGGTACAAATTCGGTCAATCGTTTTGCATTATTCATATGATGAAGGCTAAAGATGATGTACTAATGTTCTTCTTCTATTGATAGTAAATCCTAATTCAGCTGTTGAACTAATAATATTACTTCTTTTTTATTAGACTTTCACTTTTCTTAATACGGATTCTCCGTTGCCAAAATCAATTACGCTGCACCACACCATTTCACCGATGACTTCTTCAAAAAATATGCATCAGTTATTACTGGTCCGATTTTGACCTTCGTCAATGTTTCTTAAATATTTTTGTTGCAACTTTGACTTTCAATAAAGTTAGATCTAAGATTACAATGATACTTGCAGACTTAATCCAAAAGATAACAATGCTCAATGGGGACCAATTAGCCACTGTTATTTCATACTTTAAACCAGTTGAAGCAAAGAAAAACGAACAGTTGCTTGAGTATGGCGCAGTAGCAAACCGACTTTTTTTTATTAACGAGGGCTGTCTTCGATTGTATTATTCTTATGATGATCAAAGTATCATTACAAGGTTTATGGCATTTGAAAATACGTTTCTAACCTCGATTGTGAGCTTTATTTCAAGAGAGCCTTCGACAGAATATATTCAGGCTGTGGAAACATCACAACTTTTAGTGATTACATATGAGGACTTTTCCTATTTAAGAAAAACTATACCTGAATGGGACAAAATGTATATTTATATACTGGAATACGGATTAACGGTCATTACTTCCAAATTAGGTAATCTACTTACACAGAGTGCTACCGAACGTTATCGCAATCTACTTAAAAACAATCCGGAACTTATACAAAGGTTGTCCAATTCCAATCTTGCTGCCTACATGAATATATCGCCGGAAACACTCAGTAGGCTAAAGTCTCAGATATAGTACCTACATGAACCAGAACTATTATATATCACCTATCCTGTTAGAATCTGCAGGTATAAATAAATTTTCAATATGAGAAGTGACGAAGTAAAAAAAGGGAATCATAGAACACCACATAGATCATTGTTCCGAGCTACAGGACTAAAAGACGAAGATTTTGCAAAGCCATTTATCGGTGTAGCAAACTCATTTATAGAAATAATTCCAGGACATTTTTTTCTGAATAAAGTAGCTGAGATCATAAAAGATGAGATCAGGGCAAATGGATGTGTTCCATTCGAATTTAATACAATCGGTGTCGATGATGGCATTGCTATGGGACATGATGGGATGCTATTTTCACTACCAAGCAGAGAACTTATTGCAAGCTCAATAGAAACAGTGATGAATGCGCACAAACTTGACGCAATGATAGCGATACCCAACTGTGACAAAATAGTTCCGGGAATGATCATGGGTGCTCTTAGAGTGAATGTGCCAACAATTTTTGTGAGCGGTGGTCCAATGGCCAAAGGATATAAAAAAGATGGGAGTCCAATTGATCTTGCCTCTGCTTTTGAAGCTGTTGGGAAACACGAGGCAGGAAAGATCAGTGATGAAGAACTACTGGATATTGAATGTAATGCCTGCCCTAGCGGAGGTAGCTGTTCGGGCATGTTTACCGCAAATTCCATGAATACGTTAATGGAAGCTATGGGTATTGCGCTACCCGGAAACGGAACAATACTAGCTCAAACGAGTGAACGTGAGGCACTATACAGAAGTGCTGCGAAACGAATTTGTGAAATAGCAAAGGACGAGGCTGCTGGTGAACGCTTTAAGTTAAAAAACATTTTGAATGAAAATGCCGTCAGGAATGCTTTTGCTGTGGATATGGCAATGGGCGGAAGCTCAAACACGGTTTTACATATGCTGGCTATTGCTAATGAAGCAGATGTTAATTTTCAACTCAAAGACATCAATGAGATTTCTAAAAAAGTTGCTCATATCGCGAAGATATCTCCTAGCCTATCAACCGTACACATGGAAGACATTAATAAGGCTGGTGGTGTAAATGCAGTGATGAAGGAAATGACAAAAAGGGGTGATACAGTTTTATTAGACAATTTGACAATCGGCGGGGAAACATTACTAGAAAAAATTGCGAATGCAGAGATAAAAGATCAGAATATCATCCGAACTATTGACAATCCTTACAGTCCGGTAGGCGGATTAGCCATTCTTTACGGCAATCTTGCTGAGGAAGGTGCTGTTATAAAAACAGCTGGCCTTACCGGTGCAAGGGTATTTACCGGTAAGGCGGTATGTTATGATGGACAAGATGAAGCTATTACAGGTATACTAATGAAAGAAGTAAAGGCGGGTGATGTCGTGGTAATTAGATATGAAGGTCCTAAGGGCGGACCAGGCATGCAGGAAATGTTAACTCCCACAAGTTTGATCATGGGCATGGGATTAGGAAGTTCTGTTGCACTAATTACAGATGGAAGATTTAGTGGAGCAACAAGAGGAGCCTCAATCGGCCACGTATCGCCAGAAGCAGCCGAGGGTGGCATGATTGGCTTACTTAAGAATGGTGACGAAATTCATATTGATGTAGATAATTACATCTTATCTGTTAATTTGGATGATGAGGAAATTGACAGACGAAAAACAACGTTTGTACCTATAAAAAAAACATTGAAATCAAAGTGGCTTGGTCAATATAGGGCCTTGGTTACTAATGCAAGCAACGGTGCTGTTTTGAAATCAGACTTATAATCTTGATTAATTGAGAGTCTCGGTCCAACTAGTTCTTAACTAAAAAATACGGGAAGCTATAGGGATGGTATAAAACATAGAAATCCATTCTTGACAGAATGGATTTCTATATTCTTATATAATTTCTTTGATTTATTTCAGTTTTTCGATCTCTTCAATGGTAAGGCCTAATACCAGTTTATCCAAAAATCCGGTATTTTATCAAGTTCACTTATGTTTTTCAATAGATATATCCACATATCCATATCCATCTTTAAATCAGCCTCATCCTTAGTGAAATTTTGTAATACTAAGGGTATAGAACCAAGCTTTTTGAGCGTTTTTTCATTACAGATGTTCTAAATACATAATGAATAAAAATACCACAACTAAAATGACAACTGCACTAATACTACATAATCCATAACTGATTCTACCATTTATAAGATGATTAAGCCCTTCAATAATTAGAAAAGAAACATAAATTAAAATTAGGCAAACCGGTAAAAATTTCTCCAAGTTTAGCGACATCCCATTGTTACCACTCTCTACTTTAGCAAACATTCCTATTGCAAAAAAAACTATAGGTGCTGCACCAATTAAAAGTCTTAAAAATAAATGCTTAATTAATTTTTTTCTCATTTGCTTTTTAACGTATAACTTACCACTAAAATACAATTAGTTTAATCAATTTTTTCAGAAGATATCTATTCGCATGATGTACTTGATTATTCGATAAAAGAAATCTTTTATTTGCTAAAGGGTGATAAATAGAATTGCTAGCAATTGATCTAAAATTTAGATGTATACTTTTATCAACCATTCATAGGTCATTACACTAAAATCATATTTTAAAACCATTATCTATAAATGAATTATCTTTCATATTTTTGTTTGTAATGAATTCCCAAGAAAGTCCAAATATGATTCCCTTTAGCTCTGATTTAGTTATTCAGGCACTGGCTTCCTCGCCCTCACCTACCGCTATTTATAGCGGTGAGAATATGATCATCCGTTTTGCTAATGAAGGAATGCTGGCGGTTTGGGGCAAAGACGCTTCTGTGATAGGCAAACCCTTGATAGAGGCAATTCCTGAATTGGAGGGACAGCCTTTTTTAGAGCTGCTGCAAGAGGTTTGGTGGACTGGGAAAACGTATTCTGTTTCTTCGGCTCCTGCAAAGTTAATAAAGAACGGAAAGGAGACGCTTGATTATTACGATTACGAATATAGAGCTCTTGTTGATGAAAACAATAAAACTTGGTGTATACTGAATACAGCACTGGAGGTGACCTCTCGCCGTGAGTTTTTAGAGCAGATCAAACATAAAGAAGAAAAAGAACAGGCGCTCAACGAAGAAATGGCTGCGACCCTCGAAGAATTGACATCAACCAACGAAGAGCTCAACAGGTATATCAAGCAACTGGCCGACAGCAGGGAATACATTCGTACAATTATAGAACAGGCACCTGTCGGAATCGCCATGTTAAAAGGGCCTGAACATCATATTGAAATCGCCAATCCTGCGATTCTTAAGATATGGGGACGAGAAGAGTCGGAAGTCATTGGATATCCGCACGAAAGTGCCCGCCCGGAAATGCGGGGACAACCCGTTAACAATTGGCTTAAACATGTATACCAAAGTGGTGAGCCTAAGATAAACACAGAATTTACAGTTAAACTGCTTGATAAAGCCGGGTTGAGAGAGGCAATCGTCAATTCCATCTATCAGCCTATATTTTCTCATGATGGCAGTATTTCAGGTGTTTTGGTCATTCTTGAAGAAATTACCCAACAGGTAATGCTGCGTAAGAAGAATGAAAAGGATCAACAGATGCTGAACCTAGCAGTAGATGCGGGCGAGCTCGCGACCTTCTACTACCAAACTAAAACAAATCTCTTTTCCGGAAATCCGCTTCTTAAGAAATGGTTTGGCCTTTCATCAGACGAAAACATGGATCTCTCTCTGGCCATCGCAGTTATTTTGCCGGAAGATCGAGATCGCGTGTCGCTGGCCATCGAGCACGTGTTAAGTAAAGATTCTGATGGTCATTATTTCATAGAATATCGGATTCAAAATAATGTTGATAAAAAAATTAGATTGCTGCAGGCGAACGGAAGGGTGTTCTATGATAGGAAAGGTAATCCACTCAGCTTAAATGGTACTTTGAGGGATATTACCGAACAAAAAAAAGAGGAACAGCGAAAAGATGATTTCATTGGAATGGTGAGCCATGAACTTAAAACACCTCTTACCTCTCTTAAGGCTTATCTGCAGATATTGCAACGGATGGATCTACCTACAAAAGATCCTATGTCGCAAAATATGCTGGGGAAATCTGTAAAGCAAGTACAATATATGAACACCATGATAAATGGGTTTCTTAACGTTTCCAGGCTTGATTCGGGTCAGTTGCATCTGATGAAAACTATTTTTGATTTTCAATCACTGTTTGCCGAAATTGAAGATGAAGTGCTGTCGACGATCAAAACGCATCATTTTCTGTTTAAAGCATCTGGAAAAATAATGATACATGCCGATCGTGAAAAAATAGCGCAGGTACTCCATAACCTTATTGGAAATGCGGTCAAATATTCGCCTCTCAGATCGACGATCAAAGTAGATTTTTCTACCAACGGTAACAGTTTAAAAGTGAATGTTCAAGATCTTGGAAAAGGGATTTCTGAGGAAGATCAGCAACGGATATTCGAACGTTATTATCGAGTGAAGGAAACGAGTGGCGGGGTGATATCGGGGTTCGGTATTGGACTTTATCTTTGTAGAGAAATTATCGAACTGCATGATGGAACCATTCAGGTTCAGAGTGTAAAAGATGAAGGAAGTATATTCTCCTTTACCTTACCATTCAACCCATAACGCTGTCTGAACTGCTGATAGTTTTGCAAATTAGCTTAAACTGCGCACCGGTTAAATCATTCGTCAGCAATTGTGCATAAAGTGTGGCTATAGGTTGATCCTCCCCTGTTTCATTCATCGCTTTGAATAGCAAGGGTACAAATGCAGTCAATCAGGATCTATATATACTTTTGGTGAAAATCAAACCATAATTGCTTATTTTTAAATTAGGTATTTTAATAAGGCTTGAATGAATGAAATTCTTGACCATTTATATAAATAAAAATATTAAAAATGCATACCACCATAAGAGAAGAAAACAAGAAAGATTATCTTTCAATTTTTGATTTAATTAAAAAAGCTTTTAAGGATCAGGAATATAGTGACCATAAAGAACATTTTTTAGTAGAAAAATTAAGAAAATCCCAAGCATTTGTACCCGAGTTATCAATTGTCGCAGAAATAGAGAACAATATAGTGGGTCATATCTTATTAACGGAGATTAAGATAAAGACTTCTGATGATGAAATAACGTCTCTGGCACTGGCGCCTGTATCAGTCCTACCTGAATTTCAAGGTAAGGGAATCGGAGGAAAACTCATTAAAGAGGCACATCAAAGAGCAAAGGATTTGGGGTATCAATCCATTATATTGTTAGGACATGAGAATTACTATCCACGCTTTGGATATAAACTTGCAGAGGAATTTGGTATATCCCTACCATTTGATGTTCCTAAGGAAAATTGTATGGCAATAGAATTACAGCCTGATTCTTTGAAAAATATTAATGGCGAAGTCGTTTATCCTAAAGAATTTTACGAATAAATACCCATTATCTTATACAGTTTCCATGTAACCCCAATCTACCAAGAAGTTAAGTTAGCCACAGCTCTTCTAAACGGTAATGAGAAAAAACAAGAACTGCAACTTAAAAGCAAGCCAATATTTAAGTGTTCTGAAGATGGGAAGATTATAAAGTTGGTGTTTATCACAATTTAAAATCTAGACACTTACAAATAATAAACACGGGGATGTTATGAGCAAGGATAGCACAATACAAGTTTAATAATCAAAAATATCGATTATCATTCAAAATGTAACAGACGATATCAACTTGACTGCTATAATATCTTCTTTCTGAGAAGGTAGTTGACTAAGTGGGAAATGGACTAGCTATAAAAACATTAGATGATTTAGGTATATTAGTGAACTATATATTTCAGATAATTTCATCATATTCAAAAATAAAATGAGTCGAAGTTTTTAATACTTGTACTCATATTGACCGAAGGGTCTTTGAATACATATGGATTTGATTCCTATATAGGTTTGTCAATAGGTTTGCAAAATAGCTAATTCCTTTTGCGAGCTTAACAAAATCAGCCAAAGAAGTTAAAAAGAAGCAATAAATATAAGAGGATTTACGAATGGATTTTACAGTAGAAATTAAAGATATGGTAGCAATGGTTATTTCTATCATATGTGGAGGAGTCATTGGCTTTGAAAGGGAATACAAAAATAAGTCTGCCGGCTTTAGAACAATAATTCTAATTTCACTGGGTTCGACCATTTTCACCATTGTTTCCCAGCATGGCGCAGGTACTGATGACCGAATTTCGGCAAATATTATTACAGGTATTGGATTTATTGGGGCAGGTGTAATTTTTAAAGACAAAATTTCTATTCGTGGCTTGACGACTGCTGCTGTAATCTGGACTTCTGCGGCAATCGGAATGACAGCAGGAATAGGTTATCATGCGCTTGCGCTATGCCTAACTTTAATAACTCTTGGGGTATTATTAATGGTTACCAGGGTGGAACGAATGATTGCACAACTACAAAAAGAACAGCTCTTGAGTGTAACCTTTCGTGATCCTGACTTTAATCAGATCCCACAATTGGAAAAAATTTTAAATACAAAAGGACTTACTTTAGAACGGATGGAAATTGTAAAAGAAAACGATCATTTAATAGTAAACTTCAAAGTATCAGGTAAAAAAAGATACTTATTAGAAATGAGCGAAACGCTTGCTACCCGATCAGAAATCTTAAGCTTCTCTTAATCCCGCAAAAAGCTGATAGTTAGTGCTAAGGGTAGATGGGTACAAATATTTATCCCTTTCACTGTCTCTCACCCTGATGTTTAGCAACCCAATCTTTCATTATGATTGGGAAAGTCAACAGGAGATATGGACTTTTCAGATCATAGAAAACGGCGTTATCAAACTTGAAAAGAGATTTGACATAATATAAGTGTCGGTAATATATATGAATGATTATTAAATTTCTATACATTTAATTTCATACAGAAATACCTATTGAAAATGATTTACTAACATTGATAGACGAAACTTGTAGTTACTTACCACTGCTGGTCATATTTACTTTGTAAAATTCATATTCGTTGCCTTCTTCTTTATATTCGGTCAACAGACCAAAATAAAGAGTAGAATCGTCTGACCAAAATTCCTGTTCTATTACGCAAAGCCATTTGCCGGTTTTCTTTTCAAAGAAATCATTGAGCTCCGCGATCTTTTTAAATTTACCGTTGTTCCTTACCTGGATAAAATGGCTGTAGCATTCCTGTCCCTCGAATACTTTGTTCAATCTATATTTCCCCGATGGTGATGTGGTTACATAGTTTAAGTTTCCTATCTCATAAGTAGTCTGTCCTGTGGACAGATCAAAGCTTACATCCATTGTATGGCCGCATTCCAACAGCAAAATGTCCTCGGAAGGAAAGTATGAAACAAAAGCGCATTCACTGAGGTCAACGTCATTTTGGACCGATCTACCATCCCTGAAATTAATTTTTTTTATACCCAGGTAATTTCCCTTCTCTTCAAATTCTACGATTCCAGCAAGTTTTTTCTGAACGATCTTTAAATCTGAAATTTTCTCCAAAGGTATATTTACTTTCGCATGTTGCTTTGCAGAAAGGAATTCTGCACTACTTATTTTTTCTATTGCCAATTCAATAGTTTCCGGTCTAGACTTAAGACGTGCCGATCCTTCATTTGCAACAGATACTTGTCCTGCTTTGGATGTGACACCACTGCTTGTTGTTACTTTCTGATCACAGGATAGCACCACTAGGGATAGAAAAACAATTACTGATATTTTTTTCAAAAACTTAATTCTCATGTGCATTGAAATTTTAATAGCTGTTTCCTTTTAAATATCCATCGGTTATTTCATGTCCACACGCAAGTGCTAACAAGGAAACCACCAGTGAATAAAATATACCCTTATCATATAATCGTATTCAAGTTTACCGGATCTTCTAAAAGATTAAAGTGAAAGATCCAGGGTTATTATGCTCTAATATAATAATTTACGCTATATAAACCATTTTCAATTAGTTACTCCTACTTGTTTTCCAGCCAACCTTTGAGTAATTGGCTTTCAAACCCTTTGGAGTAACCTGTATCATACCCTCTATCAATGGCTTCCTCAAGTACCGAATGCCATAAACATATATTATTGAACTCTTGACTATCAACAGAATCCTTATCGTCTGAACAAGCAGGTCTTCTACTTTTCTTATTCATTCACGCTTAATCAATATTGGCACCTCTTAAATTGGGACAATCCATGATAAATTTTTAAAATATGATGGATAAACTCAAACCTCCAAATGCTATAATTATGAATATAATTTCATCTACCTTATTTTAAAATTTTCTCAAAGGCTTTTCTTGGACTTCCTCTGAATATTACTTCACCACAATAGTGATAGCTCATTTTTTGCAATATCCAAAGCATGCCCGTATTATCAAAATTAGTATCAACCTTTACACTATAAATATTATGTTTAAGTGCAAAATCTTCGATATGCTGCAACATTATCTGAGCCAATCCTTGACCAAGATACTTTTCAGAAATTGCAACCCTGTGGTAAACCACAAAATCACCATTAGTCAACCAAGATCCCTTTATGTTAGCATATGCTGGTTCATCATTTATCAAAATAGCACAATAACCAACGATAATATCTTCATCTACCAATACGTAACCAACACTGTTTTTAATATCATTTTCAATAACGGATAGATTAGGATAGCCATCTTGCCATTGTTTACTACCATCCTCTTTTCGTCTCTTGATCGCTTTTTCTAAAATTTTCCAAATTTGAACAGCATCTCCTGCTGTAGCCTGTCTAAAAGAATATTTCATATTATTCATGGATTGAAATTAATTTATACTGTTCTATTGCTTGTTTGATTAGTGCAATTAAAAAAATATTTACGATTGCCATAAAACTGATTACACATAAAAAAAATACCATACCAAATTGCTGAATAAGATATCCTCCTAGGAAAGGAGCTGTTGCTTGTGCTAGTAACGGCATCCGGGCAAGTCTTCCAATAATCAAGGCATAATTGTCCCGCCCATAAACCGACAATGGCAAGGTTCCTCTCAAAACTGAACGCATCCCGTTTCCTATTCCAAAAACTATTACTCCTGGTATTGCAAGTATTGGTGATGCAAAAATCATTACCATACCAAAAAAAATGATTGTGGTAGAAATAAAGGACATTTCAATAGCGGTCCTTTTTCCAATGATCAACTCCATAACTCGTGCCATGGCTTGGCTTGGTCCTAAAAAAGAAACTACAATTAACACCATTGACATCTCGGTCTTGCCGTGTAGTAATATTTCAATTAAGTGTATGATAATGGTGGTGGTTATGACCGCACCAAGAGTAAAATTTGCTGATAATAAATAATACAATTTAGAACGGAAGAGCTCGACTGAGGATTCCAAGGTCTCATCCTTTATTATGCTTTTGTTTCCTGCTTTATTTTTGAAAACATGCATGTGAATCGGAAATATAGTAATGATCAACAATATGGCATATATATAGCAGGTATTCCTCCATCCAAAACTATCCAAAATATAACTTGTAAATAACCAAGAAACAGAAGGTGCTAAACTGGATACCAGAGTGATCCAAACGATTGACTTTGCTACGTTGAAACTGTATCTTTTACCAATTGCAGCAAACAATGCATCATATAAACCCATTGCCATTGCTGTACCGATAATCACCCATCCTGAAGCAAACATTAGAAAATTACTTGAACTGCCGATGATGATCAAACCCATCGCCATCACTAAGCCCGAAAAAAGTAGTACTGCATTACGATCAGTCTGCTGTATTGTCCGACCCACTAAAGGCAATAGCAGACCTGACACCAAAAGGGCTAGTGAGAGGCAGCCATAAACTTGCTGATAAGACCAGCTCATTTCCGCTATAATGTCCTTCGCTAAGACTGACAGTAAAAAATACGAACCTCCCCAAAGTATGATTTGCGCGATGCCCAAAATCAGAACTTCTAAAAAATTCAACTTTCCGCTTTCTATAGACTGAGGCAATGGTTTCATATAATGACAAATCTCCGCTCTTTTTTCAAATCGGCAAAACGTTTTTATTCGATGGCATCGATCGGTTTTTTCGATGGATTAACAATACTTTTTATACCTTTGGAAGAGCAAAATCATATAACTAAAATGGAACTTAGGCAACTTAAATATTTTCTAAAAGCACAAGAATTACTGAGTTTTACTGAAGCAGCAAAGTGCTTAAATATAAGCCAGAGTACTTTATCACAACAAATCAAGCAACTGGAGACGGAATTGGATGTATCTCTTTTTAACCGTATCGGTAAGCAGATAACGCTAACAGAACCTGGACGATTATTTACTGAATATGCTGAACAGAGTGTCAGAAAAGCCGAAGATGGAAAATTGATGCTTCAGGATTTAAAAAAGATAAAAGTGGGCACTGTAACCATAGGTGTTGCTTATGGTCTTAAGGATTTCTTTGTAGAAACTTTAATAGGCTTTACAGAGAAATTTCCTCAAATAAAAATTAAAGTTATCTATGAGCCATCCCACAGTTTGTATGAGAAGCTTCAACAAGCACAGGTAGATTTTGTTCTGGCTCTTCATGAAACCGAAATGGTCCCCTATTTTACCTATAAGAGTTTATTCAGTTGTCCAATGGTACTGGCGGCATTAGCTGGTACGGAAGTATCTTATAAAACTAATATTTCACTTGAAGAGATTTGCAAACTTCCTCTGGTTATTGCAACAATGGGGTATGATATGACTCATACCGTTCATAGGGCTTTTTCAGCAAAAGGGCTAAGTCCAAAATTTACGATTGAAGTCAATGATATCCCCACAGCTATTCGACTCGTCAACTCCGGAAATTGGTACAGTATATTCATTAAAACAAGTGTTCTGGGGACTACATTAGCGTCTGTTGCCATTCAGGATGATGGTTTGATGAGATATGCAAAGATCATCTCATTAAAAGGAACTTATGAAACAGAAGCTATCAAAGAATTTAAAAAAATGTTAACCTTATCTGCTAAAACTTTAAAACTATCATGATAAAAGCACCTTTTACCAATGAACAAACTAAAAGTGAACAGATGTAAAAGGTGCTAACGCCATTTTGAAAACCAAACTTAATAGTATTTGTTCATCTTTTTAGATGGATTGAACGACTTCGTCCAATTCAAAACGTGATTTTGGTAAAGCAGTCGGGTGAGCCCAATCAGTTTTATCGGCATAACCTACCGTAACAGCGAACAGCGGAGAAAAACCGTCATGTGCTAAAATCTCCTTATAGGCATTGCGGTCAATACCTTCCATCGGTGTGGCATCCAATCCCATACTGATACAAGCACTCAAAAAGTAACCCAAGGAAAGATAGACCTGATTTTCCATCCATGATTTTGTGGCTATATCACCATTCGACTTTATAATTGGTTCGTAAAAAGCCGTTCGCCACAGTTCAGGCAAAATGGAAATATTGCGTTGCTCAAAATGTTCAATATCGTCCATTACACTGAACACAACTAAAAGACCAACATCGTTGACCGAATTTTCGTTCATATAGGATTTGGAAGCCAGTTCCCTTTTTACGACTTCATTTGTAACAAATGTAAATTTCCAAGGTTGGCTGTTAATGGAAGACGGACTTAACCGTACTATCTCTTTCAGTTCCTCAATTTGCTCTGCCGAAACTTTTTTCACATTATCATACTTTTTGGTTGCGTATCTACGTTTCGCAAGGTCTAAAAAACTCATCATTTTTAAATTTAGTTTAAACTATACTTTTTAGTGTTGCAAAACTAAGTATAGTGTTTTACCTTTGCAATAACGGTCAAAATTGATAGTAACAGATGTATAATATAGACGATAAGCAATACCCTTGCAATACCAGCCTCACAATGAGGTATATAGGTGGAAAATGGAAAGCAACAATACTCATTCATTTAATCGAAAAAAAACGATATAGCGAATTGAGAAAAGCGTGTTATGTTATAACCGAAAGAACGTTGAGTCTGCAACTAAAAGAAATGGAAGCAGACGGATTGATTACCAGAACCGTTTATACCAGCAAGCCACCTCTAAAAGTGGAATACGAACTGACTGATTTTGGCAAAACACTTATTCCCTTACTCCATTCTATAGCTGAGTGGGGAAATGAAGCGGCAAAAACGAATAAGAAAATAACCATGGTAGAATATAAGTAGCTATCAAAATTGAACTATGGTATATCAAGAAAAACGGAAAAGAAAAACTATGCTCTATTAAGAGTATAGTTTTTCTTTTCATAGCTTAAATATACTTTAGAAACTCAATTAGTATATAAGCTAATTCACAATCTTAATTTCAAATATTTTATCCCAATTCTTTCCTGTTATAAAGAACGTATCCGATTTTTTATTATATGCAATACCATTCAGTACATCTAGATCAATGTGCTGAGTTACTTTATCACGTAGTTCTGAAAGATCCAGCACTGATTCAACGGTCCCGGTTTTTGGATCAATAATGCCAACCATGTTGGTCATAAAGAAATTTGCATATATCTTACCTTTTACCCACTCCATTTCATTTGTACCTGTAACTAGACCTTCATCTGATGCTACATTGATTTCGTTGCTTCTATTAAAATTACTCGGATCAATGGTATATATCTTTTCTGACCCATCTGTCATATAAAGCTTTGTCCCATCATTAGTCAGGCCCCACCCTTCCATATTTTGAAAATATGGGAACCGCCCAATTCTTTTTAAGTTATTAACATTATATACATAAGCTTCATTATTTTTATAAGTCAATTGATATAGTTTATTATTTAGCACGGTAGCACCTTCACCAAAAATAGTTTCATCCAGTTCCGTTATTTTAAGTATTTCTCCTGTTTTGGGATTTACGATTCGTACACTTGAGACACCATGTTTATCACTTACAGTCGTACCGTTGCCAGTACTCTCAACTAAATTATCTTTATAAAACTCAAGGCCCTGGGTAAATGCTTTAATATCGTGAGGATAAGTATTTATAACTTGATAGCTAAGCTTATTGGGTGCTTTTTCAGGTAAGATCTCGAAGTTGACAGCTATATCTTCGATTTCGTCTTTTCTGTACACCTTAGCTTTTAAAAGCTGTTTTCCAAACTTTTCGTTTTTTAAACTATATCGAACAATATCATTTACTAACCCGGTTGATAAAGGTTTATCATTAATGGAATATTGAACAGAATCAATCGGAACTCCTTCTAATGCTTCAAGCTGAATATTCAGTTCTTCGGTTAGAGCATATTTTGCTTTAATATTCACAAAACTAATTTTATTTTCCTCATGTTTATTCGTTATTGCAGGTGTTTTGTTGTTGTTACCCCCACATCCATAAAGTACACTTGAACAAAAAATCATAAGAACAGCATTTAATCTCATATACAACTTATTTTACAAGTCCTAAATATATCAATAAATGTTTCATAAAGTACCATTATTAAAGTCATACTTAAAAGCAAACAAATCAATGAGAAAAAAACAACTTTTTATATAAAATTGGAAGTAAAAAATTTGGAAAGAAATATTTTTGCTGGAAGACATTTAATGCAATAATTCCTAAACAAAATAATGAACGATTAATGTAATCGCGGATCTATCCAAAATAGATCACGGAGTTGCAACAGGTCTTCTATATGCATCAGATTATAAACCAGCTCATCTTTATCTTCTAAAGGAATCGTTATTTGTTGATCCTTTTTAAGTAAAAAAACGGTTAAAATAGCATCCTTGTCATATATCGAGATGTCTGATTGCACCATAGTAATCTCATATGTCTTAAACCAATCTCTAGCCTGGTCTTGATCTAAGCAGATCAAAGAAAGGGTAAGATCCTCAAGATTTTGGATTTCATCGAGAAGATGATTGTTATAATTTAAGCTGATATAAGCTAAATACAGGAGATGGTTGCCTGTTCGCAAGGCATAATTACGTACGAGAACCCGCTTCGGATCGAATGCAAAATCGTAATATTCCCGATCGGAAATACACGTATATCGCTTGCCATAAAAATTAATTTTGTCCTGTAATTCTTGTAAATGATTTACTTCAATAAATACTTCGCCCTGAAGCTGCACTTCATCTATATGATTAAGGGTATCTTCAATAACTAATAGAGCGGACTCTTGCATTGGAAAAATGCTCCCCTCACAGTCCAGGCTTAACAAGTAGTCATTAACATCAGCTACAGTTAACGGATACCATGTTGGGTTTTTGTCTTCAACTGCATTTTTGGATGTCAAAATATTATAACCGCTCCGTTTTAAATCTAAAAGTATAGGCTGGCTCAAGGGTACAAACTTCATAAAATCTCATTGATATAATTAAAACAAACTTTGCTGCAGCAGTCCTTCATGTCTTAAGGACGGCAGATTTCACGATTGATAGCGTTTGTACCAATACTTTCCATCAGACATGTTGACATATCCTCCTAAATTGTAAACGAGACAGACGTGAAAGGTAATCGTTTGCAAATTTTCAAAATATCGACAGTCATAATCGAGCTGTTTACTTTCGCCCCGTATCTCGGGCAATGCCTTCTTGACGAACTCAATGTCGATACGGAGTGATATACCTCAGCACATAGTTATTTTAATTGACAATATATTTATTATTAAACAAACTGAAGTGCTGATTTGTTTTTTTTGCGGCTATTAACTGATGAGTTCTAGCTTTAAGTTGTATTTATTTTATTCAAAGATTATGAGATAGGTATCGGCAGTGCTTACAAAAATAGTTTTTTTGAGTGCATGCTGAGGTTAGATTTAAGAAAATAGAAATATTGCACTTTATCCTTTATTCTCGGGACAGTTGTGCCATATTGTGCGGTGTAATTGTCCAGCGAATCCATTTATTGTCAGGGTTTGCTCCAATGCTTTGATAGAATTTTTGGGCATCAACATTACTTCCGAGTACAAACCAATTGAATTTTTTGTATCCATGTTTCAAGGCGTATTGTGCAAGACCGCTAAGCAATTTTCGACCTACACTTTTTCCCCTGTGATTGGTATCAACGTACAGCCAT
Source organism: Sphingobacterium anhuiense (assembly GCF_042686355.1). Lineage (NCBI taxonomy): Bacteria > Pseudomonadati > Bacteroidota > Sphingobacteriia > Sphingobacteriales > Sphingobacteriaceae > Sphingobacterium > Sphingobacterium anhuiense. The sequence goes on from NZ_JBHUPE010000004.1 coordinate 1,064,625, forward strand.
TTGAGCATCAATGAGGGGTTGTGGTTATGCATAAAAGGAATGTTATAGTGAACTGCTATGCCTATGAGCTGGTTCTTCTCTCCTTGTGCAACGATAGCCCCAAACTCGGGCCTATCGCCAAAACCACGTTTCAACAGGTCATTTTCCGTAAGACTAAAATCGGTGTCCCCCTCAAAAACAACTATTGCCTCCATTAATCTTAATACTTCGGGGATGTCCGCCTTTTGCATTTCCCTAATTATTACAGGCTTTTCCATTATCCTTTGACAACTTATTTTAAATCCTCAACATTATCCAATACGTAGCATTGTTCCCATTGGGTCATACCAATTTTAGGATAATACCCCACAGCCTTTGGTGCCGCTAATAAAATAAGTTTTGCTTTGGGACTATGCTCTTTTGTAAGTCGTATTAATTCTTTTCCGATTCCCATCTTTTGGTAGTTCTCATCGACTGCTAAGTCTGAAAGATAGGTGCAGTAAACAAAATCAGTCAAAGACCTTGCTACACCTATCAATTTCCCCGAATCCCGTGCGGTAGCAATAAGATTTGCATGTTTGAGCATTTCTGATAATCTATCAGGTTCATCGACTGGTCGTCTCTCTCCTAGTGTGGAATTTATCAATACGTGTTTAAATTCCTCGAATCCAACTGTATCTTCAATTTGGTATGTTATCATTTTCAGTTTTTTTTTGTTACCTTAAAAAATATTATCTGCAGGAGCTTCGTCTCTTGGAGTCATACCATAATCCCTAATTACGCCTGCTACACGCAACCTGTAATCGTCAAACACCGAACTTCTTCCTGATTGCTGTGCGTTTCTATGATTCGTCAGGTTACGCCACTCTCTAACACTCTCTTCATTTTCCCAAAATGAAAGTGAGAGAATTTTTTTAGGATCAACAAGACTTTGAAACCGTTCTATGGAGATAAATCCCGAAATATGATCTAATTCTGGCCTTAGTGCCTTTGCGATGTTCAGGTACTCTTCTTTTTTTCCCTCTTTGGGAATTACCTCAAATATTACTGCTATCATAGCTTCTTTTTTTAATTAAATTACAAATAGCTGCAATCTTTGGGAGCAGCTACTTCACATACATATCATAAATGAGCAATAAATCATTTATGCGATAAAGGTTGAATAATTTGAAGACTTTATCTAGCCAACAACGCATGTATTTTGATTGCCAAATCAATTGCTTCATTCTTTCTGGTGTAAATTTATTTTTAATAAAAAATTTCTATATCATCCAGTTTGAATAAACATTGTAGTCCAGATACGGTGTATAATTTAAACGTGGCGTATATTAAGCTCCATAATCATATCGAAGCATACGATGACAGAGAACAGCATAATGTAAAAAATAAAGCCCTTATGGTTAAATAAGGGCTTCGCTTGCTTTTAAAATAGATGAAATTAAACTGGACTAATTTGCATGTTGCTCGACCAATCCTAAATATACGGATTGACTGTCCTGAGCTGGATCACCGACCAGAATAAAAGAATAATAGTGATTTTCAGTTAATTTAATTTGCTCACGTGTTGCGAGCGTTTTTCCTGCTTTATTTTTAGCAACTACTGTGAAAGTGCCACTTTTTTGTGCGATAAAGCCTTCATTTGCTGTCACTGATTGCTGTGTTTCTTTAACACGGTCGGTCCATGCTGCAGGAGCGGCTTGATCTCCGATATGAAGCGTTACTTGATCACTGCCTTCAGAGAAATTAAAAAAGCGTAATCCGGATTCCGTTTTTTTGATGTCTTTATTCACTCGGTCTGTGGTTATTGCCTGTACTGGCTTTAATTTACTTCCGTAAAGAAAAGAACTATAAATGGTACTGTCTTTAACCACAATCGTACTATCGATCAACTTACCGTCTCCGGCAGTAACGGTTATTTTTCTTGACCCCGGAAATAAGGCTACCTTACTTTGAGATTTATATAATAGTGGAAAATTAGGACTCTGAAGGATATTTCCATCTGCATAATAAATCACGGCTTTTGCACCACTGTAGCCATTTACCATCGTAAATAAAGCTGCTGGCACGGGCTGATAATTGTCCTTATCTTTGCTGCAGCTGGTCACAAAAATTCCTGCTGTAACAACCGTTATTAAACTTAGTAATCTTAAGTATTTTTTCATAATATGCTAACTTAAATCTTATATTTAAAAAATACACATTGCGCTAGTGTTACAATAATAAACGGGGACGACACACTTAGTGCTACATATGCTATCAAAAAAATTGCTAAGTAATGGCATAACGGATTATTTTCTCATATCTTTTATTGTGGCATCTTTAAAGTATCGTTTTCCATCTTTTGCACCATCCCAGACATCAATGATACTTTGAATCTTAACAGGAGTTCCTTTTTCAAGGCGGTTTAATTTTCTACAAACTTTTCTAAAAGTTCTATTCCATCTTCTCTTATCTTGTTTCTCTGTCTTTGCATTTGTAATTCCGAATATTTTAGTTTTCCGTACTGATCTTGACATAATTTTACAAATTCAGACAAATGTAATTATATCATCTTTTGAGACTGAATTGGATATGGTTTGAATTTTTACCGTTTGGATACATCGCCGATAACGTTCATCATGAACGTAATTTAAGAAATTCTATTAAATTGTACTGTAAATATAGAGCCTTGACCTAGCTCAGATTGCACCTGTAATTTACCTTTATGCATATCAATAATCCGCTGGACAATTGAAAGTCCAATACCATGTCCATGTTGATCTGGAGATGATTCTGATCGATAAAAAAGTTCGAAGATATGTGGTAAATCTTCTGACGAAATGCCCCTGCCCTTGTCACAGACCTGAATGGTAGCTATCCCTTCATGGTATATAATATTTGCTAGACAATGTTTATCAGGACTATATTTGCAGGCATTCTCTATTAGATTAGCGAAAGCTACTTGAAGTAAATAGGCATTGCCCACCACCAAAATTTCTTCTTGATCTTCTACCGTGTTCAGCAGATCATAATCAAAAGATATACTAACGCGGTAATCTTTATGTTTATCCTGAACCATAAATTTTGATTCTACAAGAATTTCATCTAGCCTTAAAGAACTAAAGCTAACTTGTGAACTATCATAATTTGCACGGGCAAAGTCCAATAAGGAACTGGATAATATTGTTGCTTCCTTAGCATCTAATAAAGCGGTATCAATAGACTGCTTGTAATCTTCTAACGTTGTATTTAACTCTTTTGCGAGTTCAAGTTCTGCAATCATAGCCGATAAGGGAGTACGAAACTCATGCGATATGATGGAAACAAAATGCCTTTGGTTGTTAAAGGACTTTTCCAGTCGATTGAATGTTCCATTAAAAGTATCAATCAATTCAGAAAGCTCATCTTTTGCTTTTCGATAATATACCCTTTTACTTAAATTATGTTCAGAAACATCCCGTATTTCATTGATAATATGTTTGATGGGTTTTAAAATATACTGGGCAAAGAAAAAAGAGGTTATAAATATAAAAATAATGGCAACAAAATAAATACTGATAAGAAGCTGCTTCAAAAGTTGCATATGGGCATAACCTGTCTGGTCGTAAGCATGTCCAATCAGATAGTATTGTTTACCTTGAAAAGGATAATGCATCCCCATAAAGAGCTCATCTCCCTGGTTCCAGGTCATAAAATTTTTATTACGAATCTTCTCGAGTAAAGCACGATCATAATGTTGCTCGCCAAAATCAACAAAGAGTTCTTTAAATTGATTATCAAAAACTGTTATCTGCGCTTCGTTAATCTTTTTTTTATTTTGTTCATGAATCTGGCGCAATTGGGATTCACTAACTTTGGCATCAAAAATAAATTCAGCACGCCAGGTTATTTTATACCGCAACCGGTCTATAAATTCTTCTTGCCTATTTTTTTCAGAAAAGTAATAGATACTATAGGCGAAAAGAAATAGTATTGCCGCAGAGAATAACGTTAATACTAAGGAAGTACGAGAAGCTATTTTCATTCTTTATTTGATAAGATAAAACCATGCCCTGATTTGTTATGAATGAGTTTAGTAATAAAGCCTTTATCAACTTTTTTTCGGAGATAATTGATGTAAACATCGATATAATTCGTTCCTGTATCAAAATTCTTTCCCCATACATTTCTGGCTATCTCATCACGGCTCAATAACGTTTCTTGATGACGCATAAAAAATACGAGTAAGTCAAATTCTTTAGGAGTCAGTTTAATATCAATGTGATCGCGACTCACATTTTTACTTCTCAAATTAAGCGTTAAAGAATCATAATTTAAGGATTCATTATTATCCCAACTGCCAAACTCTTTATTTCTTTTTAAAACAGCTGCAATACGGGCATATAATTCGCGAAGATCAAAAGGTTTTACCATATAATCATCTGCACCAGCATCAAACCCTGCAATTTTTTCATCGATCTGACCAAGTGCTGTCAACATGATAATCGGGATTTTAGGATAAGTAGATTTCATACGCTTGCTTAGTTCTATACCGCTCATACGGGGAAGCATGATATCAATAATAAGAAGATCGTAATCTAATAATTTTATCTGCTTTAAAGCAGATTCAGCATCGATGGCAATATTTACCTGATAGTCCTGGCTCTTTAACCCCTTTTGTAAAACCGCACAAACACGCTCATTGTCTTCTACAACTAATACCCTCATGTGAACAAATGTAGATACTTTTTAAATAAAATAAATCTTGAACCTCAGATAAATACACTAAATAGTGACATACAATTGCTTTCCTTGATGTACATAACAGCAAGGAAAGCAAAAGTTAATGATTCATTTGATTAATGGTCTGCGACAAATAGATCGTCGGCGCCATCCTGTAGTGGTATATATAAACGTTCCCAGCTTTTTGAGTGTACCATTTCCCAACTATGACCTTTACCTTTTAAATCTTCTGCAAGTAAGATAACACCTGGCTTGATCAAAAATGTAGAACCGTCACTCACCTTAAAGCGAATATTGCCTTTTAATGTAACGACGTATTGACGTCGTGGAGCGGGGTGTGCATTTTTTTCCCAATCTTCTGTCTTGTTGCTCGACCAAAAAGTGGTTGTACTCGCATGTTTCAAGGTTGGAATATAGCCTTTTTCAAAAGTACAAGTTCCATCTGCATTATTGATTAATCGAATAGCAGGCATTTTACCTTCACTTTCTTCAACTTTTACCGATTTGAAGCTTCCATGATTTTCCTTAGCATGTAAAGATGGAGCAATAAATGCTAAACAGAAAAATAGTACTGTTTTCGAGATAATTTTCATTTTTATTAATTTTAAGATCTATTATTTTTTTACAAATTTTCAAATACACTGTCATGAACCATCATACGGTCAAAATAGGGCTTGTACTTTGCCACCAAAGCAAGATGTTGCGGTAATTTGCCGTAAGCTTCCAGCTCCTCGAGGCTATCAAATTCCATAGCTGCATTATAAGTAAAGCTATTATCTAAAACCGTGCGTGGACTTGAAGCAGCCGGTTTGCCGTAACGCACATTTTTGACATATGGCAATTTTTTAAGTCCTTCAAAAAATTCTTTAAATTCTTCTACTTGCGTTACTGAAAGCTCAGGTTTTAACCAAAAAAGTAAATAATGAAAAAACACAGGTTTCTTTTCTTTATGATCAGCAGCTAATAAGCTAGAACTTGTAACGCCTAAGACGCCAACTGTTCCTAATGTTTGTATGAAATTTTTCCTTTTCATGTTATATATTTAATTAAAATCAATTCGATATTTAAGAATAAATGCCCATTTATGATCTGTTACCAAACTTTCGCTTACCGCATTCGAATTATAAATTGGTCTATTTTGTGCATCAAAAGTCAAGCGACTACTATTTCCGTGAAATAACATTGATATTCCGGCATCGTATATGGCACTATTATCTTTCAAAGCATTGTAGTCCGCAAATTGTACTGAGACTGCTGGCTGTAGTTGCAGGTTGTGATTATTTCGACTGAAATAAGGTAATGTGCCTCCTATTTGGGCATAAAATGTATTACCCGTTCCTGCAGTAGGTAATGCATTTCCGGCCCCATTTAAACTGGCACTGGTCGCAACTATTCCTGTAGCTGGATTATTTGTTCCAGAGAATCGGATATAATTAGGACCATAATCATTGTGCACGGCCATCGCATATGCGCTGATAGAAGTTCCTTTTTCCTTATTAACTGGAGCATCATAAAAAATATCAAGAGCGACACTTTTCATATCATCATTTTGTATTGCTTTATTAGCATCTAAATGCCATAATGCATGGTGCATATATTCAAAACCTCCACCTACGCTTAACACCTTTTTCTTTCCTAAATATGTTCCTGCATTAAAAGGTGTTTCATTATTTTCTTTATCAAAAAAGGCATATCTAAAATAGCCTGATATATCTTTACGGGCTTCATTTTTACTGAATTTAGCAACATTTAATGCTGGATCTGCAGTCGTTGCGGTATAGGGATCAGCAAGGACTAAACGATAATCAAATCTTCCCAATTGACCTTTAATATAAGCACTCATCTCACGGACAGTCATATCGGTAATACCGGTGTTTGATGTAGCATATAAGGGTAGATCATAGAGCAAAGTTGCTTGCGGTCCTGTTGTAAAACGGGATAGGCCTCTCCAAGTCGAACGTCCGGCACCTACTGCAAGCTTAGGACTAAAGCTATACTCAGCATATGCGTCAAGTAAATCCATGTAGGTGTTATTTTTACTGTTCACATTAACATTTGTAGGACCCATCTGTAATACGAAATATAAATTTTCTGTTGGTTTATACGTCATCTTAGCGCGAATACGGCGTAGTGATAAATCGGACACACTTCCTACCGATTCATTATTAATAAGACTGCCTGGATTTAATTGAGTATAACGTGCCCAAAGTTCTGCATAGCCACTGAAGCTAACATAACGGGTATGTTCCTTATTCAGATAGTGTATGAGTTTGGGATTTCCAAAATCATTTGTCTGCGCATTACTTGTGTGTATACCAGTTAGACCTACGGTCAACAATAACGACGCTAATAGCACCTTTTTATTCATGATAATCTGTCTTTAATTTGATTCTTTTGTTAAGACAAATTTAGTTTGGAATATAGAGGCAAATAATTAGAAATCTATTAGAAATATGGTTTTAATAGAAGATGTAATACTATAGGAGGAATTCAACAGGGTTGTTACGCATAAAAAAAATGACCACCTGCTTAGTACTCTGGATTAATGTCAATATTGGATAGCATTGCGCTCCTCTATAATTTTGATGAATGCTCAAGGAATACCAATCCTACCCCAAGCCTCCTTGTTTAAAACTGTTGAGATAGGTGAATTTTAGAATGAAAGTAACCCACCTTAATATTCATCCGATAGGCGTACAAACTCTTCACTCCAATTGGTGCCTACTTTGTGTCCCAGTCTAACGATAACCAAGTTTTTTTGTGGATTAACATAAATATATTGTCCAAGGATACCCCGCGCCATAAAATCGCCATTCTGGGTAGGCAACCACCATTGGTACTGATAATTTTTGGAGCTTCCACCGGTGCTGTCTACTCGTGTAGATTCCTTCACCCAATCTGCGGGAACCAACTGCTTTCCTTGCCAATTTCCCTGATGAAGGTACAACCTTCCCAACTTTGCGAAATCACGTGCACGCGCATTCAGGCAACAAAAGGTTTTCTCTATACCGTCTTTCTTTTGATCGATACTCCAGGAGGCAGCATACTCCATCCCTACTGGTTGCCATATCTTTTCTTGCAGATAATCAGTAATAGATTTTCCTGCTAACGCATGGTCCAGCACCAACCCTAAAATCTGGGTATTACCACTCGCATAGGCAAAGCGGGTTCCGGGCTCTGCTTCCAGCTTTAGATTCTCGGTACTCTTGCGCAAACCAAGGCCATAATAAAATGTAGCGACTTCTCCAAAGGGATTGAAGTAACCTTCATTAAATTTAAGACCTGAAGTCATTTGTAGCAAATGCTCTATCGTTACCTTATCAAATCCATTTTTTGCCATTTCAGGGACATATTTACTAACCGGATCTTGAACAGAACTGATAAGTCCGTCGTCAATGGCACAACCGATGAGCATTGAGGTGACAGACTTAGCCATAGAAAACGAAGGCACAATTGAAGCGGTATCATAATCGTCAAAATAACGTTCATAAAGAATACTGTCATTGCGGATAACCAAAAAAGCGACAGATTTTGTCTGATCTAAAAAATTATCATACGAAAGCTCTGCCTCTTCATATGTTCTATTGCTCGGAACCAATTCCTTACTTGCAGTATAGAAAGTAAAAGGCTTTGTAGAAGCTTGTAGCTCCCGGGTAGGAAAAATTTTGTAATCATCAATGTCTGCAAAATTATACCATATGAAACGACCAAACTTACAGCTTGACAACATGGTCAGCATAAAAATTGCCATAAAAATGAATGAAAATTGATTTCTTTTCATAAAGAAGGAACTTAAGAGCGAAAACAGTTAATGACCTAATATACAACTTACTTACTAAAGACCAAATCGCATTAAAACTTATTTAAAACAAACCTAAGTTAAAAAATTATCTGTCCAAGAAAAGATAATGAATAGCTTATTTTTATCAATCAAAGCTTCAATTTTTAACTTCGGATATTTAGCATTCAAACGAATTTAAAGCTTTAGCCTTGCTTCAATCTGCAGATTTCTCTTTTCAATTTCCTCTAACATACTCATGATTTCGATAACAAAGGGATGACTAACAATTGAAATAACAGGTTTTTGGCCCAACTCATTAATACAATAGAAATCCAATAGCTGCAACAAACTACGAATTGTACCGACAGTGCCCTGCCAATAGTAAAAGTTTTCTTTTTTATGATTGATATTGCTTAATACCACATCTTTATTAATAGTCAGTGTTAAAGGCTTACCTACATTATCTTGTACGTAACTAATTAATAATTCCCCCTCTTCATTTTTATCAGCCGCCAGAAATAAACCAATTGCCTTTTGTTTTTCTTTATTAAGAAATATGCACATTGAAAGCTGAAGTTGATCTACTAACTTTTTAGTGTAAAATGATCCTAAGATTAAATCACAATTATTATCCATCATCAAAAAATAGCCTTGTAATTCTGTATATTATAATGTAACAACCACAAAAATAAAGCTTTAAATCAATAATGCAATAGAATAATCTCAAATAAGGGAAAATTAATGTTTAAAAAGTTTATGATTACGATGTTTTTATATATAGAAACAACTGGATTTATTGGAATCTGTAGTTTTAGCTATGTCTCAAAAGAGTGAAAATAGGAATTTTAAAAATATTACAATTCGATTTACAATGAATTTGTAATAACGACTATTAAATTTGATTTTCTTAACTTTACGCTATGGAAACGAAAATGGTCCGCAGTATTTCAGAATTCAATAATGAACTTAAATTGCAAGGTTTTAAAGCATTTCAGATTGATGATGATAGTAATGCTACGCGCTTGTACAGCCGCAAGGATTTTTTTAAAATCTGCCTCACGACAGGGAAAAGCAAAATCCATTATGCAGACAAAAGCTTTGAACAGGAAGGCACAATACTATTCTTCGGAAACCCGCATATCCCCTACTCCTGGGAAACAATTTCCACGACATACATAGGTTATACTTGTTTATTTTCAGAACACTTTTTAAAACAATCGGAACGTATAGAAAGCTTGCAGCAATCTCCCTTTTTCAAAATAGGAGGCACACCGATTCTTAAAATATCTGAAGATCAACGATTATTTCTGAATACCCTTTTTCAAAAGATGATTGAGGAGCAAGAGAGTGATTATACTTATAAAGATGAACTGATACGCAATTATATCAATCTGATTATTCATGAAGCACTTAAACTTCAACCCTCTGAAGTGTATACGTCGAGCAGAAATGGAAAGGCACGTATAGCATCGGTTTTTCTGGAATTACTAGAACGACAATTTCCTATTGAAACTCCTTCAAGTCCCCTCAAAATGAAAACTGCACAGGATTATGCTCAAAATCTGAACATCCATGTCAACTATCTTAATCGTGCTGTAAAAGAAATTACAGGTAGATCGACAACGAACTTGATCACTCAAAGAATTTTAACAGAAGCAAAAGCCCTTTTACAGCACACCGATTGGAATATTTCAGAGGTCGCTAGTGCGCTAGGATTTGAATACACCACTTATTTCAATAATTTCTTTAAAAAACTGACAGGAACAAACCCAAAATCTGTCCGTGACTCTAAAGTTTGAAATTCTTAGGTTTTGGTTTGATCATCATTAACATATCATCATGATCCTGATCTACTTTTGTATCTATACGATTAAAAGTTATACAGATATGAAAAGAGCAGTTATAGTGATGGCTTTGTCTTTTCTGCTTTCAGGAAAGGCATTTGCACAAAATGAACAGTCAAATCAAAATTCAAAGAAAATGAATACTTCAAAAGATCATTACACTTTCAAATTAAGTGATCAAGTAACGCGTACAAAATTAAGTTTTAAAAACCGTTATGGTATTTCCCTATCAGGTGATCTATACGTTCCTAAAAACAGCGACGGTAAAATCTTTTCAGCTCTTGCCATCAGTGGCCCTTTCGGTGCTGTTAAAGAACAATCTTCGGGACTGTATGCAAACCAAATGGCTGAAAGAGGGTTTATTGTGTTGGCTTTTGATCCTTCCTTTACTGGTGAAAGTGGCGGAGAACCACGCAATGTTAGTTCACCCGACATCAACACTGAAGATTTCAGTGCAGCTGTTGACTTTTTAGGTTTACAGAAAAATATCGACAGGAACAAAATTGGAATTATTGGTATCTGTGGATTTGCAGGATTTGCATTAAATGCAACAGCAGTAGATAAACGTATTAAAGCAGTAGCAACTACAAGTATGTACGATATGAGTCGTGTGATGTCAAAAGGCTATAATGATATACTAACCCCGGAACAACGCACACAAATGCTGGAACAATTAAGTCAACAACGCTGGAAAGACGCTGAAACCGGAACTTATGCTCCATCATCAAACAACCTACCCGAAAAATTGATTGGTGATGAACCTCAATTTGTAAAGGAATATTTTGAGTATTATAAGACATCACGAGGATTTCATCCTCGATCAATTAATTCAAATGCTTCTTGGACCGCAACTTCACCCTTATCATTTATGAATATGCCAATCCTTACTTATATCAAAGAGATTGCACCTCGTCCAATGTTAATCATTGCTGGAGAAAATGCACATTCAAGATATTTCAGTGAAGATGCTTTTAAAGCTGCCGCCCAACCCAAGGAATTGATTATTATACCCAATGCTGTTCACGTTGATCTGTATGATCAATGTGATAAGATTCCTTTTGAAAAACTGACAGAATTTTTTAAAACTAATTTAAAATAAAGTCGTTATTTTAAATTAAATAAGGTATTTGGAGTTTTTAATATCAGATTCAATGGAAAAATCAGAAAACATTAATCAAGAAAATATTTTTGATCGATTAAAAAGACAGAAAAGTATTGCTCCCGGTGATCCACAAGCTTATCGCTTACGCGAAGCTTCATTTGCGACTAAAGCTTTACTTTTACAAATGAACAATTCAGATGATCCCAAAGAAATTAGGGATATCTTATCTCAGATTACAGCCGGTAATATAGATGAAAGTACAACTGTGTTTACACCATTATATATAAATTATGGAAAGAATACGTCCATAGGAAAAAATGTTTTCATCAACTTTGATTGTGTCTTTTTGGACTTGGGTGGTATTATTATTGAAGACGATGTATTAATAGCGCCCAAAGTAAGTTTATTGACCGAAGGACATCCAATAGAACCTCACAACAGACAATCATTAACTGTCGCTCCTATCCATATAAAAAAGAATGCGTGGATTGGTGCAAATGCAACAGTTTTACCTGGTGTTACTATTGGAGAAAATGCCGTGGTGGCTGCTGGTGCTGTTGTTGGTAAAGATGTTCCCGATAATACGATTGTTGGCGGAATCCCGGCGAAAATCATAAAAAATATTTAATATTCTTTTATTCTTATCGTATATCTAATAACATCAGATTGTAAACTGGAATGTGAGATTAATATTGGGCATAATCATTCTAACTGAACCGTAATACAGTAATAAATCCAATTGACCCATAACCTTTTGGATGACGAAACAAAAAAGATTAAACGATAAGAAACACAAAAATTACTGTGCAGTTAAACGCCAAGATAAAGGGTCTAATGAAAATTAGGCCCTTTTGATGTTTATGAAGGGCATATACTTTTCATAAAACATAGCCATTACTAAAAAAAATTATCGTTCTCCTTATGGATTTGATGCATAGTAATCCCAGATTTCCTTAGAAATTGCTGCAATTACATTTATGCCTCTTTGTTGTGGCGCCTTAAAATCAGAGACAAATACGGCTATTGCGAGATGTTGACCATTGGGTAATGTGATGATACCGACGTCATTAAATGCAGCCATTATCCCTTCTTTATTAACTCCTGATGCACCCGTTTTATGAATTAATTCAGCTGTCGCTGGTAAAAGAACTGTAATTCTTTTACCCCAATCAGGCAATTCTCTCATGATCTGTATGAGAAAATCGTTGCTCGCTTTTGAGAGTAACTGCTGGCTATATAAGAGCTGCAGCAATTTAATCGCTCCTGCAGGTTTGCACCAATTTTTATATTGTAAGGCCCAATCTTTCTCCATCTCTCCTTCGGTATAGACGATAGAGATATCTTTTATACCTGCATGATGGAGAAATTGATTTACCGCAGCTGGACCACCTGCTACTTTTGTATATAGAAAATCACAGGCATTGTTATCACTCTTTGAAACGGCATAAGTTAACAGATCAGCTAAAGTGACATCAAGATCCTGATTAGGGAAATCTTTTACCATCGGACTCCAGGTGTTGGTATCTAAAGATGCTTTAGGCATATGAAACTTATCACTAAGCTTCAGTTCCCCTTTATCTACTTTATCAAGAATAAAAAAGGCAAGCGGAAATTTGAAAACACTCATCATTGGATACTCATGGTTCCCGTTTATGATGAAACCACTTTTAAAATCCATTCCCTGTACTCCTACGCCGATATTTCCTCCAGTAGTATCTATAATGTGTTTTATCCTTTCTTGAAGTTGCAGAATAGACTTCTTTTGTTGACCGAGCATCAGCTGTGGAATAAACAATAGTACAGCGAAAATGTACTTCATATTTTTGAAATTGACCATAAAAGTAAAAGTATAAAAAACAGCTTAAAAACAGCATGTAAATCTTAATAAACCAAACTCCTGTCAGAATTAGTACATGATTGCCTTCATATTATTTATAAGTGTTAATACTTATCATTTTTGTCTTATTCCAACTGGTTTATTTTTCCATATTAAGCCTCTTTACTATATCGTGTTTTTCCCAATTCCCCCCTGCTCTATTTCATTATTGAGCAGGATAAACACACAAGGATTAGGAGAAAAATGAATAAAATGTATTTTTTTTTTCACTTATCAAGTGATAGTTCCAAATTTGAAACCCATATTTGTTAAAAATAAATTTATGAGCAAGAAACATATTGTAGTGCTTGGACAAGGTGGTGTAGGCGGATATTTCGGTTTTAAAATAAACCAGGCAAATGAGACTTCCAAAAAGTATAAAGTAAGTTTTGTAGCAAGAGGAGAAACTTACCAGAGAATACAAGAAAACGGACTTGTTCTTCTTTCTCCTGAGCATCCTATTGATCATACCTATCCTGATGCTGTTGAACAGAACATCCGGAATCTAAAAGATCTGGATCTTGTCCTGATTTGTGTAAAAGAATACGACCTGGAAAATATTTGTCGGGAGCTCAAAGAGATCATCAGTAACGAAACGGTATTACTTCCTATGATGAACGGTGCGGATATATATGAAAGAATAAGAAAAATAATTCCCGGTAATATTATTCTTCCAACCTGTCTGTATGTTGCTTCCCATATCAAAGAAAAAGGGATTGTTGAACATAAAGGAAAAGCAGGAAAAATGATCGTAGGAAGAGATCCGGAACATTTCTCTGCTGATGTAGAGTGGATTGTTGATGTATTGAAAGAAAGTAAAATTGATTTTGATTTCAAAGATAATTCAATAACTGATATTTGGACGAAATACATCTTCATTGCCAGTTTTGGATTGGTAACAGCTAAACATAATTCTTCCATTGGAACGGTATGTACAGATGAAACTCAGAAAACCGAAGCTTTAGAGATTATGAAAGAAATAAGACTGATCGCTGACAGTAAAAGAATTGCTCTCGACAAAGAGATTATTGAGAAAACATTTGAAAGAGCAGCTACATTTCCTTTCGAAACACCAACTTCTTTACAACTTGATATCAACTCCAGAAAGGAAAATAATGAACTTGAATTATTGGGTGGCGCCATTTTGAGGTTTGGAAAAGAATTAGCCATAAATACTCCTTTCACCTACAAAATTTATAATGAAATTAAAGTATTGTAAATTGCTAACATTTCTTTGTAAAGAGAATTTGTAGTCCCATGACACCACTTGTCTAAAAATCATTAAGATTTGCAGGCAGGTGGTTTATCAGGAACTATTATGTTTAACAGACTTTGTTTTTCAATTATTACCGGAGATATTAACACTATAATTATTTTTATATCTTTAATCATTAGAAATGCTGTCTAAGCATGCAATCTAAAGCGTTAAAAATCATTCATTTATATGTACAACATTCCAAAACCACAAGATTTTCAAACTGATATAGAGCAAATTAGCCAGATTCCTGCCGTAAGTAAAATACTTGAAGTTATTTGCAGCACAACCGGAATGGGCTTTGCTGCAGTTGCCAGGGTTACAAAAGATCGTTGGATCGCTTGTGCTGTCAATGATAAAATCAATTTCGGTCTCGGAGTGGGTGGAGAATTAAAAGTCAAAACCACTTTATGCCAGCAGGTGATGGATGATCACAAAGAAGTTGCCATCGATCATGTATCGGAAGATCCGATCTATTCAGATCACCACACTCCAAGAATGTATGGACTTCAAAGTTATATTTCGATCCCACTTTTTCTAACAAACGGAGATTTTTTTGGAACCTTGTGTGCTATCGATCCGAATCCTGCACTGGTAAATAATGAGAAAATAATTGATATGTTCAAATTGTTTGCTGAATTAATTGCCCTTCATTTGGAAACTCTCCAAAATCTAAGTGAAACTCAAACGAAGTTGGTGGAAGAAAAGACAAATGCAGAAATAAGGGAACAGTTTATTGCTATTCTAGGACATGACCTTCGCAATCCGGTCGGAGCAATCTCTAGTGCAGCCCAGCTTATTTTTCGAAATTCTTTAGATGAAAAAAACTTAAAATTAGCAAAAATAATCCAGGATTCCAGCATACGTGTAAGAGGATTAATTGACAATATGCTTGATTTTGCACTTGGACGTTTAGGAGGCGGAATTGTACTGAATTATGATAACGATAAGGATCTTGAAGAAACCCTTCTTCAGATCATTACTGAACTCAGAACAGTATATTCTGATAGAAAAATATCAGCCAATCTAAATATAAATCACCCAACTAAAGGAGATTATAAACGCATTGCACAATTATTTTCTAACCTTTTAGGAAATGCGATCTCCCATGGAGCAAAAGATTCACCAATCATTGTTACAGCAAAAAGTGAGTCAGATTTTTTTGAATTGCGTGTCTTCAATAAAGGAAACAAAATTTCTCCAGAAACAGAAAGCCATTTGTTTAAACCCTTTTCACGAGGAAAAGTACATGCAGGACAAGAAGGACTTGGTTTAGGTTTGTACATTGCTAGCGAAATAGCGAATGCGCACAAAGGTCAGATTTTAGTTAATTCTACTGATGAAGAAACCTGTTTTACATTTCAGTTCAATCAATAATATACAAGATCATCATAGTCTGACCTGAAAAGATAGTGCTCGAACGAAAGACATTAATCTTAAGAGAAATTCAGGTAATTTTTTATCAAATGATCGATAAAACAAACTGTAGGCACTTTGTTTTGTTTGTTAATTATTATGAGCAATGACAAACCAAGCTACTTACACTTCCGATCAGAAGATTACGCATGGAAGTCCGATATTGATTATAGGTTGCAACCTAAAAAATATAAGGTTGGAAAAGGGGAACAGGGCGTTTTGATCTGTGAACCCTATAAAACGGAGATCGGAAAGTTTTGGCGATTTAAAAATACCGAAATGGCAATTGAAAGTTCGGAGAAGATATTTTCAATGTTTACTGATTATCTGGATAGCAATGACTTTGTCGGTGCCGATATGGCAAGAAAGTATCTTCAGATGGGTTTTACAAGGGCAAGAAGATATTTCAATTACAAAGGCGGTAAAAAATATGATAAAGAAAAAGATTACCGTAAACTGGAACGCGGAACCGGAGACCCTGAAAAGGCAAAAGCCGCTTCTATTTTTTATAAAAAATGGAAAGAGGCCGAAGACAATAGGAAGTATTCACAGTTAAAGACTCAGTGGAAAATGGCGCATGGATAAACCAATGGATA
Source organism: Sphingobacterium anhuiense (assembly GCF_042686355.1). Taxonomy (NCBI): domain Bacteria; kingdom Pseudomonadati; phylum Bacteroidota; class Sphingobacteriia; order Sphingobacteriales; family Sphingobacteriaceae; genus Sphingobacterium; species Sphingobacterium anhuiense. The sequence continues at coordinate 1,081,175 of NZ_JBHUPE010000004.1, forward strand.
AATCGGTTTTAGCCAAATTAACTTAGGAAGACACATGGAGATCTCTAATGAAAAGAGTTACATTTTGGTCAAGGATTTTTTTTCTTTATCATATCTATATTCGTAACTCTTCTCTTCATCAGATGGCTGTCCTCTAAATATATTCTTATTTCCCCAGTTAGCATTTAATTTTAAAAAACTTGGTGCGATGATCCAGTTTCCATCTAAACCAATAATTCCAAATAATTCGTTTTTTTTATCCTGTGCTACAGCGCAAGCACATTTTTCATAAAAAGTTTCAGGCACTCCATCGGACTGGTCAGCGGAATTACGCAAATAGCGCTTTCTGTCTACTTGTGTTTTATCCCAAAATACGATAGATGCTTTTTTAAAATCAGAAACAAAATATTCAGTTAGAAACAAAGAGTTCTCCTTGCGCTGTAAGTCTGCAATAATCCGCTCATATGAAAACTTATTATAGGCTTCCGCACATGTAATTTCATCGTTCTCAAGTTGTGTTATGGCATTTTTAATACCTGCTACATAAGGTTTGAGGTACTCACTTTTATAAGCAGCTCCGTTTCCAGACATTACTTTTGACAATTTATGGCCTTGTGCATTCTCTGCTACAATCTTTATGACATGTCGCATTGATTCAGGAACTTTGACACGTACATATCCATTGCCATAGTGTACGATTTCGATTTGCCCTGCAGGGGTCTGTATGGTTTGTCCTGCAGCAGTAATTTCATAAATAATTTCCTTACTTAAATTGGTCTCCATACTATAGTCAAAACTTTTGATTGGTTTTGTGCCTTTAAGCACCAACGTTTGATGACCAAATTGCGGGGAAATTATTTTATCAACCGAAATGTCTTCGCCCCCTTCGATTGTTCCATCTAAAAAGTATATTTTTTTTACTTTAAAAATTGCATCCGGGATGTTATCTACGAAATCTAAGGTAAAATTATATCCATCTCCAAGGATATTGGATATATTAAATCGATCAAACCGGACTTCAATTAATGTATTAGGATATACATATTTTGTTATTGGCGGATATCCTTTGGGAAAAAGATAGCTTTCGTCTATCTTGCTATCATTTTGCATCTGATCTTGCAGATCACTAAAATTAGCCCGTAAATCTCGGAGATCCGAGGGTTCATATTTATCGGCATGCAAGAAGTTATCAAGCAACAATAGATTATCATTGAGCATATCAAGACATTCCTGCTTGGATTGACCATTTGAACAATTACTGCTGGTTAGAAAAAAAAGTATAATAATTATTTGATATATGCTGTTCATCTTTATCCTTCTAAATTTTTAATAATCTAAGCTATTTGTAATTATTGTTACTAGCTCAGAAATAATCCTTAATAAGGACTAAATTAATATATGAAACGATAAAACAAGAAGATATTTACAATACGTTTTATCCCATTTACGATTTGATCAGGTTCACTTGTTTACACTCAATATTTTAAAGTACCTTTCATACCCTCATGGCACTCCAATTCCAATAATCGTTTTGAAGGAGTATGTCTTTTGATCGTAAACAACCATCGTCAGGTAGATTAAGCTGCTTGTAAACAAAATCTGATATATTCAGATTAATAAAAAAATGTAATTTAGTCAACCGAACTAGAAAACTAAATGTATAACAACAGAATCCAACTGCAAATCATCTTTTTTTTAAGTATATTTATTTGCAATTTTTCCCATGCGCAAACACATTTATATAACGAAATGTCTATTGATAGCACCAGCTTTACAGAGACTAGAAATATACTAAGCGCATTACCCGTAGATATATTTCAAAAAAAAGTATTTACAAATGAATGTACTAAAATCCCCTATCGATTCCTTTTTCCGAAGAACTTTACTACAACTAAAAAATATCCTCTTGTAATTACATTTCATAATTCTTCAAGACAAGGCAATGATAACAAAAATCAATTGGAACATTTAGCACGAACTTGGGTAAGGGATGATATCTTTGACAAATTTAATTGCTTTGTGTTAGCACCTCAATTTGAACAGCGTTCCTCTACCTATTCGCAGAATGCGGAAGGGATGCTGACAGCTAGTCCATCAAAAGATGCTATTCAAATTTTGATACTGATTAAAAAACTAGAAAAGGAACATCCCAATATTGACTTGAATCGAATTTATCTAATTGGCTACTCTATGGGCGCATCAACAGCTCAAAATTTGATCAACCTAGCCCCAGAAAAATTTGCAGCAATAGTTTCTATAGCCGCTGTTCCAGACTTATCAAACCTTGATAAACTAAAGCATAAAGATATTTGGTTAATTCATGGAGAAAAAGACACAAGTAATCCATACATCGGAAGCGAAGTATTATATAAAAAATTAGACGGTAATGCCAAACTTGTTTTCACAACGTTTAAAAATCTAGATCATAACAACATTGTAATCCCTTATTTACTAACAGATGAACTTCAGAAATGGTTATTCAGTAAACAGCTATAGATTTCAGGAAATAGAACCGTTTGCATTGTCTATAGCTCCTCTAGTTGTTCTGTTTTAAGTCCTTAACAAAAAATTATAGCTGCCAGCTGTTTGGCAAAGTATAAAATGATCCTTTTTATCAATTTTGATATATATCCAGTTCAAAAAAGAATTTGGAACCTTTTCCTAATTCACTTTCTGCCCAGATCTTGCCCCCATGGCGCTCAATAATTTCCATGCTTAGATATAACCCAATACCGAATCCAGAAACAGTCGTGTTGCCCACTCGGTAATATCTCTCAAAAAGCCTTGATAAATCTTCTTGTTTTATGCCGATGCCCTGGTCAGATACCATAACCCGTGCCTTTGTACCTATTTGCTCAAGAGTTACCCAAATATCACTAGCTGCTCGTGAATACTTCACCGCATTTCCGATCAAATTGTTAAACACCTGTGCTATTTTCTGCCGATCGGCATAAACTGGAATTTCTTCGTCACTTAATTTGGCTGTGATTTTATTATTCGGAAATAGAATGCGATATTCATCACTGGTTTCCTTAAATAATCCACGAAGATCAAATGTAGATTTTTCGATGTGCATCTTTCCAGATTCCAGACGTGATACGTTTAAAAAGCCATTTGTCAAGGAGGTCATTAATCGGACTTGTTTTAGTGAACGTTCAAGCGCATACTCCGCGAATGCTAAACCATCATCCTGCTTTAACTTCAACTGTAAGATCTGGAGATAACCGTTTAAGGATGTAAGCGGGGTTTTTAATTCATGGGAAACCATACCAATGAAATCATTTTTACGTTGCTCTTCTTCTTTGATTGACTGAATATCTGTTGTAGAACCGACCCACATGATTAACTCTCCCTGCGCATCAAGCACAGGAGAAGCAACGTTAATATGCCAGATATACTGGCCATCTTTATTCTTAAACCGCATCTCTGAAATAAAGGGAACTCCGGTTTTGGATGCTTGTAAGAGCCCTTGTTGAAAATTCTCTATTTCATCCGGGTGTATCATCTGAAAATAACCAAAATCACGGAGGTCTTCGAAACTAAGTCCTGAAAAATCAAGCCATCCCTGATTGAAAAAAGTTACTTCTCCATTTGGAAGTGCATTGGATATTTTAACAGGAACAAGATCAGATAACTTTCGAAAATGCTGTTCGCTGATCTCTAATGATTTTCGTGAATTTACCTGCTCGGTTACATCAACTGCTACAATTACAATATCAGAAACGTTATCATGCTGATCAAAAATAGGCTGGTAGACGACATTAAAAAATAATTGTTTTAATTTCCCTCCATGTTCAAGCAATGCTGGTATTTCATTGGCATAGAATGGTTCTTTTGTTGCAAATACATCATCCAATATTTCAAGAAAAGGCTGACCATCAAGTTCAGGTAATGCCGACGCCAATGGGAGGCCCACAATTTCTCTGGTCTTACCCCAGACTTCAAGTATTTTATCATTAGCGGTCTCCACAATCAGTGTTTTACCCTGAAGAACTCCAATTGCCACGGGCGCCTCTTGAATGAGAAACTTGAATCTGGATTCACTTTGGGCAAGCAGTTCATTTGTTGCTGTAAGCTCGTTTGCATATTGCTCCAATAGCTTTCTTGCATGAACGCGGTCCGTAATTTCGAAAGACATCACCAGTACACCATTTCTGTTTCCATCTAGATCCGATAAGGGTTGATAGGTATAATCTACATAGGTTTCTCTGATCGATCCATCAGCGTTTGTAAAAATAACCGGACTTTCCTTCACATCGATCACCTCCCCTGTTTCCATGACCTGACGAAGCTGACTTGCAAAAGGTTGGTCGGCAAGATCAGGAAGGATTTCAAGAAAGGGTTTACCGATGACTTCTTCTCTTGTTTTCTTCCAATAGGCAAGATTAGAGTCATTAATCATTTCTACAACAAGATCAAATCCCCGGATCACGACTACAGAAGCGGGTAGCATATCCAGTATCTGTGCCATGTTGTTACTTTCCTGCCGCGCTTTTCTTCTGCTGTGAACGAACGCGGTCACTTCGAAAGCAAAATTAAAAACCCCGTCCACTTGTGCGTTAGAATCAAACCGGGGAACATAACTAAAATCGAAATAACGGTCTATTGTCGGTCCATCTTCTTCTTTTGAAATAGCGACTAAGCGATCACGAAAAGAAACAGGAAGGCCTGTTTTAAAAACATCGGTTAAAGCTTGTGCAATATCGGTATCAACTATTTCGGGAAGAGATTCAAAAAACGGGCGGCCAACAAGTGAGCGGCCTGGCAACATGGCCTGATAATTGGGATTTACAAATTCTATTAATAGATTCTCGCCAGTCATGACACTAATCCCAACAGGTGCCTGAAGGAAATAATCGTGCAGACGGTCACGATCTATTTTCATTGCATTATTAAAAGCGGTATCTTTTTCACGTTCCATTACCTCTTTCGTATTTTCCTGAACCCAGATCGCTACCTTATGCACTTTACCGTCAAGATCTACCATCGGTGCATAAACAAATGTTACATAAATAAGCTCCTGCTTACCGTTGCGCATAAGAATCATTGGTACTTGATCGGCATGATAGGCTTTATTATTGGAAACGACATGACATAAAATATCCTCATATTGCTCCCTCACTTCTGAAAAGGTTTCCCAGTAAGATTTACCGATTAAATCCTCTTCCCTTCTACCTGCGATCTGCAGAAACTTCTCATTGGCTAATTCGGCGATAAAACCGTCCGAATTGAGAATACAAATTCCAGATGGTGCAGTGTCCACTAGGGTTTTTAGTAGATGGTTATGATTAAAATTCATTCATTACAAAATAAAATACGAAAGTAGCTGATGGTCGCGCAGGTAGATGTGTCAAAAATTTGCTATTATGCTATAGTAAAAGTTCAAAAGCTAACGCTTATTAAGCAAATAATATAAACTGTCAATGTCAAAAAAACTGCTATGCTATGTTCTGCTGGTCAAAAATATCATGAATATATTTATTGTAGAACTATAAATAAAAAATTAGTGAAATATACGTATTTATACCTTTACCGCACGTTTTAATTCGTATTATAGCAGTACGAGCAGGGTGACGCTTAAAATGATTTCATTTTTATTTCTTAAATTTACTCTCTGTTTCTGATTGAAATAATATTCTGAAAGAATAAGCTTGTAAAAAAATCTAATTCCTCCTCGATATTAAATCAAAATAACAATAATATATTATTGAACGTTTTTAATAGCTCTTATGGAATTTTTAGATTGTGAAGATGAGAAAATTACACTATGTGGTCTGATCCAGGATCTCGGTTTTCTATTTGTATTCAATAACAATAAAAGATGCATAGCTGTTAGTGAAAATGTTTCTTTACTAACTAATACTCCTTTAGAAAAATATTTAGATCTAAATATTGATATCATTCTAGCTGCACTCACGGGCAATGACAAATTAGACTTTGAAACAATAGAAGATAGTTTCAATACCTCCATTTTTTACAGATTTACAGAAAAAATAATCATCAATAATGAAAATTATGATTTAAGTATTTATCGCTATAATGATCATACCTATGTGGAAGCGGAGATTTGCAATAAAAATCAGTTAAAACCTAATCGATTGTATTATTATGCTAAATATTTAGAAGAAAATAAAACAGACATTTGGAAATCGCTTACGAATATCATACGCCAGATTATTAATTATGACCGGGTAATGGTCTATCAATTTTTGGAAGACAGCAGTGGGAAGGTCATTGCAGAATCAAAATCGGAAAACATACATTCACTGTTAGGCTATCGCTATCCTGAATTTGATATACCCAAGCAGGCCCGCGAATTGTACACCATCTTTCTTGCGAGACATACAGCAGATATAGATGGAGCTACACATAAAATCATCAGTAATGATCGAGCAGATATCGATTTAACAAAAACGAGCATTAGAGCGCTCTCTCCGATCCATCTCCAATATTTAAGAAATTCTAAAGTTAGCGCTAGTGCAAGCTTCTCTATTATAAAAGATGGCAAATTATGGGGACTGGTTACCTGTCAGAATAATACACCGCTACATGTGGATCTTGCACAGAGACATCTTTGTACTTTTTTGACCCAATTTGCTACGAATCATCATATTTCTAATTTATTAAAAAAAGATATAGAATTGCAGAATACAATGCATATTCTAGAGAAAGATCTAAAAGGTGATCTTTTAATAAACAGAGATACACATGATGTTCTTGAAAGGTTTGGCGAGAAGATCATGCACATCATGAATGCTGATGGACTGTATTTAAAATATGCTAAAAATGAAAAATCTTTCGGCATAATTCCCGACAGAAATCAGTTGCAGGAAATCCATAATTTCATAAAAAATGACATTGGAATAATTTCCAGCAATCAATATAAATTCAGCAGTGGTATAAACCAACTTCCTGGCGTGATGGCTGCAGAGATATTACCACAATCAGATTGGAAAATATACCTGTTCCGCAAAGAGCGCTTAATAGAAGAGATATGGGCTGGAAAACCTGAAAAGCATCTTCAGTACGATGCAACAAAAAAAATAAGCTTTCCTTCTCCAAGAACTTCTTTTGATGCATGGAAACAAATAACCGGCAATACATCTTCACCATGGCTTAAGATCGAGATATCATTCTTAGAGCGCATTGTTTTCCTTATTCAACAAGCAATTGCCAAAAGGAATGCCGAAATAGAACAACTTAACAAAGATCTTGTCCGTTCTAATAATGCGCTCGATACTTTCAGCTATACACTTACACACGACCTTAAAAATCCGTTGTCATCCATCAAACTGGGAGCACAGATGTTATTGATGAAAAATGATATTCCAAGGGAGCTTTTACTTAAACTGGCGAACAATATATTAGATGCATCAGCGCTTATTACCGAAATGATCGATAAGGTTCATGAATTATCCAAATCGAATTCGGTTGCATTAAACCTTGAAATCTTGGATCCTAAAAGCAATATCCTTTCCATTACTGAGATTGCGAAAAATCAATACGGTGTTGATGGTCTGGATTTTAAAATGGGGGAAATTATTCCTATAAGAGGCGAGCGAACTCTGATCTATCAACTTTTTTTAAATATTATCGGAAATGCGGTTAAGTACAGCAGCAAGCAAAAAAATCCAAAAGTTGAAGTATACAGTACACAATCTGGAACGATGGTAACCTACTTTATTGTAGATAACGGTATTGGAATGGATCTTCAGAAAGAAAATAATATTTTTGATATCTTCCAAAGACTTTCAAATTCTTCAGGATATGATGGTTCTGGAATCGGACTTTCTATTGTAAAAAGAATTATTGATCGATTAGGAGCGGATATTAGAGTTGAAAGTGCTGTTGGAAAAGGAACAACATTTGAGATTATATTTGAGAATGCTGAATAATGTATTCTTCTGTCTTGATCTTTAAGGAACACGATCAGAAATCGTAGCTCCTTATTTTCTATCCTCTTTAATGCTATACAAATTCTCCACTTCTGTGATCAGCTTTTTAATAATTTCAGCTGTAGATTTCCCACTATACCCATTATTAGATTGACCTGTCCAAATACTAACAAACTGGCTATTATTGTTCGCTTTTGCGACTCTTCTCAGTTCGCCGGTTAACTTATTCTGATAAGGATAAGGCAATATATGTCCTTCATCTACTAGATTTGTAAAAACATTTTTGATACCTCGTGCATAACGTCCAGAAAAACTTTTAGTAAGCGCAATAGCTGTTTCATCGACATCCCTTAAACGCTGTTTTTCAAATTGTTCTAACGCACTTTCTGAAGATCCCAAGAGGAGGCTTCCGAGTTGAAATCCTTGTGCTCCCAGGAGTTGTGTAGCCAGTAAGGTCTTGGCATTGTAGATACCGCCTACATAAATAATCGGTATATTGACGCTATCATAAACTTGAGGTAACAAAGATAAACCTCCTATGGCAGGTATGTCATCGCTACTAAAACTACCCCGATGTCCGCCAGCCTCAAGTCCCTGCACACAAACAATATCAACTCCAGATTTTTCTAAAATAACCGCTTCGGTAACAGATGTACAGGTTCCCAGAAGCAGGGTGCCATTATTTTTTAACTTATAAATACTTGGTTCGTCAAGATTACCAAAAGTGAAACTTACAAACCTACATTTTTCCGCAATAAGAGCATCAATTTGGTCATGATAGCTATTGATCTGTATTTCTTCAATGCTGGGCAGATGAACATCGAGATGGTGCTCACGTGCAATATTTTCAATAAAATCTTTGGTTTCAGTATATTTTTCTCTTAACGCATCCGTCAGTTCAGGTATATCATTTACAAAAATATTCACCGCAAAGTTATTTTTTGTCAACTGCTTTGTTGCGCGAATATGTTCAATACATTTTTCAGCAGGCAGGTCGCCCAAGGCAAGAGTACCTAAGCAATCTGCATTAGTCGCCGCAGCTACCATTGCTGGAGTTGTAACACCAAACATTGGTGCTTGTATAATGGGATACTCAACGTCTAATAGTTTGGTTATATTATTTTTCCAGTTCATGATATGGGGTGTTAAATTCCAGCTTTATATCTTATTTAAGAAGTTTCATAAACAAATATAAAGCATAATTTTACATCTTTTTATTCGTTTTTTTTGCTATGTTTTGCATCATACCCTTAAAAATGAAAGCATGGAAAGGTAAAACAGAATACCAGTACAATCTGCCGGATATACCCAATGGCCGGAATGTTGCTGTTTGGGTAAACGTATCATCTTGATCAATCTTAAATTCTAACCAGGCCTCTCCTGGTAATTTCATTTCGGCATATAACAGTAGTCTACGTTCTTTTTTATCTGCAAGAATTACTCTCCAAAAATCAATGACACTGCCTGTAGACAACGTATCTGAATTTGTTCTTCCTCTTTGTAAACCAACCCCGCCAACCAGTTTATCCAAAAATCCACGAATACCCCATAACCAATCTGCATAATACCATCCTGTTTTACCTCCTATTGACCAAATATTACGCAAGGCAAGATCCACATCATCCACTTTCATTGATCTGACATCTTTAAAACACCCGTCTTGCGGAACTTCAATAAGTTTAACAAAGCTGTTGGGATACCTTTCTATATTCAGTGCATCTCGCCAGCTCGATATGACTTGATTTTGTTCGATCTTACCAAAGGCCAGTTCAATAGCCTGTTCATAACGCATAGGTTTTACATTAATTTTTTCCTGTAGATCATTGGGTTTTGCTATTACATCTACCCGCATACTCTCAACTAAACTACTTGCTAATGGAAACGAAGTAGAGGTAACAAAATATAGCCAATAAGAAGATAACTTGGGTGTCATGACAGGAACGGTAATGATCCAGCGCTTAAGTTTTCGCACTTGTGCGAAACGGAGCAGCATGTCCTTATAAGTCATTACATCAGGCCCACCGATATCATAGGTTCTATTAAAGGTAAATTCCTTCATAAGCACTCCTTCTAAAAATGAGAGGACATCCCGAATGCCAATTGGCTGGCACCTTGTTTTTAACCATTTCGGAGCAATCATAACCGGTAGCTTCTCGACCAAGTCTCTTATGATCTCGAAACTCGCACTACCCGACCCTACGATAATTCCAGCTCTTAAAGTAGTTAAAGCATAATGGTGCGATTGTAAACGTTCTTCAACATTTAAACGTGATTGCAGGTGTTTTGAAAGCTCTTTGCTATTAACAATACCACTTAAAAAAATAACTTGTTTAATATTTGTTTGTTCGATACTTGCTTTAAAATTAGCAGCTACAGTAAGTTCGGCCTCTGTAAAATCGTTTTCTGAGGATGACATCGAATGCATCAGATAGTAAGCGACATCAATATCCTTCGGAATTTGATCCAAAAAATCATTCTTCAAAAAGTCGACCTCTATCAGTTCAAAATCAAAACCTTCATATTTGCTCCTATCAAAGCGATTCACATCACGAACACAGCATACAACTTGATGTTTTTTGTCAAGCAAGACTGGAAGTAAACGTTGAGCAATATAACCCGTGGCTCCTGTCAATAGTATTTTCATCTGTAAAGATTTTCATTAAGAAACATATAATCCACCACTTCATAACAGAATTGTCTTCAAGCGTGCTGTGATCGTTCAAGAGCCAGCCCGTTAAACTCTAAATACAATATCAATAAACATTATCCATGCCCCACGTACATGACAGATCTTGTATTGGACATCTAAAACATGGAGTAATGTACGTTCACATTGCCATTCCGCTAAGTAAAGATAATAACAATTTATATCGGTAAAAGTAAGTCTTACACTATTTAATTTAGGTATTTTTCAATTTTACCTTAAATAAAAACTGATAACTTTTGAAAAAATAATTTGATTATAGTTTATTTATATTTATATTTGAGATAGTATCGGGCATTGTAGTGGTTATTTAGTCCCAGTAAGTACCTTACGTGATCATTCACCACATCACTTGCCGATTTTTGTTATTCATAAAAAGTGCGCAGTACTCTGTAGAGCTTGATTCCAATCAACCTTTACTAATACATACATCCTTTTCTTGCTAGCAGATCGATCGACTTCCGCAAGTTATCAAGTTATATCTTATGACATGAACGGTGGCACAGAATTAAATAATTTTTAATAAAAACTATAATATAATGCAAGAAGGAACAGTAAAATTCTTTAACGTTACCAAAGGTTTCGGTTTTATTACACCATCAAATGGTGGTCAAGATGTATTTGTACATTCAACAGGTTTACTAGATGACATCCGTGAAAACGAGCGTGTTACTTATGAAGTAGAAAACGGTCAAAAAGGTGTTAACGCATTCAATGTACGCGTAGCAAGATAAAAGAATTGGTGAATTATTTTGTAATTCTCTCTATTTTTGATGTAGTGATTAGCAATTATGCTAATTAACTACATTTTTTACAAAAACCACTCCCATCTACAAATAGTATGGTGCATATCTCATATGCTTATCCTGCGAAATCTCTACAAACTCATAAAAAACTGTATTCAATTGGCCCTCATTCATCTAGCGGCAATGCACATTTATGATAGAAATCTGAGCATAAGCAACTTAAAGCCAATGATACTATTCTTTATTTAAAAGATTCTCCATTTCTAAAACCGCTATTTTTCTATTTTCATGATATCGCTCAACTTCAACATTTAAGACTAAGCCATCCACTATAACCGGGCTTCTGATTTCAACAATTTTTGAATCATCATGTAATATCCAAGCTAAAAATTGTCTACCATTATTTAACTCCTTGTAAATATCGGGTTTTCTCATAGCACTAAAAATCTAAAACTCAGCCATAAAGGGGGATTAAACACCCCCTCGGATAACACGCAATAAAATAACGATGATGGCAATAACTAATAGAATATGAATAATCCCACCAGTAAAAAATCCTCCAAAAAAACTGATCGCCCAAATAATTATCAAAATTACGGCGATTGTGTATAATATATTTCCCATAGTAAAGTAATATTAGATTTAAAATAAAGAAGCCGGTAGTATATACCGGCCTGTACTTGATCAATTTATTTTGCTGCTCCGAGATTAGCTTCGCTCATTGCAATTTCAGTCAATAATACATCTGTATCCTTTTCCTCCGCTAATGTAGCCGCTAACAGTTCTTCTGCTTCACTGTGTTCCATCAATTTCGCATAAGTAACAAGACAACCATAGGTTGCAATCTCGTAATGCTCCACCTTTTGTGCAGCGGCGATCAAAGCAGCATCCAGTACTTCAGGGCTATCCTGGAATTCTTCCAAAATTTCATCAGCCTCGTTTAATAGGCCTTCCATCGCTTTACATTTTTTACCACGAGCGGTCATATCCAGACTCGAGAATACCGCTTTTAATCTTTCAATCTGCCCTTCTGTCTGTTTATAGTGCGTTTTAAATGCTTCTTTTAAACTATCACTATGTGCTCCGTCTGCTAACTTTTTTAAACCTTTAAGCAGTTGCTTTTCCGCACCCAGAATATCTTTCAACTCATCTACAAATAATTCATGTAAGTGCGCATTTGGCATTTCGCCATCTTTGTTTTTTTTAGCCATGATCTTAAGTTTTAATTTAAACTACACTAATAACTTATGGGACAGATAATAGTTCATTACGAAATATAGAACGCGTATAAAAAAGAAGATATTAGGTAAAAATCTCGTTATAAAAAATTTAATACTTCGTCTTCAAATAACTTTTGAAAGCGAAGTATTATTAAGAATAATAATATATAAGAAAAATTGATAAGAAAAAAGCAAACCACTTCTTGTCCTATTTGTTTTATAGATGACAATTATAAAATAATACATATATGGAAGAGGAAAAAATGAATTTGGAAGGTCGACTTATCAACTATCAGGAGTATTATGAGGCTCTAGAACAACCTAAAACTTTTAGCTTTGATTATAGTCCGCAACGATTAATTATTAAAAATTACACATTACGAAATAAGGATAAATCGCTTTACGCTAAATTCCTCAATACTTTTTTTCCTGATAAGGAAGAGGAAGAGCTCTTAAATTATGATAAGGAGTTATTATATCTCAAAAGATTCGGAAAGGATGAATTGGCGAGATGGCTGATCGATTATAATGTACGCCTACTGCAATCGGATATTAATTCGACAGATAAAGATGCCATTTTTAAGGTTGTAGCAATCCCTGCTGAAGATGATGTAGATAACTACTTAGCAAAGGATGACCTGATACTCCATCATATATTACCGCTTGATGTATTAGAATTCCCATATCCGGTGTGGATAAACATTAAATTGCCACATACAGGATCATAAGCAACTTCATGTTGGAAAAGTCTTTTTATTATTCTAGTAAACTTAAAAATTATAGCGATGTTGTATATTTTAAACGAAGACACTTACGACCTTACTCCTACATTTAGTGAAAATCTGCTGATAGATGGAGCTAATGTGGTGAAAACAACTTTTATTAATTCTAAAAATGAAAAATATTTTATGATTTCTTCCGCTGATGTAGCAGATGCATTTTTTGATGACAACAACGTTGAACTTGATATTTCAGACGCCATCAAAAGAATACAGGAATAAGTTGTTGCCTTTACTGGGCTGAATAGCCCGACACACAAAAGGTTACAAAATAATCTAAAACACAAAAATAGAGCCGATTGCAACAATTGCAATCGGCTTTTACATTTAGACCTGCTTTGGTTTTGAAAATACACTCTGTAAGATAACAGATAACATAACAAAAGCACAACCTAAATAAAACGAAGCATTGACCTCTTTACCCTCATTAAAAAATATAAAAGCTAAGATTATGGAATAAATAGGTTCTAAATTGAAGCTTAAATTAACCGTAAAGGCAGGTATTACCCGTAAAACTTCCGCAAACAGGACATACAACGTGACGGTACAAAAAGCGGCTAGCAATAATAGGTAGAGTAGATCTGTTGTAGAAGGAAGCAACGTTGTCACTGGAAAAAAATAGAGATAAAATGGTAATAGTATTCCCAAACCGATTGTCCCTCCTACCATTTGATAGTAATTGATGACGATGCTATCATGCTTTTTTACCAACCGCTCATTAAATACAGTATACAATGCTGCAAATGCGGCTGATATAACTCCAAGCCATATCCCAAGCTGATAAGATGAATCAAAATGAAATATTAAACTGATGCCTAATAAAGTTAGGCAACTTAATAAAAGCTGTGGGACTGAAAAAGGTTTTTTGTTGATCAGAGGTTCGAAAATTGCTGTAAATAAGCTTGTCAAACAGTAACAGACCACTCCGATTGATATGTTTGCATATTTTATACTGGCATAGAAAAATATCCAATGGATGGTAATCAACATGCCTACAGAACTTACAGTAAGTTTTTCGGGCATGGACTGCTTGATATCTTTTTTAAAGAACTTTAAAACAAAGAACAATATAATTGCTGATAAAAGCACTCGGTACCACACTAATAAACCCTCGTTTAAGGATATTAGTTTACCGAAAACTCCCGTAAACCCGGCTAATATAACAGCAATGTGTAAGCGTAAATATGATTTTTTCATGAAAATGAGCGTATTTCTTTTTTATAGTTAATATCTAAATTTTTGACATAATGATGCACACGGCCTATTAGCCGAAAGTATGTCAATCTATTTTACTAGGACATTACGCTATTGGAGGAGGAAGGCTACTTTTTCTATTCATGATTAATTCAAAAATAACTATTTTTTATTAAACATAAGTAAGATATTGTATTTCTCTGCTTGCTAATATCCCTGAATAAAACTATTTTGCTGTTATATGAAAATTCATGTATTAAAAGATGGTGACTTCTGCGTCGACAAAAACAAGGTATTTACTCCTTTGGAAGAATTAACAAGCGCGACAGGCCTTAAAATGGCTGTCCAGCCTTTTCTAATTGAGGTTGAGGATCATGTTGTTTTGCTGGATGCAGGGCTAGGAAGATATCATAAAGGATCTCCCGTAATACTTAATAACCTACTAGTCCTCGGTTTTAATCCTTCATGTATTACAACTATTTTATTGTCACATCTCCATAAAGACCATATTGCTGGCTTAGTCAATACACAAGGAAATGAATGGTTTCTGAATTTTCCTGATGCAAAGATTTATATGCAGAAAAGAGAATATCTTTTTGCTAAAAGTAAGACCAATAATCCCTCTTTTGATTTTGACATTTTGGATTTTATTACCGAAAATGGCACCATTGTATGGATGGACGAAGATAAAGGTGTTATATGTTCAGAAATTTCTTTTGAAGTGACAGGCGGCCATACGCCCTTTCATCAGGTGTTTTTAATTCGCGACAAAGAAAGCATTGCCTTCTACGGTGCTGATAACCTTCCAACAGCAGGCTATTTAAAATATCCAATTGCATTTAAGAGCGATTTCGATGGTAAGAAAGCTATGGAGCAACGTACTGAATGGGAAAAACTTGCAAAAGCGGAACATTGGAAAGTGCTTCTGTATCACGACATGAAAAGAGCTATCTTACAGTTCTAAAATTTAAGCTGACCATTTAACGCTGCTATTTAAATTTCATTTCCAAAACCGCGAAAGTTTTTGATGCCATGAATCAAGCAACTTGTAGCAATAACTGCTGCAGTACCCATGCTAACAAGGAAGATAGCTGTTCCGTTATCTCTATTGGCAACCGCTACAGCTATTAATGCCCATACTCCTACTAAAGCATATTCGCGCATATTACGCTTCCAAGTCATAAAAACATTAACAATACCCGCTAAAATTACCATGATAATTGTCCAGTATACCGGTGAAATATTCCATCCATTCCAATCGATTTTAACGAGATAAGCGGCTATGTTTGCGATTAATGCAACAGATATCCACCCTGCATATAGCGAGAATGGCCACCAAACGAATGCGACAATACGAAATGGAGGATTAGTCAGTGCCACGCTAACATTCATAACAATCTTCAATAACGTTAGCAGTAACAAAATCATCAATAATACAGAAATTCCGATATAATCTGTCAACCAAGCAATAACCCATAAACTATTTAACAGGCATGAAACCGTAAACCATGCTCCTACCCGATCTATAATTTGGCTCTCTTTCTTTGCTTTCAATATGAAAAATGAATACGTAACAAAACCAATCAAAAGCAAATAAATCAGTCCCCAGATAGAGAAAGCAAACGACGCGGGAGTAAAAAAGTTATGATAGTGATCGGAAACAGTTTTCATTGTTCTTCCATTTATGAAACCGGTATTTGATAAGTAATTAATAACGATCGTAGTTAATAAAGCCACAAGATTAGTAATCACAAGGGTAATATTTTTCATAGTATGTTGATTATAATTCAATAACAATTAAACAGCGTACTCGTTTGCCGTTCATGTGTTAAAATTTACACCTCATGGGATCAAAGCTTCTTTTTGCCAATTTATTTCAACTTCATCGAACTTTTATGACCCTAAAAAGGTTCTAAAGTGATAAAAGAACTAATCTTTTTGAAAACCATCATATTTCTATAGCAAGATAGTTTCGCAAAAAAATAGGGTCACAGCCTGTTCAAAGCTGAGACCCTTTTATATACCAAATTAATAGCACGGTGATGAACCGAATATCAAAATTAATAACTATTACTTCTTATTTTCAACAATGCGTCCTAAAACCCGTATTTAATTTCAACATACGGTACAAATACGAAAGCGAACATAAAGAAAATGGATATTCACGCACTTTATAAAAATAAAAATTATGATCATAGAAAATATAATCGGAATCACTGCCGGAATTTTAACATCAATATCCATGTTGCCTCAGCTTTTAAAAGTGATAAAGGAAAAAACCGTTGAAGACCTTTCTTTGCCCATGATCATCATCCTGATAACGGGCTTATCCTTATGGGTTTGGTATGGGATAATAAAGAATGAATTACCGATTATTTTTTCAAACGCTTTTGCTGTCATAGTCAATTTGTTTTTACTGAGTTATTACCTGAGATTTAAGGACAAATAAGTATAGCAACTAGGATCTTCTCTCCTTATTACCTATTTACTTTTTTACTAATCTTTAAAACTCGAACCTTTTGCTTTATCAGTTGTTGTATAAGAAATGCATCAAAACCAATACGAAACAAAACCATGACTAACAACCGAATAAGGGTAACCTTAATTGCTATCCATAACAGTTTACTATTCTGGGTGGAAGTATGATGTTGGTAAGATAAAATTTCAAAAAAAATCACTTATAATAAAAAAAGATGAATGTAAAACGAATTTTCGGAACCATACTGACGCTATTAGGTGTTATAGGAATGATTTATACGGGCTATGAATTGGTTAATAAGAGTACGGCCTATACGACGCTAATCGTAGTCGGAATTATTGGACTAATCTTTTTCTTCTCTGGAATAGGCTTGGTTAAAAACACCAAGGACGAAGCTTAATGCAATTCCAAAAACTTCCTTAATTGCTAATTTATATGACTATTAGTACAATAATTATGCAGTTATTCTTTATCTTTAAATACAAAAAGAGACGTACAGCATGAATAAGATTGATATATCTGATAATTTAGCAATTCTGGAAAAGGAAAATAATGAACTTAGAAATCGCGTTGCTGAACTCTCCGACTTTATTGAAAATGGTTCTGTCCCATTACATTGGGTGGATGAGATCGGGATTATTATTTGGGCAAACCAAGCAGAATTAGATCTATTGGGTTATGACAAAGAAGAATATATTGGCCATCCGATCAGTGATTTCCATAAGGATGCAGCAGTAATCGAAGAAATTCTTAACCGCCTTACCGCCAAAGAAACCATACGGGATTTTCCTGCAAGATTGAAATGTAAAAATGGTTCTATTAAGTATGTTGTAATCAGTTCAAATGTACTTTTCAAAGATGGAAAGTTTATACATTCCCGCTGTTTTACAAAAGATGTAACGCAACTGGTTGAAGAGGAAAAAAGAAAAAATAAGCTCATGACTTTACTGGAAGAAAGTGAAGAACGCCTTAGACTAGCCATTGAGGCCACTGATCTGGGTGCTTGGGACTGGGATTTTGAAGAAAACAAACTCTATATTTCTAAACAAACCGAAAAAATTCTTGGACTACGCCTCAATGACCTTGACTACCACCACATTTTAGAGCTCCTTCACCCAGAGGATCAAAATAACGTTAACCTTATAATACAAAAGCTAAAAGAAAGCAGTTCCAATTCACACTTTGATTTTGTATGCAGGGTATTAAAGAGCGATAAAAATAGTACGATATGGATACGCGTTCAAGGAGCTACCTATATGGATAATACAAATAAGATGCATAGAATTATTGGTTCGGTACTTGATATTACTGAACTTAAAAATTCGGAAACTAAAAATGCTGAACTGGCGGCAATTGTTAATTCTTCCAATGACGCCATTGTCAGTAAAACTTTAGAAGGCATCGTAACAAGCTGGAACGCTGCAGCAGAAGAATTATTTGGGTTCAAAGCTGGTGAAATAATCGGTCAGCCTATTTTGAAGTTAATTCCTGAAAACCGCAAAAGTGAAGAGGATCATATCCTTGCAAAATTACGAGCTGGTGAATCATTAAAGCATTTTGAGACTATTCGGCAATCCAAAACGGGACAGCTGCTGGACGTGTCTCTAACCATATCACCCATTAGGGATATTACTGGTCAAATAATAGGAGTTTCAAAAATTGCTAGAGATATTTCTGAAAAAAAACAGGAAGAAAGGAGGAAAAATGATTTTATCTCCATGGTAAGCCATGAGCTGAAGACTCCGCTTACCTCCATTTTATTATTTACTCAGATCATGCAGAAAAATTATCAGGACAATAAAAATGATCTGGGTAAACAGATGAGTAACAAAATTGAAACCCAATCTAAAAAAATGATTGCCATGATACGGGATTTCCTCAGCCTCGCCAGGATTGAAGAAGATCAATTGCAAATAAATAAGGAGTCCATAACGCTTCTATCTTTATTTGAGGAAGTACGAGAGGAAGCGCAATTGATGATATCTAAGCATAAAATTAAGTTTGCCTGCGCAGAACCAATTACAATTTTTGCAGATCCTGATAAAATAGCACAGGTCTTTACCAATTTGATTTCAAATGCAATAAAATATTCACCTGCCGGTGGCACCATCACGATTGGTTGTGAGAAAAAAGACGGGAAAGTTAAATTGTTTGTTAGTGACGAAGGTATCGGAATTGCTAAAGAAGATCAAGAAAAGTTATTTAACCGATTCTACAGAGTTGATAATGAAGAAATTGCACACATATCAGGGTTCGGCATCGGGCTTTACATTGTTTCTGAGATCCTGCGTTATCATGATTCAGCAATTGAAGTAGAAAGCGAGAAAGGATCTGGAACGACCTTCTACTTTTCACTTGATGAGATCGGTGATCCAATCCCTAGCTAGGAATAAACATAAATAGAAACGTCCAACTAGTCATTAAATTATTCTGGGATCTATCCAGAAAATATCACGTAATAACAAGAGTTCTTGGGGGTTAATTAGATTATAGATCATTTCCTCTGTATCATCTAAAATTCCCCAATGATGGTCATGCTCTTTCACAGCAAGTACTTTCAGAATAGAATCTTCGTCGCATATCCAAATATCTGATTCCATAACGGTTACATGATGCTTTTTAAACCATTTTTCAGCTTGATTTGCATCCAGACACATTAGCGTTCCGGTCAGTTCTTCTATATCTCGCCTTTCATAAGTCACATGCTCCTGATAGTACATCTCTAGGTATTTAAAATAAATGTCGTGGTCACCCGTACGTAAGGCATGATTCCGGATCAGTAGCCGTTGTGGATCGAATGAAAAATCGTAAATTTCTGGATTGGCTTTGAAATGATAACGAAGATCATATAGTCTACATTTCTGCTGCAAACGTTGCGAATGATCATCTTCTACAAATACTTCTCCACCAAATTTATTATCATCTATGTGTTTTAAAACCTGATCTATTACGAGAATGGTCGGCTTTTTTAGATAAGTATTACTTCCATTAAAATTCATTTGTAGAAGATATTCGTGTACATTGTGAACCCGGAGAGGTTGCCATGTCGAATTAGATAAATCAAGAGAATTATAGGACGTCAATAAGTTATATCCTCTGCACTTTAGATCTAGAAGTAAGGGTCGGGATAAGGAAGTGAATCGCATAACATGTAGGATTAGGTAAATAAAAAATTTTACTTCATAGTAGTTTGTTGTTATTATAGAACAAATCTGTAATTCAAGTTGTTTGCTTTTTTATTCGGTTTTTGAAGAAAATTTATAATTTCTTTTTTATCTAGAATATAAGAATCAACTTTATAAGCGCCTATTTGTTATACAATTACAGTTCTCAAAAGATTTTAGTGAGTCACCGACTTTTTGGAACTCATTGCTTTGATATTGTTTATTTTACTACTAGAAAGGAGAATTTATGCCCTGGTACAACAATGATTATCCACCGTCCTATAAGAACCAGCCCGTTGAAATTCGTGATAAAGCTGTAGAAATTGCGAATGCGCTATTAAAAGAAGGCGCCAGTGAAGGAACGGCTATTGCAATAGGACTAAAGCTTGCGCGAGAACATTTTGCAAAAAAGGAGGCTGATCATAATATCGCAAAACTTATGGATGATCACGATACGTGATCATCTACCAGCTTCACTCTAATTTTTTATCAATAATTTGAAATTTACCTAAATGGTTCATTAATATGATAATAATCAAAATACGATGCATTCTTAATGGCAGATTGTTAAATAAAGATCGTGTCGCTATTGTAAATTCCATTAATCAGGACTGCAGTAATGAAATTTTTCTTACCCTTGTCTTCTGATTTAAAAAATGAATATGCTCTTAGTCTGATTCGGGTTAGCATAGCAATAAGCAGATTAATCACTAAGCCTAAAAATGACAGGACCGGAATAAATAAAAGTACAATCAGGTTTTTCATATTTATTTAAAAGTTATAACGGAAATACTATTATAAAACAAAGTGAAATAAAGGTGGTTAATAAAATATTTTAAAACAGGTATAATTCGGTACGAAGTCATTGTATATACGTGATAATACAAGTCAAAATACCTGATTTATAAAATGATAACTTTCTGTCCAGAAGAGTAAGAAAATACCTGTTTTTTTCAAATACTACGCATTCGAAGCGTCTTCTTAAACATTGTTCGTTTCAAGCCGTTCTTACTTTGGGAAATCTCAACTAAGAAGAGAGTAATGTAAACTTTAAAATGTAAAACAATGGCAAAAGATCACGGAAAACAGATTAAAGACGATGCTCAATATGAAGCATTACGCAAGAAAGGAATGAGTAAAGAAAAATCCGCACGAATTGCAAATTCTCCGGATGCCAGCAAGAAAGGCGGAGAAGCTACTGACTTGGATTCGAGGACAAAATCGGATCTACTTGCAGAAGCAAAAAGAATTGGCATAGTCGGTAGGCATTCAATGAAAAAAGATGAACTGATAAAGACTATTAGGAACCATTAAATTAAATTTATTTCAATTAATCAAAATAATTTCTTCCACATATTACATGTGGCGGCGGAATTAAATATTAACAAAACATTTCCTTCACGAATTTGGAGCACATGAAAACATTAACACCTTCATCTCACCCATCTGTCGCTCTAAATCTACGTTACGTTACAGATACGGAACCTGGTTATTGCCGCACATACACAAAAGGCAAATTCACTTATCTATCCAAGAACAAGCCTATCAAAAATAAAAATACCTTAAAGCGGATAGCTTCTCTTGTGATTCCACCAGCATGGGAAAATGTCTGGATATGCAAATTTAAAAATGGTCATATACAGGCAACAGGTATTGATAAGCGTGGTAGGAAGCAATATATTTATCATATGGACTGGTCAACCATACGCAATGTCAAAAAATTTGATCGGTTACTGGGCTTTGCAAATAAGATGAAATTACTCCGCACACAATTGCGGAAAGATCTACGGAAAAAGAAATTATCCAAAGAAAAAGTCTGTGCGATCGCAATTTCTACCATGAATGCAACTTACATACGTGCAGGAAACAAATCCTATGAACATAACTACGGCTCATATGGGCTCACCACATTAAAAAACAGACATGTCAAAATTGACAAAAATGAAATCTTTTTTAAATTTAAAGGGAAAAAAGGCGTACTTCAGCAGGTTTATATCAAGGAAGCAAAAATAGCTAAAATGCTTAAAAACGTCAAAGAAATCCCCGGTCAGGAGCTTTTTCAATATTACGATCATGATGGTGCTATTCAACGGCTTGATTCAGGAGATCTGAACCGCTATTTAAAACAAGCGATGCAAGAAGATTATACCTGTAAAGATTTCCGTACATGGGCAGGTTGCACGCTTGCCTTTATGATGATGGCTAATGAGCCTTATGGCGAACTTATTTCTGAACGTAAAAAAGTACTGGTCACCATCCTTGATCATGTCGCTAAACAACTCGGCAATACCAGATCAGTTACAAGGAACTATTATATTCATCCGGAATTGCAGAAACAGTATGTAGATGGTGATTTAAAAAATGAATTATTAAAACTTAAACGGAAAATGGTGCAAAACACAGATAGTGCGACCGAAAAGGCGCTGCTGAAATTTATCAGATCACGTTGTGAAAAATAACCTATTACATTTGATCATCGTGCAAACTATGAAAAAAGGGGCAATTGCCCCTTTTCCCTGTTAACCTCAATATTGAAATGATTTTTTATACTAAACGCTTGATATAATTAAATCGTATCGGTAATGGTATCTCGTAACAATTTAATCTGGTCGTGCGCAACCAATTGTTTACTTAATTGATTTTCAATTAAGCTGACCACATGGATGGATAAAGCCTCCCGATCTTCTTCAAGGGTCTTCTTGTAGGTAGCTTTAAAAGCATCTTCTCCTTTTTCACAGCTTTCCAATAGACTTTTACGATCATTTCCCGAAATATTAACTTTTATATTCATCCAAAGTCTAAAAAGTTTACCGCTCAACATCGTACTGTCTGTAGGTTGTTCACCTTCAAGCGTGACATATGGAGTAAGCTCGGTAATAAACTGTTCTGACTGCAGGATATATTTGGCAAATATACCACCTAGATCATCGATCCGCATACTATGTGCTAGATCTAATGCTTCTCTATATCCAGCTATCCTATCGTTGTTAATTTTTATTAGATCATTGATAATTGCCGGATCATTTGCTCTGTTTTCCATAGCTCTATTTTTTGAAATATAAATTTAAAACTCTTGATTTATCTAGAAAACAACCTCAAGGCAGAAATAGTTTAAATCATAATCATTTCGGGTATTTAGAACATTTAAATCGTATTTATAACCCTTAGGGGAAGTACTGAAGCATGCATGATGATTTTAAAGAACAGATTAATTTCGTTTTGTGTTGATTGCTTTACTCCATTCTGTATGTCTACATCGTGGACATTTTGATTCTCTATCATGCAGTTGTTCGATAAAACCACAATACATGCAGGCGTGAAAGTCATATAGCTGAAAGGATTCAACCTTTTTATAATCATCTGGAAATAAAGGAAGACCATACTTCACCTCATCTTCTGGATAAAATAAAATACTCATCGAACCATCAATTTCTAATAGGGCCATTCTCACTTGACCTAAGTGTTCCACCGACTGATTACGTAGTTCGGAAAAGAATTCCATTTTTGAAAAGTCACCATCATGTTCATGTTTTAAATCAAACATTCCATCCCTCACAACTACCATCGCTTCCCCTTCTAAAATCTTATTGATAAACACCGATTTTGATGATAACCAAGTTATAAATTTATAGATAATGATAACCGAAAATAATACAACAAAGGCATAAATAACGGGTAATTCTTCTTGAAACATGGGATCTCCAGCCGCAGATCCGAGGCTCAGAATAATCGCCACCTCGAAAAGCGTTAATTGCCTTACACCTTTTTTTCCTGAAAGCCTAAGAATCACCAATATCAGGATAAACATGATGACTGAGCGTCCCACAATTTCTAAAAGGAAATCCCATTCAGCGCCTTCCCAAATTATCTTTTTCATTTCAAACATACGTCCTCAGCACTAAAGTTTTACCTGCTCACGAGGAAATGTATCTGGCTCTGGCATATCATTCAATTGATCATTTTGAGGATCAACGCCGGCTTCCCCGTCACCTTCCTGCTTTTTATTTCTCTTATCTACAACTGAGGTAATTGTTTTCTTTTTCTTCGGTTGCTTGTCCTTATCAACAATACCGACTTTTGCATTTTCATTTTTAGTAGCCATAATCGTATTCATTTAGTTTATTGTAATGATATAACGTGGTGCTATGTCAAAAGTTTGTATTTTAATTACCGTAACAAATACCTGAAATTAACGACAGTATACCTGATTAATGCTTCAAAAATATACTTTAAACGTGCTTTACGTATCCTTCTACTTATCCTAAAGTATTCTTAAACAAACTTTTAGTCTTTCAGAATTGTTCTTTTGGTGGTGACATCATCAATACGTTATAGCTTTAAATCAAATCACTATGGATGAGACTTATGCATATGTACATGAACTGCTGAATCGCCAGATGGCACTTCGAGCAAAAATTGAAGATAGCCCCATTGCAGGTGATATTCAATTTGAGTATGGACATGATTATTATCAGGAAGAAACGAGGTGCATGGGATTGCGCATGATCAGAGATGGATTGGATAAAGAAGGCGAAAAATTAATCTTAGATTTTACAACTGAACACTACCCTGGCAATGAAGAAAACGAAAAGAAATGGATTGGTAAGATGATGCGATACCTTAACGCAATTACTCCAACACTTATTGACAATTTACTTGCAGAGGGTTATACTGCTTTACAGAGTAATGTAGAACTTCCAAATGAGAATGCCATCTTCTATCCTATCTACGATTTAAATACGGACACAAAACGCCTCTTATTTATGGATAGTAATATTTTAATCGATCTGAAGCAGGCAGATGCATATGAAAATTTGCAGGGTTGGGTCTATTATACTTCTACATAATGGAGAAATTACAAAATCAGATAGTTCCTCAACCCAAGTAAATCTATTGATTCACATGAACATAAGTTCATTTTTAATTGTTATTCTATTAAAAAGATGAAGAATATTATTCCAACCCAGAAAGAAGGCAATAAACTTGACTGTTTTGAAACAGTTGAGTTTACAAGCACTGAAATTGCCAGCGAGGCTTTTATTATAGCATCCTACAACCTATTGGCGGTCAATGAATGGCACAAAATTGCAGAACTTCCTGCGGCGGTATTTAAGCTTGTTGACAACAATGGTCTCGAATTGCATCGTCCACTTCAGTTACACGATTACATCAAAATTGATATTCCAGGACCTGGATTACCCCGAACAAAAGGTTATGACTGGGTTAACGTTGTGCATATGGAATCTAAGGAAATGGCCGAATTTAAAATCCTATCAGTCAGTCTAAAGCCATGTCCAGATCCTACTGATCCTGAAAATAAAGAAACAGCACATTTTTTTGAGGGAATAGCGACTTCGACTTTGATTGTTGAGCAAAGAAATAATAGTTTATTGTTTCAGTATGCTGGACGAAATGAGGTTTTAAATACCGAAAATACGCATATCATCGATAATGTCCGAAACTTTATGGTAGGACTTGGTGCGGTTTTGGGGGCATCTTATCCGCAATGGAAGGCCCTTATTAAAGGTTTTGCTAATGATGTTAAAGAAGTGTAATTACAAATTAGATGCTTTGATTTACAAATATTCAAAATACTTCTGCTTCTTTCCTTTTTAAGGATCATACGTTAATCAGGCATATTAAAGACTGCATAATCATTAACATAAACCCTCGTTATGAATAAAGATGCTGTGATCTTCATTTCTAAAAATCACAGCATCAGTTTTTTTATGATACTGCGGTACTGTTCTTACTATAGTTTTCAATTACAGATAGGATATCCAACAGATCACTAATAACCTGATCCGGATTAGCAGTAGCCAATTGTACAGCGGTATGTGCTCCTGTGGTGATACCTATGCTCAATCCACAGCCTGCATTTTGTCCTTCTTGAATGTCAATCGTTGAATCGCCAATTTTTGCAACTCTTGAAGCATCGGTAATACCCATCTTCGCCATTGCTAATTGAATCATATCTGGTTCTGGTCGATTATGTTCAACATCCGAAGCAGTAATGAGAAGATCAATGTCTATACCTACTTCCCAATTCAGTTTTTTCAATAATGATTCTGCTGTCAATCGATCATACCCAGTATTAAGTACTCTTAAAATACCCATATCTTTTAACTTTATGAAAAGTGCTGCCGCATTAGTACATGGATAAATGGTTTCCACTTCATAAGCACTTTTAAGCTGCACAAGAAACAATTGAAAAATCTCTGTTGCCAATTGATCATTTTCTAAATCTAAACTATTTTTCAAGATAGTTTTTATAGCTTCCAACTTTTCTTTACCTGCACCATGCTCTAAAACTTCTTCTAAACTAAGATCAAAACCACCAACGCTATTGATTGCATTTCTAAGTGTTTTATAAACGATGTTATCTTCATTAACAGTTGTTCCCGCCATATCAAATACGACCATCTTAATTTTACTTTCCATATCTTTCTATTGTGTTATTATGCTATTATTTATTTTAATCAATCTATATAGGCTGTATGAGGCCTTTATGCCTATTTCGGCTATCTTAAAAACTCAATCGGAATTAATTTCCGCCTTTGCCAACAAAGCATGTCCGTATTCCTTATCTCAGAATTTACAGGCGTTATCCTATCAAGAGGATGTAAAACAAACCTTTTAGGAAAAGGTTCTAATCTAAAACAAGTTAAATTATAGCCTTTATTTTCCTTTCATACATTTATTTATGAACTTACATGAGCTCTGTTACACAACAATCTACCTTCACATACGGTCTCACATTTCCATGTGTTTAACAAAACTAAACTTTGTTCATTAAAACTAAACAAAATTTATGTTAAATTTTTATTAATTATTTTTAAACACGATCATGAGTAGCTAAAAGTTTCGAAAACGGTGTGTTTAGATCCTTAAGGAATTGCTGAATAGACATCTTAATACTTTATAATGACTCATACAGCTAAATTTATTGTTAAATTTGTCTAGGGAATAATTCTTTCAATTTCTATTACATAAATACGCTCAGAGACACTTTCGTCTTTTTAGCATGGTAGAATTATTGCTAAGGCAAACATAATTTTGTGCATGAAATTTTTATTTAAAATATTTTTTCTTTTTTTTATAATCTTCGGGATCTTCTTTGGTGAAAGCAAGGCCAATGATATTCAATATCTCGCTAGCCCTTGGGTACAGCAATTTACAAAATCTACTTACAAAGCCGGCAATCAAAACTGGGGCTTGAGTGTCGATCAGAATGGTCTAATTTACGCCGCTAATTCTGATGGTTTATTAGAGTATGATGGCGCATACTGGAATCTCTATCCTCATCCTAATAAAGGTATCGTCCGTGTTGCACAGGTACATCCAGATGGGAAAATCTATACGGGAGGCCAATCAGAATTTGGCTATTGGCTGAAAAATAATAATGGTCGTTTAACCTACCATTCCATAAGTAAGCGCTTACTTAAAGATCTTAATGATGAGATCTGGAAAATAATCATTCAAGACCATCGGATTATCTTCCAATCTTTCTCTACGATCTATATTTATGAAAATGACAAGATCAAAACTATTACTGAAGATGGAGAGCCTTTTCTATTTGCATTTCAAGCCAATAAGAGAATTTTCGTAGAAAAAATACCGAGTGGACTTCATGAACTAAAAAATAATAAGCTCATTCCTGTTTCGGGTAAAGAGCAGTTAAAGGGACATAACATTTTAAGTATTCTACCTTTTGATGCAGTGTCATTCTTAATTGGAACAGCTAAAGGCGGATTATTTTTAATGAGCAAATCTGGAGAAATAACGCCCTGGAAAAATGACATCAATGAAGAATTAAAAAATGTACAGATCAACAATGGGATCAAGCTACTCAACCATTATTACGTATTTGGAACGATCTTAAACGGTATCTACATTCTTGATGAAAATGGATCTTTTGTTCAGCATATTAATAAAAGTGTTGGTTTGCAAAATAATACCGTTCTTAGTTTAACAGTAGATAAACAGTCAAATATATGGTCTGGTCTGGACAATGGTATTGACCGCATTGCGATTAATGCTGATCTCTACTATTATTCGGATAACTCAGGAAAACTTGGCACCATCTATTCTGCAAAAATTTACCAAGGATATCTTTATTTAGGGACTAACCAAGGTCTATTTTATACTTCATGGAATCCGAACAAAAAATATCAGCCTATAGACTTTAAGATGATCCATGGCTCTCAGGGCCAAGTATGGAATCTAGAAGTAATCAATAACGTATTGGTATGTGGACATAATACAGGTACCTTTCAAATTCAAGGTACAGCGATGTCCTTATTATCACCAAAAACAGGTGGTTGGGTTATCAAACTGCTTTCCCCTCATGCACCATATGTATTACAGGGAAATTATACAGGTGTGTCCCTATTTAATAGTTTACCTAATGCATTAACTTATCAGACGCAATATCCTAATTTCAGATCTGGCGTACAATTATTAGAAACACAAAGTAAAAATTCGGTTTGGGCGGCAGGTTACAATGAACTGAATCTACTTAAATTTTCAGATGATTTTAGTGTTATTAAACAGATTAAACCTTATGCACAAAAGAATGGTTTACCCAAATCGGGTTATTTAGGTGTTTACAAATTGGCCGCAATCAATGTTTTTACGACAGATAGCGGACTATATGTTTACGACGAACTCATTGATAAATTTACGCCCTATCATCAATTAAACAATAAATTGGGCACATTCTCCAAAGCAAATAAGATTATACCAGCAGGAAATAATAGCTATTGGTTTATTAATAAAACCAGAATTGCTTTAGTCGATTTATTACAAGGAGGGCAAATTCGGGTTGATTCCATCAAATTGGCTTCTCTAGAAGATAATATGATGAAATATTATGAAAACATTTCGGCACTCAATCCGAATCAGTACTTGATCAGTATTGATAATGGCTTCTCTTTGCTCAATTTGGGAAGGGATAATTTTAAGCCCAATAATGTACCAGCTCCCCTCATCAGGAATATCAGATCTCTTTTCTCTACAGATAGTATAATTTTTAATAAAAATGAAGAAATAGTTGATATAAAATACAAAAACAACAGTATACAAATATCTTATGCTTTACCTTTTTACACTGAAACTCCTGTTCAATATCAATTTAAATTGACAAACACGCAAGAGGAATGGTCTGAATGGTCTAAACTGCCCTACAAAGAGTTTACGAATCTGGCAGTTGGTCAGTATGTATTTACAGTTCGTGCAAAACTGCCAAACGGATTTATCACCAAGGAAACAAAAGTTGAAATCGAAATCCTACCTCCCTGGTACAGAACCTGGTATGCTTATCTAGGGTATTTAATATTACTGGTTTTAGCAATAAAAGAAGTCCGGAAATGGTACAACAAAAAGCTAATTAAACATGAGAAACAGGTAAAAAAGGCTTATTTGCTTAAACAAGAAGAACTTTTAAAGCAGGAAGCAATCCGAGCACAGCAACACTTGATCGAAATTAAAAATAAGCAACTGGAACAGGAATTATATAATAAGAATAAGGAACTGACTAATGCTACGATGAATATTGTGCAAAAGAATGAATTATTAAATGCACTGAATCACGAATTATTACAGTTGAAGGACGAAAATGGAAATAAACTGCAGCCTGAGCAATTACAAAAAGTGGCCAAGATCCTTAAAAATGCTTATGAAGATAATATGGACTGGCATCTGTTTGAACAGAGTTTTAATGAAACTCATGAGAATTTCTTTAAAAAGTTAAAGCATCAATTTCCCGAATTAATGCCTAATGATTTAAAACTATGTGCCTATCTGAGGTTGAACATGAGCAGTAAAGAAATTGCCAGCTTATTAAATATAACCACACGTGGTGTTGAGATTAGACGTTACCGATTACGTAAAAAATTGAATATAACAACTGAACAGAATTTAACTGATTTTTTAATGAATATTAGCT
This sequence comes from Sphingobacterium anhuiense, assembly GCF_042686355.1. Lineage (NCBI taxonomy): Bacteria > Pseudomonadati > Bacteroidota > Sphingobacteriia > Sphingobacteriales > Sphingobacteriaceae > Sphingobacterium > Sphingobacterium anhuiense. The sequence continues at coordinate 1,111,281 of NZ_JBHUPE010000004.1, forward strand.
AGGAAAATGCCCTAGATCGTGGATCCCTATCTACGACATGAGATCATTTTGTTATTAAAAGACACTAAAACACTACATCATTACCTCTCACGCACTATAGTGTGCTTTAAACACTTAGTATTAAATAAAGTAATATATCACTTACTTTAACAACCTGACCATCAACTAACTTATTTATACAAATTGTGATTTTACCATTATCTCAAATGGTGATGTATTAATGTATAAGTGTTAAATTATACATTTCGCATACTACATCACATCTTTGCTGTATCAAAATTTAATGAAAGGGTTAAATTTTGTTAACAAACATTCAGATTAATTGGAATTGATAAATTAAAATAACACAAAAGTCACACCTATGAGGAAGTTATTTACATTACTATTACTCCCAGCATTTTGCCAATTTAATGTGTCAGTTTATGCACAGAGTGGAAAAGTGATCACTGGAAAAATTACAGCTAAATCTTCAAACGCTGTACTTTCTGGAGTAACCATTGCGGTTAAAGGAACTAGCGTTGCTACGCAATCTGACGCAAATGGAGAATTTAAAATTACAGCAGACCCCAATCAGGTTTTAATTTTCCGCTATATCGGTTATGATGGAAAAGAAGTCGTAATTGGTCAACAGAACAATGTACAAGTCAATTTAGAAGAACAAAATACAGCTTTAGATGAAATCGTGGTTATTGGTTACGGTACCGCTAAGAAAGTAGATCTAACAGGTTCGATAGGACGTGTTACTTCAAGTGATATTGTAAAACAACCGGCACTGAATGCTGTTCAATCTGTACAGGGGAAAATATCTGGTGTTAACATTATTGCGAATGAAGCTCCGGGCTCTGCTCCTACAGTAATTATCCGTGGTCTTGGTACGGCATCTGGCGGTCGTGAACCTTTATATATTGTCGACGGTTTCCCTGTTGATAATATCACCAATATCAACTCAGCGGATATTGTGTCGATTGATATCCTTAAAGATGCCTCTTCCGCTTCTATCTACGGTTTAAGAGCTGCTAATGGTGTAATCCTAGTAACGACTAAAAAAGGTAAGGCAGGACGTGCTCAAATAACTTATGATGGGTATGTTGGTGCTAAAGGCATTCTCAACCGTGTTAAAATGGCCGATGCTAATGAATATGTCACTCATTTTAATGAGAATTTAAAAGGTATTGGTACAAAAACAGGATTTTTAGCTTCAGATCAAAAAAACAATACCGATTGGTATGATGAATTGTTACAGACTGGCATAGTGACCAATAACGTCGTTAGCTTATCTGGAGGTTCAGATGCAGTAGATTATTTCTTTAGTTATAACAATTTTACAGAAAAAGGAATTACGGAAGGATCCCAATATGTCCGCAACACAATCCGTAATAATAATACCTACAAATTCTTTGATAATAAATTAAAACTAAGCCAGACTCTAAATATTTCTTTTGCCAACGATCGTACTAAGCCATTAAGTGCTTTCGATGCGGCATACCGTCAGTCACCCTTAGTTCCTGTTATGTATGAAAACGGACGCTACGGAAGACCTATTTACAATAAAACAACTGGTGAAGCAACCTATATCGTTGGAGCTGGTCAAGTTGGTGGAAAGTTAAACGACACCGGTAACCCGGTGTATGAAAACAAAATGCAGCAACAGTATAATAAAAACTTGAGCATCCAAGGTGGACTTCAAGCGGAATATCAAATCACCAGCGATTTGAAATTCACTTCTCGCTTAGGAGTTACTAAATACTTTTCGCAAAACAGAGGCTTTAATGATATAAGAGACCGTTATCTCAATGTAGATCCTCTAAATACAGTTGCGGAATTCGAGCGTTTGAAGGCACAAAACCCGACTTCTTTGACTTATGCGAACAACAGTTTAAATATAGCTAAAACAGAAACATTCAGATGGGTATGGGAAAATTTTGTCTCCTATCAAAAAAGCTTCGGAAAGCATAATATAGACGCTACTTTAGGTAATTCAAGAGAGAAATTTGGAATTGGAAATATGTCTGACCTAACAGGTTATGACGTGCCTAATCAATCCCAATACTGGAATATTGATCTAGCATCATCAACGTATACGAAGCAAATCAAACAAACCTACTATACACCGACCGCATTGGTATCTTATTTTGCCCGTGCACAGTATAATTACGATTCAAAATACTATTTAACTGCAACTGTACGTCGTGATGGTTCAAGTAAATTTAAAGCATCAGGCGAATACTTTGATATCTTTCCTTCTTTTGGAGCGGGTTGGACAGTATCCAATGAGAGCTTTATGCAAGGGTCAGGCATAGACTTCTTAAAATTAAGAGCGAACTGGGGCCGATTAGGTAATCAAAACGTACCTTTAAACGTTTCCCAAGTATTATCTTCTCCAGGATCCGATAACTATAATTATGTTTTTGGTCCAGGTCAGGATTTAGTATTTGGAGCAGCCTATGGAAGTCCGGCACGAAATCTGGGTTGGGAAGTAACTGAAGAATCGGGATTAGGACTTGATTTTACTTTATTGAATAACCGTTTAAGTGGTAACGTTGATTATTACAACAAGTCTAATACAAATGTTATTTTAGAGGTAAAACCTTTACTGAATTCACCATTTTCTCAAAAGTATTTTGATCATGGCGGAAAAGTGTCTAACCAAGGAGTTGAGATTGGTTTAAACTGGACAGATCAAATTAATGAAAACCTATCCTACAGTATTGGCGGTAACTATTCTTACAACAAAAATACATTAAAACAGGTAAAACCAGCATATGATGGAGCTATCGGTGGAAGCTTAAATAATGGACAAATTACAAAACAATTAAAAGAAGGTCAACCTATCTATGCTTGGTATATGTATGAAGCAGTTGGGGTGTGGCAAACAGAAGCTGAAATTGCTAATGGTGTAGCAACAACTGGAGCAAAACCTGGGTATTTAAAATACAAAGATCAGAATGAAGATGGTGTTATCGATGAAAACGATAAAATCTTTCATGGTTCGTATCTTCCCTCTTCTACATTTGGTTTAAACCTAAGTGTGAACTATAAAAAATGGGATTTCACAGCTCAAGGTTATGGCGTTGCTGGAAATAAAATTTACAATGGTTTAAAAGGAACACGTGTTGATGGTGGAGAAAACATCACAAAAGAAACTTTTGATAACCGCTGGACTGGAGCAGGGACATCCAATACACATCCTGGAGCAGCTCATGATGCATTAGCTTCAAGTTACTATTTAGAGTCAGGAGCATATTTTAGAATCAATAACTTAACATTAGGTTATACCATTCCGAAATTATACAACTCAACTTCTAAAATTAGAATGTACGTAACAGCACAGAACCCTTTTATCTTCACAAAATATACAGGTTTCTCTCCTGAAATTACTGGTACAGGTTCGGGTGTTCCTTCTGAAACGGCAGGAATTGAGCTTTCGGCTTACCCAACAACACGTAATTTTATTTTCGGAGTCAATGTTTCATTCTAAACTTTAAAAATTAAAAATCATGAAATTTAACAAATTACATATAGCCTTAATTTTAACAGCAGGTTTGAGCATGTCTGCCTGTAAAGATTCAGCATTTTTAGATGTGCCTTCTCAAGAAATTGTTGAAGAAGGTGATAAAGATCAGGTTTACACACCCGAATCTTATGTCAATGCGGTTTATGGTATGTTTACCGACTGGAATTATTCTTTTTCTTATGTGGCCATTACAGATATGCTTTCTGATAACGCGGACAAAGGCTCTTCTCCTACCGATCCCGGAGGTGATAAGCAAGAAATCGACAATCTAATGTATACCAGTTCTTCAGGATCTTTTGGAGCATTATGGTCACACTGGTACAAATCAATCGGGCGTGCTACGCAATCTATCGAATTGACAGAGTCATCAACTATAGAAGATGCTACTTATAAAAATAGATTAATCGGTGAGGCTAAGTTTTTACGCGCCTTGAATTATTTCTATTTAGTACGTGGTTGGGGCGATGTCCCTATTCAGTCGCAAGACCTAATAATCCGTGCGCCTAAAGCAGAAGTTTATGCTTATATCATTAAAGATTTAAAAGATGCTATTGAGGCATTGCCTCTAAAATCTGCTTATGCATCTAAAGATCTGGGTCGCGCTACAAAAGGCGCTGCTCAAGCTTTATTATCAAAAGTATATTTATACAATCAAAATTGGAATGAGGCCTATACGTTAGCGAAAGAAGTGATTAACTCCGGTCAATATGGTTTGGAATCGAAGTATGAAGTTCTTTGGCGTGCAAGTTCTGAGAATGGTACCGAGTCGATCTTTGAATTCCAGGCGCGTGGAGAAGCGATTGCACATGGTGTTCAACAATATTCTGAAGTACAGGGTGCACGCGGTGTTACCGGCTGGGGCTGGGGTTTCAATACACCATCTGAGAATCTATTAAAAGCTTTTAATGATGAAAAGGATGATATCCGTCGCGACGCGACCATTATCTTCCGTGGAGAAACTTTATGGGATGGCCGTGTCGTTGGAACAGGAGTTGAAAATCCAATGTACAATGAGAAAGCATACTCATCGGCAAATGCAGGTGCTGCTGATGGTGATAAAAATGTGCGTTATTTACGTTTAGGCGAGGTATATTTGATTTTAGCAGAAGCCGCTAATGAAATGGGTAACACTGGAGAAGCAACAACTGCTCTTAATACCATTCGTACGCGTGTTAAATTGCCTAATACCACAGCTACCAATCAAGCGGACTTACGCAAAGCTATCTGGAAAGAACGCCGTCTAGAATTAGCTTTTGAGCATGACCGTTGGTTTGATTTAGTTCGTACAAAACAAGCCCCTGAAGCTATGAAAGCGGATGGAAAAACATTTGCTGACAAGCATTATTTGTTCCCGATTCCTTACGAACAATTAACACAAACACCAGATATGGTGAAAAATCCGGGTTACTAAAATTCAGGTTTACAATAAAACATCAAAAACTGGGACTTATTAGCACTAAGTCCCAGTTCTTTAATATCCATCGCTCTACTTACTCTACTATGAAATTAAAATTTAATCCCAAGCTTATCTTAGGCTTAATCTTAATTGGTACAAGCATTACTGCGTGTAAAACACCTCAAACCATGCAAAAGACCAGTATTTCTGATGATTCTTTAATGACTTTGGTGCAGAAGCAAACTTTCAACTATTTCTGGGAAGGTGCGGAACCTAATTCGGGAATGGCAAGAGAAAGGATCCATATTGACGGCCAATATCCGCTGAATGATTTTAATGTTGTCACTGTCGGCGGTTCTGGTTTTGGCATCATGGCTACAATTGTTGCTGCGGAACGAGGTTTTATCTCTGCCGAAGAAGCGACTAAAAGATTTGATCGCATTGTCGATTTTCTAGCAAAAGCCGATCGTTACCATGGTGCATGGTCACATTGGATCGATGGCCCCACTGGTAAATCGAAGGTTTTCGGAAATCAGGATGATGCTGCAGATATCGTAGAAACAGCTTTTATGGCCCAGGCCTTAATCTGTCTACGTGAGTATTACCAAAATGGAAACGACCAACAAAAACAAGTCGCTCAAAAAGCAGACGCACTTTGGAAAGGTATTGATTGGAATTTCTTTCGCAATGGCAAAGATGTCCTGTACTGGCACTGGAGTCCAACACATGGTTGGGGTATGAATCATGCGATACAGGGTTATGATGAATGCTTAATTAGCTATGTACTGGGCGCAAGCTCACCGACTCATCCAATCCCTGCCTCCACTTACCATAAAGGTTGGGCAAGAAGTGGTGCAATCGAATCCAGTGCTGAGAAGTTCGGAATTCCACTCGTGTTAAAACACAATGCACCAGAAAATGCTGTCGGTCCACTATTCTGGTCTCATTACTCCTACTTAGGTTTAAATCCAAAAGGTTTACAGGATCAATATGCTGATTACTGGAAAGTGAACGTTAATCACACTAAAATTAACATTGAATACGCTAAACAAAATCCGCATCAATTTAAAGGATATGGCGAAAACTCATGGGGATTGACCGCGAGCTATTCTGTAAAGGGATACGATGCTCATCATCCTGATAATGATAAAGGTGTTATTTCTCCTACAGCAGCGCTATCATCAATTCCATATGCTCCTAAAGAGAGTTTGCAAGCGATGCGCTATTTTTATGAACAAAAAGGTGCAGAGCTTTTTGGTAAATATGGATTTTATGATGCTTTTTCAGAAACAGAAAACTGGTATCCACAGCGTTATCTAGCAATTGACCAGGGACCTATTGTTGTCATGATAGAAAATTACAGAACTGGATTGATCTGGAATTTATTTATGCAGGCTCCCGAAGTTAAAGCAGGATTGAAAAACTTAGGTTTTAAAGGTCCAAATCTATAAGCATTTTATTCACATACAAATAACTATTAGAACATGAAACAATGGACTTCCCTATTAGTCGCTGTTGCATTAGTTCCGACTCTGGCATTCACACAGCCGGCACACAAACAAGATCCTAAAATGGATAAGTTTGTTTCAGAACTGATGAAAAAAATGACAGTTGACGAAAAAATTGGCCAGCTGAATCTAGTTACTGCAGGCGAGGTTACCACAGGTGCCACTGCCAGTACTGGAGTTGAGGCAAAAATTGCTGCTGGTCAAATTGGCGGAATCTTTTCTATGACTACACCTAAAAAAATTCGTGCTGCTCAAGAACTTGCTGTCAACAAAACTAGGCTTAAAATACCGATGATCTTCGGTCTAGATGTCATCCATGGTTATAAAACTACTTTTCCAATTCCATTAGGTCTTTCAGCTACCTGGGATATCCCTCTAATCGAAAAAACAGCGCGTATCGCAGCACAAGAGGCTACTGCAGATGGAATCAACTGGACCTTCTCTCCTATGGTCGACATCTCCCGTGATGCCCGTTGGGGAAGAATTTCGGAAGGTTCCGGAGAAGATCCTTACTTAGGCTCACAGATTGCAAGTGCTATGGTTAAAGGTTATCAGGGCAATGACTTAAAAGCAATCAATACCATGATGGCCTGTGTGAAGCACTGGGCTTTATATGGTGCAGCTGAGTCTGGAAAAGATTATAATACCACAGACATGAGTCTGCACCGCATGTACAATGAATACTTCCCGCCTTACAAAGCGGCTGTAGAAGCTGGTGCAGGTACGGTTATGACATCTTTCAATGATATCAACGGTATCCCGGCAACAGCTAATAAATGGTTAGTAACTGATGTTCTTCGCAAAGAATGGGGATTTAACGGTATGGTGGTTACAGATTATACGGGTATTGCAGAGCTAATGGATCATGGTTTAGGAGATTTACAACAGGTATCTGCACTTTCGTTAAAAGCAGGTGTGGATATGGATATGATTTCTGAAGGTTTTTTAAATACCTTAAAAAAATCTTTAAAAGAAGGAAAAGTCTCTCAAGCTGATATAGACCGCGCATGCCGTTTAGTTCTAGAGGCTAAATATAAATTAGGTTTATTTGAGGATCCATACCGCTACTGTAATGAAGATCGTGCTAAAACCGAGTTACTGACGCCTGCAAATCTTAAAGTTGCCCGTGAAGCGGCTACTAAATCATTTGTCTTGTTAAAGAATGACAAGCAGCTTCTTCCTTTACAGAAAAAAGGTACAGTTGCTGTAATAGGTCCATTAGCAAATACACGTGCGAATATGGTAGGTACATGGTCTGTAAGCTCTGACTTAGTAAATACTCCTTCCTTAGTTGAAGGTATGCAGTCGGTATTGGGAAACCAAGTGAAGATTGTTACACATTTAGGTTCAAATTTACTTGAAGATGCTGTTTACCAAGAACATGCCACCATGTTTGGACGTACGATCCCTAGAGATAATAGACCTGAGTCGGATATTATTGCTGAAGCGCTACAAACAGCTGCGCAAGCAGATTTGATCGTAGCAGCCTTAGGTGAATCTTCGGAGATGTCTGGTGAAAGTTCTAGCCGTACGGAGATTGGTATCCCGGCTATTCAGCAACGTCTTTTAGCAGCGCTATTAAAAACAGGAAAACCTGTTGTTTTAGTTTTGTTTGCAGGAAGACCGATGACTTTAACGTGGGAAGATGAACATGTTCCTGCTATCTTAAATGCATGGTTTGGTGGCTCTGAAACTGGAGCAGCCGTAGCTGAGGTATTATTTGGAGATGTTAATCCTTCAGGTAAATTAACAGCAACTTTCCCTAGAAATGTTGGTCAGTTACCTATTTATTATGGACATAAAAGTACCGGAAGACCTTTGGCAGAAGGTGGTTCTTTCCAAAAATTTAGATCTAATTACATTGATGTCATCAATAGCCCGCTTTATCCATTTGGCTATGGTTTGAGTTATACGACGTTTGATTACTCCGATCTGAAATTGGATAAGTCATCTTTTAAAGCTGGACAATCTATCCAAGCATCGGTGACGTTGCGTAATACTGGTAAATATGACGGTGAAGAGGTTGTTCAACTTTATATCAAAGATATGGTTGGTTCAATTACACGTCCTGTTAAAGAATTAAAAGGTTTTCAAAAAGTATTCTTAAAAGCTGGAGAATCTAAAGTCGTAACTTTTACTGTTTCGGAAGAAGATTTAAAATTCTATAATAACGATCTCAAGTTTGTCGCTGAACCCGGAGATTTCACCTTATTTATCGGTAAAAATTCGCAGGATCTTTTAGCAACTAAATTTGAATTAAAATAATATAATTTCCCCTTATATTAGAGGAGTTATCTTTAACCGGATAGCTCCTTTTTTATTTTATTAAGCCTTCATCGATGTTTATTGTTAATCTTATAGGTTAGTAAATGATCTACCATTTCGAACGTTTCGCTCTTCGCTCCTACGCATTGTTGTCAGATCTTTGAAATAAAATTTTCTCCCATTTGATATCACGACTCGGCTGCCAATGTTCAATCGTTTCAGTATATCCAGATTTATAGATCTCTTCCTTCGATATGAGTTTTCCTTTACGCGGATCTGCAAAATCAGTGTCAGTGACCACATTTAAATATTCGTTTAGCTTTTCCGGTAAATCATAAAAATTTAGACAATCATTATTCAGATTAAACTTTCTCATGTTCACATTCACCGGAAATAATCTATTTAACCACCATTGCTTCTTATTTTTAATAAATTCTGGGAAATCGTTCAGATAAAATGTATAATAAGCATGATCATCACCGGGATAATCGAAATAGACGATCTTGTCAATAATAGACCAATTAATCCTATAGGTGCCGTCAAGTATCGGCTTATGAATCCAAATTTCTTGTTCTGAATAAGTGATCACATTGCGTTGTGTTTCACTAGATCGTTGTTGTTTTTCAGTTAAGCGCAAACCAAATATAAAACCATACATACAGATCGCTGGCAAAAGTACAAACAGGATAATGGTGATCCATCCATAGAACGGTACATTTTCTGGATATTTCACTGCTAAAAATAATAGCAAGAGTCCTAGAAACAGAAAAATACCTAATGGTATGACAAATATCAGTTTTGGATTTTTATTAATGATTTTTTTCATAATATAGGATACTAATCACGTATGATTGCAGGTGATCAAATTAGTGATTTATTAGAAACAGCTGCTATCTTTCCCAATAAAGATAACTATTCTTGATACTAAGTTTCAAATCATAAACTTAAGCAAACAGATGCAAGAATTAAACCCCAAGCGTACTTTTAAAAGCATATAGTTTCGATCTGATTTTGAATAATCGTGAAAGATTAAAATAAGGCGCTAAAAAAAGAAAAGGCGAAAGATAAATCTTTCGCCTTTTGGGTAAATGATGGGGCTCGAACCCACGACCCTCGGTACCACAAACCGATGCTCTAACCAACTGAGCTACATCTACCGTGTTTGTGCTACAAAAGTAGAATTTTATTTGATATACTCCAAATGTTTTTAAGCAAAAAATCCTCATTACAACGTATCGTAATGAGGATTAAGGTATTATTTTTTAATCTTTATTAGATCATCTCAACACTGCGTTTCACAAATGATGTTAATGCAGCACCTGTTAACAAACCGCGAGATAATAATGCTAAGTCAAACGCTTGTTTTGCCAATTGTGCACCTTCTTCTTCAGTACTTGATAAAATGCGTTTCACCAGTGGATGGTTACCATTTACGGTTACCTTATAGTTGTCAGGTAAGTTACCGTAAAAGTTCATTCCGCCATTGGTTTTGGCCATATCTTTCATACGACGCATAAACTCATCGATCGTTACTGATACAGGTAATTCTTCTGCAGATAATGCGTCCACTTCAACTTTCATGTCAGGACGGCTGATTGCTTTTTCAAAGATTGATAAAGCTTGTTTAGACTCCTCTTCGGAAATTGACAATTCTTGCTTCTCATCTTTTTGAATCAGCTTATCGATGACATCTGCATCTACACGTTTCAACTGTACCTTTTCACCTCCTTTTTGTTCCAAATAAGAAGTGATATGGGTGTCCAGTGGACCATCTAATACCAGTACATCATAGCCTTTTGTTTTTGCTGTAGCAATGAAGCTATCTTGCTGAGCGGCATCATGAGTATATAAATAAATGATATTTCCATCTTTATCAACTTGAATATCTTTTACTTTTTCATAATACTCTTTGATGGTGTAATTCTCTTTATTTGTATTGGTCAATAAACAGAATTCATTTGCTTTTTCAGCAAATTTCTCATCGCTCAACATACCATATTTGATAAATAAACCGATATCATTCCATTTTTCTTCAAAACCTTTACGATCTGTTTTAAAGATTTCCTGCAACTTATCAGCTACTTTTTTAGTGATATAGTTGTTGATCTTTTTCACGTTACTATCTGCTTGTAAGAAGCTTCTTGAAACGTTTAATGGGATATCCGGTGAGTCAATTACACCATGTAACAACATTAAAAATTCAGGAACAATATCTTTTACTTCGTCGGTAATGAATACTTGACGTGAGTATAATTTGATTTTATTACGTTGAATTTCTAATTCATTTTTAATTTTCGGGAAGTATAAAATTCCGGTTAAATTAAATGGATAATCCACATTTAAATGGATCCAGAATAATGGTTCGTCCATTGAATATGGATACAACTCTTTATAGAAAGCCAAATAGTCTGCATCTGTCAGTTCAGATGGAGCTTTCGTCCAAGCTGGGCTTGTGTTGTTGATGATGTTATCAACTTCAACAGATTTATATTTTGGTTTTCCTTCTTCATCTTCGCCATCTGGTTCAGAAGTTGTTTTCGTTCCGAAACGGATATTTACAGGAAGGAAACGCGCATATTTGTCCAAGATCTCCTGTAAACGCGATTGGCTTAGGAATTCTGAAGACTCTTCATTAATGTGTAAAATGATATCAGTACCACGTGTCGTACGTGTACCTGCAGAAATTTCATACGAAGTACTACCATCACATGTCCAATGCGCAGCCTCTGCCCCATCTTGGTAAGATAGCGTTTCAATTTCAACGTTATCAGCAACCATAAATGCGGAATAGAAACCTAATCCAAATCGACCGATGATTTCATTTGCATCATTTGCTTCTTTGAATTTTTCCATAAATTCAGTTGCACCTGAGAAGGCAACTTGATTGATGTATTTTTTAATCTCGTCAGCTGTCATACCGATACCATTATCCGAAATGGTAATCGTTTTCGCAGCTTCATCAAGTTTTACATCAACTAATAAATCACCTACTTCACCTTGGTATTGACCTAATGAAGCCAAGCGTTTTATTTTTTGAGAAGCATCGACCGCGTTTGAAACTAACTCGCGTAAGAAGATCTCATTATCAGAGTATAAGAATTTTTTAATGACAGGAAAAATGTTTTCCGTGTGGATTGAAATAGATCCTTTTTCTGTGTTCATATATATTTTATATTTAATTGCTAATTGATTTCACAATTAAACATCAATCCATATTCCAAACAGTCAATTTGAGACAAGATGTCATCTTTTAAGTTAAAATGACAATACCGGAGTCGTATATTGCTAGATTTAATCCTTATTTGTTATTGTAGTCAATAATTCATTTGAATTATTATCAAATGCTATTGAAATTAATGCATTTGTACAGTTCCAAATAACAGGATTTGCTTCCAATTGATTCAAATCGGTATATTGATCAATTTTCCTAAATTTTATAAGCGAAGGTTCGCCATAAAGGAGTATCATTTCTTGCAAAAAACGATTGTATTTAGAGATTATCTGGTCTTTTCCATCATTTGAAAATTTATACATGAGTGCAAATTCATCAACCTTTTGCTCGTCAGATGCACGAATTCCAAAAAAATTGGATGTTAGGTCTTTGAATTTATAATTGGGAACAAAAACAGTATTACCTTGATCATGAACGGAAAATTTATTCTGATTTACGAATCCAATGATTTCATCTTTTTTCCACGATAAGGGTATATCAAATATCGCCTTAATAGATTTATTAATCAACGGTGCTTCAGGAGTATCCATTAAATTTAAACGTATCGGAAGTGTGTAGGCTACTCTGACCGGTTTACCTTTTTGATAACCAGGTTTCCAATTGCCATACTCTTTAATGAGCCGTATTCCTTCTTCGCCTGTACCAAACCCCAAATCTTTTTCAACTTTCATGTCGACTATTGATCCGTCTTTTTCAACCACAAATGAGATCTCCACCAAACCTGAAATTTGATTATTGATCATCTCCTTAGAATAATGAAAATTATCTCCAATATAGTGCATAAATTCATCCATGCCTTTCGGTGGTACAGGATGCTGATCGACAACATCGGCATCACTCTTGTTTTTATTTAAAGAAATCGGGGTACATGAACTGATCATGCTCAATGCGATTATAATCGAAAAAATAAACTTGATCATAGACTTACTGATGTGTTATGGCATATAATGCAAAAGTTCCTAACCAATGCGAACCCATATAGTCATCATTGCTGATATTTGGCAGCGAGTAAGTGAGGTGGTTATTGGCCTGTTGATGTAAATGATTTAGTTCCGGTAATTTTGTCGCGATACCATTAAGACAAGTTGCACGGCTAAAATTCAATCCATCTAAATGAACAAGCTTGCCATCCGTACGGTCTTTAACAATACCCGGCTCTAACTTAAAGTCTTTCACAAATAAATCGGGCATAAAGTCTGTTAACCATTTTTTATATTCGTCATCATTTAAAACTTTTGTCATCAATAATGCCTCTTCTAAGCAAGGAGAAAGAAAGTCGCTACCACTTGGTTCAAATGCCAGAGAGCAAGATTTATCGTTTATAAAAAGGCGCTTTGCATGTTGTGTAATTAAATTTTGAAAAGCTGTATCTTGCGTCACCTTCGCATAATCCATTGATAATGTAAATCCAAAAGCAGTGTTATCATGCTGTCCCGAACGAATTGGGTAAACGAGTTTAGGCAAGTACCCTTCGTAACGTTTTACGAGCAGATCTGCCAAAGGTTGCAATGCTGTGGCCCACTGTGTCCCTTCTGCATCATTCCAAGTCAATAATTCTGTCTGCAATTGCAAGAGCCACGCCCATCCATAGGTACGTTCGAAGCTTGTATTATTACTGTCCAGAAAGAAAGCAATTTCTTGATCAACATTCGTTTTAGTTATTTTATCATTCAAGATCAGTCTTGCTTGCTTACTTTCACTGAGATTAGGGAAGGTTTTCAATATTTTAACGATTGACCAATAACCATGAACGGATGAATGCCAATCAAAACAGCCGTAAAAGATGGGATGTAATTGTTTTGGTGATTTCAGATCTTTAGCAGATCCGATGACCTGCCCCAGTTTATTTGGATACTCCTGTTCAAGGCAATGTAATGGCAGTGCCAATATCCTTTTTGCCTCAGTAGAATCTAGTACGACCTGTTGATTTTTTCCTTCTGTGCTATTTTCTGTTTCTTTTTGTTGAGAAGCTGCTCCTTGATTCTTGTTGTTATTGTTGCATGACAATAAAACAGTACAAGTAAAAATGGTAACTAATATTTTGAACATGTGCGGTACATTAATTGATTTTTAAAAGTAACAAAAAAAAGCCAAAATGATTAAATTTTGGCTTTTTTAGACGTTTATAAAAGATTTTACATCTTAGCATCCATTAGCTTCTCTGCTTTTCCTTTAGGTGCACCGGTTTTCATTTTAATGACAAAGGCTCTATCCGACTGGAAACTTTTTGGCAATAACACGTCATAATAGGTATTTTTATCGAGATCGATACCAAGATCTGAATGACGCACCTCTAACATTTGTCCATTGACTAATAACGTGGCAGACACAGGAACCTCTGTCGCTGCCTTGGGCACAGATATCCGGACAATATTATTGACGGGTCTGTTGAAAACTGTGAGGTATAAGTTATCTGCTTTTTTAGTGAAGTACCCTAGTTTAGAATTGGTCATCCCAGCATGTTTGGCTCCATAGATTGCTTCACCATTTATTTTCATCCATTCACCAAGCTCTTTTGCTATTTTATCTTCCTCAGGATGCATATTTCCTTGGCCATCTGGACCGAAATTTAAAACAAAATTACCACTTAGGGATGCTGAATAGGTCAGCATATCGATGATATCGTCTGTGGTTTTGGTATAAATACCCGACCAATCTTTCATATATCCCCAACCGTTTGGTGGAATCGTCATCACACAATCCCAATCGCGCCCCTCTAACCAAGTGATATCTCCTGGCAATTTACGTTCCCAGCCTTGTTCATAATCGCCTAACATCTGACCATTAGAATCAAAATGACGTTTCCCAAATTCATCATTTCGAAAACGGGAGCCAATGATAAGACCAGGGTGTTTTTCCCGAAGTTCTTTTTCAAGATTGTAAGTAAAATCATAAGACTTTATCCAAGACTGATCCCAAGTGCCATCAAACCAAAATCCTTTCATCTTTGGATAATTAGTCATCAACTCCAGTAATTGATTTCTAGTATATTTCAAGAATTTATCAAACTTTTTCTTCTCCTCTTCCGTTTTAGGTTCTTTACCCATATAATCAGGATTGTTCCATTCCAATACAGAGAAATAAAGGTAAACATCGATACCTACTGCCGTATAGGCATCTACAACCTCTTTCACAATATCTTTTTTATAGGGTGTCTTACTGATATTATAAGGCGAATATTTGGTTGGCCACATCGCGAAACCATCATGATGCTTTGTCGTAAAAATCACGTACTTCGCTCCCATGTCTTTTGCCTGCTTTGCCCAACGCTTTGCGTCAAAATCTTTAGGATTAAATTGTTTGTAAAGGTTGTCGTATGTATTCACCCAATCTTTAGGGGCTGATGGTCCTCTCCATGAACGGATCCATTCGGATGCTGCCGCACCACCACGTGCACTTACTCCTTCCCATTCATTACCTGGTATTGCATATAGCCCCCAATGTATAAATTGACCTAATCCATAATTGCGGAATGCAACCATTGCCTCATCTGTCCGATTGGCAGGTGACAACGGTCCATACTTAATTTCTTTGATTTCTGTTGATTTAATTTTTGGCCCGGTCCATTGTGCCTGTAGGGAATTGGCTCCAGCTAACAATGCCACAGCAAGTATAGATCTGCTTAATAAGTTACTCATATTTAATTGGTTATTCAGGATTATCAATATAAACGCGTTGTGTCTTTTTTATCACCACCGGTTCTGGATGTGTATTTGTAAATGGATCGTAGTAGTACAAATTTGCTTCACGGTACAAATTCAAATGTTTTTTCAATGATTCTGAAAATTGCAGGTAATTTTTATTTGAACTTTTCGTCCAACCGACCTCCGCCAGAGCGGCCAATCGTGGAAAAGTTAAATAGTCTAATCTATTGGTATTGATAACGGTTTCCGTCCACAAATTTCCCTGAATACCTAGAATCTGATTTTTATCGGTCGTCAACGAAGCATAATTATTTGGAGAAAAATTATAAACATTTTCCAAAGGATTGTACAGTTTTCCCCATTTTCGCCCATATTTATGCGATTCTTCCTGTACAAAATCAAAATAAAGCGGTAATCTTGGTGTCAGTATTGTTTTATAGCCAGCCTTTAATATTGCTTTTAACTGCTTAGGTTTATCATGCCGCCACCACATGAGTATAGTTTTCTCTTTAGACAAATCGGCATCTACCATCTCATCCCATGCTAGTAAAGTGGCATTCATTGTTTTTAACGAATCTGCCATGCGACGCATAAAGTAATTTTCGACCGCTTTGTTATCTTTTAAATCATGCTTCTGCTTCAAATCGTGCACTTTAGTATCTGAATTCCATGCTTCACTGCCAAATGATACTTCATCTCCCCCTAAATGTATTACCGACGATGGAAACAACGCTTTCGTTTCGCGCAACACCTGAGTTAAAAAAGAATACGTTATATCTTTAGCCGGATGAAAAGTAAAATCTGGATGTTTATCATTTCCACCACCACTTAATTGCGGATAAGCTCGATTTGCCGCTGTGGCATGGCCGGGCATATCGATTTCAGGAATGACTTCGATGTTCCTTTCTTGTGCATAAGCTACAATCTCTGTAATATCTGCCTGCGTATAATAGGCCGCGGGAGCATATGGATCAGTCTGGGAGCCAATACCACCGACCAATGTTAATAGAGGATATTTTTGGATTTCTAATCGCCAAGCGGGCTCATCAGTCAAGTGCCAGTGGAACTTATTGAGTTTGTAAAATGCCATCCAATCTAAAATGGATTTCACCTTCTCCTTTCCAAAAAAGTGACGTGATTCATCTAACATAAAACCTCGCCATGGATATGCTGGTTTATCTTTGATTTCAAAAGCAGGAATAGTGATTCCAGACGCAGATTTATTTCCAAAGCTAAATGCTTGCAAAAGCGAACTGACGGCATGGGTAGCTCCTGCAGGAGAGCTTGCATAAATAATTAGCGTACTGCTCGCTGTCTTAATTTCATATTCTTCACTTTCAAGATTTTGCTTATGAACAAATTGAATTGCTGAAACCTGTTTTTTATCATGATGGATAAGTCCTGTATAACCAAATTTTGATAAAAGCTGCTTTTGAAGATACCGACCAACCGTATCAAAAGCCTCATCTCCTATTTGTATCTTACTTACTGAAGGGAAGAAATACGCCCCTTCCGTCATCTGTATAAAATCTGGCTTCGGAATTAGCGATAACTGTGCTTTCGTAACACTGGAGTTAATCGTCAACAAGAAGATAAATGCTGCTGCTTTGCCAAGTTTTTTTGTGATCATAAAATTTTATTAAACCTATCACGACTACGCCTTGATTGTCTCGAGATGTGGTCAGAAAGAACAACGTATTAATTCGATTTATAAAATCTAAATATATGCTTCTTGCTGATCATCTCAGGGAATATCTAGGATGCAAACGATTGTGTAAATGACGAAAACGTTAGCGTAATGAATTGCTTACAAAGTAGCATATCGCTCTATTAGCTGGGCAACCAGATAGGGAACTGCCTCCGATGCAGCACTTTCTATGGTACTTGCCCGTTTGGGTATCCGCGATGTGTTAATTTGTTTATCAACAACATATAAATCGCATGTAGGTGCTATTACATCAACTAATCCAGCAGCTGGATATACTGCTAAAGAGGTGCCGATAACAATCATTATGTCGGCCTCTCGTGCCATGTGAATGGCAGTTTCCATATTTGGAACTGCCTCACCAAACCATACTATATTAGGTCTTAATTGCGAACCTTTTTCACATAAGTCACCCATTTTGATCTCATAACCGTCGATTGGATAGATTAACTTTTTATCTTTTGATGAGCAAGCTTGATCTAATCTTCCATGCAAATGAAGTACATGATCAGAACCTGCCCGTTCATGTAGTGTATCCACATTTTGCGTCACAATCTGTACATCAAATGATTTGCCTAAAACAACTAAAGCTTGGTGCGCAGCATTTGGTTTAGCCTGCATAGCGACTTGTCGCCGCATGTTATAAAAATCTTGAACGAGTTTGGGATTACGGTACCAGCCATCAATACTAGCAACGTCATCTACATCATGGCCCTCCCACAATCCATTCGCATCTCTAAATGTCTTAATACCACTTTCTGCTGAGATACCAGCTCCGGTAAATACAATGATTTTCTTCTTCATATCTTCATTATCTACTACCAAGTTAAGACCGAATCTTGGAAATTTGTGGGCAATTCCAATTTAATTGAGTCTTTACTGCTGATGACATTATTATTGGATGTTATAAATGCTCTTTCAAAACTCACAAAAATCTTATTCGGTATATGCAATTCTAAGGGAGATTTGGCTTTAAAAACATAACGGTTGTTTTCCAAACTAAGATTCTTATAGATGCGATAAGCAACTACCTTAGCCTTTATTTTTTCAACTCCAGCGAGTTTCTTTATATCTGTTGTATTTTGAGCTTCGGTATCCTCATAGTACATAAAATGATCCGAATTGGCGAGATTTCTAATATCCAGGCGTTGCTCCAGCACTTCCCGGGCAAGTGAATCGGCACGTTGCTTTTGCGTTTCATTTCCGTTTCCATTATTACAGGAAAGTAGCAGTGACAAGGGTAACAGTGTTAAAAAATATTTCATAGTCATAAAAAAAGAGGCAATTTTAATTGCCTCTTTACAAATTTATAAATTACTTTCAATAGCTCCTACGTGCTCTCGATACAATTCAATTGGTTTATCTAATAAAACCGCAATTACTGTCATGTTTTTATCGACCCGTTCTTTAGGAACGTCAATATAAACAATACCTGGTGTCGAACTCCAGTATAATTTATTGAATATATCATGCCCGATCATAGAACCTTCGCCTACTATGCGTATACGTGCAATGGTATTCTTAAGCCCCTTTAATGCAATGGGACCCGTTGGAGTTCCTTCAACGAAAAGATAAAGTGTCTGTTTATCTTTAGAAAGCGCACTTAATCCCGCGTAATGTCCATCAGGAATTCCAGCTTCAGCATCATGTAAGATTTCTGCATTTTTTGCTACCCATTCTTTCATATCGGCAGATGCAAATTTTAAGTTTTTATCTAATATATCGCCGTCTGCACTGATTTTGTCTTTAAACAAATTGGATCCTATAGCAGTAGCTTTACTAATTGTTGCAATTGCATGCGCTGCTTGATTTTGGCCAGCAATTTCATAAGCAGTATAACTCACTTCTTTTCTTTCCAAATCAATAGCTGGCTTCTCATTAAAGGTAATCGCTACAACAGTTACAGCTGGATCGAAATTAGCTGTCGGTAGATTTAATTCTAACGTATAATCATCATACTGATAATCTATTTTGTCTGAATTTCCAACAAATTTAATTGAAGTAGGTTTAGTTTTCAGACCTTGTAAAACTAATTTATCTTTTACGTTATCCAAGTAGATGTATAATGTTTTTCCATCTTTAGAAAAAGCATTTTTATCATTCCAAAACCGAGATTGCACTCCGGCTCGCGTACCATAAATAGCGTCCTTGTGTTTAGAAGTCCATCTTCCTAATTCTTTCAGGATCTCCACCTGTTCTGTAGGAATTGTTCCATCGGCTTTAGGGCCAATATCCAATAAAAGATTTCCGCCCATTGAAATACAATCTACCAAAGTGCGGACGATCATATTTGGTGTTTTATAATGATGGTCAAAATGCTGATATCCCCAAGAATCATTCATGGTATAGCAAAGCTCCCAGTAGCGTGCTTCAGGTTTTACAACCGGAATACCCTGCTCTGGAGTATCATAGTCACCATGTTGATTCAGTCTGGAATTGATGATGATATTAGGATTATACTTGCGCAATTGCGTCAATGTTTCTTTTGCACGCCATTCCTGATCATTGTGTTCCCAATCACCATCGAACCAAATTAGATCTGGTTTATATGCTTTAGACAATTCTGCTAACTGTCCCTGATAGTAATTCACAAACTTATTCCAACGATTGGCATCATCGCTTACATTATAACGTTTTTTTATTCTCGTATTGACATCATAGTCAGGATGACTCCAATCTGGTAATGAGTAATACAATCCGGTTTTAAGACCTTTCTTCTGAAGCGCTGATACAAAAGGAGTCAGAACATCCTTTTTCGCTGCGGCATCTTTCGCTGTTGTAATCGCATTATCCGATTTGCTGTCCCAAAGGGATACACCATCATGATGACGTGTTGTTATAACAGAATACTTCGCTCCCGATTCCTGAATCAATTTTGCCCATTCTTCCGGTTGATATTGGTTGGCTGTAAAACCACCCAACTGCTTCATGTAATTTTCATGACTGATATAGTTATTGAAAAAAGCCCAAGATTCAGAAATCCCCTTAACGGAATAAATTCCCCAATGGATAAAAATGCCTAATTTTGCATCTTCAAACCATTCCATTTTTTTTACGTCCTCATTCTTGTTTTTAGTTTCTTGTGCAAAAACGTTATAGCTAGAAAGCGCTAAAAACAACACTGCTAATATTGACTTCTTCCGAATCATAGTTACTTATTGAAATATCAGGTTTTAAAAAGGTGAAAAGTAAGAATTTATTCGTTCAATTCAAACTTAAAGTCGGTTTTTTGGCTTAATAATTTATCTTTGTACTGATGATTGAATTATACACGGATGGTGCTTCGAGCGGTAATCCAGGACCAGGTGGCTACGGTACGATATTAAGGACAGTTTATACGGGTGATAATGAAGCGTATAAAGGTAAACTGATTGAGAAAGAGTTTTCTGGTGGTTATCGTAAGACCACTAATAATCGCATGGAGCTGATGGCGGTAATTGTTGGTCTAGAAGCTTTAAAAAATCTCAACCAGAAGGTTACAGTCTATTCAGATTCCAAGTATGTTATAGATGCCATCGACAAGAAATGGGTATATGGTTGGATTCAAAAAGGATTTGCAGGAAAGAAAAATAAAGATCTTTGGATAAGATTGATGCAGGTATACAAACTACATCAGGTTAAATTAGTATGGGTAAAAGGGCATGCTGGCCATCCTTTAAATGAGCGGTGTGACCAGTTGGCTGTAAAAGCTTCGAAAGATCAATCTTCTTGGAAGATTGATTCAGTATATGAAATGGAAGAAGCTAAAGCTCAGCTATAAAATTTTTAACGAATATGGTATAAAAAAGGCTAGGAATAATTTCCTGGCCTTTTTATGAGATTACTTATTATTTATGCAACATCCTCTTTAGCGGCTAGATAACGCTCTGCTTCTAAAGCAGCCATACAACCAGTTCCTGCAGCTGTAATTGCTTGGCGGTATACATTATCCTGTACATCTCCACAGGCAAATACACCTGGAATATTCGTTGCCGTCGTATTTGGCTGTGTAATTAAATAACCTGTTTCATCCATATCTAAGATACCATTGAAAAGTTCTGTATTTGGCTTGTGTCCAATAGCAACAAAAAATCCTGTTACATCCAATACTTTTTCAGATTGATCTTTGTTATTTAAAACACGAACACCTGTTACCACTTGACCGTCACCTAAGATTTCCTTGGTTTCCGAATTGTAATGTACTTCGATATTTGGTGTATTCATCACGCGGTGAACCATTGCTTTAGAAGCTCTAAATTCATCACGACGTACCAACATATGTACTTTTGAACATAATTTTGCTAAATAGGTAGCCTCTTCAGCTGCCGTATCACCAGCACCTACAATCGCTACTTCTTGGTTTTTAAAGAAAAAACCGTCACATACTGCACATGCAGATACACCAAAACCATTATACTTTTGTTCGCTATCAAGTCCTAGCCATTTTGCTGTTGCACCTGTAGCGATGATTACTGTATCTGCAGTAACAGTTTTAATTCCGTCGATTTCAACCTGATGTACCGGACCAGAGAAATCAACTTTAGTTGCATATCCGAAACGGACATCAGTACCAAAACGCTCTGCTTGCATACGTAGATCTTCCATCATGATCGGTCCTGTAATCCCTTTTGGGTATCCAGGAAAGTTATCCACTTCTGTTGTCTGCGTCAACTGACCGCCTGGTACCATCCCTGTATAGATAACAGGTTTCATATCAGCACGGGCTGCATAAATCGCTGCCGTATATCCTGCGGGTCCTGAACCAATTATTAAACACTGTAGGTGTTCTATTTCTTGAGACATAATATTATTTTATAAAATATTGTTTTCTAATTAACGAGCAATATGACCTAACCAAATTTATTTTTTAGACTTGCTAACATATCATTTGTGATCTCTGTTGCTTGGCTTTTATTTTCTTGCTTTTGAAATTCTTTTTTAGCTTGCTTCTTATCTTCAGCCGCGTGAATGGGTTCTGTTGATTTTGCTGCTTTTTTAGCTGAGCGATGACGGTTCCAGATTATTTCTAAACATTTCTTAGTATAAAGTGGGAAGTCGCCATTTTGCATCCACGCATAGTAACTTGGTTCTACATCAAAAACTTCTGTAACCGGACGTCCTTTATGTTTACCAAAATTGATGACCTCTACTCCATCTTCATTGTACACAATACGTCCTGCAAAATCCACAGGTTTAGTCATATTTGTAAAATCTGACAATGCTTCAACGTCATTTACGACAGGAACAGATTGTTTACCATGCTTATCTTCATATACAGCACCTTCATACTTGGTTAACTGTGCTTTCAAAACTTCATATGTAGCTCTTACGTCTGCCTCTGCACTATGTGCATTCTCCAGGCTTTCGTTGCAATAAAATTTATAAGCGGCTTTCAAAGTACGTTGTTCCATTTGATGAAAAATATTCTGTACATCAACGAAAACACGATTTTCTAACGAAAAATCAGCTCCTGAACGTAGGAATTCTTCCATAAGCATCGGAATATCAAATTTATTGGAGTTATAACCCGCTAAATCTGCGTCACCAATAAAATCTGCTACTTCTTGACTAATCGCTTGAAATGTTGGCGCGTCTATAATATCTTCGTCATAGATACCATGGAACATGGATGATTCTGCAGGAATAGGCATAAGCGGATTAATCCGCTTCGTATATACTTGCTCCTCAGCATTAGGCAACACCTTTAATATTGATATTTCAACAATTCTATCTGCTGAGATATTGATTCCTGTAGTCTCTAAATCAAAGAATGCTAAAGGTTTCTTGAGTTTCAATTCCATTACGAATTTTATTTATTAAATTGTTCCATACATCATTGTATACAACAAAAATACAAAGTATGAATGATTTATTATTTATTGTCAGCCTATAATTACAATTCAGAGACTAATTCTAGTGTTTTCATTTTTCCCACCACAATTTTAATCATCTTACTATAGTCAAAATACTGAATAGCGATTTCCTTTACTTTCTCAGGAGTCATCGCATTGATTTCATTCATATAATGGTCATAGTAAGTCAAATCCATGTTAGAAAGCAATACATTTTTAAACTTATCAGCATGTGAAAAAATACTCTCTAAAGAACCCAGCATAGATCCTGAGAGGTAATTTTTCACTAAGTCCAATTCCTCTATAGTCGCTAATTCTGTTCTTAAAATTTCAATTTCTTTTTCGATTTCCGTCAATGTCGCATCGGTCACATCTACACCAACCTCTGTTGCAATCGTCAGAAAACCGCCATATTTTAAAGACCCCACAGCTGAACCTATACTGTAAGTATAGCCCTTTTCTTCTCGAATGTTGCGCATGAGCCTTGACCCGAAAAAACCGCCCAGTAATGTATTGACAAATTGCAAAGCGGGATAATCCACATGGTTACGATTGATGTTCGGCATACCGATACGTATAGCAGATTGCAACGCCTCTGCTCTTTCGTCATAAATCAATTGTCCTGTATCTGCAGTTAAATTCGGTTCGGTTAATCGTACATCATCTGTAGCCAGCCATTGATCGCCAAAATATAGGCTAAGCTCTTGAAGCAAAGATTCAGATACATTGCCAGAAATAATTAAACGACAATTAGATGGGGTAAATTGCTTATGGTATAAATCGATTAAAGCATCTCTGGAAATCAAATCATATTCTTCTAAAGAAGGTGTTTTTCCATAACGGTTTCCCGAACCGAAAACATGATTATAATAGGTTCTTCTCGCTAAATAATCGTTTTTCTGAAGAGAAACCTGAAGCTTTTGCTTATTGTTTCTGAGATAGGTATCCAGTTCCTTCTGCGGTAAAACTGATTCTGTTAAAATCTCCTTGATTAAAGGCAATAGCACATTACTATGTTTATTTAATGTGTACAATGTCAGCGAAGTGATATCAAATCCGTATTCTGGCATTAGAAAAGCCCCATAGAAGTCGACTTTATCCGCAATCTCAGCGCTGTTATAGTTTTTTGTTCCTTCCTTCAACAAAGCGCTTAGGGCACTATTTAGGAGCGGATTTTCATCTTCATTGAAGACATTATTAAAAATCCACTCAATGCGTACCAATTCTTGATCAGGCGAATGAAAGACATAAACAGGAATTCCATTGTTGAAAGCAAGTACTTTTGGGCTTTTTAAATGAATATCACCAATCGGTTTGGCTTCAGGTGCTACTGCTCTATTCAGCATTTGCCACCTCCTTTGATTTATAATACAATATAGATGCGTTTTCTTTTCTAAATATTTCGTTTGCCTGTTGCTGTATATGCTCCGATTGAACGGCCAAATATTTGGCTGTTTCATTGTTTAATTCATTGGCGTCACCAAGTAGCTCATAATATGCTAGATTCATGGCTTTATCCAAGATCGACAATTCGGCAAATACATGTGTAGACTCAATCTTATTCTTCACTTTTTCAAGCTCTTCTGCCGGAACAGGTGTAGATTTTAAGATATCCAGTTCTTTCCAGATGGCTTCCTCTGCTTGTTCCAGACTAATGCCGTCTGATGGTTTTCCCTCAATTAAGAATAAATTGGGGTCGATACTTCCCATCACATAGGCATTGATCTCACTAAATAGTTCCTGTTCTTTAACCAAACGACGGTATAGACGAGAAGATGATCCTCGAGAGAGTAGATCAGATATTAAGTCCATTGCATGGTAGTTTTCATCCATACGTGCAGGTGCATGAAAAGATATAAACAAACTATCAAGTGGTACATCAGCTTCTACCACTTCCCTACGCTCTGCTATTTGTTTAGGCTCTTGAGGTAAATTTCTTATGTATTTATTTCCTGCAGGAATATCTGCGAACCATTTTTCTACCAGTGTTTTGATCTCCTCAAACTTAACATCACCTGCAATAACCATAATGGCATTCTGTGGTGTATAATGCTTCTTGAAAAATGCTTTTACATCTTCCATTTTTGCATCTTCAATATGTTTAAGTTCTTTCCCGATAGTTGCCCAGCGATATGGATGTACTTGGTAAGCTAAGGGTCTTAATTTCAACCATACATCACCGTAGGGTTGATTGAGGTAACGCTGCTTAAACTCCTCACATACAACACTTCTTTGTGTTTCCAAGCTTTGTTCAGAGAAGGAAAGGCTCAGCATACGGTCTGATTCCAGCCACAATGCCGTTTCTAGATTTGAAGAAGGTAGCGTGATGTAGTAATTGGTAATATCGTTACTGGTAAAAGCATTGTTTTCACCGCCTACGCGTTGCAAAGGTGTATCGTAGTCTGGAATATTGACTGATCCACCAAACATCAAGTGTTCAAATAAATGTGCAAATCCCGTTTGGTCTGGAGATTCATCTCGCGCACCTACATCATATAGTATATTGACACAGGCCATTGCTGTATTATTGTCTTCATGAACGAGTACGCGAAGACCATTTTCTAGTTCAAATTTCTGATAAGAAACCATTCAGGTTATTTAAATTAATTTATTGTATCCAATTGATATCCTTTCTCAAAAGGGAAAGTGTTTTAGCTTCTTCCGAGCCTTCTTCTGGTTGAAAGTCATAGGCCCAATTTGCCTGTGGCGGTAAACTCATTAAAATGGATTCGATACGTCCATTGGTTTCAAGACCAAATTTCGTTCCTGAATCCCAAACAAGATTAAATTCAACATATCTTCCTCTACGGAGGTATTGCCAGTTTTTATGGTGTTCTGTATAGTCTTTATGGCGATTTTTGTTTACCAGCTCGGTATAAGTTGGTGCAAATGTACGTCCAAGGTCACATGAGAACTGAAAAATTTCCTCAAATGACAGACCTGTTTTTTCAGGTGTTAGTTTATCATAGAAAACCCCACCTATCCCGCGCGTTTCTTCACGATGGCGTACATAGAAGTAGTCATCGGCCCATTTTTTGAAATCTTTGTAGAAATCTTGGTGATGGATATCGCACACGTTTTTCAACTGTTGATGAAAAAATTGTGCATCCTCTTCAATAACATAATGTGGTGTAAGATCAATGCCTCCGCCGAACCAACGGATTTCATCATTCAATTCGAAATAACGGATGTTCATGTGGATGATAGGAACGAATGGATTGTTTGGATGAATAACAATCGATACTCCTGTAGCGAAAAATTCATCTTCATCGACACCAAATGATTTCTTGATCATTTCCGGCAATTTGCCATGTACAGCAGAGAAATTGACTCCCCCTTTTTCGATGATATTACCATGCTGCATTATTCTCGTACGGCCACCGCCGCCACCATCACGTTCCCAAATTTCTTCTTCAAATTTTGCGGTACCATCAAGCTTTTCAAGTGCTTGACATATCTCGTCCTGAATTGTTTTATAAGTTTCAGCGATTTTTAATCTATCGATCATCTTGAATTAACTTAGTTTTTCAGCCAGTTGGCTTATGATTGTTGCAGCAGATTTATGCTGGTATAAGATTTGGTAAACGGCTTCACAGATAGGTAAGGCAATCTGATGCTTACGCATATAATGCTGTATACAGGCAGAAGCATAATAACCTTCTGCTACCATATTCATCTCAAGCTGTGCAGACTGTACACTATAGCCTTTTCCGATCATCGCTCCAAAAGTTCTGTTTCTACTGAACTGCGAATATGCTGTTACTAAAAGATCGCCTAAATAAGCTGATTTATTAATATCGCGGAGCGGATTAGGATCAATGGTCTCGACATACGTTTCCATCTCGCGGATTGCATTTGAGATTAAAACCGCCTGAAAATTATCGCCGTAGCCTAACGAATGACATATTCCTCCGGCCAATGCATAAATGTTTTTCAATACAGCACCATACTCAATCCCATACACATCGTCCGAAATAATCGTTTTTATATAACGGCATTCCAGTAACGATGCCACTAACTTCGCATTTTCTTCAGATTTGGAGCCAAAAGTCAAATAAGATAGTTTCTCCAAAGAGACTTCTTCAGCATGACATGGTCCACCGACAACTAAAATATTCTCCAAAGAGACATCGTATACCTCCTGTAAATAATCACCAATGATCAGATTTTCATCAGGTACGATACCTTTTATGGCAGAAACAATAATTTTTCCTTCCAGATCTGCTTTTGTCACATCCTTTAAGGCTGCTTTCAAGTAAGCGGCAGGTGTATTCAAAATAATAATATTTGATACCTGAATTACTTCTCTAGCATTTGTTGAAATATGATCTGTATCCAGCTTTACTTCAACAGCACTTAAATAACTTGGATTTTTTTTATGCTTTTTGATATAGTCAACATCTTCTTGTTTACGGACCCACCAATGTATATCCTTTTCAACGACGTTGTCACCCAGCATTTTAATCATTGCTGTAGCCCAACTACCACTACCAATAAGCCCTACTCTATTTTTTTGCATTAAATTTTGTTACTAGACAGTTTGAGCAAATATACTTAATTATATAATAATTAACATTCACCTGGATCCTAACTTGGTATATTATGCCTTAAAATAGGTTATTTTTGACGAAATTCAAACAGACTCACCTAGACATGTCATTTGGCGATCATGATGGCTTATATAAATATTCATCTAAATCGTAATGTGATAGCTAAATATTATTAAAAGAATAAATCACCAAATTTTAAAGCACACCCGCATGTACCTATATTTGTACTGAAAGACGGACTACACAAATAGTCATATCACTATAACTACTCGCTAATACCAAAATGGAACACATTAACTTTTCGCAAAACTGGAATAATAAATTGGACTGTGAGGCATTTACAACATTGCGGATGCCCAATGAACGGTATAAGACTGGGCAAGTATTTGAGATTACATTAAATGAAGAAAGTAAAAGTTGCGCCACTCTTGTGGCAATCACCTACATCAATATAGAAGATATCACTGAATATATAGCCAGGTTAGACACCGGCTGCAGTGCTGAAGATTGTAAAAAGATTATACGCGATATTTATCCTAATGCTGATTTTACACAACAACGACTTGCATATCTTTTATTTGTAAAGTCTAAGGATAACTAAAATACTGTGAATAATATTTAAATTAAGGTCTGCCTTACACTTCAAGGCAATTATAGTTAAAGTAGTATTGATTATGATTTACTCTTGAATGTTGCTGAATCCATCCATATACACTTACATATTATAGATCTCGCACAAGAAATAATTATTATTGGTCGTAAAGAACCGATATTTATGTTTAATATAAGGTGTAATTATAATTGTATAATAAGACAAATATATCTAAGTTTGACAGGAATATTCAGTGCTAACAGCGTTTTGGCTTGGGCAAGAATAACAAAATATAGAAAATTTTAAGGTAACATATTTATAAGATGAGCAATAATGATATCATGAAAAAGCTTCGAGTAGCTTTAAAATTCACGGACGACGACATTATTAATGTATTAGCGTTAGTCGATTTTAGGGCAACAAAAACGGAATTAAGTGCCATATTCCGTAAAGAAGATCATCCAAATTTCAAACCTTGCGGAGACCAGTTACTTCGGAACTTCTTAAATGGATTAATTATCTATAACCGTGGTCCTCGAACTAAAAATAATGATCAGAAGGCATAATATAATCTTTAACGTATAAATAAAAGCAAAATAGTGTCGAAAGCATCACCTTCCGACACTATTTTAGTATAAGCTCAACGATTATAATCGCTCTAAACCTACAGTTCCATAAATACGCTCCATAACCACTACACCTTCGGGGCTCGTTACTTCAAAGGCATCATTGTCCGCTTTTGACCATCCACCTACTACTTTATCTTTGTTATCGTATAACGTTGCACCATAAATTGTAAGTTTACTTCCTCCTTTAAAAGTTAATGTCTTAAGATCAAAAGTACTTACTTTTGAACTATCGCCTTTTACCATCAGCGTTGCTTCCCTTATTACATTTATACCTATTTCTCCTTCAGTAACTGCATATTTTATTTTTACCGAAGCAACTTTTGTAAGATCTACCTTTGATCCAGCTGATTTTTCATGGACTGTACTATCTGTAAATACTAATCTTACAGATGTGATTGCATTTGTGGGAGGAGTCAATTCGTCAGCATCATTTTTACTACAAGCTGTAATTCCTATTGCTATTGTTAAGACTAATAATAATTGACCGAGCATCTTTCTTGTTTTCATATTCTTTATATTTATGTATTAATTTTATTTAAGACAAAATTACATGCAACTCCCAAGAAGCAATACCAGCATACCGTTATAAAATATCAACTGAAGACCAATTTTCACTTAATTTATGATTCTGTCCAAAAACGTATATAAAAATTTAGTCTTTTACCACACTTTTTTACTGCAACTATTTAAATAATGGTCAAATAATTGCACTAATAATCAGAACTATAGGTTAGTATTTCATTATAAAGCAATATTTCAAGAAGTATAGTGTATCATGTACCAATTTTCATACGTTATAAATCAAGGTTTTTAACCTGAGTAAAAACAGAACAACCTAACAAAATTCTAGTCCATTGGAAACAGCTGTTATAAAATATTTAGTCACATAAAACAGTCATTATTTACATATGAAAGAAATCATTCATGAGTTTGGTATAGAAACTGACTGGGTAGAGCCAATGGCAAAAGCTTTAGGTGGATACATTAGCGGTAACCATATGCTAATTCCGGATACCGTCCATACCGGAACCCGCTATGTGCTATCTGTAAATCCTGACATCACGGTTATGTTTGCAGATGTCCTCTACCACCAAGATATCCACTTTAAGCTCCGCAATACAAATTCAGATTTTATTGGCATCTATTTTAATCTCACTGAAGGGGACTCTTCTCACATCACAAATAATGACGCACTAGCAATGGGAAGATGGAACTACAATCTTGCCATTGTTGAGAGCAGTGTAAACCTCGACTACCGTGTTAAAGCTGGAACCAAGACATACAACTTTTGCATTTTCCTCCGTAAAACACTTCTCAAAGAATATTTAATTGGTTCTGGACATTTAAAAAAACTGATCAATCGGGTCTTTGATCAGAATCAAAACACGATCTTTCACTATAATATCATGAGCAATAATAGTTTACAATATATTAATGAATTTCGAAATAGCAATATTGAGCCACTAACCTTTGATTTGTTTTTAAGTGCAACGGTCTTTAACTTATTAGGCGAATATCTTGATGAACTGATCAAAAAAGATCTTGTTGTCAGTAAACTTCACGACACTGATTTTACTGCTATCATTTCCTCTCAGGAATTTCTGATCAGTAAGCTTAAAGATTCTTTCCCAGGAATCAAAACAATTGCTGAACAGGCTTTTATGTCCGAAACAAAATTTAAAAAATTGTATAAAAAGATCACAGGTCTTACTCCTTATGAATTTTACCTTCATAATAAGCTGGAATTGGCACGTGATCTATTAGTAAGCGGGAACTATAACATTGGAGAAATTGCAGACAAACTGCAGTTCCCAACGGCATCCAATTTAACGCATCTCTTTAAAAGTTACTTTGGCGTTTTGCCAAAAGACTATTTAACACAATTATAATGGAGACATCTTCAAAAAACAGTATTCAATTTTCCCATACGGTAACCATGGATACAGACTGGAGGCAAGATTTTATCGAAAAACTTGGAGCAAAATATCTTAATCAGCGGCAATTGGTTTTTCCTGAAAATTTAGCGAGCGGTGGCTCTTATCTTATGGAGGTCATTCCTGGCTTGACAGTTCTTGTTGTAGACCTCACCTTTCATCAAAGCATATCCTTTACTAAAGTTGCTTCATCCGGTGATTTCTGTATTGCATACTATGATATCAGTGACCAAATCAGCATTCACAAAGTCAATGACACGAAGAATAAAGTTGGCTATCATTCAAAATTAGGAATGGGACTTGTTGACGCAGGTCTGAGCAGTACTTATATTCCCCCCATTTCAGAACGAATGTATTCCTTTCGGTTATTGATTTCAAAACAGCTTCTTCATAAACATCTGGGCAACATTGTCCCAGAATCTATTGTTGAGAAGACGTATGCCAAAAAGAATACCATATATTTCTACAGTCACATTGATAGCCGTACCCGGGTTTTACTTCTAAAACTGAAAGATCGTCAATACGAAGACAGTTCTTACGAACTATTTCTCAAAGGTGCCGCCTTACAGGCTTTTGGAAGTCTTATTGAAAGGTTAAGTCAACAGAAATTTGTAGTAGGTAAGCTATCTGAATTTGATGTACAACAAGTTGTGAATAGTCAGATTTACCTTATGGAACAGTTGCTTGAAAAATTTCCAGGTACTGAAAAGCTAGCCGAAATAGCCTGTATGTCTGTGACTAAATATACCCGATTATTCAAAAAAATATATAAATGCAATCCGAATAGCTTCTTTCTATCTGAAAAGTTGTTATTAGCAAAAGAAATGGTAAGAAGTGGTCAGTTCAATACCATATATGAAGTCGCTTATGCTCTGGGCTATTCAAAATCTGACTATTTCTCGGCTATTTATAAAAAAAGATATGGTGTACTTCCAAATGAGGATTTTGTTTCCTCGAGTAATCGCAAGGAAGCGACAGCGTAATGTAGTTGATGGTATGTGGCAGTACTCTGCCCATGGGGAATTACTTTTTCGCCAAGAGACTGATTTAAAGAGTCCTTCAAATTCTCCTTTAGCATTTCCTTGATAAAAAAAATCACAAGAAGACCGTTGGTAGACCATGGATACCGAAAACCAACCACTAATCCAATAGTAATTATCGAAAATATAGCTTCTATAACGAATATCTATAAATAAACCACAGTTATAGATTTAAAACCATCGAATATCAGTATTCGCTTGCTTCACCTGCTGTATATAACGAATTTTAGATTTAATAATTAGCAATTGCAACAAAAGCTCTTAGGTCAGGGTAAGGTAAACGCTAATAAAATCTTAAAATTTAATTATGAAAAAGTTAAGTGGAATGAAGAGCTTCTCTTCACTAGAAAACAATAAGTTAGATGAAAAAGATTTGGAAATGCTACAAGGGGGCCGTCGTTCTATTGGCGCTTCAGTCGTTTATTCGAACTTCCTGAATGCACAAGGTCAACAAGATATTGATACTTATGATCAATATGGAGCATTTGCTGGCAGAATTTGGGATAACTCTTCAGATTGTTCAGAAGCTAATACGTGGTAATAAACTGAGGGATATATTATCTCAATATTCTATTCTAAAAAAAATCAAATAGAATCAAGAAGAGCATCTCTTCTTTGAAAAACAATCAAATATGTATTCTGACTAAGAATTACATATTTGATTGTTTGATGATTTTTTATAGTTCTGGTAGGAGTAGTATTTTAAATTTTTGTTTTTTAGCTCAGTATCCGACAGATATGAATGCGAGTATTAAAAAGAAATTTTGTCATATTCTATTTTTTAATAAAACAATATTAATCTTCAAAAAAAGCAATTACACATTCTACTTTAGTTTAATAGATTTCAAATCTTTAGTCTTCACATCTGCATCAATATCAATCAAAAGCATTCCAGAATTTTCCAGCTTCATTTTCACCTCCTCAATATCGGGCTTTAACTCTTTAATATCAAGCAATTTATAAGCCTCATGATTATATATTAGAGGTAGATTCCCATGATCTTCATGTTCTAAATAATAAATTACTCTACAAATCTCTTGTCGCTGATTTTTTGCAAAGTCAGACATTGATATGTTAAATAGTTTCTTAAAATCCCGTTGAATATCACCTTTATCTGGAATAAAAAACGATGCTAGATACATTTTAATTGCTTTCTTATCTAAATTATCTCTTATTAGCCTGTCGCTTATTATTATATTAACATCTTTATCAATTTTATTATACTCAATGCCGATTTGCCCATCTGCATCTTTTAGTAAATACACTTCTTTTTGATTTTGCCAAAGTAAAACCAAAAAACTACTTATTAAAATCAGGCTTTTCATCTCGTTTAATATATCTAATAAGATATAATATTACTTTTATTCGCTTCAGAATTATTTTTTACTCTTTCAGTGATATCAGAAACAAATCGATCCCTACCTTTATTCCCTTTATTGGCGCCAGACAAAATACAGCATCCAAGAGGCTCTACAACTCCACGTCGCCCTTCCGAATTTGTATATGTCCCGCCAACATGGACTTGGATATTACGTCTACCATCTACCTTATAATTATTTTTATTATTTCGATCTCATAGTTCAAGGCGTCCCCCAGCTTTACCATCCGTCCTCATTAGTCCTTGGTATTCGCCGACACTATTTTTTGGTTCAAATGCCAAATTTTCGACTCAATAGGCATTTTTATCATTACCAGCAAAAGTTCCCTCTGGATCTTGAGCAGCTTTTGGTGAATCGCGAGTTACCGAATATTCAGAAACGGTAAATGAAACATCATCAGCAATTATCATTTGATATAAATTGGTTTCTTGATTATAATCAAGCCCAAAGGATTCTGAAGCCACTATCCTAATATAATCATTACCTATCTCATTCGATGTAATTGTAACTCGTACTGTATCTCCTTTCGGATCAACATTTATAATCGGATTATTAAGAACATAATTGTAAGAAAACCATCTTTGTATTTTTTAGCCTTTGGATCAACCACGTTCCGATCTCCGGATCATAAAATCTAGCCCCGTAGCCGACCGTAGGGAGCTCATGAACTCCTATAAATAATAAACCAAATAACGTGAATAATCATATTGTCCTCCAAGCTCGCCCTGGATTTATTCAGTAATAATTTGTTTTTTCAATTGCCTTCATGTTCCCTTACGGGATTCTTTGCCATTATAAAGATACTTATTATTTCCCGCAGCAACAATACGCTGTTTTCCAAATGGGTAATAATCGTCTTTCTGTAAGACTTCAACTGCATTATTGTTTGATGGATTACGGTAAACTGTTGACCTTACATTGCCGAGATGGTCTGTGAGGTTATACCGATAAGTATAAGTTCCGTTACTATTACGGTAAGCTACACCAGCTCCTGTATGGATCAGTTCGATCGTATTTCCATTATATTCTATACCGCCTACATAGTCTCTATTTCCACCCTGGGTAGAATATTTCCGAATATGTTCGCTACCATCGATGCATTTATTAAAGCCGCATAGCTGAAAAGCATTGCATCTATGTAGATAATAAAAAGCCCAATCTGATGAAAGATTGGGCTTTTTAATTCTTTAAACTCTATATTACTTTTGCAAGGGGCCCATCTTTAATGACTAAGCTTGAACCGCCTGGGAAATCACCTTCCGATAGCCTAGCGATCAATCTATTTGAAATATAAATCTGTGCAACCACTTTATTTTCCGAGTTCCAATTGATATTTATATTCGTTTCATCATCAAATGGTTCGATATTCTCTTTTATAAATTCAATAGGGTTTAAAAATGGTAAATTATCGGGACTGTGCCATTCTGCTTCAACCGGGCTTTTCATTGTATTATATAACCATACATCCCCAACAATTTCATTGTCAATTAACAGATAAGCATAACACACCTTATCATCATCTTCTATCATAACCGAATACTCGGGTTTTAAATCATGCAAAAATTCCTTAAAATAACTCATATTTTATTAATTATTTAATCCAATTATCCCATCGTCCAGTATCCCACTGCTGTTTCCAATGACCTTCTCTCTGCTTTCTAAATTCTTTTCAATCAATTTTTGATGGTTCACTTCCTGTATTTGAATGGTTTTTCTTATAATTCTCACCCCCTCTATGGTCCTGTCTAGTCATTTCATCAAGAGGCCCGTCTGGAGTTTGATCTCTATGATTTAATTCTACTGGCTTTGAATCATCTCCTACTGGAGCATTACCTCTTTTGGAAGGTGGACTTTTTATTTTGTCATCAGCAATTTTATTTCCTCCATTCAAGTAATCTTTTTTATCCTCTTTAGATTTATTCGAATCACCACTATTATCCGTCTTTTTATTCGAATTAAGCATCATCGGATTCAACTGAACATTGCTCCGTGTACCATCCTGTCTCACAGAATATCCCAATTGAGGATACTTATTTGCATTAGATACCACTCCAACAGCTGCTACCAAAAAAATCCCAGTAGTGATGACTTGACGTTCAGTCATTGCTCCAATAAAAGGTAGGAATGGACAAATAGGACAGTTTCCGTCAGGATCTATAAGATTTGTTGGATTATTCCAGCCATATGCATATGGACTTTTATCAATTTGATTCGGATGATCTGCAAGTTTATCTACCACATTCCATCGACCGATCTCAGCATCATAGAAACGAGCCCCGTAATCGTACTGACCTCCAAGCTCGCCCTGGATTTATTCAGTAATAATTTGTTTTTTCAATTGCCTTCATGTTCCCTTACGGGATTCTTTACCATTATAAAGATACTTATTATTTGCATTAATAATTTGTCTTTTAATGGCACAAATGAGCTCATCGCTACGCTCTTTCGGTTATTTCCCGCCGCAACAATACGCTGCTTGCCGAACGGGTAATAATCATCCTTCTGTAAAACCTCTACCAAATTATTCGCTGGATTCCGGTAGACTGTTGATCGAACATTACCAAGATGATCGGTGAGGTTGTAGCGGTAAGTATAAGTTCCGTTACTGTTTCGGTAAGCCACTCCCGCTCCTGTATGAATCAATTCGATTACTGAGCCATTGTACTCAATACCGCCGACATAATCTCTATTTCCACCCTGGGTGGAATATTTGCGAAGTTTTGTACCGAGTGCATCGTATAAATAACCGACCTTGACCGTTGATCCAGCGTTCCAAGCAGAATCCAGAAGATTGAGATGGTTGTAGTTAAAGTTCATACCGGTACGGTCTGTCTTGGCATTACCGTTCAGATCGTAAGTGTATGTGCCACTAACTCCCCCGGTGACACTTAGAAGTCTGTTACTTTTGTTGGCATTGTTATAGGCATAGCTGGTCGTGGTCAGTGTGGCCGTATTGCCTACATTGCGTTTTAACACCGTGATATTGCCCATATCATCGTATGCCAGATCTTCGATCATTACGGTTCCTGTACTGGTACCGTTCTTCAGCCTGTTAAGTCCATCGTAGCTGTATTTGAAAATATTGGAAAGCGCCGGACTGCTATGTGCCCAGTGCTGCTCGGATATATTCCCGTTATACTGCTTGCCAAGTGTAGGCTCATTGATCACGTATTTGCTCTCCAAGATACATTCCTCGCCAAGAACAAGATGCAGTCGATACTCAAATAAAACAACGACGCCCAATCTTTCTCGGATTGGGCATTGACACAGGAATATCTCACATCCGATGACTATTTCTTTTCTAAGGAGTCTAAGCTAAGTTCATAAACATCCCCCAATTCACCATTGCATTTAATGAAGATATTTTTAGGAACTTCAGAAAAATCAATTTTGGTGACTAAAGACTGGTCACAGTCATTTTTATTTGTGTTATAAAAGAATAGTTCATTCTTGTCTAACTTTATAGGCTGATCACTTATTGATCCCAACACATACTTCCCAAAGTATTTCTTTTTATTATCATATAACAAAACAGCACCTGTAGTATGGTTATTAGGCCCCCATACACGACCCCATGTAGCTACAAAATATTTCTCTTTAGTTTTTGTATCAATTTCGCCTAAATAAGTTATAGTAGCTTCATTCATATAACCCTTTTTGTCACTCAGATTGAACTTAAAAGGCTTACCAATAACACCTTTGGATAATACAGACAATACAATATCTTCTTTGTCTTGAGAGAGCCCATAACAAGAGAAACAAAGTAAAATAGACATCATTAAAAGCTTATTCATAATTCTAATAGTTTTGTGAGGTTGGTTTTACAGAGTTTCCTGATCATATCTTTTATAGATTTTAGATAATACTATCCATATTTAGCAGCACCACCTCCGTTATAATTATTAATAGTCTTATCCCATCCTTAAAATTTAAAACTCATTTGGTCAGTTTTTGGATTATAGCCGGCTCCACCCTTAAAGCCTTTGGTTGCTAGATCTTTTATACCCGCATTAATTAATGTAATAGAACCTGGTACAACTCCTTTTGAAAGCCCATAATTCGCTTTATAGGGACTATAATCTGCAAAATTACTGACACCATTATTAACCTGCATAATATCTTTTTTCTCATTCGCCTCCGTCCCTGTACCAATACCAGATTCTTGCATTGCAATAGCTTTTACCGTAGTAGGATATACATCAGGTATTTGAGATGTAGCCGATGATGGTATTAATTTCCCTCCATCCGTCACCAATGACAGAGAACCTTCGTTTTTATCCATATTGAATACAGCCGTACTTGCCTCTATTTGGTAATCGTATTTTTGATCCCCCCCCCCTTTGTTATTGGAACCACCTTTACCTTTTATAACATTAGGCATTGCAACTAGTTGATAATTACCGTCCGAATCTTTCACATAAGTTTTAAATTCAGTTTTTGAGTTAATCAGACTTGTTTCTTGCCCCTTTCTATTAAAATACATAATATCTGTTAGCACCATTCCATATGGATCTATAAACCGGATCTCATTATCAAATCCATAATTATAAGGCGAATGCCTCTTCATCTGCTCCGCCAGAGGATCTATAACATTCCACCTGCCTATCTCTGCATCATAGAACCTTGCCTCATAATCATACTGACCTCCAAGCTCTCCCTGAATTTATTCAGTAATAATTTGTTTTTTCAATTGCCTTCATGTTCCCTTACGGGATTCTTTCCCAATACGAAGATACTTATTATTTGCATTAATAATTTGTCTTTTAATGGCACAAATGAGCTCATCGCTACGCTCTTTCGGTTATTTCCACTGCTTGAAAAAATTCGCTGTTTTCCAAATAGGTAATAATTGTCTTTTTGAAGCACTTCAACACCATTGTTATTCGCAGGGTTCCGGTAAATCGTTGATCTCACACTAGTCAAAGTAAATTATCACATTCATACTGATGCAATAAAGCAAAGCCTCATTCCTTCAGAAATTAAAATATAACAAGCCTCACGAAGGACTTGGGAATCTCACACCAACGGAATTATCAAAAAATCTTAGACACAAATAAATCAATTAGTAACGTAAATTTGAAAAGTCCAATCCTAGCTGTAGGAAAAATAGGGTACTTACAAATAGGCTTTACAGGTCCTGCAATATTAAGACTTAATAGACAGTTCCAATAAGTACTACAAATAAACAAAAAAGATACGGTAAAGATCCTTTACGATAAATTAAGACCACACTACCTATGTAAAACCGGGTATTGTGGCCTTAATTTAAACTTTCATTTTTTTATCTAAAAAACAAAAGTAGTACTTACCGCTTATTAAACAAATCTAAGCAGACTCATATAAAATAGCTTTCATATCTATTTTGAACTTTTCTTTATCAAAATCTTTTACGGCCTTGGGCAGCTTATCTAAATTTGATAAAGACTCCAATATTCTAGTTTTTAAAAGTTCCATACTATCATAATCGTTGCCAGAAACAAAACCTTCATACTCATCAGAAGTTAAAACAATGTCATCAAGGAATAATTTAACCATTCTCTGCATCTCTCCTGTAAATCTGTTTTTTGTTGTTTTATCACGAACGTACAAAGGTTTTTTGGCTTTAAAAAGATGCTCAAAACCGGGAGGGGTTAAAACACTTGTAAAACCAATAATATAACTTTCTAGGTCTGAACCATAAAACCTTCCTTCAAAAAAAAATTTTAATTTTTTTTGAAGATCGCTAACAAGATCTAATTTATGTTGAGATCCTGCATCCATTATTAAGCTTAAATTAAATTTCATAAATAATTATCTAAAAATCTTATTTCCTGGAGGCAAATGCCCATGGGTAATAAAATAGTTGTATATCTTAGACTTCTCTGCAATTTTTATCTGCATTTGATTTCCATAAAATTGAGGATCTATTTTGACACCCATAGGACCTATTGATTCTAAATAAACACGATCATATCTTTGTTTAGAAGTAGTTTCACCATATTTCCAAACATCGCCACTATTTAAGTACTTCGTAGTTGTTGGCAACGATTTTCCCGAAGTGAAGACGGGATACTCACCAGAAGCGATAGCAGTCAATGCATATTGAGTTCCTAGTGGTCCATGATCACGTTTCATTAATTTCTGCATTTCAAAAGTGGCTTTCCCTGCTAAAGAACCGATTCCTGCTGCCAGTAAAACTACAGGAATAGCGACATCATCACCTAAGCCTATTACTGTAACATCATCTGCGATCAATCCTGCTGAAAGAAGTAATCCTGCTTTCATAATAGTACCGGAATGATCCACAGGATCTGACATTATAGCAGATTCTCCCAAATCTCCTGAAGTAAAGATGTCTCCATTCGACTTAAAAAAACCATGTTCGCCCAATTCAATCTGATTTCCACTAGAAGATGTATACTTAAATCCTGCAGCTCTATAAGTAGCACCACTTCCATAGAGCTCTTCAGCTGTAGCCTGATCTGTAACTCGACTATCATAGAAAACACCATCTGTCGTATTTACCCAGTCTTCCAACATACCAGAAGGATCGGTATACTTGATAGGATTATTGTATCCATAACGATACGGAGACCAACCATAAGCAGCATCCGCCAGCGGATCCACCACGTTCCACCGTCCAATTTCAGCATCGTAGAACCTAGCACCGTAATCATACTGGCCACCAAGCTCGCCCTGGATTTATTCAGTAATAATTTGTTTTTTCAATTGCCTTCATGTTCCCTTACGGGATTCTTTACCATTATAAAGATACTTATTATTTGCATTATTAATTTGTCTTTTAATGGCACAAATGAGCTCATCGCTACGCTCTTTCAGTTATTTCCACCGCTTGAAATAATTCGCTGTTTTCCAAATGGGTAATAATCGTCCTTCTGTAAAACCTCTACCAAATTATTAGCTGGATTACGGTAAACTGTTGACCTTACGTTGCCCAGATGGTCTGTGAGGTTATACCGATAAGTATAAGTTCCGTTACTGTTCCGATATGCTACGCCTGCTCCGGTATGGATCAGTTCGATCGTATTTCCATTATATTCTATACCGCCAACATAGTCCCTGTTTCCACCCTGAGTGGAATATTTGCGAAGTTTTGTACCTAGTGCATCGTATAAATAGGCAACCTTGACCGTTGATCCAGCGTTCCAAGCAGAATCCGGAAGATTTAGATGGTTGTAGTTAAAGTTCATACCGGTACGGTCTGTCTTGGCATTACCGTTCAGATCGTAAGTGTATGTGCCACTAACTCCCCCGGTGACACTTAGAAGTCTGTTACTTTTGTTTGTATTGTTATAGGCATAGCTGGTCGTGGTCAGTGTGGCTGTATTGCCTACATTGCGTTTTAACACCGTGATATTGCCCATATCATCATATGCCAGATCTTCGATCATTATGGTTCCTGTACTGGTTCCATTCTTCAGCCTGTTAAGTCCATCGTAGCTGTATTTGAAAATATTGGATAATGTCGGACTGCTATGTGCCCAGTGCTGTTCGGATATATTCCCGTTATACTACTTGCCTAGTGTGGGTTCGTTATACTTCAGAGCATAGCTGAACTGCGCAGAGCTGGCACTGCTGGTCCAGCCACGTTCATTATAGGCATAGTCGACTGCGGAGTGGAAGTTGGCTCCATTCTTGTCCCCACCCACACTGTTCTTCTTGAGCTGCCCAATTTCGTTATATTCGTTTTTAGTCAGCGTCACGGCATTTGATACATCACCGATGGATGGTACCCTCTCGCAATAGCCCAAATTTCAATTTTAAATGCTTCTGAAAATTTTGTTTCAAATGATCCATCTGCATTCAACAAAGGTATCTACTTTTTCATAATTTTCTTCTTCACCAAATCTATACCAACCAAACACAGTTATCTGTGCGTTAGGAATTACCTTACCTGTAATACTGTCCAAAATTTGCCCTTTTACCAATACATTTTGCCGTACGTCCCTATCTAAAACACACACCTCTAGTATGAATAGACATAAAATTAGTCCAAGAAAATAATTTATACTTTTCATATTTCTATGTTAATTTTGAATTTTGTCTATTTGTTTCCCTTGTAAAACCTCTTGTATCATAGAAACATGAGGCAGTGACTTTTCTAGAGTGTTGCCATGTGAAATATTTTATCAATTGCTCGATAATTATCTAGTTTAGTTACAGCAGAATTTTCCACTTTCTTCGCATTTCCTTTTGATACAGGATATAGAAAAGCTCAGCGAAAGCCTAAAGGACCACATATTTGCCCTCCTTCATGCATTTCTAGCAAAGAGCAAGGCGCAGGCGATACTTAAATAAAACAACAAAGCCCAATCCGATGAAAAATTGGGCTTCAAATGTAAAACAAACTAAACTGTTGATTTTTTACTGGGACAGTCCTAAATCTTTAAGACGAAAACCTGTATAATCACAATTCCAGTCATCAGATCCATATACAAAAATCTCTATATTACTTAATTTCCCTTCATTGACATTCCCGACAAAACCTAAACCGACCTCAAGTCCCTTTATCTCTATCAACTTGTCATTAGACAAAATATCTTCAGAAATCAACAAAAGATCAGTTTCATTATTATAATTTAAAAAAATATACTGTCCTACACCAGTACATTCTCTCTCAACAACACTCAATTTATCTATATGAGTATACAAGCCTGGACAATTCTCTGCCAATGCAAAAAGAAGTGCCAGTTCAAAAACATTTAATTTATCCATTACAGTCCTTTTCTACTAAAAGATGATATTTCTATTTGATTTCCATTTATTACCCGTCCCCCAATTAATCTAACATCCATTTCGCCTACCTTAATAATATTTCCAGAATTACTACTAGGAAGAATTCCATTTGGAAAGACATTTAATTTTCCTTCTTTCAATGCTTTATTAGCAGCTGCTTCAACAGCTTCAAATGCTTTTTCCTGACTACCAAACTTCTCAACTAAGCTTTCCAATGCATGCCCATTCTTACTGTTAAATATATGATGTAATTTTTGGAGTTTCTTTGCTTCTGACATCAATGGTAACAATCCAGCCCATCGCCAAAATGGTGAAAGTCGCTCCCCACTCATATCCTCGCCAGATATAGCCGCTTTGAAATCAAAAAAAGTACCTATAGGAGTAAAACCAATCCCAAGCTCAAAGCCATTATCAAGAAAAGCATCTGATGAACCATTCCCTTTCTGAACTTGACTCCTGCCATTTTTTCTAATTATTGAGCCACGACCATTTGCAAGAATATTCCCTTTTTTCTTTGGAGGATCTTCTTTGTCGCTTTCTTGAATCTGCTGCATAAATGCGGCAATATCGTCTGTATCATTAGTAGACCACCCTCCGGCAGTTTCAACCCACATACCATTTGGATCAAGTTTACCTATCGGATCATTCAAAGCGTAGTTGTAAGGTGAGTAGGAATGATAGCTCTCGGCCAACGGATCTATAACATTCCATCTACCTATTTCAGCATCGTAGAACCTAGCACCGTAATCATACTGCCCACCAAGCTCGCCCTGGATTTCTTTGCCATTATAAAGATACTTATTATTTCCTCCCACAACAATTCTTTGCTTGCCGAAAGGGTAATAATCGTCCTTCTGTAAAACTTCAACTGCATTATTGTTTGATGGATTACGGTAAACTGTTGACCTTACATTGCCGAGATGGTCTGTGAGGTTATACCGATAAGTATAAGTTCCGTTACTATTCCGGTAAGCTACACCTGCTCCTGTATGGATCAGTTCGATCGTATTTCCATTATATTCTATACCGCCAACATAGTCCCTGTTTCCTCCTTGTGTCGAATATTTACGAAGCTTTGTACCGAGTGCATCGTATAAATAACCGACCTTGACCGTTAATCCAGCGTTCCAAGCAGAATCCGGAAGATTGAGATGGTTGTAGTTAAAGTTCATACCGGTACGGTCTGTCTTGGCATTACCGTTCAGATCGTAGGTGTATGTGCCACTAACTCCCCCGGTGACACTTAGAAGTCTGTTACTTTTGTTGGCATTGTTATAGGCATAGCTGGTCGTGGTCAGTGTGGCCGTATTGCCTACATTGCGTTTTAACACCGTTATATTGCCCATATCATCGTATGCCAGATCTTCGATCATTACGGTTCCTGTACTGGTTCCGTTCTTTAGCCTATTAAGTCCATCGTAGCTGTATTTGAAAATATTGGATAATGTCGGACTGCTATGTGCCCAGTGCTGCTCGGATATATTCCCGTTATACTGCTTGCCTAGTGTGGGTTCGTTATACTTCAGAGCATAACTGAACTGCGCAGAGCTGGCACTGCTAGTCCAGCCCCGCTCATTATAGGCATAGTCGATTGCGGAGTGGAAATTTGCTCCATTCTTGTCCCCACCCACACTGTTTTTCTTGAGCTGTCCGATTTCGTTGTATTCGTTTTTAGTCAGCGTCACGGCATTTGATACATCACCGATATGATGTGTGGTCGCTAGTAGTCTGCCCACATGGTCATATTCATTGCTGGTTACGGTGGCCGTCTGTGTTCCGGCTTTATCTTTGTGTAAGCGTGTACTTGTTTTTAACTCCCCGACAAAACTGTAAGTATTCGTAACATAATCTGTACCACCGATATGGTTATCTGCTGCTGTCTGAATTACCCGGCCGTAATCGTCATAATAATTTACGGTCAGTAAGGGCAATGTACCGTCATCCATACTGACTTTTGTGCCCGTAAGCAGACCTTTTACCCTGGAGGTGCTATCCAGGCCGTTTGTTACGGCTAATACGGTGGCAGTTTTAAAGCTGTAATCATCGTAATAATTAACCGTCAGCTCCTGTAACTGGGAAGCAGTAGTGGGAAATGAGCTTATGCTATATGCGGTGCCGGTACGGGTCTCCCATTGTGGAGCTACGGCATCTGCTAATGTCTGTACCTGTGCCCTGCTCGTCTGGCCTGCTGTTCCATTGGTGTAGATGCCGGTACTCGCAATCCGGCCGAATACATCATACTTACTGTAGCTCCACTTTTTAAGCCCGCGCTGGACGGCATCCTGGCTCAGGATAAGCTGGTCATTTTTGTTGTAGACCAGGTATTCCCAGCCTTTGCCCGGGATCTTCTTTTCGATCAACCGTCTTCTTCCATCATATTTATAGGCATACAGCAGTTCGTTGAAATCGGCATTGTTATCGGTTACAGTAGTAGCGGTATATCCTGGAGGGATGACATAGCGCAGGTCTCCAAAATCGTCATATACGTAATGGGTTTCCAATTTCTTTGTATCCGTCTCCCATACGCGCTTAAGCACAATGCGATCTTCAAAGTCTTTGTACTCTTCTACTGTTCCCTGTTTGCCGCTGGCCAGGATCCAGTTCTCGTCCTTGACAACTGTTTTATAGAGTTTCCCTGCGGCGTAGAATGCCGAAGTGGCTCCCGTACCTGCGGCAGTAACAGTCCACATTCTAACGTCACTGGCCACATTGGTTCCGTAATCGGTTACCACTGTATGGCCACTAGCAGAAGTCGTCAGAACTGCTCCTCGATCAGTAGCCGGTTGCCAGGCCAGACCGGGCGCTCCCTGTTCGAGTACTCGGTTTAGCGGGCTGTTCTCAAACACAGTGACGGCATAGGGATTTGGTGTTTTTTTGACGTGGCTATCCCAGCCTTTGCCTGTCGCTGTTGCCGCATAATAGTTCAAAACCTGGGTACCGACATTGGTACGATAGGAACCATTAGTTGCGGTATTTTCGCCATAAGGAAGGTATTTCTTACTTTCTCTTCCAA
Organism: Sphingobacterium anhuiense; assembly: GCF_042686355.1. Lineage (NCBI taxonomy): Bacteria > Pseudomonadati > Bacteroidota > Sphingobacteriia > Sphingobacteriales > Sphingobacteriaceae > Sphingobacterium > Sphingobacterium anhuiense. The sequence goes on from NZ_JBHUPE010000004.1 coordinate 1,156,249, forward strand.
ATCCGTCATACTCGATATGCTGGATGATGTCCTTATAGGTCGGACTGGCCATCAGCTGCACAGTCTGCAATGGTCTACCCAGACCGTCTACATACTGGACGGTCTGGTTTTCCTGACCGATATTCCGGGAAGCATTTAAATTCAGCAATGTTACCCCGGCTTCCCTAAAAGTTTTTTTTAGGATATAGTTTTGCCCTGCACTTGGCTGACTGACAAGCGTTGGAAAGGCCACAATGGAAATTGTCACGTTTCTCCCGGATGGTATGGTAAAGCCATTCTTGAGCGTAATGCTGTTCAGGGCCTGGATACTGGTCTGGTTGTTATAAGCACTCAGTATAGTATCTTTGGGCAGTATCTGACCCTGCGAAACCAAAAAGGAGGCTATAGCTATTGTCAATAACATATGTCGTTTCATATCTGATCTTGCTTAGTTGGGACGGTAATGATAATCCAAAGCACTGATTACATTCTTAAATTGATCAAGAACGGCCTTCAAGCGCTGCATGCCATCGTACTCGTAATACTCGGTCACTCCCCTCGGATCTGTTTTACTTCTCATACCGATCAGTGGCTGGTAGGTATAAGAGGTGATATGAGCCGCAGGAAGGGCTGTTCGAAGTGCTTCCATCTTCTGTGCGATGAATGCCTCAGTGACAGAACTGCTGTTCAGCTGATTCAGCACTGTCTGTCCGCCTAGTTTGGTTAGTACATCACTGTAAGTTGCATTTTTGATCTCGGCAATAGGGTATTGACCTTTATAACCCCAAATGTAGCAGACCGTAACTCCTGCTTTTTCCTTAAGCTCTATTATATTACCATATTGATCATATTGCTGGAACAGGCTTTTATTTTCATAACGACTATCCATAACCGAAGCTCCAGAAAGAATCGAAACAGGCGCAAAATTGGTTATTGGGTTTATGCTATTGGTTGCAAATACAGCACTTGGTCGAGCTATTGCAGGTTTATAAGTGTATAATGTTGATGATAATGTACGTTTGTTGCTGCCATTGCTATTTTCTTTACTGACCGTGTATTCTACAGGAGCGGCTGTAATATATTGCTGTTTCAGATTATTGATACCTCTCGCAATATCATTGTTCGATGTACCAGTGATGATATAATCTACAGGATAGGTAATCCTTGTAACCGTCTTATCTCCGCCACTGTTCACAGTGGTGACCTGGCTTGGAAGCAGATTTTTTGTATTATATTGATAGTTGGTGACCGTTTTAACTGGATTTGCACCATTTTGATCATATTTAATCTCTTCACTGCTCATCAACGGAATCCAATCAGAAACCACATCATAATATGCATAAGAAAAGTCAGTAAAAGTATCCATCCATTCTATCGCTGGCCATATATACCCCTGAACAATCTTTATATTTTGCCATTCTCCAATACGTAACTTATTTACACGAAGATTTTTTTGTTTATAATAAAGACTACCATAATTTTCGCCAAAAAAATCATAACTATTTAGCAAAGAATCGATCTGCACATACTGCCCTCCTATCTGTCTTTTATAAATAGATTTAGACAATAATAAACCTCTTTTATAATCTACACTATTCGGAGGGACTGTTGCTCCCAAAACTCGATATTTACCTTGTAAGGCTACATCAAATATCAAGGGGCTGAGTGTATCCCTGAAAAATGAATAGTGATAATTTACATACCCTAACCCCTCTCCAAATTCATTTACCTGCTGCTCTTTTACTTTAGTATACCCTACAGTAGAGCCCTGAGTAAGTCCCAAAATAGTCTGTGGTGTACTTGATGTTTCTGTTATATCAGCAACCGCTTCCCCTTTTGCAATTCCTGAATATTGACTCACCAAATCATTTACAAAAAGTTGATAATATCTTGTATAGTCAGATGGGTAGGCTATCAAATGACCAGGATTATACTGATAATTTTTTTTATCCGCAAGCTTACCATCCGAACTGTAATTTGCTATCTCTTTAACCCTTAATCCGCCACCAAAAGGAGGTGGTGTATTTCCGGGATCAGGAGGATCACCATATCCATTATATGTCAATGTTGCCTCCATATAAGCGACTCTGGGATCGGGAGCATCCATGCAGCTTACTGTAGTGAGACAGGTGTCACTAACGATGAGTGTATAATCTCCCTGGAACAGTTGTACATTGGAGATATTGAACTCATAACTATGTGAACCATCAGGATTAGGGCTAGGTGCAGTTGTAGGAAACGTATCAAAAGCATCATTATAATACACATTGGTGCTTCCTCGTTTTATACGCACATAAGGTAGATGAAAATTACCTTTTCCTGGAGGCTTGCTATAATTATAGATTCGAAGCTTCAGACGTCCATTAAATTGGTCAAAAGGAACTGTAAAACTAATAGAACGTGAAAAAGGCACAGTTTTACTTCCAGTCACATTTTTAACAACATCCACAATCGGTTGATTGGGCCCTGATTCGTTAGCGACAGTACTTGGATCATATCGATTACCTTCATACTTAAATTCGGTATATCCTCTTGTAGGAAATGTAATCTTACTTAAAGTACCAAATGCAGCATAATCGGGATTAGGCTCCCTGTTTCCAACAAGTTTTCCAACCGACATTTCTGTAAAATTAGTATTTGGGGGCAATAAGTTTTTGCTGGCGGATGCTCCATTAAAGTAGCCCCAATGATCTTGTGGACAATAATATAAATAGTTTGTCGTAAAATTTCTATAGGGAAGCTGGCCGGCTTTATCATACTCGAAATAATAAGGCTTGATATTATTAGCATTCCCACTTTCAATAAGGGAAGATAAATAATAACGTTTTCCGATATAAGAATAATTAAAACCATAATTAGTAATAAGTTTTCCGTCAACATCATAAACCTTCACACTATCCAACATATGACCGGTATTTAGGTCCATATCCTCACGGATAGTATTACTATAAAACATCACCTGACCATTACGCCAGGAAATTTTCTTAAGAACAGTCTGCCCATTAGTATAATGCTTTCTAGGTGCATACGATCCCCCCTCTTTACCATTATACAATACCACTTTTGCACCTAATAGAGCACTATAGCTTGTATTACTTAAGAGCGGTAAAAGAGGTTCATTAGGTATTTCCTTATAAGAGTGAACTGGAGCAAGAACATATATTTCTTTTTTTAGCCCATATTCAAAATTTATGGTATCGACCCGATTTGCGAGAATAATTTGCGATAGATAATATCCTGATGTAAAATCTCTTCCGCCTTCTGGACTATCTGCAATTCCTATTCCGGCGCGTGTTACCTCCAAATTAGTAAACTTATAGATATTTCCCTTATCGTCAGCAATCACGTAGGCTTCATCGGGAACGCCTGTAGCTAATGGAGGAATATTTTCCTGCTTTAACACTGAAAACGGAGAGTATATAAACTTTAAATTACTAACTGGGATCGTTCGGATGTTAAAGGTACTATCCATAAGAAATCTTCCCGAAAATCCTGCAAAGTTATAATAGTGAATATCCGATTCGGTTTCACGCAGTGCATCACTATAAGCAGAGCTCTCCTTTAATATATGATAATCTTCTGGAACTCTAAGATTAAAAGTCTCCTTAAACCTTAGCCCAGTTTTTACTTGATGTGCATAACCTCCAGCACCTTCGTCATCAGGTCGTCCTATCACAGTCCGTCCTATCATACCTCCGGCGCTTAAGCTCCAGTTTACGCCTACCCAAGAGGAGATATCATCAACCTTTACACCACTGGCATGATACCTAACTGTGATTGGTAGGCTGAAATCACCAATTGTGATGTTATAAATTGGAATCGAAATATCCGGCACACCTGTATAATATGATACCGGCCAAAATCCATATTTTCCTAAAGAAGTTGCTTCCGGAGAAGCATTTACCACTCTGGGTAGCATCCCGTTTATGGAAGGGTTAGCAGAAGTACTGGTTTGAGCCAAGCAGTTCCCGTAAAAGGTTATAATAAGAAAAAAGCCCAGCAGGTTGAATTTAATCAATTTATGTATCATTACTATATATTTTCAGTTAATATGGTGATGTCTTGAAACTACAGAATAGCATATACCGAAAGTCAATGGATAAAAACGCTGTCAAAAAATAACAGATGGAGCTCACCGTTATATGCATCAGCATTTTATATACAATAAGTTAATAAAATTCGGTTAATTAGATTTAATTGGGCTATAGCATTTACTGAAACTAAAATAACAATTTTTCCTTTAATCAAGAAAAATTGTTTCAGTTAATTTTATCTTTCTTGAACTTGATCACGAAATCGACATTCATTTCACTCCAGATCTATTAAAGTCAATTTATCTTTACCCAAAGGCAATATTTTAACACATCATTTAAGCTAAAAATTACATATATTTGCTTTATTAATTATACCCATATGAGAAGTATTATATTGATTGTTGCTGTATTCATGACCTGTTTTTTTTCCTGTTCGGAATTTGTGGACTATCCTTTGGAGAAAAAGAGTGTCAATCTTATCGGTCCGAAAAGTGATCTGATGACGTTGGATACAACGCTAACTTTTCTTTGGGAGAAACATATCGATGCTACTTCGTACCGTTTGCAGATCGCCTCGCCTGATTTTGAATCTATCGTACGTCTTCCTATTGATTCGGTTATAACAAAAGATTATGTTGAATTAACGCTTAAACCGGGTACATACGAATGGCGCGTACGTCCAGAAAATCGTGGCAGTGTCGGTATTTATACTTCTCGTAAGTTTGTCATTCTCGATAAAAAGGTTGATGAAAAGTAAAGCGACTACCTATATCTTAATAGCTGCTGTTTTGGGTGTCTGGGGTTTTATCTTAATGAAAATTTTCAGCTCCCTATCCGACAATTCTGATATGCCCGTTACGGCTAAAAAAACATTTAAAGAGCAACCTGTGAATCTATCTTTCTATAGCAGTAAAAAAATAGGAACATTACTATTGGACTACGCTGACCCAATGTTGCGCGATCTAGCTGTACGTACAACGGACCTCCCGATGGAGCCTGCGCTACAGAACCCAGTAAATGACTACATCCCTCCTGCACCAGTGGAGATGGAGCCACAGATTGATGTGCAATACCTTGGTTTTATTGAGAACCTAGAGGATAAACGTCCGACAGCCATTGTCAATATACAGGGCATGCAGTACATGATGAATAACGGTGAACGGCAGTCAGGTGTGCACTTGGTGAGCATTAATAAAGAATATTTGAAAATAAAAATTGGGGATAAGACCAAAACCATTTATAAAAATGAAAATTAAGTTACTCTTCTATACGCTATTACTTTCTTTCAGTAGTCCGGATGCTTATTCGCAAAGTAAGGATCTTCCCATTTTTACACGCTTCACCATTATTAATGAGGATGGCACTAAACATGTCTTTCATGCGGATAATTTGAAGTACCGTGCCGTCAGCGAAAAGACCTATACCTGGTACTCCACGAATATGCTACATACGACCATGGGTGGTTATTCCGGAAAGCTCCTTTATGGGCAGTTTACAACTTTTTTCCCTAATAAAAGTTTATCTGAACGGGGAAATTATGCTTTTGGTATGAAAGATGGCATCTGGAAAAGCTGGTATGAAAACGGTAATTTAAAAAAGGAATCCCAATGGTTAGCGGGCATCGAAGAAGGTCCTTTTATCGAATATAATGAACAGGGAAAATGGCGCAAACGTGGTCATTTTAAAGATAACCGCTTACATGGTATTATTGAGGAGATCCAAAATGATAGCATCAGCCTAAGCTATTACGCTTATGGAAATGCCATTACGAAGGATGAATACCTTGATAACAATATCTTTCGAAAATCCGGAAAATTAATCGGTAATAAGATCAATCAGTGGTTCAGAAAAAAGGATAAGCAGGAAACCGCTCCTACAGCTAGCGAATAATTATGCTTCGTTCATCCGCTCTGTATCTTGTACTGGTTATCTCATTCATCGTTTCCTTAATTTTGGGAAGCATGATTTATATGGCTTATTTTTTTCGCGATCAAGAATCACGCTTCTATAGACAAGATATGCTCCGCCAACAGATCGATGCAGGATACCAACTCGCTTCTTCCCGCGATTTCCCATCTGTACGGGACAGCATGTTGACTCATGTGCTTATGGAGGGCGATGCCATCCGGGTATCGCGTTATGAGTGGGGTCTTTACGATATTGTTTCGGTAAAATCACAGATACAGCAAGATAGTATGCAGCAGGTCGCTATGATTGGTCAGCATATTACCGATTCGACCGTTCTGTATATTGTTGATGAGGACCGACCTTTGTCAGTCAGCGGAAAAACAGTGATTAAAGGCAATACATTTTTACCAAAATCCGGTATCCGTCCTTCTTATGTTGACGGCGATTATTTTCAGGGTTATAAAGATATTATCGAAGGAAAAATGGGTGATAGTGACCGCAAAATGCCATCAGTCGTAGAAAACCGCTTACAATACATTCAAAGTTTGCTTGTTTTTGATAGCCTTCCTTATCCTGAACTTCCTGGGGGCACTATAAAAGCAGCTTTTTCAGCTGGAACGCAGACTTATCGTGTTTCAGGGTTATCCTTTATACAAGATAGTTTAACCGGCAATATTATTGTCGTATCCGATACAACCATTCGTATTTCATCTTCCAGTCATCTGGATGATATTATTGTGATTGCTCCAAGTATTCGTATCGAAACTGGCTTTAAGGGGAATGCGCAATTTTTCGCCACAGATTCGATCGTCTTAGAGGAAAAAGTCAACCTGCTTTATCCATCAACCATTGGATTGATTTCGGAGAAGGACAGCAATTCAAAAATCAGCATTGGTAAACAGTGTGAACTTGCAGGAACAGTTTTTCTTTATGAGAAAGAACGATCTGACATCCCTCCGATTGCCAGTTTTGGAAAAGACTGTCGCGTTGAAGGAGATCTCTATATTACTGGTCTACTAGATTATGCGAAAGGTTTTCAGGTCTCGGGTAAGATCGCCTGTTACCGCTTTCTGTATAAGAGTCCTTCGTCTCTCTATGAGAATTTTTTGGTTGATGTGACTTTTGACCGATCAAAACGTTCGCCTTACTTCATCAGCTCGTATCTGCAAAATAACGATAAAGGGAAAGTGTTTAATAAACCGATTAAATGGTATCATGAAATTTAAACTGAACCATACCGTCCGCGCCTCCTCTCTGGTTGAAGTCTTGATTTCAATGGTTATTCTTTTACTTGTTTTCGGGATTGGAATGATGATCTTTACGAACCTCGTCCGTTCATCTAAAAGTAAACAGTCTAAAGTAATTGCCCATGAGATGGCCGTACTGGCACATCAGGCCTTAGAGGAAGATCAGGAACAGCAATTTGAGAAAGAGGGTATTTATTATACGGTAGAGCAGGATGATTTTTCTACTTATTCCGATCGTGTACGGATTAAAGTGACAGCACAATTATCCGACAACGGAAAGATCATAGATAGTTTGATAGTGATAAAGGAACTGGAACATGCAAACTAAAAAACTAAAGGCCTTTACACTTATGGAGCTCAGTATAGCGATGCTAATTGCTGCAATCTGTATCGGGATGGCATTTTATATGTTCCAATTTTTTCAAAGGCTCTATTTAAGTCAGCAGCGGGAAAAGCAAGAGCAGTTCAGCTTCAGTCTATTCCAGCATTTGCTAAAAAAAGATATGGACCAGGCTCAAGCAGTTTTTTATGCAGAAAACGAACTGCAGCTCTTGGACAGTGCTGGAACTGTACGTTATGTTTTCAGTGAAAATTATATTGCACGGGATCATTACCAACAGCAAACGGATACTTTTAATTTCAAGACATTGGCTATTGATGGTCTTTATCGCAATACCTCACGCCCAAGTCCAACCTGTATCGATGAATTTCAGGTAACGGTTACCTACGATAAAGAAGAGCATAGCTTTATCCTTGATAAAAAATATGCTGCTCAACAATTGATGCAGATTGCGAATACTAAACAATATTAAAACCAAGTTGTTATGCCACAAATTGACATATCAAAATATAAAAAAAATAAAAAGACCCAAGCTTCTAGTTCTGGAGATCAAAAAGATTTTGATCTGATGGGTTTTCTGAACCGGGATATCTCTTTTGGGAACGGACAACTTTCCGATAAGAAAAAGGAAGAGTTTTATCTTGAGTTCAGCACATTACTGCTGTCAGGTGTAGATCTTAAAACGGCCTTTGATCTGCTTTTATTAGACCATAAAAACAACAAAGACGGCAAAACTTTCCATGCCATCAAAGAGGCGGTTTTAAAAGGTGAGAGCTTATCTGAAGCGATCCAAAATAGCGGACGTTTCAGCAGCTATGAGTACTTCAGTATCCGAATCGGTGAGGAAACAGGAAAATTGGGCGAGGTAATGAAGGAATTAGGCTCTTTCTACAAGAGTAAGATCAGCCAACGGCGTAAGATCGTTTCTGCCCTAACCTATCCAGCGATCGTCATGACGACTTCATTGGGGGCTGTTTTCTTTATGCTCAAGTTTGTGGTACCGATGTTTGCCGACGTTTTTACCCGCTTCGGAGGGGAGCTTCCTGCTATTACGGCACTTATTTTAAATATATCCCTATTTTTAGACCGTACGTTCTGGTGGGGTTTCCTTATTGTACTTGGGGTATTTCTCTTTTTCTACGTCAATAGAAAGAAGTTATGGTACCGAAAATGGTCGTCCATCATTCAGCTGCGTTTACCATTATTTGGAGATATCATTCGCAAGATTCATCTTGCCCGATTTGCTAATACGATGCGCTTACTGGTCAGCACCAATACACCGCTTTTGCAATCTATCCAGCTTGTACAGCAGATGACCGATTTTTATCCAATAGCACAATCACTACAGGAAACCGAGCAGTATATCTTACAGGGAGAATCGTTACATGCGTCACTCGCGAAATTTCCCTTTTATCCGGCCAAGACTGTTCAGCTGATCCGTGTTGGAGAAGAAGTTAACCGACTGGATTTCTTTTTTGAGAAAATTTCGAGTCAATTAACAGAGGAGGTGGAATATAAAACATCAACCCTATCCAGCTTACTGGAACCCTTTATTATTATTTTTTTAGGTTTAGTTGTGGGGTTGATTCTGATCGCCATGTATCTTCCAATGTTCCAGATGAGCAATAGTTTTTAATCTTTATATATTTTTATGAAAAAAATCATTTTATTTCTAAGCTGGATACTTGCTGGCTCAACAATTTACGCTCAAAATACCAAAGACTATTTGGAGACTAGTGTTACTTTCCCCAGTAATTATAAAATTGGTGATTATATTGAATTTGCCAAGGCAATGCCCACAGCCGCAGCATCCTCTTCTTTTTATGAAATATCGATTTCTTATGACAGAGGCTATATGGCCGCCGCCGCTACCCATATCGCTTCTTCCTCACACAGCAATCCAAATATTTGGCGTGAGGCTGGTCGAATCAATAATAATATTTATGCCACTAATGGTTTTAATTTTACTGTTGATCATAATTCTGGAACTAAGTCTTTTCGAATTCGAGCAATAAATACCCTAGGAAACGCAACAACATTACCTGTTAACATTAAGATTCGTTCTATCAATGCTAATTTAGGCTATACACTTCTAAATCTACCGATGGCTAATGAACCTAATCAAGTTAATTTACTTCCAATGACTTACGATTGGGATTTAATCGTGGGTAATACCATTGAAAGCACTGGAGGCATTTTAGCTATTAAAGCTGCTTCTAATGGCAATGTCGGAATCGGTACTCCTACACCTTCGGAGAAATTGGCTGTCAACGGTAAAATCCGTGCGCAGGAAATCAGAGTTGATGCCGGTCCTTGGCCCGATTATGTATTCCAGGAAGGATATTCCTTGACTCCTTTAGATAGTCTGGAGCAATTCGTAAAGACTAATAAACATCTACCCAATGTTAGTTCAGCATTGCAGGTTGAAAAAGAAGGTGTTGAGCTTGGTGAGTTAAACAAGCAATTGCTTCAAAAGGTGGAGGAATTGACCCTTTATCTCATTGACCAACATAAAGAGATCCGCGATCTAAAAGCTGAAATGAAAGCTTTAAAAGCTGGGAAATAAAAAATGGGGCTTGCATATATAGCAAGCCCCATTTTTATTCATATCTCATTTACTTTTTTAGGGCTTTTTCAATATCACTTAATCGTTTTGAAAATTCAGTATACTGATCTGTGTTCGTTTCTTTCAGTTGCGATATTTCCTTATCCTTATTGATTAGATGCAAGGTCAATTCTTCAACTTTCTGCATCAGGATTTTATTCATTTCACCCAATGATAATCCATCCTCTTCGATTTCTTTGGCTTTTGGTACACCTGGAAGATGTTTGTTTTCTTTTATAAAGATTTCTGTGTCTTTCAAACTCGGTAGTTGATATGTTTCTTCGAAGACATAATCCGGCCAGTTTGCCATTTCTACTTTTACCTGTTGAGCTCTAATATTTCCCTTAACGGAAAGTTTTTCTTGGGGTAAATCGGTACCTATACCTACATTACCACCTGCTAAGACTGTAAATCTTGCTGTGCCAGGAGCAGTACCATATACTCCGTCGCCACCATCTTCGCGTAGGTGAAAGCTCGTTTCATTATTTCCTCCACCTAATGACCACTGTTTCGCCTTATTTCTATAACTAAATAATAACTTCGGATCATCTCCAGTCGGATCGTCTGTAACCAATGCTAGCACATGTCCCCACGACTGATGACCATTTGAATGCAGAATTGCTGTTGATACATTTGACAGTGGAGCCTGTACTTCCAATCTGCTTTTAGGAATTGTTGTACCAATTCCAAAATTACCTTCCCCCATAAACCAGAAATTATCTTTTATTAATGGTGTATTTGAGAAAATGATTGCACCTAATCCAGTAGCATCATCATGGTGGCTCCTCATTCGCGCCAACTCCACTCCATCTGATTTTTGAAAGACGATATCACCTGCGTCAGTAGGTCTATCTGTAGAGCCTTTGAATATCAAATCACGCCCCTTAATCAAATTAATACCTTCGAAATTCGTTTGCGCTTTAGCAGTACAGAAAGATATTGTTAAAATTGCTACACAAAAAATATACTTCATAAAGATCCCGGTTTTAAGCTTAAATATTGTTTTATTATTTATTGATTTCCTTCAATTTTTTAACATCTGCCTGCAAATCAAGAATTAGTTTATTTTGTAGTTTTAATTCTTCATTTTCTTTGTCTAAACGGATCATATGTAAGGTCAATTCCTCGACTTTCTGCATCAGGATTTTATTCATTTCGCCGAGCGATAATCCATCCTCTTCTATTTCTTTGGCTTTTGGTACACCTGGAAGATGTTTGTTTAATTTCACAAAAGCTTCAGTTTCTTTGAGACTCGGAAGTTGATAAGATTCTTCAAAAACATAATCCGGCCAGTTTGCCATTTCTACTTTTACCTGCTGTGCTCTAATATTTCCCTTAACAGATAACTTTTCTGTTGGTTCTAGCGTACCAATCCCAACATTACCATTTGACAGCATAACATGCGTATCCGTATTGTTAAGACCGAAATAAACTCCCCCTTTACCATCTAAACTTACACCATTATAATCTGTTTGTATTCTTATTGTGTTTTGTAAATAAGTAGATCCAGTCCTAAGCTGTATCTGAGACACATCCCAATTTGATGCAATCTCATAATGCAATGATCTTTTTTTAGCATCAATACTTCCTAGACCTGACCTAATCTCTGTTGGTGAAATTTCAACGGACCTACCGGCCTCATTTGTGATAATATTTTTGAAGGATTTAACATTCCCATTAATCTGTAATAATTCTGTAGGTGCAAGTGTTCCGATCCCCACTTTACCAGTTGCAGGAAACACATTTGTTACTTGGGCTTTTACATTTGTAAAGCATACTGCTGATGCTATGCAAGTAATGCAGATAAATTTACGATTACGCATTATTTTAATATATGGGATTGATATTGTCTTTTGTGCAAACAGAATAAGGCATATGCTACTTAACCAATTTGTTCACTAAAGTTTCTAATTTTTGAATACGGCTGTTCTGATCTTCGATTTCTTTGTCTTTTTCAATTAAGTGCAATGTGAGTTCTTCATTTTTCTGCATTAGAATGCGAACCATTTCACCTAACGATAGTCCATTTTCTTCAATTTCCTTAGCTTTTGGAACACCCGGAAGGTGTTTGTTTTCTTTTATAAAGGTTTCAACATCTTTTAGAGGAGTCAATTTGTAATCTTCTTCAAAAACAAAATCTGGCCATGGTCCGGAATCGACTTTAATTTCTGTTGCCCGGATTTTACCATTGACCGCTAGTTTTTCCGTCGGGTTTTGAACTCCAATTCCAATTTTGTCGACCACATAAATCTTTCGAGCAGTCCAGTCCGTATCGATGTTATTGGCATTTGCACTCGTATAAAATGATTGCCAATCTGACCAACCTTGGTTATTGTACTGTCCCAGTCTAATTCTTGGAACCTTACCCCCCATAGAAGATGAATATGGAAAATAAATCTGAAAAGCAGATCCATCCTGTACATTTGTATATGCTCCGCCCGCAAGAACACTACCATACTGTGGAAAACCATCTTCTGCCCTTACGAATGAAAATTGCAATTTTCCATTGAAAGTTCTGGGAAGATCGGCAATATTCCATTTGTAACTGCCTAATGTGTTTAATTCTGTTTGAGCAAAAGTTGTACTTGCACTAAACAGACAGGCAATTACTATTAAAAAGCTATTTATCTTTTTCATACGTAATTATTTATACTTCTATTAACGGAATACTATGGCAATTGATTAGCTACATTGCTTGAATGCTATAGATTACTATACATTATATTCTATAAAAAAAATCATCGATTTTAAAATGAAAATATTCGTTTATCTCTTTCTCCACTTTCTACTTTAATTCGCTTTATTAGTTTTCAAGGAACCTATTTCTTGTTTCATCAGATCCATATTTTCTTTCAAACTTTTCATTTCTTTGTCTTTATCAATTAAATGCAGCGTAAGTTCTTCATTTTTCTGCATTAGAATACGAACCATTTCACCCAACGATAGTCCATTTTCTTCAATTTCCTTTGCTTTTGGAACCCCTGGAAGGTGTTTGTTTTCTTTTATAAAGATTTCAACATCTTTTAGTGGGGTCAGTTTGTAATCTTCTTCAAAAACAAAATCTGGCCATGGTCCGGAATCGACTTTAATTTCTGTTGCTCGGATTTTACCATTGACCGCTAGTTTTTCCGTCGGGTTTTGAACTCCAATTCCAATTTTGTCAACCACATAAACCTTTTTGGCAGTCCAGTCCGTATCGATATTATTCGCATTTGCACTTGTATAAAATGATTGCCAATCTGACCAACCTTGGTTATTATACAATCCTAATCTTAGTTTAGGAATTTTACCGCCGTGAACATCTGAATATGGAAAATATAACTGAAAAGCAGCTCCATCCTGTGTACTGTTAAATCCGCCTCCAGCTAAAACTGTTCCATAGCTCGGAAACCCCTCAGTACCTTTAACAAAGGAAAACTGTAACTTTCCATTAAACGTTCGAGGAAGATCTGTGGCATTCCAAATATAACTACCTGTTGTATTTAATACTGTTTGTGCATGACTTGCTTTTGCATAAAAAAGACAGGCAATGCCTAATACTACTGCGTTCAACTTTTTCATATCTAATCGTTTAATAATTTGGTTTTACTATTATTATTAATTTGATGGATTGATGTTATTTACTTCCTTTTAACGTATTTATTTCTTGTTGCATCACTTTCATATTTTCTTTTAGATCGTTCATCTCCTTGTTCTTTTCAATAAGATGAAGTGTCAATTCTTCGATCTTTTGCAACAGATCAATTTGAAACTGGCCTACATTTAATCCTTCTTTCTCCATTTGAACGGCACTTTGAATTCCTGGGAGATGTTTATTTGCATTAATAAAGGCATCTATTTGCTCTAGGCTAGGATTTTTGTAGTCTGGCTCAAAAACAAAATCAGCTGTTTTTTGCGTATTGACTATGATCTCATGTGCTCTTGCTGTTCCAACAATATCCAGTTTATGTTCAGGACTGCTCGTTCCTATTCCAAGATTACCAGAAGCAAGCATTGTCATATAATCATTTGTATAACTTCCCCAAGAAAACAAAGGTCTATACTTTAAAGCTTCGGATTGCACCCTAGCATCAAATCGGATCATTGGTATTGAACCTTGATCTAAACTCACCTTTTCTAAAACGCTCATCAGACCTAAGGAGTAACTATCATTTCTATTGGACTGACTTACAATTAATGGTATAAATTTCCCATTAATAGCGGTGTAGTTCTGAATACTTAAATCTTGTCCTATTGCATCACTAACAGAAAATCTCATTAATGTTTCGGAATTATCATTTTCTGCAATTTTACTTACATCAAGCAAAACTTTGGGACTCACAGTTCCTATGCCCACATTTCCGGAATTGGGTAATATATTCGTCTGTGCTTGACAAAAATTTGCGCAAAGTAATAATCCGGAGAAGAAGATAATTTTCATCATTAAGAATTTTTATTAAGTTCGTAATTGGTATTTGTTATTGGAGTTGCAGTACCTTGAATCCAAGTTCGCCTTCTATTACTTTCTTTTGATCGGGGCTAACTTTCTTCGTGTCTATTTTAAGGTTAACAGCAGATAGATATCCTAAGGTGGTTATTTTCTCCAGTTCGCTGATAGACTGCACGATGGCACGATAATCTCCTTTTATAGTCAACGTCTTATTTCGTACTGCTGTTGTATCGCTCTGCAGCTGTACTCCTTTTGCTGGACGATTGTTAAAATAGACCTGTATTGCCGGACTGTTGACAGCACGGCTTGCGTTAGATAAAAAATTATCATTCCAGCTCGTTGAATCTGTTTGATATACCTTTGCCAGGCTATCCATTATTTTAGCTTTACTGACAAGCTGGTATTGCGCATTATGACTCACGTCATTGCCGACCTGTGCGGACAATTGCTTGTTAATCTGATAGGCATTGTACGTTTTCTGAAAGGCAAGAATCCAGCCTAATAGCAACATCAGGCCTGCTCCTGCATAAAGCAGTTTGTTCCGCTTTTTATAATCAATTTCCTTCCACTTGATCATTGTATTCTATTTTTAACGTAAAAGCTTCACTTGTTTCCCCTACCTGTTTACTGCCGTATTCTTCGATATTAACTTTTTCGATCCATTTATAGTCTTTGAGACCCCGAATCCATTCGTTTAAAATATTTAAAGACAAACAGGTGCCTTTTATCAATAGCACCTGCGGATACTGTACAGTTTTGGTTCCACTTACTTTTTGCTGCGGATTAATTTGTATCTGTGTCAAATTGATGGAACTGAAATTACGCATTGAAGCGCCGATCTTATCTAATAGAAATGCTTTTGAAACACCTCCATTCCAGCCGATCTGCGTAATTAGTTCTTCATTTGTTTTAATCTCCTGTTCAATCTTACCTAAATCCTTCACGGTTGACTGCTGTGTACTGACCCGATTGCCCAGGCTTTCATTTTCTGTATAGTACATATTGAACAGCAAAGCATTTACCATCAAAAGAAAAAAGAATACACCTATAAATATCAAGAGGTTAGTTTTAAACTTCTTTTTTTCTATTGCCGTTACAAAGGCATCTTTAACCGTCGGTTCTGCGAGACTGTAATCCTGTAGATCTTTAGCCATTAAAGCGCTAAACGCGGCAGCATAGGCCATGACATATTCCTGCTTGATGGGCTGGTCACCTACTTTAATCGCGAATGTACTCGTATGTGTGTCACTGTAAGAATAGTGTTTCCACGTTTCTTTGTCGGTATCAATTTCGATAAAATGCTTGTCCAATGTATAGCGATTTTCATAACTATTGAGCTGGGCTAAAATATGATCCAAGATAAAGGGACCTATCGATACCGATATGATGGTAAAGCCTTCTTGTAGGAAACGCTGTAATAAGTTGGCGATATAATCTTTCCTTACAAATGCGTACCAAGAACGATCTTTGCCCTGCATCTCCATTTTGAAAAAGCGCTCCGCATCGTAACTGGGGAAAATATTCTTGATGGATTCGTCATCGACAATCTGGCCTGTATACTCTTTGAAAAGTACCTGACGGCTATCAATATGTAAGGACACCGGAACAAGCTTATCTTTTACTGCGGACAACTTTTCCCAATCCAGATAAGTTGCCGTATTTTCAATTTCCAGGCTATCTTTTGTGCGCTGTATGGTACAGCATCGGAAAATCTCCTGATCACCTTCCTGGCGGTAGGATATTCCCAAATACTGCGATAACTGGTAAAATTGCTTCAGGCGCTCTAGCATGTTCTTGTTTAATAAATAATCGTAGCCTTAATAAACACCACCGAAACTACTTTTTTCGTTGTTTTCTCGCGGCTGCTGAATAACCATTTCAGAATCGGAATGCGCGATAAAATTGGAATACCACGGCCGCTGTTGCCATTTTCTGTTCGCTCAATACCCCCCAATACAATCATATCTTCATTACGTGCACGGATGATGGATTCAAATTTACTATTCGAAGTCGGTGGCGGCTCGTTTTTAGCTGGACTTCCTATGAAATCAGATATATCCACTTTGATTTTTAAGGTAATCTGATCATCACCTGCAATAACAGGCCAAATATCAATTTTCAAATTTGCATCAACAGCTGTAAATTGATCTGTCGTCACCGTAGTGGTCTGTAAGGAAGGAATGACGTTCTGCGTCTGTGTTTTGTAATACTGCTTACTACCGATGCTGAGGCTTGCGTGGTGACCATTCAAGGTCGAAAGCTTAGGAACCGAACGCATTTCCACATTTTTATTTTCTTCCAATGCCTGCAAACGGACATAAAAATTAGGTGTTACCTTTCCGATATTAAAGGAATTGTTCTTGCCCAATTGTGATAGAAACCGATTAATGGACCCGGAACCAAATACCATCCCATCAGCTATACTTCCACCTACTTTAGGAATGGAATCTGCAACCCCCATACTGATCCCTGTTTTTAATGTATTTCCTTTTTGAATATCCAGCATGGTGACTTCAATCAGGACCATCGGCACCATCTTATCCAATTTTTTAATATACTGTTCGATCTCTCGGATCTGTGGTCCAGAACCTGATAACAGCAGCATGTTTTGTTCCCTAAATTCTTTAATCTCGACATCTTTACGCCAGTCCATCGGAATCATGGTCATCATGGTGTCAAGGGAACGGTGCTGTAAATGGATAATCTTGTTTTCACGTAAACCCTCATTTCGACGATTACCGATCAAGTACATTCCGTCATCAACCTTATAAGTATAAGGTGTCCCTTGGAAGATCGAAGTTAAAAACTGGTCAAATGAAATATCCTTTACACTCGTCGTGATACTACCATCAATTTGGCTGTAGATAAAATAATTTACGTTTGCTTCTTCTGAGGCACGTTTAATCAATTCCAAAATTGGAGTATTGGATGCCTGAATGGTGAACAGTTTTCCTTTACCGTTTTGGTTTTTGCCATACATCGCATAGTTTCCGGGCTGACCTCCCATTTGCTGTCCCCCCTGCATACCATTCATATCTCCCATACCGTTGTTCATGCCATTGGCTCCATTGTTGACATTTCCTGGACGGAAACGAACATCTGTCTGCTGATCATCATTGATGAACAATTCTTCGCCTGGGATCAGTGCTTCAAACACATATACCTCATCATTTGTCTTCTTATACTTCAGACCGTTTACATAGGCCAATTTTTCCAATGCCGTTTCAAATGGCGCTTCCGACATGAAGCCTGTTATAGTCTTTTGCAACAAGTTGGTCGGCACAATCAGGTTTTTACCTGATAATGCACTTATACGTTGCGCTACTTTAGCTAAAGTATCATTTTGAAGATCATAGCTCAATCCATTATTTTGCGGATTGTACTGCACTTTCACCTCTTTAACTAGATATACCGGACGCGCATTAGGTAATTTATTAATTGACATAATAGATCCTATCACATTAATATCCAACCCATAAGTCTTTGCAAGGAAGAGCAAAACGTTCTTTGCCGTTTCACCGGTGAAGTTATTTGCAATGCTGAAATTAACACTTGGATCGATGTTGATATTCAGATCATTGGACTGCGCCAATGCACGGAGGAATTCCTGTGCAGATACCCCCGATACCGACAATTTTACTTTTTTCTCTAATCCCGGCACTGTCATGGCCAATGCATCAAGTCGCTGCTGTACACGTTGAAAATTTTCGTCAGCCGTCTGTGCCATTCCTTTTGTGAAGGCACATAAACTAACCAAAATAGTGATTATAATAATTTTAAAATTCATGTTTAATAATTGAACAAAAGCGGATAGATTTCTTCTAATGTGGTTTGCTGCTGGGCGAATAATTCAAATGCATTTTCCCCCAAAGTTTTAATTTTTCTTTCTTTAAGCAGCTCATCGACCTGCATATTTCCTTTTTTTATTTCATCTACGAGACCTTGATCCATGGGGATAATTTCGTATACGGCTTTACGTCCCTTAAATCCAGTATAGTAACAGCTCGGACAGCCTACGGCTACAGCCTGTTGTTCAACATGAAAATAAGGCTTAAATTGTTTGGGATACTGCGCTTCCAGCATCGGCTGTATCTCCTTACATGAAGGACAAAGCGTTCTTACCAGGCGTTGCGCAACAGTTGTATTTAATGTATTTGCTATTAAGAAATTAGGTATGCCCATATCAATCAACCGTGAAACCGTTCCCCAAGCGGAATTCGTGTGAATCGTCGATAACACCAAGTGACCTGTCAACGCCGCTCTGATTGCCATATTAGCAGTATCAGGATCCCTGATCTCCCCGACCATAATGATGTCGGGATCCTGACGTAAGAAGGTACGGAGTGCAGCGCCGAATGATAATCCGATGTTTTCTTTTAGCTGTACCTGATTAACGCCTTCGAGTGTATACTCGATGGGGTCTTCAATGGTTAGAATATTATTGGTTGTTTTATTGAGATGCTTTAAGGTCGCGTACAAAGTTGTTGTTTTCCCCGATCCAGTAGGCCCGCTGATTAACAGAATTCCATTTGGTTTCTTGACACCGTGAAGATAATTTTCGTAATCTTCATCGGACATGCCCAGTGCGTCCAACTGGATATTTGTCGCATTGTTGTTCAACAGACGCAATACAACTTTTTCCCCATGGAGTGTCGGCAATACGGAAACCCGAATATCGAACTGATCCTGATTTCTACGGTAATGAATACGTCCATCCTGAGGTAATCTTTTTTCTGCAATATCAAGATTTGCCATGATTTTGATCTTGTTGATCAAAGCCGGGTAATCTTCTTTCTGCAGCACATAGCGTTCCACCATCATACCATCTATACGTACCCGTACACGGCAACGGTTTTCATATGTTTCAATATGAATATCACTACTTTTTAACTGCTTGGCTTCGAATATCAGGTTATCAAGGAAATCGGTATTGAAAACCAGATTTTTGACAAAATCCTGCTGTTCGGTTACTTTTTCTCCAAAATAATATTTATTTAACCAAAGTTCGATCTGTGTTCCCGGAGTTTCTATTAAGAAAATCTTTTCGTCAAACATGATGGCGAGTTCATCTTCGAGTGCACGTTTATCTCCAGCCTTATCCATATAAAAGTGAATTTCGTTCTCTTTTATATCATACGGTATGACACGGTAATGCCATGCAATATCCCGTGAAATGCTATGCAGTACTTCGGATGAAAATATAGGTTCTTTCCCCACTTTATAATTTAAGTCTTTTGTATTAGTCTAATTCGATAATATATAGCTATTTATAATGCTAATTTTTCTATTCCATTGATCAACAAAGTTTCCCAATCGAGCACATTGAATTTTTCCAAGCCCAGGCAGATTCCAAAGAGCAATGCCTGACAGCCTGCCAATGGAATACCGATATTGCTTTTTCGCCATGTCGGCAACGCTGCTGTTATACCTAAGATTATAATGAGGCTGACCACATAAAATGTAAAAAAAAGCAGAAAAGGAAGGTATAACGCTATGCATAATAAAAATGCAACATCTCCCCAACCCATTTTTTTATCCATTATCTGCCCCCACACACCTGTTTTGATCTTAAAGTAAAGCTGCAACACCGCAAACTGGATAAGCAGAAAGAGCAAATTTATTGCGATCTGTCCGTCTAAAAAGACAGGTCTTAACTCCAGCATTTTTAAGCATAAAAGGCTTATTCCTAAAACAGGAAAAAGCCAGGTATAAACAGCACGCATTTTAAAATCAAAAAAGGCTATCGCTAACAAACAGCTGTAGATGGTTGCTTGCACCAACATGCTAATCTGGTGTTACTTCCTTTAGATTTTTATCTTGGTCTATTTCCCAAACATTAAAAACACCATCCCCATCGAAATCTACAACTGCAGTTGCTCTTCCTAAAAATGAGTTCTGATCTGCCTGTACCACTTCAATACGGTAATTTGCTTTACCATCATTTCCATCCGTGCTTAACTTTTCCTGTATGAAACCGATATCGTCTAGCGATGTGCTATACTTAGACTTTTCATAAAAATAGTTTTTTTCCAGGGTCTGCAGATGCTGTAACTGTACTTTAGCTTCTGTGTTTTTCGCCTTTGTTATCAGCGGCATTAAGTTTGGTAAGGCTAACAATACCAAGATGCCAATAATAACCATCACGACTAAAATTTCGGTCAAACTATATGCCTTTAATTTTTTCTTCCAAATACTTTTCATAAATCTTTTGACACCTAAATCTACTTAGGCAGTGCTAATATAAAGATTTTAGTCTAAAGGAAAAATTAATTACGCATAACCGGGAAAAAATTTAAAAAAATGGGCTTATTTGTCGCTAATAATTCCACAGTGCGCTTATAAAGTCTAAGATATTATTAATAAATGTATCCTCGTAGTTAAAAAACCATATTTATATATAATCGCAATGAAATCATTTAAATTTATCCTTTTATTACTTTTAGTTTTAATTATTCCTATCAGAAGTTGGTCCCAAACTCCGTTAATCAATAACAATCTACTGGGGGTTTATGGTTCGCAAGACGACAAAGTTTCTCGTTTTCAACCGATGACACTTTCTTTTAATACGCACCACTGGCAAAATGGAGGTAGTATTCTAGTCGAGGTTTTTCAGGATTCTTACGTCCCTGCTTATGCCAAATACATTGTTAATTTAGGCTATGGTTTTGGAGCCAATTGGGGTGAAAAGCAGATGATTTTAGTAGAAAGCTCGGGGGAAAAGTATTTTGATTTGGAATTTGGTCCCGAATTCGACCTTGGTGTAGTACAAAGTGGCTATCCAAATAAAGGAGTTCCCATCTATTTAAAGATGAAGCCTTATTTACAATGTCGTATTCGAGTAACCCATAGTCGCAATATTGTTCAGACTCTTCAAAACTCTAATCAAATACAATTTCCTGCAATTGGCACTCCTACGGTCATATCAGATTTTACTCCTTCTAAATTTTCAAACGATCCTTTGTGGACGACTTCGAGTTTACGTGTTCAGGGGAATGACAATCATTACATTGCGCAGGGAAATTTCGGTATTGGTACGACTACACCAGGAGAAAAATTATCGGTTAACGGAAATATCCGTGCGCACGAAATTAAGGTAGAAAGTAGCGCAACGACATGGCCTGACTATGTATTTGATCAAGATTACGACTTACCTAAATTGGAAGATTTAAAAACATATATAGTGCAAAACAAACATTTGCCAAATGTCCCTAATGGGACAACTGTTGAGCGTGAAGGTGTTTCATTAGGAGAAATGAATAAGATTTTACTCCAGAAAGTTGAAGAGCTTACCTTATACATGCTGCAAGCTGCGGATCACGCTAAGAAGCAAGATGAAGCTATTTTAGAGTTGAAGTCAGCGCTTAAGGAAATCAGAAAGTAATATCATTCAGCTGCTTACTTTACTGAGGACAGTAAGGAAGTCTGCAATTGAAATTAATATCTTTGCCTTACGCAAACAAATTAAATATATGACTCGATCTTTTAGAAGCTCGAGTCATATCTATTTTCTGCTACTTGTACTGGTAGCTACTTTATCTGTCTTTAGGTTTTATTCGAAAAACCCTCCAATTGATATTCCATTTTTTGCCACAAATGGACATATACATCATTCACATCACTAAAAACTTTAAATTCATGTCTATCTCCTTTCTCATCTAAATAGAAGAATTCCCATTTTGCATAGTTTTTATATAAAATGCAAGCATCTGGTTTTAAACCCTCATCTAACCAATACCAACGATCTGGAACATTTTTCCAATATAGTTTATCCTTTAACTCAATTAAATTCATAATACTAATAATAAATACCTAGGCTTAAAAATTGCTTTTGAGCTTCTTTAGAGACCGTAAAAGTTATTATCCTTCATATTAAAAACTGAAACAATTACTTTCTTAAAATTAATTCCTTTAGTTCTTTGTTCTCTTTATCTAACCGAATAAGATGCAGTGTCAGTTCTTCGATTTTCTTTAATAGGATTTTATCCATTTCATTCAAAGAATAACCTTCTTTTTCAACTGTTTCTGCCTTAGGGACCTGTGGCAGGTGGCCATTTGCCTGAATAAATTTTTCAGTATCTTCTAAAGATGATAGTTTATAGTCGTCCTTAAAAACATAGTCTGGCCAGTTTGTGGTTTCGACTTTGATCTGATGTGCCCTGATATTTCCGTTGACGGATAGTTTTTCTTTAGGCGTATCTGTTCCAATACCAACATTTCCGTCCATGTAGTAAAGGTTATTGATATAGCGTTGCCATTGATAAGAAGATCCCAACATTGATGGTATTGCCGCACCGTTACCAGTATTAAAGCCTTCTACAAAAACTTTAACCGCATAATTTGTTGCATGATCCGTAAATACTCTGACAATATTATCAGTAACTTCAAGTTGAGGATGATTGGAGGAAACTCCATTGGAACTTACTAATCTAATCTTCCAAATAGTATCGGGTAAACTATACCACACCAGATACTCTGCACCTGTTCGCGTATTCGTTACCTGTACTGAAAGCTTTACGCGATAAATACTTCCTATAGCAAGCCCTTGATTGTTTTGATCGGTTAACGCGACGCGATTTGTAATACTTGCCGCTACTGCTTTTTCAAATGAAACGGACTGGCCATGTGCTAAAAATGTTGATCCAAAAATCAGCACTATTAATACTAGAATATTTTTCATATGTATCATTTTCAACTTAAGGGGGGTTTCTATTTATGAGTATTTTTCAATTCTTCAATTTCACTTTTCATTTCGATCATATGAAGCGTTAATTCCTCGATTTTCTGAAGCAATATCTTATTCATTTCCCCTAGTGAAATTCCATCTTTTTCCACGTCATTTGCAGTTGGGACTCCAGGCAAATGTTTATTTGCTTTGATAAAGTCAGCTGTGCTTTTTAATGATGGAAGATCATATTCCTCTTCAAATACATAATCTGGCCAAGTGGATGCTGTACTTTCTACTTTAATTTCATGTGCTCTAATCTTTCCATTGACAGAAAGCTTCTCCCCTGGTGCATTCGTGCCGATACCGACATTTCCGTCCATGTAGTAAGTATTATTAACTAAACGTTGCCATTGGAATGAAGAGCCAAACATGGAGGGTTGTGTATAACCGTTACCAGAATTAAATACTTCGGCATACACTTTTATAGGATAAGCAGTTTCATGATTCGTGTATAATCTTACAATATTACTGTCAACCTCAAGTTGCGGATGATTAGAATTAGTTCCGTTTGATGTAACCATTCTCACTTTCCAACTCACATCTGTATTGCTGAACCAAACTAAATATTCAGCACCTGTACGTATACCGGTACTCATCGTTGATAATTTTACGCGATAAAGATTACCTGCTTTTAAGGGTTGATTTTCGGCATCTAGTAACGCTACGCGGTTCGATACACTAACCTGTATTGTTTTGATAAACGTACTTGATTGGGCAAAACTCTTTGTAAACCCAAATGTTACAAAAATTAATAAAATAAGGATGTTTTTCATAGTGGTATTTATTTTTGATTGATTTTCTTCATATTTTCTTCTAAAGCCTGAATTCTTTTATCCTTTTCAATCAGATGAAGCGTTAGCTCTTCAATTTTCTTTAATAGAATCTTATCCATTTCATTCAATGAATAGCCTTCTTTTTCTATTATTTCTGCTTTTGGCACTTCAGGAAGATGCCCATTTCTCTGAATGAATTTCTCTGTTTCACTTAAAGACTTAAGCTTATAGTCATCCTTAAAAACATAATCTGGCCAGTTTGCAGTTTCGACTTTGATCTGATGTGCTCTGATATTTCCATTGACAGAAAGTTTTTCTTTTGGACTTTCTGTTCCGATTCCCACATTGCCATTACTAATTATGTGATTTCCAGTTCCAGATACCAGTAATTTTCCAGTTGATTTTACATCACTGTGCGAATCCAAAACAACTCGCCAGTTATTAAATTGTCCGGTTCCATTTTCAGATGCTCCGTTATTCCATTGACTGATCCTGAAGTACATCCGCTTATCATCAGCCCCGAAATACATATCAGATTGCCAATGGGATAGTCTTCCATACATGGCTAATAAAGTTCCATACCGATTTGATCCAGGGCTCACACCACCTGGTCTGTAGGTAAAATAATCATCAAACAATTTAATGCTCATCGCACCTAACTGCGTTCTTGGAGCACTATCAAAATTATAAAGCGTAGCAGGGAAATTGATTTCATTTGCTTTCACAGTACCTATGACGTCCAGATTTTTGGTTGGAGAACTGGTTCCTATGCCTACATTTCCAGTGGTTGGAAAAGTATTTGTCTGTGCGAGAACAGCATTCGTTCCTAATCCCAAAAGAAGAAATAAAGTTATCTTTTTCATTATAATATGTTTATAAAGTAATTTCAATACAAAATTTGTTTCGTCTATTTTTTACTGACAGCTTCATACTCCAATAGTTTCTTTTCTACTTTTTCCAATCTCTTATCCTTTTCAATCAGATGTAGGGTCAGCTCTTCAATCTTCTTTAATAGAATTTTATCCATTTCATTCAAAGAATAGCCTTCTTTTTCTATTATTTCTGCTTTTGGCACTTCAGGAAGATGCCCATTTGTCTGAATGAATTTTTCTGTTTCACTTAAAGACTTTAGCTGATAGTCATCCTTAAAAACATAATCTGGCCAGTTTGCAGTTTCGACTTTGATCTGATGAGCTCTGATATTTCCATTGACAGAAAGTTTTTCTAAAGGAGCATCAGTCCCAATACCTACGTTACCAACACTTGTCCACTTTCCACCAGGTAATGTGATTTCTCCTTTAAAACTATTTTTGTAAATGGGTTCTGCGATGCTGGTCCCTGTTAAAGCTTCATCAACAATGGTCCAGCCTGTATAATATGTTGGTCTATTTAATCCCGAATATGCGTTGAGATACAATTTTTGGTGATATACCTTATCTACCATGAAAATAACTACTTTACTATTTTCATTCGCTAGCAGTATTTGAGGAGTATGAGCACCAGAGGAAGATATCGTTGGGGCATGAAAATATACACCCGAAGCATTTGAAAAAAGATAAAAGCATAGATGCAAATCCAGCGAAGCTGATATTCCGTAACTGAATCCCTTAATTTCTAACGATACCATATCTACAGAGGAAACAAATGGAATATTTGTCTTAATCTTTACTCCATTAACCGGTGTAGTGGTAAATGATGCCCTAGCAATATCTGGATAAACCTGTGCCTGTATTGGTTTTATTAAAAAAAGTAAACCCAAGACTACAAGTATTCTCAGGTTTTGAATCATTTTTTTTGTATTCATAAGTATCTGTATTATTTGGAATTGATTTTTATCGAATAATTCATTTATTTCTCCTAATGATAAAGTATTATTTCTTCATTTTAATCTCCGTTCGCAACTGCTCAATAACGTTCTTCAGATTATCGATTTCATCATGCTGTTTGGTTACTTCTTTATCTTTCTGTATCAAATGCAGCGTAATCTCTTCGATTTTCTTCAGTAAGGTTTTGTCCATTTCATTTAAGGAATATCCTTCTCTTCCGACTGTTTCTGCTTTTGGAACTTCTGAAAGGTGACCATTTTCTTTAATGAACTTTTCAGTTTCTACTAATGACGGAATCTGGTAATCATCTTTAAAAACATAATCTGGCCAGGTTGAAGCTGTACTTTCTACTTTGATCTGGTGTGCACGAATATTACCTTTGACGGATAATTCCTCTGTCGGATTATTAGTACCTATTCCCACCTTACCTAAAATATTAAAGTTAGACACGTGATGCGTTAACTGTCTTGTTGGTTTATAATCTACTATTTCCGATAAAACATTTGTATTTTGTGGGACACCATTAACAGCATAAACCACAAATTCCAAGCTCGTTCCTGTCGATCTTGTCCATCCAGAGAATTGAAAACCATGTGTATGGTGAGCTCCCAGATATGGTACGTCAAGTGCCAGGTATCTCTTTCCGTTATATTTACAGGTTTTCAATTTCCAAGAAAATGAATCTTCATCATTAGAAATTAAATTTGCATAGATTGCATTATAAGCTGATGAGCTATTAATATTCGCAACATTAAGTCGATTTAAATCTGTAGCGGCGCCTCTTCTTGCTACAATTGTACCCACAGTGTAATTGTCTCCGATTAGCGTTCCATCATAGATTTCGTGCAGGAGTATCAATGAATTGGTATAATGACCATTGGCTGCCGCATTGATGACCTTATGGATATAATCTCCCGATATTGTTGTTACTTGAGCTTGCCCACTAAAATAACTACAGACTAAGCATACAAATGGAATTATACTTTTCCAAAATGATTTATTCATTTTATCTATTTTATTTTTTTTCTAGTAATAATTTATCAATCAGCTGTTGTTGCTTTTGGTTAGTTTTATCCAGATCTATGATGTGCAATGTTAATTCCTCAATTTTTTTTAAAAGGATCTTATCCATTTCATTTAAAGAGTATCCTTCTTTTTCTACCGTTTCTGCTTTTGGAACTTCTGGGAGATGTCCGTTTCTTTGAATGAACTTTTCAGTTTCTTTTAGAGAAGGTAATTGATAATTTTCGTTGAATACATAATCTGGCCAGTTTGTGGTTTCTACTTTAATCTGCTTTGCTCTAATATTACCATTTACGGATAACATTTCTTTTGGAGCAACTGTTCCAACACCTACATAGCCATTTGGCAAAAAGGTCATAAACGTATCATTATAATCTCGGCCTATATATGCAAAATTGATTTTTGAAACACCGTTATCCATTCTCCCAAAAGCTCCGAATGCAACAAGACGCTCTGTGCCATCCTGATTTGAAATATTATATCCCCGAGCCCATCCGCCTGATTGACCAAAATTTGTTTTAATATTTATTCCATAGGCCGGAGTTCCTAAGCTGATATCTATTCCTGGAAAAGTTGTTTGCGCGAAAGCAGTAAGCGGTAACGATAAGAATAGACTCCATAAAATTTTCATGCTTTTTTTCATATCTTATTTTCCTTCTAATTTATTTAACCTCACAAGTACTTCTTGTAACGTATCATTTTGCTGTTTCAACTGTTTATCCTTATCAATTAATATCAAAGTCAGTTCCTCCACTTTTTTCAACAGGATTTTATCCATATCATTTAAAGAATAACCTTCTTTTTCTACTGTCTCTGCTTTTGGAACTTCTGGAAGGTGACCATTTTCTTTAATGAACTTTTCCATTTCAACTAATGTTGGAACCTGATATTCATCCTTGAAAACATAGTCAGGCCAGTTTGAGGTCTCCACTTTAATCTGGTGTGCACGGATGTTACCGTTTACAGACAACATTTCTTTTGGGGCATCGGTACCTATGCCTACAAATCCGGAATTATTAGTTACTAACACCTGTCTCCACGTTGCCCAACCGGCAGCTGTAGTTCCTGATCTAAAATAAAGTTTATTGGCTGCAAAAGCCATTTCGTGTGCAGGACCACCAGAATCATCAGACCAGCCTCTTAGCCCCAACGTATAGACATAAGCCGTTGTGGGTAAACCAATAATATTCCCCCGCTTAAACTCAGATTTTAATACGCGATTATAATCTGTTGGTATTGTAGCTCTGTCTCTTTCATCAGCAATACCAAGATATAGCGCTTGTGCCTTTACTTCACTCAAACAAAGCAAAAGACCCATTGAGGCAATTAAAATGATTCTCTTTTTCATAAGATTACTTATTTGATATTTTTAATGTTTCAATCTCTTTTTCCAATTTCAATAGCTGCTCCGCATTTGATTTTTTCTCCTGAATGATGTAGAGTGTGAGTTCTTCTATTTTCTTGAGTAAAATCTTATCCATCTCATTAAGCGAATAACCTTCTTTATGAATTACTTCAGCTTTTGGTAGCTCTGGTAGATGTCCATTCTCATTAATGTATTTTTCAACTGATTCTAAAGACTTTAAATCATAATCAGGTTGAAAAACATAATCAGGCCAGTTTGAAGTCTCCACTTTAATCTGGTGTGCACGAATATTACCTTTTACGGATAATAATTCTTGCGGTGAAATGGTACCAATACCTACATTTCCAGCGGCATTAATGATCATACGCGGGCTATCGAATGGCTTATCTTCCTGTGTTACAGCTGGAGCAGTTGTATGAAAAATAATTGAACCTTGATTATTTTGCAGGTTTCCGGGTATAACTATAGCTGCACCTGCCATTGATGAATGTTCCATCGCTGTACGTAATGAGGAACGATTAACATTGCTGTAACTTTCAATGAAGACATTAGAACCGAAAATAAGAGAACCATGATTATCACTCCCAACTGTTGTGTAGTTTTTTGGTGATTTGTCATAATTATTTCCAAAAGAAGTATTTCCAATTTTTAGAGCACCATCTAAAATTTCAAGTTTTTCCCGTGGATTATCTGTACCTATACCAAAATAGCCTCCCGTATTTGCGATCAACAGCTCCCGCCATGCTTGCCAACCTCCGGCATTTGTGCCTGATCGCAAATAAAGTTTAGTTGGAGAAAACGCCAGTTCATGTGCCGGGCCTCCAGAATCCTCTGACGATCCCCTCAACCCTAAGATATAAGCATACCCACTATTAGGTAAACCCATGATATCCCCACGTTTAAATTCAGATTTTAATTTTAGATTATAATCCGTCGGCAGTGTAATTGTGTTTCTGGTATCAGGAATAGTTAAATAAGCCGATTGTCCTCTTGCTTCACTCAAACAGATCATAGTACCTATTGCTGCTATCAGCGTAAATTTTCTTTTCATAAACTGATTACTTCTTTTTTAAATCTTCGATTTCTTTCTTTAATTCCAGCAACTGATCAGCATTAGACTTTTTCTCCTGAATGATGTACAATGTGAGTTCTTCAATTTTCTTTAATAGAATCTTATTCATTTCACCAAGCTCAACGCCATTTGCTTCAATATCCTTCGCTTTAGGCACTTCTGGAAGATGCCCATTTTTTGCGATGAAGGCTTCGACAGCGTCCAGTTGTTTCAAATCATATTCCTTTTTGAATACATAGTCAGGCCAGGTTGACGCTGTGCTTTCAACCTTGATTTCATGGCTACGGATTTTGCCGTTCACCGCCAGATCATAGTCACCAGGTATTTTGGTTTTGATTCCGACTTTCCCAGGAAAGTATACATCAGTCTGATTGTTTTCTACACTTAGCAATGAAGCGATAGTGGGTTCATTTCCGTTAACTTCCTCTATTCTAGGTCCATAGATATATTGGCAATCTGCGGTATTGGCATCATCATAGAGAAAAGTTCTAATCATCGCTAATGGATAGTTAGAACGAAATTTAAAATCCGTTGTAGATGTAATTTTCTGACCAGTCGATCCATCGTAAATACCACCGAAACTTTCTGTCGATGGATCATTACTTGCATGAACATAGCCTACTACCAGATACCATTTGTCTAGTTTGGGAAGATCTCCTGCCCAAAAATATGGATTCGAATTTGGTAAATCAGAAAGATGGTTTACGTGCCCACAACCTATATAAGTTGCACCATCCTGCGAATTTGACTTTTTTACCCAAACCGAAAATCGATACATTTTTTGATGATTAATATTGATATCTTCTCCATCAAATCCTCCGTCACTGTTACCATTACCACTAGGTTTACTTTTCCATAATACGACCGGTGTACCATGTGGACCTATACCCCATTCACGGCTATTCTCACTTTGGTCTCCCACATTCCGAAACCCGACGATCGGATCCGAACCTGTGACCCATCCTGACAGGTTGACTAAATTTTGAGCCTTAAGATTGTTTACAGTACATAAAAATATTGTAGCAAAGAGTAATTTTTTACACATGATTTTTTATAGATTTTATATCTGGATTTTTCTGTGCTACTATTATGCAGCGGAGGTTGATTAACATATTGAATAATGGCCTTTTAGCGTATAAAAACTTCAATTATAATGGATGACAACATGATGTAATTAATTATGATCCAGCAATTAAAATATGTGGATTTAATATATATGTACTGTTTAAAAAATAGAATATACGCGATAGTTAATAAAAATAGTGCTTCAGGCTAATATGAAACTTTTCAATTGGTGATAAAATTAAATAAAATAATTGAAAAATTAATATTTTACACCATTAATATACTTAGTATTAGGAAAATTAAAAGGTTAGAAGGTTAGGAAGATAGTAACGGAGTAAACGAGTGACGGAGTGACAAGTAACATAGTAACGAAGTCAGTATAAAAAGGGTTAGTGGGTTGGAAAGAAAGTGACGGAGTAAACGAGTGACTGAGTGACAAGTAACAAGACAGGAATTGTGAGTTTGTTAGATAGTTAGCTGGTTAGATGGCTGGATAGTTAGTTAAAAAGTAAGCACCCGAAGGTGCTGTACTCTTAGCAGGTCCAACGGCAAGGCGCTGCACATGTTATTCTCTCCTTAGCGTTTTCTAATCCGGGAGACCAATCGGCTGGTGATGTAGCTCACGATGGTTCCTACCGCAGCCATGCAGGCTGTCTGCAGGATATCACCGAAAGAAATGCTCGCCCATATGGAACAGATTGTTCCTCCTAATGTACCGACACGGATATCATTGGCCTTCATCGGGAACCTCCTTTCCTTTTTCGAAACTATCCTGCGGTTCGGTTTCGTTATTCTCTCCATTTCCAACTACGTAGCTTTCTGGTTCCCATTCGTATTCAATTATACCTTGATCCACTTTTAATGTGTCTGACAATTGATTTTCTGATGTCTTCATTTTGTCTACGTCTGCATGATCCGAAGATAACGATCTGACTTTGTCCTTTTCGAACGCGCTACCCAAAGTCTGCTCTGCCAACCTAGATTCCGCATCCAGATCTGGTGATTTTGAAAGTTGCTTGTCCGCATTTTGTTCTTCTTTATCATCGACCACTGTTTCGATAATACCCAGGCCCAATGCAATGTACTTGATGATGCTAAGGGCTTTTCCGGGTAATTTTATGGGTGCCATAAGTATGGTCTGTACTATTTTGTTCAATGTTTTGATAATTTTCATTTTGTTTTTTTTAAAGGTTAGTTAGTTTATTAGTAACGGAGTGACAAGTGACGGAGTGAACAAAGAAACGCTTAGAGGGTTAGTTGGTTAGCAGGTTAGTAACGTAGTAACTAGTCACGTTTGCACAAAGAAACGGTTAGAAGGCTAGTGAGTTAGTTGGTTAGATCCTCGTATTTACTACTGCCCAACTAGTCACTTTGTGAACACCTTTATACGTTATTTTATATGCAAATAGACTTCTGCTTCGTTATCCCAAAGTCCATAAACCAGTGCTTTTAGCTTTTCTAAAGCTTTTCTACTTTCTGTCCCTATGCCTTCTCCTGACAGATGGGTCACCGGTGCTATGCATCCCTGCAGCTCTTTTAAAGCATTGTTTGCGGCATGGATCAATATGGCTTCACGCCTTATTACTGCCGGGATTGCGATCTGTTCGCCATGTATTTTGAATTTTCTTTTTTCTAGCCGATACTTCCCTGCCGGAATACAACTGATCTGCGTGATATTGTTACGCCAAGGCAGTTCAATGCAATGGCAAATTTTCTCGTCCTGAAAGGTTATTGTTCCATTTGTTCCCTGCGTTCCATAAATCCGCTGGAGCTGTAGGGTATGTTTTTCTACCATCTGTTTTTATCATTTAAGGATTAAATCATATCAAGCTCTAGGTTTGCCTAGGAGTACCTAAAACTTGATAATGATGCTGTTAAAAATAAATTCTTAGATCATGCCCTGCCCATATTCCACCAATACTACAGTGGTATTTTCTGGTGTATCGACCATACTGATCCGATACCGGGTATTTTCATAATCCAGATTGTCTGCCTTGACGATATACTCCCACTCGATGCCTCCTTCATCCAAGGCAGTAGCCACACCTGTTTCAATAAGTGTATCACTGCTATCTACAATATCAATCGTAACATGCGTTACTTTGAGCACATCTTTGATCATCAGCTTGATCACATCTCCGATCTCACCGAAGTAGTTCCGGTCATCAAGACGGCGCACCGTAGGTGCTGTAAAGTAATCTTTGAAAGCGACGTTGTAGGCTGTCTGATTGATATTGGCTTTTGCCTCATATAATGCCTTCAGCGGTATGTCCAGAATTGCTTTTTTAGCATAGAGCGAAGCGTCTAGAAAACGGTTCTGCACTTTAAGCTGTTTCTCTGTATAGGGTTTTCCATCGGCACGTTTTTTACCTGTGCGTGCAATGATCGTCTGATCTCCTTTTTGGCGGAATACCAATGTTTTTCCAATTCTGCCGGATGCACCCTGCATCACGACGTTGTCTCTGGATTTTGCCATAATTTTGTTCTTTAATTTATGCGTTAAAAATCTGTTACCTGTAAGTGTTTCTGGGGCCCCTTGATCGACTTACTGAAACAAAAATTTGCATTAAAATTGACAAAAACATGCTCCAAAGTCCCCTGTGAAGGATTATGAAGTGACCGGAATAATTATGAAGGAATGTGAATAATGCTTTCTTTCTTGTGTAACACCTATATCGATGCTATAGCGCTCCTATACTCGCCCAAGCTTGTTTGCTGTGCGCAACTTGTGCATAGCAAGGGCAAAGGAAGGCTGTTTTGTTATGTGCTCGTAGGCTCGAGGGAGGGTCTGTCTTATGTGGTTGTAGGGTCGTTGTTGTGTGCTCATAGGCTGTTTGTTGTGTCGAGCTAAGGTGATTGTAGGATCAATGTTGTGTGGTTGTTTAGTCGCTCGAGCCGCGACAGGATTGTTACTCATGCCGTTACGGGCAATTACTTTTTTTTGTTAAGGATTTGATTTTATTGGCACTCAAGATTCTCTTCGAAGTTTTCCTTGATGAAAAAAGTAATCAAAAAAATCAAGGCTTTATTCCTTTATGCTATTTCACCTTGAAAACGCTAAATGAATTTAAACTCGTTGCACTCAGAAAGAAATTCATTTTTAACGCCTTTTCATATGTGAAATTACGCAGTCGGAATACTAGGCCGATTGGATAAGCCTACGGCTTTTAGGGAATGACGAAGTAACGCAGTAAACAAGTGACATGGTAACGAAGTGAAGATAGTTATGGTTAGTGGGTTAGATGGTGAGAAGGTTAGAAAGAGAGTAACGAAGTAACCGAGTGATCAAGTAACGTGGTAACGAAGTGAACATAGTTATGGCTAGATGGTGAGAGGGTTAGAAAAGCTGGATTAAACCAGCTTTATGGGCATAGTGTGCTATTCAGTCGATTATTTAAGGTTTTTCGGGTTTTGTTTTCTTTTCATGTTTTTTAAGGGTCGTGATGATATCTTCTAACAGATAATAATCTTTTTTATCCAGTTCGTAGGTTTTAAACAATTTTTTAACGGAAAAGAACTTCGTATCAGCGACTTTGAGCACTTCTTTGAGATCTGTGTTGTCCAAAATCAGGGTTTTGAGTTTTTGAAGTTCTTTCTTGGATAGCATGCTGTATATCGCGGCTAACATTTCTACTTGTTTTTCCATTAACATGTTTGTTCTGATCTGCTGTTCGATCAGTTGCTGGAGTTTTTTTTCCATGAGCATTGCGGTTGTGCCCTACAACCCTTGCCGGAGTACGCAAGTTATCGCAATAGGTTCATTTTTAAATGTCTCCTGCAGTTAGATAAACAAGCGGTTTAAGTTAAGAAGCGATAAATAAATAGTTTATATTAATTGAGTTTATTCCTTGTATACGCTATTTTATCTTTTAATTGCCGAAAAAACAATGTCCTGTCCCGTATGGGTCCAATACCCAATGGTACTGCTTTATTCAGCGTTGCCTTAAACGATTTTGAGAACTCGGAAAAGATCGTCTGGTTTTCTGTGGTCATGCTGTTGATGCTGTCTATTTTTATATTGACCTGTCCGCACTTCTCCTGTTTTGCTAGGCCATAGCCCATCCGGATTGGGATCTCCTTTCGATAGCATTCAAATTTTGCTCCTGAAGATTTTTGCTGTACACTGATCTCCTCCTGGCATTTTGTTAGCACGTCGTCGAGTTCGGATAACAACTGCATTTTGGTCGTGCTCTGCTTAAAATGTTCCAGTATTTCTGCATTTTCGATCTGATATAACAGGTTGTCGAATACACCGTCGTGCCAGACCTCGATGCTTGGTATGCGGTCGTACGCATTTTTGATGCGATCTAAAACTGGATCGAGATCCAATGTTTTGATCTGAACCACAAAATCTTCAAATTGAGCATCACAGTTCATCCTGTCGCGGACATAAGCAAACAGCATAAAATAAATGAGATTCTTATAGGGCAGTAAGTGAAAAGCAGGAATTTCATCTGCCTTTAACCAAAGGGAAGCATTCAGATCGGCAGTCATTGCTTCCAGCTGGTCTGCTATAGTTTTAATGTAATACAAATAATGATCTGGTGTTTCAACATCGAGCTTGATGTACTGAAATTCTGCGGGGATACTGACTGCTCCATCCGGTACGGTAAACAATTGATGTGTTCTGATCTTAAAAACCTGAATCAATAACTGCAATCTATCGTACGTGATCAACGTCAGTCCTTTTCTCCATCTTGCAGCCATTCCTGTGGTGACCTGCATCATGCCTGCAATACAATCGTCCATGGCAGTTACATTCTTGAAGTGTACTAAAATCAGTTTAAAAAGTTCATCTTGGTTTATCATATTAACAGTTGGTTTAGCGCAACCCTAAAAATAAATATTATTTCCTGAAAATAAAATAAACAACCCAATCAAGTAGTTTTTATTATGTAATTTTCTTTTTACAATATATCAATCTATTAAAAAAAACACTATCCCTCTAATCCTATTATATATTTTTCGTTAACACATGCAATTTAAGTGCAGTCTTTTGATATGTTTCTTCAAACAGGTAAATTATTATGCTGAGAATCTGATTAAAAGTCTTATTACTTAGAAAATTACTAACGGCAAAAAGTTAATTAACTTAAATAACTTAGTAATTATCAATACCATAAGTAAATAAGATAAGCACGCATCTTCAGTAATACACTATTGAACAGCTCAGTAAGTATAGCGCTTTCATCTCATCGTAAGAAATTGAACTCTCTGCAGGTTTGAGTACGGTCTGTGGAGAGCTTTTTAACTTTAAACGACTTCTGGTTTTTATAATGATGAACATGACAGCTGTTGGTCATCAAAAATAAAGCTTATAAACAATGGAACGAGTAGCACAATACCTTTCGCGTTATGCCCCCATCAGCGAGGAGGCTAAAGCTTATTTATTTGAATCTGGGAAAATCAAACATTACAAAAAGGATGATTATTACCTTTGGATGGGTGATGTTAAACTTGTTTCCGGATTTCTGTGGAGAGGCTGATCTCTTATGAGTTTGTTAATAAAATAGATGTAGGTAATGGAAAATAGAGAATCATATAAGATGCTTATTAAGCATCTGGAAGCTTATCGAAAGCTTAAAGATGACCAGGAAAAACTCTTGCGGCAACTTGTAACAGTCAAGTACTGTGCAGAAAAAGAAATATATCTTGAACGTGGAGGAATTGCTAAGCATCTTTGCTTTATTTACACAGGTTATGCCCTCGGTTATGAGAGAAGGGACGAAGAATCGAAACTTAGCCGTATCTGGCAATCCGGTGAGACGATACTCAAGACCGACAGCCTGCTCGCTTTCCAGCGCAGTAAAATGGACATTATCTTTCCCGAAGGTGGGCATATTATCGAGATACCTTTCGATTATATGGGACATACCACGGCGCTAGAACCATTTTTCAACTATTTGCTCTGGCAGGAAGTTGAGTATTATCAAAAACAGGAAAACTTATTCCGCCGTCACAGTAGTAAAGAGCTGATCGATTGGTTTCATCTCCAATATTCATCTGTCCGCTATAAACTTACCGACCAACAGATAGCGCAGTTTCTAGGGATTACTGTCCGCTGGTATAATAAAAATAAAAACGTTGCAACCAGAACATAAGTCCGGTGGAAATAGAAATTGATCCCTATAAATTAGGAACCTAAGCCCTAAACAGAGGAATCAATTCTATAGTAAAACATCAACTTAGCGTCTAAATTAGCATTATAATCAATTCCATACGGTTATGATGAAAAATAATTTTGCAGTGAAGGCATCACTCTTCACTTTAATCTTGGCACTGCTGGCAATCGGAACGTTTGCAGCAGTTGCAGTGATGAAGAAGAACGAAACACCTGTAGTAGCGAAGGCATCCACGACGTTTTATTACAATGGACCATCTACTAATTTGGCAACAAATGTGATGAACCCCAGTAACTGGAGTCCATCACAAGAACCAGGTTTCACATGTGGCCAGCCGACAGAGATTCCTTGTAGCCTAGATGTTCCATCCGACAAAACGATCGAAGATCATCTGGAAGATTTAGACAATCTGGCTGCTGTGCAAGAGGCCTCGCCTTCAAAAAGAAGCGAATAACCTTAACGTGGATTTTGAGTGATACCCGATCGCTCGACCACATTTTGAGGTATTAATATATTCGCTCGAGAATCATTAGGGTTTAAAAGATATTCTTTGTCCCTAATGATTCTTTTTAAGATGATACCTGCCCCCAGCTTATTCAGTCGCTTTACATCACCATACCTCACTCCGCGTCTCAAAAGCTCCTTTCTGCGCTCCTGTAATATCTTGCTCAAAATATCGTCTTCAGAGAAAGGCTGTACTTTATCAAGCCGGTGTGCAAGGAACTTTTGCAGTGTACTATATGCCTCGGCCGCATTTCCGGTCCGCGCATTACATTCTGCCCGTATCAAGTACATTTCGGCTAATGTAGGCCCACAGAAGGACCCTCCCAACCCACCACCGTAGTCTCCCCTAAAGAAAAGACCATTAGCATTCTTGTTAAAAAACAGTGATCTTCTTAAATCCCCATCTTCGTAGCTGTTATAAAGCACACTGTCCATACGGCTTATTTTTATACTAACGGAATAATATGCCGTCGTTAGATAACGTGGATAGATAACTTCCGGATTATTGTCTTCCGAAAATGGAAAAGCAGGTGCACCATTAATATGGTGATAATCAAGTAAGCTAAAACCTGCACTGATACATTTGTCGGCAAAAAATTTAGCCTGTTCATAGTTATGCATATAGAGATACACGCGGGCTAAATAAGCCCATGCTGCAGCCTTAGTAGCCCAGTAGATACTTTTTTGTTTACTGGGCAATAACAGCGATGCCGTTTGCAGATCATCGATAATGAGATCAAATGTTTCCTTTAGCGATGAGCGAACGGTCTTTTCGTTAAAGTCGTCAGTGATTTTAAGCGGAAGCCCCAATGCTGATCCTGCAGTCTTTGAATCGTATGCTTCACACCAGACCTGTGCAAGTTCGTATAGGTTGATTGCTCTATTAAAAAATCCCTGTCCCTTTACATCTGCAGAAAGAGCGCTTACACCATTTGTTTTTTCAAAACTTTGCGCGCCACTTATCGCAACATTTGCCCGGTATATATTCTTATATGCCGATGCCCAGCCTCCACTGCCGTCACATTCCTGTAGCATCGGACTATCTTCCCAAAGATAGAGGTCGCGGTTTGTTTGGCAAAAAAGTGCGTCAAATTCTTCAACAGGTACATGGTGATCGGCAGACATGACCTCACCCTCTGCCCCTGCCAATTTATTATCGACACTGTTTAAAAGTGCAAGATAATCTTCCAATGCACTCGGCACAGCAAGTTTGCCATCCGATTTAACATCCAAAAAAGAAGTACAACCCGAATGACCAAATAACAGCGCAGCAAAAATGGAAAGTAAAATGATTATTTTTTTCATGATAAGTTCAATTAGCGATTAAAAATTGATGCGGCAACCCAGTGACCACTGCCACGAAGGTCTTATTGCATTATAGTTCCGCTCATATTCAGGATCAAAATCTTTATCTGTCGACTTCCAGAGAAGACCGATATTTTCAATATTGAGAAAAACATCTGCATCCAATTTACTTCCAAACATTTTTTTCAGACCATACTGTATATTGACATACTGTAGGCGGATATGTGATGCCGATTCAATCAGTACAGAAGAATTGCGGTAGTAGTTTTCACGATTACTATTAAGCGGATAGATCATCGCCGGAACAGAGGTGATATTTTCATCTCCCGGTTCCTTCCACCTCAAACTATAATCCGAATGCGTGATATTCTGAGCAAAAAGACTGTTATAGTCAACACTACGTGTTCGCACATAATGTCCGAATTTATAGAGCAAACGAAAGTCTACCGTGAGGTTTCTATATCTGATGGTACTGCCGGCGGCTCCAAACCACCTTGGCAATGTAGGACCTTCATATACCATATCATCGAGCGCGGTATTATTGAATATTTGTCGATAGTCTTTGGATTCTACTCCATCAACATACCCTATCGGATTTCCATCAATATCCAGTCCTTTCCATGGATAAGAGAATAGAGAGTAAACAGGCTTACCGACAATCCCTGCTATTGTCCGTTCGTTGATAAAATTACGTCCAAAGTTGTTATTCAAATAATACCGTTCCACACGATCGGCACTTTTACTCAAATTGACCTGAAATTGCAGTCCCCAATCTTTTTTATCAATGGCCTTAATGCCCAATGCAAGATCTATACCCGAAGCTTTCATTTTTGCTGAGTTACGGACAACGGTTTCGCCTATTCCGGCTGTCGGGTCCATTTCATCCAATCCATAAAGATCATTACCTTTTTTCTTATACCAGTCAAATGTCAGGCTGAGTCGATCTCTCCATAAAAGAAGATCGGCACCCGCATTTAGTGTCGCTATACTCTCCCATTTTAATGAAGGATTAGCATAGGATGAAAATGTAGCAATCGGAAAATTGTTCATCACATTAGTTCCCTGATAACGAATGGTGCTGACAGAAGCCATAGAGGGATCTACATTTCCACTAAATCCATATGTGGTACGCAACGTTAATTTACTGAGCCAATTCCTATTTTCGAGAACTTTCCAGCTTCCACCAATGGACCACAGTAAATTCCATTTGTCATTGGTGCTCAATCCAAATAGATTGGTTGCATCGCGTCTTACACTTCCCGAAATATTGATTCTGTCGTGATAAGAGTAAACCGCGTTTGCAAAAACTGAGGCATACCGGACATCTGTCTGTGTGAGAAATTGTCCACTGGGAATATTGTTAAGCGCACCGGTGACCATGTCTGGAAAACGGGAGATGTAATCGACATTGGCAAATGAAAGCGTAGCAGGATTATACCCATAAAATAGCGACGACTCCCCATATCCTTTATTCATTCGGCCTTCAAAACCCAGGATCCCGGATATCGTGTGCACATCTATTTTATGATTGAAGTTCATCTGTAACCGGGCATTGTGAGCTGTTTGTCTTGCTCCGGACTGATCGAGCACACCTCCTTTAGGAACATGGTAGCTAACAGAACCATTTGAGCGGTCTATCTCGGTAAAGGCATTGATCAGGTTGCGACTAAAATAACTATCTAGATTCCTTAAGTTTTTGGTATCAGAGCGGTCAAGTACCAGGTTATATTTGAGATCAATACTCAAAGATTTTGAGAAATCATATTTTAGACCTGTATTCCAGTTCAATATCCACTGCTGGCGCTGATTGATACGGTGCCGATGATCGGTCAAGGGATAATAGTTCCAATCCAGCAATAGTCCTTCCTCGCCCTTTTGATCGATGTACGTATTATTACGCTGTGCAATCCGCAACGCCACTCCGTTTTCATCGGCAAAAACAGCATAAGGATACAGTTCATAGGTACTTTGCTTAACTTCACCATATGCCGGCATTTCAGCGGAGGTTTTAAAATGAATCAAGTTTACATCCGTCGTGAACAATATATTTTTACGGATTTTGAATGAATTATTAAGCTTGTATGTGATCCGCTCGCTTCTACTTTTGGTGCTTCCAACTTCCTTATCGTAACCAATGGATGACAGCCATGCATACACATCATTACCACCATTTCCCTGCAGATGATATTGCTGGTAGCGTGAATGATCATAAAAATGTCGCCGATACTCATCCCTTACATCTAGCCCTGCTAGATCAGACCGTAGTTTGTCGTATTCTTCTTGGGTGATCCTGTTGTTCTTCAGTCTGTCCAATGCTTCAACTATTGGCGTCAAAGGTTGCTGTGCACTGCTGATGATCCTGCTGTTGTAATATCCTTTGTCAAAAAGGAACTCCTCCATTCCGATAAAATCTGGAGAAGACATGATATCCAGTCTTCCCAGGTCCGGTGGCGCACCTACTTTCAAGGCCGTTGAAAATCTGAAGCGCTGCTTCTGATTAAACTGACCTTTCTTAGTGGTGATCACGATTACGCCGTTACCGGCACGTACACCCCAGATAGCAGATGCCGCGGCATCTTTAAGGACAGTTACATTACTAATGTCCAAGGGATTGATATCATCGAGATTTCCTTCATAGGGAAAGTTATCCACGATGACCAGCGGATTTTTCTCGGCCTTAATGGTGCTTAAGCTTCTGACCATTAATCTATTTGCAGATGTACTATTATTATCGAGCATCACACCATTAGCTAAAGCAGGAAGCATAGACGTGATACCACGTCCGATCTGCTGCTCAAGCTGTTGTGCATTTACCGACGAAAAAGATCCTGTGAGGCGGTCTTTAGGCGTGCTTTGATAGCCCGTATTGATGACCACCTCTCCGATCATCCCTTGCTTTAAGGCAAGAAGAATTGTGAGATCCGATTTCTGAAGAGCCGCATTTAGGGAAATACTGGTATCCTGATAAGATATGTGCCGAAAAGTGATCTGTTCACTCCGTACATTTTCTGCAATTGAAAAACGGCCTAATTGATCGGTTTTAGCCTTTGCAACATTTTTCAATAATACTGTAACACCTGCGATAGGATGGCGCGATTCTCTATCTATAACTACACCTGCAATCTGAGCTTTCACAGTTACGGAAACAAAAAGCATCAGAAAAAAACAAATTACTCTATTTATCATCACGTGGATCCATTAAGTTTAGCATGTCTGTCATATGTCCCTCTGTTACACTAAGCGCTATTGTCAGCGCGATCAGATCGCCACGGGGGCCGATCCACACATATCTGGGATAAATGCGATTTGGAAATAATTGCTGTAAGTAGTCATCTTCAATAATTGACTGGAAATTTCCAGTTGAAGAACTTGCTGCCAATTTATCGTTCATACGTAAAATAGTTTTATAAGTATCCTTTGTCTGATCTGGATTGACAAAAACTAGGTTTGCTCTATTGGAAAAGCGGGAAAACAACTCTTCTTTTTCTTTCATCTGACCCAGACAGATGGCGCACCATGTCGCCCAAAAGTCAAGTACCAACAATTTGCCACGAAAAGCTTCCATTGTTTGCCGTGTGGTGTCACCATTATTATAGATCAGATATTCCTTTTTCCAAAACTCTTCCGGAACTTTTTGGCCTACTGCCAATGCCTGCAAGTTGTTTAACCCATCAGCCCCGCTGTCCTTGCGGGGCGTCTGAGCTGACAAAATAAACATATGTAACAAAGCGATCCCGAGTAAAAGGATTGCTTTGCTCTTCCATAGCTTACGGAGTAAAGTGATGGGGTCAATAAACATGATGGCATTAGCAAGTCTAGCGGCTTGCAAAGCTGTCTGAAAAGGTTGTCGGATTGCTGTAGTTTTTTGCTGTACAGCATAGTGGGACAGCCCTTTAAAATAGGCAAGTTCTCTCCCACCCTTGTAAAAATTGTTCATTTTTAAAGGTTTTTAGAGCTGTGACCTAGTAACAAAAGATTACCTTGCAGATACTGACAAACGCATCCACATGATCCTAAGCCTAGCGTAGGTCACAAATAAATAATATGGTTAATTGCTTTAGAATGCGTTATAAAGTTATCATACAGGTTTCATATCGGTCATCGAAACGCATTCTATTAGAAAATCGCCATAATGGCTACATGGGCCAACCTAGTCAGCCGGAGATTTGATGTTTTGTTTTGATTGTACGGTTTGTCTCATTATCACATATTTATAAGTTATAGCCTACAGTTCCGAAATCGCGTAATGGGAACATTGCCCGATATCGAATTCAGTCTCACCGAAAAACCCGATTTTATTCTTAAAAAGACTTGGGTAAGGAAAAATATTATCCCGCTGTTCTTCCACCCCAAACCCAAGTCTCATCTGTTGCTCGCTTAAGACCCGCAGACTTTAAGCGAGCTTATTTTAGCACTAGGCCAGTACACCTGCTGTATAAAATGCAAGCGTAGCTGACCAGTGCAAGGTAGATGTAGGTAATCTTTATGTTGACCGAAGTCAATCGTTCTTTTGTATTCATCATTTATGATCGGTTTTATGATTTCGGTTAAAAAAATCATAGATATTTTTGCTGACCTCCAGTTCGTGCTGGATAATCTTACATTTCACAAATTTTGAAGTATCTATTTCTCCAATATCGATATTGCTGTCGTGCGCTATATGATAAGCCATGCACAGTTTAGTCAGCGCTATGATAAACTCCTGCATACGTTCTACGTCAAACTGCAATTTATTATTTTCGGGATTGCCGTTATAGACGATCAATAATTCTTGTGTATGGTCACGAAAGCTTTTGATATCGTACGTGCTCCAGAAATCCATTATACTATTTACAGGATCGTAATTCTTATGGTGCACTTCATAAAGCGTAAGATCAAAATCAACCAATTGCGTTAAAAACTTCTTCATTGTATCGTAATTTAATTTATACTTTATGGCACGAAAGAGATCGTTCCGCTAAGTAATAGAGGTTTTAAGACCGTAATCTAAAAGCATAGCATTCCCTTCCCGACCGAAATCAGGTGTTCAAGGGCTTAAATAATTCTAGGCCACTATAACTAAAAAGTTAATAAAAGTTCAGACCGCGTTTGAATGAAGTGATCACAAGTGTAAATATTGGCGTTACGCAATCCGTAGTGTTAAGAGCCAAATCTTATTTGGCGAAGCCGACCGAGCTACTCGGGGGCTGTGATAATGTTTTTTGATTGTTGTTTTTTGTTCATTGTCTTATTATTTGAATGCTTATTGAACAAAAAGAACCTCTC
The DNA here is from genome assembly GCF_042686355.1 of Sphingobacterium anhuiense. Taxonomy (NCBI): domain Bacteria; kingdom Pseudomonadati; phylum Bacteroidota; class Sphingobacteriia; order Sphingobacteriales; family Sphingobacteriaceae; genus Sphingobacterium; species Sphingobacterium anhuiense. The sequence goes on from NZ_JBHUPE010000004.1 coordinate 1,199,837, forward strand.
ATAATATGGTGATGGGCGGTCCCTCTAGTTACATACAAGGAGCCTGTAGGAGGGCTGAGCGCATGCACAAGAAGGGCCCATCGTGTCTTTTTTTTACGAAGATACTAAATGGGCACCGAATTCTTGTTACTTGCGTGCTCTGAAACTTCCTACATTTCCTTACACAAGTATCTTATTCAGATGCCTAAAAATAGAGCGAATCTATCATTTTTTTATTTCTCTAATTACATAACGCTAATATAGTAAAAAAATCTGAAATGCGGTTATATATTACCGCAAAATTATTCATTTAATTTCTGTTATTACGTAAAAAGATTAAATGGAAAAGGACCTTAGTAAAATTAAAACTGATTTTGGTGCGCAAGTACGTAAATTAAGAGACAGTAAAAAATATTCTTTACGTTTTTTAGCCACTAAATGTAATATTGACGATAGTAATATATCGAAAATTGAAAACGGTAAATTTGACATTCAGTTATCAACAATAATTGAACTAGCAAAAGGTTTGGGTGAACACCCATCCCGCTTATTAGAATATGATTTTGGTCCGGATTTTCCTGAAAAAGAGTAATTAAAAATCAGAGAGGATAACGGTTGATCTTAAGAATTTTTGGCACAATTGTGCGTAATTAATATTATACCATTGTAAAGAATAAAAAGAATATTTCCATTGCGGACAGATTATGAAATTCTTGTCCATAATATTGTAAAGACAGTTATGGCTATGAATACAAAAGTGCGACCAATACTCTATATTACAAATGTTGAGAATCCATCCAATAGAGCGAAATATAATATTGACCACATTAATTTACTTGCTGACCATTTTGGAATGTCCCCCAAAAGATTTTTTGCCTGAAAAGGCTATGTTGTAGTCTGGCAACAAAAATAATTATTGACATTGTTCTCATGGCTGAAAAACAATACAAATATCAAGAATATTTGAAAAAGCTCGGTAAACAAATAAAAAAATCAGAGATGATAAGGATTTATCTCAAGAATTTTTGGCACAACTTTGCGAAATAGATGTTAGACAATTAAGACTCATTAAAAGAGCCGAAACAAACTTCACAATATCCATCTTAAAAAAAATACAGGTAAATCTAATATACCATTTTATTAAGATTTTGGATTTTACAGGGTGAAACTCGATAAAGTTTTGAAATAAAAATGAGCAATCAAATAAATCTTGATCGCTCACTTTATCTTTAATATTTCACTTTAAATAAATCCTTAATTTTGATGGACTTATTGCTACTACTTCTTTTTAAAATGAATATACATAGTATCAAGTTTATTACCATAAATAGCGTACATACTATCTTTAATACTTTCAATGTCTCGAGATCTATTTGATAAAATACTTGATTCCGACAAAATCTTATCACGAAGTATTGAGGTATTGTCGTAATAAAAAAATACCTGAATACTCTCTCTAAAATCTGGTAAATTAAAGATGGTGTCTCTACCATTAACTCTAATCTTAATAATATTCTTACTTGATTTGGTAACGGGTATTTTTTTAATTAGAATAGAGGTGTCAATCATTTTATTTTTAATAACTGTATCAACTATTATAATTTTATCTAATGATATTTTAATATTACTACTATCAATACCATTAATTCGAGCTGAATTAAAAAAGAATTCACAATTAATATTTGGTTTAACGCATGCGCTACAAACCAATACTAAAACAAACATTAGAAATTTGTATCTATTCATAATTTTAATTTTGAGTAGGATAAGGAATTCTCATCATATAACTACGAGGACCAATATATGGCATCTTATCTGTTGAATAGTTTCTCGTATTAGGTGTTTTATTGATTATGAATGATTTATTTGGTCCAATATTCACATTGTTTCCAGTTACCTCCCTTAATTGTTGTCCAGAAAAATTAGCATTTTGTCCCGTATATGACATTGGATCTTTAACACTGTTAGATTCAGGATGCTTTAATCCCAAACTATGACCAATTTCATGAAAAGCTGTTGCAGTCATAGATGAAAAGGTACCAATTTCAACATAACTTACCAGGCCTCCAATCATAGCCATTCCAACAGCCTCTCCCCCTCCTAATTTCGCATCTCCTTCACCAAGTACACGATCGACCATAACAACTAAATGATCACCGCTTTTAACACTGAACATATTATCAACACCTTCAAATTTTGCTGATATACTATAATTATCTATAGATGAACCTCCTAAAGAATTTACTGCTGAAGTAGAACCTTTTTGGCTATTTAATCTTGTTGTTAGTGCTGAAGCAAGTTGATCTGAAGTTGTATAACTCATACCAGCTTTCAATACTTTACCTGTAATATTAATTGTATGATTTTGAATTATATCATTCCCCTTTCTAATAGGTTCTGATGATGTTATCCAAATGCTATCACCATTTATATCAATGTTTTTGATAGGATCTAAACCAGCATAAGAATAAGGAGAAATGTTAGAATATTTAGATGCAAAACGATCAATCACGTTCCATCTACCTATTTCTGCATCATAGAATCTAGCTCCGTAATCATACTGGCCTCCAAGCTCGCCCTGAGTTTCTTTACCATTATAAAGATACTTATTATTTCCACCGGCTACAACTTTCTGTTTTCCAAATGGGTAATAGTTGTCTCGTTGCGTAACATCTACTGCTGTAGCTGTACTTCCACGTTTGAGAGTAGCCCTGACGTTGCCCAGATGATCAGCCAGATTATAATGGTAGACATAGTTCGTGCCGCTCTTAAGCGCATACCCTACAGTATTATGGATGATATCGATAACTGTACCATTGTACTCTATACCGTCGATATAATCTCTACTACTGTTGACCGTACCGACCGTAGATTTTTTCTGGAGCTTAGTTCCTGTGGCATCATAAAGATAAGTGACACTAGTACCTGTCTTACTCGCACTCTGTGGAAGGTTCAGGTAGTTATAGCTGAATAGCATACCTGTCCGGTCTTTGGTTGCATTGCCATTGCCATCATAAGTATACGTACCTTCAAGACCACCAGTAAGACCGGTGAGCTTATTACCGTTGTAGGCATAAGTGGTTACGGCCAGCGCGTCGCGCTTCAATGTCTTGATATTGCCCATACCAAGTTCATCATACGTAATTATCTCTGACATACTTGCCGTTCCTGCCGGTGTACTCACACCGCTCAACAAGCGGTTGAGTTTGTCATAGCTATAGCTGAACGTATTTGGCAGTGTAGCATCATCTCCCCAGAGCTGCTGGCTGATGTTCCCGTTCCATTGCGGACTGCTACCGTCCTGATATTTCAGATGCTGACTGAACTTGGGTGAGCTGCTCTTGGTCCGCCAACCCCGCTCATTGTAGCTGAACGTACTGGTATTGACAAAGGCTGTTTCTGTGCCTGCTTTACCTACAGAAGTGGCTTTCAACTGGCCGATCTCATTGTAACTGTTGGACGCCAGAATTACCTCTGCCTGAGAACCGATCCTTTCTTTTGTAGCTATCAGTCTGCCGACATGGTCGTATTCATGTTTAGTTAAAATCGTAGTAGCTATTCCTGTTTTTGGTGTATGCACACGTGTACTGGTCTCCAGCTCACCAACAAAACTATAAGTATTGGTAACGACATCTTTACCTTGCAGGTGATTTGTACTGCTCTGGTTGACAACGCGGCCATAATCGTCATAATAGCTGACCTTCCATAGCCATTCTGTACCATTTAAGATTTTACTTTTACTGGCAACCTCAAGTCCTTTAATTTTTTTACTATAAGAAGCTTCGTTACTGAATGGAATATTAGGTACATCTGAATACCGGTCATAATAACTTACCGTAAGCACGGTGATGTTGTCTGTATTCTGTGGTATGGTATTGTTGGTATACCCCTCCATAACACTGCCCCGATCTTCCCATAATGGTCCCGTAAAATCTTTTAATGCCTGCTGAAGATAAACATGGTTGTCTCCTTCGTGACCTTTTTCGACCCCCGTCATTACAACGCGGCCAAAGACATCATATTTGATAAAACTCCATTCCTTCCTTTTAAGCTGTTCGGCGTCACGGGTAAATACCACCTGATCATTGTTATTGTAAACCAGATATTCCCAACCCTTACCTGGAATCTTTTTGTTGGTCAGCCTTCTTCTCTCATCGTACTTATAGGCGTAGATATACTTTTCAAAATTGGGATCGGCAGCCAGTTCTGTAAAACTTGCTGCAGTTACTGCCGGAGGAAGTACGTAGCGAAGGTCTCCAAAGTCGTCATACACGTAATAGGTATTGAGCGCTTTGCTCTCTGTTTCCCAGACACGCTTAAGTACTACCCTGCCTTCAAAGTCTTTGTACTCATCGGTTGAACCTGCTCTGGCAGTGGTATTAACGGTATTCTCGTCACGTAGCGTAGTCCGGTAAAGTTTGCCAGCGGCATAATTGGCTGAACCGGAAGCGCCATTAGCGGTAACCGTCCACAGTTTCACAACATCGAGCCCCGTAGCGGTATTGGTCCCGTACGTTGTTTTAACGGTATGCCCTGTTCCTGCTGCGGCCAATGGTTGCCAGTCTGCTCCGGGTGCGCCCTGCTCCTGCACACGGTTCAAAGGACTGTTTTCAAAAACGGTTACCGCAAAGGGTTTATCCGTGCGGACAATACCTGCAATGTCTGTTCCTGCCGTTTTATTATAAAAATTTACGACGGCTCCGTTACCGCCTGTTTTATAGGATCCGTTACCCTGACTGTGGACATAGGGTAAATATTTGGTGCTTTCACGTCCAAATCCGTCATACTCGATATGCTGAACAATATCTTTATAACTCGGGGATGCCATCAGCTGTACCGTCTGCAGGGGCCTACCAAGCCCGTCAATATACTGAACGCTCTGGTTTTCCTGACCGATATTTCGGGTAGCATTTAAGTTCAGCAGTGTTACGCCGGGTTCCCTAAAAATTTTTGTCAGGATATAATTTTGCCCTGCACTTGGCTGGCTGACAAGTGTTGGAAAGGCCACAATGGAAATTGTCACGTTTCTCCCAGATGGTATGGTAAAGCCATTTTTGAGCGTAATGCTGTTCAGGGCCTGGATACTGGTCTGGTTGGTATAAGCACTCAGTATAGTATCTTTGGGCAAAACCTGAGATTGTGCATTTAGTCCTAATGCAATTGCTATCGTTATTAAAATTTCTCTTTTCATGACGGATCTTGCTTAGTTGGGACGGTAATGATAATCCAAAGCACTGGTCACATTTTTAGCTTGGTCAATTATCGCTTTTAAACGTTGATAAATATCGTACTCGTAATATTCGGTAACTCCTCTTGGATCTGTCTTACTTGTCATTCCGACCAAAGGTTTGTAAGTATACGTATTAACCATGCTGTTCGGCAGATTTGTTCGAACTACTAACTCTTTACTGCTATTAACTGATCCTATACCTGAAAAATCAAAACCGTTAAATGCAGCTAAAGCTTGTGTATAGGTTGCATTTTTGATCACAGCAATCGGATAAAGACTTAAATTATCCCACAAATATGAGGTAAATGTTTTATCGGGATTTAAAAACTCGAGCAGCTTCCCTTTACTGTTATACTTCGTGAAGGTATAGTCATTCTTATAAAAGTTGCTATAAGCTGTTAAAACCTGGGGAAGAGTTGAATTAAAAGAATAGGTTTTAGATGGAAGATATGTGCTTAAAGTATCTTTATATTCTGTCCTGGAAGCAGCAATAACCTTATTGTCTATAAGAGAGATTTTTTCAACAGGGATACCCTTTAGATTTTTGTTTATCATTCCAATACTTACTGCATCAGAATAGTTAAAAGGATATTTAATCAACTGCTGCTTGATTTTGCCCTGGCTACCTGTCATCTTTACGGAAGTTAATAATGAATAGGCGGGATCATATAGATAATCTTCTTTTACTTCCTGAGCCGCAATCCCATTGACAAAAGATGTTGTTGTTTTATTGTCGAGAATACTTTCTTCAACTTTAACATCATAAAATCCAATAAAAGCTCCGTCAATCGTACGTAGTGGTCTTGGGACAAAAGTCTTGAAGACCGGGAAATTCTTCACAATACTAACCTTATAATTGAATGTATCTTTTTGAATAATGACACCATTTTTATCATAGGTGCTCTTACTTTTTGTTGAACCATTCAAGAAATTTTCCATAGTTGGAAAATATGGAATATATTTTTCTGCTCCGGCCCCCAATAAACGATTCGCATTATTCTCAAACACATAGTCTGTGTATCCATTTCCTTCCATATTTTCCCTTACTTCTCTATATCCAACAATATTTCCTTGCGCAGCGTTACTAAAAGGCACTATAGATGAGGTACTTGAAATGGAATATATACTACTTGGTTTTAAATTAAAATCAGGAAAGGGGTATCCTATGAGACTCGATGCAGTATAATAACCTGGAGCAACGATTTGTGTTCTTGTAAATTCAGGATTGTACATAGAAGTAGTTCCTTTGTAAATAAACGATCTAGTCTCGTCTTGTCCTCCACTGTTATTCACGATTTTTTGAATTCTCAGTCCTGCTCCACCTTGTACAATCTCAGAAACTAAAGTAGGTTCTAAATATTCAATACCAGCATAAACGGAAAAATTGACATAACCAGGTACACCGATAAGTAATTTCAGCCTATATTTCCCTTCGGGAAGTCCTCCGAAAGCACGATTATTAGTTTTCACAAAGTTCAACTGTGAATGAGCGGCATAAAAATCATATCTTCCGGACTCCATAAGAGGTGGTTTGTATTCAACATAGTTATTGCCATCAAATTTCTCTAGCCAAACAGTAAAACTCGTACTTGATCCTCCACAACTTATGCTAGACGAATTGACCTTTCCGACTCGCATCTCGAGTTTGATACCATCAACATAACTATTTATTTCAAAAACTTCACTTGTTACAACTTTACCTGTTGTTCCATAGATATCACATGGATTGTTATAATCTTTTCCTAAAATTGCGGCACTAACACCTGAAGACTTAAGTTTGTTGAATAAATAAGAAATATTCTGATTGATATTATGTGGCTCATAATAAAAGTCCGATGTTCCACCTGTGGGATACTTTATCTGGTTAAGCATCATGTTTTGGAGTAGTTGTGGCTTTGGACGTTTATCCCTACCATACAAAATTTCACCAACCATTGATACTGTTGGCACTGTCTCAAAAGCTTTTGGAGACCCTTCAATCTGTCCCATATTATAAAATCCCCAAAAATCCGTCTCAAAGGAATTTTTTGGAGGTAGATCGTTCAAATTGTAAACAAAAGTATGCTGTGCTCCGTTGTTTTCAACAATACGATCTAACATTAATCGTTTATTTAAATAGTCAAAATCACTACTACCACCCCAGCCCCTATAAGATTGTACAAAAGAGAATGATTTAACCAAATTCCCCCGACTATCTTTTATTATTACTGAGGATATTCCTTTTGGAACATTTTCATTTACTATGGATAATAGATCAATTCTGGGAGATGTTGCATTAATCTGTATGGTACCGCCATTAAAAGTGACACCAGTAGGTCTCAACTGGGTAATTTTGCTATAAGAATACGTAAAATCGTGGTATTTTCTTGCTAGTTGAATGTGTGTTGTTGGTATTGTGGTGGCATCATCAAATTCAAGAAGGTCAGGATCATTTGTGCTATACAATTGTTCATTTAGTACTATTGGTGTATAGAAATATTCTTTTTCATAATGAAATGTTACGCGATTTTTGAGCGGAGATTCGATAAAGGTTAAATAAAAAGCAGTTGTTTGAACACCTTGATTGTTAAACGGGATTTCTCTTAATTCTTTATCACTTTTTGATAACAGGCCGGATGAATTTAATGAAAACCCCATAGATGTTTCAGCTTCTTCAAATCCATATGTATATCCATCCAGATCCTTTACGACCCAACCTCCAGGAAAATTATAGGTAATATCTAAATAGCTTTTGGGATTAAGCAGGATTGCCTTAGCCGCCGTCTGCGTATTTGTAAACCCCTTATATGTTGTACCTACTCTATCAAACATCATCTTTCCTGAAAAACCGGCAAAATTATAGTAATACATATCTGGCTCTCCTTTGCCGCCAAAATTAAAATAAGGCCAATACTTCTCGCTCAATTGAGGTTTTGTCATGACATAGAGATCAGATTTGAGTTCTTCAAGATTAGGATTGTCAGAATAATAACTCTTGAAAGCTCCATTGGAGGCCACAAAATCATCTTCACCATTAACGGACTTCGTGATGCAACCAGCTAAATTTAAGGTCCAGCCCAATCCTAATGAGCTGGCTTCCTGAGCAAGTCTAATTCCTGATCCATGGTAAGATATGCTAATTGGTATTTTTTTCCCATCCAGATCTATTTCGTATAACGGGATGTCTATATTTGGAACGCCTGTATAGTGTCCAACAGGAATTTGTCCATATAGTCCCAAAGAAGCGGTATTGGGGGAAACCGGTGTAATTTTAAATCCTTCCTTATCATTTGCCTGCTGACTCAATACCTTTAAGGGAAAAATTAGGATAATGACAGAAACATAGAAAGCTGTTCGTAAATTTATTTTCATTCCTTTATTATTTTTATCTATAATAGATATCTTGTTTATAATTTTAGTATACGCTTCGAATAACCACAAATAAACCTAATCATTAGGAAATTACCATAGTTAGTGATTTTAATCTCAAATCTGATTATTATCAATCCTCACGAATGGTATTTTATTATTAATAATAAGTAAATAAATATGGTTAATGTTTGAAGTTAATACAGTAAGCATTAACCTTTCACACAATGAAGTTATGAAATTTTATAATATTTTTAAGTTTTTTTTTCTCAAAAATTACGAATCTTTCAATCATCTATTAAAACAGCCAAAGTGATTCCAAATAACCACACGTGTTTTGCTTACAAAATCTATGTGGGTAAAATGTTCTATTATTGATATTTCGAATTATTTAAAAATAAAAGCATAAATTAAACCTGATAACTAACTCATAAGGACATAACTACTAAGCACCTAAGAATCAAACGGAAAATTTCCATTCCTTTAGGAAATATAGTATTCGAATGTTCATTGATAATAAGATATTTTTTAAGGATGTTACATGAAAATTCTAAATGATATTAAAGTTAATTTAAAAAGCTCTTAGTATACAGATAATAAAACTTACGGTTAAAAGAATTATTAACCATTCGTTTTATTGTTACATACTGCCATATTTAATATAACCAGGATCTATTTCTTTTCTTCCAATTCTTTAATCCTTTTTTCCTGTGCATTAATTTTTTCAGTTGCCTGAATGAGATGTAGCGTAAGCTCTTCTACTTTCTGAAGTAGATCGATCTGAAAGGAACCCACATTAATTCCTGTTTTCTCCATTTCCAAAGCACTTGGAATTCCTGGGAGGTGCTTATTTTTTTCAATAAATAACTTTACAGAATCTAACGAAGGAAGATTATAATCTTTTTCAAAGACAAAATCTGCTGTCTTTAGAGTATTCACTCTTACTTCATGTGCACGAATGGTTCCTACAACATCCAAGCGGAATTCAGGACTACTTGTTCCTATACCGATGCGGCTTTCATTGAACTGTCTAAATGAACGGGTTTGAGTATTATCTTCATTTACTGGTGTAGCAACTGCAAGACCTGTTTGAAGACTTTCAACGGAAGCAGTGTGAAGAAGATGAAATTTAAGCTTTACACTTACTGTGTTTGCAGTAGATACCAGGTGATAAATAGGGATCCTTGAGTTAACCGGATCATAGTCTCCTATTGCCCACTGCGCTGCCATCGGCTCACTGGCAGCAATGATCTCGCTGTTTTGACTTAAATAACCGGTAGCAGTACCTACAGAAACAATATCTATTCTCTTTGTTAATACGCCACGGCTCAACTGACTATTATATCCTCCGGTAAGTTGAATTTCAATATTCCCATACATATTTACTCCTAGTGGTATATTGATGTAACTCACCATCTTCGTTGCATTCGGAAAAGCTACATTAAATGATTTTTCAAAAAAATGTTGCGCTTGTAATTGAACTGATAACATTAATCCCAGAAAGCTCAACGTGGCGGTTAAAATGTGTTTTGACATAATTGCTAATTTTATATAACTGGTTAATTCAGGAGTAAAAATATAATATTTTTAGTGTAGTTGGTAATGTCAATTCGAGACTATACTTCTTAGAAATTAAGCTATTACTAAAAATCCGCTTTGAAATATTAGCAAATTGAGCTCATTTGGAGATGATTTTGTGATTTGAGATCTATGGTTTTGATTTCGAAAATTAGGTATGCTTTTATAAGATAATTAAAGAGCTACTGACTCATATCAATTGAAAGAAGTGATTTGAATAAATTGTTAATTTTTATAAAATAAAATGCCGCCTTTTAAGCGGCATTTTATTTTAATATACTATTATCTCTGAGTTCCACCAGTTTCATCTGTGGCATAACCTTCAAGAATATTAATACTTAAGTAAGAAGCATCTTTATTTATATCCATAGAAGACGTAGCATCTTCCTTATAAATAATTGGCCTATACTTTTCTTTATTCAGTATGTAATCATCAAAAAGATAGTTTCTATTTACAGGGTCATAAGCTTTATAATCATAATTTGATTCTTTTCTTAACAAAATAATATTTGGTAATTTATCGGAATAATAAACCGTAAGATAAGCAAGAGTTGACATCTCTACATAACCATCTTTTGGTTTAGTAACACCATAATATTTACCTGGTATTAGATAGCATATTCCTCCTACCCGTTTCCACATTGTGATATACTCTCCATTAATTGCTTTAAAAAATGAACGTTTTTGATCATACCATATAAATATCGATCCTATTACAATGATAATTAAGACAAATATTTTTAACGTTTTTTTCATAAGATAAAATTATTTAGGGCCACGTTATGGATTAGGAGATTGGATTTTATAGGCCTCGCTATGTCTTGAATTATACTATGAGTATCCTACATTATGTCAAATCTTTTGAGCTTGCGGAGTAGTGGATCCATCTGTAGCAAAAGTTCCTGCTATTGATGTATTAAAGACCTACAATACAAAAAGTCTCAAAAAGTTAAACACTTTTTGAGGCAAATATAATTTTTAAAGAACTTGGTTATCTTTCATTATAAAAAACCTTTTTAAACAGCCGCTTATATGCTTTAATATTTCGTTTTTTCACTACAAAACCATCCACTTCAATCGGTTTACTAATTTTAATTTAAAATTGCCTTTTCAACTGGCAAAAATAATATTAAAGGTTCATAGTCATATTCCATTAGTACATATCCCTTTAAATAAAAAAGATAGGCTATAGAGTATTTTGTATTAACAGATATCCAAAATTTCTTTCTTAAATATAAATCATCGTCATCTGGCTTTAAAGTTATGTATTTATCTACCAAAGTATCAAAGTCTAATATACTATCTTTAGCAATTTCATCATCAATATCAAAGACTTCCCTTTCTCCAACTATCTTTTTTATTTTTTTTTCTTCTTGCGGATTTATTAGTATGTCTTCCAAAAAATAGTAAAAAGATCCTTTAGTAGATAAATTTTCATCAAAATAGTTTTTAAACCACATAATTTTGCCTGTGAATATTTTACCTTCTGTGGTTCTTCCGAAAATTGAGATGAAACTCATTCTTTCAAAATACACCTCGTTACTATCCTTTAATACAAATTCGTTAATAATATTCTTTTTAACCACTTTTTTTCCAATCTCTAACTGAGATTTTTGCGGTATTTCTTTATTTAATTTAAAACTATTTGGTTCTCTTTGACTTTCATTTGTACAGGCACAAATAATAGTTAAAGTCCAAAGAGCTGCAAAAATTCTTATCATTCTAAATACTATCGTATTTCAAAAATTTAATTAATAAAATTGTGGCTAAAGAAGATAGACAAGTCAAAATTATGTAAGATAGACATAGAACTTGCTTAGTAATATTATCGTTACCCTTAATATCTATAAAAATATTTTCATATTTATTTTTCCTATAAAGAAGATTGTAATTTGTTCCAACAAAAATCAATAAAACAACTACAATGGTATAATAATTTAAGCTCATCTGCATATTCAACACAAAGTAAGATATACCATAATAAAAAGTTATTAAGTTTAAAACTAACAATAAAACACTTCCATTTAAAGAATAAATAAATGGATCAGGATCGCGTCGTTCATAAAATCGGTAAATAAAATAATTTAAATAATAGAATGATGCCATGTTTATTTTATTTTATATTTTTTCCAATTTTCCTTTAATTGTTTCTCCAATGTATCCAAATATGTATTTAGAGATACTAATGAAATAGAAATCGGTGTACGATAAAATTTATAATTATTTTTAAGAATCCATTTTGATAATTTGTTACTTTCTTCATCAATATAATGCTGTGCTATCTACAATAAATAACAGAACACCTGGGGATTTTTACAAAAATTATTTGAATATATGATTATAAAGATTAAAACAAAGAGCTTATTATCTTAATTATCATAAACACAAATAGTACTATTGTTCCAATAAACCCTCTAAATGTCATAGAGTCATCCCAAATATTCTTATTACGCCCTTTTCTTATAAAGAGATAGACAATATAACTAAAAGCTACTATAGCAACTAAAATGTATAGATATTCATTAAAGTAAGAAAGCTCTACTGCCATTTTCTTAAAAGAATCATCAAATACTCTTCTCATATTTTAACAAATTTAATTTTATTTTTTAAATCTGTCTCCACTCAAAGGTAGCCACCCCACATCGTATAATAGCCAACCTTGAGCTGGACACAAACAGCGACGTATCTCTCAAGATAATTAGCAAATACGAATGTGGAGAAGCTTTACCCTCGCTCTATGCTGCAAAGAAGAAAGGATAACCAAACCCAAGGAGCATCTGAAAAAATAATATTATTCTACTATATGTTATAATATTTAGTATATAAATAAAATATAACCTTTTTTTTAATCCAATAAAAATAATTTTTACAATTATTCTTGATTACTAAAAAAATTACAAAGGTCAAGAGTATTTACAAGAGCTCGGCAAACAAATAAAAAATTAGAGATGATAATGGTTAGTTTCAAGATTTTTGGCAGAACTGTGTGAGATAGCTATTAGACTATTGAGACGCATTGAAAGAGCAACAAATTCAACTATTTTCATTTTAAAAAAATCACAGATAAATCTAATATTACTATGAGTGAGCTTTTGGATTTTTAAGAGTGAAATTCTAAAAATTTTTGAAGTATGTAGATAAAAAAACGAGCGATCAAATAAATCTTGATCGCTCGCTTTATTTATCAATTTTCTATTTTTGATTGCTCCAGTTTTTTAGTAGGAGGTCAAGTGGCTGCATAAAAAAGTTTCCTATTCTATAGTGATGAGAAAGAAAATAAATTAGAATTTCAAAAAATTAAATCGCTTAACGACATATTTCCATGGAATAATTAAAGTTAATAAAACGCATCCAGCAAATATAACTCTATATCTAAATACTTTAACAAAATCAGGTAGATAAAACTGATCATACTTTACATCATAAAGTAATTCCACCTTATCCCCAGAGGAATATCTGGAACAATCTTCATAAGGAAGGTTTATTGAATAATCCTTATTTTGAAAGGAGACCTTCATTCCAGAAGCCATTCTTGGTGCAGCTGTACAAGAGGTACTAAGTACTGATACTTCCTTTACGTTATTGACAACATCTAAACCATGATAGCGTAAGTAATGAAACATCGCGTACATAAAGAAAGATAAGGTTATCAGAATAAAAAAAAACTGATTTTTATAATACATGTAATTTAAATTTTCATCCAATTATTCTAAGATTTTTGTTATTGTCGGTTCTCCTGATGTTACCATTGGTACTAGTTTCTGGTTTCTAAATAACATATCCGTTAATGCTGCCGTTCCTCCTGATTTAAACGAATCATTCACCGTTTTAACACCTAAATAAGCATTTTTATAGCTATTATGTCTCGTCGTTGCATCATTGAGCGCATTAGTTGCATTTTGTATTCGATTTTGTGACAACCTCCGATTTTCAGCTTTTTTCAACCGTCTAGTTGCCTTAACTATTTCTTTACTTTGCCTATTCATATTTCTTTGCAACTTTTTTTGCAGCTTATCCACATATTTAATCGGCATAGCCTGTAATAATCCGCCTGTTAAACTTTTCCAAAAATTGTAATCTCCGGTTTCCAATTTATCAGACATAACACTTTGCATAGTATTTGAAAGAACATCAATTCCATATTCAATCATATTCTTAAAAACTTCTTTTCCCGCCCCTTTAGTAACAGTATTTTTAATTGCGTCAATTCCTCCAGTAACAGCACCAATTCCTCCTGAAATTCCGATTGACCATAAATTTATATCCTCCGTCATAGCAGCAGATAAATTATTCTTCCCTTTAAAAAAATAATTATTACCTACTTGACCTATATAATCTGACAAAGCACCTAAAACAAATCCAGTAACCCCAGGCATCTCTCCATTATCATCAATGAATGAAATAGGGTCATTTACGACATAAGCATAAGGAGAAACTTCTGGATAATAATCAGCTGCTGGATCAACAACATTCCATCTTCCTACTTCAGCGTCGTAGAACCTAGCGCCGTAATCGTATTGCCCTCCAAGCTCGGACTGCCTTTCTTTACCATTGTAAAGATAATTATTATTTCCTCCTGCTACAACCTTTTGTTTTCCAAATGGATAGTAATCGTCTTTCTGCAGGACTTCGACTGCATAGTTACTAGATGGGTTACGGTAAATAATTGACCTCACATTACCCAAATGATCTGTCAGATTATATCGGTAAGTATAGGTTCCATTACTGTTACGGTAGGCTACTCCCTCGCCGGTATGGATCAGTTCGATTGCTGTTCCGTTGTATTCAATACCCCCAACATAATCCCTGTTCCCACCCTGAGTGGAATATTTACGCAGTTTCGTTCCCATAGCATCGTACAGGTAACCGACTTTGACTGTCTTTGCATCATTCCATGCGGAATCCGGTAGGTTAAGATGGTTGTAATTGAAGTTCATACCGGTGCGGTCTTTCTTCGCATTGCCATTCACATCATACGTATAATTGCCGGAAAGCCCTCCCCCTGTTACACTTAAAAGTCTGTTGCTTTTGTTGGCATTATTATAAGCATACGTTATGGTCGCTCCGTCCCGTGAGAGGGTTCTGATATTGCCCATATCGTCATAGGTCAGCAATTCGGACATAACGGTTCCTGTACTCATGCCGTTTTTCAGTCTATTAAGTGCATCATAAGTGTACTTGAATACATTGGAGAGTGTGGGACTGCCATGCGCCCAATATTGCTCGGCGATATTACCATTGTACTGTTTTCCAGCAGATGCATCATTGTACTTCAGAGCATAACTAAACTGTGGTGAACTGGCACTACTGGTCCAGCCCCGTTCATTATAAGCATACGATACACCGGTATGGAAGTTGGCTCCGTTTTTATCCCCGCCTACATTCTTTTTCTTCAACTGTCCGATCTCATTGTATTCGTTCTTGACAAGGGTAACAGCCATTGACGCATCTCCGATCTGGTGTGTGGTCAGCAGTAAACGTCCGACATGATCGTATTCATTGCTCATCACTGTGGTCGTTGCTGTACCGTCTTTATCTTTGTGAATGCGTGTGCTGGTCTTTAACTCCCCGACAAAACTGTAGGTATTGGTCACCACATCAGTACCTTTGATATGGTTTTCTGAAGAGCTCTGAATAACACGGCCATAGTCATCGTAATAGTTAATCGTCAGCAGAGGCAGCGTGCCATCATCCTTGGTAACACTGACTCCTGTCAGTAAACCTTTGGTTTTGGTGCTTTTTGTAGCACCTATAAATCCTAGGCCTGCTGTGCCACTACCTGTGAAACTATAATCGTCATAGTAGTTCGTAATCAAAACGGCTGGTGAGCCGACCGGAAAGCTGGCCGTGGTATAGCTGGCTGCTCCGTAGCGCTCTTCCCAATATTTCTTATTCAGACTGACATCGTCCTGTGCCAGTTTCTGGCTCGCATAGTTTTTAGCATAAGTCCCGGTGACGACAATCCTGCCGAAGGCATCGTATTTGTTGTAACTCCATTCATTTGTTGGTGTTTTACTTCGCTGTACAGCATCCTGTGTCATCACAAGCTGATCGTTTTCATTGTAAACCAACCATTCCCAGCCTTTGCCAGGCACTTTCTTTTCGACAAGTCTTCTTCTACCATCGTATCTGTAAGCATACACCAGTTCATGGAAATCACCGGTGGTAGCTTCGGTTACCGTGACACTAGCAGTAGTGTTCAACGTCGCGAACCCCGGAGGGATGACATATCGCAGATCGCCGAAGTCATCATAAACATAATATGTATTCAGTGATTTACTCTCTGTCTCCCAGAGACGTTTCAGAACAACACGATCTTCAAAGTCCTTGTATTCGTCTACTGAACCAGTACGGCTTGTTATATTGCTACTGTTCTCGTCCCTTACCGTGGTACGGTACAGTTTTCCTGCTCCGTAATTAACTATGCTCTTGGTACCGTTGGCTTCAATTGTCCAGAGCTTCACAGCATCGAGTCCCGTAGCGGTATTGGTACCATAGGTTGTCTTAACGGTATGCCCTGTTCCCTCTGCGGCCAATGGCTGCCAGTCTGCTCCAGGTGCTCCCTGCTCCTGCACACGGTTTAGCGGGCTGTTCTCGAAAACGGTTACTGCAAAGGGTTTATCCGTGCGGACAACTCCGGCAATGTCTACCCCTGCATTCTTATTATAAAAATTAACAACAGAATCTTTACCACTTATTTTATAGGATCCGTTACCTTTATTATGAGCATAGGGTAAGTATTTGGTACTCTCCCGTCCAAATCCGTCATACTCGATATGCTGCACTATATCTTTATAACTCGGGGATGCCATCAGCTGCACCGTCTGCAAGGGTCTACCTAGACCATCAATATACTGGATACTCTGGTTTTCCTCATCTATGGTACGCTGGGCATTAAGGGTTGCTAAAGTAACACCAGCTTTTTTGAATATTTTGGTCAGGATGTAGTTCTGACCTGTACTCGGCTGGCTCAACAGATTCTGGAATCCGACGATGCTGATCGTAACACTCTTGCCGGACGGTTGCACCGGAATATGGAAACCGTTCTTTAGCGTTATACTGCCAAGCGCCTGGATACTGGTCTGACCGGTATAAGCAGTCAGTGAGGTATCCTTAGGTAATACCTGGGCTTGTGCACTTAGGACTAACGCAACAGCTATGATGGTTGATATATGTCTTTTCATAAAATAATCTCGATTAATTGCTGCGATAATGATAAATAAAAGATCTGTTTACATACTTCAGATGGTCAAGTATTGCTTTTAAACGTTGCATACCATCATATTCGTAATATTCGGTTACCCCCCGTGAATCAGTCTTGCTTTTCATTCCAACAAGAGATTGATAAGTATAACTTGTAATCATAGCTTTGGATAAACTTGGGGCGGTTCGCAATTTATCGATAGCAGCTGTAACTGCCGCTTCAGTTACTTGAGGAGAATTCAAATTGTCCATCGTAGCTTTAGTTAGAACTTTTTCAATTTCTGCATAAGTGGCATTAGTGATCTCTGCTATCGGATACTGCCCCCCATACCCCCAAACATAGGTCATTATCGGTGATGTGAGTTTTTGAAAACTTTCAATACTCCCATTTAAGGCATTATAATTAAATGTAAACTGGTTTGAGATAGTACTTCCTTTAGAATAGTGGGTTTCTACAGCAGGTAGCAAATATTTATTGTGGAATAATCCATAGGTAAAACTGGATTTTGAAATCTCTTTCCCTGCATTATAAATGGTAGTAACCAATGGCTGACTAACAATATTTTTCTCCAGTAACATATTAATATAATTCATTCCCATTGATTCCGGATCACCAGGGTATATATATTTAAAAATTTGATCATTATTATCTGATCCCTTTAAACTTTGGCTTTCCAGATTATAACTTGGAAGTCTATAAGACCAAGATTGCTCCGTCTGAATTGTTCCTGAATTAAATTCTTTACTTACTTTTTTTAATAATGGATTGGTCATATCATAAATGACATAAGGTTGATAAGAGGTTAGTGTAGTATGACTCACCGAATAACCCTTACAATCTAGCTCTTCAAAACTGTTTCCTCTCACAATCCCCCCATCTAAAATGACTTTAGAATAATTATATTCTTCATTCTCATAACTATAATTCATCTGTTTAACTATTTTATGCTGTTTATCATAAATAATTTCAGTCTTAGGTTTACCATTTATATGAAAGAAGCTTTTTATTGGAAAATAATTATAACATAATTGAAAAGGATCACTAGTATTACCTGGAAATAAATGATTATGACTTCCAGAGGATGTTTTTGCATATTCATTTTTTATATTAAAAAACTCATGGTCAATATAACCCTGATGTAAAGATTGATTATCAACTATACTCTCTCGCACATTTGTATATCCAACTATAGCTTGCTCATTAGGAATATATATTGTTGGATCAGAACTAAAAATTACATTCTTGTACAGACTTGCGAGTGCAAGGCAAAAGTCATTTTCAGGTAACTCCTTACGTTCAACAATGTCATCTTTATAATTAATGTAAGGGTGGGACAGTTTACCCGAGGATCTATTACTATTAAACTGATTATAATCATACTTCTTGCCGAATTGTTTAATTGTTTTATCATAATAGTCTAATGACTTGACACGGAGACCACCAATATTGACATTTAACCACCCGCCATTCATCTCTACCTTACTTTCTTTAATCGTCACTTTTGTGGCAAAGTAATATATTTTGTTGTTGTCTGGAGCGCCTGGATTATAAATTACATTCCAGGGTTCATGTAAGGATCTAAATCTTATAAAATAACTTCCTTTAGGTAAAGAGGTTATACCAGTAGATTCTATATTAGAATGATAGAATGTTTTAGCAATCACTCCTGTTGAAGCATTGACAACTTCAAAAGCTACTTTCTGAAGATCTTGATAATTAATTGTGCAATAATAATTGGATGCTCCCCCCGGATTATTGAAATCTCCACCACAAATTCTTTCTAAAATAATCTGCGGATTATAAGAAGAAGCTGGATCTATTTGAAATACCTCAGTTTGGACAACTGTAGATTCATAAAGTGCTACATATTCTTTTAAGCTTTTCGAATCAAAATCGTAACCCGTATTTATTGAGTCACTTTTATTATAAAAAATATTATTTAATTCATATTCTACCTTCGTTCGTTGTCCTTTATTGTTTTCAATCTCTACCAGCGAACCGATTAGCCCTGAAGAGAGTTTAGGTGATCTGATTCCGTAATTATTGCTATAAATATTGTTAAAATTCGTGAATCTAATATTTTTGGTACAAAAATTCCCAGGACAGTATATATCATCAGTACAATAATAATCAACATTATTTTCTGGAATTCTGCCTATGTTTTTTTCACCATTATTAAATCCATAATAGTCAATGGAATTTGACAATTTGCTTGGAAGTGAATCCGTTTTATGATAGGAGAATACAAATTGTTCATCGCCAATTTTTAATTCATCAAGCTTTAATCTCAAATAATGGCTTTTTTCTCTCTCATAATTAGGGATCGTTGTATTTTGATTGAAATATGAATACTTAAAATCAGCCTGATGTATAATTTTGCCCGAAAGATCCCGTAACTGAACTTTATCAAGTTTCTGATCATTTATTTTTACGTCAGGATATTTATGAAAGAAAAGAAAATTTGTTCTATATGGATATACACCACAAATAGGTAGATCTAATCGATCAGAATAATGAAACTCCAACGAGCCCAAAGTAAATTGAATCTTATCCAACTGGTGTATTTGTCGTTCAGTTAAATATGCACTGTAACTGCTAACGAATCGATTTATTTGATGATTAGATGATCCAGCTATGCAGGCGTTTATAGAAACGCTTTGACTAATAGTGGGTGTCTCACCGGAATTTGTTAACTTGTAAGTAAATAGTATATTTTCTAAATTGGGTTTTGTAATTTTACTAACATGCCATGAAGTCATTATTGGATTTTCAAAAGTTGATCTTCGAATAAAATCATCTATTGCAACTTTTGGAGAAGAATTTTGTCCAGAATTATTATTAGAAACACTGAGGGCATAATCGATAACATCAAATACATATACATTCCCCTTTTCATCAAGAACATTGAAAGTTTTATTGCTCCAATCAAATGCTATTCTAATTTTATCTTCTTTATTTAATAATTTTGCCTGCAAGATATTTTTACCTCTTCGTTGAGGTAATACAAATTTCACTAATTTATCGCCTAAGTTCAATGTAAATATATCAGGTTCTGTATCCCAATTAGAAACTCCTAAATTTCTCAAATCTGTAAGTAAAGAAAAACGATTCTTACTTAATGCGTTTTGAAGAGAGTCCGAGAAAAAACCACTATAAGTGGGAAGATTTATATTAGTACTTAAATAACCATTGTTATTTAATCCGTCTATTGCCTCAATATCGCTCAAGCCTTTTATTTCTCTCGATATTGTCGGATGATTATAAATATTCCATCCTAAACCTACTTTACCAGATTCCTCCATCACACGTACCCCACCTCCACTATAGGAAAGAAAAACTTTGAGGAGTGGATCTCCTGCGAAAGAACTTAAAAGATTATAGGATAATTTGAGACGACCTGAATACAAATCTACTCCATCTTCCTGTAGAACAGGAAAATTAGTGTACTTGGTATTCACAGTAGTATACTCATTTAAAGTATTGACGGTATATTGACCAATTGCATTGATTATACCATAAAAAAACAGAAAGATTATTAAATTTATTCTTTTCATAGACATACTTTCACTAAAGCCGATAGGCGGAAAAACTTCTTATTTGGAATTAACAGTAGAAATTATAATTGATTTTAAATATGGACGCTAGCAGAAGGGTATTGAAAATTCCTTTCACTTGAAATAATTAACCATTATTGATTTGATTTCGTTTAATTTACACCATCAAACCAATCTTGAAATTCAGAAATTGCAGGTTATCTCTTTTAATAAAGATGTTTCCGAAAAGCCTTTTAAAGAAATAATAAGGAATTACATAAGGCAAAACCATTATGTGGAATAAAATAATTAAATAATAGAAAATCATTGTTGATTATATAATACAAGTTAATATGACAATAATAATGGGCTATAATTTCACAACTGATGAATGAAATTAAAATTTTTCATAAAAATAATGTTTTACAAGCAAATAACAAAGCATATAATCTACCATATTTAAAAACATGTTCACAAAATGATATTATATAAACCAAAAATTTATAAACACGAGTATTTCAATGAAAATCAACAGGATATTATTAATATTAAATGCATTGCTAACCAAAATTCTGGAGGTGTTTATTTTTTTCAATAAATAATTGTACGGAATCTAAAGATGGAAGACTATAATTTTTTGTCAAAAAAACAAAATTTGCTGTTTTTAAGGTATTGACTCTTACTTCATATGCACGAATGGGTCCGAATACATCCGAGCGGAATCCAGGGTTAATGGCGCCAATAAAGATACCGCTTTTATTTAACTGTCTTAATAAGCAGGTCTGGGTGTTATCTTTATTTATTGGTGTAAAGACTGCTATAGCCTGTATAAGATAAGACCTTAAACTACTTGAAAGATATTACTGCGATTCTAGTTTTTCGAGACGGTCAATTAAGATATCCATATGTATAATTATTTATAGATTTTTTTAGCAAAAGAACTTGCACACCAACCTCCTAATATCCCTCTATCCGCTTGATATTTAATCGCTCATCAGGGATTATAAGGCAGGAAAAGCCTATGCTATGTACAATAAATAATAGAACAACTGGGGGTTTTTACAAAAATTATTTGAATATATGATTATAAAAATTAAAACAAAGAGCTTATTATCTTAATTATCATAAACACAAATAGTACTAGTGCTCCAATAAACCCTCTAAATGTCATAGAGTCATCCCAAATATTCTTATTGCGTCCTTTTCTTATAAAGAGATAGACAATATAACTAAAAGCTACTATAGCAACTAAAATGTATAGATATTCATTAATGTAAGAAAGCCCTAATGCCATTTTCTTAAAAGAATCATCAAATACTCTTATCATATTTTAACAAATTTAATTTTATTTTTTAAATCTGTCTCCACTCAAAGGTAGCCACTCTACATCGTATAAATAGCCAACTTTGAGCAGGACACAAACAGCCACGTATCCCTCGAGATAATTGGCAAATACGAATGTGGAGAAGTGCTAAATTTATCGTCTCTATTTTCTTAGATCCTGTTGAAGGAGGAACCGTCATCATTCCATTTCAACAACTAGACGAAGGTATATTAGTTTGACGCGACTAATTCATTTATTAATTCATGATGCTGAAAAGCATTGCCGAAATAAATAGCTAAGCCCAACATTTCTGTCGGGCTTCGTGGTTCTATCTGGAACAAACAACTTTATATACTAATTCATCAGTAAAAATGTCTACATCCAAGAATATTTTTTTTCAACAATAATCTTCCTTAAAATAATAATACTTTTAAATCTATCTTTCATTGTTTTTATGCAGATAATCCAAAATTTCTTCCCTTAATTTATACTCATCTGAATTAGGCTTATATTTTTGTTCATTCAAAAAATCCGTCACGGTCAACTCTTGCCTTGGTGATTCATTGTGAGCTTGTCTTACATAACAGTATTTTGGAATTTTTGCTTTTTTATCAATTATAAGATACTTCAATATGTGGAGATTATCATAGATTATTGCTTCGGAAAATGGGCCATAGCCATCCTTATAATCGTAACTATTGATATCTGCTCCATTCTCTACAAGTAATTTTACCAAATCCAAACAATCGCTTTTACAAGCTTCAAGCAAAGGTGTCTTCTTTGCAACAAAATCTGCATTAAGGAATTGAATAGGAACACTATCATTAACATTACCTTTATGGTCAATTAATAGTTTCATTACATCTAGGTCACAGATTTGTCTTTTAAATATATTATCACAAGCCAGAAGCATAGGGGTTGTTAAATCAATTTCACCATCTGCTGATCTCATGTTGGGATCTGCCCCAGCTTCCAATAAAATTTGAACAGATTTATCCAAATTATTAACAACAGCTAACATTAAAAGTGTATGGCCATATTTCGGCTCTTGTATATCTGGAGAAATTTTGGAAATCCTTAATATTTCTTTAATCCTTCCCTTAGATTCGTTTTTCACTGCGCTTGCCAATTCTTCAGCAGCAGTACCTTTAAAAAGATCAAAATCAAAACCGGGAGCAGGTCTCCTGCAACCATATACAACAAATAGCATTATCATTAAAAACCATTTCATAAAATCCTATATTACCTTTTCATTAAACTCTTGATAACACTCATAATACTGTGACCGTTTGATCTACTACTTTCTCCATATGGAGAAATCATTTTTATATTTCCTAGAGCACCTGGTAAAACACTTAAATCTTGAGCAATTGTCAATGGATCTGACTTCAATTGATAAGATGTTATATTTCCCCAATTACCAAAAGCAGCACCAATTCCTCCATATTTGATTCTAGTTGGAAGGCTTAAACCGGCAGAATTAAAAGTTATTGCTTTATCGCCCGTAGCTAGTGAATTTGCAGATGCTTCACCACCACCTAGAGAATGACCTACATAGGTTAATTCTTCACCATTTAGATTCTCTTTAATCTTCTTTGCATTTGAAACAGATGCATCGTATTGTTCTGATGTTCCTGATATTTGACCTAAATTAGCAAAAACGTCTTGCAAATTTTTAATATCTGGAATTTCTGTACCAGCAGTTGCATACGAATATTCTGTCACACCATCTGTAGTCCTTTCATATAATGCTGACTTAATGCCATTTTGCGAATTAGTAAAATTAGATTTTGACAGTCCAACATATCTATTGCTAACTTTCCATCCTCCTATTAATTCAACTTTTTCTTTGGGATCTTGATAAACGTGAGCTGCTATTCTTGCGGCTTCCTCAGGAGTTGGTTCTTCCAACATCCCATCTGGATCAATATATCTCAACGGATTATTATAAGCATATCTATATGGAGACCATCTTCTGTTTACTTCCGCCAACGGGTCCACCACATTCCATCTTCCGATATCCGCATCGTAGAACCTTGCGCCATAATCATATTGACCTCCAAGCTCGCCCTGAATTTCTTTACCATTATAAAGATACTTATTATTTCCGGCCGCAACAATACGCTGTTTTCCAAATGGGTAAAAATCATCTCTCTGCAGAACTTCGACCGCATTATTAGTAGGGTTCCTATAGATCGTTGACCTTACGTTGCCTAGATGGTCTGTCAGGTTATAGCGGTAAGTATAAGTTCCGTTACTGTTTCGGTAAGCCACTCCCTCGCCCGTATGGATCAGTTCGATTGCTGTTCCATTATATTCGATACTGCCGACATAATCCCTATTTCCGCCTTGTGTAGAATATTTACGAAGCTTCGTTCCCATTGCATCGTATAAGTATCCAACTTTGACTGTCTTAGTATCATTCCATGCAGAATCCGGTAGGTTAAGATGGTTGTAATTGAAGTTCATACCGGTGCGGTCCTTCTTCGCATTGCCATTCACATCATACGTATAATTACCTGAAAGCCCTCCTCCTGTTACACTTAAAAGTCTGTTGCTTTTATTTACGTTATTATAAGCATAGGTTATCGTGGCTCCGTCTCGTGTTAGGGTTTTGATATTGCCCATATCGTCATAGGTCAGCAATTCGGACATAACGGTTCCTGTACTCGTGCCGTTCTTCAGTCGGTTGAGTGCATCGTAACTGTAATTAAATACATTGGAAGGTGTTGTGCCATGTACCCACTCCTGCTGTGCAATGTTACCATTGTACTGTTTTCCCGCTGAGGCATCGTTATACTTTAGCTTATAGCTGAACTCTTTGGAACTGGCGCTGCTTGTCCACCCCCGTTCATTGTACGCATACGATAAGCCTGTATGGAAATTAGCTCCGTCCTTATCCCCGCCTACATTCTTTTTCTTCAACTGTCCGATCTCATTGTATTCGTTCTTGACAAGGGTAACAGCTTTACTGACATCTCCGATCTGATGTTTTGTCGCCAGTAAACGTCCAACATGGTCGTACTCATTGCTGATGACGGTGGTGGTTGCTGTACCGGCCTTATCTTTATGGATACGGGTGCTGGTCTTTAACTCCCCGACAAAACTGTAGGTATTGGTCACCACATCGGTACCTTTGATATGGTTTTCTGAAGAGCTCTGAATAACACGACCATAGTCATCGTAATAGTTGATCGTCAGCAGAGGCAGCGTGCCATCATCCTTGGTAACACTGACTCCTGTCAGTAAACCTTTGGTTTTGGTGCTTTTTGTAGCACCTATAAATCCTAGGCCTGCTGTGCCGCTACCACTGAAACTATAATCGTCGTAGTAATTGGTAGTCAGAACGGCTGGTGAGCCGACCGGAAAGCTAGCTGTTGTATAGCTGGCTACTCCGTAACGCTCTTCCCAATATTTCTTATTCAGATTGACATCGTCCTGTGCCAGTTTTTGGCTCGCATAGTTTTTGACATAGGTCCCGGTGACGACAATCCTGCCGAAGGCATCGTATTTGTTGTAACTCCATTCATTTGTTGGTGTTTTACTTCGCTGCACAGCATCCTGTGTCATCACAACTTGATCGTTCTCATTGTATACAAGCCACTCCCAGCCTTTGCCGGGTACTTTCTTTTCTATAAGTCGTCTTCTCCCATCGTATCTGTAAGCGTACACCAGTTCATGGAAATCACCGGTGGTAGCCTCGGTTACCGTGACACTAGCAGTAGTGTTCAACGTCGCGACCCCCGGAGGGATGACATACCGCAGATCGCCGAAGTCATCATAAACATAATATGTATTCAGTGATTTACTCTCTGTCTCCCAGAGACGTTTCAGAACAACACGATCTTCAAAGTCCTTGTATTCGTCTACTGAACCGGTACGGCTTGTTATATTGCTACTGTTCTCGTCCCTTACCGTGGTACGGTACAGTTTTCCTGCTCCGTAATTAACTATGCTCTTGGTACCGTTGGCTTCAATTGTCCAGAGCTTCACAGCATCGAGTCCCGTAGCGGTATTGGTACCATAGGTTGTCTTAATGGTATGCCCTGTTCCCTCTGCGGCCAATGGCTGCCAGTCTGCTCCAGGTGCTCCCTGCTCCTGCACACGGTTTAGCGGGCTGTTCTCGAAAACGGTTACTGCAAAGGGTTTATCCGTGCGGACAACTCCGGCAATGTCTACCCCTGCATTCTTATTATAAAAATTAACAACAGAATCTTTACCACTTATTTTATAGGATCCGTTACCTTTATTATGGGCATAGGGTAAGTATTTGGTACTCTCCCGTCCAAATCCGTCATACTCGATATGCTGCACTATATCTTTATAACTAGGGGATGCCATCAGCTGCACCGTCTGCAACGGTCTGCCCAATCCGTCGATATACTGGATGCTCTGGTTTTCTTCTCCGATAGTACGTTGGGCATTAAGAGTCGCTAAACTGACACCTGCTTTTTTGAATATTTTGGTCAGGATGTAGTTCTGACCTGTACTCGGCTGGCTCAACAGATTCTGGAATCCGACGATGCTGATCGTAACACTCTTACCGGATTGCTGTACCGGAATATGGAAACCGTTCTTTAAGGTAATACTGCCAAGCGCCTGAATACTGGTCTGACCGGTATAAGCAGTCAGTGAGGTATCTTTGGGCAGTACCTGAGATTGTGCACTCAAACCTGATGCGATAGCTATTGTAATTGATATATGTCTTTTCATTTTGCTCAATTAGTTGGGGCGGTAATGATAGTCCATCGAAGTGGTCACATTCTTGATCTGGTCAAGAACGGCCTTAAGTCGCTGCATACCGTCGTATTCATAATATTCGGTAACTCCTCTTGCATCAGTTTTACTGGTCATGCCAACAAGTGGTTTGTAGGTATAACTTGAAATCATGGATTTGGACAGATTGGCATGATTTCGGAGTTTTGTGGCTGCATTCTTGATCAGAGTTTCCATAACGGCTTCTGTATGAACCGGGTTGTTGAGAGCATCTATTTCAGTCTGAGTAAGAACAGTCAATACCTCTGCATAAGTAGCATTTTTGATCTCAGCAATTGGATATTGACCTCCATAACCCCATAGACAAGTAGTAATTAGACCGTTGGCTGATACAAATGATAAAACATTGCCATATTGGTCATATTTGGCAAAAACAGTTTTTTCAAACGAAATTCCATTATTAAAGACCTCTATACTAAATGGTTTAAAATTCAGCTTGCTGTAATTAGTTATGCTACCATAATCTGTATGCTTTGAGATCTTATTATTATTTATTATTTTATCTTCATATACCACAGGATTAACAATATAATTTGCAACCATCTGTGAGTAAACAGATCCTTGTGATGAGAAATCTTTTGGATATTTATAATTTGTTATAGATTTTGTTCCTCCACTTAAAATAGTTTCAATTTTATTAACTTTTCCATTATCTATATTATATTGATAGGTAGATGCATCCACAATTTCCATTTTATTATTTACCTCTGTAGCAGTATGTTTAATTTGAACATTCCGCTCAGACAAAATTGGATAAAAATTAATATATAATCCTCCACCAGTATAACCAATAACTTGATCCACTTTAAATCCACGATAATATTTTGAGTATAACTTGCTATATTCAAAATTTTCTTTTTTTCTGAGCTCACCTGCTGAGTCATAATATTCTATAGCGCTAATTAAGCCATTTTGATAACTTGGCAAAGTTGGGAGATCGCCAAAATATTCGTCTGCCTCATTCAGAAAACGGTATACCATTTTCCCTAAATTCTTATTATTAGCACCGACTTGAATTCTTTCTACATAACTGTAACCCACTGTATTTCCCTTCGCGGAATTAGATAATGGAATACTACTTGATGAATAAAGTGCCCATTGATTAGCAAAGCTGGTAGTGGTCGAATAGCTTGTTGCAATTCTAGCCTGAACATAAGATATAGGAGTAGTCAGAATTCCGGAACTTTTTCCGTCAGCATCATTATAATTAAAGGAATCCTTCTTAACTATTTGATTATTTATATCTCTCCATGTCATTTTATTTACTCGAAGGCCACCTCCATGATATTCACTAAATTGACTGGCAATATTGCCAACACCCGTCGTTAAAAGTTGTTTCTGAAAAGAAGCTGTAAATTTTAGATTTGGCCCGCCTGAAACAGCGGGTAAATAATCTGGCAAAAGCTCACATTCCAACTCATAATCACCTGGACTCAAAGGTTTTACAAAAGAAATTTCTCTAGCTTTCATTTTACTTTGAGGGCCATTGGGTATTATCACATCTGTTCCAGTACCATAAAAATTAGATTCATATACAATAGATTTTGTATTGTCACTATTTTTTTTCCATATCCTGATCTCACTACTCTGCAAAACTTCCATGTCTGCTGAACCATATTTGTCATTATAAGTGGGATCTCTCGGTTCTGACAAAGTTGCCTTAAAACTGACTTCAGCACCTCCCTCTATGCTAAATTGAGCTCTTTTCATTGATTGCGACGAAGCTTCATTATTATCATTAACAAACGCACCATCGCCATTTTGAGCTAGAAATTGTAAAAGATCACTGTCAAATTTTTTTGTTTGTTCTATGGAAGGTATTCTATAATTTTTAAAGGAATTCAACCCCCAATCAAATTCAAGTGTACCACCTGTTGGATACTGGATGGTCTTTAACATACCCACTTTTGCATGGGAAGAACTAGCCCCCCGGTTTCCTCCTTTAAAATTTAAAAATTGTTCAGGGAATTGTCCTAAATTTCTTGAATAATTTCTCAAATCGATATTTCCTACTGCATTTGGTACAATCATATATTTTCTATCCGTAGTTATCCTATCGAGATACAAAATATTAGGTATGTAATCTACATTATTCTCACCATTAAAATACCCCCAATGATCGACTGCTGCTGATGTTTTCAAAGGAAATTTTATATCGTCATAATACTGGAATTTATGAAGATTTTCATAAACACTATTTGCATCTCCTTTGATGGAAAGCGAATTTAACTTTAAACGTTTAGAATAGAACTCCTCTACATTTGTAGGTGTTTTGATAACGCTGGTTTGATAACCCGAAAAACCGTGAGCGTAGCTACCACCTACCATCGAAGATTCAAAATAGGAATAGTCCAACTTTGCACTTTTAATTACTTTATTATCTGAATTACGAACGACATCGATACGATCAAGTTTTCTTGGCCCAGTACCGAAAATATCCGCCCTAGTGCTCAAAATGAAATTAATACTTTCTAAAGGACTTGATATCGAGGTCAAATAATAACTGCGAACTCCTTTATCCGTGATTAGATCATGCATATAATTTACGAACCCTTCCTTAAATAAATGGTAACCTACATATTCTGGAATACTATTTTCGATTCCATAATTTTGATATTTAAAATCTATAGCGTTACCTACAGGACTAATTATTTTTGATAGCAGCCACGACGTTGTTTCTGAGCTTTCACTGGCGGTTTCCTGAATATTGAAGATATACTTATAACCATCTCCATTTGTAATGCTCCAACTGTAACTCTCATATTTTTCAAC
Organism: Sphingobacterium anhuiense; assembly: GCF_042686355.1. Classification (NCBI taxonomy): domain Bacteria; kingdom Pseudomonadati; phylum Bacteroidota; class Sphingobacteriia; order Sphingobacteriales; family Sphingobacteriaceae; genus Sphingobacterium; species Sphingobacterium anhuiense. The sequence goes on from NZ_JBHUPE010000004.1 coordinate 1,229,581, forward strand.
CTTATAGTTATTCTTGATATCCAAAATAACAGGTTTCAACGTACGTGGTTCTAAAAAAAATTTAAATGAATCTCCTGGTACATTTACATAATATATATCTGGTTGACCCTGTCCATTATTGTAAGCATTTAGGAAAAAATCATAATCTTGAGCTCCATTTGTATATCTTTGATAGTAATAACTATAATCATTAAAAATTTTACTATTCATCGATTGAAGATATATTTCAAACTCTTCTACAGATAATAGATTTTTTAAAGGTGTAATAGATTCAATATTCAATGTATTTACACTTAATCTATCTCGATAAGAAATAGAATCTAATCCAGAGGCGTTATCAGTGGCACCTATTTTTGATCGAATAATCGATCCGAAAGACATGTTCCATCCCAAACCAAGCCACGAAGCATCTTGGCTAACTTTGAATCCTATAGAATTATATGATAGATCAATCGGAATATTTAAATCCTTATAAATCAAATTATGAATTGGAATTGAAATTTGTGGACTTCCGGTATACATTTCCATATTTTGCTCACTTCTCATAGCCTGATCTAAGCTGTTAGATGATAGTGATGATCGAATCGGAATGTCAATTTCTAATTGCGCTTTTGCTGTTAAACAACAGAGAGATGTTAAAAGCAAGATACAAATACTTTTCATATATTTTTTTTACTAAAATTTACTATTTATTAAATCATTATTTTAAATTATTATTTTAATTACAATAAGTAATATGAAAAAGATAAATCAAACAATCTATTTTTCCATTTCCTTATAACATTCAAAAAAACACATTTGATTAAGATTATATTAAAAGTTTGCTTAGGGCTATGATATTCCATATTATTCATAACATAGTTAATAATGCATCAATTTTAATTAAAAACTAACTGCAATTCTCTCCTTAACCGCAAGCCTTTCCATTTATATACAGCAAGTTTTGTTGCTTCGAGTCAAACGTTATGTTTTGATTGAATAAATATATTTCCATACCACGAAAACGATAAATTCATTAAACGGGAAAGTTTTCCATGTATTAATAATAGTACTTAAAATATTTTAACAATAACTCTCAATTAAAATGTGATTTATAATTGCAGTTTTTAAATCAAGCGCAAAAATATATAATAAAATTAATTTAAATAAAACAAAAATGAAAAAAAATCACAATTGAATTAATTCTCATCATTTTATATAAAGAACATTGCAAATAACGACTGCTACTTTCCTTTTAAAAACCTAACACACTGCAACCTAAACAGTACCTAGTCAGCAAATTATCGATAGATATCAACTTGAAAATGTTTAAAAATCAAGTTTGATTACACATGTCAACTATCTAAACTCTATTATGTAGTACTAAAGTCTAACTTTATCCAGCAGCAAATAATTTTAAAAATAAAAGGTGTTATGTTAAATTTCAGATAACCCTTTTTTAAGGAAGGTAACAGATTTAAATAAGTGAAGTCTAACTCTATTTCTTATTTTCCAACTGCTTTAATCTTTTTTCCATTTCGTTCATCGCTTTTTCCTTCTCGATTAAGTGAAGTGTTAATTCTTCAATTTTTTTCATCATCAGCTTATTCATCTCTCCTACTGATAGTCCTTCTTCTTCAATCTGTTTAGCTGACGGGACTTCGGGTAGGTGCCCGTTCTCTTGAATAAATAATTCTGTCTGAGCAAGGCTTGGTAATCTATATTCGGGTTTGAATACATAATCGGGCCAGTTTGTAGTTTCTACTTTAATTTCTTGTGCACGAATGTTTCCTTTGACAGATAGTTTTTCAGCAGGCTTATTTGTGCCTATACCCAAATTTCCACTGGCAGTCATTATCATATAATCATTGTCATAGCTTCCCCAAGAAAATAAAGGTCTCACCAGTGCTGGCCCCGTTAATCTTCGTGACTCAAAACGCAATATCGGCTTATCTCCAACGTCTACCGTTGCATCTGTAACGGCTCCTGAAATACCTAAAGCGTAGTCATCAGACTTATTTCTTGTAGCCATTATATAAGGCAAAAAATAACCGTTATAATTTGTCCCATTTATTATCTTTAAATCCTGCCCCGGAGCATCACTCATGGAATATTGTGTTAAAACTTCTAACACATTTTGCTCCGCTGGTTTAACAATATCCAATAGTGCCTGCGGATTGTTGGTTCCTATACCTACATTTTTATTTAATGGAAATATGTTATTTATCTGTCCAGATACTTTATAGGTTGAAAACCCTAATAGGGCAAATAGAATTGTCTTTTTCATTTGTATTCGTTAATATAAATAGCTCTGTGATTCAAAAATTTATGTCGGGGTGCATTATTTGAGTTGATATTTATTTAGTATCGTTTCGATCTCTGCAATTCGTTGATTTTGCTGTTTAACCTCTTGGTCTTTTTCAATAAGATGCAGTGTTAATTCTTCAACTTTCTTTAGTAGAATCTCATTCATTTCTCCAAGTGATACGCCATTCGCTTCGGCATCTGTTGCCTTGGGCACATCGGGTAGATGCCCGTTTGCTTTAATAAACTGTTCTGTTTCGCTCAAGCTCTGTAACTGATATTCGGGTTTGAAAACGTAATCGGGCCAATTGACTGCCTGGACTTTGATTTCCTCTGCGATAATCTTTCCTTTGACAACAAGTTTTTCCTTAGGATCGACTATTCCAATACCGACATTGCCACTTTGTGCTTGCTGAGGTGAAGCCAAAATAACATCACCATTTGGTTTAAAGCTTAAAGGAGCTAAATAACCACCCCCTTTTTTTATTGCATAAAACTCCATTGACATTCCATCCTTAGCACCTGAAAAATGAGCATCTTTCCGATAACTGATTAACCATGAGATTGGTTTACCCTGCGGTATAATATCAAAATTATTCACATAAAAGCTTACATCTGAATAAGTATCGACATCACCGTCTCCTTGAATAGTAATGCCTTTCCGCTGATTCCCAGCCTGTATATTTAACAGATCAATTGGTGAAGTGGTACCTATCCCTACCCCTCCAGTTGTTGGAAAAGTATTGGACTGACTGAAGCTATTTGAATAAAATAAACATGCTCCTAAGATTAAAACTGAAGTAAAATATTTAGACATAATGAATTTAAAAATTTAGTGGTTATTTATAAATTAAATGGAAAACGAGGTTAAAAATAGAATCATTTATATGCTACTTTTCCATTCTATCTAACCGTTTAGATAACTCTAAGAAGCCAGCTTCCTGATTTATTTTTAGTTTTTCGATTTCTTTTTCCTTTTCAATCAGATGCAACGTTAATTCTTCCACTTTCTTCAATAAGGATAGATTCATCTGTGTTAAGTCAACTCCTTCTTTTTGAATCTCCGCTGCAGATGGTATTTCTGGAAGATGCCTGTGTTTTTTCACATAATCTTCAATAGCCGCCAATTTGGGGAGCTGATAACTGGGATCAAAAACATAATCCGGTACTTCGATATTTGTTTTTATTTTTATCTCCGTCGCTAGGATATTGCCATTGACAGATAATTTAGCTTTTGGGGTCGTTGTACCAATACCAACATTACCTAATGTAATTAATGTACCATCGTTTGCGATCCATAAATAATTACCTATTTTTACTCCATTGGAAAAGTCTCCTGCGTAATTAATTGTCAACACATTATTTCCTTCATGAACAAATGCACGCCCACCAGATCCATGCTGTGGATAGGAGAAAATCACATCAGCGGCCCCGTTGTATCTAAATTCTGGAGTCTGCGCATATGCGGTTATAACCGCTAGAACTAAGAATAATAAAATAATTGTTTTTTTCATTGAAATTGGTTGTTAATTTATGGACATCAAGAAAGTAATTCTTTACTTCTCCTTACTTTGTAATTCTTTAATCTGCTTCTGTTGCTGAATTAAATGTAATGTCAACTCTTCAACTTTCTTTAATAGAATCTTATTCATTTCTCCAAGTGATACGCCATTTGTTTCGACATCTGTTGCATTAGGAACATCGGGTAAATGTCCATTTGCTTTAATAAACTGTTCTGTTTCGCTCAAGCTTGGTAATTTATATTCGGGTTTGAATACATAATCGGGCCATTTGACTGCTTGAACTTTAATTTCCTCTGCGATGATCTTTCCTTTGACCACAAGTTTTTCCTGTGGTGCCATAGTTCCAATCCCCACATTTCCAGTGAAATTTACATTGGCATAATCCATTTTTTGATAACTATTGGATACATAAGGCAATATGGAACCATGAACTTCCTGATTCAATACTACACCATTCGTTACTGTGGCAATATACTTTAAGCGTTCGGATGTTGATTGCGCCCAGCCCTCAAAGAAAAATCCTGTATCATGATGCGCTACACTGTAAGGAACTTTTAGTGCTAAATATTTTTTACCCAGATACGTACATGTGATCAGCTCCCAGTCATTTCCTTGATGATAATTAACCGTTGTTATACCAGCATATGTTTCTGTATAGGCCGATTTGGAATTGATATCTACAATATTCAACCTATTGCCACTATAGGTCGTGCCACGTTTGGCCATTAGTTTTCCAATAACAAAATTTTCATTAATGTTAACGCCATTATATATTTCGTGCAATAAAATAACACCTTCTGTATAATCTGTATTACCGGGAGTGACTAAATTTAAATGGATATAAAATGAGGCAGGAGCAGATTTTTCTTGTGCATACAAAGAGAAGATGCTGAATATTAAACAGAAAATAAGGTATACTATTTTTTTCATTATCGGTTATTTATCTTTTTTAGGCTATTTTCAATTTCGGAAATACGTTGTTCCTGTTGGGTCAATTGTTTTTCCTTTTCAATTAGATGCAACGTCAATTCTTCCACTTTTTTCAATAAGGACAGATTCATCTGTGTAAGATCAACTCCTTCTTTTTGAATTTCAGCTGCTGATGGGATTTCTGGAAGATGCCTGTGTTTTTTTACATAATCTTCAATAGTGGCTAATTTAGGGAGCTGATAGCTAGGGTCAAAAACATAATCCGGTACTTCAATATTTGTTTTTATTTTTATCTCCGTCGCTAGGATATTACCATTCACCGATAGCTTTGCTAAAGGGGTAGTTGTACCAATACCAACATTGCCTGCCACAGCTAAGCCTACTCCATACGGGACATCTGAACTGGGTAAATATCCTATTGCAACTCCTCTATAAAACTCCATGACATCCATCTGAGGTTGTAAATGAAGCGTAGAGTAATGTTCTCCATATTCGGGAATACTGAGGTGTCTCGCTAAAATCCATGCTTTCCGTGTATTAATACCATTCCCCACCCCTATTTCCAGATCGTTATTATCTGCCTGAAATAGTTGCATAATATTACCGCGGCTTGTCTTTGAGGGATAAGCTGCTGTACCATTGGTACGAATATGTAATAGACTCTCCGGATTTGAAATACCTATACCTGTATTTCCGCCTGGAGGGAATACATTCTGGGCCTGAACGGTATAAAAACAAAAGGCCATGGCACAAAGTGCTAGTATTTTTTTTGGCTCCATAATTTGATTAGCTTTTATTTTTGGAAGTGGTTTATTGATCTTGGCTTTTCTCTTGTAGCAATTTCTTCAGCACTTTATTAATTTCAGTAATTTCTTTATCTTTTTCAATAAGGTGCAATGTCAGTTCTTCTACTTTCTTTAAAAGAAGAGTATTCATTTTACCTAACGGGATACCATCTGATTCTATTTCGCTAGCTTTTGGGATTTCAGGTAAATGTCCATTCTCATTTATGAACTGTTCTGTTTCACTAAGGCTGGGCAATTGATATTCGGGTTTGAATACGTAATCTGGCCAGAAATTAGTTGTTTCCACTTTTATCTCCTTACCCCGAATCAATCCGTTAACGGCGAGTTTTGCAGTCATAAGCCCAGTGGTACCAATACCAACATTACCAACTTCATTCATTAACAACTGATTGGCAATATTAAAGCGGGCATTACGGATCTCCGTGCATACTGTACCTCCGCCATTGGGCAGAATACCAGAATACGGCTTGGCCATGAAATAGGCATAATCATCGACTAGCACTGTCAGATTTTCAATGGCGGTCTTAAAATTCACTTCCAGATAAGCCTTTGTTGCATCTTCAGTAATTCGAAATGATTCCCAGTAAGAAGCGTCATCAATGAGGTTTTCAACTTTAAGATTGTATTGATTTGACCAATCTGAATACCAATAAATATCAGTATAAATAGGCCGGCTTACACCGCCCGGTGTATAGATAGTTACTTTACCAAAACCTCTCTTATTGGCAGTTTCAATGTAGGCAATTCTTCTCCAGCCTGTTCCGTTTGTATTTGCCACACTTTGGACATACTGAGAGATTGCCACTTGACTTATAAACAATAGCGATAAGAATAAAATTATTTTTTTCATACGTTATAAACTGCTCTATTTGCTTTCTAACTTGTTTTCTAATACTTTAATCTGTTTCTGCTGCTCAATTAAATGCAATGTCAGTTCTTCGATTTTTTTCATCATCAAGTTATTTATTTCCCCTAAGGAAAGTCCATTCGCTTCTACTTCTGATGCTTTTGGTATTTCGGGTAAATGACCATTTTCTTTGATAAACTTTTCTGTTTCAGTCAAGCTAGGTAATTGGTATTCGGGTTTAAATACATAATCTGGCCAGTTGGAAGTTTCTACTTTGATTTCATGGGCACGAATTTTTCCCTTAACAGATAGCTCTTCTTGTGGATTGTTTGTACCAATACCAACAAAACCATTTGAATTGTATTTAACGAATAAATTGTCATATGCCTGAGTTGCTTCAGGATGTATAAAGAAAAATTCTGATAACCCTAAAATATTCTGGTCCTGAACTGTTTCATAAACTGTAAATCTAATTTTATTCACAAACGTTCCGATAACTGGAGTAATATAATAGCTTTTATCATAATTACTTACGTCTGCAACAATTTTCCATTGATTAGACCCACTCTCAGAAATCTCTACTTTAAAACGCTTTGCTTGGAAATAGCGTGTACTCCAACCGATCCATGCACCTCGTTGCGTGTGATTACTTGGAAGATTTTCAATCAAAAGAACATAGGGATTGCTGGGATTGATACCGTTTTCCGTATAAACAGGTTCCATATTACCATCGAATAGCCTGTGAACTGGTAACTGTGCACTACCGGACTGTGTAACCGTAAATTTTCGATCTGCGTAAAACAAGAGATTCTTTTCTAGAGATGCTACTGTACCATTGGAAGGAGGAATGACTTGTTCTTGTTGAGCCATTGAACTTTGCGTTAATAGCATTCCTATTAAGATCAAAAAAGTATTTTTCATAGTATGTAGATTATTTTTTATTTAATACTATTTTCTCCAGTTGTAACACTTTATCTTCCAACTCTTTTCTTTTTTTCTCATTATCAATGGCGTGTAAAGTCAATTCTTCAACTTTCTTTAATAATGTCAGATTCATTTGAGTTAAATCAACCCCATCTTTTTGGATTTCATTTGCAGACGGTATCTCTGGAAGATGCCGATGTGTTTTCACGTACTCTTCAATAGTGGATAATTTTGGCAGCTGATAATTCGGATCAAATACATAATCTGGTACTTCTATATTCGTTTTAATTTTTATTTCGTTTGCTAAAATATTTCCATTAACTGATAACTTAGCTAATGGTGTAGTTGTACCGATACCAACAAAACCGTTTTTATCTTCGATCAATACCTTACGCCAAGAAGACCAACCACTAGATTCAAATCCTGTCCTATATAAAACGCTACCATTGGAGAAAGCTAATTCATGTGCACTTCCCCCTGAATCATCCACCCAACCTCTTAAGCCTAATACGGAGTAATAGTAATCACCATTATTAATGCCTAGAGATGGTCCTAATTTAAAGGAGCCTTTAAATGCTTGACGATAATCTGCTGGGGCTGTAGCAACATCTCGAGAATCAACCATAAATAAATTATTAGTTTGACTGCTTGCTAAAAAAGGAAAACAAAATATTATAGCTGTACCATAATATTTTAAAACCCCATTTGTAATTGTTTTTTTTATAAATGAATTCATATTGCTATTATTTTCTTTGTTTCTGTAGGTCCATTACATCACTTTTAAGATCCTTTACTTCAGAATGAAGCGCTTTAATCTCCTCGTTCTTTTCAATTAAATGCAATGTGAGTTCTTCTATTTTTTGCAATAGATCAATTTGAAACTGACCTACATTAATACCGTCCTTTTCCATTTCTTTGGCACTTTGTATACCTGGTAAATGTTTATTTTTCTTCACATAATCTTTTACTACATCTAAATTTTGTAAGTCATAGTCTGGTTCGAAAACAAAATCTGCCGTCTTTTGAGTATTGACCAAAATTTCATGTGCCCGTAATGTCCCTACGATATCTAAGCGATATTCAGGACTACTGGTACCAATACCAATTTTACTATCATTAAAGTATTTGTAGGAACGTGTAACCGAGTTTGCGACCGTAGTGGGATAATTAATACTGATCCCATTTTGAAAAGCAGTAATAGTCCCTGTATGCATTAAGTGCATCTTTATCTTAACATTTATATCATTTCCAGTTGAAACTAAATGGTAAATCGGAATCTGTGATGTAGCAGGGTTAAAATCACCAATGTGCCATTGATCCGCTAGCGGTCCTCTAGCATCTGCAATCTCAGTTTGCTGATTAAAATAGCTGTTGGCGGTTCCCACATAAACTATATCCATATTCTTAGTCAATACACCACGAGTGAGCTGACTATTGAAACCTCCTGTTATTTGAACCTCGATTGTTCCAAAAATAGGGAGATCTTTAGGTAGGCTTATATAAGCAACTTGGTTGCTAGCATTAACCGGATAGCCAATTACAAAAGATTTTTCTAATAAATATTGTGCTTCTACTTTTCGAATGAAACAAAAAAAAGTAAGTACTGTTAAAAAAATAGCAAGATTCCTTTTCATAACATCTGTCTTCTTAAAATTATGGTTAAAAATAAACGGTAATACGTAATAAATTAATAGCTTACTGCAAATATATGTATTTATAAGAAGTGTTCAGCCTGTGGATCATATTTAATTTCCTGAGAAGCACATCGGTATTTATAATCTACCCAATCTTTCCTATAGAGAAAGATATAACAGTCTGACTACATTTGCCCTATCGATTGGAAATATTAAGACGATGATCTTTACAAGATCATCGTTGGTACACCGCTAAAGTTTATTTGGAACAAGAAAAACATGATCGTTGATCGCATTAATTTTAATAATGCGGCATCGTTAAACATGATGCTATAGATGAAATCCTTGAGATAGCAAGCGTGCATCTTTTGAGCTTCCCATGTGAAAAATGTATCTACCAACTCCTATTTGTACAATATATAAAGATGTTGACCATATTTGTCTAATCTTAACCGATGTGTTAATTTTGTTCCTAAGATTATGTAACTTTAGTACCTGTAAGATAAAATGACTTATGCGATCTTTTTTATTCATTAATGGCGTTCTATTTGTATGTCTTATTTCGATGATTTCTTGTCATTCTGCTAATAATCAAAACATTCCCATGCACGAAACAAATCCGGTTATCTACTTTGAAATTCCTGTTCACGATCTAAGTCGTGCGGAGAAATTTTACACTGCAGTTTTCAATTTTAAATTTGAAAAAGAAATCATAGATGGGTATGAAATGTCTCTGTTTCCTTTTAAGGAATCCAGTCGTGGTATTTCTGGTGCTCTAGCCAAAGGCGATGCTTATGTACCAACTAAAAAAGGTATCATTATTTATTTTAAAACAGAGAACATGGATGCAACACTTGAAAAAGTGATTTCGGAGGGCGGAAAAATATTATATCCAAAAACTGTCAACGACAAACTAGGTTTTGTAGTTGCCGAATTTGAAGATAGCGAAGGGAATAGAATTGCTTTACACCAAACAATCAGCTAAAGAAAGAGCTGTATTGCAGTTTTAATTGCAATACATTTTTTGTTGCAAGGCCTATATATCAATCAACTGCAAATCTATTGGATTTTGAGGTAATTGCCTTTTTCATCAATATATTTCCAGACTCCGTCCCGATAAACCAATAGAGGGAACACTTCTTGTTTCGTATCTGAAGATGAGTCGAAAAAGGTAGGTGCATCAAATAAGATTTCTTCGAATTCAATTGGTACTATGATGTTTCCTTTCGAATCCGATATGCCAAATTTGTTATTTTTTTGAAGCAGGAAATAAGTTCCATTCTGAAGGGCCCGAATCTGGGTGTATTCAACTGACAGCACCTCTTTTCCGCTGTTAAGATCTCCCAGTCCATACAGATATTCATAACCGTTTACTTTTGGTAAAAAGACTGAATTATTAATAAAAACAGATTCTTCGTGGTTTAGCCTTGAATTTGTGAGATCATATATTAACGGAAAGATCAGCGCTCCTTTTTTATCGATAAAACCCATTTTAAACACCGATGCACGGCTGTCTGAGTTTTCTGATTGACAGACCATGGCTGCATCACCTCTGAAATCAAATGCCCAGACATATTTCGGTGAAACGATCACCTTTCCCATATTATTGATATAACCATATCCTTTTTCATTGTACAGCAAAGCCATGTCACCTTTATAGGGCAAGATCACCGTTTCCTTACCTGGATCCTGAGGTAGATAACCTTCTTTTACATAGGTTAAACTATATGCTCCTTTGAATTCTTTTTTTGTCTTAATATCATATAGGACCCCGGTTTTGTCATCTTTCGACACCAATAGAAGATTAGGATTATTAATCGGATAAACAGATTGATAATCAAACTCCTGCAGCTCCATGTTATCCATATTGATTAAAAGGTATTTTCCTTTTATATCTTTTATTAAACAGTATTTAACTCCTATGGTGTCTATTCGTTGAATAGCTATCTGTAATATCTTTTTTCCTTCAAGATCATACAGATCACTACTCTGATTATCCATATCATCTGCCTCTTTTTTCCGGACATTGTTTGCTTTTATAAGGTTTCTATTCCCAAATTTCCCCATAATAAAGCTATCGTAAACGGGTGGAATGATTTCCTTTCTTGTATCTAAATCGTAAATGCCCATTTGTCCATTTTTGATGAATGTCATCAGATTTTCCGGCGCATCATAAAGTTCGGAAATCCCTTCAAAGTCGCTTAACAATAAGTGTCCATCTTGATCAAATAGGCTAGAGATTTTATTTTTCTCCGTAATGATATATTGCTTTTTTGGTTCGTTGTTCTTAAACTTAAAAAGATCAATCTTATAATATTGTGGCTCAAGATAGGTGTTTGTGCTGGCAAAATACAAACCATAATATGCCCCTTTTTTAATCTTAAAAGTGGCTAAGTTATTACTGCCGGATGAGTAAAAGTAATCATTGACATGTGTTATTTCTCCATTCTCAACTTCGAAAAGCACCTTCCGCGTCTTATCCATCAGATAAGACTTCTGCTCTTTTTTAACAACAAAATAATCGTCGTATACTTTTATTTCATCATATTCATTTGGTATAATAACTGCCCCTGATAAGTCTGAAATTCCTTTTTTATGTTGTTTTGTGGTCAACAGATAGTCTCCATAATAGCCTAAATATGAATTATCGTTAGGCAGTTCGATATTGTCGAAATCAAATGGTATTTTCAGATCACCGTCCTGCCCGTATACACCATACTTGTTATTTTCTTTTACAAGCAAAACCCCCGTTACTATTTTGGCATCAATAAACTCTCTTTTTGATGGTATATGTATGATAAGCGGTTGTCCATTTTTTGAAAAGGAAGCCACCCACTTATCACTCCTCATATTCCAATGTGCATGCTCGTATTTAAATGGAACGAGCACTTTTTCATTCCAATCCATTACTCCCCACTTACCATTTTGCTGTGCATATACATAGGTTGAACCATTGCCACATCCCCCACAATAATCAAATGCATCATAGCCCTGACTGGTCGTTACTTTATTTTGCGATTTACTGTATAAATACCATTTCCCATTTTGTTTAACATCAAAATATTCACCATCTAGATATCCGATATCCTCGAAATAAGGTAAGAAAGTTTTATCTGCTAAAAATAAGCTTACCTTTCCATTGCGCTTTACTTTCCAGAACTGCCGATATTCGATGTCAATATCATCATAGTCTGCTGCTAACAAAATATCTCCTTTTGGCGATATAATTCCGATTTTTCCATTTTTCAGAGACTTCAATACAGTTTTTGGAAGAAAATCTGCTTCATCATTAATTTCACGTTGATAATCCTGTACTGAATACGCATCGTTAAAACCTACAGGTGTAGTTTCTGCAAGTTCGATTTTCTCCCCCTGCACATTAATATAATAAACCTGACCTTTATCTATTATTTTCGCAAAGCCATTTCTAAAAGGTGCCATACGATCAGCTTCAACATAAGAACTGCTTATTTGTGCTGCTGCAGGATGTGAAAAATAAAGTGTTGCGGCAAAACAGCATGCAGTAAGTACAAAATTCAAATTCTTGTATTTTAAATATGATGAAAATGATGTCATAAGCGATTATATTTAGATTAAAAAGAGCGTTTTTTTGCTTTTATGGCATACTTTTGACCATTTTTCCCCACGAAGTAATACCAGTCTCCTTCTTTTACCAGTAAGGGCCAGGTTTTTTGATCTCCTTCATAATTCCTACGAATATCGTCATATAGAGGTGCTACAAGGATATTACCAGACCAATCTGCCAATCCATACTTGCCCCCTTTCGCAAAGGTAAAATTTGGATATGCACTACTTGTCTCTATATCATGGTATTCTGCTCCTAAAATAACCGTACCGTTTCGTCGTACTAGCATTTGGTTATCTTTTCTAGCAAAAACTAACATTTCAGCATCTGTGCCAACGGCATACACCTCATCATACTCAAATGGAACGACTGTTTTACCTTTCAAATCAATCATTCCTTTCAGGTATTTGAATCCACTTGGAGCTTCTTTATTTGTGACCTTCTTTGCTGCAACAGCATATCCATCGTAAAAACAATCAACTTGATCAATGTCTGTAAATCTTTTCTCCTGGCCTAAGGTATCAATAAAAAGATTTCCTTCTCCTGCATATATTTTTTTCAGTCCAAAATAAAACCCACTCAAAGCATGCTTATTATAGTTGGGGAAACGAATGAGATGATAATTACCCTCTACCTTCCACGATGGATTAGCATAGATCTTGGCACCATCAAAAGTGGTCAGTTGATAAACACCTTCTTTCGTTTCGATCTGCAGAAAACTGTCATTCACCACATGTACGTCGGTAATATCAGCGCCTAATTTACGAAGCTTACGTTGTTTGATATCATAGAGTAAAAACTCGTAATCATAATCGGCAATCAGTTTCCGCAGTAGAAAGAATCGATGATTCAGTAATGTAATATACTGTTCATGCGCTGCAAAAATAATCTTGTTTTGATCCAGATCAAACAATCCAATTTTTAATGCAATACTTCCTTCTTCTTTTCCTTCTGAGAATACAATAAAACGATTAGCGAGATCGAATTCGTTTTGTACTGCTGCTTTGGAATATTGATAAGAATCATTAAATCTGTATTGTACTGGCAATATTTCGGTTCCAGTTTCATCCACAATTCCAGATTTTTGTTCGGAGTCTACAAGAAAGAATGACTTACCATTGTAATAGTGAAATTGTATATTCTTGTATTTACCACAGGGGATAATTGTTTTTCCGTTCCAAGTGTACAGTCCTTTTTTTCCAGCCTTCGTGACTTCTATAAAATAGGGTGCCTGGTTTATCTGCTGCTCATGAATTAACCTCAACCTCACATCTTCTGGAGGTTTTCTGGCCAACATTTTCTGGGTTAATGCATCGGAGCCAGTGTCATATTTATGATGGCCATTTGCCGCCAAAAATCTAATTTCCTCAAATTGAAAATCCAAAAGTGTTTTTCCCTGCATATCAACCACTCCGTATTTACCGGATTTTTTGGCTATTCCCAGATTTCTAATAAAAGGATCCAATGATTCAAATACAGGCGATATAATAACTTTTTGGGTATTTGGATCAATAACTCCAAACAAGTCTTTTTGCTTAAAAATCAAGAGCTTTGATCCTTCAATTACTTTATAGGCCGTATTTCCTGAAAGTAATATCGTACCTGTAGTATCCATTAGATACAGCTCTTTATTTTTGGTCCCTTCAATATAGGTCTGCTGCCCCCCTACGATATACCTTAAATAGTCATCATACTCGACCGGGATGATGACTTGCCCGCTAGCTTTGGCGAGTCCACTTTTATCCGCCGTGCGAACCTCCACATACTCGTCAGAAAAAAATTTTGTGGTATATTCATATTCAGGCTCATGTACTAATTTACCATCAGAGGCTGAAGCCCAGCCCCAAAGATTATTTTTGGCAATTCCAATACTATTTTTATTAATAACTGTGGCATTCTGAAATTTCAAGGGAATAATGATGTTGCCCTTATCATCAGCGACTCCGGTTTTACCATCTTTTTTTAAAATGATGTATTTATAATCGTATGGTATCCCTGCATACCACTGTCCTTCATATTCCGTCGCGAGCTCAATTTCATCATAATCAATAGGAATGACCATGTCACCCTTATCGTTCAAGACACCATAATGTCCATTCTTGACTACAACAAATAGATCTGCATCATGTTCTTCCACATCATCTATGAAATGATTGCCATCCAGATGATAAAAATATTCTTTTCTATCTTTTTTGACTTTTACTAATGGAGACATGGACCCTCCGAAGCCTATCGCATCTACAGTCTGAACGGTTTGCGAAAAACCGAAAACAGTTGATAATAAGAGTGAAAAAATAAGAATATGCTTCATTTATAACCCGTTTCTCCAAATATCTAGATTTTAAACCGAAAAATACACCCCTGAAATCCGCTAATTTTATTCTTTTAACATCCTCATTATTAATGGCTGTATATCATTGTTCGAAAATAAATCGTTAATTTTATACATACATTATATATGATGGTTAAGTTTTTTAGTCATACCTACAGGTTTAACATCGCTAAATAAAGATCTAATTTATGCTAACAGCAATACACCCGAAATTACCTATGCGCGATAAATCGCTAACAAAAGACTATTATGTCAACCAATTAGGTTTTGAAACTTTTGGCGACCACGACTATGAAGGTTATTTAATGCTTTTCAAAGAAGGTATTGAAATTCACTTTTTTGAATTTAAAGAACTTGATCCGAAAGAAAATTATGGCCAGGTTTACATTAGAACGGACAATATTGAGGCCGTTTATCAGCAATTTTTGGACAATAATGTCGCTATTCATCCAAATGCTCCTCTGGAAATTAAATCTTGGGGACAAAAAGAATTTTCACTGCTCGACCCTGACAACAATCTACTAACTTTTGGACAAGGTGTCGATTGAATTCACATTGAAAAATTCTAAAAAATAGAACTCATCTCTATCATAATTTAGTGAACGGATAATAGCCGCTACTTATCCATCTGGTTCCTTGTTATAGCACCGAATTTCAACTGAATCAACATGCCATCAGGTAAAGTCTTCCGCATAAATCTCTTTCATTACAACAGTTACTAACAAAAAATTGACTTAATAAACATTTTTTAACAATATTTTATTATTTTAGTAAATATATTATAAAACACAACCACACAAAGAAATAATAACAATTCTAAATATTACAATCAATTTTTATGTAATTTGTTTAATAAATAAAAAACAATTTTATAAATAATATGTTTAAAACTCAACTTGCTGTAAACCAATAGACATAATTATTAAATTCAAAACCTAAAAAAGCATTTCATATTCATATTGGAAAATTTACATCAATTAATTGCACCTGTTTAGTCATTGTGTATTTAAATGCATTTTAATGCATAAAATTGATAAAAAATATATTCATAAATTAAAAAAACGGGTGTAATAATGTTTTAATCAACGTAATGACATTTAAATTACCTTGTAATTTAAAATAATTAACATATGAATGCACAAACCGAGCTTTATACCATATGTATGTTGAAGTTAATTTTGAACACATCATAGTAAGTGAAAATTTATTTAATACTGAAGTAAACCATTTATCAATAACCAATAAAGCATGAATAACCTAAAAGATCTATTTCGCAAAACGGCAGGTTTGAAAGGAACAGCCTCCTTTGCTGATGCTCAAAAAGACCCAAGTACGAATTTTCTTAATGATGCTGATCCCGTTACAGAAGAAAAAACGGGACAACTGCTGGGCCTCTTTAATGTTCTGAGAACCTTAACAGACGAAACGACCACTGCTCCACCAGAGGTAAACG
This sequence comes from Sphingobacterium anhuiense, assembly GCF_042686355.1. Taxonomy (NCBI): domain Bacteria; kingdom Pseudomonadati; phylum Bacteroidota; class Sphingobacteriia; order Sphingobacteriales; family Sphingobacteriaceae; genus Sphingobacterium; species Sphingobacterium anhuiense. Next base: position 1,245,899 of record NZ_JBHUPE010000004.1, read on the forward strand.
AAAGTGAAAGTACATTGACGTCTATCCAGACCGAATTTGTGGCTAAGGACGATAACCCATTAATTTTACTGCATTTTATTCTGCAACAAGCTGATTCTACCGAGCATGCAATTATTGCTGTAAAACAATTTCTGGAAAAGTCTGTCACCGGTAAAAAAATGGTGCTGGAATTATTGGATCTGCTCCTCTTAATAGACGCTGAGCTCGAACATCGTCTTATGATTGAATATCTATACGCTGCATATAGTATAGATGTCGAAACCCAAAACACAACATTGAAACCGCTACTAATCGAGTGGCAACAAATGTTAACAAGTATAGCCAGGGAAGAAATGGGACATCTGATTAGTGTACAAAATGTACGTAAAAGCCTCGGCCTTAACATTTATTTCAATGTGAAATATCTTTCAGAACTGACGCGTATCTTTCCGTATATTTCTCAATTGGAGCCCTTTTCTAAAACATCGCTTGCTAAATACATCTTTGCTGAATCGCCGCCTAAATGGATCGAAAGTGATGATCCGAATGCCATCAGGGTAAGGCAATTACTTGATGCTGAAATTGGCAGTGAGGATAATAAGCTTACAAATGATGTCGACAGTTTAAGAGAATATGTCACCCAATATGGTTATCCGATCAGTGCTTTATTCAAGGTTATGCTCTTTATATTGGAACATCTAACCACTGAAGATGATTTTAAAATTGCATCGGTAACGCAACAAGCTAAACCTGAGCAGTGGAATCGTGGCTATACCAGTGACGAAAGATCAGTCAATATAAACGGTACAGTACATAAAATGACGGCATCAAATGTATTAGTGGAAACAGCCATGACGCGCTGGGAATGTGTGCAAGCTATTCAGGCTGTAGCTGAACAGGGGGAAAATGCCAATGAGGATACGGTATATACGGACGAGACTACCCATTTCAACCGTTTTTTAAAAATTTTCAAATACTGGGACAGTCACGAAGGATCGGATTTTAATCCATCAAAAAATATGGCGACTAATCCATATGTGGGTGAAGATACAGACCTGACAAAGGGTACGGAACATACTAAAATAGAGGATCCGTTAACACAAAAATGGGCCCGTTTATTTAATCTGCGTTACAACCTTTTACTTACTTTTATCGAGCATTCCTTCCATATTGAGACCAATTGCCCCAATCCATCCTCTTCATTTAAAGGGCTTGTGATCAATAATAGTTTTGGTGAGATGTACAATCTAAAAGCCCTCTCCCATGTTATAAGTGGTTTAAAAATGAGTACAACACATGATTTATTGGCAGGTCCCCCTTTCCAAATACATCCAATACAGGAGAAGAGGTATCTGAATGTCGTAAAAGAAAAAGCCACATACACCGACTATCCTGCTCTTTACAGAACGTTTATCGAAGATAGCAAAGACCTCATACAAACCATACCTGATCATGAAACCATCGCATTTCTCAATACGATGCAAAATGCCGACCAAGAGTTATTAGCCTTATTACCAAACCAACAATCAACAGCTGTATTATGATATCAACACCTAAAATATTAGATATTCGCATTTTCCCTCCAATTGCGATAGCTCGTTTTGGTTCTTCTGAAACGCCACTTGAAGCTTATCGTGTTGAAATTAACACGGAAAACCCGCTTGATTTCAGAACTATTGTCCCAGAGGCTAACTATGTCATCGATGCGCAAGGAAATATATCAATTGCTCCAGCTACTGAGGCAATCCAATTTAAAACATCGAAAGCAGATAAAAGAGCAATTAAACCGGTATCTCCTTTTCTCGAGCTATTTGTAAGAACAACTGCAGATGAAAACAATTTTGTTCCACTGACAACTGATCTATTACAGGAATTGGGTTTGAGTACGGATGATCTGGAGTTTAAACTTGAAATGGGGAATCATAAAATATACCGACGTACAAACGATGTCAATGATAAGATTGTACTTGAGCTGAACTCCAACAATCTCCATGAAAAACACCTTAAATATGCGCTTGACGGTCATTGCAATAATTTTAAAACAGGAGCCACTATACCGCTTGGTTATTTCCAGTTTATACAACCACAAACGCAAGGCAATGCAAAAGAGTATGGATTAAATCAAATTCGCTTCCGCTTTACGCCTCCTGCAGGCAAGGTGTATGGACCTGATATTCCTTACATTGAAAATCTACTAAAGAAAGATGTGCTATCTGCTGATTATAAAAGCTATTTATCGGACCTGGTAAAAAATGATCCCGATGTATTGCTATATGATAGCAATAAAGGAACCTGGACAAGCTATAAAGAAAATGAAGGACCTACTAAAACTAATCCGGCGCAAATTTTTGCAGGTTACGATGAGGGCATATGGCAATATAGTATTGGTTTATTTGATGATGCTAGTGACGGATGGCTGGAAGTAACTTTACATACTTCGGATCAAGATTTTAAAGCACGGGCATCACTCGCCACTGCTCCGCCTGCTTTTGCCCCCGATATATTACCAATACGTGTGGTAACTGATGAACTTGAACAGATTTTATACGGGCCGGAATTTGATGAGAATGAACTCGTTCATATCGATGATATCCAAGAAATCATACGCAGGGCTTTTGAAACTATTCGATTGATGAATACTGCAATCATGAACGGTAATCCTTATTATGGTATAAGTGGTACTGCCAGTACAATGCCGCGTCAAGACACAAATGATACCCATAGAGCTTTCGAACCTGTAATGTCTCCGGATATTGTTGATAATTTCGCTGTCAGACAATTGCATGAACGCATTTACAACAGTTTAGACACGGGTATTGCGCCCTGGTTCATCAACTCAATCCGCATGCCTTACGAAATTGGTAAGCTTGATAATGAAACCAGAAGAAAAATGCCGGCCATGATGCGGGGTGCTGATGCCAGGGCATTGACACTAACATATAGACAGATCAATACGATTATCAAAGCGATTACACAGGGATCTCTTAAAAAACTGATTTCGGAAGCAAATTCACCCGGAAATACAATCGCCTACAAGGATTATAAAGCGCAGCTCCATTATAAAGGTAAGGGGAATCCTTTTTGTATTTTACCTTCAGCAGCGATATCCAATTGTTTTCCAGGACTAGAATTTGACTTTAAAAACTTATGGATTCGGACGTTTGAGGGTATTGAGTTATCTGAAAACAACAATTATGTCATGAACACTGAAAAAGATTTTAATCAGCTCATGCACAGACGTCTGGTAGGAATTATGGAGAAACCTACTATGGTAGAAACTGTAGGTCCGATATTACCGAATGGAACTCCAGATAACAATACCTCACTTGCGACGGCTAGCAATCCGGATTCGGCGGTATTCATGGAATGGTCCAACAACTTGATATATACATTACAAAGACAGGGTCAAGAAGTATACTGCTACTTTACTGCAGATGCAATCGAAAAAGAAGTACTAATTACAGCGGATGACTTGAAGGCCTTTAAAAAAGCAATTGACAATGATGGAGCTATGTACTATACTACCGATTCGGGTGTAAAGCTACAATGGGTAGCATTAAAAGTACGATCCTTCTTTCAAGAAGATTCGGTAGAATTTAGTACAGGATTAGTACAACCCGGTGAATTTACAAGGGGCTTGTGCTCACCTTGGCAGAATGATTTCAGAGAATGCGCTTGTTATTATTGGGCAGCCAGCCGTCCCGATTATGTCAATATTGAAAATAATAAAACCGGATTTACGACAGGAGATAACTGGATGGCTAAGGAAAGAACCGGGACTTATATCCCCGATAATAGAACCGATACGCATTTATTATCTTATACCGATTTGTTTAGAGATTGGGAACACGATCTGCATTTCATCATCAAAGGCAATGACGAAACTTTTTCGGACTAATGTTACTTAAACAGAAACTTTATGAGAACTGATATCGACCAACAAAGTTATGCCGAGCGACTAGCCCGGCAGGTTTTGCTTGATTCGCAACCGCAACATACGGACTACAACCTAATAACGAGTGGTCGTATACCGCTGTTATTCGAAACAAATGGTAGCCGGCTACTCCGTTTGCATCCTAATATGCGATTGTCACTGTTGCAACTTCAACAGTTGGGGGATCAATCGTTAATAGATGCTGTTCTGTTGCCTTACCGAGAGCAGGCACCATCTTATATTGATGACGCTCCTGTTCAAGATCCCCGAACCTTCGCACTTTCGCTAGCTATTGCGCAAAAATGTAATCTTGGCTGTAGTTACTGCTACGCTTCGCAAGGTGAATTTGGCGAGGCTGCCAAATCGATGGATATCTTAACGGCCATGAAAGCTATCGATTTCCTATTGGAAGATAAACAGCCTGGAGAACCAATTCAGATCAGCTTCATGGGGGGTGAACCTTTAATGAACCGCGCTGGTATACGGACAACCACAGCCTATGCTTCCGAAATGGCATTGGCCAAAAACGTACAGGTTAATTTTTCCATCACAACAAATGGGACTTTGATCCGCCCTGAAGACATTGCTTTCTTCGAAAATTATCGATTTGCTGTCACCATCAGTCTGGATGGTTCTAAAGAAGAACATGATCTACTCAGACCTTTAAAAAACGGTAAAGGATCTTTCGACATGATTTTAAAAAACATCATGCCTTTGCTCCGAAGTCAAATGCAGATGCAGGTCTCGGCCCGTATAACCGTTACTCCGCAAAATATGCATATCTCAGATACACTACAAAAATTTATCGATATGGGATTTCATAGCGTCGGTCTGTCGCCACTACTCCATGCAAACGACCAGCACAATGAGCTTAATGATCATGGACTAAAAGACCTGCTTTCTGAAATGATAGCTTGTGGACTAGCTTTTGAAAAAGCAATATTAGCAGGCAAGCCATATCCTTTCTTAAATATGATGAATGCTTATAAAGAAATAGAGAAGAATACGCATAAGCCATATCCATGTGGTGCTGGCGCAGGATATCTGGGGGTTTCGGCTACGGGTGATCTAGCGGCTTGTCATCGTTTCGTGAACGATGATAAGGGAGCAATGGGTACGCTGGAAAAGGGTATCGATACCGTTGCACAGAATAATTGGTTACAAGAACGTCATGTACATCAGCAAGAACCTTGCAAGAGCTGCTGGGCCAGGTATTTATGTGGTGGTGGATGTCATCACGAAATATTAGGAAATGGACGGAAAGCCTGTGACTTTATCAGAGGATGGCTTACTTTCTGCCTGCAATCTTATGACCGCATTCGCCATCTATTGCCAACTAATTAAAGCTGATGGAAAATTTTGATATTTGTATTGTTGGAGCCGGACCAGCTGGTTGTATTACAGCTTTAGAATTACAGCATCTTGGTTACAAGGTGCTGTTAATAGAAAAAACTACATTTCCTCGTTTTCATATCGGATGTAGTTTCTCGAGCGGTATCTTACATTGGCTAACTACATTAAAATTGACTGATCTGCTTTCGCCAGCACTGTTACATAAGCACAGTATGACTTCCATATTATGGGAGGACAATACGATCATCAACAAATATGAACAGGGATTAACTGTGGATAGAGGAATTTTCGATCAGTTACTCCTACAACATGTGATCTCCTTAGGCGTTCATGTGATTCAATCTGCTATGGATGTACGAATACAAGAAATGCCAGATACAACATGGATGATACAAGTAAAAAAAGAAAATACTTTTTTTCAGTTTGGAGCACGGTTTCTGGTGGAGGCAACTGGAAGAAAATCATTGCTTAAAACTGGAAAAAAAGGCTATTTACCTCCTTTGATAGCCACATATGCTTTCCTACCACAATCTTTTAAACATCCGATTGTAGAGGCTAGTGCCGAGGGCTGGTTCTGGGGGACTCCATTTAAAGATGTAAGTTTAATAGCATATTTCTCACACCCTACTGCTGTTCAGAAATACAAAAACAGTAACAATTGCTATACCGCGGCATTACAAACATTTCAAACGGTGTCTTTGCTTATACCGAATAACTTACAAACATTTACATGTAATGCATCTTCCTATGAAGACAAAAGCCCAATAGCGTCCAATTATATTAAAGTTGGTGATGCCGCTTATACGACTGATCCCATTTCGGCGCAAGGTGTCACTAAGGCCATTAAAAGTGCCGTACACGCCTCAAAGGTTATTCATACCCTTTTACAACAGCCGCATATGAATGAGCATGCTATTGCATACTACGAACAGCTCATCCGAAGAGACGTGTCGCAACATGGTCAATGGATGAACGATTTTTATGGACGACAACAAATCTTTCAGACTCCTTTTTGGCAACAATATAGTGGTCGCCAAACTATGGATAATACTATTGACTTCCATCTTCATCTGGAGCCGCAAGATCTGCTCATGATTCATCCTGATCTCAATTTCGTCAAAAGTCCAGTACTTGGAATGCGATTTATTGAAGTACAGAATGCTGTTGTTAAGAAAAGAGAGGAAGAACCTTATGTATTTATTGATAATCTTCTCATTGTCCCAATACTGAAGCTGATTCATCAACAAACTGTCTTTAATAGTATTAATCTCCTTTACAAACACTACCCTCATGTTAATCCCATTTACCTCCTGAGGTATTTAATTAATCATCAACTGATAATTAAAAAAGAATATGAGATTAATGAAAAGACTATTGATCCAACCTATTTTACAGACAGCTATAAAGAAGAAAGTTTATCTTAACAATGTTCCTTTAAAAAGCAAGAAAACTCTTACATGTAGTTACTCGTGACCAGGATTACAGAAGTGGCCAGAACGTACAAGCGATGTTAGAAAATCACTACGAGAAATTGTGCTGATATAGTGCAGATAAGGATTATGATGAGGAAAAGATTTAAGATACAGATCAACATGGAATATATCGCATGTTGATCTGTATAATTTAATGACTAATCTTCATCATGGTCTTCTCCAGCTAGAGAGAACTTGATTGATTTTTGAGGATAGTCATCAAAACTTTTTCTACTGGTATTACCAATTACTTTTTTAAGGCTCACTTTATCTCCTAATCTAAAATGAAGTTCTACTAATTGATAGTCCAATAAATATGGGCCACAAAAGTAATTACCCTTTTCGTCTTGCTCAATTATTCCTTGATATAGCCCTCTTTTTGTTTCTCTTGGCATGTTATTATATTTATGGGACAAAGATACGAAGAGTAAAGGCATTTTAAACTATTAACACAAAAGATAATAATAAATGGTCTCAAGTACATCATCATCATATTCGTCATGATCTCTGAATCAGAGCTGTGCTTTCAACGTGTCTAGCGATAATCCCTGCATGCTGGTGATCGTTTCGGAATCATAGCTTCCATCAGGTTTTAGCATAATATACGAAGGAAAACCACCTTTATTAAATAAATTCATCGCCTCGCTTGTTACCTTTTCATTAACAAATACATGAATACCGGGCTGCTCTATTTCAAGCACTTTATTTTTCCATTTCTCTTCACTTGAATTGGATGATGTGCAGATATAGACAAACTCAATGGGTAAATCAGCTTCTTTTGCTTGTTTATGTAGCTCTTTACTATAAGGCATTGCTTGAATACATGGGATACACCAAGTTGCCCAAAAATCAATTATAACAAGTTTATTTGGAAATGTAGATTTCAAATCTCGCAAAAACTCAGCTCCAGATTGATGTTCATCGACATAAAGTAATGCTCCAGATCCGGTTTTTAAGATTTGTTTTCCAAGCGTTGATGCAACATTTTCTTTGACAATTGATACCTGGTTGATTGAATCAATTTTCTCGATCTTACTGTCCAATATGGCAATCTGAGATCGTACATAGTCGCTAGACCATTTGAAATGCAGGTTCGGTGCTAATTGTTTATAAAGATCACGCTGAAGTTTAACATCTCTATCTTCTAGCTGTAACTTGATTAAATCTGCGTAAGCTGCCGGTAATATGCTATCGCAGTAATTAGCAAGATTGACAGGACTATATTTTTGACCGGTAGTTTTAAAAGAGGATCTTACATAATAATTCAAAAATTGTATATATGTGCGTGAGTTGTTGGATATCGCGTAAACAGGAGTCAGTATGTCTTCTATCTGTTTTACTTGAATTTTGTTTTCAAGTAAATATTTCAACTTCTCTTCATAATAACTGGCCGCTGTTTCACTTTTGATTAAATATTGATAAGTATTGCCATAGGTAGTATAGAACTTGTCATTAACACGATCCTGAACAGCAAATAAGCTATCTAGATTGGTTAAGAATGCTGTATCTTTTTTATTTAGATCGCGCAATTTCGTCGAAAAATCTTCGTTATGTTTTTTATCGAATAATATATAATTATTCATCACCTCATTTTTTTTACCATCTTTACCACCAAAAGTAACTCCCTCGCCATTCCAGTAAACAAATTTCTTTTTCAATTTGTCAAGATCGAAAGTGAGCTCCAGTTCTTCATTTAAATAGATGCAGAAATATGCATATTCTCCAAACGTGAACCATATTTGCTGATTCATTAATTTATCTGGTATGACAATAGTAAAAGTGCCATCTGGCGCTACTTTGGTTGTATAACTTGATTGAAAAGGATTTCCCGCATTCACGATGCTATATTTAATCGTAATTCTTTCGAGATCGGACGGGCTTGCATGTAACACTTTTCCTTTTATCTGAGCTTGTACTTGATGAGTAGATTGTGTATCAAAAGCCACATCTGTAAGTGGCGTTGGATGACTTTTTCCCTGAGCAAATAAAGCTATTGGAAAAACGATGCTAAAAAAGTAAACAATAAGAGTTTTCATGGTTTTATAATCTGGTTTAAAATTTGATATACATATTCTTTTTTTTGTCTGGCAATCGGTACCAAAAAATTATGACGCATATGGACTGCGGGACTATCCCCTTTTGTAAGGCCCAATACATGCTTCGGATTTATAAGATGGCTCTGATGTGTTCTAATAAATCCATATTGGCTTAACATTTCATCGTATTCTTTAAGGGTTTTACTGATTAGAATCGGTTCTCCTTCTAATAGATGGATTTCGGTATAATTATCATCTGCACGACATCGAACAATTTGAGCAACGGGAATATACCGGGTTTCTCTTCCAGTACTTAAAGCAATTTTATCTTCATCATGTTGTTTGTTATTGAGATTCTGGATTAGGTTCTCCAGATTGGCATTGTATTTCTTCTGCTTAATTTTTTCAACGGCTTTATACAATGCTTCTTCCAACTCCTGTATATTCAGTGGTTTGAGCAGATAATCCAATGCTGAAAACTTAACAGCTCGAATTCCAAATTTATCATAAGCGGTTACAAAAATCACTTCAAAACTACGCTCTCCTATTTCCTGCAACAGATCAAAACCATTTTTTTGAGGCATTTGAATATCTAGAAAAATTAACTCCGGTTGTGTATTTTTTATCAGTAAAACACCTTCGTCAACATGGGTAGCTATACCGACCAACTGTAGATTATCCCTATACTTTTCTAAATAAGAACTTAATATTTCGATGTTGTTTACCTCATCGTCTATAATTACATATCTGATCATCTGATTAATTTTTAGAAATCCAGTTAGAAATCAGGATACAGACCTGAGTTTTATTGTTAGTAGTCTTAATCTCAATATGAAATGTATTTTCTGGATAAAGCTTATTAAGTAAATTCAGACGTTCTTTGCTCAATCTAAGACCATATCCACTTTCCTTATTTTCAATCGTGTAATCAAATCCGGCTCCATTATCTTCGACACAAATACGTATGGTCTGTCCAAGCTGATCAATGATAATACTGATCATACCGGTGTTCCCTATTATCGCGATACCATGTTTTACGGCATTCTCGACTATAGGCTGTAATAACATAGTTGGTATTTCAATCAGATCTGCATGAACAGAAATTTTATTTTCTATCTGATAATGAAAACCAAATCTTAACTGTTCCATCTGTAAATAATCGTCCAGTAATTGTAATTCTTCACTTAGTGGATTCATTTCTTTTTCTGCATTTTCTAATGTGGCGCGAGTAACCGATGCAAATTTACTTAGGTAATGATTGGTTCCGATCAAATCATTCTTTTGAATTAAATTTTGAATGGAATTGATGGCATTGAACATAAAATGGGGATTTAACTGCGCCTGGATATTTTTGATCTGTAGTGTAACTGCCTGCTTTTGTTGTTCTATCTGTTGCATCTTTTTCCGATTCCGATACCTCATAATAAAGAATCCAGCGCATACCACAATTGAGCCTGCTAAAAGATAGGGCCATATGATAGGCCACACCGCTTGTGTGGTCTTTAGTGCTGTCGGCACTATTCGATAGGAAATGCGCAAGATCTCGTTATCTTTATATTTCGAAAGATTTCCGGTTTTATGTACCAACAGTTCATACTGACCTACTTCATTCAAATATTGATTTGCAATGCTAAACTTGTCTAATTGTGTCCACCACTCCAGACGAAGTGTATCCACCTTTCCTTTGCTTTTTTTAATTAAATGAATGGAATATGGTACCGTCTCATGCTTGTCAAATTCTAGATCAAATTCAGTGATACTATCTTTTTGAAAGGTCCATCCTATCGGTACTCCAGTATGCTTATCATAGGATTGAACCTGCCCCTTATTCAAAGAGTCGTTTAATACATTGAAATACCCATATTCTCCTGACCCTCTTGCTACCAGCTGCTTCAGTACGGGGCGATTATTTTTGCGCCAGTCAATAATATAACCATCTCTGATACCGTAATTCTTCTTATGCCTGACCTCTACGAGGATCTGTTTTCCGGGGTAATTAAAAGTTCCTATAGCCCCATAAGGGACTTTAGCTCCATATTCCATTGACAATTTAGGTATCGGAGACCAGGGTACTAGTTCGACACTATCATGCTCGATAACCCGGTAGATATAATCCTTATAATTATCTTTATTAATCCCCATAGCGACAATAATGGCATCGGAACTATCGGGTACGATATAACTATAGTAAACTTTGGATATGTTTTGAACAGGTGCCGTAAAAAAGTTTTTAAGCTTAGGGCTCAATTTTATACCGAGCAGGATTGGAGAATTGGGAATGTCATTCAGACCATCTCCAGGTAATTTTACTTTATTATCAAAACTACGATAGACATGCCATAAATATTTAGCTGATTTGGCATAGACAACATCATTGCGTATCATCATACGTTTATCTGTTGAAAAACCATGAAAATGAAAATTCTCTCCGAAAAAGTAGTCATTTCCCTGCTGGTCCTGCGCCCAGGTTTTAAAAAATAAAAGTAGCAGCAATAATAAAAGTGTTCTTTTCATTTCTATTGGTTTATGAATCGAAAATGCTCAAATTAATTGGAATGAAAAAAGAAAATGAGCAATTGGCAGGATGTATTGAGTATCTGGAGAAAAAAGTAAAATATTCCTTTAAAGATTTTAATCCTCATCAATTGAATATTAAGACAGGCGTCCTATTTTCAGATTAATTACCTACATTTATGAGGTGTAGAGGATCCTTGAAAAGTGGCTTACAGAGGCACTAAAGCAAGTAAAATACCTTTTAAAGAAAATTAATAAAGACAATTTACACGGTTAATAATCTAAACAGATGACTATACGAAATACCTTCCTTTTTTTTAGTATCATCTCCTTGGGATGTACAAGTCAAGCTACTAAAGTAAACAATAAAAAGACAACTGATAGCTTACCCACAGTGACAGATAGTCCACTGATCAGCAATTTAACCAGCATACAGCCAGTTAAAACTGATACTACACTGGGAAAAATATTGATCCGTACTTTTGAAGGAAAATCTACTTCAAATTCGAATTACACATTGATTGTTCTTAATCAGGAATATAGTGGTGATGGACAATTCTCCATCAGTATCTTTGATAATATGAACAAAAAATTATTCGTAGCACAAGGTAAAAGATATACGTTACGAGGTGAGAATGACACCACGCTATGGCAGTTTGTAACGAATGATGATAAATATAGTTTTGAATTTTTAGTTAATGCGGCTGACTCAATTACATTGGTCAATAATCCTTATAGTCAAGATAACCCTATTTTAAAAATGATTTCAAGTGAAAAAATAACGAACTAGTATATTAGGGCACCGTAAATTTAATACACTACATACTCAGTTCTTTCTTAATCAATAAGCTTACGTTCAAATATCTGCTTCTGATTTGTTATCCTGTTGTTTTCTGTCTATATTTTTTTAAACTCAGTCCATGATGACGTTTAAAAAACTTATTAATATGACTTTCATCCGCAAATCCAAATTCATGTGCAATCTCATGAACTCTTTTATCACTAAACCTTAATCGATGTTCTATTAAGCGGATCCGATAGGAAGAGATATACTGTTGTATTGATTCATGACATTGTTTGCGAAAGTAACTTCCGAGATAGGTGGAAGATAGTCCAAATTTTTCGGCCATTACTCCTATTTTTAAAAATTCGGGTTGCCGTATATTTTCCTGTATATAATCCAATAATTGCAGTATGCGTGTATCTGCAGTCTGTGAAATATGCTCTGGTTTAACAATCGCAATATTCCTTGCTGCTATGACAATAATGGCATTGACCAGATGTCTTCTCAAATCTTCATTATAATGTCCACGCTCTTCGCATGCCTGTTGCAGGTTTTGCATCAGCAAGCTGACCATCTGCTTGTCTTCCTTATTAACGAGCACAGATCCCGACAAATGAGAGGCATTGTATAATAAGCATTCTATATGGTCGATGCTTTTCCATTGATATTCTTTTATGTAGTTTTCTCCAAAGCGTACGACCATAAACTCATTCATTCCATCGAGATCAAATTCGTGGCAATCATGTGGTGTCAGGAGAAATAGGTCTCCTGGAAAATAATCAAATTTATTTCCATTGACACCGTGTTTTCCATTGCCGGAGATAACATATACGAGTTCGAAGAAATTAAACTGTCGATCACGTAAAGGACATACTGAAACTTGTTCGTAAAAAACTTCTAAGGATTGATAGATATTTTCTCTTGCCATGATGCAAAGATACCCAAATAACACTTAATTGTACCTGTTTTAACCTCCTTTTTCAGTCTATTTTTGCTAATAAAAATTAAGATATGAAGGCAATTGTGTTAGAAAAATTTGGCGGGGTAGAAAATCTGATTTATAAAGATATTGAAAAGCCTATCCTAAAACCGGGTGAAGTATTGATTGAAGTAAAAGCAATTGGTATCAATCCTGTGGATGTAAAGGTCCGCAGTAGACAAGCTCCTCTTGCAGAAGATTTAAAAAAACATGATCCACTGATCTTGGGATGGGATGTTTCTGGAGTGATAATAGAAGTTGGAAGTGCAGTCAGTAAATTTGGGATTGGTGATGAAGTCTTTGGAATGGTCAACTTCGTCGGACATGGACGTGCTTATGCCGAATTTGTTGCGGCTCCGGAATCGCATCTTGCCTTAAAACCTAATCGGATCAGCCATATTGAAGCTGCTGCCAGTACTTTGGCTGCATTAACAGCGTGGCAAGCATTTAATACTTATGGAAAACTGCGTCCAAATGACATCGTATTGGTCCATGCCGCATCTGGTGGCGTTGGTCATTTCGCAGTACAGATCGCCAAATATATGGGTGCTTATGTGATCGCGACATCATCGGTACATAATCGTGATTTCTTGCTCAACATAGGGGCTGATGAACATATTGATTACAACTCAACGGAATTTGAACAGGTCCTTACGAATGTCGATTTTGTACTGGAGTCACTGGGGGGTGCTAATTTTCAAAAGTCAGTTCAGGTTTTAAAACCTTTTGGCACTATCGTAGCCCTGCCGTCGGGACATACGAAAGATGATCAGTTAAAAGCTCGTGAAAAAAATCTTCACGCTTGCTTTTTTATGTCTGTTTATAGTGATGGAGCGGCTATGCAACAAATTGCGCATTTATTAGAAACGGGTATTCTGAAACCTCATATCTCACATGTTTTCAATTTTGATCAGATGGCAGAAGCGCATCTGCAAATTGAATCTGGGAGAACGGTAGGTAAAGTGGTTGTACAATTTTAAAGGAATTTGAAATCATGTTGAGGAATATAGATCCAGAATTATTAGAGGCTATTGCTGCTAGTCCTTACAGTAAAATAAAATATGAATATTTGCTACAAAACGATCCTACAAAAATCAGAGCGGAAGAGCTACGCTTATCTTTAAACGAAGAGCCTTTGATTATACCAGAGCAATTACTTGTTGAAAATAGGCTAATTCCATCTTCACAGTCTGAAGAAAAGATACGTTTGAGAATTTACAAACCAAAAGCTAAGCAAGATTTACCGATATTGTTATATTTTCATGGTGGCGCATTTATATATGGAACTCCGGAGCAGTATGATTTTATACTCTTTAGATTAGCGCTTGAAGTTGGTATGCTTATCGTTTCTGTCGATTATCGATTAGCTCCAGAACATCCTTTTCCTGCAGCTATAGAAGATGGCTACGACACCTTACTGTGGCTTTATCAAAATGCGGGCAAACTGGATGGTAATCAAAATATGATCATTATCGGCGGCAGCAGTTCCGGTGCAACAATCGCTGCATCGATTACTCACCTAGCCCGGGATAAAAAGAATGCAATCATCCAACATCAATATTTACTTTATCCTCCAATGAGCGATACGCTGAAGAGTCCATCTATGGACAGTTTAGCAAAAGCACCGATGCAAACAAAAATAGCGGCTGCATGGATGTGGAAGCATTACCTACGGAATACCAGATTGCCATTGCCTAAATATGCTGTGCCATTAGGTGAAACTAATTTTCATCATCTACCCGATGCTACCATCATTGTATGTGAATTTGACCCTTTAAAAGATGAAGGGAAATTGTACACGAAAAAATTACGTTTTGCGGGTGTTTGTGTCAAATTACTGGAAATAGAAGGTGCAGTACATGCTTTTGATTTTTTCCCTTGTGAATTATCGGAGACCTTTTATGCAAAGCAAATCGAATTATTTAAGAAAATCATCAATCAGAAAAAATGAAAAAAATAGTTGTTATCAACGGGCATCCGGATAAATTAAGTTTCAATAGTGCTCTGGCAAAAGCTTATATCAAAGCGGCGAAAGAATCAGGTGCTGAAGTTTGTTATATTGCTCTTGCAGATTTGGACTTTAATCCTAATTTACAATTTGGCTATAGGCAGAGAATGGAACTGGAGCCCGATCTGCTCCAAGCGCTGCAAACCATTCAATGGAGTGAGCATCAGGTATGGATACATCCACTCTGGTGGCTCGGTATGCCTGCCCTGATGAAAGGTTTTTTTGACCGAGCATTTCTACCCGGCATTACATTTGGCAAGTCTAAACAGGGTCTAAATGTGGGCTTACTTCAAAACAAGACTGCTAGAATCATAACCACAGCGGGTGATCTAAACCTAAAAACTTATAAAGGGGTTTATGGATCCAGTGGATTGGTTCAATTAAAAAATGGTATTCTGGAATACTGTGGTATCACTTCGATTGAAAGCAATTTTATTGGACCTCTTGACAATTTTGATGAAGCTGATCGATTAAAGGCATTAAACGATGTTGCTGATTTAGCACGAGAGGACGCCATAGCGCTGCCTATCGGCATAGTAGCTGATGATTGCAACCCGTGAATTGGATGAAAAAATCATTAAAAAGCTCATCTGTATTTTAGTGCAGATGAGCTTTTTAACAATGATTATGTATAATCTACCTGAATCAATGGTTTAATGATGCATAAGCCCCCACTGTTTATTTGGTTCAGATCCCATTTCTAGGACAAGCTCTCCTCCTTTCAGAAGCTCGGAAGCATCAAAATAAAATGTATCAAGTTTCTTTCCATTCAGGGTTGCGGCCTGCACGTAGATATTCTGTTTGCTGCTGTTATTGGCTTTGATCACGAATTGCTTTCCTCTACCGTATCTGTTATCCAGTTTAATCTTGATCTCTTTGAACATGGGACTGCCAATTTCATATACCGGATTGCTTCGGGTTCCTCCATCCATCTGGAATAAACCGATTGCTGTCATGATATACCATGCACTCATCTGCCCTTGATCTTCGTCACCGAGATAGGCATTGGAAATTCCTTGTCCATAATACCTTTCGGCGATAGAACGGCTATATTTTTGCGTGAGCCAAGGTTTATTCATGTAATTAAAAATATAGGCAAAATGCATCGATTGCTGATTACCTTGTACAACGGGGTAATCCCAGTATTGATCATTTGGCCCATTATAACGCCATTTTTCACTCTCTCCGAATCCCCATTCCAATCGCTTTAACAGCACATCTTCACCGATCCATTTAGAAAGCCCAGGAAGATCCTGAGGGACAAAGAAGGTTAATTGCCATGCATTACCTTCGACGTAATGATGGTTTGCGCCAGATTTAAAGGGATCAAAATCTTTTAACCACTCGCCTTTTGAATCTTTCATCCGGGCATAGCCTGTTGAAGGATCGATTGCATTTTTCCACCAGGTTCCCCGGTCATTAAAATATGCATAATCATCAGTTTTGTTTAATGATTTGGCAAACTGACCTACCGTCCAGTCATCATAGCTATATTCTAAACTATTGGAAAAACGGCCCAGATCTGATGGTACATATTTATATTTTAAATATACATCCAGATCTCTATTGCCCGCAAATCCGCCTTCAAATTTCAGAGGGCTGGTCATCTGCATTTTCTTAACTGCTGTAAAAGCCTTTTCTACATCATAATCACGAATTCCCATCTGGTATGCTCCGACGATCAGCGGAATTTCATGTTCTGCAACCATCACTGGTATATACTCCATTCCTGCTGGTCCTTTAGCTAACCAGCCATCGGCATCGTACATGGCTAATTGTGATTTAACCCATTTGTTTGACCATTCAGGAGTCACCAAATTCCAAAATTGATTCAGATTCCAAAAGGTATTCCAGAATGCGTCACATCCAAGTGCCAGATCATTCTTGTTGGTGAGTGTACGAACTACTTCACGTGAATCTCGCCATTGCCCGTTAATATCGCTAAACGTGTTTCTACTGGCTAGTGCACGGTACATATTGGTGTAGAATTTCTCTTTCTCCAAATAATCGTCGGAGGTGATTTCCAAGCGGTCGAGCAACTCATTCCAAACATCGTGCTGATGTGCTACAACCTGATCGAAAGACCATTTAAAAGGTTGGGTGATTTCTTGATGCAAATTCTCTTCGGCATTTTCGATACTCACATAGGATATGCCTGTGCGTAATTGAACTGTTTTTTGTTTCCTTACATCAAATTCAACAAACATGCCGGCTTCTGTCACCTGCTTACCTTCGCCATCTTGGCCAGAACTGACCTGGTCACCTTTCCATGTTCCGAAGTTGATGATGGGACGATCGAACTCGATTGCAAAATGAACAATGTAATCTTGCTTGGCATCGGTAGACCACACATTTTCAGATAGCTGACTGCTATATCCGATGATTTTAGTGTCTGATACTTTCTTTAGTTTATAATCTAGAATCTGGTAAGGATACTCGCCGTTAGCTTTTAGGTCGATCATTACACGGCCGGTATCAGATCCGTTGAAGGTATAACGTTGAAAACTTGCTCGTGTCGTCTGTGTGATGTCGACATCGATATCGTGATCGGTCAACTTGACGTGATAGGATCCTAATGGAGCACGTTCGGTTGTCTTATCAATCTGTGAGCGATATCCTGATTCGGGTTCGTACTGATCTCCAACCTTAACCTGCAGTTTTCCTGATGTAGGAAAGGTTCCTAATCCTGCCATTGTCCATTCGTGGATATGACTAAATGTACCGATCGATTCTATTGAGGGTTCATAACCTGCCTGCCAACCAATATTTTGATTATCTGGACTGATCTTCACCATACTAAATGGCATCCAGGGTCCCGGGGCAATCATCCATCGTGAATGAGCTGTACCGATCATGGTATTAACATAGTCGGAGGCACCTCCAAGTCTTTTCGGTGCTCGTGTCACCTGCAAACGATCTGTTAATTTATCATTTACGTAAATATCGCATATACTTTGCTTTGGTTTTTTGACGGGATCAAGAGGCACTTCTAGCATAGATAAACCCTTGTCTAAACTTCCTTGATAGACGGATTTACCGTCTACAAGAACCCGGATACGCTGGGCATTTTTTAAACGAAGCACCTCTACCAAAAGATTCTGCATACGTCCTTTAGGACTATTGGATTCAAAATCGGCAACCTTGATCTGCTTTACCAAAGCATCGTAATTTGTGATCAATTTGGATGTTGCTGGCCCCAGCAAACGAAAAGAATCAAATTCTACCCATCCACCTTTCAAAACGGTTAAGGTGATATGGTTATATCCTGCGCGAAGTACAGATGGATCTGGTTTTATGATGAGTTTCTTCTTCCCCAAAGCTCCAACTCCAGGTTCTCCTGTACCGGCTCCATTAATAATGTCATAATTATAATTTCGACCATTAATAGATAACTGCAAAGTTGGGTGATTTTTAGGATCCGAATTCACAAGGTCTACTTCCAATACATAAGGGTCGTTGCCAGATGCTTTATCCAAAGCGTAATAGAAATTGAGAAAATGTGTTCGTAAACCTGAAGTAGGTCCTGTACCACCCCACTCGTTTGCAGGCCCTGGAAGAACATAGGGCAATTCTGTATTTAGCTGACTTTGACCAATGATCACCTGTCTGTCTTCATATCCCATATCATGAGCCAAAAAATTCTTATAATCTCCTGGTGCTAATGCAAACTCTGCACTCGACCCATCAGGTTTACCCAATTGCCAAATCACATTTTGCTGTGCTAAGGCCTCCTGTCCAAAAGCTAGAAAAAATAATCCTGTTGCTATTAAAAATTTATTTCGTTTATTCATACTGTTTAGTTTATTGGTTATTCTTAAAAAAACATCTGCTTTCTTACCCAATTCAAAAATGGGATCAAAACGACAATATTCAATTAAAAATAGACACAATCATCACTGGTTTAAAGGGTAATTATTTGACAAGATTTAAAATAAATTTCGATCTTTCAATTGATGCCATGCAGGTATAATTAAAATTAAACCACACTTAATAAACATCACACGTCTCATCTATAATACAATAATAAAACTTTGTACGTACATATGCAAGAATAAATATTAGATTGTACATACATATATATAAAAATGGACAATTACGGGCTTTTATTCATACTGGATTAACAATGGAATGGGTTTAATTGCTTATCTTATTGTCCAAAACCGATTATAATGAAAAGATTCTTCTTTTGCTTACTATGTATACCTTTTTTTCTACATCAAACCTCTGGACAAATTGCTATTGATCGAAAAGCAGTAGTAGATAGACATCGGATTGTAACCAACAGACTTGATCTGTTGAGTCCAGCACAGGTTGGTAATGGCGAATTTGCTTTTGCAGTAGATATTACAGGTTTACAAACATTTGTCCCATTTAACACTTTATCAAACTGGAGTTGGCACAGTAGTCCTTTACCAAAAGGGATGAAGGAAAGTGACTTCAAAAAGACAGCTCTCAAAACCAATGGTAAAGATGTTTCTTACGATCTTCCAAATCCAAAACAGGAACAACTATCCAACTGGCTTGCAGCAAATCCGCATCGCTTCAATTTAGGACGCATAGGTTTCAAACTAATTCGAAATGATGGTAAACTGGGAAATCAGAATGATATTTCACATACCCATCAAGAAGTTGATCTCTGGACAGGAATCATTAGCAGCAGTTTTGTATTTGAAGGTGTACCGGTCCTTGTTAAAACAGCTTGTCATCCCGATAGCGATGCAATTGGGGTATCGATTGAAAGTGCACTTATCGGAAAGGGGCAACTTGCCGTTTTCTTTGCATTTCCTTATGCCATAGAACAGGGATATGAGAATTACCTAGGCGTATATGATGGCGGTGATCAACATACTTCCACACTTCAGAGTTTAGAAAAAAATTCTGTACGTATAGACCGTACAATGAATAGCACACATTATAGCGCTTCCATTAAATGGGCGACTGATGCTCAGATGATAAAGACAAAACAAATGCATCGTTTTGAACTTATACCCAAAGATACAGCAACACTTTCCTTCACTTGTCTCTATTCAAATCAAACTAACGATATTCAGGTACCCATCACTTCACACCTTTTTGATGAAAGTGAAAAATCATGGAAAGCATTCTGGAATTCTGGAGCTGCTATCGATCTATCTGAGAGCAAAGATCAGCGATGGAAAGAGTTGGAACGGAGAATTGTACTATCGCAATACCTGATGCGACTGAATGAGTCGGGCTCTTTACCTCCACAAGAAAGTGGTCTGGTCAATAATGGCTGGTTTGGTCGTTTCCATTTCGAAATGATTTGGTGGCATGGCGTACATTATGCGCTCTGGAACAGATGGGCTTTGTGGGATAAAAGTCTTTCGACATATCAAAATTTTTTAAAAACATCAACAGAAAGGGCATTCAATCAAGGATATCAAGGAGTACGCTGGCCCAAGTGTACTGGTGATATCGATCGAGACTGGCCAGACTTAATTCATGCGACACTTGTATGGCAACAACCCCATCCCATTTATTTTGCGGAACTCGATTATCGATTGCATACGAACAAGGAAACATTAACGAAATGGAGAGATGTGGTATTTGCAACTGCAGATTTTATGGCAGATTATGCTTCGTATGACAAAACAAAAAATCAATTTGATTTAGGTCCTCCTCTATACTTAGTATCGGAAAATTCTGATCCATTAGTAACCAAAAATCCGACATTTGAATTAAGTTATTGGCGTACTGGACTACGCTTAGCACAACAGTGGCGCGAGCGACTTGGCATGCCAACAAGTAAAAAATGGAAAAATGTACAGGATAAACTCGCCCCCCTACCGCAAAAAAATGGCTTGTATGAGACTTATGAGAATATACCAGACATGTGGGAAAAATATAATTACGAACACCCTGGACTAATTGGTACTTATGGCATGCTTCCAGGAGATGGTGTAGATCCAGAAACATTCAAACGTACACTGAAAAAAGTGATGGAAACCTGGAACTTTGATCGCACATGGGGATGGGACTTTCCCATGCTAGCTATGGCTGCTGCTCGTTGTGGCTATCCGGAACTGGCGATCGATTTGCTACTGCACCCTAGTAATAATTTTCAATTTGACCAGCATGGTTTAGCTACAGGCGGTCCATTTCCCTATTTTCCATCAAATGGTGGACTACTAACTGCAATTGCCATGATGGCCGGTGGTTGGGATGGTTCATCCTCAAAAAATCCTGGATTCCCTAAGGATGGAAATTGGTCAATTCGTGCCGAAGGATTCAATCCTTTACCAGCACTAAAATAATAGCGAAATAAAAATCTCCAATCACTGTCGGCGGAAATCAAGAAAGCCAACAGTGAAGGAGATTTCCAAAATACAACAAAAGGAATTATACCAAGAATTCCTTCAGTTGTGCTATATCTGTTATGGTATAGTCTGCTGATGAAGTTGAATGAAGCGGTTGTTCCTCCCAACCTTCTCCATTCAACCAAAGTGTTTGACAACCGTTCACTTTTCCCGGTTCCATATCTTTGGTATAGGAATCTCCAATCACCAGGCAGGCATTTGCAGGTATACCTAATGCTGAAACACCTAAAGTATAGATTTCAGGGTTAGGCTTACGTACTCCAACTCGTGCAGATTCGACAACGGCCTCAAAATAATGCAGCAACTGATAATGCTCTAAAACATGTTCCAGATTTCCATAAAAATTAGATACCATCACCATTTTATATTGTTTCGATAAAGTATCAAGTAATGGCCTAACGTGATCAAGACAATCTTCTACTAGTTTATTGCAGGCATTAACAATTTGCAATCCGACACTATCTACCAGAGAGGTCATATTTAAATATTCAAATTGTGCTGTTATCTTAGCTAAAAGCACATCTTTAAAATTAAAAAGTGGCTTTATAATAGGATTTGTAGCCATTTTTCGTTCAGCATATACATATGCATCGTAGAAAACGGACTTATTGGTCGCTACTCCATAAAATTGATAATATTCCCAAAAAACAGCTGCCCAATGTCTTCCATTGGTATCCAATGTTCCGCCGTAATCAAATAATAATCCCTTTATACCTGTTATTTTCATCATCTTAATTTATAATCTTTACGGACTATACTCATCCAAATCAACCCTATACCAATCCAAATAATTTCACGAATACGTGTTGCCAATCCCATAAATATACCTACCGATGCGGGGAAACCAATACTTGTGACTGCCATTGCCAATCCTCCTTCACGTGTACCCAATTGCATAGGCAGAAAAAAGATCAGGTTAGCGAAAAGCGAAGATCCTGAACTAACTATAAAAGCCTGAATCACACTCATATCGAGTCCCAGTGCTACTCCAATAAAATAAAGTTCGGCACAACCTACAACCCGAGCGAAAAATTCCCAAAAGAGTGCTACAAAAAATTGTGGTCTACGCTGTGTATATAAATCTTGGATCTGCTGATCAACATGTTCGAGTACTGTTTTTTTATCTTCATAAAATGTACGCGCGTACTTACCTACAAATGGAATCTTTTGAAAAAAGCGTACGATAGTGACTGTAAATCCCCGTTTATAAATTTTTGAAAAGGACCAAAAAATACCGAGTCCAAAGAATAAAATAAATAAACAGACGATCAGCATGCTCGCACTTAAGGGCACTACTGCTAGAATCAAAAAGATGGACACCAGCCAAAAAACAATATGCGATAAAATATGCACCATACCGTACAGCAGCACCGAGGAGCTCGCTTTTGCTTCTCCCAAATGTGGTTTCAATTCCATGATCCGGTAAGGTTCGCCGCCTAAAGCGACAAAGGGTGTAACATAATTAATGCTGTAGCCACTTACTGTCAACTGTAGAATTTTGATAAAGGGCAGTTTCGTTTCAGGAACGTTCGGTTCTTCAATGATTGATTTAAAAGCAAAAGCATTCATTACATAGATCACCAACCAACTTAGCAATATGGGCACAAACCACCACCCGGTCTGCAACAGATTGTTCCAAATATTTACTGGACCAATACTAAAAATCATATAAGCAAGTGTAGCTATTCCAATGATCAAGAAAATAAGCTTATATATGTTTTTCATCATATTGATTTGTCGCTAATTGATCGATGAAATGAGCACTTACTTGCTCCTGTCTTTTACACATATAGATCAGTATCGGATTTAAAATAAACATGTCAAAAAAGAAATATAACCAGACTTGATCAATAAAGATCCATAGAAATAAAAACAGTACGCGTGTATTAAACTGTACGATATTGGTATACTTCATCAATGGTCGGTTACGGATACGAAATGCGTTGACAAATGATGCTGGCATCTGGTCGGCATACTTACGCTTAACCATCTGCAATAACTGCTGCAGTTTTGGCGAAAAATTCTCCTGCATGGTGGTATAATTCTTATAGCCGTTCAGTACGAATTTTTGAAAGAAGTCTTTCTTCCAGCTCATTTTGTCCAACTCTGCCTGAAGCTCTTTCGAATTATCTAGTTCACTACCTGCTTTTCCCTTTATAAAATACAAATGGACATTGCGATAATAGTCAGCCATTGCTGATTGAAATACATGGGATACTCCCGCTAAAACACCTGGTACCCAAATCCAGGCTGACCAACCTTCATTCATACAGCGTAAACATAAAGCAATATGAATGGCCGCAAACCAGAAATCACCTGCAAATCCATCTAAAATTCTTCCAAATCGACTTTTATTATCGGTCATCCTGGCCAACTGTCCATCTGCACTGTCTAAAGAATTGGCAAATACCAATAAGAGCATGCCGATGATATTGATCCATAGATCACCGTAATAAAAGAGAATCCCGGCTCCTACACCAAAAAATATACTGGTGATCGTCACGGCATTGGGTGTCACTCCTACTCGGGCACAAAACTTAGCGATACGGTAACCTATCGGCCTGTAAAACCAAATATCGATTCGCTCTTCTGTGTCATTCGATTTGAGTGACTGTTCAAATAATGTATGTTCTGATTTAGACATAATTCCGATCATCTTTATCTTCTTCATTAAAGATCATCCGATCTATAAATTCAGAAAATTTTCCAAAAATATGAGTGGCTATTGCTTCTGCGGCCTGTTCTCTGCAGGGCGCAAAGCTTGGCCAATCGTTTAAATCTATAATATGAAAATTTCCATCAGCTTGTACGATAGCATCTCCACCATAGATAGTGACTCCCAAAACTTGAGCCGCTCGTTCCGCAGCCTGTTTTAAAGCCTCATTATCAAAAGGGTAATGTGCTGTTGCACCGTTTATTTGCTCATAAGCGGCGTATTTATGATGATTTAGATCATAAGGATGAAACCAATAGAAAAAATCAGTCCCAGAGACTGCATAAAACTTTACCAAATCACCAAATAAATGTTGCGATACGACAGCGTCATCAATACCACGCAAAGCATATTCTGCCAATATATTATTTGCTTCGTCCTTGGTGCTTACAAAACTGACATCTTCCTTATGAACGGCATGAAAATCTCCTCTTTTTATCCATATACCCGGTAAGCCAAAATGATCAAACAGTTCTCCTATATCATCGTGGGTATTAACAACTACACTCGCTGGATAAGGCACATCATTTTCTAACAGTTTTTCTGTCATAATAGTCCGATAGCAGCTCTGGATTCCAAATGATGAATTGATAATCAAAACGCCATTACGCTCCAGCTCTTGCAAATAACGCACTAATGCTTTGGATCTTCCCATTGTGATAATGGGTTCATTTTGATAACCTTTCAGGGAAAGAAAATCATCTTCTGTTACCTGGGTGATATTGACACCCTCTTTTTCCAGTAATCCGATTACTGCCTGAAAAATTGCTGTATCATTATTAACATGATTTGGCGAGAAATCATTTTTCCTTAGTATTGCGTATACTCTCATGATTGGCTCTTTTGCTCCATTAAAAAATATTCAGCCGTCTCCCTGTCATGTAGATGATCCACATCAATAATTTTGGCAAAAGGATACGCTTTGATCATAAATCCTTTATCGATAAGAAATCGTTGGTAATTTCGCATGCGCTGATTGCCTGCGGCTAAGGATTCAACGGCTGCCTGCATAGCCTTCTTTCGTAAACAATAAATACCACCCGATACGAATGCTGCCTGCGGATATTTGTTATCCGAAAAACAAACAATTCTATTATCGCTATTTACCGTCACATATAAAGGACTTTCGTCATCAACAAAAGGAGTAACAGCAAATAATCCGTCCATATCTCCCTGTTGAAATGCCTCTACATATTGGCCAAAGGTATCCGGTTCAAACACCGTGTCTGTCGTTGTAAGACAGCAGGAATCCCAATGGGGAAATGCTTCTTGCAGAGCAACAAAACTATGTAAGGAACTCACGGTATCTTTGATCAACAAATGAATTGGAATTTTAAATTCATGTTTGACCAAAAACTTATGTAATTCTTTATTCTTTCCGTTGATAATAATGAAAACAGATCTGGCCCCCTGCGCTGCAAAAATATTGATCAGTCTCTCGATCATCGGAACACCTAACAAAGGCAACAAAGGCTTTGCTTTTTTAAATCCTTCCTTCTTTAACCGCTGCCCTTCACCGGCAGCTATAATTGCGTACTCCATCTTAATTGATAAAACCCTTAAAGTATTTAAAAATACTTCAAGGGTGTTGTAAATTGTATAATGCGTTACATGCTATCCACTAGCTCTTGATAGTAATCCAGACCTAAGTGTGTAATCAGATCTTCCCCCATCATATGGCGCAACGTGTTTTGCAATTTGATGAGCTGTTTAAAAATATCGTGCTCTGGAGGTAAGCCAGGAGCAGTCTGTGGAGATTTTAAATAGAACGATAACCACTCTTGGATACCGAACATACCTGCACGCTGTGCCAGATCTATGAATAACGCTAGATCTAATGCTACAGGCGCCGCCAGAATAGAGTCACGGCATAAAAAGTTAATTTTTATCTGCATTTTGTATCCCATCCAGCCAAAAATGTCAATATTATCCCAGCTTTCTTTATTATCGCCATGTGGCGGGTAATAGTTGATACGTACTTTATGATATAGATTACCGTACAACTCTGGGTTTTTCTTGGCATCCAAAATCTCTTCAAGCACACTTAGCTTGGAAACTTCTTTTGTTTTGAAATTTTCCGGATCGTCTAATACAAGTCCATCTCTATTTCCTAAAATATTGGTTGAGAACCAGCCTTCAACTCCTAATGCGCGAGCTTGTAAACCAGGAGCAACAATTGTTTTCATCAAAGTCTGACCTGTTTTAAAATCTTTTCCCGCTATTGCTACTTGCATCAACTGTGCTAACTCCACAATGGCAGGAACGTCACAACTTAAATTTGGTGCTCCATTAACATAAGGTGCGCCCTGCTTTAAAGCTGCATATGCATAAATCATGCTAGGTGGAATACGCAGATCATTTTGATCCAAAGCATCTTCAAAATTTTTCAGACTATCAAAAATAGCATTTCCTTCAATATATTTTTCAGTTGAGCCACACCAAAGTACTACGATACGGTCACAGTTATTTTCTTTTTTAAAGTTCTGAATATCTGCTTGGACAGCATCGGCCAAAGCTCTTCGTGTAAATCCCTCTTTAATATGCTGTCCATCGAGATTCTTAACAAAATTACGATCAAAAACAGCCTTCATGGGTTTAATTTGCTCCAACTCCGCCCGTACTTGCTCCAATTGATAAGGTTCTAAAACACGTGCTTTTGAAGCTGCTTCAAAGACATTATCGGCATATACATCCCATCCTCCAAACACAATATCTTCTAATTTTGCCAAGGGTACGAAGTCCTTAATCAAAGGATTTCGATCTTCTGTACGTTTTCCTAAACGAATGCGGCTCAATTGTGATACTGAACCTATGGGTTTTGAATACCCCTTATTGATACCTGCGACACCTGCGATCAATGTGGTGGCTACTGCACCCAAGCCCGGAATTAATATTCCCAGCTTACCTTTTGCTTCATTCACTTGTTGTTTCATTTTGTTGTATTTAAGTGATATTTAAAATTAATGGATTAGAATTCTCGTTATTATTGATTTTCTGGTCTTAAGCTACCAGAGTACATCGTTAAACACTTATTACTTGATTTTGTTGTGTTTAAATAAAATTTAATTATCTTTTCACGGTTAAAAATGTCCTAAGCGCTAGGGCTCAGGACACTCGTTAAACAGATATAATAGACTTACCACGTACTATTCTTTTAATGTCTACCCCCTCCTAAGGCACGGTATAAATTGACTTCGGCATAGAGTCTTTGACTCTTAATAGCTGCATTATCGAGTTCGGCCTGCAACTTACTCTGCTGCGCTGCTATCACCTCTAAATACGTTGCCATATCATTCTTAAAAAGAATATCTGCATTTTTAATCATCTCCTGATTGCGGGCAACCAGACCGCGTGATATTTCTTCCTGCTCTTTTAAAGATGCCATACTGGCTAGAATATTGGATACTTCTCCTACTGCCTGTAATACACTTTCTTTAAACTGAATTTCCGCCTGTGCACTTGCTATTTTGGCTTGATTGAAAGCTGTCTTTAACTGTCGACCTTGTACTATTGGTTGCGTCAGTGAACCCGTTAAAGCTCCAAATAACGAACCTGGGATATTGAACCAATCACTCGCTTTAAAAGCATTTAATCCTCCTTGTGCTGTAATATTTAAACTCGGGTACATGCTTACTTTAGAAACATGCACCTGTGCGAATGACTTTTGGACTTCCAGTTCTGCAGTTCTTATATCCGGACGTAAAGCGAGCATCGTAGCAGGAACACCTGTTGCGAGATGATCTTTTGCCTTTAAAGTGACTAAAGAAGTTTTTCTTTCTATATGACCGGGCATATGACCTGCTAATGCCTGCAAAGCATTTTCCTGAATGATAATCTGTTCGTCCAATACCGGAATAGATTTTAACACAAGATCTCGGTTACCTTCTTGTTGCTGCACTGCTAAAAGTGTCGTAAGTCCCAGAGCATGCTGTACCCGCGTCATCTGTAAAATATTGTCGATCAAACTCAAATTTTTCAAGCTGATCTCTTTTTGCAAATCAAGCATCAACAGGTTATAATATCCCTGTGCGATGGTGCTAACCAAGCGTGTTTGAATTGCCTTACTGGCTTCCTGAGTCTGTAGATAACTGGACAGCGCCATCTCTTTACGTCCCTTTATCTTACCCCAGATATCTGCCTCCCAAGAAATATTTACTGAAGTTGTGTAATCCTCCATGTATTTTTTTCCCATAAATTGACCAGCCATCATACCATTCATACTATTATCAGATGGCCTGGTTACCGTTCCCGTTCCTGCTGATAATCCAATCTGTGGTAAATAACCCCATTTTGCCTGTTTCATAGATTCGGTGGCGATATCAATCTGTTTAATAGCCACCTGTAGATTATTGTTGTTCAAAAGCGCTGTATCGATAAGATCTAATAAAATCTGATCATTAAAGAACTCTTTATATGAAAGTGATGCAATGGAACTGCTATCACTTTCAATAACTCGATTATCCTGCGTAAATGTTGCAGGTACTGCTACTGGGTTAGGAACATATTTCACAGACTTACAGGCAGCCGTTACCATTAAGGTGAGACACAGGCAAGTCATATTTATTTTATTCATATTTATGTTAATGCTTAACATTTGATTTACTTTTAATGTGAAACTTCTGTTTCTTCATACTCCCAATCGCTTTCTTCCGCAGGCTTTCCACTCATACGTTCCTGCAGGTATTGAAAAACGACGAACAAGACCGGTGTTAAAAACACCCCGAACACAGTTCCTGCAAGCATACCAAATACTGCGGCATAACCGATGGAATGGTTCCCGATCGCCGAAGGCCCTACTGCAAATAACAACGGCATCAAACCTGCTATAAACGCGAGTGAAGTCATCAAAATCGGTCTAAGTCTTGCCTTTGCACCTTCAACAGCGGCGGCTACGATACTCTTTCCTGCGCGTCTGCGCTGAATAGCAAACTCAATAATCAAAATAGAATTTTTGGCCAGTAGTCCGATCAACATAACCAAAGCAACCTGTACATAGATGTTGTTGGATAGACCTGCAAAACCAATTCCTACGAATACGCCCAACAGACCACAGGGGATGCTGATCAAAACTGCCCAAGGCAGAATATAGCTCTCATATTGCGCTGATAACAAGAAGTATATAAAAACAATACATAATCCAAAAATAGCAGCAGTCTGGCCACTGGATGATTTTTCTTCACGGCTCATTCCTTTCCAATCATGCGCAAAACCATTGGGTAAAAAAGTAGCACTAACTTCATCTATAGCTTGCATGGCCTGACCAGTACTATATCCAGGTTTTGGCATCGCGGTAATGTTAATGGCATTAAATAAATTAAAATGCTCTACTGTTTCTGGACCAGATACAGGTTTTAATTGTACCAAACTGTTAATCGGTACCATCTGTCCCAATTGATTTTTAAGCATAATTCCATCCAAAGAAGAAGGATCTGATCTAAACTCAGGAGATGCCTGGATGACAACACGGTAATACTTTCCAAAACGATTAAAATCGGATGCTTGCATACTTCCGTAATATCCTTGCATCAAGGTCATTAAATCGGAGACATTCACGTGAAGCTGTTTGGCCTTCATTTCGTCAACAACCATTTCATACTGTGGATAGGATGCATTAAATGTGGTAAAGGCAAATGCGATCTCAGGTCGTTGCATCAATGCGCCCATATATTCATTGGCCGTTTCACTAAATTTACTTAAACTGCCCGCGGTTTTATCTTGTAGAACAACTTCTAATCCTGAAGTATTACCAAAACCCGATACAGTCGGCATACCCAATACAAAGAAGTTTGCACTTTGATTTCCTTGTAACTGTCCTTGAAGAGCAACTAAAATTTGATTGATATCTTTAACTTCTCCCCTTTCTTTGAGTGGTTTCAAACGGATCATCAATACCCCTGCAGAAGATGAAGTACTAAAACTCATCATATTTAAACCCGAAATACTGATCACCGATTCTACAGAAGGATGCTTCTGAATTTCTAATTCTGCATCGGTTATGGCTTTAGTTGTCCGATCCAAAGATGCACCTGGTGGCGTATTGACCATGGCCATTAAGAAACTCTGATCCTCATCGGGTATAAAACCTGTCGGTGTGGTACGGAACATCCATACAAACAATACCAATAGCACTGCCAGTCCTGAGAATGCCACAGTTTTACGTTTTATTAAGAAAAGGACAGATTTACCGTAACGAAATGTCAGTTTATTAAAAGCTGCATTAAATCCTGCGAAAAAACGTTCTTTAAAATTTGTTTTCTTCTCCTCATGATGCCCATCGTGCGATTTTAATAATAACGCACATAATGCAGGACTTAAGGTTAGTGCATTAACTGCTGAGATCAGAATCGCCATTGCCAAAGTCAAAGCAAACTGCTGATAAAACACACCTGTAGGGCCTTCCATAAAAGCAACGGGTATAAATACTGCCGACATCACAAGCGTAATCGATATGATAGCGCCTGTGATCTCACTCATTGCAGACATTGTCGCCGCTTTTGCATTTAACTTTTTCTTCTCCATTTTAGCATGTACTGCTTCTACGACAACGATGGCATCATCGACAACGATCCCGATCGCTAGTACGAGTGCAAAAAGGGTCAATAGATTGATCGAGAATCCAAACAGCTGCATAAAGAAAAATGTACCAACAATAGAAACCGGAACTGCAATCGCTGGAATTAATGTCGATCTAAAATCCTGTAAAAAGATAAATACAACAATAAAAACGAGTACAAAAGCTTCTAGCAAGGTGGTGATAACTTGAGCAACAGACTGATCTAAAGATTCCTTAGAAGAGTACGGCGTAGTGTATTTAATACCTGCGGGAAATGACTTTGAAAGCTCCTTTAAACGTTCCTGCATCTCTATCTCTACTGCATTGGCATTTGAACCAGCTGTTTGATAAAGGGCAATCATAATCGCCGGTTTCTTATTATACGCTGTGGCAACCGTATTGGTGTACGACCCAAACTCAACTTTAGCCACATCCTGCAGACGCAACACGGAACCATCAGCATTTGCGCGTATGATAATATTTTCGTAATCGGCTGCTTCAGCCAGCTTTCCTTTATATCGGATTACATATTCTACAGCTTCCTTTGTACTCTCTCCAAATCTTCCTGGAGCAGCTTCAATATTCTGAGTCTGGATCGCAGCAGACACTTCTTGCGGCGTGATATCATAGGAAGCCATCTGAGCAGGATTGAGCCAAACGCGCATCGAGTAATCTTTGTTACCGAATACCTGTGCATCACCGACTCCTGTAATACGCTTTAGCTCTGGAACAATATTAATCTTAGCATAATTCTCTATAAAAAGTTCGTCTGATTTATTATCATCGGAGTATAGCGTAACCATGGCCACCATACTATTCTGTCTTTTTAGTGTGCTTACACCGATCTGATTAACCTCTGCAGGTAACATACTGGTTGCTTGCGATACTCGGTTCTGTACGTTTACTGCGGCCTGATCCGGATCTGTTCCTAATTTAAAAACAACAGTAATCATCAAACTACCGTCATTACTGGATGTAGAAGTAAGAAAGTCCATATTTTCTACACCATTGATGGCATTTTCTAATGGCGGTGCTACTGCCTTAGCAATTACTTCGGCAGATGCACCTGGGTAAGTCGCCATTACGGTCACACTTGGTGGGGCGATTTCAGGAAATTTGGTAATGGGTAAACCGAGCATAGCCACGACTCCCAGAATAACCAGCAATATGGATATAACTGTAGCCAATACTGGCCTTTTAATTATTTTTTTTAACATAATGATTAAGGATAAATGGTTGTTAAGATTTATTCACGCTATCTTTTACTGTGGTTGCGGATTTCACCTTAACAGGCATACCATTCTGAAGGAAACTAAGTCCATTTGTAATTATCTGATCACCTGCTGTAACACCTGATTTGACGAAGTATTGAGATTCTTGTTTACCGCTTACTTCAATTGGCGTCTGTACCGCCTTTCCTTCTTTACTGATCGTAAATACATAAATTTTATCTTGAATGGCTGTCGTTGCTGTTATTGGAACCACAACAACCTGCTCAATATGTTGATCTAATGCTATTTTCCCTGTGTTACCTGTTCGTAATTGTCCTTGCGGGTTTTCAAATTTTGCCCGAAGACTGATCGAACCTGTATTCTTGTCGAATTGACCTTCAATAGCATCAATTTTCCCTAAATGTGGAAAGTCCTGTCCATTAGCTGTTTTTAAAGTTACAGGAGCGGCTTGCTTCAACTTTTCAGCAACAGAGTTTCCCGGTAATGCTGCCTGAAAATTAACAAAATCGTTTTCACTCATTGAGAAATATGCAAATACGGCATGCGTATCTGATAAGAGCGTTAAGGGCTCGACTGCAGCAGGATTAATGAGACTTCCTAATCGATAAGGAATACGACCTATAGTGCCACTGACCGGAGCTTTGATTGTACAGAATTCAAGGTTAATTTTCGCTGTTTCAAAAACGGCATTTGCCTGCGCTAAAGCCGCTTGCGCACCTTCGTACGTTGCCTGAGCTTGGTCAACCTGTAGATTAGATACGAGTTTATTACTTACTAATTCTTTTTTCCTATCTAAATCTATTTTAACATTGGACAGATTCGCTTTAGCTGCTAAAATAGATGCTTGCGCATTTTTATACTGCTCTTTGTAGGTACGATCATCCACTTGAAATAAAGTCTGCCCAGCCCTGACAAATGCACCTTCATCAACAAAGATCTTAGCCAGATAACCGGAAACTTGTGGACGGATTTCAACATTTACAACTCCTTCAATGCTGCTTGCATAAGTTTTTGTTAATATTCCATTTTCTTCTTGAAGTGTCATCACTGGAACTTCTAAGGCTGCGGGTGCCCCCCCTTCCTGGTTTGGTTTTTGACCACAACTTGTTAGGAATCCTAGGCTTAAGCCAAGCAATGTTGATTGAACAACTAATTTCCGATTCATTTAAAATATATTATGTTCTCGCTATATTTAAAGATTCGAAAAGAAGGGTTAGTCACTAAAATATTGGACTTCAGCCCCCATCTTTTCTCCTCATGTACAATTAATACAAATATATATCTGACTAAATCGGTTAAAAAGTCTAAAGGGAGCTTTAACTTGTCAAAAAGACACTAAATTAAGTTCGGGATAAATTTAAGTTAATAATTCTTTACGATACAGAATCGGGGATTGACCTGTATTCTTTTTAAAAAATTTGCTAAAAGTCGGTAAATCACTAAAATTCAATTGTTGCATGATATCTGAGATTGAGTAAAAATTAGACCGTAATTTAGCTGTCACTTCAGCCATCAACGTTTGTTCAATAATCTGCAGCGGGCTTAACCCTGTAACTTCTTTTATAACCCTGCTGAGGTATTTTCGACTCACAAATAAGCAATCGGCATAATGCTGAACTGAACGGTGAACATGAAATTGATCTATCACCAGCGTAATGAAATCCAAACATAATTTCTCTTTTCGGCCACTGAGTACGACCTGACCGATAACATGATCCATAAGTTCGGATTCTATTTCGTAGTTGAGTAGTGCAAAAGTACTTTTAATAATTTCCGCCTGATGTTTAGTTGGTGTAGGACTCAGATTAACTTCTCTTAAATGTTCTAGATAAACTACAAATCGCTTAACTACAGGTTCACGTAAGGAAAATACCTTTAAATAATTGTCAAACAAAAAATCTAAGGACGATCTGCCTTGAAAAAACATGCCTATTTTTTTAGCAAAATCTAAAGAAAACATGAAACTAATCATTTCCAGATCATCACTCCTTTCCAAAAACTCAATAATTGTAGTCGGTGAATGTAAGAATGCCATATTTTCCTGGATTTCCTGTTCAGAAAAACCAATCCGCATACCGAGCGTTCCTTTTAGGATAATACTCATTCCAAAGCTGTCAGTTCGCATAGGCTCATAAGAGCGAATGTCAGTCATATTACTTTTCTGTAAATGACAGATAGTAAATCCCTCATACTGTTGTTTGTTCATCTGCTCGGCAACAAACTCCTTTAAAGTAAAAAATGTAATTCGACGATCCATAATCTTAAACGCTAACAAAGAGCATGTCTAAGTTAAAATTTAAAATAATCTTTGTTTTACTCTTTTTGTTTTTTGACAATTTTCTGTCAAAAGTCAAACATACATATTGTTAGTTGTTATACTACAACGATGAGCATAAAAAAACAGCAACATTTCATGCAAGGTTGCTGTAATTGTTTGTATTTTAAACTGAAATAATTATCCGCCGTATACAGCTACACCTTTATCCTGTAACACATATCCCTTCCATGCCATGAGGATGTAATTTCCAGAAACCCAGTTTCCTTCACCTTTTTTTTCCAATACTATACCATTATTAGAATTGGGCAAAAAAACTTCAGTTTTAGAATTGTCCGAACTAAAGTACACATAGGCTTGTTTACCTTCCGTTCTTGCCCCATCCTTCAAAGGATTTAAGATTGTTTTTAAAGTGGCTAATGTAATGCACCTTTGCTCCAATTCTGAGTATGATTTTCCATCTTCAAACAGGCAACCTTGTTTTTTTTCAACACAATCTCCTTTTACCAAGGGCATGGTTGAAGTAAAATTCAAGTGCTTTATATCTTTGAAAACCGTACCTTCAGCATTCATATCACCATATCCTTCAATCAATGTGTCTTTACTTACTTTAAATGCAACCTGCCTAACAGAAGTTACTCCTTCTGACTGGAAAGTATAATCTGCGAGCAGCACATTATCCTTCAGCTGCCCTACGAAAGTTCCAGTATTCTTATCTTTCTCGGCGAAAGCGTACGTAAGGTTTCCTTTAAGAGTTGGTCCTATATCAGTAAATTCCAACGAAATATAATTATTGCCGTCATTGTAAGTATAACATGCCGGTTCTGAGAAGGTAACTGTTTTGCCTGTCATTTCTTCAAAAGCAGCATTACGGTTTTCAGTTTTTGAATCCCTATTTCTACAACTTATCATCGTCAAAATAACAAACGATAATGTGATTATTTTTTTCATATTTTCTAGCGTTAAATGGTCATCAATTTTTTTAAAATAATGATACTTCCTAAATCACAATTCATAAAAATAGTTACTATTTACTCTGAAAAGCAGTTAGAAACTTATCATTTTAAATTTAAAATAGCATTAATGGATATATACATACGATCGGTGCTACCTCACTATTATTTAATAACGGTCAAATAAACTTGTTGCTTGCCTGCTCCAAGTTTTACATTTGGGAACTGTTTGTCATAGTCAATCATAATATCTCCTTTTTCTACTTTTCCGTTACCATCCGAATCCCATTTAACAGTAACATAATATTTGACTGCTTCATGTGCGGCTACCGCAGGCTTTATATGCGATTTATGATCTTTTGGTAAAACAAAATCAATTGTGAAAGGAACACCAGACTGTTGAATATTTTTCTCTTCCAACAGTGTTGCTGGTACATCAGCTATATTCTCTGCAACAGCATATAATTGTACTTTACCTTCTGGATTTTTTATATCTAACGGTGCTGAACCAATAAATTCTACCGTTAGTGAATCACCCGTTTTAGTTTCTTCACTCCCCTTGCTACCAGACGTACAACTTGCTAAAATGGACAATGGCAAAACTGCCAAAAAAAATATGCTTTTCATATATCACTTTATTTAAGCACTGCTACTTTCAAATTAATGCTTAAAAGTAGCAGTGTATTCTTTTTTTAAAGCTCTACACCCAAATATTATACCAAATACCTGATATAAGCATAAGGAATACTCTATATTATCAATTTTTAACTGCCTTAGTGAGCTTTAAACTCTGATTTGGTTTCAATTGTATCTGATATATATACTTACCGTTAACTTCCTTCATCAATTTTGCGTCTTTAAGTACAGTTGCACTCAAAAGTTGAATAGTCTGATGCTCTAAAGATCTTAAAACAACAGATTCAACCTTCTTATTTTTCCATATCAATTCGTGAATCAAAATGTTTCCTCTAGCTTTCAATCCTTTAATTTTACCATCTTTCCAATTATCTGGCAATGCTGGCAATAACTCGATCATATTATTCTGTGATTGTACGATCATTTCACTAACAGCGGCAACATAACCTAAGTTACCATCAATCTGAAATGGTGGATGTGCGCAAAGCAGATTCGCGTATACCCCACCGCCATTATCATAATCGATCCCTTCACCTCCTACGAGATTAATAAAATTTTTCAAGATCTGGTAAGCATGATTACCATCTTGTAACCTAGCCCAAAATGCTACTTTCCAAGCCATAGACCATCCTGTAGATTCATCTCCTCGCGCATTTAGTGTTACTTTTGCCGCATCAGCTAATTCTGGGGTTTCCCATTTAGATATTTGTCGTCCTGGATATAGGCCAAACAAATGAGAAACATGTCTATGCTTATCATTAGGATCATCACGGTCGGTTTCCCACTCTTGCAACTGCCCCCATTTTCCAATTTTTGGTTTTAATAATGCATTGCGAAGTGTTTCGATATGCTTGCCGTATGTTTTATCAATTTGTAAAATTTGACAGGCCTCAACATAATTCGTAAAAAGGTCGAAAATGATCTGATGATCGTAACTCACAGCATCTTCGGTAGGTCCGTGTTCAGGTGACCAGCCCATGGGTGCCACTACAGTTCCATCATCACGACGAACAAGTCTATCATCCCAAAATTGACATATTTCCTTTAATATTGGATAAGCAAAATCTCTTAAATACGCTTTGTCACGATTAAATGCATAGTGTTCCCAAAGTGCTTGCGCGTACCATGCACTGCCTGGTGTATTCCAAGAGAAGCTTTCTCCTCCAAAAATATTATTTTCAGTACGAACCGTCCAACCGCGAACACCTGGAAATTCCTTTTGTGTATTTTCCTTCTTTACTTCGCGCATACTATTGATGTAATCCAGATATGGCCATGCAGATTCGCTTAGATTTGCAACCTCAGCAGGCCAATAGTTCATCTGCACATTGATATTGGAATGGTAATCTGATCGCCATGGAGGAGTATTACTATTATTCCATAATCCCTGTAAATTGGCGGGTAGTCCGCCCTTACGAGAAGAGCTTATAAGCAGGTAGCGCCCATACTGATAGATCAGAGATTCTAGCGCAGGTGATGGCTTTTGCTTATAGTGCTGCAGCAGTTTTTTTGTCGTTAGCTCCTGCGATAAATCTTCAGTCCCCAATTGTAACTGTACTCGAGCGAAAAGTGATTGATAATCTTTTAAGTGTCTAGTTAGTAATTGATCAAAATGATATTTAGCAGCCTCTTGAATATATCTCTTGTTCGCTTCTAATGGCTTTTCATTTGCTTTCCAATTCGTAGACCGAGTATTGGCATAATCTGTTGCCGCACTCAAAAGTATAACTATTTTATCTGCCGATTGAACCTGGATAAATATTTCGCCATCCTCTCCTTTTGTCTCCAAAACCTCTCCCCCTTCCGTTTTTACGTGGAGGCGTGCAGCATATTCCATACCATTCGAAAGTACACCGCTGAACACCAAATCGCCTGCTATCGATTTTGTTAGTTTGCCGTGACTATCTTTAAGTCTGATGGTTGCATTTAATGATTTTTTATTTTCATTTGTGTATTCCATTACCATCACCTGGTCCGGATTACTGGCGAAGTATCTGCGACTTCTTTTTTGATTACCTTGATTGTATGTGATATGGTGTAAGGCCTGATCTAAATCTAATTTTCGGCTATAGTTTGAGAAAGGTTTTGCTCCAACCTGTCCAAATTCAATAAACACCTCACCAAAAGCCTGATATTCCCCGGTTTCCTGTTCGTTACCAGTCCATAAACTGTTCTCATTAAATTGAATATGTTCCTTATACACTCCTCCGAATATCATGGCACCAATACGACCATTTCCGATCGGATAAGCTTCAGTCATCCAATCTTTAGCAGGTCGATCATCCCATAGAAAATACTGCTGACCATAAACAGTCGTTTTTGTAAAAAAAATCAATACTAAAATGAATATATATGCTTTTTGTGATTTTAACATAAAAGTTAGGTTTATCGGGCTAGGCCCAAAGGTGAAAATACAATGTAAATCGCTATCATCACTAAAATTAGGATGGTACCGACCAAATGCCTTCCTTTCCAATAGGAAGTACGATCCAATCCTGAAAATTCAAATTGAAAAGTGGATTTATAATGAGGTTGTGTTAATTTACTGCCTATCCAGATAATAATTGCTATAATGACAAATAATAAGGCAAATAAATGCAGATAATGCAGGTCTAGTTTCCAAATAAACACAAGGGTAAAATAGCTGATCATATATAAAAACAGTCCCAGTTGAGCCATCGCTGGGGTTACCCTTTGGGATAAAATACCCATCATCATGATTGTAAAAATAGGCATATTAAAAAGTCCTGAAACCGTCTGCAAATACGTATAGAAACCATCATGTGCAAAAAGGATAAAAGGTGCAATAAACATGGCTGACAAAGAAATGATGAGTTCAAAATATTTGCCTTTTTTTACGAGCTGGCTTTCCGACACGATGATATTACGTTGTTCCAGATAAGGTTTATAGATATTAAATATAAATAAACTACCGCAACTTTGTAATCCCGCAGTGTATGTCGTCATAGCGGCACCAAAAACAAGTGCCAGTGAAAAACCAACAAGAATATCAGGGAAAATATGAACAATCAGATTAGGAAATACAGATGCCGAGGGCTCAACTTTTGGCAAGAGATGTATGGCTAGAAGTCCTGGAAGATTAATAAGCAAGGGCATCAATAATTTACCCCCTGCGGCCAGTGTCATTCCTTTCTGTGCTTCCTTTAAATTTTTTGCACTTAAGGTTTGTTGGGCGATGTATGGCTCCATACCCCAGTAGTAGAAATTGATCAATAACATGCCGGTAAAGAGCGTCGAAAAAGGTACCGCATCGTGTTTATCTCCCACGGCATTCAAGTGCTCTGTTTTATTCAGAAATACTTGCTGAACTCCTTCCCATATGTTTCCACTGCCCAGATACCAAAATGCATATACTGGAATTATCAGAGCAAGTAAAAATAGTCCCAAACCTAAACTGACATCAGATAAAGAAATTAATTTCAATCCACCTAATATGCTATACAGGCTACCGATAATTCCTAAAGCCCAGACAAGTACCCAGATACTCTGCCAATAACTAATCTGAAAATAGGCAGGTACATCAAACATGATGGCCAAACTTAACGCCCCTCCATACAAAACTGGAGGTAACAAATTCACGATGTAGCCAACAAGGATAAGTACGGAAACTATTAACTTAGTCTTCGCATTAAATCTCAGGGATAGAAAATCGGGTATGGTTCGAAAACCATGTTTGAAATAAATCGGTAACAGAAACTCCGAAACGACTAACATGGCGACCACCGAACTCACCCCCCATCCAATAACAGATAAGTTGTTTATGTAAACAGATTCGTTTTCACCAATAAATTGATTTGCACTTAGGTTGGTCAACAGAAGTGCAGATCCAACCATCCAGAAGCTATTACTTTTACCGGCTAGAAAAAAACCGCTTAATGTAGTCGTATAATACGATTTATACTTTAACAGAGACCATAATGCTACTAAAACCGTAAAAAAGCAAAAACTTGCAACTATCATATCAATTTGTCTACCTTATCTGTTAAAGTGATTTTCGATCTACCAGCTCAGTCGGTACAATCATTTTTACAGGGACCCGCTGTGAAACAAATTTTGCAGCTTCTTGAGCTATCGTATGAAAACTGGTGGAAAATGTTGTAATCCCCCCGCTGATGATTTCTTTGATGACATCATCATTATGAGAAAGAATCCCCAAGTCCTTACCTAATCTCCATTTCTTTTGCAAAATATCTTTCAGCATCAGGTACAGTTCTGGATTGTGAATCGTAAAATAAAGCGTATCCTTTTCCAAATTACCGGGCTTGTATTGTTTTTCAATATGTCCCTTTATTTGATACTTATCCAAAAATTTTAGAAATGCATTTTTGATTTCATTGGGTTCTGCTGTCTTTTCTCTAAAATAAAAGATTATTTCTTTATACTTTTTTATTTTAGGATACAACTGTTCAAAAACTTTATAAGTAGAGTCCTCAAATTCCTGTGCTATGTACGAATACTCGTCGCCTAGATCCAGTAAACGATCAATAATTAAAAGCTTTGAAGGAGATATGGACCTTAGTAGCTGGACCGAAGCTTTATTTTCAATCGGAGCTACAATGTAAACCGTATATTTTCCCTGGATACGATTAAAAATATCCTCAAAAGTCTCCATATTATTATGATGGAAAAATAAATCGATGGATACTTCTTCTGGAAGATTTGCACGCAATTCCGATACTAACGTATCTTGAAATGTATCATAAGCATACAACACAACAGCCACTTTTTGTTTCATCTGGGTGTTATTACTTACGACAAAATATCCTTTTCTATTTTTAGACTCAACAACTCCATGCGCTATAAGATCCCGGTATGCCTTTGAAAAAGTTTCTCTGGCATATCCAAGGTAATGTATCATATTATTGACTGATGGAAGACTGGAATGCACTTCCAGCTCATTTGCATCGATAGCATCCAGCACACCTTGAACAATACACTCATGTTTAGAGAGTGTATTTAATGATTCTAACCGTTTTATCCGTGCGATTAAAGTTGCACTATTTTCTTCTTTGGATATTTTCATATATAATTACTAAATAGGAGTTAAAGGGTGATTCTAAAAAGTTTACCGCCTCCTTCATTAAATGCAATTGGCAAATCAGATTTTATGTTCTGCTTTGTTTTGGTAAATAATTCTTCTGCTACATACTGTTGCGCAGGATTCAAACCTAAGGGTGTGAAATCCACAGCAACATGTTGCTTTTCATTGCTAAAATTAAAAACAGCAACATAAAGATACTTACCCGATTTCTTAAAATAGCATTGGTTTGCAGATTTTCCCTCCACAAATCCAGCTGGTCTAAAACTTTTACCATCTGCTATGACCTTTAATATTTCTGAATCTTGGAGATAAACATTCATGTTTTTTTGCCAATTTTCTTTCTTCGACAAATCATCGCCAAGGATAATCGTACCTGCAACAATACCTGAAAGTAATCTTGCCTTGTTTACATTTTCCGGCTCGTCATGAAAGACCAGGTGATCAGCGTCAATAAAATCATACAGATACGTTTGCCACCAACCGTAGCTCACACTGTTCAGTGTATATTCAGTCTGGTCGAGCGTTTTCCATGCATCACATGCTATACGTCTCATATGAGCAAATTGATTTGTTGCTAATGATGGAGAGATCGCCGCATAAATGAGCATTTTGCCTTTCAAAACATCTACCAGATGTTTCATTCCAACAGCATAGGCTTGCATTCCAGTTGACGTATTTTTATCATAAAACCCTGTCGACTCAATAGCAGCATGTGACAAGAAGTCTATTTTAATCATTTTGAACCCGCACGCAACCAGTTTACCCAATATGACATCCATACGTGCCAATGTGCCCGGATGTGTAGGATCCAAAGCACGTCCACCATCCAAATTGTGATAGCCACTTTTCGTTTTGGTCCACATATCACCAAATTTATAAGAACTTCCCTCCGCTGTTCGGTTAGGTCCACTGCCATGCCCCCA
Source organism: Sphingobacterium anhuiense (assembly GCF_042686355.1). Taxonomy (NCBI): domain Bacteria; kingdom Pseudomonadati; phylum Bacteroidota; class Sphingobacteriia; order Sphingobacteriales; family Sphingobacteriaceae; genus Sphingobacterium; species Sphingobacterium anhuiense. Next base: position 1,287,643 of record NZ_JBHUPE010000004.1, read on the forward strand.
ATCGGTAAAAGGAGCCCAGTATACACCTGGTTTAAGACCCAAAGAGTCACAATAATGTACAAATTTTTCAAGCTGACTATAATCCCCTGACATACCTCCTGGTGTCATATTGTCCCAAAAAGAATCTAAATCAATAAAAGCATCACCGTCTGCATTGCGAAAATGAGGAATATCTTTTTCAAAATATTGTGCTGTAGCGGTCGCATTCTGAAAATTAATTTTTTCCTGAATCACGCCCCAACTGTTCCAACCAACAGGCGTAGCAGCTGTCCACTGCTGTACATAAGGTTTTTGTAGTTGGCGATGGATCTTTGCATAATCCTCCATTCCAACACGCCAATCTTTTACATAAGAAATCAAATACTTCGGCGAAACAATACGATTGCCTTTTATAAACCCGTGTCCCATAGAATCTCGAGTAATATTAACATCCGTAAATCCTGTTCTAATTGCAAGAAAATCATAATTATTTTGATTTCCTCCAATGGATATACCCGATTTCCAGACAGACTGGTCTAAGGAACCGATAACCAGTCCATGATTACTATTCTTATCATAAACAACACCCACTTCAGCGCTTACTTTATTTGTTTTTGAAAGGGACTCATTTTCATAAGAAATAAAAGTATCATTATCAAAGGGTACAGCAACTTGATATAATGCTTTACCAAGTCCATTTATATTCGCCTGCATATATAAAGGAGACATATCATTACTTGCTATGTTTTTTCCGTTAATTTCCAATTGAACTAAAATAATCGGTTTCTGGTCGTATAGAAAAAAATGTTGCTTCATCTCTATACCGGCTTTAGTTTTTGAAGATACTGTATACTGTTTCCCTTTTCCTAAAGCATCAGCAACCACTTGTTCACTTATTTTTGAAAGTCCGTTCAGATTTTCTGAACTGACACGCGTGCCATCTGAAAGAACTGCATAAGAAACAGCATCTTTTATAATCAAATTATTATTTTGGGACACACTATATTTCCCTGTTCCTCGGTCGTATTTAAATACCAGTTCATTTTTTTTTACTTCAAATATTTGAGCTTGTACCTGAAGCGAAGTGGCGAGTATTAAAAATATTCCTAAAATTTTTTTCATAATTATATCATCTATTATTGTAATGTGATTTGAAAAGCATCAATTTTCATATAATGATCAGGTTGAAAATTAAGCAGCATTCCCATATTGACCGTTACTTTCTCTTTAATATCAAAATAAATCCCATCAGATTTTACTTCTGTATACAATAGTGCATCATTAATCTGTTCCCAATCGGGGATAGTTTTATTCGATTTACTGATGACCAGATATGCAGGAGGTTTGTCATAATTTGTTGCTGACAAAGTACAGAAAAATCTGTATTTCCCAGGAAGAAGTGTAACCTGTTGTTGAATTTTACCATTTAAAATAGCAGGAGCTCCCCATCCAGCTTCCACATTGACTACTCCCCCATCATCGGACGCAAAACCACCAAAACCATTGTGATTTTTCATACTTGAATTTGTTATCCAATCATTCAGCGTACCCCATCGGTTTCCATCATAAGCAACAGATGTAAAAGGTTTCTTAAAGTTTTTTAAATACCAGGCCGTAATATCTCCCTTGGGTATTAACTTAGTCGGCTGTACAACAAAAGTATCGATCGCGTTACTATCCGGTCTAAAAATAGTCTGATAAGACAGTTCGCTATTAAGCGCGTAATGAGAAAGAAGTATTTGCGCATTCTGGGATTTTGTTTTCACTAAAGTATCGATCATCTTTCCATCATCTTTTTTGTACTTGATACGCATAGCGTCAGCTCCCATAGTAGCGGCAACATCCTGTGTTACCAATTGCAACTGCTGACCTGCAACAAAATTTTGTTGCACTACAGAACGCTGAAATAACCCTTCGCGATATCGCTCGCCATAGATTGATCCCACCAGATTTGTTGGTATCGATAATCTTCCTTGAGGATCTAATGTTCTGACTTCAAAATTCATCGGTCCTTCAGGCAGGTTTTCAATCAAGCAACGAACGGTATCATTTGCGTTTTTCAGCTGAACCGGAAATCGCATGGAGTCTTGTTTACTGTTCCAATAAACACGGATTTCGGAGATTCCTGTACTCACCCGAAAAACCCCCTCAATCTGTACCCTATATTTACCTGATCTGACTTTAATGGAATCTAATTTCGCAGGATAAATTTGCTCTTGGCCATTTGTGTACTTGGTAAAATCATCCATTTTAGAACAGGATGCCAACATCCAAGCCCCGAATAAGGATAGTACGAATATATATAGTTTCATATTCTTTATTTTTTTAATTATCAATAAACACCCCAGACCTGTACTTGAGCGATCTGCATAAAATAACTGCCTCTCCAATTGCGAAGATTTTTAATCCGTAAATATTTATATTTAGGTGCGTCTTCTGGAAGGTCAAATGACCAGCCCGCTATACCATAGACTTCATCTGCATTGGTATTTGTGCCTGAAGGTGTTCCTGAAGGTTTTCGAACTGTGCAAGTTGCCAATTTGGTCCAGGACTCCCAAGAACCATCTAAATTGGGATTATTACTTGCCCAAACTTCAAAATCACGGAGATTACCCTTATCATAGAATCCGTTCTCTCTCCTCGGAAACACGACAATTCGACTCATCTTTGCTTCTTTTCCGACCGAGAAAGTTAAAGACTGCGGAGTACCGGCACTTTCTACTGTATAAAGAGAAGGCCATCTTGAAGGATTCATATTGCCATCCCACATACTTTCAACTGTACCATATAAAACTTGAGCATCACCGGGCAAGCGCAATGAACTGAACTGCTGACGATCAAAAAGATTTTCTTCCAGCGGTTTCAATGTTTTATACAGCGTATCTGATGTATTGAGCCATCGGTCACGAATGTAAAATGCGAATTTCATTTCCTTCGATTTTAATCCGCGTATATTGTAAAGTATAACTGAATCTTGACTGTAATAATTATCCAAAGGAAGGAACTCCCCATTATTTAGAGAATCCACCATGGGAACTATAACAATATTTCCTTTTTCCTTATTGATAGAAGTGATGCGAACACCGCCAAATGTTTCGACAACCTTTAACTGACCGTATACGAGATCAAAAATTGGCGTTTTTGGTTCAACAGTAACATCCACAGGATCAGATGCAATTTCAGCTTTACTGACAGCATATAGTTTAACAACATGCTTCTGTGTATCGGGAAATCCATCAATAAGAATTTCATTTTTGTACTGCGATGATTTAACGACGCGGTTTTCGCCATTGGCCATTTGATAAGTTGCCTTGACATAAAGCAAATTATCGCTTTCTGGTAAAGAATAACGAATCGTGGCATTACCAAAACCGTTGGTCACGGATACGTTTGTGATAACACCCGGTTTAGCTTGATCATCTTCCAGCAGGTTCCAACCTTTTTCCTCTTTACAGCCACTTACAGCAAATAGTAAGGCTATCAAGAGCACTATATTTTTGACATATATTAAATTTTTCATAATTTCTTCAGATTTAAGATCATACTACCATCCTGGATTTTGTACTAAATTGGGATTAACAAGCAGGTTATTTTCGCGGATTGGCCAGAAATAATCACGCGGTGCCACAAAACGCTGCTGAAAGAAAGTGAGTTCTTTATAGAACAATTCGGGATGGTCCTTATCTTGGTTTCGATCCCAGCCGGTTATATTCTTATTCAGTTCCTGCGCCGCGAGCTTCCATCTTTTTAAATCCCAATATCTTGAGCCTTCAAAGCTCATCTCTATATTTCGTTCGCGTTGGATGATCAGTCGCAAACCGTCTTTTGTATTTGGTTTATTACTATTAAATGAATATTGACTCCAAGATTCTTTAACACCTTTCAATCCCGCTCTAGCTCGAATTTTATCCAAATACAAAAAAACATCTTCAGCAGGACCCTGACTTTCATTCAAAGCCTCTGCATACATCAAATAAAGGTCTGCCAGTCTTAATATTGGCCAAGGGTATTCCTCTATATGGGAGCTGTTGCCATCCTTAAAAGCAAATTTCCAGTTAACAAGTTTCTTTGGGTAGTATGTCGTGATGGGGATGGAAATCCCACTTCCAAATAACCCTAAGCGTAGTTGAGTTGTCCATGTATTTTCGTCACTACGGCTCGGACTGTTTTCCATAAACCATACGCCTCCATCAAATCCAACATTTGCATAAAAGCGATTTTCACGGTCAAAGTGCAGACGTGCCGTCTGGTAATTTTCAATATTATTGAAACGTTCACTATGGTTACCTCTCCGAAGCTGATTTTTATTAGAAAAATCTAAGGTTTTATCCTCTTCTATAGGCACACCATTACTCGTATAAAACTGTTCAATTATTTTTATTGTAGGTGCTAAAGTACCATGAACACTATTATTTCCAGAATTATTAGGATCAATATGTGCCATTGAAGAATACTGCATCTGCCAAGCACGAGAAGTTGGATTAGCCCAAATGGTTTCTTTATTCCATTTTTCAGTCACAGCATTTCTGATGCTCATCTGCGTTATTGTGGTATCTGACAAAGGGAACACCGTTCCTGGAAATTTATACAAACCAATTCCTAAACTCTCACAGGCTACAATTGCTTCTTTTGCAGCCTGTGCTGCCTTTTGCCATTTCTCGATTTGAAAACTCTGATTAAAAAATAGACTGCCATCGACATTTCTAAAATTGGCAAAATCTTTATTACCGTTAAATAAAGGGCTAGCCGCATACAAAAGTACCTTGGCTTTTATTCCCATAGCAATAGGTTTGGTAATACGACCTAAATCAGTAACAGGCGATTGTACGGTATTGGGAAGCTTCACTATAGCATCATCCAATACTTTAACAATATAATCAACAACTTCATCGATCGATTGACGTTTGACTTTAGCAGCTTCTATAGACGTGTTTACATCTAAGTTGACATCCATAATCGGAAATGGGCCATAATGGCGCATCAACATAAAATGATAATAAGCTTTTAGGAACAAGACCTCTCCCTCCCACGTCGTTCTTTCATCTTGGGTTAAGTCCCGTACCTTTTCCGGATTGCGTATGTTTTCCAAAAAAATATTACAGTCACGAATCCCATTAAACATTGCGCCATCCCAATAATTGACATAGGGGTTCGTGACATTCTGGTTACCTCTGGCAATATTCCAGTTCGTCCCATCAATACTGAGCGTCGGATAGTCTAACCAAAACTCATCTCCAGCCATATAAGCCGGGTTACGCGTCGGATCACCATCCTGAGGCAAATAAGAATAACAGGTTGCTAAATATTTAATGGCCTCGCTTCGCATCGTAAAAGCATTATCAATCGTTGCAACGTTGTCGGGTACAACATCTAAATAACTACAAGATTGAAGAAACAATACCCCTGACACAATCACTGATTTTAATATAGTTAACTTTTTCATGATACATTTCTTTTTTAAAATCCAATATTAATACCCACATTATAAACCGCTTGCACCGGGTATCCTAAGCCTTCACCGCCCATTTCAGGATCCCACATTTTAAATTTGCTCCATACGGCGAGATTCATCGCATTGACATAAAAGCGAACATTTGACATCTTTAGCCTGGTCAGAAACTTATCGGATACATTATAACCCAGCTCAACAGATTTTAGGCGCAGAAAAGCACCATTGCGCATCCACCATGTTGAAAACTGATTGTTGTTATTATTAAAACCATCCGTCAACCGAGGCCAGAATGCACGAGTATCTTGATTGTCCTCGGACCAGTAACTGTTCGCAACTTCTTGTAACAGTCCGTTTTGATAAGGCCCATTTATGGCAAATGGTGTTATGTTACCTGGATCAATAAAAAATGAAGACCGTGCCGAACCCTGTAAAAATGCACTTACATCAAATCCTTTAAAACCAACCGAAAATCCCATACCATAGATGATTTCCGGATCGGTAGGATAACCAATTGGCACTTTATCCAGATCTGTTATTTTACCATCGCCATTTACATCTCTGTATTTAATATCACCTCCCATTGTTCTAAAAGCACCACCAAAGTTTTGCAATGGCGAATTTTCGGCTTCCATATCGTCAACAAATAGTCTTTCTGCAATTAACCCATACCCCTGCTTTATCGGAAGTCCTAAATGTGTGAGGTAACTGAGATTATCAGGATAATTAGGCTCTTCATTGACCAATAATTTGTTAGTGGCATACGTCATATTCCCCCTTAACTGTGTCCACCACGTGTTTTCAAAAGATTTATTGTAATCTAATGCCAGATCAAATCCCCTACTTTGCACTTTACCTAGGTTGGCATGGATATTTGCCTGAAAACCAGTAGTCGAAGGAATATTGGAGCGCACCATTAAAATATTAGTCCGTTTTGAATCGTAATAATCAAACACGACACCTAAACCGTTTTTTAAGTTAAGATCAAATCCGGCATCAAATGTTGTTGCTTTTTCCCAGGTAATATCACGATTCTCGTAACGTGATATAGAATAGCCAGGTCTAGAATAATCCCAGTTGTTTCCCCATGAAAATCCCTTACCGCTATTGTTTGGATTGACCTGAGACAGGTAAAAGAACCGGTCATTTTCATCTCCGATCTGATCATTACCTACCAAACCATATGTGGCCCTAAATTTCAATCTCGAGACAGAAGAAGTCATAAAATCAAACATTTTTTCTTCATGCAGATTCCAACCTACACCAAATGATGGGAAAAACCCAAACCGATGATCTTTGGAAAAACGCTCCGATCCGTTATAACCGAAATTAAACTCGAAAAGGTATTTATTCTTAAAGGCGTATGTACCACGTCCCGATACGCCAAGGTTTCGTGCGGGCAAAGAAGCTTGCAGATCCCCTCCATTTGCTGTTTGATAATTCCGAATAATACCTATCAACATTGCTGTGAGATCATGATCTTCACCTATCGTACGGTTGTAGTTAAGAGCAAACTCTCCATAGGTAGTCGTATTTAATATTTTATTACCTTGATTATAATCTAAATATTCTGTCCCTTCATTTTCATTCAGCAGACTTAATATCGAATTATCAGTTCCGGGGATCTTGACTAAATTATAGTAAAACGGTTTGAAACTTCTCATAACGGAGAAATAAGAGTAGCGTTGCGTGTAAGCCATTAATCTCGCGGACAAACCTTTTGTCAGAAAGTCAAAGTTTTGCTTTAGTTCGAGTTGTACATTAACAGTTGAACTATTGTATTCCTGAAAACCATTTACCATATTAGCATATGGGTTATTATACAAGGTCTTAGTTGTTGGAATATAATTATTACCAAATAACGGATGTGTCGAATAAGGCAAATAAGACGACGGATAGATGGCTGGAAACATAACCGGATTAGACCAGATGGCTTCGCGAAAGACCCGTTGACCGCCGTTGATTAAATTACCCCATTTATCATATCCACCCAATGGACCGGTATAATCATCAAATTGAGCAGATGTACGAATAATCCCTGTCGTTGTAGGCGTAATATTAAGCGTGATATTTGAACGTAGCGAGTAATTCTTTAAATTAATATTATTATCAAAACTATTCCCTTGTTCCGTTTTTAAAATCCCTTTATCACTATTTAAAGTACCTGCAACATAGTATTGCGCTAAATTTCCACCACCAGACACGTTAAAATTAAAACGTTGATTATTGGTGTGATCTTTTATTAATTGATCTATCCAATTATTGTTCGGATATAGAAGTGGATCGTCACCATTTTCAGTATGGTCAATTTTATTTTGACTATAAGGAAGTGTACCTCTAGGGTCGCGCGTTAAGACAGCCTCATTGGCCATCTTCATGTAAGTAATATTATCTGCAAATTTAAAATTACGCGTGTTGGTCGAGATTGAATTTTCAAATCGTGCATTAAACTTAGCCTTTCCTACAATACCACTTTTTGTATTAACAAGTACAACCCCATTTGCACCTCTAGCTCCATATAATGCTGAAGCTGCGGCATCTTTCAAAACTGAAAACCCGGCAATATCATCTGGTTGCAACCTTGCTAATGCTGTTGTATTAGATTCCATTCCGTCAATCAGGATCAGTGGATCCTTTTTTCCTGCTCCAAATGATCCAACACCTCTGATGAAAAAAGATGCATTGTCATTACCGGGCTCACCACTTCGCTGGTAAGCGATCAAACCGGCCACACGCCCCGCCAACATAGAAGTCAAATTGGAAGTGGGACCTTTAATTTCTTTGGGATTGATCGAAGTGATCGAAGCAACCATACTGGTTTTCTTTTGTGTGCCATAGGCAACAACAGTCACTTCATCCAAACTAGAACTCGAAGATGCGAGATAAATGGTTAACCTAGTTTGATTTTCAACTTTAACGGATTTACTTTCAAATCCGACCGAAGTAAATTGCAAAACATCGCCAATATGCGCTTCTTTAATTAAAAATTGCCCTTGCGAATCTGTGGATACTAATGCTTTTTTTCCTTTTATTGCAATGGTAACATTTGAAATTGGCAATTGACTCACACTATCCAGTACGATACCTTTTAATTCAAATGATGGTGATTGACCCCATGCAAGGTTAGAAATGAGTAAGAAAAAAAAGACAATACCTAATCTGTGCCATTTACAGAATTGATGATACAAATAATCGTTCATAATTAGTTATTATTTTATAGTTGGTTTATGAGATGAAGTAGCACAGGAGTCTATACTATTCTATCCTACTACAATAGTATAAACAAATTTTCATATCTCCAAACATTTTTATTTCTTAGTACTCTTCGAAAAGGATTTAATTGACTTAAAATGCGGCAGGTTTTGGTTGCTATTTTTTATAGGGACATAAAAAACACAGTTATTGAGAAGTAAATAATATTATAAATAATTTACATCAAATCAGAAATACGATCTATAATTTTGATAAGGGGTAATTTGATTTACCCTTATTTTAAGTGAAATCATTGCTCATAAATAGAATAGCAATAAGATTAGTGAGGTCAGTTTATTCAAATTTCAGCTCTGCGTGTTCCCATTGGGAGTACCCGTTGAGCGGTTATCGCAAAAACTTCCTGTTCTTTAGTAGCTTCGATTAAAAAAAATCCTGTAAACAAACTAAAAGCAGGTAAAAGTGCCGCCGTATCATCAAAGACAAAACAAGGTAATTTTATCCGTTGTCGGGCCTTCCCTTTTAACAAGATACCTGGATGTATATGTCCTGAAAATATAAACTTCCCCTTATCTGGTGCATCTTTTCTATTATGAACAAAACAAAACTCACCCAGTTCATAGTAATCTGAAAAAAGTTTTATGGCGAGTTCCTCATAGAATAGAACGGGTAATCTTTCATGATTTCCCTTCACTAGAATAATCTCTAATGATGCGTACTTCTTTCTCCATTCACGAAATGTTTCCAGATCCAGATTATGATCGTGATGAAACATATCACCTGTTACCAATAAGGTTTTGGGATTATAAACTTCCAATAGTTTATCCAAGCGCAGCATATCGGTATCGGACACCTGTTTAGGAATCTGTAAACCCTCCTTCCTAAAATGCCCGGATTTACCTAAATGAATATCACTGATGACCATCATGTGATATGCCGGTATATAGAGAGCCCGGTCTTTATCCAGGATGATCGTTTTTCCTCTTTTTATAATTCTGTACATCTTAATCCAAGTTTTTAAACACTGCGGCCTTCATCTTTTCAATTCGTGCTTCCAGTTCTTCAGAACTCATGCTCTCCCGCATACTATCCACTTTGATCGGGAAAGAAAATGGAGTAAAACGCTCTGCCCACTTTAAAACGATGGTACTTTGCTGTATTCTATTCAGCGCATGTAGCAAACGTGGCTCTTCGAGCTGATAATGAAAGTTTTCATCATAAGCCTGACGCAATAAAAGATTTTTGGGATCATAGGATTCAAAAACATCAAAGAACAAAGCGGAAGAAGATTGAATCTGCTTATTCTTTAAATATTTACCGGGATAACCCTGAAATACCAGTCCCGAAATACAGGCAATATCTCTAAACTTTCTCTTTGCCATCTCCGTGGCATTGATACTGGCACTGATATCTGCGCTTAGGTTATCGGGAGAAAACACGTCATAGATAATGGCATCATCCATCGGTATTTCTTGATCACTGAGCAATTCAAAACCATAATCATTCATCGCTATTGAAAAAGTAATAGGTATCAATCTGGAAATTCGGTAGGCTACAAGTGCCGCCATAACCTCGTGTACCAATCTTCCTTCAAATGGATAAGCAAAAAGATGATATCCTTCTTTCGTATGTATTAATTCTACTAGAAACTCATCCGCCCTAGGTACATGTGTAATCGATTCCTGCAATTCGAATAAGGGTTTCATCACCTTAAGCTCTTCCTCTTCATGTTCTCCGATCAATACCTGACTGTATTTCTGACGCAGGATAGCTCCTAAATTAGAACTCAAGGGCAATCTGCCCCCCAGCCAGCTTGGTGTTATGGTTTTTTTATGCTGACTTCTTTTAACAAGCACAAGCATATCTCTGACCATTACAAACTCCAAACTTCTACCTGCGAGATTAAAACGGTCACCCGGTTTTAGTTTTGACACAAAATACTCTTCAACCATACCCACATAACCTCCGGTCATAAATTTAACCTTGAGCATAGCATCGCTCACAATAGTACCTATATGCAAGCGGTGACGCATGGCGATCTGCCTATTGGTTACTTTCCATAAGCCATCTGCTTCGTCGAACACCACTTTGTGAAATTCAGGATAAGCATGGAGACTTGGACCTCCTTGTGTAATAAACTGCATGCACCAATCAAACTCTTCAGCCAACAATTCAGAAAAGGCATAGGTATTCTTAACCTCCTCAAAAATTATTTTATTATCAAATCCATTTCCTACAGCTAAAGTTACCAAGTATTGCAGCAAAACATCAAAAGGTAATATAAAAGGTTTTCTACTTTCAATCTGCTGTGTTTTAGCCGCTGTTTTAATCGCGGCGACTTCTAGCAGTTCGAGCGCATGGGTCGGCATAAAATAGATCTTTGACGTTTCAAAGGGTGAGTGTCCACTTCTTCCGGCACGTTGTAAAAAACGTGCTACACCCTTTGGCGACCCTACTTGCACCACAGTATCAACCGGTTTAAAATCCACGCCCAAATCGAGAGATGAGGTACAGATCACAACTTTCAATATTCCTGTATGCAATGCTTCTTCAATCCAGTTGCGCAATTCATAATCTATCGAACCATGATGTATCGCCATCTGACCCGCAAAATCGGGATGGATCTTCAGTAAATGCTGAAACCAGATCTCTGCCTGACTTCGGGTGTTCGTGAAAACCAAGGTGGTTTTACTCTTTTTGATAACAGGAACTAATTTATCGGCCAATTTTATCCCCAGATGCCCGGCCCAAGGTAACATTTCGATGGTATCAGGGATAATCGATTGAATCTGGATCTTCTTTTCAGTTGCTGCTTTTACAATTATTTTAAACACGTGATGATCAGGTTGCAAAACCGCTAAAGCCTCTTCCAGATTACCGATTGTCGCCGAAATTCCCCAGATGCGAAGCGTCCTGTTTTCCCTAAAACTTACCATACCTTTGATTCTGGATAGCGCCAGCTCAACCATGACACCTCTTTTAGTGCCTAATAATTCATGCCATTCATCTGCAACTATGCAGGTTAGATCATCAAAGATATTATCGTTATTTTTCTGAGCCAGAAGTAAATGAAGGCTTTCTGGTGTGATCAATAATACTTGTGGCATGGCGCGTTTTTGTTTCTGCTTTTCAGATACTGAAGTATCGCCGTTCCGCACGCCGACCCTCCAGTCAACATCAAGCTGAAATAAAGCTTCTTCCATGGCACGTGCCAGATCTTTGGCCAGTGAACGTAATGGTGTGATCCAGATTACACGCAAGCCCAATTTCCCTTTTCTTTTACTTCCATTGCCCTCCTCATTCAGATAAGCAATGATCGGTGCAAGAAAGACAGAATATGTTTTACCAAATCCGGTCGGTGCGTTGACTAAACCACTATACCCCTCCAAGTAAGATGCCCACGTCTCTTCTTGAAAGGGGAATGGTTTTCTTTTCCTGGTTTTCAACCATTTCACAACTTTTTGATAGCCTACCGTTTTTTTCATCTTTCACTATCCCTCATAGTTGATTCTAATAGTATCTGCAAATCTTCCAGCGTATTGATGTCATCTACATTTTTATCTCTTCTCCAGCGCACAATTCGGGGGAAACGTAGCGCAAGCCCTGCTTTATGACGCTTACTGACTGCTATTCCTTCAAAAGCAATCTCAAATACCAGTTCTGGTTTTACAGTCCGTACAGGGCCAAATTTCTCTATGGCATTTTTGACCACAAAACTATTGACCTCTTTAATCTCTTTATCCGTCAATCCTGAATAAGCTTTCGCGATCGTAATAAACTGATCTCCGTCGCGTACTGCAAAAGTATAGTCTGTAAAAAAATTAGCTCTTCTCCCGCTTCCTTTTTGCGCATAGATCATCACCACATCTATGGTAAAAGGTTCTATTTTCCATTTCCACCAATCTCCTCGCTTTCTACCACTATGGTACAAAGAATCCTGACGTTTCAGCATAATGCCTTCACTATTCAGTTCGCGAGACTTTTTCCGTTCTGCGACTAAATCTTCCCAAGAATCAAAAGGAACAATCGGAGCCGTCAAAATTGTCTCCGCTATTGGCAATAACTTTTCCAGCACGGCCCTTCTTTTATGGAGCGGTTCAGCTCTATAATCCATACCGCCATATTCCAATACATCATAGGCATAGAAGGCGACAGGAGCCTCATCCAGTTGTTTTTTATTGATTGTTTTTCTATTGAGCCGTTGCTGTAAAGTACTAAACGATAATACTTCGCCTTCACGTACAGCCAATATTTCACCATCGATTACGGTACCGTTTGGCAGACCAGATAAAGCAACGTGCAATTCTGGAAACTGGTCTGTTACCAGTTCTTCCCCACGTGACCAGATAAATAATTCATCATTCCGCTTAATAATCTGCCCTCTGATGCCATCCCATTTCCACTCTGCCTGCCAATCATCCACCGATCCTAATTCATGGACAGGCACATCGATCGGATATGCCAGACAAAAAGGATAAGGCCAGGAACTATCAGTATTAACATGCAAACCACCTATCAAGTCACCAAAAGAAATTTTCTCAGGATCCCATTTTCCCATAATGCTATGCGTGATGTGATTGGTATCCAGACCTGATAATTTTGCGAGCGCATGAATTAAATTTTTAGATGAGATACCGATACGAAAATTGCCTGATATCAGCTTATTAAACACAAACCTTTCTTGCGTACTCAGTTTTTCCCAAGCGTTGAAAACAAATTCCTTTTTATCTTCATTGCTACTATCCGACAAGTTCTTCAACGCCAATATCCATTGATGCAATGGAATATCGGATGTGGATGTAGAAGGAGGCAAAAGCAAAGCAATCGTTTCACTCAAGTCGCCAACATTGTGATAACTTTCTAAAAACAACCAGGTGGGTAATCCAGTGATCTCGGTGATCCACTCTTTCAACAAGTTGGTACTGATGGTTCTTTTAGGCTTCTTCCCTGTAAACAAAGCAATAACCCAAATTTTATCGGCGTCCTCTGCTTCAGAAAAATAGTCAACCAAAGCAGTTAATTTATCATTAGTTTTATTACTTTGTTCGAGTCTGGAAATTAAACGGCTAAACTTTCTCAAAGATCACCCCCTTTCTCCGCTACCGCTTCTTCATCTTCAATGCCAAATTGCGTTGTGACGGCTTCAGCTGGTATTCCCTGCTCTGTCAAATAGCGAGAAAAGACCGACGTAAATCCATGCGTTACATAAACTTTTTCAGCTTCAGTTGCTTTTATGGCCGTGATCAATCCATTCCAATCGGCATGATCACTCAGTGCAAATCCCGCATCAGCGCTCTGCCATCTGCGATGCGAACGCACCTGCATCCATCCTGAACATATACCAACAGCAGCACCCTGCAAACTTTTGATCCACTTGCTATCTCGCATGACCGGCGGAACAATTAAAATACCCCCTTGTAGCTCATCCTTGCTCATATCTGTTGTTATTGTTTTGTAGGGAGGCAATGTAACTCCGGCCTGTTCAATAGCTGCATTGAGTCGACCAATACTATTATGCACGTAGATCGGCAGATATCCTGCTAGGTTATGTAATAAACGCTGCGCTTTACCCAAGCTGTAAGCAATAAGCACGGTCGTTTTATTATTTTCTTTATTTTGTTCTGCCCAATGCTTGATGTCGTCAAATAGGACATCTTGAGGCAACCAGTTGTATACAGGAAGTCCAAATGTACTTTCAGAAACAAACGTATGGCATTTAATCGGTTCAAAAGCCGTACTGATGCCATCAAATTCCACTTTATAATCTCCAGAAATTACACAGATTTCACCTTTATATTCAAGTCGAACCTGTGCAGAACCAATCACATGTCCAGCAGGATGAAAAGAAATCTGAACACCATTTCTAACGACTGTCTCCCCATATGCCATTGATTCGACAACCAGATCCTCGCTTATACGACATTTGATAATCGCTTTTGTCAAATGGTGGCACAGATAGTATTTATTGCCCCAGCGCACGTGGTCTGCATGTCCATGCGTAGTTACAGCATAGTCTACCGGCAACCAGGGGTCCACGTAAAAATCACCTTGTTTACAATAAATACCGCGATTAGTAAAAGTTATCAATCCCATATATTTCTAATAACAAGCATGCCGCAAATTAGTTTACATCGCATATTGATGAGCAACTATTCAAACTATTTGTCCACGAAATTGTTTACTAGATATACGATCTACTTAATTTAAGCAAAGAATAATATGGAAATAGAATATGTATTGGAAGAAAAAGGTGGACCAGTTCTAGCGTTAGCTATACATGATGGACATCAGATTGCCCCACAACTATCACCTATCATGAGTCTTTCAGAATCCGAACGATTACGAGAGGAGGATCCTTACACGGGTATGCTGACAGATCTAGATACTAATCGACTGATTATTAAAACCTCCAGATTTCAAGTAGACCTTAATAGACCTATTCAAGATTCCGTATATCTACGCCCTGATCAGGCATGGGGGCTTAATGTATGGAAGCAACCTCCTACTAAGACAATCTTAGCACAACTCAAACAATCGTATCATTATATTCAAAAAGTTCTTTCGGGCATGATTGAAAAAAGCATTCAGCAAAATGGGTATTTTATCATTTATGATATCCATAGTTACAATGCTAAACGATCTGGTCCTGATGAAACAGTCGACACCTACGCAAATCCAGAGATAAATATTGGAACGATAAACAATAAAGGTATTTGGAGGCCTTTGATCGACTCATTTGTAAAATACTTGAAAGAACACAATATAAATGAAAACCAGATCGACGTACGTGAGAACGTCAAATTTTCAGGTGGTTATCTTTCCAAATGGGTCACCAGTAAATATGGTCAGAAAGGATGTGTACTTTCTATTGAGTTTCGTAAAGACTTTATGAATGAATGGACAGGAACTCCTAATCTTGATCATATCGAGTCATTAAAGAAACTATTACGGTCTTCTGTATCGTATATCAAAAACAGCTACCAAAGTCACTATGGATCAAAGTAAAGCGATTACGAAAGCAGTTACATCCATCATACAAAAAGAGCCCGTTCATATACAGTTTTCGAAAGATAGTAAACTTGTTCTCAAACGCATCATTCCACTACTTTTATTTTATCGGATCCCTGTAGAAGGCAAAGATCAGATGATATCCACTTTGGTTAAATCGGAATCTTGTTCTTTAGTAGGCAAATCATCAGATCTGGATTTCAATGCGGTGATCACGCCAATAATAAGACAGCTTATAGATGAATTTGGTGCATGTCAATTGATTGAAATCTGGCAGGATAAAGAGATGGATACAGACGTCGCCATCCATATTTCACAGAAATCAGCACTTCCTATTGCTCAAAAATTTATCAAAGATTTAGAATCGGATGAACACAATATGTTCTTGTCTACTGCTATAAAAAAAGAGAAAAAGTCACCAAAAGATAGAGATATAACTCCTATTATCAACCCATTGGCAGAGGAATTTAAACAATTACTTTACATGGGTATTGCACTAAAACCGCATTATAATGATGTCACAACTGGAAAGGTATATCCGCTCATTCTGCGCAATTATAGGGAAATATTTACAAAAAGTTTACGCAAGAGTTTTCTTGAATTTATCAGACTATATACATCATTAAAGGTATCACAGTTCAGGATGCTCAAGACAACTGAACTGCAACCCCTTATTATGGAAATCGATCAGAATTTAGCTTCTGAAAGTCAGAAATTCGACTTTTTGCTCTTAGTCAGTCCTTTAAATACCCGTGAAGCATGGTTACAATTTAAGAAAGATAAATTTTTAAAATCACCAAAATTTAGATATAGACCCATGCCAATAGATCCGGAGCTGGTGAAACGCAATCTTTATAATCTACGTATTGAAGATATTGATGATCCGACTATCGCTTATCTTTTTAGAGATAAACGTAAGGAACTTGATGCTATGATGACCATGCTGATTGATCGTGGCAATGAAGGCTTTATGCACGGGAGCCTCCAAGTATTCGGAAATGTCAATGACAACTTACTGGAAACCGCAAAGGCTATTCTACTGGTATACGAACAACACAGCAAGAAGCCGGCACCTCCAAAAAAAATGATCAATGCAACCGAATTCGCCAAATTGGCAAAGGAAGAGCTTCATTATCTCAGACAACAATTTCCTTCACTGGAGACCGGCGTCCGGATCCGCGAAGATATCACAGGCATCATGGTCAACCGAGGTGTATTGAACATCAGCAAATATTATGAGGTTGAAGCGAGCAGGGCCATTGCCCTCATACAGCATGAAGTAGGCACTCACATTGTCACCTATTTCAATGGCAAGTCGCAGCCATTTAAACTGTTCAGCCTGGGTGTACCCGGCTATGAGCAATTGCAGGAAGGACTTGCTGTATTCTCCGAATACATGGTCAACGAGCTTAGCGGAGACCGTCTGCGGATTATAGCTGCCCGTGTAGTGGCTGTACACCATATGCTAGCAGGACATAATTTCAGCGATACCTTCTTCTTATTGGTAGATCATTATCATTTTACAGAAGAAATAGCCTTCCATATCTGCACCAGAGTATACCGCGGTGGTGGCTTAACAAAAGATGCTCTCTATCTAAAAGGCCTCATGAGCATCATTACCTATATCCGTGAAGGAAGAGAGCTCTCTCCTTTGCTCATTGGTAAAATCCGGGAAGACTATATCCCCATTGTTGAAGAATTAACACAAAGAGGATTATTAAACAATCCGATCCTAAAACCACGCTACCTGGCAGAACCTTATTTACAGAACTTAGAAAAAATCAAATCAGGAGACAATATTTTCAACCTTTCAAATCATTAAAAGCACTTTCCTATATGAAAATCGCATTCATCATCAATCAGACACACAAAGAAAAGGCCAGCTTCACAACAACATTGTTAGCCTACAAAGCGCTCCTACGTGGCCACTCCGTCTATTACATCGGTCTTGCTGATTTTGTTTACCTGGATCAGGATAAAATAGCCGCTCATGCCCGTGCAGTACATCAGATCGATGGTATAGCAGATACGGATCAATTGATTGATAAATTACGGTCTACCGCCAAGGAAAAAATATCGTTACGGGAGCTAGATATTATTTGGCTGCGATTTGACCCCGTTCTTGACATGATCAATAGGCCTTGGGCAGCATCTATGGGATTACAGTTTGCTCAGCTCGCACAAAATCTTGGTGTCCGCGTACTTAATAATCCACGCGCTCTCGTTGATGCGGAAAATAAACTGTACCTCGAAAACTTTCCCGAAGAAATACGCCCTCGTACTATCGTAACACGTAGTTACGATGACGTAAAGCAGTTTTTTGAAGAGCAAAACAATAAAATCATCCTGAAACCTCTGAAAGGCTCGGGTGGTAAAAATGTCTTTCTTGTCAATGAGCAGGAAAGTAAAAACCTCAAACAGATTGTTGAGGTGATCTGTCGCGACGGTTATTTAATCGCACAGGAATATTTGCCCGAGGCACAATATGGCGATATCCGCTTTTTTTTACTCAATGGGAAACCACTGCTCGTTAATGGAAAATACGCTAGTGTGCACAGAGTACAGTCTGCGGGTGAATTGAGAAGCAATATCCACCAAGGAGCCAAAGCGCAAGTTGCTGAGATCAGTCCCGCACTACTGCAAATGGTACAGAAAGTGGCCGACAAACTGATGCAGGACGGGATGTATTTGGTAGGACTGGATATTATCGGTGACAAAATCATGGAAATCAACGTTTTTAGTCCTGGCGCACTGCTACAGGCATCAGAACTTAATGGTGAAGATTATGCTACTGCTATCATCAAGAATCTGGAAGAAACAACAATCAAAAAATAAGGTAGCACAGTATTCCAATTGAAAAAACGGATCACACGTGATGCCTTGTTTTTTCAATTGGATGTGTACCAAAACGTTCGAATAAATTTATCCCTTTCAATCGTTGTCTTCAAAAATTATTCTATATCTTAAACCCATATTTAATAGCATTCAGAAGAAAACATCACAGTGGAACAGCTCAATCGATTTGATCGCATACTAGCAATATTAATTCAACTTCAATCTAAAAAAACGGTCAAAGCACAAGAACTAGCAAGCCGTTTTGAAGTCAGTTTACGGACCATCTACCGTGACGTTAGAAGTCTGACTGCGGCAGGCATTCCAATCATTGGTGAAGCAGGATTAGGTTATGAACTGGTTGAGGGTTATAAGATTCCTCCAATGATGTTCACAAAAGCAGAAATCACGAGTTTTGTAGCCGCTGAGAAGCTGGTGTTTAAATTTATCGATAAGGAAATGAAAGATCATTTCTCTTCGGCCATCTATAAGCTGAAGGCGATTATACGTAGTTCCGATAAAGATTGGATGGAAACTATTGACAAACATGTGGTCATGAAATCTATTTCGCATAATCAACTCAGCTCAGCACTTCCCAATACTTTGACGACTCTATTTCAATGCATCGCCCAGAAAAATGTATTGGAAATTAGCTATCAGGCTACCTATCAGCAAGAACCTAGCGTACGTGACATAGAACCCATCGGTGTGTTTCATGAAAGTAATTATTGGTACATCTATGCTTTCTGTTTGGTAAGAAATGATTATAGACAATTTCGTACAGATCGCATCTCTAACATTAGAATATTGGATCAATTACAATTTAAGCAACATCCTGATCTTGAACAATATCTCGCAGAGCGAGAAAAGGAAGCCAATTTTACGCGCGTAGTACTTCATGTCGATCCACAATTTGCGCATTATCTACATTGGGAACGTAAATATTTTGGTTTTAAAAAAGAAAGCTTTAATGATGGTATGGTCGAAATGGTATTTGATGTCAAAAATGCTGACATGGGATTTGCGCGCTGGTATATGATGTTCGGTGACCGCGCAGACATTATTAGCCCCAAATCTTTAAAAGACACTGTAAGATCCTTACTGAAATCTCAGGCAGAACGATTGGCATAAAAAAACCTCCAGAGAGCAGCTTGTTCCCTGGAGGTCTTAAGTTTTAGCGGTATTAACGCTCCCAAAAGAATGGAGGCTCAATGCCCAAACTTCTCAGATAAACATATCCTTGCGCTCGGTGATGAATCTCATTATCGATAAAATATAAAATATTTTCAATGACAGGAAACTCATACTGACCGAACAAATTAAATGTCTCGTGAAAATTTTCTTCTTTAAGTTGCGCCCATAATTGCTTAAGCTCTTCCGTATGCTGATCCCACACTTCTAAAATGGCGGCCTTGCTTGTATACTTGTTTGCTTCAGCATATGCTTCCACCTGTCTATTGACTATGCCCGTTAAACCGGGAACAGCAATCGATATCAGTTCATTTGCCAATTCACCAAATGTACGCATACCCGGCACAGCATAAGTGAAAAGTTCTGCTTCAGGAAACTTCTCGATCGTTCTTCTAGTCAGGTTTCTATGACCTAACCAATGTTTCAATAATTCATCTTTGGTAATAACTGCTACTGTATTCATATCGCTTTATTTTTAATTGATAACTCAAAATTACAAGCGTTAGTGACAGCCTATTGTCAGCAGTAAAAAATTATTTTGGCATTACTTTATAAGTCGGATCATTTTCAGAAGCCTCAATCTCTACCGGACTGTTTGCTTTCCTCATAATGGCTTTACAATCAGCACTCAAATGGCGTAAGCGAAGTGTTTTAGATTGACTTTGATATCTATATCCAAGTTTATTAACGGCATCTATAGCGCTCATATCTGTAATCTTACTTTCCTTAAAATCAACGATCACGAGATCAGGGTCTTCATTGACTTCAAATTTCTCTAAAAATCCAGCTACTGAACCAAAAAATAGCGGACCATATATTTCATACACCTTATTTCCGGCTTCATCAATCGTTTTTCGCGCTCGAATACGTTTTGCATTATCCCAAGCAAATACAAGTGCCGAAATCACCACACCGACCAGTACAGCTAAAGCCAAGTTGTGCAACACAATCGTAATTAGTGCGACAAGCATACCGACGATTATATCAGACTTCGGCATTTTAGTGATGATACGGAAAGAAATCCACTGAAAAGTTCCAATAGCCACCACCATCATTACCCCCACTAAAGCAGCCATCGGTATCTGTTCAATAAATGGAGAAGCCACCAATATTATGGTCAATATTGTGAGGGCACCGATAATACCGGAAAGTCGTGAACGAGACCCTGCATTAATATTAACTAGCGTTTGCGCCACCATAGCACAGCCTCCCATCCCTCCAAAAAATCCATTTACCAGATTCGCCGTTCCCTGCGCCATAGCTTCTTTATTAGCGTTTCCTTTCGTATTTGTCAGTTCATCGACCATTGATAGGGTTAAAAGTGACTCAATCATCCCCACAGAGCCCATAACCAGCGCAAATGGAAAGATAATAGTTAGTGTCTCCCAAGTAAAGGGTACAGAAGGAATATGAAATGCCGGTAAGTTACCTTTAACAGAAGCAATATCGCCCACTGTTTTGGTATCGATCTTAAAGACATATACGAGCAAGAAGGTGGCCAATATGGCTACTAATGATGCTGGAATCGCTTTAGAAATCTTAGGGAATAGATAGACTACTAATGCTGCAAATAAAGTAAGGCCTAACATAATATAGGCTGTAGCACCCGATAACCAATGTGTTACTCCTGAAGAATCTACAACCTTAAACTGCTCGACCTGAGACATAAAGATAATCACAGCTAAACCATTAAGAAAGCCATACATCACGGGTTGCGGAATCAGTCGGACGAACTTCCCAAATTTGAAAGCTCCTACCATAAACTGCAAAATACCTGCCATTACAACAGTAGCAAACAAATATTCAACACCATGCATACTGATCAACGCAATGAGTGTGACGACTGTTGCTCCTGCACCGCCCGATATCATACCAGGTCTCCCACCCAATATAGCCGTGACCAAGCCCATTATAAACGCGGCATAGAGACCCGTCAAAGGAGAAAGACCAGCTAGTATAGCAAATGACAATGATTCTGGAATCATGGTCATCGCCACAGTCAATCCTGCCAAAATCTCTACTCTATAGTTTATTTTACCGTGTGGATTTAAATATCGAAGTATTGCGCTCATTGAACTTTATTTTTGCAAAAATACACAAGCATCCGCAGATCCTTGTGTATTTTATATTCTTTTTCATTAGCATTGAAACTGCAACAAGAGCATTATGCATTTGAATCAAAAAATAATAGCGCAAATGATTAGCTGTTAAATCGCATCCTACGAAAATCTTTACTGACGATGCTTTCCAGAAAGCATATTGTTCCAGAGAGATGGATTATCCGTCTGTATAATCCTAACATAAGCGTATTTTTTCAGGAAGATCTCGTAAACAGCACTTCCTTCACGAAGAGCTTGTTCATCGGTATCGCCCAACGTATTCATCCACAAAATAACACCCTGATCTTTAAACTTTACTAATTCATTATAATTATCGAAAGACTCATCAATATGAACAATGGAAGTCCGTTTGGATTTTAGTATCTCATGCAGATCCTTCATACTCCGTGCACGAGGAAAAAGAGTGATACGAGGATTGAGCTTATAAAACTTTTCGATAAGTCGGTGATCGTATAAAAAGAACAGAACTTCATCTTCCATATTTTCTGCAGCAATCAATTCAAAAGTTTTTGCCACATACTTTTCGTTTTCTTCCTTAAAATCTATATCCAATATAATTTTACCTCTACATAAGCGTAGTACTTCCCTAAGCGTTGGAATATGGTTGTTAGAGGCAGCACCTGCTGGAGTATCCCGTAAATACAAGGTTTGTATTTCAGCATAGGTCAGCTGACTCACTTTTCCTTTACCTGTTGTTGTGCGATCTACCGTTGCATCATGCATCAAGATCAACACACCATCTTTGGTACTGCGAATATCGATTTCAACAACAGAAACTCCTAACCTAATCGCCTCCAAAATGGAGGCGATTGAATTCTCAGGAAATTCCTTATGTGCCCCACGGTGAGCAGCAATATGCCGTTCTTTTTCCGATAGCTTGGTCAGCAAACGATCAGATTGACCAT
Source organism: Sphingobacterium anhuiense (assembly GCF_042686355.1). NCBI lineage: Bacteria > Pseudomonadati > Bacteroidota > Sphingobacteriia > Sphingobacteriales > Sphingobacteriaceae > Sphingobacterium > Sphingobacterium anhuiense. Next base: position 1,310,337 of record NZ_JBHUPE010000004.1, read on the forward strand.
AAGCAACTGAAAACAAGATACTTGAAACGATCAACAGAACCCGAAAAATAGTTAATACATGTATCATATTATTTGTGAGTTAATTCAAATGAGTCAAATAATTGTCCATTCAATTTATAACTTGAAAAGAAAAGTTTACTGTCCGTAACCCGAATAACTTGGTAGAGCTGCGTCTGCGCACCTGACACTTCCATCCAACGTTCCGAATCAGAACCATACATCTTTGGTCCTGCTACAGAAAGGAGATATACCGGACGAACTTTGCCAGCTGTTCCTCTTGCATAGGTATGATCATGCCCTTGTAAAACCAAGTCTACGCCATATTTTTCAAAAATAGGTCTAAAACGTTCTCGAAGAATGGTATTGTCTCTATTCTTTGCTGTTGAATAAACCGGATGGTGCATAACCACAATATTCCATTTGGCTTTTGAAGATGCCAAAACCTCCGTTAACCATTGTTCCTGTTTTTTAGCAGCAATAGAATCTAGCATGATCAATTGCGAATTTAAAGAGATCATGCGCACATCCTGATAATCTAAATAATACACCGCATCTTGCATATCCGCAGGTCCATTTTTAGGTAGATTAAAATGCATTTTCCAGTGCGGATCTAAAACCAGCTGCCTCGTAGAGTCTCTGCGGTATTCATGATTGCCTGGTGTGGGTACAGCAGGTATCATCTGATGGATAAATCCAGCACCTTCATGCCATTCCCCCCATTCGCTATCGTTGTTTGAACGGTTTATCAAATCGCCCGCATGGACAATAAAACGTGCATTAGGCTCCTGCTGAAAAGCTTTTCTAATAGATCGGGACCATTTCGAGCGTAAATCATTCTGCGCATCGCCCAGGTAAATAAATGAAAAATCACCCTTTACATCAGCCGTACGAAACTGATTCCACGCACTCCAATTCGTGCCATCCCCTACGCGATAGGTGTAGATTGTACCAGGCTTTAGGCCTTGAAACGAAACCTGTCCATAGTTATCAGCAGTCTGACCTTCAATTTTCAATGGACTCGTTACACCTAATACTGTCTGTGCAGATTTCTCTAGATCAGGGCTGCTCTGCTCCTCTACAACCTGCCCCACAGCCTTAGTCGCAGAACCACTTATCCTCCAACTTACAGATTGTGTCGTTGATGGTTGATCTGACCAAGTCAACGTGATACGATCAGCATATAGACCTCGATCGTTCGTTTGTGCTGTTGCTGTATATAGGGCACAGCACAGACTCAAGGATAAAATTAAATTCTTTATAATCATTTTCATCAATATTAATGGTGTACATATAAAATTACCATGGCTTGTTCGTTCCTTGTAACAACCAAGATTTAGACCATGCACTATTTTCATTATCTGCTTGTGAGTAAGCCGTTTTTTCAATTCTTGCCAATGCTTCTGTTGCATTTTTTTGATTCACACTCATTTCATTCTGCATATATGGAATACGTAATGGTAATTGAGAACGAATCGCAGCAGGACCAGCTTTCAATTGCGGATAGCCCGTCCTCCTATAGTCAAACCAAGCCTGTGTTGCTGTTGACCAGTTAGAAATCCATTTCTGCTCCATAATCTGTGCTTGGGTGTTATTAAAAGCGACGCCAGGCTGTTGAATGTATACATTATACGCATCTTCTTTACCCCAGGTAGCGAGCGAATTGCGCACCCCCTGCTCATAATAGGCCTTTGCAGACTCTGGCAATACCCATCCCTTCCATGCCGCTTCAGCTAATATAAAACTCACTTCAGATGCCGCCAGTAGTCGAGCTTTCAGTATTCCCCCCTTGGCTGCCTTATAGCTATCATTGAGGTAAGAAACATGCGGATTCATCGACGTTTGTCCAGGGCTCGGATTGAGATTATAAGCCGATGGATTTTTGGACACACTAGGTGGTAGCCCTACATATTGAGCATCCACATCCACCGCAATACCTTTCACCACATCGGGTGAAACAATACGTACACCGTTCACGATTTTATCCGTTCCACTTGGTTCTGTCGTACGAACCTCAATCGGGATTTCTACCTTTTTCGCCCAAACTGCAATACGTGGATCATGAAGAGCTTGCAAGCGATCAACAAGTGTTGCACACATTTTCATCCGGCGAAAATTACTCCCACTTGCATCATAAACGGTATTCGAAGGCCAAGAATCTGATGCATTATTTCCCATAAAACTCATCAAAACCTCATCTTCTGCAGATGTAATTATTGGAAAATCAGCCGGATGAGCCAGCATATTTTCTATTCCTTGCTTAGCAAATGTATTTTCTTTTTCAGCGATTCGCATGTAGTAACGCAACGCCAATGAATTCGCAAAACGACGCCATTTTGCGACGTTACCCCCAAAATAGATATCTGCACTTGCCAAAACGTCATAACGGCCATTTGGTTTTGAAAATATAGTATTTGCCTGTTTCAGTTCTTCAATTATTCCTTTGTAGATCACATCTTGCCGATCAAACTTTGGGAAGTTGTACTGCACTCCGCCCTGTTCAGCTTTCAACGCATCGGTATAAGGGGCATCGCCCCACAAATCTGTGATCAAGCCAAACAGATAAGCGCGCATGACCAGTGAAACTCCATGATGAAAATCAAGTCCCAATTCTTCAGACCGGCGACGCATCAATTCATTATCGCGTAAGAATCCATAATAAGCATCCCAACTTAATATCCCCCCAGTCCACTCATAATCATTGTGCGAATCAAACCAGGCATCCAGTTGGGTGTATTGAACTACACCACCTAGATCTGTAAAATTGAGATCATTATATTTACTTCCTGCACCAGCAAGTATAGTAGGTAAAAGTAAATTTGGATTTGCATCTTCCTCACTAACACCATTGGGATTGATATTGATTTCCGTGAGATCTTTACAGCTCCACAAGCAAAAACTTATGGCGGATACAAATAATGCTATTTTTATAGTTTTAAAATAATTGTTCATTGTTGGCTTTATATTAAAATGTGATATTAACTTTAAATCCGATAGGCATAGCCCAAGGAGTCACGTTGTAACGCTCTATCCCCTGCTTAAAACCGACTCCTACTTCAGATTGAAAAGCCATTTCTGGATCAATTCCGACTTTAGCCTTTGTCCATAATAGTAAATTACGCGTATAGACCCCCACACTTCCACCATCGATGCCCATACGGGTAAGCCATTTTCCTTTCAAATCATAACTGAAGGACAATTCTCTTAATTTGATAAATGATGCGTCAAATGTGGCTGCATTCATAAAATCCCAAGGATAATTATCTGAGTAAGCGATATACTTTGTCCCCTCACCTCCGAGATTCTCCTTATATCCTTTGATATTACCCTGAGCATCGTATTCAGCAATAACTCCTGGATTGAATACGCCGAAATTTCCAACATTTCCACCTACACTGACAGGATAGCCCCCATATTCATCACCTGGCCCTCTAACAATAGGATAACGATTGCCTTGTACGCGGACCAGATCATTTTCAATCAAATAATTCCGTAATGACTCTCCTGTCAGTCCATTTGGATTGATCAACTGATCCAAAAACCGTTGTGTAGTGAGGTTCGATTCAAAATATCGGTAAGTTTGAGACATAAATTTACCTCCGAAACGCAGATCAGCGGCAAGGTGCATTGTCCATTTTTTATAACGCAGTGAGGACTGAATACCCATACTAAAATCAGGATTAAAATTGCCGATCTTATTACGGCTATTATTAATACGTACAGCCTGCCAAGAACCATTTTTATCTAAAATAGGATAACCGTTATAGGGAGATGATGGATCTTCAACAGTCACGAGTTTAGAGTCGTACAGATCACCTATCTCTTCCCCTACATAGGTACGTGCTCCACCTCGACCATCTGTCCAGAAAGTATGAAATTCAACACCCTCCGAGAGCTCATTGATACGTGTGCGATTACGTGACCAGTTAGCACCCAAATCCCAAGTCCAGTTTTCCTTTTCAATGGGACGTCCAGACAACCCCAGTTCTATCCCCTTACTACTCAGTAGTCCGGCATTAATATTTCTCGAACTAAATCCGCTCGAGCTCGGTAATGTCGTAGAAATGATCTGATTTTTATTGTCTAGCGTGTAGTAGGTTCCTTCAAATTTTAATCTGTTTTTCCAGATTCCGATATCAGCACCAACCTCGTAAGAAGTGGCCTGTTCTGGCTTAAGATTGGGTAAAAGAAGCTTTCCAGAACGTGTGATACGCAACACATCACCCCAGCTTCCGGGATTACTCAGCACATTAAACAAATTGTAGCTTCCGGTATCATTTCCTACACGAGCGATACCACCCCGCAACTTGAAGAGACTCACAGCCTTTGGCAACGTAAAAACACGGTCGGCCAATACGCTCAGGGATGCCGACGGATAGAAGTAAGAACGGTTGGCGGCGGGTAAAGTACTTGACCAATCATTTCGACCTGTCAAATCCAGGTATACCATATCCCGATAACTAAGATTGATCAACCCATAAATGCTATTGACAGCACGCTCTGAAAGACTACTTGCAAAATCCAAGTTCAGCGGACTGATATTGGAAAGACTGTACAAACCAGGAGTGGTTAGGCCAGCACCATTCTTAGAGGCATTTTGTACCGAATTTGATTTAGAATAACGGAGATTACCACCAAGCGATCCTGTTGCATGAAAGTCGCCTACCTTTTTATTATAAGTAGTCAGAAAATCAATATTCTGTTCCATATTCATCAGATTGACAATACCATAGGCACCTCGTGGTTCATTGGTATAGCTATAGGGTATTTTAGTCTCCCGATTCTCCCAGTACACATCTGTCGCATAGCGCACCATCATATTCCAATCCTTCCGAATGTTCCAATCCAGACGTAAATTTCCGAATACGCGATCGCGCACAAAGCCATTATTGACACCATAGGCTAAAAAATAAGGGTTATTAAAATTTCCAATTGACTGCGAGCGTTGCTGTAACCCTTCCTGTCCAGGCATCCAATAATCTTTCAGATCCAAGATATTGATGTGAGGTGCAACTTCATATGCCGCTTGCAAAGGATTTGTTCCACGATTGGTAGCCGGGCGATTATTTGAATTGTTTCGACTCGCATCCAGAGACATTCCCAATGAAAGATTATCCCGTAGACGCATCGTTGCATTGATATTTAACGTATTTCTAAACAAATCTGCGTTAGGTACAATACCCCTATTGTTCATATTAGAATAAGAAAAACGGTAATCGAGTCGCTCACTGCGATTAGCCAATGAAATGCCATTGGTACTCGTTATTCCAGTCTGTACGAAATTTTTAATATTATTCGGGTAAGACTTTAGTTCTGTCGGGATCTGATTTCCATCGGCATCACGGGGACTATTCCATTGGATCGCCTTATACCCTTTATCCAAAGCAGGTCCCACCGTATAACTGGATTCCTCTTCAATCTTCAGATCGCCTGCAAGATCTCCGGGTTTCCAGGGCATCGTACCACTTGCAAATTTGTTATGCAAGTCAATGTAATGATACGGAATATCGAATACGGTATTGCTGGTTACATTTATCGTCATTTTCTCCGCATTCTTACCGCTCTTGGTGGTGATCAAAACAACGCCATTACCAGCTCGCGATCCATACAGAGCCGCGGCACTGGGTCCCTTTAAAACAGATATGTTTTCAATATCTTCTGGGTTGATATTGGAAATCGCATTGCCGTAATCGACTTTATTATCATCACCGATTTGGCCGATGTTATTGAGTTGATTCATTATCGGTACGCCATCAACGACAAACAGAGGCTGATTGTCACTACTAAGGGATGAAGCACCACGAATCACCATACTCACCGAAGAACCCGTAGGACCTGTGGCACTGATCGCTACCCCCGGAACTTTTCCTGCCATCGCAATCATAAAATTATCATTGTTCACCCGATTGAGATCTTCCCCCTTTACAGTACCTACAGCATACCCAAGTGAACGGTCCTGTCGTTTGATTCCCAGAGCTGTGACGACCACTTCTCCCAGTTCATTTTTATTTTCTTCTAAAATGACAGACTGTACCCCAGCAGAATTGGCATCTATCTTTAGCTCACTTATTTCCTTGGTTCCATAAGAAATATGGCTAACCAAGAGGTTATAAGTACCCGCAGAAACTTTCAATTGAGCATCTCCCTTAGCATTGGTCAGCACACTTTGACCGTTAGATCTAATTTTAATAGATGCTCCAGCAATTGGCTTGCGTGCATTATCGCTGACATGCAGACGCAGATTAAAGGTCTGCTGCACTTCTTCAGTCACCAAAACAACAGCACCGTTTACCTTTTTTGACTGGATATTGGTATTTCTCAAAATATAGCGCAACACTTCTTCAAAACTTGCATTTTGAAAAGTACGTTCTTTTACCAGGACTTTCTCCAATTGTAAAACTTGCTTGTCATAACCGATACCGAGACCAGTTTGCTGCGACAGAAACATGAGCGCCTGCGAAGCATTACCTGCTTTTAGATGGATATTGATTCCTTCTGATTTAACTTGCCTATTATGGGCATGAATTGAAGTTGCTGTAACTTCAGAGATAGATACAAATGAGCTGAAAGCTAATGCAGCAGCCAATGTGCTGAGCTTCGTAATTTTATACATATATTTGCATTAATGTTTATCATTAACATGAATTAAGGGTGCTCACTGGTCGATTTTGCGGTTTGCCAGATGAGCACTTTTCTATTGAGAAACTCCCCCCGTTTCCCAACTTTAACTGTTTTAAGTTTAGTGATGTAGTATTATTTCATTTCCTTCCCTCCTAAAATTAATTTGATGAATATGACAGATCATATGAAGAAGCTGATCGACCGATTTTACCTGCGGTAAAAGCAGCGAATAGCTAAAACGACCTGTATCCAGGCTGTCACTCCTTAAGATCAAGCCATAGCGATTGTAAATAAGTTCCTGCAATTCCTGAAAATTAGCGCCAGACATTAAAATACCTCCACGTGTCCAGATATCGGCATTATCTGCATTGGTATGATAAAGTTTATAGTTTTCCTGACCTTTATCATACTGTAAACTCTTACCAGCTGTAAGTATATGCAATGATGGATTTATTTTGCTACCAACTTGTACGCGCCCAGTTTTAACATCTATCGTAATATTTTTTGATTGTTCCGAATTGTTGACATTAAAGTAAGTACCGAGCACGGCAATAGTCAAGGCTCCCGTTTCGATAGAAAATGGATGTATCGTATCGCGCTGCACATTAAAAAAGGCTTCTCCTTTATCCAAGTAAATTTTTCGGCTTTGCAGATATTCCTGTTCATGATAGCGAACCTGAGTATTTCCATTTAACGTTATAGTGGAATGATCTGGAAGTTGCAACTCCATTTGTTCACCTGGGCGCGTCGAAATCTGTGTGAACGCAATTGCAGCTGTCGTAGCATCTTGACGGGAGGGCTGCGACCTTTGATAGATTAACAAACCTGAAATACCGAAAATCAAAACTGAAGCCGCAATAGAAATCCAACGGAGCCGTACTACGCGCGCCTGTTTTTTAGTTGCTTGAATGGCTGGAGGAAATGCCGCGAATATCGCTTCCTTTACTATGGCTTTATGCTGTTCATCTGTAAACGGATCTGCTGTACCAGAAGACACCTCATCATACCAGCTATCCACGGTATTTTTTTCCTCTTCAGACAGTTTATCTTCAAGATAACGCAGTAATATATTTTTAAACTCTTCTAAATTCACTTGTGTGCTGTTGTTTTACTTACTACAGGTGAAGAGGTTCAAAATACTTTAAGAAACTGTTTTCTTTAGGTTAAGAAATTATGAAATAGATAGGTGCTCGCTAAAACGAGTAAAATATCATCATGGTCGGCGAATCGTTGCGTCAGATCTTGCTTCAATATTTTCTTTGCTTCATACAGATGATTTTTTACCGTCTGCTCTGCAATACTCAGTTTTTGAGCAATCTGTTGAATGGAGTAATTATCATTTCTCAAAAGATATACAGCCTGCATGGTTTTGGGTAACCTGGCTACAGAGCGATCTACTATATTTTCTAGTTCCTGGTATTGCGCATGTGTATTATCGCTCAAGGCTGTAAACTTATCCATCCGGTACAACATCTTTTCCATGATGTTTTCGCGTACTTTCTCTGTTGCATAATGATTTAAGATCCTATTCTTTATTGCCTTAAAAAAATAAGGTTTTAACGATTCGTAATCCTCCTTAAGCAGATGGCGTTTTTCCCAGATCTGAATAAATACTTCCTGAACAATATCTTTTGAAATCGCTTCATCCTGCAAATGTCGGTAAGCTACTGTATATAACTCTTCCCAGTAAGAATCAAAAAAAAAGGTAAAAGCTCGTGGATCTCCATTTTTAAATCGAGACAAATAAAGGATTTCCTTCTTGGTTTGGGTAGACATGACCTGACAAAGATAGGTCGAAGATATTACGCCAATATTAATTTACCATCAACCTTACGATACGCTTATGGGAATAGCCTCAGGATAATGGAAACTCCTCAAGGCCTTTTCCCATAAAAGGACAAGCATGATCACGATGGACGATCAATAATACTTATAAACCTACGCCTTTCCAGAAAGGAAGCAAAGAGATACCAACCTGCACAAAAGGTACTGCTTGATGTTTGTTTTTGATGAAATAATCGTTAGGCTTAGCTCTTCCCTCCCTTATCCTGGAGTTGACCGCATAGTTAACACCGGTACTCAGACTGACAACAGCTTTTTTAGTCAAGCGATATTCGGCCATCAATCCCGATTTTATTTCTAGATTTGAGAACGTATAGTCATTGGTCAATGTCGTTTGTTGGTCAGAAAATTTAAAGAAAGAATTACTGCCCTGCAGTTCATTAAAGAAGGTAAAGGAAGTACGCTCTTTCACTGCTTTTCGCAAAGCCAATCGATATGGAAGATCAATCATCAAATCCATATTTAAATTTTCAAATCTTCTAAAATAATTCAGCATCAAAAAGAAAGGAACAGGACTTGCGGGATCTAAAACCAGAACAGCACCTACCGTCAACCTCGAATTGGCTGTTTGGCGTAAAACAAAATTCGCCATTCCTGTGAATGTAAGTTGTGCCCTAGACATCGAAGGATCAAATATTCCACTTAAATGGGCCATATAATTGACCGGTCTGCCAAAAAGTGAATCTTTATGCATATAGGTCAGCGCAGCAGACATCATCGGGATGTAAGTTCTTTGATCATATACCACATGTGTTGCATCATAATTTCTAACATCATGCAAATCATAAAATTGATGGATAACACCCAAGCTCCCTATCAAATTATCATTGGCACGTTGCATAATCGGGACATTCATATTGATATATGTTCGGGAGGTTCGAAATTTTCCTTCAAAAATCCTAGTTCCATGCATAGCAGAGGTTATTTGGCCAAATGCATTTTCTTCATGGGTGATGGTAAACTGGCGTAATTTTGGATACATTAATGCGGCATGCTCTGCCATCGCAATTCCTTTTAGAGAATCTGATAGAGTTGCTTGGTCCGTACTTCGCATATCCTGAGCGAAAAGATCTGTCAGAAATAGAAACGAAACCAGAAGGGATAAAGAAATTTTGAACATCATTTTTTTTTTGCTTAGAAATCGGTCACTTTAAACTAAGTTTACCGATGCGAAGATATTCCAAGGCTAAAAAAAAAGGGAGGAGTTTGCAGGTGAAGCGTTCAAATTAAGTATTAAGGCAATCAAAAGTGAAGATGAATTTTCTTGCCAAATCAGTTTCTAAATTCCTATCTATAATTATACAGGACTAGCCTGCAGCCATTTTAAAAATTGAGGTGATTTTTCCCTGCTTATGGTGATAATATCATCATGCTTGATCGAGACATGAATCGACATCTTGCGAGACAACAAACTGGAAGCATGCACTATAGCCGATCTGGCGATCAGGTATTGTCTATTTGCACGGAAAAATAGATCTCCAAGTAATTCCTCTAATTCATCGAGACTCATATTCGGATAATATCTTTTATGATCAAAAGTATAAAGCGTCAGCACTTCATTTTTAAGACAAAACAACGCGATATCAGAAATTCGGATTGGTATGACTGTATCTTTATAGTGGATGAGCAAGGATGAGATTTTTGGTCTCACGGTCTCAAATATATCCTTCATTTTTTCATACTGCCGACCGATTTCGGTTTCATTTGCTCGGGTCAGTTCATTGTATTTGGTCAATGCAGCAGCTACAGACTCTTCAGTAAACGGCTTCAGCACATAGCCGATACCATTTACCTGAAAGGCATGCAGCGCATACTCGTCATAGGCCGTGCAAAATATAACAGGGACTTTAATCTGTTTCAAAATTTCAAAACTCAATCCATCCCCCAAGCGGATATCGCTGAATATCAACGCGGGGTTGGGTTGGTGACTAAAATACGTAAGGCCTTCCTTTACAGATCTGATCACCGCCACAATCTCTATATCCGGATCAATTTCTATTAATGTCTGTTCCAGATCCTTAGCTGTAATTCTTTCATCTTCTATAATAACGATCTTCATGGCTGCAACAATTTTAAATGTACATTGAAAAATTTCCCATCTGCAGTTATCTTCATCCCTTGTTCATCACCTAGTAATCGGTACCGTTCTTTAATGTTGAACAGGCCATTTCCTGTTGATGCCTCCCTTTGTCCATGTGCTTGCATATTATTAGAAACAATAACAAAACCATCAGAAGTAAAAATTCTGATCATAATTGGACTATCTTCTGTAAAATCGTTATGCTTTAAAGCATTTTCGATTAAGGGCTGTAATGAAAAATAAGGTAAGTATAAAGATTTGCGGATCTGGTCCGAAATATTGATCTCATAAATTAAAGAAGTTCCAAACCTTATTTTTTGCATATGCAGATAGCTGAGACTAAATGCAATTTCATCTGCCACAAAGGCCAGTTGCGCTTTTGGGTTTGTAATAGAAGAACGTAGAAAAGTTGCTAAATGCACCAGGTATGTTTCTCCTACTTTAGTATCTTCCTTATACAATGATTTAACAGTAGCCAATGCATTGAATAAAAAATGAGGTTGTATCTGCTGTCTTAATAGTAGATTAGTCGCTTCACTAACATTGGCTTGTAATTGCAATTTCTCGATCGCATCCAATGAACTTCGGTACTGAAAGATAAACAGGTTTTGAATCAAAAGAACAATCGTGTTAAAAAGAAAAATAGCGAGATAAGCCATTACGTAAGCCCGCAATTCTCCACCGGCACCCTCCCAGCCATTCCCAGTTAACAAAAAATAGAGACCTATGACTAAGTTCCACGATATGATAGTCCAAAGATAGCTCGACATATAAAATAAGGCCCGTCCAAATTTGATCTGTTTTTTATTTCTAAAAAGTAAAGTTCTAATCAACAAAAGATTACCAAAGCTAACGGAGAAATTAAAAACAATCCCTTGAATAAATCGGTATAAAATGTCGGTGGTATCATGTTTAACGGCCACCAAAAAAATCATGATCAGTGTAGCAATTAAGATACTGATGATTATATTTAGACGAATAAGACCTTTTAGGGGTAACCGATATAATGACATTTTAACTTTTTTTTAGCTTTTAGATTTATTAAAATTTGATTGCTTTCTTCTCACTTTTGCTTAGTTCAAAAATACAATTATATCTGTGCGATAAATCAATTATTTATGCGAGGCGCTCATATTCGGCCGTGAACCGTCAACGTTTCAACCCTCAATTTGTCCGTTTCTGCATTTTTTCACATCAAAAAAAGAACGTAATATTTTATATTTGGTTATCAAAATATGCAATAATTATGGTACAGATATTTAAAACAAATGTAACAAACAAAAAAGAAGCAAAACTTCTAGCTGTCATTCTTTCCAACGAAAATCCGGAGTATAAAATCAATTTCGATCTTGATGACTGCGACAATATCTTGCGGATTGAGAATTTTGAAATAGCAAATCACAAGGTTATTTTTTGTCTTGAAAGAATGGGCTATACTTGCGAAGTATTATTTTAAAGGTTAAAAAAATAAGATGGTTAAAAAATCAAAAACAACCTATGCTATAGATCCTATTGAAACAAATCAATATCCAACACCTAATTAAAAATACTCATGCTATCCTTATAGATAGGGCTCTCTACACTTAAAAAATTCAGAATACTATGAAAAACATGATTCTGAGAAAGCATTTTATTCGATTTAACCTGTCTAGAACCATCAGATACCCAAACAATAAAAGGTATCTCATACTGTTGTTTAGGAGCAATACTCATCGGTACACCATGCATGTATAGATTTTTTTCTCCTAAAGACTCTCCATGATCTGAAACAAATATCATGGCACTATGATAGTTCGCTAACTGTTTTAAATCTTCAATGACCTTAGCTAGCATATAATCTGTATAGACTATGGTGTTATCATATGCATTGATCAGTTCCGCTTGTGAACATTTCCCTAAATCTACACTGTTACATACCGGTTTAAAAGTTTCAAAATGAGCTGGATATTTGGTGCTATAAGTAGGTCCATGACTAGTACTGGTATGCAGTATGATCAATACTTTATCTCTTTTACTGGATAAAATCTGTTCTTTAAGCCCTGTAAGGAGCAACTCATCGTAATTGCATCCTTCTCCTTTACAATTTGCTAATAAAACCTCTCTATTTTGATACTCTTTAATATGCACGGGTGGTTCACCCCAATTAGAAGTCCTCCAAATGACATCAACCTGATTTCGATATAAATAATTAGGCAAGATCTCATATAACTTATCTGTATTGGTATGCTCTAAAATAGATTTTACACCTGCAGTGGTATACGTTGCTGTTGAGTTCGCATCAAAATGAAATAAATTGGACACTTTTGAAAGCGAAGGATTGGTATTTTTTTTATAGCCATATAGTGAAAAATTTTCTCTCCTTGCTGATTCACCGATGACTAAAACAACTATAGATTTATGATGATCTTTTAATCTAGCATCTGGCAATAAAATCTCCTTTTCATTACTCTTATGTCTATCACTGTAAAAAAGAGCTGTATTAACCGAATAAGACCAGGGCATTGCTAATGCTCCCAACACTTTTGAGTTTTTATCAATCCACAGCCAGTTGCTAGCATTTGCAAGAACCAGCGTAAAAATAAACAGGAGAGTTAACAAGGAAGTAACTGCAAATTTCTTCCATGTTACAGTGATAATGTTAGTTAGAAAAATGAAAAAACTCGGAATAACCCCCAGTACTATTATATAAAAAATCAGTTTCATTGAAAAGAAACTACTTGATTCAGCATAGTTCGTATTGAGTATATTACCAATCATCGTTTTATCGATGATAATACCATAAGTATTCACAAAGTAAACTGAAATAGCATTTATATTAAAGAATAAGATCAGTAAAAACTTTCCAACATAACGCGATATAGAACAGATCAGGTAAAAAACAAAGGCGTTAAGCACCAACATAAGAATAATTAAACTCGTGATGAGTATCACACTGTTTACACTATCATAATCTATATGATTGAAAACGAAGGTAAAAAATGCATAATGAAAGAATATAAAATTCAGTATACTCATAAGTATAGCAAAATGAGCTATTTTTAAATTATTTTTTATTGTAAACATAAATGATTTTGTATAGGGAGATAATTAAACTAGCAAGTGCAACATAAAGAATAAACAGATTTTCATCCATTATTTTACTGATAATTGACATGCTACAAATCAAAAAAAATAGCATAAAAATTGGATAATATTTTTTCTGATTAACCCATGTCCATATCGGATATTTTTTATTGATAAAAATACCTAATAGTCCCGAAACATACCCAATAATACCTCCAATGATTGTATCAAGCGGATAATGCGCTCCTACGCCGACCCTTGTTAATACGAGAATCAATCCCATCCCCATAATAAATAAATACCACAGTATTTTATAATTTAAATTCTTGGGCATAAAAGCAAATAATAATACCGTCAGTATAGTAAAAATCGTTACCGAATGGCCAGAAGGTAAACTATTATGCCCATTGAGTGTTTTGCCGATAATAACGAAAGAATGTGGATCAAATACTGCAGCGGGTCGTGGTACAGCAAATATTTTTTTTAATGAACTAGTAAATATGCAGGAAACTAGTGAAGAAGAAATTAAAGCCTCCCATAACTTAGGAACATAAAGCACAAAAATACTTAATAAGGACAAAACAACGATTTCATCTCCAAGTTGAGTAAGGTTAACTATAACAGTGGAAAACTGCGACAACGTTGCATTCAAAAAATAGAAAAAATCGCTCTGAATAAGAATGTATTGATCAACTTGCAAGGCATTCTTTAAATACAGAAATAAAATTATTGCTGTTAAAAAAAACAAAGGTGTAATAAGTAAAGCGTATTTGAGCTTGATACAGTTAGTAATAACATATTGGTTCATCTTGCATTTATTTGTAGCAAAGCAATGGCGAGATTTAGAAGAAATTTAGAATTTGTCTCCTATTCCGAAAAAATAATTTAAATTTTTATCAACCTGTCAAGTTTATAGAAAAAAGATCACTGTCCTAATCAACATTTAAAATAACGTTGCGAAATATCGTGAGCATCTCAAATGACAATCTCAGCTCATTCACACCGTTAAATATTTTTCCAATTATAACTGGTCGAATTATATTTCAAAATGAAAAGCACTTATAATAAACAGGGTATCCTCATCATTATAAATTATAGTATTAGATGGCTCAGTTTTTGATTTATCAGGTCGATTCTGTTTTAAAACAGATAATTCATTAAAAAACTAAAAAAATAATTACGTGAAGAGTACTTTTAAATCATTATTTGCTAAGGTATGCACCCTCCTTTTAACATTTTCTATCCTATTACAATCCTGTGCGGAGACACCAGATAAATTCTTTGGTGTTGCTATCTTAAATAGTAACATGATCTCCGATTTTGGAACACCGAGACTAACAAAAGAACTTAATGATAATACAATTGAATATGCAGATATCCCTTCCAGCAAAAAGAACGGAAATGAAGCGACAGATATTATAAAAAATAAGATTCTTTATTTGGAAAAAGTCCTTAAGGATTTAAATGCACTATCTGCCAATAGTGATGATAGAGAAGAAATTAAAAAACAAGCCATTGCCCTATATGAATTTGTATTGCCGGTATATAAAAATGAATATACTGCTTATGCGCAGCTTTGTGATACCAAAGCACCTCAAGAGCAAAAAGATCAAATAGCAAATTCAATAGAACAAAAATACAATGCTGAGTTTGAAAAAAGATTAAACTCTTTAGTAGCGCTCGGAAAAGAATTTGCAACCGAAAATAACCTGAATGTGAAGTGGGATTAAATGATGTTTATTCATCTGAATTAACCGGGATCATGACATGCAATGTACAATCCTCTCGTATTTAGGTATGGGGTATATTTTAAAAGCGATTAATTTAATTCAGTTTTCAAATATACCCCATAAAGAAGATGTTTTAATGTATTATAAAAAATTAGAATTTTGGTTTTTTGATGTTAATCCATGTTTTATTCGGTTCCTTAATGAGGTCTCCTGGCAATATTCTATTCAGTATAAAATCTTCCTCCTTAACAACATATGAAGTGGGGCTTTCAGACTCTGGAACATAAACCATTTTAAAGATTGCATCAGGATCTGAACAACTAATATCAGATTCTACGACTTGGATATCATTGCTAGCCAACCAGGCAGCAAGCTCCTCATTGTCAAATTGTCTGATGTAATTAACTTCTGTATCAAAATTTTTTAATTCGATCGCGGCCAGTTCCGGAAAAAAAGTGGTCAGATAACTCTCATACGCTTTTCTATCATTCTTTCTCAAAGCATAATTTTTGACAATGAGACGATGAGGATTATATTCAAAGTTGAAATCATTCGGATTTTCAACAAACCCATAATGCTTATCATAAGCGATAATACGGGTGTCCATATTTAATTTATCTTCTTCCATAATTATACTTTAAAGTATTAACAATTAAAATCACCATATTGTTCAAGAGAAAACTTTGAAGTTAACGCTTTACTTTAAATACAACTATTGACAAGCTACTGCTTTTAATTCTCCTACAATTACAAACTTAATTTCATGGTCTTGTGATTTTTAAAGAAATCAATTCCTATATTTATATAGCTTATAATACCTAAAATATATCAAATAACATGTTTAGCTATAAGAACCTGCTTTATATTATTTCACTTTTTGTATTCTTTGGTTGTCATGGACATCATGCAATTAACTCTAAAGATCCAGCAGAAATCATAGAGAAAAAAGAACAGTTATCATTAAACAAAGATTATTCAACACTTGGAGAGCTGATTTACACGATTGATTTTCAAGTAAAAACAGATAATGTAAATGATTATGAAGATGGTTTCATTCCTTGGATACAATTAGAAAAACCCGAAGCTGACATGGCTAATCTTCATAATAAGGATGAAATTGTACTGAACAACACTTCAGTAGAAATACTTATAGACTATCCCTTAAACAAGGAATATAAGTTCACGATAACATCAGAAAAGGATTTTACGAGAGAACAATTATTACTTGCAATCAGTAAACAATATTACATCCTCTATGAGGAAGAAGAAAATAGTGCTACGGTGAAAACGGTTCCATTAGAGAAAAGAACGACCATGTACAATCGAAATGAAACAGATGGTAAATACGGAATATGGGGGCATGATATAGCAGATTTAGTTCTTTCCAGCATTTTAGTCTATAAATCAAATAATGGAAAAACAATACTTGCACTTCAGATTGAGTCCTAAATCAGTACTTCGAACTATTGACTTATGGTATAAAAATCATCCATAAAAATATCATATTTGACAGCAATGCATAAATTGAAGCGATCAATTTCCAAACGTAAATGTTTAAGAAGGTCCTATGATCAATTAAAACAAACATATATATGGACAAAAAAATAATATTCCTTGTAGCGAGTTACATTTTAGGGTCTTCAGATTTGTTTGCACAGGTGACTTCATTTGACATTGACAGCACCAAATTCAAAAAAGAGGTAGCATTGGAATTGGATTCGATCTTCTTTAAAGATCAAGAATATCGAAAACAGTATATACAACTTGCTAGAAATGGTGCCGATAAAAATGAATTAGCCATTGCATCCAATAATATTCGAATTGCCGATTCGCTCAATCTGATAACAGTTACAAAAATACTTGATCATGATGGCTGGATGGGACCACAGGACATTGGTATGTTTGCCAGTCAAGGTCTGTTTTTAGTTATTCAGCATGCAAATTTGGCTACTCAGGAAAAGTATCTACCAATAGTCGAGGAGGCTGAAAAGAACGGTAAAACTTTTTCGAGTAATTTGGCCATCTTAAAAGATAGAATTGCCGTCCGAAAAGGCCAAGAACAGCCGTACGGAAGTCAGGGATTCACCGACAAAAAGACTAAGAAAAATTTTATTTATCCAATTATGGACATTAATAATCTTGACAAAAGAAGAGCTGCTATGGGACTTCCACCCATGGTAGAATATGTACCTGGATGGAATATAGAAAAGTACAATACGGATTTACCTAAGATAAAAGAAGCTATAAAAATAATGAAACAGTAACCACAAAATCCTCACGTTCATGAAGAACTGCATTTTTCCTAATAAGATTAAGTTCAGTTGAGCACACAAAAGCCACTTCTTTATAAAGAAGTGGCTTTTATGAATTAAGTCTTTAGAATTATTAATAGACAAAAAAAAACTTAAATATTTAGCGAATACGTGACCTTAATGAGTCCTCCCGTTTAGCATCCCAGTAGCCACAGTCAAGCTCTATAAATACCGAGGTGTAAGGTTGTAATGATTCCGTCTTAAGAACAACCACTTTAAACAGTTTTGATGCCTCATCTACTTTTTTGAATATTGCTTCGTGTGGAATATCTTGAACGGTATATTTACTCCAGAGAGTTTTAACCTCATTTTTATACTTATCTATCCCTTTTACTAAACCCTCATCCAGATAATTGAGTTCTGCATCCTGATAGATAATCGGTTTGATATGAGCCTGCACCTGAAATATACTGTCCATTTCGCGCAACACATCCATCATTTCTGCTCCCGTATTGATCATCAGAATATCCGAATTATTAGGTGCTGGGTAGGCCTTATCAACAATCAAAATCCAGTTCCGATGTCCCAACAAAGGCAGCTGCTCTTCCAACCTTTGTTGCCAATCCTTATTGTTTACACTTCCCTTTTGCTGAACACTGGCGGGTTGACAAGCGACTAAAGAAAGTATCAGCAGCAATACCATTATATTTCTCAATCTTCTTATCATGACCAGGTAATCTGAAGTAAATCCCCTTTGTTCAGTTGCAGCTCCTTCTGAAATGTTACCGTTAATTTATCCGAACCATCCTCTACTCTCGACAATTTTAAGGGTTTATTATTTAGAACTGCTTTTAGTCGATCCTTTTGCACAGGCTCATCTCTGACCTTACCTATCGAAAACTTCTGCAACTGTAAATTTCCATAAGCCACAGACAGCTGACTTGTCTGTTCAGTATCTTGTTGAATCTGTTCATAACTTCCCCATGCCTCTGCTGTTGTGAAAGGGCTTTTGAACTTTTCTGGCAATACCTTCGGTGCAAAAGCCAAGTATTTATTAGGACCATGATACGCATATCCACAAGCATTCACAAATGTACCATAGCTTGCCATGGCACGGGCATAATGATCACTACATTCTATTTCATTAAATGGATTCCGCTTTGCAGCATGGTAACGGTCATGAATGACCCGGGTCAAAACTAAGCTCTCCTCCACCATACCTTCTGCCATCATATGCGCGGCTACCTGATGTTCAAATCCGCTCATACATTCATGAAAATAACCCAATTGCCAGGTTTCATTTTCGCCATAAGCCTTCGCTTCATTTTTAGGATTGGTATTCATCACCATACCACCCTCTCCGGCAAGAGCATAGGGACGACCATTCAAATGCGTTTTGATATAAGGACCTACATCCATTGTAAAATTGTACTTCCATAAAGCACGTAAAGCCGCTAATGTCTGTTTTTGATCATTGATACGGGGCATCCCCAATTGAAAAGTCCATGCCTGTCCATACACCTGATCAATATGGCAAGTGTTGTAAGAACCCAGATTTTTACGGCCAGATTCTGTATTGGGACGATGAATATAATAATCACCATTAAAGAGTTCTTTATCCATATTCACGGAGCCTTTCTTGACATAATCGTAGCACAATTTTGCAAAATTCCTATCTCCCATTTCCGTAGCCATTGCCCCTCCAGCTTGTACAGCAGCCAGACAAAGACCTACAATCCATGATATCTCACCTTCCCAGACCGCATCGAGCGTATTTTCCATAGGTGTATCGGTCATACCGTCGCCGTTCTTGTCTTGATCAATAATAAACTGGATCGCTTTTTTTAAATTAGCCCAATTTCTCTTCAAAAAAACATTGTCTCTAGACATCTGATGATCCCGGTAAAAACGAAGTACAACACCTGCCTGCCCATCTATAGCAGGACGGCTTTCATATTCGGCTCTAAAAATAATCGCCCCAGTCTCTGGTTTAAAGGCAATGTCTAGATCCGTGACCTCACGCAGATTACGCTCCAGCTCAGGAAATATACGTCCCATGGCCTGTCCGTACTGCCAGACGTGTGTACAGGTTCCTGCACAAGCACCGATACCTTCCCAGCCCCAAAAACGGCCCGTTGCGAACCGATACGTATTGGCTGTAGCCAAAGTTCCGATATTAACAAAAGTGCGGTCCAGGAACCAGTACGGAAGCGTCGAGTCATTCCACGTATCAGCCCATAATAATGTGTTTTCGTCCAGTTTATTTCTCTCCTGATTATAATACTCCAGTACATGATAAGCATTACTAAACTTTGTTCCGTACCAATAACCGTTTTGAGCATCTTTAATTCTTTCCTTCAGCTTAGGATGAACATTGTTAAAATGCCAACTTATCGCATAAGAGATTTTAACCTTTGTAGCAGCAGGTATCTTTCTTTTAACAGTAAGACTCCCCACCTGCAACTCATTAAAACCGATATTGCTAGACCCTGCTTCACTGATTAGATCAGCAGGGTTTATAGGCCATTCTTTAATTTGTGCTACAGCAATCGCATCACTGTGCTGGCAGGATATTGCCATAGAGCCATAATCACTGGCTATAAGGTCTTTTTCCGAAACCTGTTGACATTCGAAAAATAACGCTTTCCCATCAATAAGATCTTTAGAAACCGACACTTTACGGACCGATGAAAAGTCTTTTCTATTCTTATGAACCCCATTTTCTAGCCAGCCACTAATCAGTACATCCAATGGTTGATCAGTTTTATTAACGACTTCAACATGCAGCGTAGTCATAGGCAGTGAAGAATTTTCGATATCCAACGGAATAAAAGGAGAATAAGCCGTAAGCTTTACATCAACCGGAAAATCAGCACTACTGTAAGTTACTGTACACGTCGGGTACGAGGGTTCAAATACAATTTCGTCCCAATGGTTTTCGCGGAGCTCTTTTATCAACTGCTTACCCTTATAATAAACAGAGATTGCAAATCCCTGTTCCAGTACGCGTAGATTATCTGCAATAGCCGGCTCAATATAAGCAGAACCATCTCTTGGACGAATCCGAACCTGTTCTTTACCATTGTTCCATAGCACTATTTTCGGTTCTACACCTTCCTTCATACCATCGTAAGATTCGTTGTAAATCTGCCACAGCCACAACCGGCCGTCTCCCCCGATATAGACAGTACCAGTATGAAGTCCTCCAATAGGCATACCGATATATTTGAGCTCATTTTTACTTTTAAAGTACTTGATTTTTTCTCCACGCTCATATAGTGAAGCAAGCCATTGGGGATCTATAGCCTTATCGGTTTCAATATTATGAATGGGTTGTTCCCATGCAAAAATGCTGCGGGACCATGCCGGAAATTGTGTCACCAAAACACCCAAGCTGATTAAACTTGAATTCCTAAAAAAATTTCTTCTGTTCATTATTTACGGTTTATCATGCCTGATTACCATCCTGGGTTCTGAGGCAGTAGGTTTTTATTTTTGTCAATTGAACTCTGTGGGACTGGCCATAGGTAATGTTTAATCTTTTCAAATTTTCGGTTTTGGGCAAGAAATCTCGGTTTAGTCCAGTCACCGATCAGATCATTCTGATTACTGTTGATACCTTCTGCATTTTTATTCAGTACATCTTCCGCAATTTTCCAGCGTAATATGTCAAAATATCGCTTATGTTCTGCAACAAACTCATGCCGTCTTTCTTCCCGAATCAATTTACGCATAACAGCCTGATCTGACAAATCACTATTGCTTAACAAAGGTAGGCCTGCCCTCTTTCTAATCTGATCAATCATGGTTTTGATCTGCAGATCACCAGGTTTAAACTCATTCAATGACTCAGCAATGATCAGTAGGGTTTCAGCATAGCGATAAATAGGCCAATTGGCAAAACCAGCATCTGTTTTAACATACTCCGGTTCGTTAAACTTCAGGTACATATACCCCGTAATTCCCCCGCCCTCACTGTTGATTTTTTCACCCATATTGTAAGCTGGGTGAGGTTGGTAAGCTGCATATTTGCCATTTGGACGCAATACATGTTCACCAGGTAACATAAATGTTTTTTTCAATCTTTTATCCCTGTTTTCCCAAGGTTTTGCCGGATCATATAAATTGGAACTGCGAATGTCTTTACCATCGGTACAGAGATAAGAATCAACCAGTTCGCGGGTCGGACAAAAACTTGCCCAACCGTTTCCTGTTATCCCCGTTCCTGCCGGAGAAGCCAGTACTGGTAACATATGGGTTATTTTATCTTCCACGTACTGTCTTGCCAAGATTACTTCAGTCGTATTGAGATTGTTGGCCTGCTTAAACACCTCCGCATAATCGTCGACTAAACCATATCCCATTTTTAAAACTTCGGATGCCGCCTCATAGGCCTGTTTCCACAACTGTGGATCTGCAGCTCCTTCATGATATTGTTTGATACTGGCTTTATGTAAATAGATATTTGCTTTTAACATGTAGGCTGCCCCCTTGTTTATTCTTCCCAAGTTTGCTCCGGTATGATGTTCCGGTAAATGATCGATAGCATAAACCACATTTTCAAGAGCATAGTCCAACACCAGGTTTTTATCTGTCCGCGGTAATGCACTTTCATCAAGATTGATCGGTTTATCTTTGATCAATGGGATACTACCGTAATGTTGTACCATTCTAAAATAACGCAATGCTAAAATAAACCGAGCCTCCGCTTCAAGTCTATTTTTTAGATCTTGCGTAAAAGACATTTTACTTAACTGTTGCAAATAATAAACACATTTCCGAATATCATCAT
The DNA here is from genome assembly GCF_042686355.1 of Sphingobacterium anhuiense. NCBI lineage: Bacteria > Pseudomonadati > Bacteroidota > Sphingobacteriia > Sphingobacteriales > Sphingobacteriaceae > Sphingobacterium > Sphingobacterium anhuiense. Next base: position 1,332,714 of record NZ_JBHUPE010000004.1, read on the forward strand.
ATCTCCACTCCTCCTGAACGTAAGCAGTCGCCGCATTATGATTACCCATACTGATATACCCGAGGCCACCTTCACCCCAAGCATTGGTCATAACAGAGTTATCGCTTTGACAATCACGCCAGAAGTCCCGTTCTCCAGGTAATGCTGTATATACTGCATTAAGCCCCACCAAGGCATCATTTTCTGTTTTCCAAAAGTTTTTTTCTGCAGCCTCAGATAATGGATCTCTATCCAAAAACTTTTCACAGCTGCTAAAAAGCATTGTAATAGAAGCACAGATTAATATTTTGCTTATAAAATTGAATTTCATGATAATATATTTTTTAAAGACAATGAAATAGCCTGCAGTACTTTTTCCCTATTATACCGACAAACATTTCATGCTTTTTTAAAAGTTAAGATTAACACCAAATGAAAACGTTCTGGATAGAGGATAATAACTTCCTTCTGGATCAAAGCCAGGATATGCAGTGATCGTTGCCAGATTCTGTCCCGACAGAAATACCCGAAGTCCGTTTAGTTTCCAATTATCCATGAGACGTTTCGGAAACGTATATCCCACCTGCACATTCTGAATCTTGAGATAGTCGGCCTTTCTTAACCAATAGTCAGAATACTGCTGATCGTTAGAAGTATTTTGTAAGGACAATCTTGGATAACTCGCATCGGTATTCGTTGTTGTCCAATTATCCAGATGCATAGGTCTTGCATTCTGTGTTAGAAAAAATGCCCAGCCTTCATAACCGCTGATGTAACGTACATTTTGTAGTGTTCCATAAAAATTAGTCATCATATCCAGATTTCTCCATCCCAAACTGATATTCATACCAAATCGAATACTGGGCTTGTCCCGCAAAATCACACGATCCTCCCCATTGATTACGCCATCATGATTTTGATCTTGATAACGGATGTTCCCTGGAAAAACATTTGTTCCCTGCGATGCGCTGTTCTGAATTTCATCTTCAGATTGAAATAGTCCGATAGCTTGATATCCATAAGGAAGATTGAAGGTATGCCCGACCTCGGTATAGGTTGAGGAACCAATCCAAGGTCCTGTTCCTGCTAGATCCCTGACTTTATTGTTGGAAAAAGAAGTATTGAAGTCCACGGCCCAGTTCCAATCATTTTTTTGATCTTTGTAACCAACCAAAACTTCTAAACCAGAGCTCTTCAGTTTCAACAGGTTGTCTAACGGTCCTGTTAAACCAAATTCTGAAGGTACTGGAGGAGCATACAAGATCTTATCCCTATTATTTATAAAATAATCAATACTGAAATTGATTGTCTTGGCGATTCCCAGATCCAGACCAAAATTAGTCTGTTTCGATTCTTCCCAACTGATATTGGGATTGATCGACACATTGTTCCATGCCCCCGGAACAACCAAACCGTTAAACCCGTACATCGCAGGCTCATAGGCCAACACAGCTGCAGTTGCATAGTTACCCACCTTTTCTGCATCACCCAATATTCCCCAAGAACCTCTTAATTTTAAAGAGGAAATTAAATCCCAATGAAAAAAATCTTCCTGATGGATATTCCATCCGGCTGAAAAAGAGGGAAAAATACCCCAACGATAACCTTTTGCAAATCGTGATGAACCATCACCTCTTATATTTGCCTGCAAAAGATAGCGACCTTTATAATCATAATTTAAACGTCCAAATAACGATTGAATGGCTACATCTTTAGCCTGTCCAGCAGATCTCATATTTATTTGACTACCACTGTTAAGCACATCGACTTCTCCAAAAGGGAGATTCTCTCTAAATGCGGAAAAGTCTGATGTATTAAAATATTCCTGTGAGAATCCACCTAACAATTTGATGGAATGATCACCAACTTTCTTGTTATAATCTACTGTAAATTGGAGCATATTTCGGTAGTTATTACTCACTCCTTCCGTCAAGCCTGTTGTTCTATTCTGCACAGAAGCGACCTCCCCCTTATCATTGTAAAGATTATAAGTCAAGACCCGATCTTTACTCCAATTATCATAGGTATAACGTGAAAAATTCCCTTTAAACTCGAGATCTTGAATCGGTCTAAATACCACCTCAAAAATGCCCATCAGCTCCTTATACTTTTGTTTATTATAACCAGCTTCCTGTACACCCGCAATTGGATTATTCGCAATAGCAGAACCTGTTCCATACTGACCAAATGAATTTTTGATAAAATTAATCGGTGCTATACGCGTAGCTTGACTCTGCCAGGATTCAACCCCTCCCTGGGGTGTATTGATATAAGTTTCTGTATATTGAATATTAGCTCGCGCAGTTAATTTATCCGAAAGTTTAAATGTCATATCGGGCTTAAGGATCACACGGTTGTAATTATTTTTCGGTAGCGTCCCATTCTGATAATCGTGCGATGCCGAAAATCTATATTTCATTTTTTCTGTATTCCCGGAAAAAGCCAGATAGTTATTGGTGATCAAAGTATTACGTTTATAAATCTCTTCGTACCATTTTACATCTGCATATTTTCCATTTTTAAGATCTTCCAATCCTTTCTGGCCATAAAGAGGTGTCTTACCATCATTAGCCAAAGCTTGATCCCACAGCTTCATAAAATCTTCCGAGCCTACAAAATCAATCTGAAATTGTGGCGATTGTATACCTACTGAACTATTCAGTTCTATCCTTAATTTATCCATCTCCTGACCACTTTTGGTCGTAATCAGGATCACCCCATTTGCAGCGCGAGAACCATATATCGACGCCGAAGCGGCGTCTTTCAATACAGAAACACTTTCGATATCATTAGGATTGAGCGTATTGATATTTCCTGGCACACCATCAATCAAAATCAATGCACCAGAACTTCCTCCAATAGTGGATGTCCCCCGAATATTAATGGTAGCACCACTACCGACTGCTCCACTTCCTTTACTTATATTGAGCCCCGGGATAGTTCCAGCCAACAACTCCTGAACATTCGTGACGGGTTTAGTTTTTAATGCTTTTCCAACATTTACCACACCAACCGATCCAGTAAGATCCGATTTCTTCTGTGTTCCATATCCCACAACAACAACTTCATCCAGATTATTAACAACGCTCTGTAATGTAATCGTCACATTTCCACTCTGAGGAATCGTCACCACCTGTGTTTCATAACCGATGAAACTAATCTGCAATTTGTCACCATCAACAGCATTAATTTCAAATGTCCCCGATTCATCCGAATGCGTCACAACTTCACTATCAATTTTCTTAATCGTTACACCAGCAAGTGTGCCTCCTATACCATCTTTCACCACGCCCTTTACCTTCTTCTCTTGTGACGTTTTAAGCAACTCAACCTCTTTATTGACAATATGTCGTTTGGATGTTGCTTTTGACGCTATTATATACTGATTGCTAGATATTTTTTCAGCTTTCAGATTTATGCGAGCTAATAAAATATGAAGATCTTTCAATCTTATTGAAGCACTGTCAAAATTTTCTATTGATTGATTTTTAAGCACCTGATCAGCATATACAAAATAGATTTTTTCCCGTTTTGAAATCAGGGATAAAAGCTCATCTAACTTCATCGTACTGACTTTGCCGCTATTATTAAGCTGTTCACTGATGACGATTATATTCGTTTCACTAAACATGCCTGCAGCACGGGCTGTATGCGGACTAAGCACAAGAAGGCCAGGCCACATCAAGACGAATTGTTTGGTCCAGTTGCGGTTCATAATTTGATTTTGAGATTTATGGTTTTATTGATTATTTTTTTTAAAGATTATTTGGTCATTTTCCTTAACAATTTCAATGTTATAAATACCGCTTATAGAGCGGTAAAGATTTTCCTGGTCCCGAACATCAATCTCGCCGCTCATCGTGAAGCCCTGTACTTCCTTTGGTAGGTTATTTACAATATGTACACCTTGCGTGATTTCTAACCAGGTTACAATTTCATGCAGGCTCGTATTATTCAATTGCAACACGCCCGTATGCCAAGCATTCATAAGAACCGCTTTAATCGGCACCAATTTCAATTCATTTCCTTCACTTTTGACCACTTGTCCAGGTGCCATGATGACCTTTTTATCAAACTGATTAACTGATACACGACCTTCATCCAGAGCAATTAACTTGACATGTTTATTATTGATCATGTTGAAACGCGTTCCAAGAACTTTCACTTCAAATCCATCTCCTTTAACTGTAAATGGTACCCGAACTTTATCCTTTAATTTTTTTGCAACATGTAGATAAGCTTCTCCCTCAAGCTCAAGATGTCTACCCTGTTCATCTTCGCGATATTTAATCTGACTACCCTTATTTAAGATGACCCGACTACCATCCGGAAGAGATACTGAACGTTGGTCATTTGCAGAAACGATTGCTACAGTAGCAACAGATTTATAATCCAAAGGCATATTGAACCATAGCGCAAGCGATAGTATAGCGAAGATCATCGCTGCATATGGAATCCAACTGCTAACTATCCGCTTCAAGAATGAAGGTCGAGAAACGGGTGAATCCAAATATTCAACAAAGTCATCAACGGCCGACCAAACCTCTGATGCATACGCATCGCCATTAAACACGAATTGCTCAAAATAGTGCAGCTCATACAAAGTTCTAGCTAAGTAAGAAACAGGTCTATACGCTAGCCGTTCGGCAAACCATTGCTCCCATTCATCTTGTTCGACAAATTCGGAACGTGCTAATAGTTTACAGAATTCCTGATTTTCATACAAATCATGCAAAAGCTCATCTTCTTCAGGTAGTTTCATTTAAGTCATTTAGGTTCTTCTCAATATTTGTACATCGTACTATTAAAAGACACAAGATCTCAAACTTTACCCCACCCAATCATTAAAAATAACATATCACACTGATTATCAAGCAAAAATAATTCAACACATCAGAAAACAGATCGAAATCATATAAATTCTTATATTTGGTTGGCTGATAAAAGAAGCTTAAGCATCTATTTTTAATGAAACTACTAGAACACGATAATCAAGAGTGGAATAATTTCTGTGCGGGAAACCGTACATCTTTTAAAGTGATCTATGAGAATTATTTCAACAGTTTATTTCTGTATGGTTTACGCTTTACAGACAATCATGAGGTAATTAAAGATATCATCCAGAATCTGTTTTTTAAATTATGGGAAAACAGAAAGTCACTTCAGGATATTAAGCAACCACGAAGTTATCTGCACCGGGCCTTGCGCAACCTTTTGCTAAATAGTCAGCGTGACTCCAAACAGTACCTACATGAGCCTATTGACGAAGAACATTATTCATTTCAATTGGATTTACCTATAGAATCTACCATTATTCGTGAAGAAGAACGATTGGAAATTCATAAACAGTTGAAAGACGCTTTCCGTCACCTTACCTCAAAACAAAAGGAAATGCTGTACCTAAAATATGTGAAACAGCTTTCATTTGAAGAAATTTCCGAAATTTTTGGAATTTCAATAAAAGGTACTTATAAGCTACACCAAAGAGCTATACAATCATTAAGAGCACAACTTGGTCATATGGGAAATTCCCTTTTTTCCCTTATTGTATTGTACTTTCAGATCGTAAAATGATTTACTAAAATTCGATGAATTGATATTATTAAAAAAACGTGAAAGGTTTATATAGATTTTAAAATCGCATCCCTTGCCCATTTATTAGCAGTAAAATTTTACCTAACGTCCACAAGCTAAACAACAAGACAAGATTAAAGAAATAAGAATAAGGAAAGTTATTTTGATAGAAAAAGGATAAAAACCTTTCATTTTGGAGTATACCCTGAAATAAAAAAAGGAGATACTATTTGCATCTCCTTTTTTCCATTATAAGCCATTTGAACTTATTTAAATTTCAAAAGATTAATATGTTTACAATAAAAAACGCTCAAACCAGCTATATATAAAATGATGTCAGGAACAAACTTTAAATTTTCCGCCGTTAAGAATTATTTTTGACAACATCAACCATGTGATCCAGATCAAACGGTTTTTCAATATAGTCATCAGCTTTACAATCTTTTGCTGTTTGAGGCAAATCATATGATGTTGAAGTAAGAACGGCCGATAAATCCTCTGTTTCTGGATCACTTTTTAACTCTTCTATCACTTCCGTACCTTTCTTCCCTCCCCGAATATGCTCATCTACGACCACAACATCGGGTTCGATTTTGTCGATATTTTCAATGGGTTCGGTTGTTAATGATGAAGTAACATCAAAGCCTTCATCTGTCAAAACTTCATCCATGATTTCAAGGATATCTTCATCATCCTGAATAAGCACAACCTTTTTTTTCATATTTCCACCAATTTTGACACAAATATATAGATATAAAATTAATATTCTAAAATCCTCCTCAACACCTTTTTAACATGATAAAAAATTGACAATCAATAAAATATATAGTTAAATTTTTATCACAAAAATTCAGTTAAAATACAATAGTAGGATAATTTTAAAAAGGTCTGTTATAGCTATATAACATTACGCATTCTACTATCAAGTAACATGTGTATACAATCAAATCTATTTACCTCATAGAAACGGTATAGTTAAAGCCGGAAGTGCCTAGTCGATAATTTCATATTCAATGCGCCCCATTTTATAGATTCAAATGAATACAACATCTTACAGTTATCCGTACTTTATCCTTGTCATTACAAAAATATATGGATCATACTATTTTAAATTGTAGGTAGCCTATAACCATTATGGTAAGATGCCGATATTAATTTATCTGCATCTTCAGTACCAAAAGACCAGGTTTCTTGGTTCCAATAAATCTTCTTTCCCGTACGATAGGCAATGTTTCCCATTTGCGAAAATATCGCGATTGCAGCCCCGTCCTCAACAGGGCAGTTCAAAGTCGTTGAATCTCTGCTTTTCACTGCTTCAATAAAATTAACCGCATGCAGATTCAAACCGTCATCAACTGAACGCTGAAAAGCAATGCCATCCATACGACCCTTTTCAGGAATGACCTCCCAGCCGCCTCGGTTAAGCACTAAAGTACCATTATTTCCAATAAAAGCAACACCATGATCCTTTCCATAAGGACCACCGTCAATACCTGTAGCATGCTCCCATTGCACATTAAAACCCTCAAATTCATATACCGTGGTTAGCGTATCTGGAGTTTCGGCTGCATCTTGAGGATAAGCAAGCTTCCCTCCAGATGCCATAATTGAAATCGGTTTAGTCGCCTTCATCCCTAGCAGTGCATAATCAAGCATATGAACACCCCAATCTGTCATTAAGCCACCAGCATAATCCCAGTACCACCTAAAATCAAAATGAAATCTATTCGGATTAAAAGGATGTTTCTTTGCAGGACCCAACCACAAGTCATAATTCACACCTGCTGGAACTGGCCCATCAGGTTTAACAGGAATACTTTTCATCCAACCTTGGTATGCCCAAGCTTTTACCAGGCGGATCTTACCCAGCTTTCCGGAATGCACAAATGCTACTGCATCTCGAAAATGTTGTTGACTGCGTTGCCACTGCCCTACCTGAACAATGGATTTACTTTTCTTTACTGCATCCACCATCGCCCTGCATTCAGCGATCGAATTACCCAATGGTTTCTCAACATAAACATCTTTCCCCGCCTGGCAAGCTTCTATCATCTGTAAACAATGCCAATGATCAGGCGTACCGATAACCACAACATCCACATCTTTACTTTTTAATAAATCACGGTAGTTATTAAAACCTTTAACCGTGATACCTCTTGCTTCAAGCTCTTTTATCCGCTTCTGTAAAACATTGTTGTCCACATCACAAAGTGCTGTACAGACAACATCTGGATGTTTAAGGATCGCATTCAAATCGGACCATCCCATCCCGTTAATACCAATGGCACCAACACGAATTTTTTGCGTTGCACCCACTGAAGCATATAGCTTAGGAAATATAGAAGTTAGACCAGCTATTGTAACGACAGCGGTCGAGTTTTTAATAAATTTTCTTCTTGATGTGTTAGTCATAATTGTTTAAAATTTGTTCGTTTATTTTGGTTGATCGAGCGATAATACAAAGGGTCGTGCATCATTCTAGTTTATTTGTCTTAAAGACATTTAATATATAAAGAACCATATTTTATTCCAAAAAAACAAAAAAAATAGCAAATTGAAATATATCATTTGTATTTTCCATATTTTCTGAACCCTCAAAACCAATACTTTATAGTTGCTACACCTTTAAAAACAACCGCAAAGTAACGGGATCCTGAACGCATGGCTATATGAAGCTTTATGGTCCATGAAGTCATCGGCCTTTAGCGTATAAAAATGCTATTTTCAAATAGCTTGATAATACAATTTTAAGCTTCGAAACGTCATCATTACACCCCGATTTCTTTGATATTAAATATTTTTTAACTATCTTAACAAAACACTCAACAATTATCAGTTTTAAATTAAAAAACTGATAAATAAAATGTAAAAGTTATGATATTAAAAGAACAATTACAGAAAATCGCCAATGTAAAAAGTAATCCTTGTGTAACCATCTCGCTGAATACGCATCGTACTCACCCGGATAACCTCACGGATGCAGTTTCCTTGAAGAATTTACTTAAAGAAGCCGAAGATAGATTAACAACAACGTTTGATAAAAAAACAATAGCCCCCCTATTGGAAAAAATTCAAAACATAAGTACTAAAATCGATCTGAATTATAATCTGGACAGCCTCCATATTTTTCTTGCTAATGATACCGAAGAAATAATAAAATCAGCATGGGAAACAAGTCGTGAAGGCGTACATATCTCCGAAAGATTCGCTGTTCGCTCACTTATCAAATCCTATAATAGAAGTACAAACTATTTGCTGATGTTACTATCACAAAGTGGTGTACAAATTTATGAAGCGGTAAACGATAGCATAGTTACTGAAATAAAGAATGATGACTTTCCCTTTCCGGAGAATACGCTTCAGGTGGCCAACGCAGACCAAGCTAGTAATGCAAGAAAAGTAGATAATATGGTGCGTGAGTATTTAAATACTGTCGATAAAGCATTCGTAAAATTGCATCATGAAACGGGATTGCCCTGCGTCGTCATCAGTACAGAAGATAATTATGTCAAACTGCAAGAAGTAGCTGATATACCAGCGGCCTATATTGGACATGCTCCAATAAATTATAACCACGTTGCTCCTCATGAAATTGTAAAGCAATCTTGGGAGATTATTGAAACATTACAAAAACAGCAACGTACCGAAGCCATCAGTCAGATGAAAGAAGCTGTAGGAACAGGTAAAGTACTGACGGATTTGCAAGAAATCTATCAAGCTTCCCTGGATGGTCGCGGGGAACTTCTAATTATTAATAATGATTTTTCGCAGCCTGTAGTCATGACTGACGAAAGAACATTTGATCTCGTTGAGGATGCGAATCAAGAAGATGCCATAGATGATATTGTTAGCAATATCGCTTGGGAAGTACTGTCTAAAAAAGGTCGCGTTGTATTTACAACTCAGACCGACCTAGCTGATTTAGGTGAGATCGCATTGCAAGTCAGGTATTAAGAAGTGAGAACTATTAATACCATTTAAACAATTAACGAGGTGCGGGATAATATATTCCGCACCTTTTATTTTACTTTCAAAACCTCTTTTAATACATGCATCAGTTCAGTTCCTTGCAATTACTTTAGCATCTTTATCGATTAAAAAATTCATCGCTATTACATTTATGTCGTATTTTTCCTATAGGTTTGATATTATAATAAGGAATAATTGAATACAGTCAAATGATACAGTCTTTTTTACTCATTGGCCAATCAAATATGGCAGGCCGAGGTTACTTAAATGATGTACCTCAGATATTAAATGAAAATATTAAAGTTTTACGCAATGGCAGGTGGCAGATCATGTTTGAACCTATCCATAATGACCGCTCTACCGCAGGGGTTGGCCTTAGTTCCTCATTCGCAGCCTCATGGCAAACGCACAACAATGAACTTGAAATTGGACTCATCCCCTGTGCAGATGGCGGCACAAGCCTAGATGACTGGTCTATTGGAGGTGCACTTTTTGATCATGCAGTTGCGCAGGCCAAGTTAGCGATGCGCAGCAGCCAATTAGCAGGCATACTATGGCATCAGGGCGAGAACGATAGTTTTGCCCACACTGCTACACAGTATGCTGATAAATTTGAAAAAATAATAACTGAATTACGCTCACAATTGGACGCTCCGCATCTGCCTTTGATTATTGGTGAGATCGGAGGTTTCTTAACAGATGGGCTTTATGGCCAATATTTTACAAGCTACCCCAAAGTCAATGAAGAATTGTTAAGGTATGCACAATCACACGCACATTGTTATTATGTAACAGCCAAAAATTTGACTGCAAATGAAGATCAACTTCATTTCGATGCAAAATCTCAAAGAATATTAGGGCTTCGATATTATGAGGCTTTTGCGAAATTACAGCACATAACTACACCATTGTTAAATGAAAAAGCAAGAGTAGAAGATCTATATACAAGACCTATGACTCAAAATGAAAATAAGCTGCTATTGCAACACAGATTTGGTTCAGGAGAGATTTCTCAAGAAGAATTTTTAATAAAAATGAAAGCTCTTGGTATTTCATAAGTAGCACAAATAATGATAACTTTTGATTTTATCATAACAAAAGGAGTCTTCCAATACGTGTATTAAATAAGAAATTCTAAAAAACCATTTTTAATCATTTCAACAGAACATATGCTGAACTTTAATTTTACAGATTTTCCAACGTTGCATACAGATCGGTTAACATTAAAAAAAATACTCAAGAAGGATTATAACTTCATTCATAAACTACATTCCGATCCAGTTACAAATGCTTTTGTTGGCCGGGACAATGCGACGACTTTAAAACAGGCAGTCAAATACATTGAAAGAATCAATGGAATGGTAAAAAATAATGAGTGTCTGTACTGGGTGATCACTTTAAGTAACAATGATACTGTAATCGGTTCGGTCTGTTGCTGGAATTTTGATCATGAATCTGATATGGTCGAGATTGGTTATGAAATGTTACCAGAATTTCAGGGAAAAGGCTATATGAAAGAAGCTTTGCAGGCTGTTCTTACATTCACTTTCAATAATTTGAAAGCAGCAGTAATTACTGCATTTCCTTCATCAGATAATAGCAGTTCTGTAGCAATATTGAAAAAGCTAAATTTTGTATTTGAAAACCAGACTTACAACAACAAACACGTAAACATAGAAAATATAGTTACTTACACGTTAAGACCATAATCATAAAAACAAGTTTAAATGCCATAGTCTTAAATTTAGTTTTGTGACTATGGCATTCATGAAAGGTTATAACGTTTCTAAGATTTTACGGGCTTTTTCATTTTTAGTATTGATTTCAAGCACTTTTCGGTAGTTCAGCTTTGCTTTTTCTTTCTGTCCGTCTTTGAGATAAGCCTCAGCTAAACTATCGTAGACATTTTCACTCTCTGGATACAAGATCGTGTTGATGCTAAAAACAGCAATAGCCTGAGCATTTTTTTTCTGATGGAGGAGTTCATATCCTGTACCATTCAGAAAGCCTTCTGAAAGCTGCTCATGTTGTCTATCCTCTTGTTTTGCCTTTTGATATGCCTTTACACCTTTTTCAAAAGGACCTTCTAAAATTAATGCTAAGGGTACAGTTTCATCGCTGCCGATCTGAGGACTTTTAGATCGAACAGTTTTATCAGCTAAAGTCTGTACAAGTTCTTTTTTACCAGAACTTGAATCCATATCAAAACTCACCTTGAAATTCCAGTCTCGCATAGCGAATGTATTTTCCCCAACTTTGATAAGTTCCACCGGAGCATCCACATTGCGAACTGTCATCAGTTTACCATTTTCTTTATAGACTTTGATAAAACCATATTTTTCAAACTTGTAGCTCCCTAAATGAGCATTTAAATCTTGCTGACTTAACGGCAGAATTTGATTAGTTGCTGCAATATAGTTGGGCCAATGGTAGACTAATGCAACGGATCTCACGAGCTCATTGATAAACATTGGTTTGTTGGTGTTTGTAAGAATCACAACTCCGTCACCACTTGTTTTACTTCCAATAAAGCTACTACTAAACCCCTCATTCCAACCACCGTGGGTCACATAAACCTCTCCGTTGTAATTTTCTAGAAAAATGCCCAAACCTATAAAAGGTTCAATAAACGGACTCGTAAATTCTTCTGCCGTTTTTTTGGAAATTACCCTACTGCTTTTGCCACTAAGTGTATTTTGAATATCGATGACAAACTTAGCATAATCTTCGGCTGTAGACCACAGACCCGCAGCAGCCTGCTCCGGATAAATATGGTATCGTCCCTCCACTTTACGTCCATCGACACCATAGGCTGTAGCTGTGAACTGTGCTTGTGCTGCTGGAAGTGGCTGTGCAAAACTGCTGTTGTGCATATCAAGAGGGAGGAGCACTTTTTCACGCATAATAGTCGTAAAATCTTTCCCCTCGAGGTCCGAAAGCATTTGCTGCATCACCGTATATCCACCACCTGAATATCGAAAATTAGCCCCCGGAAGCTTATCAACAAAAACTGCAGGGGTATTGGACGGTTTTACGCCATTCAACACTTGAACAGCAGTAGGAAGAGGATCACTTACCTTATAGCCAGGAAATCCACTTACTGTAAAACCAGCAGTATGGCTCACAATATTTTTTAATGTCACTTTTTTCGATTTAGTCCATTCATTTTCAGAAACTTTCCATGACTTCAGATATAGATTAACATTACTATCAGGGTCTAACTTTCCCTCTTCCACGGCTTTCAAAGCCGCATAAGCGCTTACAGGCTTACTCATCGAAGCTACCTGGAAAAGTGTTTTTGAAGTTACTGGCGTTTTAGAATCAAGATCTGCATAGCCATACGTTTTACTCCAGATAACTTTCGAATCTTTGATAACAGCTATACTCACCCCAGGAACGTTATAAAACTGCATCCGGGAAACGATATCCCAAGAAGCTTCGCCCTCAAAACGGACTGGTGGGATTAATCCAGCTTCGACCTTGGAAATACCTTCCTGAATCGTCATGTGGGTCTGTGCAGAAGCAGTTCCTACCAACATTCCGAGAATAATTGTAAGGGAGAGCGGTTTTATAATCATCATATTTATCTTGGCTAAAAGTAAAAATTGAACACTGAATTCCTTTATGATTTGCAAATGAATTACTGATATGTAGTAATCGATTGGGAGACTTTCCAGTTACCGCCGTCATTGACCAAAGTTACAAGATCAGTCTTCGTAAATCCTTCAAACTGCATGGTTATTCTCGCTACTTTATAATCAGCGGAATCTTCTACGATTATCGTACTCGTTTTACAGTTCAGTTGATCTCCTTTTTGTTTTTTTAAGAATGAAACAACTTCTGAACGGCTATTGGTCCGCCCTTCTTTTGCGTTTATCTTTTGGGTGAAATCTGAAGTAAAAAGTTTTTCCAGCCCTGCTGATTCACCCGCAGTCATAATCGCTACGTAATGGTCGATAGCTAGCGTTGCTGTCGATAGATTGACAACTGTTTTTTTATTCGGTACTTTTGGTTTTGCGATCGCCATAGTGAAAGTCGATACTACGATCAAGGCTACTGCTACGAATGTGTTTGCTAAAGTTTTCATAATGTCTTTATTTTATATTGATGGTTAGTCGTTCTTTTATTGGTTCAAAAATAGTTTGTAAATCAATCGAAAACGATGACATTTAGACTAAGCTCAGGAAAAACTCGGTGAGTACAGGGAATTTATAGGTGAAAATATGGACATCAACCTGAATTGCAATTGCGCCAAATAGCGATACTTTCCAAAATTTATACAAGAAAATATCAATGAGGACGACAATTCCACTGATCACTTCAATAAAAATCCGACAAGCTGAAAGATCAAACGTCATCTTTGGCAGTCTTTCTTCCAATAAAAAAGACCATTAATCGGGATGTGATTTCCTTCAATATTTCACTTTTTGATCCTTATATTTGCAGAAATTAGAGAGGCCGAAAAACTACATCTATCACTTTATTTTGTTTATTAAATGAATATTGAGACATTACATTACCTACAGACATTCATTCATTATACCTTACATTTTTTAGCTCCAGGATTACTTTCGTATGTGTTTTTTAGAAAACAATGGAAACGTGCCTGGTTAATCATGATTGCTACAATGCTGGTTGATCTCGATCATTTGTTAGCGACTCCAATATTCGCACCAGATCGTTGCAGTATAGGCTTTCATCCACTTCACTCCTATTATGCAATTGCAGTATACTTTATCTTACTCTTTTTTCCTAAAACTCGAATTATTGCGGTTGGTTTACTCTTTCATATGTTAACAGACTGGCAAGACTGTCAATGGCATTGATCAACAAGATCTTAAAAGGTAATTATTAGACAATTACACCATTGATGATCACAGGCAAAACAAAGAGCGCAACTATTAATCATAACATCAAAAGCATACTAAAACCATTTTTTTAGAACTGATTCGCGTTCAGTACCTATTATCGACCGACATTAAAAACTAGACTTTGATATTTATATCCCGAAGCTAAATGAAGCCAATTTTAAAACTAATATTTCTTGCAACAACAGTTCTATTGACAAGTTGCCATTCATCAGCTCAATTAAAAGACAACTATTCAACAAAAATTGATAGTTTACTGCTAACTAAAAGTCCACGAGATTTTAATGGAGTAGTTTACATTGAACAAAATGGAATAACAAAATATGCAAAAGCATATGGACGAGCTGATTTTAGCAAAGAGATCCCCTTAAAAATTGACGACAAGTTTTCTACCATGTCCATAGCCAAACAATTTACCGCAGCACTTATTTTACAGCAAGTAGAAAAGGGAAAAATTGATTTGAAAAAACCTATTCGTAAATATTTGCCTGATTTGAAATATACTTGGGCGGATACCGTCACCGTCCATCAACTGCTCAACAACACTTCAGGATTATACAGCGACGATATAGACAAACCATTGAAATTTAAACCAGGATCTTCATTCAGTTATTCTAATATGGGTTATTATGTTGCTGGACTTGTTCTTGAAAAGCAAAGTGGGAAAAGTTTTGAAGCTTTAGTGACAGCACTATTTAAAAATTGTCACATGAACGATAGCTATTATCCAAATGAAATCAATAGCCAATTACTAACAAAAGGACATACCGTGTTTCAAGACAGAACTTTTAGACGCAACGAACAATTAAGTTTTGATGCTAGCCATACTTTTGGCAGTCACTTAATTGTTACTGCACCCGATCTTGCAAAGTGGAACGCATGTTTACATCAGGGAAAAGTTCTAAAACCTACCACCTACAAAGTGATGACAAGTTATGTTATAACCAACACACATCAGCTTTTCAGTAAAAATCCTATTGGTTACGGCTATGGTTTGCGAATAAATGATAAAGACAGTATTGCTGAAATTGGCCATACAGGATTTCACCCATCAGAAGGTTTTACGGCGGTTAATTTATACTATCCAAAAACTAAAACCAGTGTTATCATAATGGAAAATGTAGGGAATGAAAATTTTGATATTGCCTATCATTTTGAACAGGAAATCAGAAGAATCATTAAAGAAAGCAATCTTTTGAAATGAAGATGAGGCCTACACTTCATGGCTATTCAAGCAGAAATGTGGGCAATAAAGCATTCATTTTCAAACCTGTTAACTACACATTTTTTAAATAGCTCCGCAAATTTAAAAACTACTATAATAAATACGCTTACCCAATCATAGATAAGCGTATTTATTCTGAATGACAGAACAGTTTAGAACTTCCAAAACGATAAGTAATCACGTACCTTTCGACAACAACTCCGCCATACTGCGCTCATAACTTCAATAGCGTTTGGAATAATCAAAACGGTCTTAATTGCTAGTAACAGTACAAGTATCCGGATATAGATTCACAGTAAAAAAGTAACATCCGGTGCATCTCTGTCTATAATAGCTGCACTTTAATGCGGTGTTTGCCTGCCTCAAGCGCCATAGATTGCTTTTCTTTAGCATTACTAGGAGGAAAAAAGGTCGCTGTTGCATTGGCCGGAACTGTTACATCATAAGTAACAATATTCTTATTCTTTTTCCATTTAGATACAATATCACCATTCGGCGAAACATGTGTAATCTCGGAATGATCCAGTGTTTTCGGAAATATGGGCTTCAGAAGAATATGTTTAAATCCAGGCTGCTCAGGATCTGGTAAAATCCCACCCAAAGATTTAAAAAACCAGCCCCCTATTTCCCCAAACATCATATGGTTATCCGATATATCTCGTTTAGCATCAAGATCCCAATTCTCCAGTAATGTAGTAGCTCCGTTAACGACCCACCATCCCCAAGATGGATAAGAATCTTGAACAGCTACTTTATAAGCGGACTCCTCATAACCATTATTTTTGAGCGCATTCAACAATGCCTTTGCTCCTAATACACCAACATCTAGATGAAAACCGGATTCCTCAACTTTTTTATTCAGATTAAAAGCGACCTTTGTTTTCACATCTTCAGGAACAATATCCCAGTGCAGGGCCATGCTCAATTCAGTCTGCGTTCCACTTCCATAAATTCCTGTAGAAACATTCAGAAACTTTTCATTGATCGCCTTTTTGATTTTCTTACTTAAGCGATCATATTTCTCATAGTCATCCTGTTTTCCAAACATTTTCGCGGCAGCACTTAGAATTGTCGCATCCACATAGAAATAGATGGACGATGTCAATTCTAAATTTGAGGTAGACTTAACAGGTACCCAGTCTCCACGCCCAAAAGTAGTCAATGCTTCCGGACTGATACGGTCTACATAATCGACATAATTCTTAATATTCTGGTAGGAATCTTCCAAAAGCCTGTTATCGCCATAAAACATATATACCTGCCATGGAATAATTGCGATTGTACTGGTCCAGTCCAGCCCATTTGCATCACCATATCCCCAGCCACCTGTTGGAATAATATCTGGTAAAACACCATTGGGCTGTTGTTCGTCACGGTGATCGGCAATCCATTTTTCATAGACAGTAATTCCATCAAAATTATAAAATGCTGTTTCGATTGCCAGATGGCCATCACCCGTCCAGCCATTCTTTTCCCTTTGCGGACAATCCGTAGGATACCCCATCAGATTGGATAAATACGCATTATTAGTAACCTTCCAAAGATCATTGACCAACTTTGACGACGTCTTAACCTCACCCTTTGCAGCCACATCACTGTGGACAAAATACGATGTAATATTCAGATCTTTTAAGTCCAATGGTTCACTACTGGACACCTCTACATAACGGAACCCCTTATAGTTAAACTTTGGCATGAACTCATCCTGCTTTTTGCCACTCAGTATTAAAATATCCGTTTGAAAAGGATCAGTCTCTTTGTCACCTCTAAAATAAACATCAATATTAGACTGATCCAGACGCCCATCTTGATGTAATCGTTCCCCGTGTTTAATCTTTAATACCGTTCCTGCTGTCCCACTGGCTTTCACTTTAGTGATGCCTGACATATTCTGCCCCATGTCAAAAACGTAGGTTTTATCATCTATTCTTTTAACGCTTTTTGGAGTAAAAGTATTTACCATACGAATTGGAACCGTCTGTTGCGCCACAATCAAATCAGCAGGTGCACTGCGATACCGCACACCATTCCATTTTGAATCATCAAAATCCGCTTCATCCCATCCTTTCTGCTCCAATCTCGCATCATAATGTTCACCGGTGTAGATGCTATTGAATATAATGGGCCCTGAAGAAGTTTTCCAATCGCGCCCGGATGAAATTGTCTCTTCCGTCCCATCGGTATATACAATACGTAAATCCATGCAAAATGTAGGTCGATTGCGCCACGGCGCATTGTTGAAGTCCCATACAGCAAGTGACTGATGGTTGTACCAACCATTTCCAAGTATCACTCCGATTGCATTATTTCCACTTTTAATCTGTGCAGTCACATCATGGACAACATATAACAGCCTTTTATCAAAGCGTGTATACATAGGATCGAGGATGTTCTTTCCAACTTTCGCTCCGTTTAATGAAAGCTCATAAAGACCCGCTGCGGCAATATAGGCCCGAGCATACTTAACCGTTTTATTCGTTGTAAACTTTTTACGAAAATATGGTGCAGGTTTATCATTTTCGTTGGCATGATCACTAATCCATGCACCTTTCCAGTTGAACCTTGACATCATGCCCGTTTCAAAAGAAGCAACGCCCGAACTGCTTGCTCTTCCATCCTTATCCCATACAGTAACTTTCCAGAAATATCGTGTCAGTGCATGTAGATCGTTGCCCGCATAACGAACAAGAATATTATCTTTCATGAGTTTTCCTGTATCCCAAATATCCCCTTTATTATTGACAATTGACAATGAGTCAGTTCCCACTATAACTTGATAGGCCACTTGCTTAGCCCCCTGCCGATCGTCTTTCAGCATCCAAGTAAATCGGGGTTGCTCCACATCAATACCCAATGGATTGACCAGATGCTCACATTGAAGTGCGATAGGTTCAAAGTCAGCTCCCTTTTTCTGACCATAAAGATTGCAGGAAGCACATAAGCCCACCAGCAATAGTATATTTTTCATTCTTGATTTATTGTTATTCATCTTTTCAATATGGTATGAATCGTATGCATCATTGGCTTAGGTTTATCTATTTTTCAGATTAGCTATAGGAACGCGCATTCCAAGACATCAACCTCAAAAAGATTATGCTAGCAAATTATAATTAGACGTAGATAAAACGGGTTCCAAATAGTATGCAAACAGACCAAATATAACCATTATTGATACAATAACTGTCCCGTACCAACCTGCTCCTGCCCGTTAACAACACAAGAAGTTCATTTTAAAACTTGTAAGATAAAAAAACAAAATCTATAGATGATCAATTAATACTAACTTGAATTCAACAATATCTACAAAAAGTAATGCATCGTTAATCTTAACATCTTCAATATATCACAATAACGCCACACCTATATCACTTTCAGTAAAACGCACCTACCACCAAATACTGAAATAACTTTAAATACTTCATCGCATTATAATTATTCCATTGTACTTCAGACGATCCATCGTTATAAACTATTTTTAAATTTAAATCATAATCATAATATATTTTTAGGCTCATCACAGCATTATAGTCAATGCTATTTCTCTCCCTTATTTGCGTAAATAAGCTTATCAGTTTGTGATTCTCATAAGATGCATCATCCTCAACAATTCGATCAATATTTCGAGAAGCTTCAGAACTGGGATCAGATCCATAAGTGCCCCTCAAGAAAAAATTAAGTATTTCAACTCCTTCATCAAGTTTTGTGCTCGCTATCGTTTTCTCCTGCTGATCATATGCTAGCATGAACAACAAACTGAATAAAATAATCAATGCATGATTAGCGATTTTTCCAAGAGTAGAGTCAATAAATTGAATAATCATTTTTAATTTATATTTTTCATGAATCTCAATGCCAACTATTCTACCAAAAACATATTTCACTCATTAACAGGTTATTGATAAATAATAAGAACAACAGGTTAACCATAATCGGACACTACCTGTTCACAATCGAACAATCTAATCAATGACCCATATTCCTACTATGAAAATTCCCTTACATTATCACCTCTTTTTAAAAGAGTATTTATGAAGGTCTATCTTCTGCCGTTTTGCACAGCAGAAGATAGAAGTCAACTTCTGCAATGGCTATAATCAATTAAAATGCAACAAAATTTGAAATTAACCTTGAAATATATTACCTTTAGTATGAAACCAAAAGCGGGTTTAGGGCTGTACTTAAAGGCTTTATCACGCATAATTATAAATCATTAATTACAAACAATGGATAATTTAAAAAATTATAAGTTCGGTGTATTCTATTATAACCCTTCAGACCCGCGTCTATTAGTACCTAAAACACGCTCGAGTATACACGGATACACATTGAATTTTGCAAAACCCATCAGTTCTGTCATATTGGGCATATTCATCTTCCCTGCTGTAGCACTTCTTTACCTAATTTTCAGAAGCTAACTATTTTAAAATATCAATTAAGAGCATAAGCACTTTCCAAAACAATAAGATGCGATTAAAACGTTCTAGAAAGGCTTGAATGAAAGTTATTATATTGATTTACGACAGAATTTTTCATTAAAACTGCGGGGACAACATTAATAATTTTAATAAAATTAATGAAGCTTTATGTAAAAGTTAGGGGAACGAATAAATATATGAAACAATGTTCGCTATTATTTTTATAAAAAAGGTTCAATGACCTCGATTGAACCTTTAGAACTTTAAGTATTGGAAAAATAAAAGCTACCAAAATTTAGAGAATAAAAATATGTTTCGCTTTAGTGGCTGCAGAATATTTTTCTTCAAGCAATTGTTTAAGTAAAAGCAGTTTCTTTATAATCCGTAATACAATTACTGCATTGAAAAAAAACTACAGGATAATAACGTTCTAACTGACACAGCATCCATTTCATCCCTAATCTTATCATTTCTTAACGATTAAATATCTTTAGGACTTATCTCTTGAAGCACTTCAATCAATTTCGTCGCTGTTGGACCAGCGGATAGTGGGTTCTGCCCGGTAACCAAGTTTCCATCCCGCACAACATGCGGTACAAAAGGTACCGGAGCCGAGCTGAATGAAGCTCCTAATTCTTTTAATCTGGATTCTAATTTAAAAGGGATATAATCACTTCGCATTACGAGATTTTCCTCCATATTGGTAAAAGCAGTCACGTGCTTACCAACCAAGAAATCAGGATCTGTTTGTGCAAGGGCGACTAAAGCCGCAGGACCATGACACACAGCCCCGATCGGTTTATGCTCTTTGATAAAGTCCGTCAGTAAACGTGACACCTCTGGATGTCGAGCCAGATCCCATAAAGGACCGTGCCCTCCTGGAATAAAAACACCATCAAAGGCAGAAGATTGAACGCTTTCCAGTTGAACGGTATTCTTAAATCTTTGCTGTGCGTTTTCATCATCCAGAAACTTACGGTTATCACTAGTCAATTGTTCGGTTAACTTACTCATCGGATCAAGAGGTGGTTCACCTCCCAATGGACTGGCTAAAAGAACTTGATATCCGGCCTCTTCAAATTTATAATAAGGGTCTGTCATTTCACCTAACCACACCCCAGTTTTACTATCTGTCCCATCCATTCTATCATGGGAGCTCAATATCATGAGTATATTCCGTTTATTTTCCATTTTAAAAATCCTTTAAGTAAACATGGATGCCAATAGACAGAGATAACAATTCGAACAAAGCAAAGTTTGCAGGCATACTACCTGATCTAGGACAATAAATACCTCAAATGTCACTTAATGAACATCTGCACAACAGTAGGATTTTCATTCAATCCCAGTATTCTTTAGTCAAAGATCACCCAACACGGTGCAAGCCCCATTAAGGTGTATTTGATAATATGTCAAACTTCACAGAAGACTTAACAAATCACATAGCACTTACGGTCTATTTCAAAATAGTTTTACAAAATGACGATTACCACAACCGAACGATGTCCCGAAACACAATACAATGTGCACGAAAAACATAATTACAATCTGTAAAAGGCCGGTATATTTGTTTAAAATTTACAGATTTGAAACAATTGACCATATCCATACTATTGATGGCGTTCTTATTCCAGACGTTTAGCAAAATAGGTATGCTCGTTGATTACAAATTAAATAGGATCGAATACCTTAAATCCTGTCAGAACATTGATAAACCGCTTCTACACTGCAACGGGCAATGCGTACTCATGAAAAAGCTGAAGAAGCAGGCTGAAAAAGAAGCAAAACAGGCAACCGTTAACTTAGAACAGTTAGCTTCTATTCATCATCTTGACACCTTCGAATTTCCGAAAAATAATCGCATTGCACGACGTATTACCAAGCACTATCCACATGATATGAGCTATACTTTCCTTTTTGCAGAAACAATCTTCCACCCACCCCTCTTTTCCGCTTAATTGTACAATACAATTGACATCACCTGTCATCTAAGACTTTTCATTTCTCAGCATTAATTGATACCTATAATAGGCTATCCAGTACACGCTATTCATTATTTTGAATAGCTCACTACATCGTACTCATTTATGAGCTACAAGTGTTGCACAGGTATAGCCATATATAGAACCATTAATCATAACACGAAAATAAATGTTATCAACACATAAACATGTATTTCTTGGCTGTGCATCTATTGCGCTGTTCATGGGCATGGTAGGATGCAAATCAGCTAACCAAAATAAAGAACTGCCCATTTTAGGAGAGAAAGAAATTATTTCCACTTCAAAACATGGTATTGCACAAAGTGATACAATCTATCATCGTATACCCCAATTTCGTTTTGTCGATCAAGATAGTAACTGGATCAGCAACGAAGATTTAACTGGTAAAATATACCTTGCCGATTTCTTCTTCACCCGCTGTCCGACCATCTGTCCGATCATGTCAAAAAACATGCTGGAGGTCGCTAAGCATTTTCAGCATGAACCACGCTTCGCTATTATATCTCATACCATCGATCCCGATCATGATACACCATCGGTTCTAAAAAATTATGCACAAAAATTGGGTACACCAGACTTGTGGAAATTTGTTAATGGCCCAAAATCAACAGTATATGATATCGCGGGAGCTGCAGGTTATTTTTCATTCGCAACAGAAAGCCCTGAATCGCCAGGTGGCTTTGACCATAGTGGAGTATTTACACTCGTAGATGGAAAAGGTCATGTGCGAGGTGTCTACAGTGGTATTGAGATGGACTCAGTCAAAGTTGCAATACAAGATATCCAGCAATTATTAGACAAACGTTAACCGATTAAAATAACATCAATAAATATGCATACAATAAAACTAAACACACTCATATTGCTGGGACTAACAACCATATACAGCTGTAATAACGCCACAAAACCCAATCCATCTCAGATAGAAAATCAGAGTGTTACTGATACTTCCGATCTATCTAAGATGATCATGCTAGCAGATACAACCTTTGAAGGACATCAGGTATCGCTCTGGACCCCGGATAGTCTGACCAATAAATTTGAAAGCCTATACCTGAAGTTTGAAGATGGAAAAGGAAATCCGGTATCGGATCTAGCAGTGGACTATGAAATTACGATGGATATGGGTATGATGGCACATGGCGGTCCTTATTCCCCTCTCGTAAACAAAGGTAAAGGTATCTATCAAGCGGATGTGGTATTTATCATGGCCAACATGAAAGATATGGGTAAAGGCTGGTTATTTAAAACCCTTCTCATAGGCAAAGATAAATCGGATACACTAACTTTTGCGCTACCTGTCCAACAAACTACTATACCACGCACCATAGCTACAGGAACAACGACAGATGATCGCGTATTTGTATCCTGTTTAATTCCTAACGAGGTCGAGTCAGGTAAGCACAATATCGAATTTGCTTTACACAAAATGGACAAAGAGACCTTCACCAATCTAGATGGATATACCATAGCAGTAGAACCTTTTATGCCCGCTATGAAACATGGTTCTTCAGAGAATGAAGATGCTGAAAGCAAGGGAAATGGTCGTTATTCCGGCTTAGTCAATTTCACGATGCCTGGAGACTGGTTTATCAGAGTTAAGCTTTTGAAAAATGGGAAAACAGTATCACAAGATAGTTTGGTGTATCCAATCAAAATCAAATAAAAGCGATTAAAAATTTAACAAAACAAATTATAACATAATAAAATGAAAAACTATTTAAAACAAGGAGTATGCAGCCTCCTCTCTTGCATCTTTTTATTAACAGCTTGTGAAAAAGAAACAGTCGTTCAACCTAACATTGATGCAGCATCAGGTAGTACAACTTTAATATTTGATGCCCGATATGGTGATGCAGACTTCGAATTGAACAAAGCATATGATTATAAATTAACCAATACCACAGGACAATTCGACTTTAAATATGAATTTAATCAACTGCGCTACTGGGTGAGCAACGTACGTTTAGTCAATGCTGCTGGTGAAGAATTTAAAGTACCAGAATCCTACTATCTCATCGAGGAAAATGTTGAAATTCCAGTACAGGACGGATCCTTCGGCAAGAAATATCCTGCAAATAAAAGAGAGCAGATTAAAATCGCTGCGATACCCGCCGGTGAATATACTACAGTAAAATTTGCTATCGGAGTTGATTCAAAATATAACGACAATCTGACCTTGCGCGCTGGAGAATTATCCGCTCTCAATGGGATGGCTTTTGAAAGCTGGATGTGGCTCACCAGCTACAAATTCTTTGTCTTAAATGGAAAAATGACCTGGGTAAAAGCGTCTCCAGAAGCTCCGGCCTCACAAACATTCTTTTGGGACTTCGCTTCCAATGATCTTTATGCTGAAAAAGAGATCAAGCTAGACAAAGCAATCACGATTAATGCTCAAATGACGACCAGTATCAACCTAGAAATGGATGTTAAAAAAGTGATCGACATTGAAAGCCCTTGGTCCAACAGGTTGATCAGTGCTTCCCAAAAAGAGCTGATGACACAGCTAAAAAACAACTTGCTGACAAAAGCTATCACTCTAAAAAGCACAACTGCTACCACAACCACGAAATAAGATGAATAAAAACAAAGGTTTACAAGTAGGAGCCATCATTTGCTTTGTCGTGAGTATACTGATGATATCTTGTCAAAAAGAGCAACGGGGCATCCTAGAAAATGACCAAGCTCCTACCCCTTTGTTATTAAAAATTCCTCCACATTTCCCCAGACCAATTGAAATGCCTGATAATCCACTCACAGTTGAAGGAGTACATTTAGGTCGTCAACTGTTTTATGACCCTTTGTTATCTGCAAATATGCAGGTTAGCTGTGCCAGCTGTCATCATCAAGAACGAGCATTTACAGATGGGGTGGCCCTTACTGCAGCTGGTGTATCTGGAAAGAAACTGGAAAGACACTCCCCGACTTTAATCAACTTGGCATGGACAGACCAAGGATTTTTCTGGGACGGTGGAGCCAAAAATCTGGAATCACAGGCCTTTGGACCGCTTACACATGCCGATGAAATGGGAATGTCCTTAGTCACTTTGGCCAACCGGTTGATGGCTAGTGAACTTTACGTCAACTTATTTCAGCAAGCTTTTAATGAAAAACCATCAGCACAGGGTGCCGCAAAAGCATTGGCGCAATTCCAGCGAACCTTGATATCAGCCAGTTCACGTTATGACAGTTATCGAAGTGGACAAGATATGCAGGCGCTCACAGCAGGTGAACAACGTGGCATGCATCTCGTCATACAAAAATGTGGTGGATGCCATCGTGGTGAACTGTTCACAGACAATGCTTTCCATAATAATGGTATTGACGATGACTTTACCGATGACTCGAACGAATGGATACATCGCGGACGTTATCGCATATCTCTTAATCCAGTAGATCTCGGAGCCTTTAAGACACCAACACTGAGAAACGTAACACGCTCTGCCCCATATATGCACGATGGAAGATTTACATCGCTTGATCAGGTGTTGCAACACTATAGATCCGGTATTAAGCATAGGCCGGTCACAGACCGACTTCTATACGATCAAAATGAAAATCCTGGCATAGCCATGAGTGATGGGGAAATGAACGATATAAAATCCTTCTTGGAGGCACTTACAGATGAGATATTTTTAAATGAAACCAATTTTTCTAATCCGCATAAAAATGAAAACAGAAAAAAATAACATAAACAATAAAATCGTACTTACAGCGATGATGTTACTCATCATCGCCCTTATAACTGCCTGCAGTAAAAAAGATGCTCCAGCTCCCGATGCCGAAAAGACTGGACAGTTTTCCATCGAATTTGACAACATTGTAGGTGAAGAAACTTTAGGCTTCGAACCCCGGGTTTATAAAAATGCGAAGGGAGAATCCTTTAGAATTAAATTACTACAATACTTTATCAGCAACATCAAACTCTATAAAGCAGATGGCAGCAGCTATACAGTACCTCAGGATGAAAGTTATTTTTTAGTAAATGCAGCAGATCGTACCACACGATTTACGAAAGTAAAAGTACCCGAAGGAAACTATGAAAAAGTCGAATTTATCATTGGAGTGGACAGTTTACGAAATACAATGCCCGTCGAAAAGCGGACTGGTGTATTGTCCTTTAATCCAGAAGAAGGACACGAAGGTGGAGGTATGTACTGGGGATGGAACAGCGGTTATATCTTCTTTAAGATGGAAGGTTACTGCGATTTGATCTCCGACAATCAACAGGGAGATCCCACTGGAAATAAACAGTTCAAATACCATATCGGTGGGTTTGGAGGTTACAATGCCCCTACCTTGAACAATATCAAGACAATTACCGTAGATCTTAAAACTGCAGGCATAGCGCAGGTCAGAGCAGGATTGCGCAGCAATGTCCACCTGTTTGTCGATATCATGAAAATATTCAATGGCCCCCATACATTCAGCATCGTCGAGCATCCCAATGTCATGTTCAGTGAATACAGTGTCAATATTGCCAATAACTTCCCGCATTTTTTTACACATGATCACACTGAAAATTTTGTAAAAAGTGAAGACGAATTATAAAAGATGAAAAAAATATTCGTACTAATTGGAATTGTAGTCCTCGTATGGGCATGCAAGAAAGGTGAAGATGCACTACCGGAACTCTTCACAGGCTTTGTAAAACCAAATAATTTTCCGGAGCCAGTTTATAATTTTACTAGAAACGCGATCACAAAAGATGGATTTGAACTAGGTAAACGCCTCTTTTTCGAACCGCGCTTATCCCGTAATAATACCATCGCCTGTGGCAGTTGCCACATCCAGTCTGCAGCATTCACCCATCATGGTCACGATGTGAGCCATGGTATTGACGATCGGCTAGGCATACGCAATCCCATGCCTATTATGAACATGGCCTGGCAAAAAGAATTCTTCTGGGACGGAGGCGTCTTTGATTTAGATCTTGCAGCAGTCAACGCGATCACAAACCCTGTTGAGATGGATGAAACAGTGCCCAACGTGCTCAAAAAATTAAGAGCACATCCCGATTACCCAGCACTGTTTAAAAAAGCATTTGGAACAGATGAAATAACAGATGCACGTTTTTTCAAAGCCCTATCGCAATACATGCTCATGGCTGTAAGCAGCAACGCTAAATACGATCATGTGATGCGCAAAGAACCAGGTTATGCCTTTACCGAACAGGAAGAAAAAGGCTATTTGTTCTATCAGAAAAATTGTTCCTCATGCCACAGCGAACCTTTATTCACCGACAGAAGCTACCGTAATAATGGGCTTCCACCCAATAGAGTAAATGACACGGGTCGTGATTCCGTCACGTTAAATGCGGCAGACCGATATAAATTCAAAGTGCCTAGCCTTCGCAACATTTCCTATACCGCACCTTATATGCACGATGGGCGTTTCCTGACCTTAAACCGGGTCATTGAACATTATCGTACAGGCATGGTCGACTCTCCAACCCTCGATCCTATTTTTAGACAGGCTGACGGCTCTCTGGGCATAAAAATGACAGATGAGCAAAAGGATAATTTGATCGCTTTTTTAAAAACATTGGATGACCGTGATTTTCTCACAAATAAACTACTGGCAGAACCAGAAATAAAATCAGGGTTTGTCGTGAATTAGTCAAGTTCCTTCGACATTTAAACATACATTTTAATGAATAATATCATAAAATCAGACACAAATGAATCACTATAATCGAAAAAGAAAAACGATAATTCACACCTTATTAACCGTCATGGCATGTGGCCTAATGATCCCCTTATCAAAAGCCTGTGACATCTGTGGATGTGGCGTAGGCAGTTATTACATCGGTATCCTTCCCGATTTCAATAAGCGGTTTATAGGGCTTCGTTATCAGCATAAATCACTGCTTTCGCACTTAGGTCCTAACGGCAACCGGACTCCAATTACCGCCGATGAAACTTATCAAAGCATGGAAATGTGGGGAGCATGGAATATCGGTCAGCGTTGGCGAGTCATGGCAATTTTGCCCTATAACTTCAATACGCGCAACATAAAGGGTAGTGGAGAACAAGGGAAAAAAAATGGAATGGGTGATGTTGTAGCAATGGGCTATTACAAAATATTTGAAGAGGCGAAAGGCACCGCATCCAACAAAATGCTCGTCCACTCCCTATGGATAGGTGCTGGTGTCAAAGCTCCCACTGGAAAGTATGATGCCGGCGAACGCAGTAATGCCGCACAGGACTCGCCCAACAATTTCCAACTAGGAACCGCCAGTACAGATTTTATGTTCAATCTCGCCTATGATGTAAGGCTCATGGATCTAGGTCTGAATGTCAATACAACCTATAAACTGAATACGGAAAACAAATACGATTACAGGTATGCTAATAAATTTACAGCCAATGCACTCGCGTACTATAAATTTAATGTGAAAAATAAAGTACGCATAGCGCCTAATGCCGGCATCACCTATGAAACGCAGCCGAAGGATGTCGTATTTGGTAAATATGATGTCGCACAATCTGGAGGAAATTCCACGACCGGTATTGTGGGCGTAGAAGTCAATATGGGGAAAATATCATTTGGTGGAAATTATCAATCTCCCTTAAGTCAAAATCTTGCAGGAGGACGTGTTGAAGCTGGCAATCGGTTTTTAACTCATTTGTCCTTTAGCTTTTAACACAAATTATGAAAATATTACTAAAAAAATGTAGCAATCACTAAAACCAATAACTTATGAAATTTATCAGTACACTTTTCATGCTCCTATCCTGCTGCACATTGGGTATGATCGCCTGTCAGACCAACAACACCAACGACTCCAAGACTAAAAGTGGAGAATCTGAAACGGAAGAAAAAACACCTGTAACACCGATAACAGACTTTCTAAAACAAGGAAACAAAGGTGTTGGGAGCATCACAGGTTTTGAGCACAAACCATTCGATCAAAAATTAGCCGATGAAGGCAATAAATTATTTATTGTTAAGTGCACCATGTGTCATGAAATCAAGGAAGATAAAATAGGCCCAGCACTTTATGGCGTCACAAAAAAAAGAACGCCAGAATGGATGATGAACATGATCTTGAATCCCGATAAGATGTTAGCGGAGGACCCTGATGCGCAATTACTCAGTAAATCTTACGTCGGAACAATGGCCGCGTTAGGACTGCAAACCCAAGAAGCAGTAGCAATTCTGGAATACCTCAGACAGCAAGATTCCAAATAGTCATTTACAGCTCCTCTATCAAGGAAAAATGAACTGCAAACAATAGCATCAATAAAGGAAGCAGCAACCTTTATTACGATAGCGCAAAATATTCCTCAATACAACTTTAGCGTGTATTGAGGAATTGTAAGCGATCAAAATAAGATCTTTAAATCTTACTATTATTCTTTCTAAATCCATCCGGACTAACGCCAAATTTCTTTTTGAAAAATGTGATAAAATAAGATACATTTTCAAATCCCAGCTCAAAAGATATCTCCGAAATATTCTTGCAGGAATGAATCAGTAGATTTTCTGCTTCCAGCAACACATATTGACGGATCAATTGGCCCGCAGATTTACCGCGTCTTTCCTGACATAAGCGATTGAGATAGTTGGTCGTTATAAATAACCGATCAGCATAAAAAGAAGGTAGACGCTCCTTCGCATATTGCTCGCTAATAAGGCGCTCAAAAGAAAGAACCTTCTCTTCCTTTTCGTTTTTAACACCGACAATAGCTTCAGGAAAGATACTTCTACCCAGTGTTCCTAAAAATATATGGAGATATGAACGCAATATATCCTTCGCATCCGGATGCTTATAGGCGTATTCTCGTTGCATCGTTTCCAAAATCATAGACAAGCCCAGCCCTTCCGAAAATGGAACATGCTGTGGCTCCGCCTTCTGCTTCTTTAAAAAGTTAAAATGATGCAGGACATGATCATTGTAACGTGCTGTGACAAAAGGTTTTTCAAATAAAACGATCCAACCTTCTTTTTGCTCTTTTTCAATTGGAAACTGCAGTTGTGTACCAGGACCGAAAGAGATAACCTGCTGACATTCCAGTTTACTCAAATAACCGTCGATAGAGAGCTGTATAGTTCCAGATATCAAATAGATGACCGTATAAAATGATCTTCGATTTGTCAAATGCAAATGCTGTAAACAGCTGTAGTCGTCTTTAAGATCGAAGACAACTAAACCAATATGATCGGGATCAATAGTGTTTAATGTGAATGTATTGATATTTTCTGTTTTAATAACCATAAATAATGTAATTGTAAAGTGAGATAACCGACTAAACAAAAAACAAAATGGGTGGCTTGAAAATAAGGCTATCCGTTCCCTCCAAAATGAGATAGCGTCTTAAAAACACGTCGGAGCATCGTAAATCAGTAAAATCATCGTCAGACTTCACTAAAAAACAGGTCAGCGGAAGATAAACACTCAGATCGATCTGCTTCGCTTTAGGAGCAGGATCTTGTTGTTCCCTTTCCTTTTCCACCTGCTTATCGATATAACAGAATCCACTACAGGTCACTGCAGGAGTAAATCTGTTTATACACAATGCTGTTGTAATATATTCGCGATTGAGCTCAAAACCAACACAGATCCAGGTACAGCTAGTCGCTTGTATGAAAATGGCTAAGACAAGGAGTATCGATAATTTAGCGCGCATTAAAAACGGGATAAATAATAGCATGCTGCAGTCATGAATATTGACTATCAAACACGAGAAATGCAAAATAAATAAGGGCGTAGCTATCAGTTTATTTCAAACAGAGATAGCGAGATTAATAGTCAGAAAGACTCAATGAGGGTATTAACAACTAGGTGGACGCAAAATACGATGAACACGATCAAAAGTATAATGTGATTTTCGCATATCAAAATTTGCTTTTTCAACAGCATTGTTTTGATACGAAGGGAAATCGAGCACAGCAACCGGTGCTACAACAAATACATGCGATTCCTTTATTTTATTTTCCGTATTTTTCTTTTCATCCTCACGTGCTTTTTTCATTTTCTTCATCAAGACACAGGTACCCTGACAATGCAATTGAGGAGCATCTCTATTTTCACAAAGATATTGCGCTATATAATCACGATTGATATAAAAAGCACTTATAATCATTATGCCCCAGCATGCCTGAATAAGCATGAGCGTAGATAAGAAATATAAAAGTACTCTTTTCATAAAGTTCAAAGATAATACATTAATAAGGAACTTAAAAAAGTTTTAGAGCTAAATAATAACTTCGCTCATCCCAATAATAGGCATGTACCTGCCGTAATATCATATCAGGATGAAGTCACTTTCCATATCTAATTAGAAGAATACGCAAATAGCGATAAACATATCTTGAAACATACAGTTGATCAGAAAAAAAATCCTCACTCCCATTACGGTATACAACAAG
Organism: Sphingobacterium anhuiense; assembly: GCF_042686355.1. Classification (NCBI taxonomy): domain Bacteria; kingdom Pseudomonadati; phylum Bacteroidota; class Sphingobacteriia; order Sphingobacteriales; family Sphingobacteriaceae; genus Sphingobacterium; species Sphingobacterium anhuiense. The sequence continues at coordinate 1,364,122 of NZ_JBHUPE010000004.1, forward strand.
ACATTTCACAAAACCACGGATTACTGCTATAGCTCAAGATTAAATGGATAGATTGTTTACATAATCATAATATTCGCTTAATCATTAATGAGCTCGGACATTTTAACTTTGTTCAAGTATGGAACATATTAAAGCGATAAAAGAAGATAACCATAAAGTTTTTAATCAGATCTATGAACAATATCACCAGCAGATTTATAGCTTTATTATACTGAAAACGCGTTCTCAATACATTTCTGAAGAAGTAACCCAACTCACGTTCATCAAACTATGGAAGCAACGTAAGCAATTAAATGAGCATCTGGAAATTCATATCCAAATTTTTGGAATGGCCAGACAAGTCATGATCGATCTGCTCCGAAAAGAGTCCAACCGTTTTAAATATGAAGGCGAATCGGCAAATACCCCATTCACGGACAGCTTAATTACTGCGATTGAAAGTAAAGATCTCTTGAAGATCATGGAGCAGGATATCGAAAATATGCCTAAAATGCGTCGCCTGGTATTTGAACTGAGTCGGAAACAAGGATTAACACATAAAGAAATCGCACAACTCTACTCCATTTCTCCCAAAACTGTCGAACACCATATTGGTAAAGCCTTGATGCAACTCAAGCAGCATCTTTATTCCATTATGCTATAAAATAATGTCCGAGCGATCGATTAAAAAATAAATTCGCTTCCTCACAACACATCACACTGACAACAAGATACATACCCAACAAAAACCTCCTTCCCCTGCTAATTCCTAAATTAAATAATTGTTAAGTCGCTAGGGATATCCCCTTGAACCACGTAATGCTATTATGAGGTTCAGAAAAAACAAAACAGGCAAGCAACAAAATCGTCTTGACAAGCAATACATACGAAAACAACTGTGGAAAGATCCATCCATAATTGATGATATATTTCCCGATCAAGAATGGGAATCACATCAGGGAGATGCTGACCAGTTTATCCCTTCGACTAAAATGGCTCATTATATCCAGGACGAAATTAGCACGGAAAGTAAACAAAAAGAGAAAAAGAAGAATAACAACATTTACATCAAGCGATTTAGCTATTATGCGGCCGCTGCAGTATTGCTACTTGTATCGTTGGGCATGTGGCTATGGATAAAACCAGCTTCTGATAACAACAGTCCGACTTTAGTGGAGCAACAGGAAAAAACAGATCTCAAAAAAGATACGAGCTGGGTTTCAGTAACCAATAACCAAAACTCAATCCAAACGCATACACTGCCCGACCGATCTACGGTCAAATTATTTGCGCAGAGTACCATACGTTACCCGCAGTACTTCACAGATCACAGTCGGGAGATCTATCTAGACGGAAAAGCTTATTTCTCCGTGCACAAAGATGGTTCCCGCCCATTTAGCGTATACGCAGGTGCAACGAAAACGACCGCATTAGGTACATCCTTTACCATTGATTCGCGCAGCAGCTCAAAATATATATCTGTGCAATTACACACCGGAAAGATTGTTGTTGCTTCTGTAACAGCCATTCCTACATTTAAAAATGTTTTCCTAAAAAACGCAGGTGAGTCCCTTTCTTTTGATGCAAAAATGCATCTCGTAGCGCATCACAGCGGTACGGTAAAAAAAGAACCAACGACCAGCAAGTCCCCGATTCAGAACAAGCCGAACGGCTTGCTTGAACTAAACAATATTCCATTGTCGGAGGTTTTTACTGCCCTCAGCACGACTTATAACACACCTATAAAAATAGGCAAACAGGACATTTCCAAAATCCAATACACTGGGAGTATAAACCCGCAACATGAACAGTTACAAGACGTACTTACAGTCATCTGTCTTATTAATAACCTGCGCTATGTACAAGAATCGGATGGTTCTTATACCATCTATCGTCAAAATGAATACAGCAACGATCAACTATAAATCCATAAAATCAATCACTATTTAAAATCATGTTTAACAAACAGAACCAATTCAGAAAAAGCGTGTTATTCTTTGCACTATTTGCGACGGGGCTATCCTACGCACAGGCGCAACAGGATCAAGTAAAAGGAGCAACACAAGATGAAAATGGAAAGTTTTTATCTGGCGTCAGCGTCAAAGCCCTAAATCGGGAATCGGGTAAAACATTCACGACCAGCTCTTCCGAAAAAGGACTTTTCTCTTTTCACAACCTGCCAGAAGGAGGTCCTTATCAGTTTATATTTTCTTCGGTAGGTTATCAGCCAGATACACTCTCGGGCTACAGTGTGCAACCCGGCAGGCCATTAGCCTTAAGCGTCAAACTTATTCCCATGTCCACAACACTCGATGAAGTCGTTATCGGATATGGACGTATCGCTCGAAAAGACCTCACCAGTTCCATCACAACAGTCAAAGCTGAAGACATGAATGTCGGTGTTATGACCTCCCCTGCTCAGATGCTTCAGGGAAAGGTCCCGGGTCTGACCATATCAACCAACAACAGTAATCCCAATGCAACCCCATCCGTCAGTCTAAGAGGTGCTTCTACTTTGAGAAGTGGCGAAGCGATGGAACCCTACTATGTGATCGATGGCGTACCCGGAGCATCACTCGCACTCGTAGCACCAGACGACATCCAATCGATCGATGTGTTACGCGATGCATCAGCAACAGCGATATACGGTTCAAAAGCCGCAAACGGGGTCATTATCGTTACAACCAAACGCGGTAAAGCAGGACAGGCAAGCATTAGCTACAACGGTTATTTAGCGATAGACAAGATCGCAAAACGCTACGAAATGATGAACGGTGAACAGTACCGAAATTATATTGCGGCTAACAAATTCTCGATGGAACCGACCGATGATCTAGGAGCAGATACCGATTGGCAACGAGAAGTAGAACGAACGGGTATTTCAAATAATCACAATGTCTCTTTGATCGGTGGAACCGAAACAACACAATACAGTGCCAGTCTCAATACGTTTAAAAACAATGGTATCATCAAAGGAACAGACCTGGGCCGTCAGATCGCACGTGGATTTGTACAAACAAGCGCGCTGGATAAACGGCTTACGGCTTCTTTTAATATCAATACCAGTATTACCAAACAAAATGATGTCCTTGCCCTTGGCGATGGTTTAAGTGTATACGACGCGATGTATTACTACTTGCCAGTATCCCCTGTCCGGACAGAATCTGGTGCTTGGTTTGAAAAAACAGACCGTTCGCAATATGTAAATCCGCTATCATTAATAGAGGAGAATACCAATTATACCAAAACCAAAATGATACAGGGACATGCTAAACTTGGTTATAAAATATTACCGAGCCTAACCTACAACATCGACCTGTCCCTACAGAACCGACAGTATAACAACGCACAGTATTACTCGAGTTTATCCATGGCTGCACGTAATCAAAATGGAAAATCGATCCGCGCAGCAGTAGAAGACGAAAGAAAGATCATGGAAATGAATCTAAGCTTCGATCGAACATTTGGAGACGTACATAAGTTTTCAGCACTTGCCGGTTATTCCTGGGAAGAAAACAACAATGACGATGGATTTCAACTGACAACGTCAGACTATTACGATGATGGTCTAAGCTATTATAATCCTGGCATGGCCAATGTTGTCGATATTTTGGGATTTGGCAATTATTACCTTTCAACACTGCGCATGATCTCTGTTTACGGACGTGTAAATTATGCTTACAACAATAAATACCTTTTTCAGGCGACAGTAAGGCGTGACGGATCTTCAGCATTTGGTGCAAACAACCGGTGGGCCACCTTCCCTTCTATTTCAGGAGCATGGAGACTATCGGAAGAACCATTTATTCGCGATATGAATTTCTTTGATGATCTAAAACTGCGTGCCGGATATGGCGTCAGTGGCAATTCATTAGGTTTCGATGTGTTTACTGCAAGACAGGTTTATGGTGCAACTTCGAGTTTCTACACCGATGCTTTCGGAAACGATCTGCGCACACTGGCCGCACTTCGTAATTCAAATCCCGATCTACGCTGGGAACGCACAGGAATGCTTAACCTGGGTATCGACTTTGCATTCCTGAAAAATAGATTGAGCGGAACGTTGGAATATTACAATAAAAACACCACCGATCTTATCTATGACTATGCCGTGTCCACAACCAAATATCTGTACCGCTCACTAACAGCAAATGTCGGTGAGATCAACAACAAAGGGATTGAACTGACCCTAAATGCTGTCCCCGTAAAAACGACACATTTCAGCTGGAACACAGGAATTGTGGCCTCACACAATAAAAATGTGGTCACCCGTATTACTAATCAGGAGTTTTCGACAGACTACGTAGACTTAGCAGACTTGGGTGGTGCCGGTCAAAGTAATGCTTTTCAGCAACGCTTACAAGAAGGTGCACCTATTGGTCAGTTTTATACCTGGGAATGGGCCGGTTATAATGATGCCGGTATCTCGACTTTTTATATACGCGATGCACAAACGAAAGAACGTACAGGTGAAACCACCATCACCCCTACCAATAAAGACCGCACCGTAACGGGAAGCGCACAACCAAAACTGACTTTAGGCTGGAACAATACCGTAACCTACAAAAACTTTGCTCTAACCGGCATGTTCCAAGGTGTATTTGGTCATAAGGTTATGAATGCGACACGTGCCCGACACTCCAATGTCGTAGGCAATGCAGGTCAGAAAAATCTATTGGCCAGTGTAATCGACACGGAGAAAGCAACGGATATCAACGCGCATTATTTATCAGACCGTTACTTAGAAAGTGGAAACTATCTCCGTTTAGCCAATTTGGGCCTTTCTTACAACATCCGCAATATTGGTGGTCAGTTGAAAAATGTAAAGCTTTATGCTTCGATGAACAATGTCTTTGTGCTCACAAATTACAAAGGAGTAGACCCCGAGGTAGATCTTGGTGGCCTTACACCTGGTGTTGATAACAGGCAGACTTATCCACGTACCCGTACCATTTTATTTGGTCTAAACTTCAACCTATAATCAGAAAAAAACATGAAATCAAAACAATATATCCGCCTATTTACCTTAACCACATTTGCAGCAACATTAGTTGCTTGCACCGATCTCGATGTGGATATCAAATCGCAGTACACCGAATTTCCGACCACGGATAAAGCTGCTGAGGCTATTTCAGCAGACGTTTATGCCGCATACCGAAGTGCACTGGGTTACAACCATTGGATGACACAAACTTTATCATCAGACGAAGCTGTCAGTCTTGCATTGGGCACAGACTATTATGATGGCGGTAGATTCCGCGAACTTCATGTTCACAACTGGACTCCCGATAATGCCATTCTTCCAGATGTCTGGAATGCCGCCATGTCAGGCATCAATCTATCCAATAATGTATTGGCTATTTTCGGAGACAATGAAAGCGATAAGGCTGCCCCTATGCGCGCCATGCGCGCTTATTTTTACTTTATCCTGATGGATAATTTTGGAGGAGCACCACTGATCACAGGAAAGATTGACCAGATTCCGGATCGCTCATCACGAGCCGAAATCGCCAATTTCATCTCCAGTGAATTATTAGCCGTCAGGGATCGTCTACCAAAAGAAGTTTCTCCCGCCACATATGGCAAAGCAACACGTTATATGGCCGATGCTTTACTCGCTAAATTATACCTCAATTGGTCGGTTTATACCGCTTCCGATGTAGCTTCCTACACCCCCAATATGCCCAATGAAAAACTAGCACAAGTCGTTGCAATGTGTGATGATATTATTGCCTCGGGTCAATTTAACCTGAGCAGCCACAAGTTCATGGAAAAATTCCGCCCCGACAATGGACCGCAGGTAAAAGATTTCATCTTTGCCATGCCTTTCGACCGCGAAAAACAGCAAGGCATGACCTATGCACGTTTTTGGATACATCGCAGCGGACAAAATCAATTTGCCAAACTGCCACAAAGTGTAGGCGGTACATTTCGGGTATTACCTACTTTCTTAGCCAAATTCAACCTTCAAGGTGACGACAGAAATGCGGCTTACATGGGTGGACTTCAGTACTACTGGTCGGATTATGCACCTGATTTAAATCGTCCGCTATTAATCAAAACCTCTAAAAAAGGTATCGACCAAGACTACACAGGCAGCGATGCCAACGTAACGTTTGACTGGCATATGGAAACAACAAAAGAAATCAAACTTCGTCCCGATGGAGGTCCGACCCTCAATGCAGGAAATGATCAAAAAGGCCGATCAATGGGTTACCGATCTGTTAAATTTTACATGGATGTAAACGTGACAGCGGCAAATAATAGAAACCAAAGTAATGATGTGCCCATCTTCCGCTATGCCGACATTTTGTTGATGAAAGCCGAAGCTATCCTGCGAGGAGCAGCACCTACAAACGGCGAAACACCGATGTCACTGATGAATCAGATACGTGCTTATGTCAACGCACCTGCTTTAACAGCCCAACCAACTTTAGCAACTATACTGGACGAACGCGCACGAGAATTTTCAGATGAATCATGGCGAAGAAATGACCTGATCCGTTATGGAAAATTTGAAGAAGACTGGGGATTCAAATCCTTATACAGCGCAGGATCATCCGAACGCTTTCGCCGCATATTTCCGATCCCCAGACCAATCATGGAAGTCAACACAAAATGGAAACAGAATAGCGGATATTAAGCACAGTTGAGTATGAAAAGAAGAGAATTTGTTAAAAGTACATTAGGAACAGCCGTGGCTACGGGGCTTTCTGCCGGACCTTTAAGCAATTTAGCCATTGGCGCAAATCGAAGAATAGAAAGTGAAGATATCAACAGCCGATCTTCTCTAAAAGACGAGTACGATCTGCATTTTTTAGCGATCGGTGACTGGGGGCGTAATGGTGCCGATCATCAAGTCCAGGTGGCACAACAGATGGGGAAATGGGCGACCGAACATCCCAATGATTTTATTATCTCAACAGGAGATAATTTTTATCCATCAGGAGTTGTCAGCGAACACGATCCCTTATGGCATTATTCATTTGAAAATATTTACACCGATTTCGCCTTACAGTGGGACTGGTATCCCATATTGGGCAACCATGATTACAAATCCGATCCCGATGCCCAAGTACGCTACAGCAACATCAGCCGTCGATGGAAGATGCCAGCACGTTATTACAGCAAAACATTTAAAATCAAGGATAACGATGAAGTCCTGATCGCTTTTATAGATACGAATCCCTTGATACCAGAATTCTATCAGAATAGCGAATATGGGCCACATGTAGCCGGGCAGCAACCAGAAAAACAACTGCAGTGGTTAGACCATCTACTTCAATCTTCTAAAGCAAAATGGAAGATCGTCGTTGGTCATCATCCGCTCTATACAGCAGGCCCCCGCACAGAAAATTATGACACATTAGCCGTGAGAAAGGTCTTGAAACCCCTGTTAGAAAAACATCGTATTCCGTTGTATTTATCTGGACATGAACATTCCATGCAACACTTAAAAGTTCAGGACAATTGTTTCCATCAGTTCATCTCCGGAAGCGGATCTGAAGTAACCCCTGTCAAAAAAGGTTTAAGTTATAGCCGCTTTGAAGCTTCAACTTACGGATTCATGTACTTCGCTCTAAATCAACAACAATTACAGGCGCAGTGCATCGATCACGAAGGAAAGATGATCTACAGTACCATTATACCTTTAACCATATAGGTAAATGAAATAAAACTCCCGAGGTACTGCATCCCTCGGGAGTTTATCTATGAGCTCACATTTAAATTTCAACATGGACAAGTACTTATCGTATTCAGGTATAGCCTCATACGGTATTTATGCAAAATAAGCAAAATGCCCTTCCTATTCCGGAAAATCAGGCATCGCTATCCGACGTTGTGTCGGATTACTCAAAGCCTGCAAGAATGCGAGTACCGCATCTACTTCTGCTTTAGAAAGATCAAGTTTCTTTAATAACGGTGAATGGATCGGTCTTGTCTTTTCATCCACCTGCACCCTACGCTGTATAGGATCCGGATTACCCAGATTATATAGTTCTACCACATCCCTAAGCGTGGGAAAGTTTCCGTGATGCATCCAAGGTCCGGTCAAACCCACATTACGCAATGAAGGTGTCCGAAATGCCCCAATATCTTTCTGGTCGCCTGTTATATGGTAATGTCCAAAGTCCTCCTGCTTCGTTCCATATAAAGTCTGCCCATCGTTATGAAAAAGATTATCCGAAAATAATGGCGTATTATGGCAATTAATACAACGCGCTTTTGTTCTAAAAAGATGAAGTCCTTCTAACTCCTGATCATTAAGTGCATCGGATTGACCCGAAACAAAACGGTCAAACTTAGTAGGATAACTCACAATACTACGCTCGTAAGTTGCTATTGCCTGTTGGATGCGCAATAAATTCACCTGATCATCTCCAAAAGCACTTTTAAAATAAGGACCATACCCCTTGATTATGCGAACATGCACCACCATCGTATCCAAAGACGTATTCATCTCCACATGATCCTGAACGGGCAACAAAACCTGGTCTTCCAAAGTTTTAGCTCTTCCATCCCACATAAAACTCTTGTAATAACCGACATTATAGAGCGTCATGGCATTGCGTTTACCCTCTTTTCTACCATGACCATGCGCCAAGCTCTTACCGTCGCCAAAACCGAGCTGCGCATCGTGACAACTCGCACACGAAAGTTGCTTCGATGCCGATAATCTTGCATCAAAGAACAGGAGTTTCCCAAGTGAGGCCTTTTCTTTACTAAAAGGATTTGACGCCGGATATGCAACAGCTGGCAAAATACCGATATCAACAAATCCCTGCTGAACAGAAGCATCCAAATGCGGTTCAGGCCACTGCCCAACATCACCACTGCTATAGCGGCGACGAAGATCATCTAGCGGTAAAACGCTATCTACCGCATCCGCAAAAGCACTGATCAGCATCGGTAAACAAACTGTTAATGCTATCAAAAACTTATTTCTCTTCATCAAAATCTACGAGCCTCTACTTAAAAACCATAACTTAATCGTACACTTCCTACCTCACGAGTGCGCCCCAAAGGAGCCAAATTCAAGCGATCCAGCGCACTCCCTAAATCTGCTTTTCGATACGTATACGTACCGATCAACTTAATGAAATTACCTTTTTTAAGACGCTGCGTAAACCCTAAACGTAGCTTACCTCCCCATACATCTGCCTCATGATAGCGAATATCCTGGTAAAACACATACTGATGAAAAACATTCTCGTTAATCAAAGGAAGCGTCCACGAAGTACCCATGTTTGTTTCGGCAAAAGCAGTCACCCCAAACTCCACCTCTTGATTTCGAGCCGTAGCATAGGTCAACAATGTAGACAAGGCATAGTCCATCCGATCATAATCCAATCGAGTTTCCGTACCGCCGTCATGGCGTACCTTACGGGTATAACCGATATTTGCCTCATAAAACTGCTGCCACTTATTCTTTTTAATCAAATACGAAAGATCTAAGGTTTGACGCTCCTTTCTGTACACATAATTCTGTGCATTACCACTTTCAGTGACCCAGTCTTTACCACTATAGTTCAAGCTATTAAAAGCAGCCAAATAGGTTTTATTGCCCCGTTTTAAATTCCACATGAGCTGGTAACTCAACTGATCCAGATTAAACTTACTCAGTTCATTGATCCGCGAATCATTTCTAAGCGTCTGTCGATAGTGCTGCACCTCCTTTAAGTATCCAATATTTCCATAGAACTTACCTAGATCACCGTCCCAAGATAAATAACCCTTCGCACCGTAACGCTTCATATCATTCTGGTAAAACATATTGCGCTCACTAAGCCAGTCGCTCACTTTCCAGCCGTAGCCTCTCACGATGTAGTTCATATACGGCGATTCAACAGCACTTAGCGCATATTGCTCATTACGGTAAGCTATTTCTACCCGTTCTTGACCATAACCATATTTTCCCTCTACCCCGAGCTCCCATCCTGAGCTAATACGAGCACTCGCTCCAAGACTTCCATTGACCTGAATCGCATCGATTGTGCTCCTAGGATCGTTGTTACTAAAATGATTGCCGACATGGTAATCCAGACCCCCAAAGACAGAATATTTACGATCTGCAAAATACTTCTGCCCCCTTGTCTGAATGAAGTAATTAGTTCTTTCATAATGATTGTAGCCATACGAACCAAAATACCAGGGCGATGCTGGATTTTCCCGCGTTTGATGCGCAAATCTCGTGCTATCTTCCGTACTACGGTTATAAGCAAATCTTCCCCAAAGGCGAATATCTTTGATCGTTACCGCACCCTCCGAATTAAAATTGATATTTTTTATTTTCTGCGCATCCTGAGCGGTGCGATATTCACCACTAACCTGACTATACCCCATTTGAATAAGGCTGTATCGAGGTTCCACAGACTTCTCCAACCACATGGGTTTATCCACGCTATACGCACGTATACGACGTGCTATGGTATCCTGTTCGACAGCATGTTGCGCATATACAGGAAGATAAGTCCCCCAAACACAAAATAACAGTCCTACTATATGTAATTTCTTCATTGAATCGTATTATTTGTAATCAAGCCCCTAAACTAGTCCGCAAATCCCTTCGGGTTAGCTTTAATGGACACAAAATCATCTTTAGAATTATTTGAATCCTGCAGCACCCGCCTGCCATTAACCAGCTCTTTTGTTTTCCGAATCACAGCATACGAAGATCGCGCCCCACCGTCAACAGCCGTCCATCCCGCATCATTTTGAGCAGAAAACTTTTTTGGATATTGTGTTGAAGTAGAAGACTGAAGCTCAACAGCATCCAGTATAAGATCAATCGGTACCTGAATATAAGTCCCCGAGGTATTGACACGTCCATCAGCAAAAGGCAATCCATAGCCCTTCCACTTCTTTTCATTCCATACCTCATCTTCACGAAAGATAAACCAGCTCTGTTGCGCTGCCTGATTCATAATCAGATCTAACCCACTACCCCGACGCAGCACCTCAACATTCGGAACATTCGGATTATCAACATCCGATGCCAATGGTCTTGACGTTCCGATATAAGGCGCATAATAAGCTTCAAAGTCAGCGTTGCTCAGATCGACCGTTAAACTCGGATCCTGAACAGCAATCACTTTGCCATCAGCTCCTTCATAAGGAGCCTTATGATTGGTCGCTGTAGCCGCGATCACCATACTTTCACCAGGTGCAATCGGATAATCCCGACCTTTACCCGGTAATCGGAGAATCGTTTGCGCATAAACGTAATCGGCATTTGCTTTCATATCTGGAGGCATTTCATAGGATTTACTCCAATCGTATTGTTTACTATTCGCTTGGTAAGCGTACAGCGCATTGTTACTATTTGCTCCATAGGCTTCGGCAATACATAAACTATCGGCATATTGAACCTGATTTGAATTGTTAAAGATCTCAATAAATTGATCTCTAAAACTCGCACCCAAGGTCGCATGCGAACCCGCATAATAGATCTGCTTGATCACCAGTCCATTTGGATTAGAATTGCCGCTTACCAACGACAGATCCCAATGATTTTCAACTCCTGTACCGACCATTATTTCCTTTATTTCGGAACTAAAAGTTACGTCAAAGTCTTCTTCCCGATTCAACAATTGATTGAATAGATCGACCTTAAAACTGGTCACAGCTTGGATTCTATACGTATTTGGCGCAAGTTCCGGAAAGGCAATATGTCCATCCTGCCCAGTCTTGGCGCTATAGATCAATTTTCCCTTTAACGAATAGATATTCACCGTTATGGTGTCCACAGGTAATTTTTCTTGATATTCCTGACTTGCATAAGTAACATCAGCCGTGATATCCACCGGCCCATTATTTGGCGTCAGTTCCTTTTGACAGCTGCTGAATGAACCCGTACAGATAAACAGCAGCATTAAATATTTTTGTAATTTCATATACTTAAAGTTTAAGTCGTAATTGTGCACCATAACTCGGTTTACCATTCGGAATAACCATCGTATTATCCGATCGTTTATACTGCGGACGATAATTGAAAACATTGTAAACATGAAATGTTAAGCTCAAGCGCTTACTTATTTCTTTAGATAAATTGAGGTGAAAATTAGTATATACCCCCGGTTGGTTTTGGTTTCTCACTTCCTCAATAGGGATCAGTAGATGCTTATAGTCAATATTTTTTTCATCAAATTCATTAATCTCATGGTAGACACCATTTTCTGTAAAATAACCCAGCGGAATACCGTCAGTCGCTTGTGTATTGGTTCTATTCAAAATATTAAATTCGGTCGTAAAATTTAATAAGAGCTTAGCCTTTGGAATATGCGTACTCGAAGTAATTGCGGCATTACTTGTCCAAGTAGAACGCTCAAATACAGGATATAAACCTGTCACAGCATAATCTGGGTTGTTGGTATTATTGGTGAAATTTCTAAAATTTTGAACCGGTCTATAAATTGATTTTGTGATCCCGCCACGCAGATTAAGCGATGTCTCAATCGCCGTCCATTTTGGTGTGGATAACATGAGTTCAACACCTTGATTTTTTGTGGTTCCACCATTCACAAAAGTATAGCGGGACAAACGATGACTTTTAGTTCCTAAAGTAACATAAGGTACCTCAGCCTCTGGATCAGGATTGTCTACATAGGTTGGCAAAATGATCGGTGTATAAGACATTTCGGAGTATACATCCCGATAATTGCGTTTACTATACACATTCACCCCAGCTCTAAATCCGCGGTGCTCATAGGCTACCGAGAACTCCAACTGTTCAGAAAGCGCAGGTTTCAGCTTGCTATTGTCTGGTGTAAATTTATCAACATACAGCAAGTACACACTATTCGCCTCATCTACGGCACCATTATCTTTTACCGCAGTCTTTTGGTATAAGGGGATTTCATAGAAAACGGGGCCTGGATATAACTGCGCCAATCCCGGTGCTTTACTTCCCCAACCATAAGCTAAGCCAATACGCAAATCGGGTGTAAGCTCATAATTGATATTTGTACGTGGTGAAAAGGTCACATATCCTTCAAAGAGATCCAAACGTGTACCCAACCGCACATTCAGGTTACGGTCCGCTATAGTGGTTCTAAAAACATCTTCAGCATATAGACCGATTTGATTTTGAGCATGTAGCCGTGAAAAATCATAATATCGTTCCGAGCGATTGTCTCCATTTGCAACCGAGGTATTATTTCGGGGACGTGTCGGATCAACGATCTGCCCCCGCCCCTTGTTTTTAGAATAATTATAAGAGGATCCAAAATTCAACTGGTGCAAGATATCGCCTGTATGGAAACTACCATTCAAATCCAATCTGGCTGTAAAATCCACAGGCTTTCCCTCCAGATTGGTCACTGCCGTGTAGATACCAGAAGCATATTGTCCATTGGTGATTCCTACATCAGTTGCATCGGTATATATGATGTAGGTATTATTCATATACTGCTCTTTGTAGGTATTCTGATAGGTCTCACTATAGCGTACATTAAAACCAATATTAGTCAAGAAACTATTGTCAATTCTATAATTGAGGCGATTACCTATAGAAAAGTTATAAGCTTTATAGCGCAATATGGTTGCCGTAGGATCATCCGGATCACGGCGTACATTATCCAGATGACGACCATAATCCGCTGTGAAGGTATTGGTAAAAGCACGGTCCTTTCCAGCGGCAGTACTCCACATCAGATTACTCCCCACACGGTCATACGATTTTAATTTATCACGGTTATCATTATACGAACGTGTAAAATTACCCCCAAAAGTAAAAGCGCCCAGTTTTTTTGTTTTAAACCCTTTTGTCAATCCGTATACCGTAGCATTATCACGTAGTTGCATATTAAAGTTGAAAGGAGTTCCACCCGCTACCCGATTGATAATAACAGCACCATTGGTCATATCCCCATATTTTGCAGAGGAAATACCAGCCACCACTTCCACACTCTCAATGTTGTCCGTCGCAATCTGACGTAAATCTGTTCCTCCAAACGTGTAATCACCGGTATATCGGTCGCCACGGTCAGCACTCCCCATCAATCCCGATATACCACCGCCCACATATGAATTACCCATTCCGCTAATCCCTGGATTAAGCGTCTGCATATTGGCATTATTAGAAAGTGCTATACCATCCATGATCAGAGCAATACCAAACGAATTATTTAATGAAAAAGGATCTTTTGTCCCTAGAGAATTTGTCCCCATCGAAGCACTGCGCAGATTAGCTTGTTGCACCTGTTGTAAAGAAGGCGCGGCAATCTTCTGTCCAGGGACCAAACTCAACAGATCATTAAGACTAAGCGCTCCTGACTGCTCAATCACTTCGCGGTTTATATACAGCGAAGTATTACTTTCTAAATTCTGATTCGTACGCGGAGTTACTGAAATTTCCTCAAGTCCCACACTTAATAACGGTAAGGTAACAGTCGATGCAACTGTCTGCTGTTTGTCCAGCGATAGGTTTAAGGTTGTCCCCTGCCTCCCGATCATCGAAAAACGGACTTCAGCAGATTTAAGACGGTGTGCCGGAAACTGGAATCTGAACGAACCATCTTGCTCGGTTAAAAAATATTGGTTTAGTTCTCTAAAGAATACCGAGACCAATGATAACGGTAGTCCTTCCTCATCAGTAACTTTACCCGTTAAAAGACCTAAAGAACCGTTATTAATTAAAATATTTCGTCCCGACAGCTTCATCTGTAAGTAGGTCTGCTGCTCCAGACTTTGTAAAATCTGAGTCAGAGAACCACTCATCTGTAAAGAAACCTTACGATTCAGATTGACGGTTTTTTCATCATATAGAAAAGTATAGCCCGATTGGTTTTCGATCTGCTCCAAAATAGATTTAAGCGACTGACTTTTACTTTCGACTTTAAGCTGTTGTGCAGTCACTGAAAAACCATGACAGGTCAGTGCGACACCAAGAAATAAAGAACGAACCCAGATTGCGCTGGGCTTATTATTGTTTTTCATATTATTTTTTACGGACAATTAAGGTGTTAGATTCAAGAGAGAAGTGATATGAGGTAGTTAAAGTTAATTTTTCCAGCACCTGTGCCAAGCTTTCATGTGCAATCGATCCAGAAAAATCAAGCTCTATAATTGCATCAGGTTGAAAAACAACACCATATTTACGAGCCAGCTGTGAACCAATTTCCGAATAACCTGCGTGCTTAAAGTGTAGAATTCCTTCCATTGTTTCGCGTTCTTTGGTTCGATCAAAAGGTTCTATTGTATAAGTTCCTAAGGCTTTGTTATAAACAAATGCCTGTCCGGGCACGATCACCAGATGCATGCTCTCATTGGAGATTTCAACCTTTCCTGTAAATAAGGCAATCTTCGCTAATTTGTCTTCTTCAAAAGCATGAACATTAAATGAAGTTCCTAGCACTTTCACATCAAATTCACCAGCCTGGATAATAAATGGTTGGTCGGCATTATGTGCAACATCAAAGAAAGCTTCACCTTTTAGTGCAATCTTCCTTTCGCCGTGAGTAAATCTCTGAGGATAATTTAATGTCGAAGTAGGGCCTAATCGTACTTTTGTTCCGTCCATCAACTGAATGTTCATGTACTTACCTGCAGGCACTTTTTGTTCTAAAAATTCCACTGTTGCCATTGAGGATTGCAGCGGAACCTGTCTTTGCTGGTAGAAAAAGATGGAAATACCCAAAACAACCAGACATGCCGCGGCATAAGGCAACCATCTGCGAAACTGAAAGAAGCGGTTCACCTGCAATTCATCGATCGCTTGAGACAGACGTCTTCTTTCGGTGGAAATCTCTTCCTCAGACGGCATAGCCTGAAGCTGTAAAATCAACGTTTTACTTTCCAGAATCAAATGTTCATACTGCGGATTTTCTGCCATCCATTTTTGCCAGTAAACGAAATTTTCTGATTCATGATCCAGACAATAGTCAATAAAAGAAGGATCACAGATGAGTTTTTCTATAGTAGGGTTAACCATTGTTTTTCATGCATTTTAAGAGTAGTGCATGAAACCCTCCAATTTTACCTATTTTATTTATAATAATTTAAAATAAAAATCAAAAAAGGCGTTAAATTACCTTTCAGGCTCTTTATGGCTTCGTAAATAACGTTATATACGGTCCGAACGGCCGCATTTTCCTCGGTTGCAATCTCTTCATAGGACTTGTTCTGAAAAAATTTCAGATCTATGTAGTGGCGCTGTTTTTTGGTGAGCTTGGCCAGCGCAGCATGCAGCAACTGCTCTTTCTCGATGATTTCCTCTACCTTTATTTTTTGATCTTCCACAGATTCCTCAAAAGGTTCATTTAGTATACTCTCCAGCGAAGACTGTTGCGATTTAAGTTGCCGGTATATAATCCTCTTCAACCAAACAAAGACATAGAATTTAGGATCTTTGATTTCCTGCGGTAGGCGTTCATGCTTTTCCCAAAGTTCATAAAATAGAATATGGATTGATTCCTTTACGATTTCTCTATCTTTACCGATAACCATACCATACTGGAACAGAGACCTATAAATAGCATCATAGAAAACAAAGAAACTTTTCTTATCCCCTTTTGTAATATTGACCCAGTGCGTTTTCATTTTCGAGGTCGCTAAGATACTATATTGTTTAGATTAATTCCAAATAAAAAATAACGAATACTTGGAATACTATTCTCCGAAATATAAACATTGCAACAAAAAATGATTGAAAGCTAATTGGTAGTATAACTTTATAAACCAAGTATTGATCGTGGATCCAATAATCGGTATTAATAATTTAAATAAAACACATTAAAATTTAGTTTTTAACAGGTTATAGATTACAAGTAAGTCATTTTATAGCGCACATAACTTTTAAACGCAACATATATTTTTCCTAGATTCGGTATCCTGATTCTCTCAGTCAAAATCTGCTTCGAAGACTTCTCTTTTATTTTTGCAAACAGAGAGAGGTAATACTTATAGGCTAAATACACACCAAATTTAGAAGACTTCGGAAGTCTCTTAATGCCCGATAATGCCTCCAGAAACTCATCTTTAATTTCTTCTTCTATCTGTTTTTTTACTGTATCGTCAAAAAACTTCATATTGATATTAGGAAAGTAAGTACGTCCCAGTATGTGATAATCATCTTTTAAGTCCCTTAGAAAATTTATCTTTTGAAATGCCGATCCGAGCTTCATGGCATAAGGTTTTAGTTCCAGATACAGTTTTTTATTACCCTCTGTAAATACCTGCAAACACATCAACCCGACTACCTCTGCCGATCCGTAGATATATTCTTCATATAGCTCAGCATTATATGCTATCTTTTTAAGATCCATATGCATACTGTTCATAAATTGATCAATAAGCTGGTGGTCAATACCATATTTATGTACAGTCTCTTGAAAAGACTGCAGTATAGGATTCAGGGCTATATTCTCCCTTAATGCCAAGTCTGTCTCTAACTGCAGTCTTTCCAAAAGTACCCGCCTATCATAAGCATAAAAGCTGTCAACAATTTCATCAGCCAGGCGCACAAATCCATAAATAGCATAAATACTATCCCGGATACAAGGTTTTAATGCTAAAATGCCTAATGAAAAGCTGGTGCTATATTTAACCGTAGTTTTCTTACTCACTTCATAAGCGAGTTCATCAAACAGTTTTTTCATACGTTTATCAGTTAGGGTATTGCCTTCTCGACTAGCTATTCGTAAGTTGTCTTCATTGGTATTTTTCCATGTATACGCTCGTTATAAACTTATGCTCTTTAGCAGAAGCAACAGAGAAGTACCCCAGTGCATTATTAGATATATTTGAAGTAGGATTTCCTGGCGCAGCACCACCAGGATTGGCAGACTGAAAATCACTCCAGTATTGATAAACATTGGCATCAATACAATAGCGGATGACCTTCACTTCATCATTCAGTTCAAGATCAATTGTGCGGTCTGAGATCTCATGTGTCACATACTTACCATCGTTGAACTTATCATTGTACGTAGAGGCAAAGCGAATCGGCGAACCTTTGATCGCTATTTCATACAAGTAATAATTTTTTATTCCTACCGGATCGTTAAAAGTAAATCTTGGATAAAAGCGTTCCTCATTGAATACTTTTTCCTTTGTAATTCCTAAAGAATCAATAGCTACATATTCTGGCATCTGTGACTGGCTAACATAGTTAACCCCCTCCGATTTTACGTCAAGAAAATAAATAATTCCAGGTTTGACCACAAAATTCTTGGCACGATAATATCCATCCCGATCATAGGTAAATAGAATCTCTTCCTTTGCCGATGAACGGACAACGACTGCAGCATCTTCTATGGGTGTATTTCTCCCATTTACACCAAACGCGATGGTCTTGGAAACTCTTATCGTTTGATCAGAACTTAAATCGTTTAAATTAGCTTCAATCACGGTTCTTGGACCAGCACTATCCAGATTAAGATCAATTACCTCTTCGCATGATGAGCTTAAAAAAGAAGTTAAGGACAGTAGTAAAAAGTATCTTGTTTTCATTGTTTTAAAATTTAAAATTCCAGGTTACAGAAGGAATAATTCCGAACAAAGCGATTTTATATGCTTCAGCGATATTAGGATTATTTTCATTTTCTCTAAAATCCACGATATAAGCATTCCTTCTATTATAAGCGTTATATAACCCAAATGTCCAGCTCGACTTAAAGCGTTTATTTACCTGTAGAGGTTCGTAAGTCGCCGATAGATCTAAGCGATGATAATTAGGGAATCGATGTGTATTTCGATCTGTGTAGTAAAAAAGTGTCGTATTGTTAATATCATACTTCCCAGCAGGATAGGTAACTGCATTACCCGTATTAAAGATAAAATTGGCACCTAAAGTCCAAATATCCGATAATTTATACATTGCAACCACAGATAAGTCGTGGGTTCGGTCCTGCCGTGCATTGAACCAGTTTCCCTTATTGATTTCATCAAATTTTCGTTCACTCTTTGATAACGTATAACTGATCCAGCCATTGAGTTTTCCAGAATTTTTACGAAGGAAAAATTCAAGGCCATAAGCCCTGCCTTTGCCGTACAATAGCTCACCTTCCAGAAGATTATTAGCCTGCAGATCTGCTCCTGTACGAAAATCGATCTGATTGCTCATAGCTTTATAATAGGATTCTATTGAAAATTCATATAAATTATCTTTGAAATTCCTGAAATAACCCAACGCAACCTGATCTGCCAATTGAGGCTTGATATTTAGGCTACTGAGCACATACTGATCAGTTGGAAGTGCAGCAGTTGAGTTGGTAAGCTGATGGAGATTTTGCGCCAGCCTGTTGTAGGAAACCTTAATGCTGTTATTTGAATTTAAAAGATAGCTTGCTGACAGTCGAGGCTCAAGATTGACATAGTGTTTGACAATTTCACCGCTCCTATACTCCTCCTGTCCAACAACTTCAGCAGCCTGATCAAAGCGATAATATGTACCTGGCCCCATAACCATAAAGTCTACAATGCGCACTCCATAAAGCATTGATAAACGATCAGTAGGCTTCCATTCATGGGACAGATACCCGCTGATATCCAAGCCATTTCGTTTTTCAATAGTGATCGAATTAACATTTGCATCTTCCCCGGCATTGAGACTGGCCGGGCGTATGGTTTGCCGTAACGCATTCAATCCAAATCGAAATGTTGACTTATTGGATGAATAATACGAAAAATCTTGCTTCAGATTCCAATTGCCTATTTTGGAAGCAATATCAAAATCCCCACTATTGCCGGTCACCCCCACATTATAGTTAAATTCACTGTAGATCAAAGAGCTGTTGCTAAACAGCTTTTCATTCACAATATGGTTCCAGCGAACAGTTGCAGTTGCATTTCCCCAATTAAATCCAAACCGATCTGCAAATCCCAGATCGTCTTTTCCAAAATAACCCGAGAAAAAAATTTTATTTCGGTCGTTTATTTTATAATTCAACTTGGCGTTAAGATCATAAAAATATAATTTACTCTGTTTAACATCCTGTTCTTTAGAAAGTTTAAGAAACATATCTGCATATGTCCGTCTACCACTGATCATATAAGAGCCACGGTCATGACCTAATGGAGCAGAAACTTTGAGTCGGGAGGCAATCAGACCTACCCCACCTTCCGCCGCGAACTCTTTTTGGTTACCATCGACCATCGTGATATCCAAAACTGAAGATATTCTGCCACCATATTGACTCGGAATCCCCCCCTTGTACAATTGCACATCCTTAACAGCATCAGCATTAAAGGTGGAAAAAAAACCTAACAGATGGGAAGCGTTGTAAACAATTGCCTCATCCAGCAAGATCAGATTCTGATCGCCACCGCCGCCCCGAACAAAAAAATTAGCACTTCCTTCACCTCCGCTCTGAACACCTGGAAGCAATTGGATGGTTTTGAGCAGATCTCGTTCTCCAAATAGTACGGGAACATTCTTTATTTCTTCCATACTGAACTTAAATGCACCCATTTGAGGGTTGCTCACATTTTGATTTCGCTTTGTACCGGACACAACCACCTCTTCAAGGGCATTTTCATTGGGCATCAGCTCAATATCATATTTCATCGGAGCGTTTAATGGGATTTTTATGGTTTGTGTTTGATAACCGACATAACTAAAAATAACGCTCCGTTCACCCTTTAGTAAGGAAAGAGAATAAAAACCATAACTATTTGTCGCGGTCGCCTGCTGTGTTTCTGAATCGGCCACTACAGCGCCAATCAGTGTTTCTCCAGTTTTTGCATCTTTAACGGTGCCGGAAAGTACTGTTTGCTGTGCAAAACTTGCCATCGCGCAAGTAGTAAATAAAGTGGTTAAATAGTATTTCTTCCTAATCATATATTAATTTGTAATAATCGACAAACAAATATAGTTTATTTAAATACTATTTTAGTATTAAATACTACAATTTATAGAAAAAAGAATGATGCCACACATTATGATTTCATCGCGCACTGAAATGATCAACGCAACACCAATAGCATTTATGGCATATAAAAGCCATAAAAGTCGAAAAAGAGAAATGGAAAGAAATTTATTAGAGTACGATTGCTCCCAGATATTATTGACAAAATTACGGGCCCTCTGAGCAGAGTAGGTTAATCAGAATCTCGATGAAGATATTGGTCCAGTTCGGACACATCCTTTTTATCCATCAGCGCATGATGATGGTGATCGAGCTTGGAAAGAAGTATAATAAGTAAATCACGCTCTTCAGGAGACAGATTTCCGATCAAAATATTACCAACCGTTTTCATCTTTGGCAATACTTTAAACAGCTCAGCTCTTCCTGCATTAGAAATTGAAATTGGTTTAGCGCGTTTGTCGTCGACTTTAGCGGCACTTTCGATAAGTCCTAACCGCATTAGGCGTTTGATGACTTCATTACCTGATGCTTTCTCCATGGCATTTTTCCGTATAAGATCTGTCTGTAGCAGTTTATCATAAGAAAACAGAACCATCAGGTATGTAAAGTCTTCCGGAGTCTGGAGCAAGCTCCCCTCAAAGGCTATCTTGATATAATGTTTGGCATACCGGTTCATCATCAGGAGCAGTTTTCCCAAATCTTCTGCCGGCACATCACGCCCTTCAACTACAGCATGATCACCTCCCACTTTACGTGATTGGGTTAGCGCAATAGAGTTTTTCAGATACATGTAATTCAAAAAATCAGCGAGCGTTCCGTTAGCTGACTCATTCGAGCAGTAATCTTCAAGCTCTTCAGCTATTTCTATCAATAGATCTTTTCTTATCATCGCATCTTTATCCTCTTTACAAATGAAGCATTTTTACTGGTAAAAAAAAAGTAAAACCAACAATACCATCCCATTTTTTGATTTTAACATGCGAAAACTTTATAAAAAATGTTCTTTTCTCGTAAATATCGCCTTCTCCTTAAACAAAGTCATGAATTTATCATTACATAACGCAACAATTTAATTTTCACGTACGACACTACGGTTTTTCTCATCTTCAGCACCGTTTACTTTCTTAGCATTTCTAATCGAACCTCCAAAACTATAAGTCAGATTCAGTTTCACCATACGCGTTTCAATATGATTACGCCATTTCTGCTGTATTGGACCACTATTTTGTTGGAACTTATTCTTATATGAATTAAAAACATCCATCACATTAAGTTGCACAGAAGCACGTTTCTTTAGAAACTGTTGCCTTACTCCTACTGTTAAATAAGCAAAAGCTTCATTGCTGATATTTCGTTCCACACTTTTACCTCGATAATTAAAAAGGAATAAAAAAGAGAAGTTTTTATGAATCAAAAAACTATTGTAAGAAGTGGCGGAGATGCTATAGCGGCCATCAGTCTGAAGCAAAATACCATCAAACTCTCCTTTAAACGACCGCTTCGACAAGATCGCATTAGAACTGGTGTACCACCACGGTAATACCTGCTTGCCATACAACGCCTGAAGCGTAAAGTAACCTGCATGATCCGCATTTCCTGGTAATGTTGTGACTATACCATCTTCCACTGGCACAGTTATATTGGTAAAATCATCTACACTATAACTGTAAGTAACACCTGCGTAAAACGCATTTTTGTACCCGTACCACAAGTCAGCATTATAAGCAAGTACAGGTCGTAATGCAGGATTTCCTTGTTGCAGGTTATTACTGTTAATAATCCGAATCAGTGGATTTAAACTTTCATAACTAGGGCGCTCAATCCTTTTATTGATTCCAAGACTGAGATTATGATTTTTAGTAAGCTTATAGTCAAGATGAATCGACGGAAAAGGATTAAAGTAATTTTTATTAAAGCTGTTCTTTCCAGATTGCTTTTCTCCTTGTCCATACGTGTACTCACCCCTGATCCCCAATTGGTATGAAAATTTTTCACCAGTAGCACCATATGTCAAGTAGAGGGCCGAAATGTTTTCCTGATAATCAAATAGATCGTTCTGATAGTTTGCCCCTTCCCGGAAATCATTACTATTGTCGGAAAACACAAAACTCGTTTTCATTCCTATCTCGAGTTGACGCCCTTTACCCAAAGGCTGTACATAATCCGTTTTAAAAGCATATACATGAAGGATACGATCTTGAGCGATCACGCTCGGCTGATCAACGAAAGGATCGAAAGAAACTGTTCTATTATTTTGATCATTATAGTTTGCATAGCGATAATAATCCAGATCCATTGTCAGATCCCTTCCCGCAGTATCAATCTGATGCTGCAGACGCAGTCCGGTCGAAAAGTTAGCTGCATAAACAGCAACGTCGTTGCTAAACACAGAAAGTGATTTACTTTTAGCAATAACATCGACTTCTTCAATATGCGCTACTCCATCCCGCCACGATGTTTGAAAACCAGGCTTAACAGAGGCAGACAAAGTAGTGCGTTTGGATAAATAAAAATCCATTCCCAAGTTGGGTGTGTAGTTGGCAATAGCCCTCGTACTCTTCATTTTCGATATCGACTCCCCAACAACTGTCCCCGCATCATCTAAAAAATTGGTTGCAATGTCCGTGTTGTAAAAATACTTATTGTAATTATAATCCAGATTCAGCAGCAGATTATAACCTTTTCCTTTATAATTGAGATTGACACCACCATTCGCTTTTCCATAAGTCCCTTTCCCAGCTCCTGCATAAACATTACCATCTAGACCGCCTTTGTAACTACGTTTTCGGATGATGTTGATGATGGCACCATTTCCGGCCGCATCATATTTAGCAGAAGGTTGACTAATCAATTCAACTTTTTCAATTGCTGCCGAAGAAATACCCTTCAGCAAACCAGACAATGCATCTGCCGAAAGTGCGCTCACTTTACCATCAATATAAATCTGAACCGATTTGCCGTTTAGACTAATTAGGTCTGATGCATCAACAGTAACCCCCGGCAACTGATTCATAACCTCCATTAATGGAGCTCCGGAACCAAGACCATTCAGATTGACGATCACATTATCTGCCCTCCTTTCGATAAAAGGAAGCTTTGCATCAACCGTCACAACACCTAACTGTGTCGGTTCAATTTGGAGTGCAATACTCCCAAGGTTTATACTCGATACCGCAGTAACTTCAAAAGTTACAGTATAAGCTGACCTATAACCCATGCTCTTCACTTCAATCAAATATTTACCAGATGCGATTGCAAAACCAAAATTTCCCAAACTATCTGCCAATACCGTCTTTACCGTGTTTGAATCAAGACTATTTTTTAAACTAACCTGAGCATAAGGTATAAATATATTCTTTTCATTAACAACAGCTCCAAACACATTATCCTTTCTTGCCTGTGCATGAGCAGACATCAAACTGCATAATAGTAAGCCTAAATAGCTATAAAATCGAGTGGATTTAAAAATCAGAATGCCGATCATGTTTGGTGTAAATTGGTATACCCAAACATACAACTAACAAACTAGTTATACAACTAATTTATTAGTCATCACAACTAATAATGCAATAAATGAAAATAACCTACTGATTATCAGGGTTAAAATTTATATTCATATGATAAAGAGATCGAACACGAAGACCATTTTGTACTGCTGGTTCCCAGTTCGGACTTAAAGAAATAATACGCAGGGCCTCCCTGTCCACTATAGGACTTAATCCATTTTCAACTTTTTCATGGGTCACTTCACCATTAGCTTCGACAATGAAACTCACTCCTACTTTTCCCCTTTCATTTGAGACCTTTTTTGAATTCTGAATCAAAAAATTACTAAAAGCGTCAACCCCGCCAGGAAAAATAGCAGGCTGCACCCTACTGTCCGAATCCATCGAACTAAAATTTGAAATCTTCCACGAACATAGTACCACAACAAGCGCGGCCATAGGTACAAGCCCAATGTATTTCCATAAGCGTTTAACGCTGGACTTCTTGCACTGAAGCATCCTGATCCGGGCTTCCAGTAAGGAAGGATTATAAAAAGTATTCGTCAGCACCGGTCCAACTTTAAAAGATTTCAGAAAAAGAGTCATTGCATATTGCTTAGTGCTGCCGGCATATTTGACAGCATGTTCATCCGCGAGATATTCATGAACAAACTTAAGACTCTTACGATAACAATATATGAGCGGGTTGAACCAAAAAAATACGGCAATCAATTCGACAAAAATGATATCCAGTGTATGTAATTGTTTAACATGAACCTCTTCATGCGCATTTATTGCGTCAAAATCCGATAGATCTGGATCAATAACTTTAGTTCTCCAGAATGAAAATGCTCTACCGATCTCCTGCGAATGCAATTGATTTTTTATAACAGCAAGTTTTATGACCAACCATATAGCACTGCCACTAACGCCGGTCCAATATAAGACAGAAAACAGGTGAATTTGTGTCTCCGCGACAGAAACCAGCTTTTCTTTAGCAATAAAAAATAAAGAAATATCCATTAACTCCATTTGTGGTAAGCCAAAAAGCGCCGAAAGGTTCAGCAATGGGAGCATGATCGCCAAACAAAGTGTTGCTAATAAATAAATTCGATTCCATAAAAAGAAAGTCTCACGTTTGAGCACCAATTGATAAAACATATAAAAAATGGTCATCGCGATACTCGACCAAATGAAGTAGAGCTGGTTTTCCACAGGACTTAGTCTTTAATTTTATCAATCATCTTAAGCAATTGTTCAGCGTCTTTTAAGTCAATTTTCTTTTCATTAACAAAAAAGGAGAACATATCCTGAATAGAATTGGAGAAGTAATTATCCAAAAATTTATCGGCCTCGAAACGCATATACTCCTCTTTTGAAATCAGCGGATAATAACGGTGAGTTTTACCAAAAGCTTCGTAAGCCACTGCACCTTTTGTCTCCAAAATACGGATCATCGTAGACACGGTGCTATAAGCAGGTTTTGGCTCTGGCAATTCCTGTATGATTTCTTTAACAAATGCTTTCTCTAATTTCCACAGCACCTGCATCAGTTGGTGTTCTACTTTGGTAAATTCTACTATTTCCATTGCTGATTCTTTTATACTCAAATATCAGCTAAATAATTAGTTATCACAACTAAAAGACAAGTAATTATCCAGCAGACCGAAATCTCATGACACTATGAGATTTCGATCCGCTTATTTTAATACTGTTTCTGTTTTGTCCAGAAAATTATGAACAGCATCTTTAATATCAATGCCCGATCTTTCTGCCAATACGATTAACCACCATATATTTTCCCCTAGTTTATGTTCCAGCTCAGCTTCCGATCCCACTTTTGGCCAGCGTAGTTGTTGCGACATAATGTCCCGTCCGACCAACCCAGCATCAGTTAAATAAGCTAAAGCATCTTCTTCCACAGTCCATTCGCTGCCATGATGGGTCATCTCCAACTCGTGGTATTTTTTCCTGATAGCTATTGAGCGACGAATTATTTCGTCAAAATTATCTTTTTCCATGCTTATATATGTTTATACTACTGCGTAAAATCGGACATTACATACCGTATTTGGCCATTCTTAAATTTGAAATCAAATATTTCAACGATTCTACATTCGTGGAAACCTTCTGTATCTTGCTCTTCAAGATACGCATTATTATATTGTCCAAACCTTAGACCTATTTCTTTTGTGAAATGTCTCTTTCTAAAATAGGATTATTCGAGTGCTTATGCGAAATAAATAGTTTTCCTGTAATTTTATCAATTTAAAGATATTCAGATACTCGTTCCAAATCGACATCGTCAATATAGTTTAAAAACTGAAAATAATCTTCCATTATCTCTTTTCCAATTCTTTGTTTTTCTTGATTAATCACTCTCAATAAACATAAGCTCAAATATAGTTCAGCGACATATCGGGTGACATTTTCTGATAAACACAATATAACAAAGAACTGAGAAGCCTTTTCAAGGTAATTATATTAAAAACAAAATAAAAAATATCTTATCCATAAATATTTATTAAATTAGATCTTAAATATCAAGATATAAGCTGGATAAACATCCTATTTGAAATAAGGTGAGAATAAATGAAAATTAGGTAGATTATAAGTGGCGATCAGGGGCGTTTTTCAAAAAGAAACGCCCCTTTTTTAGATCTTGCGAGAAAGATATGGGGAGATATCAGCATGGATTACAGATCAATTACATAAATTTTAAACTTTAATTATGATAAAAAACACATTCAAATTAGGGCTGATAGCGTTCATCGCCATTCTTTCAGCCTGTCAAAAAACGATAGCTCCTATCGAAACAATCCCGCTTGATAGTTTAGCGATCAGCTACGATACCATCCAGGTTTTCAATGAACTGCCCTCGGGAGTCAAAGAATCTAAAAGACTTGGGCAATCATTTCCCGCATCAGATTTTACCGCAACCGGACTTTACGTAGCACCAAGTGGTACATTATCCATTTATGTAGACCAGCTGGAGGACGGAACAGGTATTCCCACCTTATTAATAGGCACCTATTCACGCTATAAAGACAAATGGAATCCGACAGTCGTTCCGCTGACACAGGGCCTCAATACCATTCAGGCAGATCAGTACGGTGGTTTGTTGTATATACGGTATAATGCCAATGACAACAGCATACCCAGCGGTAAAGCACGGGTTGAATTTAGAGCAGGACATAAACCTGTGCCTCATTATGTTTTGGGAAAAACTACCAATGCACAATGGCAGGTCATGCTGAATACCTGGACTGAAGCTCCTGATGTGTTATTAGAAAGCGAAGAAACGATGTTAGTCGCTTCCCGCACAAAAGCTCTGGAGCATAAACAGGAAAATCAGGAACAGCTCATGCAGACCTACGATCAGATCGTTAAGGCAGAATATGCGATCAGTGGTATAGACGGTTCAGCGACACAGCATGATGAAAATGTCCATAAAATACTAATGACCGAGACTGATAATTCCGACTATTTCATGGTTGCTACCTGGTACCGGACTGCATACCATTCCTCCACAATGAGTACTATTTTAACTGTAAACGGCGCAAGAAATGATGGTTGGGGACCATGGCATGAACTGGGACATATGCATCAGCAGTCCGCGTGGACATGGGGAGAATTAGGTGAAACCACCGTTAACATTTATTCCCTTGCTGCAGAACGAAAAATGGGCGCTCAAAACTCAAGGCTTACTCGCGATAACGTGTGGCCTGAGGTCATGGACTATCTCATCATTCCCTATGCTGAAAAAGATTTTAACGCGTCAAGCACTAGCGTATTTACGCGCTTAGCCATGTTCCAACAACTATGGTTAGCATTTGGCGACACCTTCTATCAAACGTTGCACAAAGCAACCAGAATAGAGCAACCTAATGTTTCGACAAGAGAGCAAAAGATGCGCTATTTTATGTTAAAAGCTTGTACAATTTCAGGCAAAAATCTAAGCGGTTTTTTCCGAAAATGGGGATTTAAAGTCGATGAATCAGTATATACCGAAATACAGAATCTCAATTTACCTACGCCTACTGAGGATCTCACGACTAAGACCGATGATCCTAATTGGGAAAATAAGTGGCTCGTGATCGATTATACCAATCAGGAAACCGGTGCAGAAAATGGAAGAGCGGCAAACATAATTGATGGCAATCCCAATACATTCTGGCACTCCCGCTGGTCCAGCAATCCCGAAACATATCCCTATTTTATTACAGTAGATATGAAAACCAGCAAAACAGTCTCCGGCTTTACGCTGACCCAAAGAAACGGTTCCCGTAAAGTAAGAGAAATTGAAATTCAAGTAAGTCAGAATAACGCAGACTGGAACAGTCTAGGAACATTTACGCTACTAGAAAATGCAGTACCGCAAAACATTAACCTACCAACAACGCAATCTTTCCGTTATTTTAAACTTGTTTTCAAATCCGCATTTGACTTCACCCAAAATGCCGCCATGGCAGAAGTATCGGTTTACTAAAAGCTGAAATTATATTTTAATGTGACGGGCAACCATACATTAATTCAATAGCCCTCAGAATAGAGTAACCTTCTGAGGGCTTTCGAATTAAGATGATTACCGAAAGACGAGCACAAAACTGTATGTTTGTTTTTTGTAATTTTGAAAAATGGAAAAGACACAATCAATCGAAGATTTTTATAAAACCAAACTCAATTGGGTGCCTGACAATATCCGAAAAGAGATTGGCCATTTCAATGTATTCAGGCTTGATGATTTTGTTGGTAGCCATGCTAAACCAGTTCCATATAGCAGAAAAGACTATTATAAAATCAGCTTGATAATTGGCAAAAACAAAATTTATTATGCCGATAAGGAAATCGAGATAAAAAAACAGGCACTACTATTTGCCAATCCCCAGATCCCCTATAATTGGGAATCTCTCGATGACGAGCAGTCCGGTTTTTTCTGTGTATTTACACCTTCATTTTTTCATCATTTTGGTAACTTAAGAAATTATGAAGTCTTCCAGCCCAATGGAACCCCTATTTTTGAACTGAGCGACGAACAAACCGAAAAGATAAAACATATTTACCTGAGTATGTTCGAAGAGATCGATTCCGATTATATACACAAGTACGATGCATTGCGGAATCTGGTATTTGAAATTTTGCATCAGACCTTAAAAATGCAACCCGCAAAAAAGATTGAAAAACAGGAAATCAATGCCTCACACCGTATTGCTATTTTATTTTTAGAATTACTGGAAAGACAATTTCCCATTGAAGATGCAAGACAAAGAGTTCACTTCCGTTCCGCATCAGATTTTGCAGGTCAATTGGCTGTACATGTCAATCATTTGAGCAGAGCAGTAAAAGAAACCACACATAAAACGCCAACTCAAATCATTGCCGAACGATTGCTCCAAGAGGCTAAAGTTCTTTTAATCCAAACCGATTGGAACGTTTCTGAAATTGCATTTGCATTAGGCTTTACCGAGGTGACCCATTTCAATAATTTTTTCAAAAAACACTTAGCTATTAATCCGACCCAATTTCGAAATGTTAGAATTTCGTAAGGTATTGTTAGCTTTTCGTTATCCCTTCCCTCATCGTCGCCCTACATTTGTGTTATCATAAAAATCAAAACGATGGAAACACAAAAAGTATGGTTGGTAACAGGAGCCTCGAAAGGTTTAGGCTTATCATTAGTAAAAAAATTATTACAAGAAGGATTTCGGGTTATTGCAACCTCACGGAATACACAGCCATTAATCAAAGAAATCGGCGCTATATCGGATCTATTCCTTCCGATAGAAGTAAACTTATCCGATAACGAGGATGTAAAAAAAGCAATTGCAACAAGTATCGCACATTTTGGGCAACTGGATGTTGTTGTCAACAATGCGGGCTTTGGACAGATAGGCACCATAGAAGAACTAACGGACGAGGAATCAAGAAGCAATTTTGACATCAATGTCTTTGGCACCTTGAATATCATTCGAAACGTAATGCCCCACTTACGTCAAAATAAATCGGGACATATTTTCAATATCGCTTCAATAGGTGGTTATTCAGGTGGATTTGCAGGTTGGGGTATTTACTGTGCCACTAAATTTGCTGTTGCAGGTTTAACAGAAGGTTTAGCTGAAGAAGTAAAAGGTTTCGGAATAAAAGCAACGGTTGTATATCCCGGATATTTTCGCACCGATTTCCTTGCTAAAGGATCGGTCAAAACACCGAAGCATACCATAGCAGATTACGAAGCAGCCCGCCAGTCTGAACAAGCACACTTGAATGACATTGATGGCAACCAGCCCAATGATCCCGAAAAAGCGGCCGATGTATTGATCGCGATAAGCAAGAAAGAAAACCCACCGGTGCATTTGTTCTTAGGTAGTGATGCCTATGACGTTGTCTACAAAAAAATGGATATCATCACACATGATGTTGAACAATGGAAAAGTTATACCCTCTCAACTGCATTGTAGTGATGTTCTAAGGTACGAAATGAATGCAGCATGGCAGGATATTTTACAGAAGAAGATAGGGTACTTATATAATATCTGCATCGTCAAAAGTAATAGCATAAAAGGGATTGATGGGTAGAATTACCATCAGTCCCTTTTTGATAATCTTACATAACTCTAGCATTAATATCGCCATCGATACCTCTTTGATAATTACGTTTGTGTAAAATATTGACGATCGCAACATTTCCTTCCAAATCATCTTTAGCAGAACCCTTGACAAATCAATTCTTCTATTTCTGTTCTGCCGAATTTTGCCGATTATGCTAACTATAAAATCAGCATTTCAGTACGTACTCCCAAAACCTAGCGTCTTTACGATCAATAAAATCTTATGCTACCCTCGGTAAAAGCTAAAAGTGGCAACTATTGCTACTTCCTATAAATAGGTAGCCTGAGCGTCTATCAATACTTTGAACTTATTTCTTTTCAATCGTCAGAGAAATGTAAAGCCGACAAATAAATGACAAATCATTTTATTTAGAAGCTGTCTAAATAAAATGATTTACCTATCTTTGCTGGCACATCACCTATAATCTGCACCAACATGCATAATATTAACTTATTCTGATATACGAGTACAATGAGAAAACCTATACTTTTCTTTGCGCTTTTATCTTTGCAAACCACGCTTATTGATGATTCTATGGCCCAACAGTCAGCATCAATAGAAACAAAGCTATCGCCGCAACAACAAAATCTGACAGGAACTGTGAGACGAAACAGCAATAAAGATCCTCTAGTCGGAGCCACAGTTCAAATTTTAGAACTGGGTTTATACAGTAAAACCGATGAATCGGGTAAATTCTCTTTCTCTAAAATCCCAAAAGGTACTTATACCATAGTCGTACAATATCTCGGTATGCTGGAAGAACAACAAAAAATTAGCTTTCCAACCACTGAGCTTCAGTTTCTTTTGACAGAAAACAGCATTACCCTAAAAGATGTCGTTGTTGTTGGAAAAGAACAACGTAGAGATGGTGCCACTTCAACAGTGATTTCCCGTAAGGCTATCGAGCATATGCAAGCAACACATTTGGGCGAGATCCTACAGCTGTTACCGGGAGCGATAGTCTCCAATCCAAGCTTCACAAACCCCAATAAAACGAGTATTCGTCAATATTCAGGAGATGCCGCATCTCCCGGCGACAATATGAGTTCAATGGGTACATCGGTCATTGTCAATGGTGCGCCGCAGTCTAACAACGCCAACCTCCAGTCCATGAACACAGTCACCTCCGGTGTACTTGCAGGTTTTTCTACATCCAGTGGTATGGGTACAGACATGCGTCAACTTTCAGCAGACAACATTGAATCGGTAGAAGTCATACGCGGTATTCCGTCCGTTGAATACGGCGATCTTACCTCTGGAGCTATACTTGTCAGTACCAAAGCCGGTGTAGAACCCTTACAGGTAAAAGCCAGACTCAATCCCAAACTCACGCAGTTCTGGGCTGGCCAAGGTTTTAGCCTCGGAAAAAATAGAGGAAATTTATTTGTCGATCTGGATTTCACAAAGGCTTACGACAACCAGATAACTGCTTATTCTGCTTACGAACGCATGACCGGGTCCATGCAGTATACCAATACCTTTGGAAAAGAACGTCCGCTATATTCCAATACGACATTCTCCTTCGGCATGAACCTCGATGATAACAAAGTAGATCCTGATTATCAAGCAGAACAGATCATCAATAAGGCACAGAATTACGCCTACCAGTTTTCAACCAATGGTAAATGGAAATTAAACAAGCAGTTTGCCCGTAATCTTAATTATACCCTATCGGGTAACTACAGTTTACAAAAAGGATATCAGCAACGTTTAAACACCCTCAGTGTGTCTGCTAATAGTACGGCAACCGAAAATGTAACGCAGCAGGTCCCCTATCTACCGGCGACATTCCTCAATCAGTTATGGATCGAGGGCAAGCCTCTCAACATCTTTGCCAAGCTCTCTGATGATTTTTACCTGAAAACAGGTGAAGGTACACACCGTTTCCTTCTCGGAGCAGACTATCGCCTAGATGCTAACTTTGGCTCTGGTCGTACAGTTGACCCAAACAATCCTTACCGAACAGCCGATCCATTAGGATTTAGACCACGTTCTTACAAAGATATCCCCTCCTTAAATCAATTCGGAGTATACCTTGAAGATCGCTATTCCATGCAGATTTTTAATCGTGACCTACATGTACAGGCAGGAGTACGTTGGGACCAGATACAGCCTTTCGGAAGTTTCTCGCAATCCGTACTGGCTCCAAGAATAAATGCTTCGTATGAATTCATCAAAGACTTTACCATTCGCGGTGGATATGGTATGACTGCAAAATCGCCAACCCTCCTCTATCTTTATCCAGATCGCGCTTATTATGACGCCTTCAGCTTAAATCACTATAAGGAAAATCCTGCAGAGGCAATGGCCATCATCAGCACACGGGTTTTTGATACCGCAAATCCAGATTTGAAGATTGCAAAAGCCACAAAAAAAGAATTGGGACTGGATTATACGCGTGGTAAAAAACGATTTTCAATAACAGGATACTATGAAGAAACCAAGAACGGTTATGAGATGAACACCAACCTCAATAGTGTTAAATTTTTCTCCATTCCAACCTATACTGTCATCGAGTCACCCGTAGGTCAGCCTCCTGTACTTAGCACCGATGTTGGCGAAAGCGTCATTGTTTCAACATTCAACGCTCCGAGTAATGACCGTAATATCCTCAATAAAGGAATCGAGTTTGATTTTGATTTTGGTCGATTCGACAATATCCGTACATCATTTGTTCTAAATGGAGCATACCTATCCACGAAACTAACAACCGCTAATCCGTACATCCTATTGCAAAATGCGCCTAATATGCCCCTAAAAAGAATTGGTGTATTTGAAGCAAGAGGTGTGCAGCAAGAGCGATTTGTAACCACTTTAAGGGCGATACATAACATCCCAGAATTTAGATTTATCATTACCGCCACCGCGCAGACCATCTGGAAAGATAAACATCAATATCTCAATTATTCCAGCATACCTGTTGGTTACATTCCTGTAGGTGCTGCCGGCAGTTCACCTCAGATCACTTATTTTACAGAAACCGAACGCCAATCCATCACAGAAGCAGATCGCGATATTTACCTCAGTTTAAATGATGGTTATTTCAAAGCCGAAAGCTGGAAACCGCTATGGCTCTTCAATCTCAAGATGACAAAAGAATTTGCCAATAACATGGGCTTTTCATTCTACGCCAACAATGTATTCAACCATCGTCCATTACAAGCGAGCACGCGATATCCACAAGAATATTCGAAACGTAATATCAGCATGTTCTACGGAACAGAAATAACGATTAAATTCTAAACTGACATGAAAAACACTCATATACTGATCCTAAGCGGGCTCCTATTCTTGCTGACTTCCTGTCGTAAAGACTATTACAGCTACGATACACTGGACTATAATTTTACCGTACATTATCCCGAAAATTACAGCACAAAGCTGGCAAGTGAAGTCAAAGTAACACTTAAAAATACCATTACCGGGGCCAGTGAAGAATACAGATCCGATAGTGAAGGCCGTATCAGTATGACGGATATCACACCCGGTATCTATACCGTCACTGCTTCCAAAACCATCACCCCTGCAGAAGCAGAACAACTGGTAGGTATTGCCGAAGAAATCTTCTGCAATGGCAACATCCCCACCCTTCGGATCACCGAAGCGGCAACCAGTACGATCCAATTAACTGGAAGTGTAGCTGGCGGATTTGTGATCAAGGAATTCTATTATACCGGATCAAAAACTCCCGCAGGAACCAACTATCTCTATGATGGCTTCATCGAAATATACAACAATAGCACAGCGGTGCAATATGCCGATAGTCTCGTGGTTGGAAATACAAAAACATCATCCAATTCAGTCTATGGATTTTATCCCGACAAAAACTATGTTTACCTCGCACAAGCTTGGATGGTTCCCGGCACAGGTAAAGAATATCCGGTAGAGCCTGGAGCATCTATTGTAATTGCTGTTACAGCACTTAATCACAAAACAGATCCAAACGGTAACCCCAATTCCCCGACCGACCTAGGAAAAGGTATTGCTGACTTTGAGACCTATTTCAATCCTACAGGCACTAATATTCGGGATACCGACAACCCCGATGTCCCTAACATGATCCATCAATATTACAATACCACTGCTGGATTTGACTGGAATATTGGGATCAATGGTGCAGGATTAGTTTTATTCAGAGATGCTTCAGTAACTGATTTCCCCTCGATGACAGAACCTAATGTAAGCGGTACAACACGTTTTCTACAGGTACCAGTCAGCGCGGTGCTCGACGCCGTAGACTGCGTCGGCAATTCTACCATCACGATGGACAAGAAACGATTGCCCGAAACGGTAGATGCCGGACTGACTTACGTCGGAGTGGCTAATTCCGGCAGATCGGTCATCCGGAAAGTTAAAAGTACAATCGGACAACGGGCTGTGTTAATGGATACCAACAATTCATCCGAAGATTTTGAAGTAAACAACAATCCAACACCAAGAAAAATTAAATAGTAATCATGAAAAAGAACCTATTTGCCAGCATATATCTGATACTCGGTCTTGGTCATGTTGCTACGGCACAAACAGTACCAACATACGACTATTTTAAAATCAAAGAACCCCTACTCAAAAGTTCCAATGCGGCATTATTACGCTATATGACCCTTCCATTAGAGGGAGAAAATGAAATTGGAGCGTACTATAAAGGCGGAGACTTCCGCTCGCCCTACAGCTCAAAGTCAACCCAGGGAGTCAATTTTTCGTCAGCTCGTTATCAGCGTCTCAACGATTGGACCTTCTATGGTCATTTCAATTTTCAATCCAGCAAAGATAAAGAAGTGGGACTCACAGCACACACCGATCCCTACCGTGACAACCCTTATCAACTGATCGATTCACTATCTGCCGATTGGAAGAAACAAAAATATGGCTTACAGCTTCAGGTCGCCACACCGACATTTGCACATGATCGAATGAATGCGGGTATCCGTATTCAGTACGATATGCAGACCGGAGCTAGGCAGAAAGATCCACGGCCACTTGACAATACCAGCAACCTCAGCCTGTCGCCCAGCATCACGTATAAACTTGATGATCAAAATATCGTTGGGCTTACAGGACATTACCTTTTCTATAAAGAGGATCTGAGTATAGAAACAGTTGGAAAAAACCGTCAGTTTAATTTATATCGCTTATTAGGAGCCGGCGAGTACCAGAATAGTGCGCCCTATATCTTAACGGTAGGTTATAATCGCACCTATGAAGGCCGCACATTGGGCGGAGCAGTGGATTACGTTCATCGCAGTGCCGGAAAACAATGGACAATAAACTTGGATTACCGCAATGGATACGAAGACGTCACAGATGGGAGCATCTACTTACAGCAAGCAGGAAAACACGCTTTTAAACAATATCAGGCATCTTCTTACTTCGATTGGAAAATAAATAGAACTTCCCATCAGATCGGAATAACGTGGACATTGAAGGACATGGACAATACGGAATATCATCAAATACAAAATCCAGATACCAAGCAGTATGAGACCGTATACTCCAGTATCATGAGCACCATGCTAAGAAACAATACCCGTCTCTCCTATTTATTGAGTAAAGAAAGAAAAGATGGTCAGGTTGATTGGTGGTTAAAAGGGAATGCCGCTTATCATAGTCTTGATAATAGATATGCAAACCCAAAGAATAAACAGCTGATCGATAAAATCAATCTGGATCTAAGCTTTGATAAACGCTATCCATTGTCCAACAAAAGAGCTCTGTCCCTGCAGCTTAAATCTGCTTATGACTTTCTTGTTCACGATGAAATTTTGTACACCGACAAATCCTACTCCAGTAATTTTGTTGCCCATGAAGTATTTCTTCCCATGCACGATTACAATAAGGTCAATACCTGGACAAATGAAGCACATATCAAATACCATTTGAAACCCTTTGGAAAAAGAGAAAATCAGCTTTACATAAAAGCTTCCGGACTGATCAGCAGCGCAATGAATAACAGCGGCATCATTCAAAAAGGAGACAACCGATACCTGACACAATTATCAATTGGCATCAATACATTTTAATTTAAACTCAAAAAAGATCCGGAAAATAGACATGATGAATACCATTAAAATAAAAAAAGCAATCCTACTGCTAAGTTCTTTCGCCGCCGTTGCCTATAGCTACGGCCAAGAGCTCATCCGTCCATCTGTACAATCAAAAACAAGCTTTGCAATTGTTATTGACAGCAAAACTTTTGAAAGTGCACGTGCTGAAGTTATGGCTTATCGCCAATCCATCGAGAAAGATGGATTAGGTACCTACATCATAGCACATAACTGGCAGAAACCCGAGCAGATCCGCGAACAGCTGCAGCAGTTATATAAAGGTAAACAAGCTCTTGAAGGAACAGTCCTAATTGGCGATATTCCTATCGTTATGATCCGTGATGCGCAGTACCTGACATCTGCTTTCAAGATGAATCAAAAAATAAGATGGGATAAATCCTCCGTACCGTCCGACCGTTATTACGATGATTTCGATCTACAGCTGGATTTCATAAAACAAGATACAGCAAAAGGACGTACCCACTATTATTACTATAGTCTCAATGGCACTTCGCCACAATACATTGAGATGGACATCTATTCTGCCCGTATCAAGCCACCTGTTGAAAAAGGTGAAGATGCCACGCAAAAAATCAAGTCTTATCTCAATAAATTAGTAACATTGCGTGAAGAGAATAATCCGCTTACTGATATGGTAGCCTCTACCGGTCATGGTTATAACTCCAATTCAATGAACTCGTTTGCTGGCGATGTACTGGCACTGAAATCACAATTTCCAGATCTGTACAAACCTGGAAATTCCATCAAGTTTTTAAATTTCAGAAACGCTGATTTTATGAAATACAACCTGCTTCGCGAATTAAAACGAGAAGGACTTGATTTCGCATTTATGACCGGACATGGAACCGCAACACTACAATTGATCAATGGTTATCCACTCGCATCCAATCCGCAGCCTTCTATGGAAAATGTAGGACGCTATTTACGTTCCAAAATCAGAGCTGCAAAAGAAGATGGAAGAGATGTCGAAAAAGTAAAAGAAAGTTTCAAGACCTCATTAGGAGTTTCGGATAAATGGATGACCAACGCGTTTGAAAAAGCGGTTATGGATTCAGACTCGGTTTTCAATGACAACCTTGACGTTCAAATATGGGATGTCAAAGATGCCGCTATACAAGCAAGATTGGTATACCTCAATTCTTGTTTAACCGGTTCATTCCACCTGGACAATTATTTAGCAGGCTATTACCCCTTCTCGGAAAATAAAAATGTTGCTGCCATTGCCAATAGTATTGGCGTACTGCAAGATTTGTGGCCAGCAGAGCTGATGGGTACTTTGCAACATGGTGTCCGCGTAGGCAATTGGTTCAAACACATTGCTTATCTCGAGACCCATATCCTCGGCGATCCTACTTTTAATTTTACAAGTAAACGAAGCCAGGAAATCAATAATGCGATCGCTAGTGGCGCAAAAATTTCTTACTGGAAAAAATTACTGCAAGAAAATGATGCCGATCTGCAGTCATTAGCTCTTGTATATTTACAGAAACAGTTGCCTGAAGCCGAGATGGCGCAGATCTTAAAAAACACCTACTTTACCTCACCTTTCGAAACGACACGGATGCAAGCATTTGCACTTCTTAGAAACTATGAAAACGAGCAATATTTTGAAGTATTACATGCTGCAAAAAATGATGCTTACGAATTTATCAGACGTAGAGCAGTGTATGATTTAGGAGAATTTGGAGGCGATGATTTTGCAAAAGATCTTATTGCATTCTATGTCAGTGACCCGCATTCCGAACGTATAAATTACCGATTGAGAACAAACATGACATTTTTCAATCCCGAATTGCTAAAAAAAGAAATTGAAAATCAAGTGCGTCAAAATAAGAGCATCTACAATGCAGCAAACTTAAGTGATCAACTTTTGAAAGACATTGACTATAACAGCACCAAGGTAGAGAAAATGGAAGCCAACATACGCGACAAAAAACAGACCGAGAAAGAACGCCTTGGCGAGATCACAACATTGCGCCTTTACCGTTTCCATCGTTTAGTACCCACAGTGCTCACGCTGATTGAAGATCCATCTGAATCCGAAACGATTCGCATTGCAGCATTAGAAGCAATGAGCTGGTTTCCCCTTTCATATCAAAGAGAAGCCATTTTCAATACCTGCGATCAGCTCCTGAAGGACGATAAAGTTCCCCAAGCAGTAAAAGATCAAGCACTCAAGACTAAACATGTCATGAAAAAAGAAAAGAAATAGGATATAAAAAAAGAGCAGCCTTGAAAAAGGCTGCTCTTTTTTTATACTCAAAAATTTATTTTGCAGGTCAGTGCGAATGCCCCATATCTGCAGGATTAATCATGATATGTGCTTTGTAACTACCTTCATCCATCAACCATGGAATACCCGGAACAGTAGGTTTACTTGCCATACCTAAATCGGCAGCTTTAGCAAAAGGAACATACAGTACATAACGGCGTTTCGCATCAGCCATCTCTCCAGTTTCTTTATTAAGCTGTTCCAAAGAACCCCAATAACCGTATAGCATCGTCGGCTGTTGTGGTATGATCAATTTACCAGCTTTAAATTCCTGCTCGCGAATATCATCGCGTTCTCTACGCTTTCCTTCCGCGATCAATTCTCTACCTCTAGCCATAAATGGTTCCAAACTTTTTGGATAAGCATAAGCGTACAACATGGGAAGTTTATAATCAGGTGCCAGGCAGATATAATCGTTAGTACCAGCTCTTAAAACAACAAACTTTCCTTCACTATCATAACCATATACTTGTGCTCCTTCTCTAAACTCTGTAGGTGCAGCTTGTACTGCTATTTTAATTTGCACCGCTGCAGGCAAAACTTCTCTTTTTGCTTTTTGTTGTGCCATACCATGGCTTCCGCTACCAAGCGCTAACAACAATAGGACGATAATTTTCTTCATTTCTGTTTTAATATTTGTGTAGATTGATTCTAAACAAAGATAAGGTTTTATCCCCTAATAAGAGCCTTCAATCCGGTCATATTTATTCAAATTTCCCATTTTTTTAACAAGTAAAAACCAGATTGATTACGCAAACTACAATGTGTGCAGCTTCCTCATTGACATTACTTGACCATAGGCTTTAAAAAAGTCATACCAGTTGTTAAGTCTGGAATAAAGAACAGCGAAATGCTAATCGTCACTGTATTTAGGCTTCGTCAAGATACCCTTCTTATCACCTAAGAGTATTTTTTTGTCATTTATAAATCTTTTTCAGAAAAAATTTTTAGAATTCAATTCATTAATCGTAATATTGCGATATACAAATCATCATACCATGGGCGCTACAAAAACGATTCACTTTACCGACCAGCAAAATAACATTGCCAACATTGCGAAAGCACTTGGTCACCCTGCTCGTATTGCCATTATCGAATACCTATTGAAAGTAAATGCCTGTATCTGTAGCGATATTGTTGACGAATTACCATTAGCACAATCCACGATTTCGCAACATTTAAAAGAACTAAAAAATGCGGGATTAATAAAAGGGAATATCGAAGGAACATCCATCTGTTACTGCATTGATGAAAAAACTTTCGGGATCCTAAAAGCCTATTTTGGTAATATAATCCTATCCGTAAACAATCAAAAATGCTGCTAAGAACTGCTTAAGGCTAATGCCTTTTAAAAAGTAACTTAATTTTTTTTACACACAACCATCGTAATATAACGATATAATAAAATAGAAATACTATGAAATTATCAGAAATCAAACAGATTCTTCCAACATTAGAAAATGTTGAATTCCAATTAGAAGATGGAACATTTGTACCAGAGCATTTCCACGTAACCGAAGTCGGTCAGATCAGTAAAACTTTTATTGACTGCGGTGGCGTTACGCGTACGGAAAACACCGTAAATTTCCAGTTATGGAATGCAGATGATTATGAACACCGTTTGAAACCAGGAAAATTGGCACACATTATCGAACTCTCCGAAATAAAACTGAATATCGGAGATCACGAGATTGAAGTAGAATATCAAAGTGGTACAATTGGAAAATACGGATTAGCGTTCAATGGTAAGAATTTCGTCTTAACGAACAAAACCACAGCTTGTCTGGCACAAGATGCCTGTGGCATCCCCAATCCATTGCAAGTAGTCGGTTCAAATTCAAACAGTTGCACACCAGGATCTGGTTGTTGTTAATCATTAGACCGACATGAACGCGAAACTAGTAAAGACCATTTCGGAAATACTGAAATTAACGATCAATCAAGGGCGCAAATCTACGTTGCAGCCCCTGATTGATTATATTCAGGATAAAGTTACAGCTGGCTCAGCTATTAATATCAATTTCATCTGTACGCATAACTCCCGTCGAAGTCACCTCTCTCAGGTCTGGGCACAGATTGCTGCTGCGCATTACCAAATACCAAACGTAACCTGTTATTCAGGAGGTACTGAAGAGACGGCACTGTTTCCTAAAGTTGCCGTAACACTTGAAAATGCGGGCCTTGAGGTCAAGATCATTTCCGAGACTTTAAATCCGGTTTATGCCTTCAAATACGATAAAAATGCTCTGCCTATTATTGGATTCTCTAAAAAATACGACTCCCCTTTCAATCCTGAATCCAACTTTGCAGCAGTCATGACCTGTTCACAGGCAGATGGCGGATGCCCTTTTATTCCAGGAGCAGAAAAACGGATACCGGTTACTTTTGAAGATCCTAAAATAGCTGACCATACCGCGCAAGAGGATGAGATCTATCAGAATAGAAGCGTAGAAATTGCTTCTGAAATGTTTTACGTCTTTTCACAAATTAAATAAAATATAGGATGCAGGTAAAAATGAAATTTCTAGACCGATACCTTACCTTGTGGATCTTCCTGGCGATGGGACTAGGTATCCTAATAGGCAATGTATTCCCCGGTATTTCAGATGTAATGGATCACTTGTCCATTGGTGCCACCAATATACCATTGGCAATTGGATTAATCGTTATGATGTACCCGCCACTCGCTAAAGTAAATTACAATTTACTGCCCTTGGCATTCAAAGATAAAAAAGTGTTGAGTCTATCCCTTTTACTGAATTGGATTGTGGGCCCCATCTTGATGTTTATACTGGCAGTGCTATTTTTAAGAAATGAACCCGATTATATGGTAGGGTTAATTCTGATCGGACTCGCACGATGCATTGCGATGGTGATCGTATGGAATGACTTAGCAAAAGGAAACCGCGAATATGCCGCACTTCTAATTGCTTTAAACAGTGTATTTCAAGTCCTGTTCTATAGCTTATTTGTATGGTTGTTTATCAATGTTTTGCCCTCCTATTTTGGATTTGCAAAGTATGCGATATCAATAGAGATGAGCGAAGTTGTCAAAAGTGTATTGATCTATTTAGGAATACCTTTTTTTGCGGGCTTTTTAAGTCACAGATTTCTCCCCAAAATAAAAGGTGAAAATTGGTATCATCGTAAATTCATACCCCTAATATCACCATTTACGTTATATGCCCTGTTATTTACCATTGTGCTGATGTTCAGTTTAAAAGGCGAACAGATCATTCAATTACCCATGCAGGTTGTTAAAGTGGCTGTACCAATGGTGATTTATTTTGTACTGATGTTTTTTATAAGTTTTTTCATCAATAAATCGATGAAAGTCGCCTATGATAAGAATGCAGCGATATCATTTACGGCTACCGGAAATAATTTCGAATTAGCCATTGCAGTAGCGATAGCCATCTTCGGCATACATTCTCCACAGGCATTTGTGGGCGTTATTGGGCCATTGATTGAAGTACCGGTCCTCATCCTCTTAGTACGTGCCAGTCTTTGGCTCAAAAAAAAATATGATACTTAACTTTCGCATGGTGGCTTTCGCATGACCTCCTATTTTTGATTATCGTTTATTTAAAAAAATGGGATATGACTCCGTAAGATATGACCACGCCTGCAATAAACAAAGCACCTTATTATCAAATAAGGTGCTTTGTTTATTTTAAACCATTTTCTTTCTTCCACTTCCGAATTCGATTGCTCGCATTGGCATAAGGTGAAGAAGTATTGAACTGGATCATTCTTCCGCAGGTCCATTTGTCATACCAAGGTGTTTCATATAATTCATGATTTGACTTTTTAGCTATTAATGCTAATATCGCCTCTACAGTATGGCTTAACTTATCCATCAATACATGAAAGTCGTCATCTTTATAATCGTCGTAAAACTTTTGTGCCAGTCGACCAAGTTCATTCCATTTAAATCCAGACTCAGGAAAAGACACCTCCTCGTTATTATCCTTTTGTCTATTCCATTTGAGTACAAGCTCTCCCCACCCCACCAAATAAGCCAGCAGATCGTTGATACTCATCCGTGTACCTTTACCATGACCTTCCATATCCTTCACCGCTGTCTGTTCATGGGGAACTGTACTTAAGTTCTTTTTCAGTTTATCGAAATTCGTTTTTATTGCTAATTGTAGCTCAGATTTATTTGTTGGAACAGGCATAAAATTCTTTCAATTAATAAAGGAATACGATCGAGTTATTGTTAAAAGTTATTTGAGATCATCAAATTCAAAAATATATCCGGTTATTCATCATCATCTAACTGGAACCGCAATTTGACTTCCTACCGAATCATTATAGAACCGCTATAATTATTTAAAAGAAATAGCAAATTGGTTCCTAAAATTACATAATATCTTCCAATAAAAATTGCGGAAAACCCAATGATTAAGACAATAATTTTCTTATATTACTTCACATGAGGCTAAAAAAATAAGCATGGCCGTGGTCGCTATCTTTTGATTAACCCAGCCTAACATGCATCTGTGTGATTCCTTCTGCAATAGCAATCTTTTTCTTTGAACCTGAAAGCCGCCGTCTTACAACTACCCTTATTCGGATATATATATGAAATTAGTAATTTAATAAAACGACCATCGTTTTCCTGTTAATTTGAAATAAGGAGGATTACTTAAAACGGTTCTTCATTTTAGCATAAAATGAAGAACCGTTTCTGTTGACTAGTTCGTTTCCTGGAAAAACTGTTTGGTATCACCTACAGGAACATCAAATTG
This sequence comes from Sphingobacterium anhuiense, assembly GCF_042686355.1. Lineage (NCBI taxonomy): Bacteria > Pseudomonadati > Bacteroidota > Sphingobacteriia > Sphingobacteriales > Sphingobacteriaceae > Sphingobacterium > Sphingobacterium anhuiense. Next base: position 1,408,093 of record NZ_JBHUPE010000004.1, read on the forward strand.
ATTTTTTCCCAAAGCTAAAAACAACTCATCGGCAACCTCTGAAGCAGGAATACCGTTTGCTCCTCCTATTTCTGCGGAGAATTCGGTATCGACCAAAGGCGGATAAACTTCATAAACCTGTAGCTGTGTCCGATCTTGATAGGTCTGTCTTAATGCGGTAGTATAGCTATGAAGCGCCGCTTTCGTAGCCCCATAAGTGGGTAGCATTACATGGCTTCCGAACACTGCTATTGATGAAATATTTACAACAGCCGCTTCAGCTTTCTGAAGAAGATGTGGAAGTAGCAATTCTGTAAAATGGATAACACTGAAATAATTGGTATTCATCTCAATAGCTGCTTTTTCATGTGCTCCGATCGTTTCACTTAAGAGGTAAGCAAAAGCTGCACCTGCATTATTGACGATGATATTAACATCCGGATAATTTGTTTTCAAATCATTGGCAATACGGACTCTATCTGATTCGACCGACAGATCTCCCTGAATGGCCACTGCCTGATCCAGTTCTTCTAACGCCTTTTGAAGCCGTTCTGCATTTCTGCCGTTGATAATAACTTTATTTCCTGCTGCATCTAATTTCTTAGCAATCGCTAATCCAATTCCGGCACTTCCGCCGCTGATGAATATGGTATTTCCTGTTGTTTTCATATTATAATTGTTGATCTATAGTTTTATAATCTGTATAACCTTTTTCACCTGGGGTATAAAAGGTATTCTGATCCGGAACATTTAGTGCAGCTCCGGTTCTGTAACGCTCCACTAAATCAGGATTTGCAATAAAGGGTACACCAAATGAAACCAAGTCGGCATCGCCATCGCTTAGAACTTTATCTGCCGTGTCTTTATTAAAACCACGGTTAATGATAATCGTACCTGTATAAAGCGGACGAAAATGTTTGGCAACCTCCTGGATAGCATTGGGATTTCCTGAAACATCAGTAAACGGCTCTATCAAGTGCAGATAGGCCAGGTCGTAATCTTGAAGCCTATTGACTAGATAGTTGTAAAGTGCAATGGTCTCATCGTCGACCAAAATCCCCATAATACCGTTTAAAGAAGGATTGAGACGAACCGCAACTTTACGGATATCGGCAACCTCTTTTATGGCATCCAAAATCTCGAAAAGAATGCGCGCTCTATTTTCGATCGATCCGCCATATTCATCGGTGCGCAGATTAGCGTTTTTGCTAAAAAACTGCTGCAGTAAATAGCCGTTGGCAGCATGAAGTTCAACACCGTCAAATCCAGCTTCAAAAGCATGAAGCGCCCCTTGTTTGAAATCATTAACCGTTCTTTTAATATCAGCAACCGTCATAGGCTGAGGAGCGACAGTAGGTTTAAATCCCGTTGCTGTAAAAACCTGCTGTTCTGGATTTACATCCGAAGGGGCCAACGGTTTTTTACCCTGATGAAGATCTGGATGTGAATATGCACCAGTGTGCCAAAGCTGGGCAAAGATGACTCCATTTTCAGCATGGACAGCTTCCGTAGTCAATTTCCAGCCAGCGCTCTGCTCTTCCGTATAAATTCCAGGAACATGTATAACACCTACCCCCTCAGGGCTGATGAATGTACCTTCGGTAATGATCAGTCCAGCAGAAGCACGTTGTTTGTAGTACAGCGCAGTCAACGCTGTTGCTTTATTTTCGGGATTATCAGAACGGCTTCTGGTCATGGGAGCCATCACTATCCGGTTCCGCAATTGTAATCCATTTTTATGGTAAGAATTAAATATGACACTGTTTTCCATGGTATTAATAATTTAAAATCGTAAATTTGCTTGCATTTTGCAAGTACAAATATAAAATTCAACTTGCAAAATGCAAGTGTTTTTAAAAAAAAGTACATTATTATGAAAAATAGATCGCAATGCCCTATCAGTTGTTCACTAGATATTTTAGGAGATAAGTGGTCCTTATTGCTCATCCGGGATTTAATGCGCTTGAAACAATGCACCTACAGCGACTTTTTAAAATCTGGTGAGAAGATTGCGACCAATATATTAGCTTCAAGATTATTGATGCTGGAGGAAAATGGACTGATCAGTAAACTGGATCATCCGGAAAGCAAAGCAAAAGTGTTATACACCCTTACTAAAAAGGGTATCGATTTACTGCCGATATTGATTGAGATGCAATTATGGGTAGACAAATACTACACGGTACCCAAAGAACAGAAAGAGATCATTAAAGCGGTTAAACAGGATAAAGAGGGTTTTATAAAAGCACAAAAGAAAGTATTATCGGATGGAATTAAGGTAGAGCATTGATATTATAAGAGTTAACATAAAAAGCTGGAGATCAAATCACCTATGAGATCTTTCGTACAGGTGCGCAAAGTTCAGTTATTCTTAAAATAAGTAATAGCAATTCTGTTAAAACTTTTAAGCAAAAAAGCAGATCTCCTGCCCCATGATTTAGATGTTGGAAAACTTATACCTTCATAAACTGGTCAATTATTTGAACTAAATAGTCAAAATATAAGGACTAATTAGAAAAGTTAAGTGTTATTTATTTCAATATATTTGCATTATATTTTTTACTTCACTGGTCATCAATCGGTGATTCAAATTTCTTTTGATTTCCTTTATCATCTGAGTTTTAAATATCGTTTATGAAAAAAATGATCAAAGTACCAACATCATTAATAAGTGGTCCTACTCCTCAAAATGCATTAATGCTAGACGGATGCTCTATTATCGAGCAATGCATCCATAGTATGGAAGCTAAGGGAACGATGTATCTGGAAGAGCATCTCCTCATGATAGTGCTCGAAGGATCTGCAACGCTAACTTATGGCAAACAGCAGTATGTTGTCGGTAAAAATGAAATGATTCTGCTAAAAAAGGCCATGGCGGTCAAATACGATAAAATTGGTAACCCCGATAATGACAATATCTATGACAGCCTGATGTTCAGCATCAAAGATGATTTATTAAAATCATTTTTAGCTATGTCTGAAATAAAGGTTCCGAAAATTGAAGGAGAAATAAAGACGGAAGTTTACCCGATGAATGAGTGCCTTGTTGCTTTTGCAAATTCTTTGAAACCTTATTTTTTGGATCATTCTGTTGTGCAGCCCGGACAATTACGCCTTAAGATCATGGAATTACTGTATGACATCGCTGAGGGAAATCGGAATATGTTTCTCCAAATTTTACAGTTGCATGAGCCCGTGAGGGCGGATATCCGTCATGTTGTGGACATGCATTATGCCTCACCAGTTTCTTTACCAGAATTAGCGTATCTATCCGGCAGAAGCCTATCCAGTTTTAAACGAGATTTTAAAGCTATTTACAATATGACTCCTGCATCATGGATTCGGGAAAAACGTCTTGAAAAAGCGAAGGAAATGTTAGAGGCAACACAATTGCCTGTTTCAGAAATTTGTTATTCTCTGGGCTTCGAAAACATTTCACATTTTTCGAGAATCTTTAAAGAATACCACGGACAAGCACCGACCGTATTTCGTCATTAAAATAGAGATGGCCATCAAACCCGATTTCTCCTGCTCATTTGGACTTAATAGAATAAATAGTTGGACGTTATAAAAAAATGAAAACCTTTTATCGTCTGTAAATTTGTAACATAAATTAAAAAATATAAAATTATGTCGACAAATAAAAACAGCAATACTGTACAAGATTACGAAGATGTGTTAGCCATTGTAGCAGGATACGTGGATGGGCTAAAAACGGGCAATATCGAACAGTTAAAAAAAGCATTTCATCAAGATGCTGTTATGTATGGTCATTTAGAGCACGACCTTTCACAAGGTAGTATAGAGAACCTTTATGCTTACGTTCAAGAATTTGGTGCGGCACCAAATATTCAAACCAATCTTACGGTGTTACACAAAACGTCCACCACAGCGGTAGTTCGTGTTGAAATGGAACATGACGCCGCAGATGAAGATTTCACAGATTATCACTCCCTGATAAAAATAAATGGAGAATGGAAAATTGTTTCAAAACTATTCCATCTATACACGAAATAATCAAAAACTATTACTTCAACTTTTCATTGGACATAAGACCTTCCTTTCTGGTGAAAATTCGTTATAAAAATTTAGATATGTCAAAATTATTCAGTCCTTTAACTGTAAAATCAGTAACTTTTAGAAACAGGATCGTTACGTCGCCCATGTGTATGTATATGGCTAATGATGGTTTTGCCAATGATTGGCATTTAGTACATTATGGCTCTAGAGCGATGGGTGGTGCAGGTTCTGTCATGCTCGAAGCGACAGCAGTCCATTCCGATGGACGCATTGGAGTTGGAGACTTGGGAATCTGGAAAGATGATCATATTGAAATGCTTACTAAAATTGCATCATTTATAGAGAAGTCTGGCAGTGTCCCAGCAATCCAATTAGCACATGCTGGTAGAAAAGGAAGCACGTGGGCATCTGGACGTGACAGTCATCCGTTGATGCCTCATGATGAAAATGGATGGGAAGTTATTGCTCCGTCTGCAATAGCATTCTCTCCAGACATGCAAACACCACGCGAAATGAGTTCAGAAGATATCACATCAGTGCAACAAGCTTTCGCAGATGCCACTAAGAGAGCATTAACAGCTGGTTTTAAATTGATAGAAATACACAGTGCACACGGTTATCTAATCAATGAATTCTTATCCCCTATTTCGAACAAAAGAACCGATCAATATGGTGGAAACCGAGAAAACCGCTCGCGTTTTCTATTTGAAATCATTGATAAAATTAAAGAAGTATGGCCTGCAAATCTTCCAATTGCGGTACGCATCTCAGCAACAGATTGGATGGATCAGGGTTGGACAATTGAAGATTCAAAATGGTTAAGTAAAAAGTTATCACAATTTGGAATCGATATTGTTGATGTTTCGACCGGTGGAACAGTACCTAAAGCTAACATTACAGTCGGTTCAGGATATCAATTACCTTTCGCCAGTGCCATCAAAAGAGAAATAAAAGACAATTTAATCGTTGGTACAGTGGGTTTAATCACGAATGCACATCAGGCAGAAACCATATTGACAAACGGAGATGCCGATTTGATCTTCATAGGAAGAGAGTTTTTAAGAAATCCCTATTTTGCCTTAGCAGCTGCAGGAGAACTTCGCTCACAACCACCTACCCCGAAACCTTATGAACTCGCATTTTAAATAATAAGGAGGTTCAATATTGAACCTCCTTATTATTTAACCAACTTTTCGGTTCACTTTCCTAAACAGACGAGTTTATATAAAGAAAATATTTTGTAAGTTGACCGATATTTCATCAACTGTTCAACTGATGATAAACTGCTAAAAAAGATCAAGAATTAAGACTACTTATGGAGCAACCTACACCGCAACGAGTAAAAGAAATATTTGACCCATTTTACAAAGCTGACCTGAAACTATGGACTGAATTTGCAAAATATCTACAGGTGCGCACCTTTAAAAAAAATGAGTTAATAAAAGATTATCGTAGTAAAGAAAAATACATCAACATATTAATTAGCGGTTCCGTTGCACACTTTGTTTTGGCAGAAGAAAAAGATATCTGCATTAATCTATATTACGAGGAACAATTATTCAGTGATTACCTGTCCTTTCTTACCCAATCATCAACGGTTATCAAGACGCAGGCTTTAGAAGAATCGCTCGTATGGTCTATCAGCCATAGCGATCTGCATGCCTTATATTCCAGGTCCACTACAGGGCTAATCATTGGCAAAGCTATTTCAGACGCCATGTTTATCAGAAAACAATCCGAACAGATTAATTTACTGACGCTCAACCCTACCGAGAGATATTTAAAATTAATCAAAGAGCGTCCCGAAATTTTCCAGAGAACATCATTAAAAATCATCTGTTCTTATCTCGGTATAGCAGCTGAAAGTCTGAGCAGGATTAGAAAAAAAAACGTGTAATGTGCATTTCTTAACTTTCGTCAATTTTTTAACGAAATCATCTTGCTATTTTTGAGCATCAAATAAGCCATTGTACATGAAAAATAAAGTTAATTATCTTGCTGTCCTGACGTTTTTTATCATTGCCGTTCTTCTTCGCTATCTGACCAATAAAACCGATTTATTGAATGGTATATCAAGCGAATTTATTAAAATAATCCTACAGGGTATTTCTCCCACTATCGCTGCATTAGCCGTCTTCGCTCTCTTTAAAATAAAACCCGTTCTAACATTAAAAGGGAACTACAGCAATATCATCACACCCTTTCTTTTATATTGGGCATTACCCATTATACTAATTTTAAGTACGGAATATGCTGTCAAAGGAACCCTATCTTTTGAAGCGATTACCGCAATCTTAATTTACGGCCTTTTGGAAGAGATCGGCTGGCGCGGATTTTTACAGCAGCAACTGAAGCCATTACCGGAATTTTTAACTGTATTCATTGTGGCTGTACTCTGGTTTATCTGGCACCTGAACTTTGACCTTAGCAGTTCAAACCTCTTGTTTTTGGGAATTTTAATCCTTGGTAGCTGGGGAATCGGAAAAGTTGCCAATAACACCCATTCCTTATTAGCAGTAGCTGCATTTCACTCGCTCAATAATTTTTTCCCGGAGATGAATACCCTAAAAATCATCCTACTCATTTCATTATTGTCCATCTGGATCATTGCGCTGGTCATTAGAAAAAAACAGCAAAATGTACAAAAAGTTATATTAAGCTAAAATATAAATACGTAAAGAGTGAGCAAACAGATCAAAATCCGACTACATTTAAATCTGGTACTGGAACTAGAAAAAATACTAGGAGTCTGCTTTCATTAACCCCTAAAAAGAAAAAAAAGAAAGCTTAAATAAGGGTTAGGCCTCCCTTCATTTCCCTAATTTTAAAAAGGCTTATCCCATCACAGATAAGCCTTTTTATCAATCGTTTCCTTTTATCTGCAGCTCCTTATTTAATATTATTCCTGACCTTTCTCTCCTATATAATTCGCGCCAATAATATTATTTAACCAGATTCTTTTGTGCTTGTATATACTCCGACGGTGTCATTTTATATTTTGCCTTAAATACTTTCGTAAAATAATTCGGATTTGAAAATCCGGTCTCATAAGCAATCTCCGATATCGAGTTACTATTTTTTTCCAATAAATTTGCAGCACGTTCTAATCTTACCGAACGGATAAAATCTACAGGACTCATTCCAGAAAATTCAAGCAATCTATTATACAAAGATGTTCTACTAATGGACAAATGACTACTCAACAACTCAACAGAAAGTTGTGGATTATCTAAATTTTCATAAACATATTCAAATACGCTCTGTAAAAACTTCTCCTTTTCTGACATCACCTCAACTTCTGGTGAAACAAAAGAGAGCTGCTTACTATAAGTATCTTTAAAAGCTTGATTAAGCAGCAGTAGACTATTCACTTTTGCTAATAATGCGGCCATATCAAATGGTTTAGAAATATAATCTACTGCTCCCGACTCTAAACCGCAGACTAAACCATTTTCTACTCTAGAAGCTGTCAATAAAATAATTGGAATATGTTTTGTTCGTTTATCCCGCACCAGTTTCTGCGTCAATTCCATTCCATTCATAATGGGCATCTGCACATCAGAAATTATCAGATCCGGATGATGAAATAATGCTTTTTGCCATCCTTCTTGACCGTTTGATGCTTCGAAAGTTTGATATAAAGGATCGAGCCTACTTTTTAGAAAACCGCGAAAGTCATCATCATCCTCAATAATCAATACAACGGGTCTCAGACGCATATGCGGATCAGCAGCATCCTGTTCGACACCTATAACAGCTTGTACAACTTCTTCTTGAGCGACATCCATTTTTTCTAAAAATAGATCAAAAGAAAAAGTGCTTCCAAAGCCTGGTTCACTCTCTACACATAATTTACCACCATACATTTTAACAAATGAATCTGCGATGGACAAACCGATGCCAGATCCTTGGTTCAAAACATTACCCTGTGTATCATGCTGGTAGAAACTGTCGAAAATCGCTTCATGCGATTCTTTGGGAATACCAATACCATCATCCTTGATCACAATTTTAACTTTTATTTTATCGCCCTCCTCCTGTACTTCCACCGATTTTATATACACAGAAATATGACCTCCCTTAGCAGTAAATTTAAACGCATTAGATAATAAATTAAAGATAATTCGCTCTATTTTATTATGGTCAAAAGCAGTTAGTACATGATCTTCACAAGAAATAAAACGATAGTTGATCTCCTTTTGGATGGCCATATCACTAAAGGAGTCATACATATCTTTTACAAAGGATACTAAATCCCCTTTCGTATTATGTAATTTAAGCTCATTCTCTTCCATTTTCCTAAAATCAAGCAATTGATTAACAAGATTAAGCAGTCTATGGGCATTACGCTTGATCAGAGCAATCTGTTGAGATGTTTCTTTGTCTTTCTCTTTAAGCAGTAAAATCTCTATCGGTCCTGTAATTAAAGAAATAGGTGTTCGAAATTCATGACTTAAATTCGTCAAAAATTTGATCTTCATCTGATCCAGCTGATGAAGATTATCCGCATCACGACGCTCCTGTTCCAAAACAAACTTTTGTTTTAGTTTCCGCACACCGCGACTCTTTAACCAATATAACCCCGATAAAAACAAAATGCCATAAAACACAAATGCGTAACCTTTTAACCATATAGGAGGTTCAACATAAACAACTATAGATTTGATTTCATCATCCCATATCCCATCGTTATTACTCGCTTTTACTTCAAATGTATATTCTCCTGGATCCAAATTGGTGTAGTAAGCAGCATGATCCCCATGAGCTTTAATCCAATCCTTATCAAACCCTTTCAAGCGATATTGATATTGATTGTCTTCTGATACAGTCAGATTCAATGCAGCAAATGAAATTGAAAAGTTTTGTTTATACTTCAAATTGATCCTTTCTGCCGTTAACAGTGATTCAGATAGTATGCCTTCTTTAGAAGGTTTGATCACCTTATTATCAATCTTTAATTCCGTTAATACAGGTTTAGAAGGATTCGTATTAATTTTTAAATTTTTAGGGTAAAAATGATTAAATCCTTCTTGACCACCAAAATATACTTCTCCATCAGGCAGCATGAGACCTGCCCCTATCGCAAATGCCCCCTCCTGTAAGCCAACAGAATAGGCATAATTTTTAAACGTTTTTTGCAAGGGATCATAACAGCTCAAGCCTTTATTCGTACTAAACCACATTTTTCCCGTATTATCTTCAACGATACTCTGTACGACATCATTGATCAAACCTTCGCGTTCAGACAGTGTTTTAAACTGCTTATCACCTTTTTGCAGCAACCCGACTCCATTGCCATTTGTACCTGCATACACATTTCCAGCCCGGTCGGTATAGATTGATAGCACATAGTTGTTCGGCAGAGCATTTGCATTTTTGTTATAATACATGGTTTTACGGGTGTATGGATTGTAGACAAAAATACCTGCACCGTAGGTCCCTACCCACATATTACCATCATGATCCTTTCTTAAAGCACGGATAAAATCTGCAGAAGGTGCAATCTCATCCGCTTTGGGATTATCAGAACGACGAAATTTTTTAACCGCACCATCTTTAAGTCTTATCACATTAATTCCACCGCCGTTTGTTCCGACCCAGATATCACCATAGATATCTTTCTCTAAACTAAAGACTTCGCTATTATTAAGTTGGTTTTCACCAGGTCCTGTCAGATATTGCGCACGTGATTGTGTTTCTAAATTGAACTTGATCACTCCCTTACCAAAAGTTCCCAGCCATATATCGCCAGGATGATCTCCATTTTTTAATGCTAAAACCGTTAGATTTTGATCTCCAATCGGAATAGCTGTCAGTTTATCCAAGCTACGGTCATACCGATAAAGACCACCTCCATCAGTACCCACCACAACCTGACTCTTAAAAGGTAAAAATGAAGTAATCATACTGACTTCATTCTTTCCATAACTGTCGATCGTTTTAAGGTTAAACTGATTCAGGTTCACATCAAATTTATTTAACCCTCCCTGTACGGTGCCCACCCAATAAATTCCGAATTTATCCAGGTAAATAGAACGGACCGATTTATGGCTTATACTTCTCATATTTCGAGGATCCTTATTAAAAATTTTAAGCTCAAAATTCTCTGTATTCAATACCCCTAATCCATTATCCGTACCAATCCAAAGCCCTCCTTTTGTATCGTTAGCAATACTATAAATTCGCTGACTGCCTAATTTAGCACCTCCCGATTCTTGAAACAAAGAAAACTGATCTTCATGATCACCCTTATATAAAAGCCCTTGTAGCGAGGAAACCCAGATACGTTTCTGCTCATCTTCTTCAATGCAGGTCAGTTCCATGAGCTGTCTATCAGCTTTCAAAGGATCCTGAGCAGGATAAACTTTACTTTCTTTCAAATTCGATGCAAACTGATATATTCTATTTTCGGCAGCAATCCACATGCGTCCTTGACTGTCTCTAAAAATATATCTGGAGGTCATTTTGAAAAACTTCTTTTCGATGTCGGTATAGCGTATGTCAAGTGGTTTGCCAATATCTTTGACATTGATAATAAAGAGTCCTCCATATGAACCTACCCAGATATTCCCTGCGATATCCGTATTAATCGTTGTTATTGCGGTACTCAACCATTTACCATCCACATGTTTATCATAACTGACAATTTTATCCAATTTACGGTCATAATAACTTAAGCTTCCGCCATTGGTGCCTATCCAAACACGTCCTACGGCATCCTCACATAAAGCTGTGATATGATTAGATTTCAAACCCGCTTCTACATCGGCATTATAACGATAAACTTTAAACGTGTATCCATCAAATCGATTTAACCCATCTTCAGTTCCAACCCATAAAAAACCATAGCTATCTCGATAAGTACTAAAAACAGTATTGGACGATAAACCATTTTTTATCGTATAGTGTTCAAATGAATACGGCAGCTCCTGCGCGTTAGCAACTGAGCAGAAAATTAAGGTAATAACAATAATAATTTTACACTTCAATATATTCAACATATTTAGGTTTAATAAGATAATGGTTAAAGGTGGACAACAATACTTTTGAATAGCGGTCACCGTTATCCTAAACTATCAAAAAAAATAGATTATTTGATGATTTAAATCCAATTTTAACATACTTACTCATCATTTGAACATTCTTACCTCAACGAGAATGTTACATCAGCTAGTTTTGAATTAGTAATTATAAACCAACCGTCAAAAATAAATTTCACTACTTGTTGTTAGACCTAACCTACCTAATAGCAACCGGAAACTTTATGCACGGCATTTACACAAACCACTTAGATTATAATAGAATTATGAGCACAGTAAACAGTACCTAAAAACCTACTAAGATAGATCACTATCACCTTTAATCAATGCGCTACAATGGAGCAAACCGATTTATGATTTCAAACCAATAACTAAACAGTAAAAATTATTATGATGATTAAATATACCATCACACTCATTTGGTATGAGAAAAAACTATGGGGTATTTTCCTGCTCTATAGCGCAGCACTGCTGCTCTTATTGCTCGCAGCTGCACCGCTATATGCACAAGAGCTAAGACAAATCCGGGGTACAGTCGTAGACCAAAAGCAACAAGCAGTAGAAAATGCTTCCGTTAAAGTCAAAGAAGGAACAGCAGGAATTTCAACAGATATAAATGGCTCTTTCACTATTCAGGTACCCAAAAACAGGAATACACTTGTTATTACCAAAGTTGGATACCTAAAAACAGAAGTCCAAATTAATGATAAAAGTGACTTACAGATCGTACTCAACAGTGCCAACATCGATATTGACGAAATTGTTGTGGTGGGTTACGGCATCCAGAAAAAAGAAACTGTTGTGGGAGCAGTGACACAGACCTCTGGGAAAGTCTTAGAAAGAGCTGGCGGTGTAGCCAGTGTTGGTGCGGCCCTGACCGGTAATGTCCCTGGGGTAGTCACGACCGCAAGTACCGGGATGCCGGGAGAAGAAGATCCACGTATCGTGATTCGCGGACGCAGCACTTGGAACAATACCGATCCATTAACCATGGTAGATGGAGTCGAACGTCCCTTGAGCAGTGTCGATATCAGTTCGATTGAAACCGTATCCGTATTAAAAGATGCAACCGCTACTGCCGTATATGGTGTACGTGGAGCAAACGGAGTTATCCTCATTACCACTAAAAGAGGTAAAGAAGGAAAAGCTTCCGTACGAGGTACAGTGAATAATATCATAAAAACAGTGTCCCAATTGCCTGGAAAAATGGATTCATATGATGCCATGATGCTGCGCAATCGTGTCATCGAAAACGAATTGGCACTCTCTCCCAATAGCTGGGTTTCGTACCAACCCCAAGACCTGATCAACAGATATCGCTTCCCAGCCAATCTGGAAGAAAGAGAGCGCTATGTTAACACCAATTGGGCTGAGGAACTATTTAAGAAACATGCATTCTCGCAAAATAGCAATCTCAATATTGCAGGAGGTACCAATTTTGTAAAATATTTTGCCAGTGCCGATTACTTATACGAAGGCGATATGTTTCGCGAAAATGACAACAATCGCGGTTACAAACCCGGTTATGGTTTTAACCGCTTAAACATGCGTTCTAACTTAGATTTTCAGCTCACGCCAACCACCAAATTTTCAGCAAATCTAGCAGGGTCGCATGGAAGAAGAAAAAGCCCTTGGGGTGGCGGAAATGACTACAGCTACTGGATCGCCGCCTATACCGTACCTCCAGACGTCATTTACCCAAGATATGCAGACGGCACATGGGGATTTTATAAACCCGATTCACAAGTCGGTATAAATTCCGCACAGGCACTTGCAACATCTGGAGTAGAATTGACAACTACAAGTAAAATAACGTCAGATTTTATATTAGAGCAAGATCTCAAAATGTTTGTCGATGGGTTGAAAGTGAGAGGAAGTATATCGCTCGACAACACATTTGTAGAAGCTGGAAGAGGAGTTAACGACCTGTACAATAACGTACAAAGTAAATGGATTGATCCAGAAACCGGATTAGCCGTTTACGGACAAAATATAGATGGCAGCCGCTTTGATTTTGTAGAAGGGATCAACTGGGCTCAACAATCGGGAGCAGTCAATAACGGAATGACCTATAGACGCCTGTTCTACCAGTTGCAATTGGATTATGCCACCCGAATAGCAAACGATCATAACATTACAGCGATGGGTCTATTCAACCGAAATCAATATGCTACAGGAAGTATACAGCCATTTTATCGCGAAGACTGGGTATTCCGCACCACTTACAATTACAAAGGAAAATATATGCTTGATTACAGTGGAGCCTATACCGGATCTGAGAAATTTGCCCGCGGTTTCCGATTTGGATTTTTTAATTCTGGAGGTATAGGCTGGTTACTGTCTGAAGAAAATTTTATGAAAAACGTTTCCTTTATAGACATGCTGAAACTTCGTGCTTCCTATGGTGATATCGGAGATGACAATGTCAATGGGCGCTATCTGTACCTGACACAATGGTCATACGGCGGTCAGTCGCATATGGGGACTGTTGGTGAGGCTCCAGAGCACAGTACTTACACTTGGTACAGAGAAAATGAGCTGGGTAATCCGAATGTACGTTGGGAAAAAGTAAGAAAATTCAACTTCGGTACCGATTTCTCATTTTTTAAAGGAATTATTTCAGGTCAAGTGAATGTATTCAGTGACAAGCGGACCGATGTGTTGATCACTGGAAATAACCGTGCAATACCCGACTACTTCGGTGTCGCAGCACCAGCAGCCAACTTGGGCATCGTGACCAATAAAGGATATGAAGTAGAGTTAAAAGTCAATAAAGCGATTAATCAAAACTGGCGATTATGGGCTGATATGAACTTTACCCATGCCAAAGATAAAGTTATTGAAGGAGACAGTCCCGAATTACTACCGGAATATCAAAAGCTCAATGACAAGCAGATCAGTCAAACCTATACGCATGTCGGTAGTGGATACTATAATACATGGGATGAATTATATGCCAGTACCGTACATGATAATAACGATGGAAATAAACTACCTGGCAATTATCATATATTGGATTACAATGGCGATGGGTTGATCGATTCGAAAGATAATATCCCCTATGCCTACCCCTCTACTCCGCAGAACACATACAACCTAACGGTCGGATTTGACTGGAAAAACTTCAGCATCATGACACAATGGTACGGTGTCAACAATGTCACCCGTCAGGTCGTATTGAATAGTTTTGAAAGACAGCGCAATTTAGCTTATCACGAAGGATCCTATTGGTCCAAGGATCAAACAGACGCAGATGTACCTTTACCCCGCTGGCTTGCTACTCCGAGTAACTATACACAAGGGAGCCGTTTTATGTACGATGGATCTTACATCCGATTAAAGACTGCCGAGATTGCGTACAACTTGAATGCTGAAAACAATTTTATACGTCGTATGGGATTTCAGCATATTCGCATCTTTCTCAACGGTCACAACCTTTTATTCTGGTCCAAAATGCCCGATGATCGAGAATCCAATTATGCAGGTACAGGCTGGGCTTCACAAGGCGCCTACCCTACCGTCAAACGTTTTAACCTAGGCGCGAACATTACTTTTTAATCGATATGATGATGAAAAAATATTTAAAAATTATTGTTTCTTTTGGTGTTATAGTTTCCTCTTCATACATGAGTTCTTGTAAAAAGTACCTCGACAAAGAAGAACAATCTATTATCTCAGAAAAAGAAGCGTTTAAAAACTTCAATAATTTCCAAGGCTATACCGAAGAGCTATACCACTGTATTGTTAATTTCAGCAATCTCTACTGGACCAATTCCTGGAACTGGGGCGAAGACGAGATTACCTCCACTGCTGGCGACTATCACTTTATCCATAAAATCGATAATGGAAATTTTTGGGCCTGGCAGGCACAGCACGATGGCTGGGGTGCAGGATGGATGGAACAAAACGACTTTACAACGGAGTTTTTACCAGAAAATCGCAATATCAATAAAGACCTCTGGAATGCCGCTTGGTTCGGCCTTCGAAAAATTAGCATTGGTCTTGAAAATATGGATAAAATGACCGAAGCCACTCAGGAAGAACGGGACCTTATCAAAGGACAGTTACTCTTCTTTAGAGGTTGGTTTCACCATCGTTTGATGGAATACTTTGGCGGTATGCCTTATATCAATAAGGTATTGCCAAGTGATGAGAAACTAACACTTCCACGTCTCAATTACCATGAATGCGCAGATTTGGCCGCCGCAGATTTTCGTGAAGCCGCCAATCTTTTACCCATCAATTGGGATGATACCAATCCGGGAAAGAGGACCCTGGGTAAAAATGCGCTGCGCATCAATAAAATCATGGCTTTGGGTTATTTGGGTAAAAATTACCTGTGGGCAGGCAGTCCACTGATGAATTTTACAGTAACCGGCAGCCGTACCTATCAAGCCGACTACTGCAAAAAAGCAGCGGAAGCTTTTGGAGAATTACTGTCCCTGACCGAAAGTGGACAGGCTCCATATAAATTGGTGGACTTTGAAAATTATCATCTTAATTTCTATACGATAAGTGAAAATTGGGCACTCCCAGGAAGTACTGAAGCTATCTTTAGAGGACCTTACAATGCGGGCAACAACACCCATTATGGAACAAGTAAGCAGTATATGCCGAGCTTAATCACCGAAGGCGATGCTCTCAAATTTGTCCCTACAGCCAATTATGTCAATTATTATGGAATGGCAAACGGTCTCCCCATTAAAGATATCACACAAGCAGATGCAGAATCTGGATACGATCCGGCATATCCATGGAAAGGACGTGACCCAAGATTTTACAATGATATCGTCTTTGATGGTGTTAAGGTCATAAAAGGAACCATACCTCCCAAGGATAGACCGGAAAATGAATACCGATACGCCCAGCTCTATACCAATGGATCATATCGTAATATTCAGAATGGCAGCCGCACAGGTTATACACTTCGCAAATTTATTCCTTTAACAACAAACGATTATGACAGAGCATTTGACTATGGATCTAATATGCATATCTATGTTCCTTATATGCGTTTGGCAGATGTCTACCTGATGTATGCCGAAGCTGCAGCCATGGCAAATAATGCCGCTAATGGAAAAGCGGCAAATTATAATAAAACTGCGGTAGAGGCAGTCAATATCATTCGCAAACGTGCTGGAGCCGCTGCCGTAAACAGCAAATTCTTAGCTTCTTCTGATGCTTTTATGGGTGAATTACGCCGCGAAAGAGCTGTTGAACTCGCCTACGAAGGACATCGGTTCAATGATTTGAGAAGATGGCTTTTACTCACAGAAAGCCCATACACCCTAAAAACTGCACTTGAATTTGATAGAACAGGGACTTTTAATACAACTGACCCTACTCAAAACCGTGTGGTTAATATGAAAGAAAAAGTATTACTAGAACGAAAATTCACAAGCAAGCACTATTGGCTTCCCTTAAAAGTATCCGATGTCAGTATGTATCCTGAATTTTCACAAAATCCTGGATGGTAACTCAAATGAGCGATCAATTCATAAAATTATGAGACAATGAAATATAAAAAATTAAAAATAGCATTGTGCCTGAGTATGGTCGGTTTGGGTACGTTTGACGCATCGGCATCTCGCTTATTTCCATATAAAAACAATGCCCCAATATCACCAGCAAGATTCGGATTACAAGATACCCTGCAAACGGATACTACAGCGCTCATACAGGTGGCTTTTCGCAAGGTCAAAAAGCAAAATCTCATGGGTGAAGTCCAAGCGGTTAATCTTGCTCAATTAATGGAAAAAAATTATACAACCTATAGTCTCGAAAATCTCGACGCACTTGTTTCTGGCTATAATGGAAACATATGGGGATCTTCAGGTTATCTGCTGTTAGTGGATGGATTTCCTCGAGATGCCGAAAATGTTATGCCTACAGAAATTGATCAGATCTCGGTGCTGAAAGATGCAAATGCGATTGCACTTTATGGTAGCCGTGCAGCAAAGGGAGTCATCTATATAACCACCAAACGTGGAAAAGCAGGTACTCAAAAAATAAACATCCGTACCAATGCAGGGATCAATACCCCCATCAGTTATCCGAAATATCTCGGTTCTGCTGAATATATGACCCTCTATAATGAGGCCAGACGCAACGACGGACTTCCTGATCTATATACGCAAGAAAGTATTTATAAACATAGCACGGGAGAGAATCCCTATCGCTACCCAAATGTAGATTATTATTCATCAGATTACATTAAAAAAAGTTACAATAGATACGATGCGACAGCAGAAGTCTCCGGAGGTAACGAACGGACGCAATATTATACCAATTTTGGATTTTGGTCTGCGGGATCACTATTAAACTTTGGGGAGGCCGTGGACAACAATACGTCCAATCGCTTTAATATGCGGGGTAACATTAATGTTAACTTAAATAAGATTATTTCTTTAAATGTTGACGCTGCGGCAAGCTTCTATACATCCAAAGGAGTCAATACAGATTATTGGGCTGCTGCAGCAACAGGGAGACCACACCGCTTTTCTCCGCTCGTACCGATCAGTATGATTGAAGAAAGCGACGAAAACTCCATGATTTTTGTTAACAACAGTAACTTCCTCGTAGATGACAAATACTTACTAGGTGGTAGTCAATTGGATCAGACAAACGCTTTTGCTAATATCTATGCAGGTGGAAGCAATAGACACCTGAACAGACAATTTCAGTTTAACACAGGGTTAGATTTTAATCTAAACGATGTACTGGAGGGGTTAACATTTAAAACGGCAATGGCTATTGATTATCAAAATCAGTATAATCAATCGTATAATAACAATTATGCTGTATACCAAGCCAACTGGAACAACTACAATGGTACCGATCTCATCAGTAGTCTTACCAAATATGGTGACGATCGTGTTTCTGGAGTACAAAATATAGGCGGAAGTGCCTACCGACAAACGTTAGGCTTTACAGCGCAATTAAACTATGCCCGTACATTTAATGAGCAACACCATGTGTCCGCAATCGTGTTGGCTAATGCCTTTCAGATTGGACAGTCTGCAGCATATCATAAACAAAGCAATGCTAATCTTGGTCTACAGCTCGGATACCAGTTTGCTAATAAGTATTATGTTGATTTTAGTGCTGCTTTGCCACATTCTGCTAAATTACCAGAAGCCAAACGTAAAGCCATTTCACCAACTTTATCGATGGCATGGCGCATCAGTGAAGAAGAATTCATGAAGGACAACACTGTCTTTAACAACTTAAAATTAAAGGCTTCTGCTGGGATCATCAATACCGATCTCGATATACAGGATTACTATCTGTACCAGGGTTATTATACCTTCAACAATGCAGCATGGTACAGCTGGAGAGATGGTCAGCTGGTACACACCTTTGATCGTTTTAGAGGAGAAAACATGGATATGCGTTATCCACAGCGTAGGGAGATCACTTTTGGCATTGAAGCCGGTATGTACAATAACTTGGTGACATTTAACGCTTCTTATTTTTACAACCAGATGAATGGGATGCTCGTACAGCCAAATACGCTATATCCGATGTACTTTATGTCCTACTGGCCTACCTATTCAGACATGCCATTTGTCAACTTTAATATAGACGAACGCCAGGGTGTGGATTTTGGTTTAAATATCAATAAAACCTTTAACAACAGTTTTATCTCTTTAGGAGTAACGGGTCTGTACTATGACACAAAAGCTTTAAAACGTGATGAACTGTATGAAAATACTTATCAGAATCGAGCCAATAAACCACTGGATGCGCTATGGGGACTTCAAAATGAAGGGTTTTACCGTGATCAGGCCGATATAGACCAAGCTGCTACAAGTGGCTTTGGTGAAGTTAAGCCTGGAGACATTAAGTACAAAGATCAAAACGGGGATGGCGTAATTGACACACGCGACGAAATCTATCTCGGTAAAGCTGGTTGGGCAGGAGCTCCATTTTCACTCGGTTTTAATATCACTGCTAAATGGAAAAATGTGACATTATTTGCTGTTGCAACAGCAAGATATGGTGCACATGAAATGAAGAGCAGTTCCTATTTCAGGATGAAGGGTGAAGATAAATACTCCATTATAGCACGTGACCGTTGGACGGAAGAAAATAAAGAAACTGCGACATATCCACGTTTAACAACAGGAAACAGCGACAATAATTTACGAAGTTCAGATTTTTGGATGTACAAAACCAATCGATTCGATCTGTCCAAAGTACAGATTTCCTATGATTTCCCAACAAGTGTTCTCGGAAAGGGAATCGTTAAAGAACTCGGCATCTATACAAACGGTTATAATTTGATGACCCTTGCCAAAGAAAAAGAAACGATGCAACTCAACGTGGGTGGTACACCTAGAACAAGATTCTTCAATTTTGGTGTAAAGGCCTTATTCTAAATTATCAGTTAAAACTAATTGACATGAAAAAAATAATATGCATATTCAGCATTGCCTCTGCCCTATCTCTCACCTCCTGTGAAGATATGTTTGAGCCTGCTATCGAAAACATTTTAGATATCGAGACCGCATACGACAGGCCATTGTACGCACAAGGATTATTATTAAATGGCTATACAAGGGTGCCCACAAACAGTTGGTCATTTAACGATGTGGCCACAGACGATGCCGTAACTAATGAAAGGGCAAATGATTACCAGAAGATAGCTACCGGGCAATGGACTGCAATCAACAATCCGTTTGATCAATGGCGGAATAGCAAATCTGCAATACAGTATATCAACAACTTTTTAGCATTAACGGACAAAGTAAGTTGGGCCACAACAGCACATGTCACGACTATGTTCAATGATCGGATGAAAGGTGAAGCATATGGCCTCCGCGCCTTATTTATGTTTCATCTGCTTCAGTCCCATGCAGGAAAAACGAGCAGCGGTGAGCTTATGGGCGTACCCATTATACTTGAATATGAGGAATTATCATCCGATTTCAATCATAAAAGAGCCACTTTTGAAGCCAGTATGCAACAAATTTATGCCGATATTCAAAAAGCGGAGGACTTACTGCCCCTAGACTATGAAGATATTTCGTCAGATAGTCAGGTTCCTGCAAAATATCAAGCACTAGCCATTAAAATGGATGATTATAATCGCGTATTCGGTACACATTTCAGGTTACGAATGACAAAAAGGATTGCACAAGCCATTAAAGCCAAAGCTGCACTTATGGCCGCAAGTCCAGCATTTTCAAGTGGCAACAGCACGACATGGGCTGATGCCGCAAACTATGCAGGTCTGGTGATCCAACAAAAAGGAGGTGTATCTGGCATAGATCCACAAGGCGCATTATTCTATCAGCAAAATAGCGTGAATGCCATGAACGAAGGACGCAATACCTCCGAAGTACTATGGCGTGTAGACCGTGGTGATCCATCATCAAATTTAGAAGCGGATCAATTCCCACCAACTTTGTTTGGACGCGGGCGGATTAATCCCACTCAAAATCTGGTCGATGCATTTCCAATGGCCAATGGATATCCAGTGACCGATATCGCCAATAGCGGATTCAATCCTCAATCTCCCTATGATAACCGCGATCCGCGGCTTAAAAACTATATTTTAGTTAACGGGGCGACATCTGGCGTAAATAATACTGCAATTAATACAACTGTAAACAGTCCAACCAATGACGGTTTAAATAAAGTAGAAACATCCACGCGAACAGGCTATTATTTGCGTAAACTTTTACGTCAAGACGTCAATCTCAACCCTTCCTCTACATCGGGACAATATCACATCACGCCGCGTCTGCGTATGACCGAGATCTATCTCGCCTATGCCGAAGCAGCCAATGAAGCTTGGGGACCTACTGGCACTGGAACACAATCATTTTCGGCTTACGATATCATCAAAGCAATCCGAACACGTGCCGGTGTAGGGACAACTAATGGAGATCCCTACCTCAATCAGATCAAAAATAATAAAGAGCTGATGCGCGAACTCATCCGTAATGAAAGAAGATTGGAACTATGTTTTGAAGGTTTTCGCTTTTGGGACATCAGAAGGTGGAATAAAAATTTGACTGAAGCGGCACGGGGTATCAGTATTCAAAATAATACCTATACGATTTTCAATGTTGAAAACCGAGTCTATGAACCTTATATGCAATACGGTCCTATTCCCTATAGTGAAATCCTAAAATACAGTAACCTCGACCAAAACATGGGATGGTAAAACATTTTTAAAAATAATCAGATGAAAAAACTACATATATTTTCCGTTATACTCATATTCCTATTTACCTCCTGCAAAAATCAGGACTGGGAATTTCCAGACTTTCAATACCAGACCGTATACTTCGCATATCAATATCCTGTAAGGACTATTACGATGGGTGAAGACCTATTTGATACCGCATTAGATAATGAAGGTAAAGTTAAAGTAATGGCCACAACAGGCGGCGTCTACGATAATAAGAAAGACATCACCATTGATTTTACGGTAGACAACGCGATGACCAACAACATTGTATTCAATTCAACAGGTGCAGCTGTCACTCCTTTGCCGAGTAATTATTATACGATAGCATCCAATAAAATAGTGATTCCCAAAGGTAGCATAACCGGTGGAGTAGAAATACAGTTAACAGCAGATTTCTTTGCCGATCCTAAAGCCATCACCACCCATTACGTGCTTCCTATCCGTTTAGAAAACGTCATAAATGCAGACTCTATCCTGTCCGGAATTCCAAAAGCAGGAAGCCTACGACGCAAAGCAGTAGCTGGTGATTGGGACACTGCTCCGAAAGATTACATCTTCTACGCGATCAAATATATCAATACCTGGCAAGGCAATTACCTCCGCCGCGGCCGCGATGTCATCGTTGGTAAAAATGGAAATAATGCACTCAGTCAAACACAGAATAGAAGAAATGCATACGTCGAAAAAGATGAGGTAAAAAGCCTGACGACAGCGTCTTTGAAAAACACAATACTTCCCTTAACATTTAAGGATGTTGACGGTACAAATATCAACTGTAATCTGATGCTATCTTTCGACAATAACAATAATTGTCTCATCAGCTCTGCTACTACTGGGGTCACAGCATCAGGAAAAGGCAGCTTTGTAAAAAAGGGTGATAAAAATAGTTGGGGAAATACCGATCGTGATGTCTTGTATCTCGATTATCAAATCGATATGCAAAAGATGAATGTGAGTACCAAAGATACCTTAGTCATGCGTGATCGAGGTGTTAAAATGGAAACTTTTACTGTACAAGTAAAACCATAAAAATATGAAAAGATTACATACAAAGACAGGTATTGGCCTCATAGCAGGCCTCCTGTTCTGTTCCTGCGCAAAACATGAAATACTCCAATATGGGACAGAAAAGCCTGAAAGTCTTATCGCCCAAGAAAATATTGATTCCTACGCTCCATTGATTTCCTACATCGATAAAAATGCGCATCCAAATTTCAAATGGGGGCTGGCACTCAATATGGACGATTACCTGAATAAAGGCGTGATGTATCGTTTAGCAAACCGAAACTTCGAAGAAATGGTCATGGGCTACGAAATGAAACATGCCTCTATTGTACAAGCCGATGGCACGCTGAACTTAAGTAAACTGGAACGTTTGGTAATAGCGGCACAAGAAAACAACATGCAGCTTTTTGGCCATACCCTTACCTGGCATTCAGGACAAAATGCAACTTACTTAAATAGCCTGATTGCTCCGGTTAAGCTGCCCGCTGGTTCGGATCCCGGTCAAGGAGGCATCAATGTCCCTTCCGAATCTGGCTACGCCATGAAAATGACAAACCCATCAGTCGTAAACGCCTGGGAAGCACAGACGGCATACGACATTGCCGGTATTGAAACAAATACCGAATACATTTTAAAAATTGCAGCAAAAGGTAGTAAGGCAGGTAGTATAGGTATTGATCTCCAAGCCACGTCCAATTATACAGGTGATAGTTTTGGAGCAATTGCACTTACCACGGAATACAAAGAATACGAACTTAAATTAACGACCACTGCCGTTCGTAATCGATTTATTATCAATTTTGGACAATACGCTGGAACAGTTTTTATAGATGATGTCTCTTTAAAAAAGGTGGGCACAAATACCGATATCATCGCCGGAGGAAATTTTGAAAGTGGTATAAGAGGTTGGTTTGGCTGGGGCAATAGTTCTACCCGCTCACAATCCGCCGAAGGTGAAGGATATGGCGGACCTGGTGGAACTGTTATTGAAAAAACACCTGAGGAGAAAAAAGCCATACTTACCGATGCCTTGGAAACTTTTATTTCAGGGATGATGTCTGTAACCAAAGATTATGTCAAAGCTTGGGACGTGGTCAATGAGCCAATGTCCGATTGGCCTGATCAGTACGCCCTGAAAACTGGGATTGGAAAAACCGACTTGGCGGAGGACGAATTTTATTGGCAAGATTATCTGGGTAAAGACTATGCGGTAAAAGCCATTCAACTTGCCCGAAAATACGGAAATCCCAATGATATCCTTTTTATAAACGATTATGGTCTGGAAGGTGGTGGTAATAAATGTAAAGGTTTAATTGCCTACGTCAATTATGTTGAAAGTAAAGGCGCCAAGGTAGATGGCATCGGTACGCAGATGCATATCAATAGCACGGCCAATAAAGATGATATTGTTAACATGTACAAACTACTGGCGGCAACGGGCAAACTAATAAAAGTATCGGAGCTTGACATTGGTCTTGGCGACAACATTAAAACAGCCAATGCAACAGCGGCAATGTATCAGCAACAAGCAGATATGTACAAATTTGTCATTGAAAAATACTTTGAAATTATCCCGAAAGCACAACAATATGGGATCACCATCTGGAGTCCTTTGGACAGTCCTGATCGCGAAAACTCCTTTTGGAGAAGAGGTGAACCGATTGGAATCTGGACCGAATCCTTTGTTCGGAAACCGGCCTATCAAGCCGTAGCAGAGGCACTTCGAAATCAAAAATAAGCTGATCACAAGTAAAATTAGCACAAAACAATAGCTAAATACAGGATAAAAGAGAGGGAAAAAACTTCCCTCTCTTTTAAATTAGAATACCTAAAACCATGAGAAAAAACACGTTAAAATTTCAATTTCTTTTACTGTTTTTATTTTTCTGCACGCTTGGATATGCGCAGGACAAAAACTTTCATATCTATTTGTGTTTTGGTCAATCCAATATGGAAGGACATAGTAAATTTGAAGATCAAGACACCTTAGGCAACAATCGTTTCTATTCACTTCAAGCAGTTGACTGTCCGGACCTCAATCGTAAAAAAGGAGAATGGTACCTCGCCAAACCTCCAATCACCCGATGTAATACCGGTCTTACGCCTGCAGACTATTTTGGTAGAACCCTAGCTGAAAATCTACCCGATAGCATCCGTATTGGAATCATAAATGTCTCCATTGGCGGTTGCCATATCCAATTGTTTGATAGAGATAGCGTAACAAATTATGTAGAAAGAGCACCGCAGTGGATGAAAGGAATGTTAGCGGCTTACGACAATAATCCCTATGACAGATTGGTTGAAATGGCCAAGGTTGCCCAGCACACAGGTGTCATCAAAGGAATTTTACTCCATCAGGGCGAATCAAATACAGGTGACCAGGATTGGCCCAACAAAGTAAGCCGAGTATATCATAACCTATTGGAAGATCTCGCATTACAGGAAGAAGAAACACCACTTTTAGCTGGTGAACTATTAGCCGCAGATCAGGGAGGCAGATGTGCGAGCATGAATACCATCATTCACACGTTACCCCAAACCCTCAAAAATGCACATATTGTCTCTTCAAAAGATTGTGAAGGTGTAGCAGATGGCCTGCATTTTAGCGCTGCAGGCTATAGAAAGCTGGGGATTAATTATGCGCAGGTCATACTGAGTTTAAAACCTTAATCAATAGCGATACAAAAGCTTTAAATTAAACTAAAAAAATATGCTTATCAGAGAAAATACATATTCGTATTTCCTTGATAAGCATATCAATAAAGACCGTCACCCTATTTTGCTACCGGTGTTTCATAGGCAGATGTTGCATAAAGACCAATCATCGCTCCTGTAAATCCGCCTGCAACATCCGTTGACAGAATATCGCCAGATACCGTTCCGCCCAGATATTGAAAAGAACTTCCATCTAACGCATACGAAAATGTATAGTCATCGCCTGTAGCGCTAACACGCAATTTCATTTTACCCGATCTACTGAGCTTCTGTTGCGCAAGTACTTTTGTTATGCCATTTTCAGTCCGTTCGAGTTGGATGTAATATTCATTATTGGATTTTGTAACACCCAATACATAGTTGAATTTTTCACTTTGTAAACAGGTAATACCGGCAAAGTCCTTTTCAGAACCTGGAGTATAATCCATTTCTACCTCCGCCGCAAATGCGATGTGCTGCTGTCTGTAAAACAGTGCCGAAATTGGTTTTTTCTCCTGAACAGTAACCGCAAATGGTTTGATTGCCAACCCCTTCTTTTCATCCACTAAGAACTTTTCACGAGGTCCCCGCAAGGCTATCCACCGCTCATCCAACGTTTTTCCATTTAATTTGTCGTTAAAGGTGAAATTTCCATTGGGGAAAAATCCGGATTTATCTTTACTGCTTTCAATCCCTTTTGGTGTATGCACCAATGCTTTAAGGGGCTCCATTCCACCTTTAAAAATCGGCCATTCACCCGACCAGTCAACGGGCAGCACAAATGTTTCCCGACCGGTGTTTACACGATTCTTTTCATTTGGTCTAACCGCCAAAAATACACCGTACCATTCCCCATCAGCAGTTTGAACTAGATCTGCATGACCTGCCCAATCGACTTTATTGGGTCTATCAGCAGGGAGATGACGCTGTGAAAGAATCGGATTATTTTTTGCAGGAGTATAAGGCCCCATCGGATGACTGCTGGAAAAAATAACCTCACTGTGATTCCCTCCAGTACCCCCTTCTGCACACATCAAATAATACTGTCCATTTTTCTTGTAAATATGCGGTGCTTCAATCCAGATGGGTTGCTTGGCAAGATCTACTCCCCCATCAACAATGATCTTACTCGTACCCGGGATCACCTGATCAGTCGCGACATCGTATTCCCAGATCTTGATCACCCGATGGCCTGTGTACAATTCTTTCCCCTTATCCGGAGCATCGTTATGCACCACATATGCCTTTCCATTATCATCAAAAAATAAAGCCGGATCAATTCCATCAAACTGTAATTTAATCGGATCAGACCAATTGTTTGCTTTCGGATCTTTAGTTTTAACAACCATATTACCGATCCCCGAAGCAAACTGCGTTGTGATCATATAAAAGGTATCATTATTTGGATTATACATAATATCCGGCGCATATACCCCCTCACTGATACCTGCAGTACCGACCTGCAACTGAGACTCACGGTTTAGTACATGGCCGATCTGCTTCCAGTTCACCATATCATGGGAATGAAAAATAGGAACTCCAGGAAACATCACAAATGAAGAAGCGACTAAATAATAATCATCTCCCTTTCTGGTGATACTGGGATCAGGATAGCATCCCTGTAAAATAGTACTGTAAAATTGACCCGGCACTATTGGATTTTCACTATAGAAAGCATCCTTGCCGGTGTATTTAAAATTACTGTACAAGGGCTGCCCTACCACTTTTCCAACCGGCTCTTTTCTCTCATCTGCGCGCATTGTCTGACAGGATGAGAGTACAGTAAAAGCAAATAGGCAGGACAATAATCCTAATTGTATATGTTTTTTCTGTTGCATGATTTGCATCTTATCTTTGTTATTTATGTTTTCAATAATTTTTTAATTCATCATAAGTTAAACAGGCTATCGTCCATTCAACATAGAAAACCCATCATTCCCCTTACTAACCACTTACTGCTGTGCGCAATAAGACGTTAATTATGATGTTTCATATTCAGTTTGATCTTCTTCAAATCCTCCAATTCATGTACAGGTCTTTCGATATCATAAGGTATAGGTCTTTTGGAATATGTTTGAAAATAAAGGAGACAGGCATCTTTCCACCATACCGCATCTTTAGCTTGAATCTTCAGTTTCGATTGCACTTCAGCAAAACGTTGTTGATCGACCTGGTTTTCCAATCTATCCCACACTTTTTGCATGTCGCGTACCTGCTTTACCCCGAGATCATATTGATAGCATAATTCATCCCACAAGGATAAGCCGCTTTTCATCGTATAATGCCACGGCACATGATGAAACCAAAGTAAATACTGATCTGGACATAGCAGGATATCACCATATATGTTCGCGACATGAGGACTGTATTGTGAGATTGCGTTGCTCCCTCTTGCTGTCCGGTCAAACCCTACACCTATCGTATCTGCTTGATGATAATACCAGGGCATCCAATCGGGACGTCCACCTTTTTGATCGCCCCACGGTTCCGGTCCATAATGATGGTCGAAAGCAAAGATATGATGCAGCCCGAGTGGCATCATATAATTTACAGCAGCTTCCCGTGAAGTCATCATCATTTCTTTCACAGCAGCTATAAACTGCTTATCTTTCGAAAATGTCATTGCGATCCATTCTTCCGCAATTTGTTCAGACGCGAGCTGATGATTCCACGCCAGTCTTCCATAGGCATACCAATTCGCCTGTGCAAAGTGGTGACCTGTCCAATTGGTATCATCGCCAATATTCGCCACCGCTGCAATTGCTGTCTTTCGCGCAGGCCGTAAGGTGCCATCCGTAAACCTGGCGACTGTACTTCCCTTTCCATCCGCATAAGTATCATGATCCAATGTCTCTTGAAATAGCGGCGCTAAATAAACCAAATGGTTCGAAAATCCCAGATACTCTTGCGTGATCTGAAATTCAACCATTTCATGACTTTTTTTAAGTGCACCAAAGAGTGGATTAAAGGGTTCACGAGGCTGAAAATCGATCGGTCCATTCTTGATTTGAATAATCACATTATCGCTAAACTGCCCATCGAGTGGCACAAATTCCTGATAGGCCTGCTTGGCACGATCCTCTGTCGAGGGATTGTAAACAAACGCCCGCCACATCACAAGAGCCTGATAAGGTTTTAAAATAGCCGCAAGCATATTTGCCCCCTCAGCATGCGTTCTGCCATAATCCTGAGGACCAGGTTGGCCTTCCGAATTCGCTTTCACCAAAAAACCGCCGAAATCAGGAATAACACTGTAAATCTCTTTGACTTTATTCTTCCACCACAAAATTACCTGCGGATTTAAAGGGTCTGAATCTGACGTACCACCCAATATCTTGGGTGATGAAAAGTTAACAGATAAATAAACTTTGATGCCATATCGGCGAAAAACATCACTCAGACCTTTTAATTTCAGCAAGTATTCAGAACTCAAAATTTGAGGTGAAGCGTTCACGTTATTAATCACAGTAGCATTGATACCAATAGAGGCATTAGCACGTGCATACGCTTCATATCGCGGAGACAGCTGTCCGGGCAGATCATCCCATTGCCACAACGAATATCCGGCGTAACCACGTTCAACGGTGCGATCCAGATTGTCCCAATGATTGAGCATACGGATATTAAACGATGGTATTTCTTCCACATTCAAATTTAAAACCTGTTGATCCGTTTCCTGTAATTGCAACAGATGGTAAGCTGCATATAATAAACCGGCGGGCTCATGTGCGGTCACCTTAATCCGATCTCGATGGCCTGTTATTTTAAAACCATCTTTCAAATGCGTCAACTTTTTGTCTAGTTTTAAATCAATAGACTGTCCCTTCCAAAAAGTAGCTAACTCGTGCTGTGCTTGTACGGCAACCGGATTTTTAGCATCAGCCGTTATCGATCTATTTTTAGCCATTTCTTTAGAAACAGGAGTATACCTAAGCCAAAGCTTACTTCCATCTTCAGCGTAGAGACAAGAAAAAGAAAAAATAAAGAACAAAAGCAATAGACGTATTTTCATCATAAGATTAAAAATCAGGTTTATAATAGGTTAGGCTGCAAAAGATCCTCAATTTCAGCATTCTTGACCATTTAGGGTTTTGATGAGTCCATGATCATCATATTCAAGCTCAACTACTTTCATACTCCGCAACCAAGTTTTCCCACCAGAGGGCACACAGTCATGATAAAACAAATACCATTTCCCTTTAAATTGCAGTATACTGTGATGAGTGGTCCAACCAACCACCGGAGTCAGAATCACACCTTGATAGGTAAATGGACCATATGGATTATCCCCGATTGCATAACACAATAAATGCGTATCGCCTGTAGAATACGAGAAATAATACTTGTCGCCATATTTATGCATCCAGGAAGCTTCAAAAAAACGGCGTTCTAGATCTCCCTGTTTAAGAGGGTTACCTTCTTGATCCAAAATAACAAGATCTTTTGGTTCTTCATCAAATTGCAGCATATCCTCCGTTAGTTTTACAACTTTTGGACATAGCGCTACATCGTGCCAGTGCGGTAGATCCATGGGATAAGTCATTTTGTTATTTCTGTAATATTGAAGCTGGCCGCCCCATATACCCCCGAAATACAGATAATGGCTACCATCATCATCTTGAAAAGCACAGGGATCTATACTATAACTTCCTTTGATCGGATTCTCCTCCGGAATAAAAGGACCATATGGCGTATCACTTACCGCTACTCCAAGCCTAAAGACATCGGTCTTATCCTTCAAGGAGAAATAAAGATAATATTTACCATTTTTTGTCGCCACATCCGAATCCCAGAGCTGTCTTCCACCCCATGGGATATCTGCGACTTCCAATACTTTACCATGATCGACCGCCTCAGCATCCATATCATCCATAGAAAAAACATGGTAATCTTTCATATCAAAATGATCGCCATGATCATTTTCCAAAATTCCGCTTTCCCAGTCATGCGAGGGATAAATGTAAATTTTATCCTCAAAAACATGAGCTGACGGATCAGCCATAAAATCATCTGATACTAAATATCGTGCTTTACTCATAAAATTATAGGGTTATTTTTGTTCTGCCAATTGCACTAAATCTTTAAGAAAAGCTTTAGGTTTATATTCCCGGTCAAATAACAAAGGATAGTCTGTCCGTCCGGGAACCGGCCATCCATTTTTCCACGAATCACCATCACCTACCCCCCACACCGTCACGCGCGTTATTTTATCGTCATGTTTTAGATATAATTTAAAAAAATCCTTGTACCGGTTAGCTAAAGCTTTCGCTATAGCATCCGGCAAACCTTCTTGATATGGATTTAATTCATTTTTATACTGGTACGTTTCACTGATTTCTGCTCCCATATTGGGATTTACATGAGGCAATACAGAAATATCCATTTCCGTCACCATCACTTTTGTCCCTAAACTAGCAAAACCGACAATTGTCTTTTCCACTTCACTTAAGGCAGGATTATCCAAGCCATTGTGCTCCTGCATACCAATAGCATCAACCCGGGCACCCGAATCAAGAACCTCTTTGACCAGTTTCATAATTCCATTTCTTTTGGCAGGAATAGCTGTCGAGTAATCATTGTAATAGAATTCGGCATTGGGATCTGCCTCTTGCGCAAATTGAAAAGCAAGCTTAATAAAATCTTTACCGATGATATCGTAAAACTTACTTTTCCGCAGTTCACCATTATCCAGCACAGCCTCATTGACCACATCCCAGCCGTGAATACGTCCTTTATAGCGTCCAACCACGGTATGGATATGCTTGCGCATCCTCTCAATCAAAACTTCGCGCGAGACATCTTTCCCTTTTTGATCGACAAAGAACCAAGCTGGCGTCTGCGAATGCCACAT
Organism: Sphingobacterium anhuiense; assembly: GCF_042686355.1. Lineage (NCBI taxonomy): Bacteria > Pseudomonadati > Bacteroidota > Sphingobacteriia > Sphingobacteriales > Sphingobacteriaceae > Sphingobacterium > Sphingobacterium anhuiense. Next base: position 1,438,883 of record NZ_JBHUPE010000004.1, read on the forward strand.
TAAGGTATGCCCGATGATGTGCATGCCATGCTGCTCTCCCAATGCGACAAAACGATCTGCATCTTTAAAATTAAACTCCCCTTCCCGGGGTTGCAGATACATACTTTTCATACAGTTTTCCGCCACGATGGAATTAAATTGATCTTTAACAACCGAAATAGCGGCGGCATTGCGTTCCCATATTTGATCCAGATTCAAGGCTGTACCGATATAAAATTTATCCTTGAAAGCATGCTTTAATATCACCTGGTTTTCAGAAGGACGATCACCCGTTACCTGTTGTGATTTAGTCGAGGTGCATGCCAAACCCAGTGTAGCGATGCCAGTCAAAAAAACGATCTTTGCTTTATTCATTTTTAACAATTTAATTCTTGTGTCTTGATTCTATTTCATGATTTATTTTATCGATCACCGCATCGTCCAATTCATATTTTGAAATAATAAACATGGCCACCAGCAATAAAATAGCAGGTATAACAACCACTAACCAAAGGATACCCTGCTCGGAAAAAGCCGATTGCGTAATGGTATTGTCTTTATCAAAACCGACGTATGCAAGCACGAGACCTGGTACGACGCCCCCCAGAGCCATACCCGCTTTATAAAAAATACCGGTCAAAGCATTCACGATCCCGGAGATCCGTTTTCCTGTAGCATGCTCGCCATAGGAAATCACTTCGGGAACCAATGCCCACATATATCCTGTAGCCACGATGATCCCTGTGGATTTAATAAATTGTGCCACTAACACCAACCAAACCTGACTCCTTAAAGCGGGTATAACAGAAATAATATAGAGCATGATCATTCCTAATATGGCGATCGTTAAGAACACATAAAACAGTTGCTTTTTGCCTATTGCACGCTTTATTGCAGGTACCAGTGGCATAAAAATAAAGGCCGGAAGAGATCCTAATGCCATAAAATAAGGAAGCATTTCTGGCGCCTGAACATTATAGATCATATAATATGAGCCCGCAGCATTTCCGATCGCCATCATGGCAAATGCAGTAATAAAGAAGAAAGCCAATATGCGCAAAGGTCCATTATGTTTAAATGCAGTCCACAGATCGGAAACTTTTACATTTTCTGTTTGTTTCACATCCATAACAACACGTTCCTTGGTTTGCGTATAACAGAAAACCAATAACAATAACCCGGCGATAGCATAGAGCGTCATCGTAATAAACCAGGCTTGCGCAGATTCGGGAGAATTGATCTTTCCATTTGGCGAAAGATATTGAACCAGTATAGGCACCCCATATCCTACTGCCAGGCCACCCATATTCGCCATAAACATACGGGTCGACGTCAGTTTTGTAACTTCATCTGTATCCCGCGTCAGCGATGCATTCAGTGCGCCATACGGTACATTGATCAGGGTATAGATCATTGATAATCCAACATAAGTCATATAGGCATAGAGCAATGATCCTGAAAATCCATTCCAGAAACAGAGTATAGCAAATCCAGTTAATGGGATACCGCCTAGAATTAAATAAGACCGGTATTTCCCCATTTTAGGATTCTTTTTATCAACAAATGCGCCCACAATTGGATCCCATATCACGTCAATAACACGAACCACCAGAAACATAATTCCCGCTGCTGTTGCAGATATCCCAAATACATTCGTGTAAAAAATAAGCAGATACATGGATACCGTTTGGTAAATCAGGTTTTGCGCCAGATCACCTGATCCAAATCCTATTCGTTGCAACGACGAAAGTTTATAGAAACCTTTCTGTTCGCCTATTGTTTGCGTTTCAGTTTTCATTTTTGTCTTGTAAATAATTGGTTTTTATGCATCATGCAGCTGCTGAAGCATACCTGATATTTTTTAGGTCCATCAATAATGTTTAAGATTATCGATGTGTTCAGTATCACAAGTTCATGATGACAATTGTAAAATTACAAGTACGACGATTTAGCACATGATACATATGTGTTATTAATAGATAAAAATGTTTAAATGATGGCCGATAATGGCCGAAAAGAAAGTTTTTTTGTAAAAACAGCTCCGGTTTACAAAAGATTTTAATGCTGTAGTTTCCATCGATTCATCTTGAACAGATGTCCACTAAAAAATCAAGCCCCTACGTCTTATAACGTAGGGGCTTGATGAATCGCTTATTTTATATAAGCAAGGACATACAGCTATTAAATCCGTAAAGTCCTAAGACCGTTAAAAAATCAGGGCCGGATGTGGAAATAATCAAAATCCACAAATCCACCCACATTTTTAGTCGCATAATTAAATAATCCAAAACGATAGCCCATAAAATGCGGTATCGTATAAGTCATTTTAAATTCCGTTCCTATGGGTTCCCATTTTTCACCATTCAGGCTATAGAAAAAAGTGGCAATATCTCTTTTATTGGTAAAATCACATTTCACTTTTAAATAAACTTTCTGTTGCTGCAGCGGGATACGTGCTCGCTCTTGTTCTATTCCTCCCTTCGCATTGCTGTTCACTAAAAAATGCTGACCACCTTCCATGCGCACCCCCAGCAAAGCATAGTTTTGCTGCAGTAAAGATAAACCTGCAAAATCGCCGTCCTTCATAGCTGAAATATCGATTGCAGTCTCACCCTCACAAGTTGGACCAAAGGTGCGCTGTGTCAAGGTGTTTCTTGCCTGCAAAAAATGCTGATCTACACGCCCAGTCTTTAACCTCAGATTTCCTTTATTTTCGTGCACAGACCATAATGCTCCAACAGGATTATGGTTCCATTGCCATACCATCGGCAAATCCGGCTCTCCCGCTTTACGGTCAAAATCATCAGAATTGACCAGATGAGGGATCAATCCTGTGCTAACCGGCAGATCCAGTACTTCGGGTACTTTACCATCCACCCCCAGTACCGGCCAGCCCGCTTTCCACGTAACAGGAACAAGATATGGGATCCGTCCGACAGCACCATAATCCTGAAAAAGATAAGCATACCACTCACCGTTCGGTTTATCAATCAATCCCCCCTGCGCTACACCTTGATCCTGCAAAACCACCCGCCCCTCATATGGTCCATCTATTTTATCTGCACGGTGCACAATCACAGACCGCATCCCACCGGGAGGCCAGGAAATGTTAAACAGATAATATTTTCCATTTATTTTAAAAAACTGTGATCCCTCGGCCGGAAGGCCACCCTGCACACCCGCAGGTGTTGTCGGTAAGGTTGCGTTTTCAATTAAGACACGTTGCGTCTCCGGTTTTATTCCAGATAGATCGGGCAGCAGTTCAACCATATTGATCTTACCGCCACCCCAGATCATATAGATTTTATCCCCTTCAAAAAATAGGCTATGATCATGCAAAGCAGGCGCAAACTCCTTTCGATCCCAGGGCCCATGCTCGATATCCTGAGTTGAATAAATATAAGTCTTACCGGTTGTCTGGGCAAATGTGCTGACATAATAGGTTCCCTGATGATAGCGCAAACTACTTGCCCATGATCCCCGTCCATAAGTATTTTTATCCTGATCCAGATTCAGTTCATCCATAGCAGCAAGAGTATGATGTCCATAACCCATCATTTCCCAATTAACCAGGTCTTTGGATTTCATGAGCGGCAAGCCCGGATTCATATGCATAGTGGTACTGCTCATATAGTAGGTATCGCCTACACGGATCATCGACAGATCCGGAACATCAGCAAAGATGATCGGATTTTTTGCTTTCTGATCCTTTTGCTGTCCATAAATTGGATTTATAAATAAAAACAAAAGTAAAAACCAATACGATGATCTGCGTATACCTGTTACATGAATTTTCATAATACTTATCTATTTTTTAGGTTTATCCAGAGACTTAATCAGCAGTAAATATAACATTATAAATTTTGGACACACCGTTGTAGTTAAATGTTACCCGACAAGTTCCCGAAGATGATGTTGCTTGATTAATGGTGATTTTAACAGCCGGATTATCCGAAGATGCCGTCACGACCGGCGCCGCTGCTTGTTGCGATGAAATTTTACTTTTAATCTCATACTGACCATAGTCAACAATGCCATTTGCATTGGTAGAACGGACAGGTATAGCCGGTATATCCAGCGACTTACCGTTGACAGCGATACGCACTTGAGGCACGATGGGACGATCAATTTTATGTTTCTTTGAACTAAATCCCAGACCGATGAAGTCAAACAGAATTTCATGATCTCCCCCTTCCGCAACCAGGTATACCGCATGCTTTTTATCCAGATGATCAACATATTTGGAAACATCAATTTTAAATGCTGCCGTTTCACCTGCAGCATTCTCCGGAACGACAATTTCCCCAATTTTCTGTCCCTTCCAAGCGGCATTATCATAAGGACCATCCAGCCAAACATTTACTTTAAAGGACTTTTTAGATTTCGGAGTTATAAACAGGTTAAACATCGTACTGTTTCCTTTTTTTGTTCCTTCAAAAGCTTTCAATCCAAATTGATCTTGCTTCAGACCCCCAAAACCAAAATATTTAAACCCGACAATACTTCCATTTCTCAGATTTGTAACCGGCATATGATTATCCCATATATCCCAAGAATCTTGCATGGTACTGATATCCGACAGATAGGCCGTATATCCCGCTGAATAATATTGATAAGGATCGAGTCCAAAAATGTGAAAGCCCTCAGAAGTCACTTCTGCACCCTTATATTCTTTACCCTGACTATCCTTAACCGTCACCATTTTATTTGCGGCATATGGATCATAAGCCCTGATTCGTACCGACCCACCTTGTGCGACTGGTTTTTCATCCCACTCGATGATAACCGGAGCGACTACTGCCTGACGTGCAAATCCAAATCCTCTTGGCGGTCTATGGTAAAAAACATACCATTGCCCATTAATTTCCTCGATACTGCCATGCGTATTATGCCCGGCATTACTCGTTTCTATCGCTGTACCATCCTGATTAAGGACCGGTCCACGCGAATCGACCAGCACACCCCCGCTCTTCCAGGGTCCCAAAGGTGAATCACCAATCAGATAGCGCAATGTCGAGTTCGAACTTCCGACACCGTATTCAGGACCCGAATAACCACTGTATACTGACACGTACTTATTGCCAACTTTCCGGATCGAAGAAGCTTCAAAGAAATTAAAAGATCCCAAATCCTCTCCCGGTACAACATGCGCATATTCCGTACCCTTCTGATCACGTAACACGCCATAGCTTGCGCTTGCGGGAATAAAACGATCCATGATCTTTGTTCCCGGTCTCACCGTGTACATCGTATTTTGATCTAATTGAGCCGCCAAAGAGCGTTGAAAACCCCAGTAGGCATAAGCTCTAAACCCGATTTCAAAATCAGGATCATTCCGATCTGTTATTTGTTCGACAAATATAGCCGGATCAAATCCAATCACACTTCCAGGCAACGTACGTGTACCATCTTCCGTCAAATTGATCGGTTTAAAAGGTCCATCAGGACGATCTCCTTTCACCACCATAGCCTCGCGGTGTTCTCCCCGACTGTGCGGATAGAGATAATATTCTTTGCGGCCATCCTTTCTTTTTACTTCAACCAAGTCCGGCGCATACATGACATCCCATTGCCCACCAGTTTCGTAAGTTAAAATAGGTCCATCATCTCTCCAGCTGGACAGATCATCTACAGGTGCAGACCACATCCGAATATCAGGTCCACAATAACTGTCAAATCGTAGATCATGCGACCCGATGATATAAGCACGGTATTTTCCTGGATGATCAGGATCCTCAAAGACGCGAGGTTCACCATCCGGCAAATGCTCCCAAAGTGGCAAATAGGGATTACCCGCACCTTTGTGGACAAACTTTTGTGTCTGATTACTTTTTATCGCATTATGCTGTGCCATCACATCGGTTGCCGATAGGACAAACAGACCTGCACAGAACAGTAAGACTGACTTTTTCTTAAACATAAATTTAGTTTTATTCATAATTTTTTCTGCTATATTATTGATTAACCCCCGCGCTTGCATCGCCCCGCTACCAATTGTCTGTACGAAATGGTGAGGCAAGTAATCCTGCTTTGTTTTGAAGATTTGCTTCTTCCGGATTGTCACCCCAGGCATAACGAACGGCTACAGGATTTGGAACGTCATTACTGCTCACAATGACCGTATTATCGTGAATAACTGCATCTGCCCACACGTAGGCCTTATCTTGGCCAGCTATGGCGAAATGTTTTAAACGATGTTCGCGGCTCTTTAAACCGCCTGCACTAGGATGGAAAAACAAAACAATCTTGTTTCCATCGATCTTCATATTTTTATAAAGCGGACCTTCACTAACCAACTGTTCTCCATAGACCAATCGACGAGCTTGCAAAAACAAACGGTAGGCAAGATCTTTTTTATTTAATGGGTGAATATCATTCCATTCGCCCAGATCATAAGTTACTGTCAAAGCCGTTTTAGGTACTTCCAATACGGTTTGCAATTGTGCTTCCCGAACCCGGGCCCAGCCACTTTCAACTGGTGGTTTGACAGATTTCGGAGCATAATTAGGGAGCTGTACAAGTAAAAAAGGAAGTTCAACTTTTTGAAATGTTGTTCGCCAATTTGATACCAGTGCTTTTAAATACTTCCCATAATTTGCATCTCCAGCATTACTTTCCCCCTGATACCAGATCACCCCTTTCACCTCATAATCGCGCAATGGATAGATCATACCATTGTACAGCCTCGAGCCCATGGATACCAGATTTGGAAGTTGCTTTTTTGCCTGCTCCAAGAACTTTAAATCCTGTCCTACTTTATATTTCCATTCCCCCGTAAGGTCTACGTTTATTTCATCATTGCTCATTCGGTATGGTTTATCAGAAATAAAGCCACCATCATGGCTATCAGCCGTTAAACGGATAGTGATATTATTTTTTCCCGATTTCAGTATTCCTGCAGGAATATCATATTTGCGTGGCGGATAGAAATAAGAAGTAGCGCCCACAAATATGCCGTTCACAAAGACAGAATCACGATCGACCAGTGTCCCTAAGTAAAGCCTAGCATGCTTGCCCCCCATATTAGGTGGTAAATCAAAATCTTTACGGTACCAGACCGTACCTTTAACATCCAGACCTGTTTCATTCCAGCGGTTTGGTACCGTTACTGTCTTCCATTCACGATCGTCCCAATCTGCATGGTACCATTTATTGACCCCCTGATCTACCGCCGCATTTTCTAGGACAGCTAATGCGTCTTTATTGACGGTCAAAGCTGGAAATTCTTTTAAATGCGCCTGGTTTACCCAACTTTGAATATTGCTACCGCCCTTACTAACGACCAGCATACCTACGGGAACCCCCGTGTGGCGGTAAGCTTCCTCTGCATAGAAATAAGCTAAAGCGGTCCAGTTAATCACGTCAGAAGCTGTTGCTGAATACCATTGAGCACCAGAAGCGATCTCCTCTTTTTCATCAACGGCTTCCTGTGTTGGTACTTTGTAATAGCGTATCATGTGATTGTTGGACACATTGATCTCCGGATATCGCTCCACTAAGCGTAATATAGGGGTCTCCATATTAGACTGTCCTGAGGCCAACCAGACATCACCGATTAAAATATCCCGAATAACAAGTTCATTGATTTCCATGATAAATGGTCCTCCAGCTTGCTGTGGTGCTAAACTCACAGACCATTTGCCAGCAGTATCAGGTTGTGTATGGTAAACTTTTCCCTGAAAGCGAATCGTCACCTTTTCACCGCGGTCTGCCCAGCCCCATAATTTCAGATCCACTTCGCGTTGCAGTACCATACGATCGCTGATTAAAGCCGGAAGCCTGATCTTGGCAACAACATGCTGGTAAATAAAAAAGCTGAACAGAATGGCAATAATTCTCATAGAACAATTATATATTTTCCTTGTATAAAAAAATCTCGATTTTAAATTTCTTCCCCTCCACATGCTTGTTAGCCGATCGGATCTAGGTATTACTGCTAAGATTGCGATGATTGCGCATCGCTCTGCATCTTATGACAGGAATAACTGGTCAATTGGTTATGGACTTGATAAAAGTAAAATAAGTTATGAAAAGAGCAGAAGCCCTTCCCATAACTAAAACGAAAAAAAAACAATTACTAAAACGGGTTAAATAAAACGGTTAATTAAATTCTCTAAATATTCCTGCTTACCACTAATAAGTTTAGGTTCACCATTTTCAGCAGCAAAGTTCCGGAGATCTTCTAAAGTCAATTTTCCTTGCTCAAAATCAGCACCGGCACCAGTATCAAAGCTCGCATAGCGCTCTGAACGTATTTTTTTATAATCAGATTTCTGAAGAATATTGTCTGCAATGACCAAAGCTCGAGCAAAATTGTCCATTCCACCGACATGCGCATAAAACAGATCGGCAGGATCGGTTGAATTTCTGCGGATCTTAGCATCAAAATTCACACCGCCACCTTTTAAGCCACCAGCCTCTAAAATAATTAACAAAGACTCGGTCAGTTCATTCAGATCGTTTGGAAATTGATCGGTATCCCAGCCATTTTGATAATCACCGCGGTTAGCATCGATAGACCCTAAAAGTCCCGCATCTGCAGCAACTTGCAATTCATGCTGAAAAGTATGCCCAGCCAGAGTAGCATGGTTCACCTCTAGGTTTAACTGAAAATCATCCAATAGATCATACTTTCTCAGAAAGCCAATAACCGTTGCCGCATCAAAATCATACTGATGCTTAGAAGGCTCGCAGGGTTTAGGTTCAATAAAGAACGAACCCTTAAAACCATTTTTACGGGCATAATCTTTAGCCAGATGTAAAAAATGGGCCAGATGATCCTGCTCTCTTTTCATATCTGTATTTAAGAGCGACATATATCCTTCCCGTCCTCCCCAGAACACATAATTTTCACCTCCAAGGGCAATCGTGGCATCAATAGCGGCTTTTACCTGTGCACCGCCATGCGCCAGTACATGAAAATCAGGATTGGTTGAAGCACCGTTCATATAACGGTGATGGCTAAACAGGTTAGCAGTTCCCCAGAGCAATTTGATACCGCTCTGTCTTTGCTTTTCCTTGGCATAATCCACGATACGCTCCATGTTTTGTTCATTTTCAACCACATTATCGGTATAATCAACCAGATCGACATCGTGAAAACAATAGTAGGGCAATTGCATTTTAGTCATAAATTCAAATGCGGCATCCATTTTATCTTTTGCACGGTCTATAATGGCAGGTTTGGCATCCCACGGGAAAAACTGAGTCGGTCCACCAAACGGATCCGATCCATTACCATTAAACGAATGCCAGTAAGCGCACGCAAACCTTAAATGCTCGGCCATCGTTTTCCCTGCTACCACACGGTCCGCATCATACCATCTAAATGCGAGCGGATTATCCGAATCTACCCCTTCATATTTTATCTGTCCAATGTTTTTGAAATACTCCTGATTTCCTAATAATACTTCCATTTTTTATTAATTTAACAATTTCCGATTTAAACTATCTTTCCATTTCTCATACAGCTCATCATATAGAGCGGTATGTGAAGGTTCAATGATCGCATGTTTCTCCAATCCGGCAAAAGCTTCTTTCCGGGACGCAAATATCTCCGCTCCAAGTCCAGCTCCCAGCGCTGCCCCTACACTTCCATCATTATCATAAAGCTCAACTTCAACCTGTGTCACCCCAGCAAAAGACTGCTGAAATACGGGGCTTAAAAATAAATTGGCATGTCCGGCACGGATTACTTTTGGTTCTATTCCATTCTGCCTCAAAATATCCAGACCGTAGCGAAAAGAGAAAGCGATTCCTTCTTGAGCGGCACGCCACAGGTGCGCTTCGTCGTGACGTACAAAATCAATATTTTCAATATGGGCATGCACCATCCTATTTTTTAACATTCTTTCGGCCCCATTGCCAAAAGGCAATACCGTGATACCATCAGAACCGATCGCGATATTAGACGCCAATTGATTGATCTGTACATAGTCATTTCCCAATGCTGTTATTTTTTTCATCCAGCTATTTTGGATACCAGTACCATTTATACAGAGCAGAACCCCCAAACTTGTCTGCGAAGAATTATGGTTGACATGCGCAAATGTGTTGACGCGAGACTCCTGATCATAGACCAGTTGATCCGTAACCGCATATATAACACCCGATGTACCGGCAGTCGCAGCCACCTCTCCGGGATCAAATACGTTCAATGAAAGTGCATTATTAGGCTGATCACCGGCTTTATAACTCACGAAAGCATCTCGGGAAAGGTTCAATTCATCCGCTACTTCGGGTTTGATCAGTCCATAGTTTGAGAAAACAGGTAAAATATCCGGAACTAAACCCTGATCAATACCGTAATAATCAAGTAAAGTCTCCGAGATCCTATTGTTCTTAAAATCCCATAAGATTCCTTCCGATATAGAACTGATATTGGAATTAATTTCACCTGTTAAACACATGCTCAAATAATCACCCGGTAGCATGAATTTATATATCCGCGCATACAGTTCGGGTTCATTGTGCTTCACCCAGGCTAACTTTGAAGCAGTGAAATTTCCTGGAGAATTGAGATGTGAGGCCAAAAAACCAGTAGAAGACAGATCTGAGATTGCCTGATCGCCTATTGCAACCGCTCGACTATCGCACCAGATAATGGCATTACGCAGCGGATGTTGATCCCTGTCTACGATCACGAGGCCATGCATCTGATAAGCAATTCCAATAGCAGTAATATGCTTCGGATTATAAAGTCCTGTAATGTTCAATTTTTTAATCGCCAATTTTGTGTACTCCCACCACAGATTGGGATCTTGCTCCGCCCAGCCCTGCTGTTCAGAAATAATAGCCGCTTCGTTATCGGGGTACTGTGTAGACACGATTCTCCTATTGGTCTGTGCATCGATAACAGAAACTTTAATAGAGGAAGTCCCTAAATCTATTCCTAGTAATAACATATCCTAATTTTTTCTAATAATTTTTCGGTCTATTTAGCAATACTTTAAGTCATTATTATCTGTTCCCATGCCTTTTAAAACAATTGTGGGTCAAGAACAAAATCATACTTTTCGCCTCTTTGCGTAGCCATATCGTACTCAAAGATTGGTCTCAAATACTTCCCTTTCAAAGTCGCCTGTGATGACACAAGCGCTTCTTTTCCAGCTATAGGGTTTAACAGACTATTTTCGTTTTCACCAGCTGCTCTCTTCAACCCCTTACCTTTAAGTGGCCAGTAGGATCGTAAACGTAGGTTTCCGCCAATTTTTGAGGTAACAGCAATGTTCCGAATCTGACCGTCTTTCCAGTTCATATCTACAGTAAATCCACCTCTAGCGACAATACCCGAGACAGCGCCATCGCGCCATAACTCGGACAACGCGGGTAGCACATGCACCGCTCCGTCATGGCTCTGTAGCAGCATTTCAGCAACTCCTGCACTCAAACCAAAATTTCCATCAATCTGAAAAGGTGGATGGGCTGTAAACATATTGGGATAAGTCCGTCCATCCGGATTTTTATGATTCGCTAAAGTCAACATATTGTCAATGATCTGATACGCTTTATTCCCATCGAGCAAACGTGCCCATAGATTGATTTTCCAGCCGATGGACCAACCGGTCGCAAAATCACCTCGATACTGCAATGAATTAGCAGCAGCCTCAAATAATTGGGGCGTCCGATAGGCCGATATCTGGTTTCCCGGATACAGGCCATACAAGTGCGATACATGCCGATGGTCACTTTTAGGATCATCAAGATCTTCCAGCCACTCTTGCAATTGCGCATATCGGCCTACCTGCATAGGCGGGAGCTTTCGAGCGGCTTTTATTAATTTCGCTTGATAAGCGGCATCTTGATCGACAATCTCGCTCGCTAATGCCGTACGTGTAAGGATATCGAAAGCCAGTTGATTGTCCATGGTAACCCCCGCAGAGATCGGCCCGTGCTCGGGAGATATGGAGGGTGCAATGACCAGCCAGTCTTTATGCTTAGGATGTGCAATCAATATAGAAAGAATAAAATCGGCCGCTCCTTTCATGACAGGATACACTTCAGTAAGAAACTTCTGATCACCGGTGTATAAATAGTGCTCCCATAAATGCTGCGTTAGCCATGTCCCGCCTGTCGGCCACATACCTGCTGCCGCAAAATCGATGGGACTGGTCACCCGCCAGAGATCTGTGTTATGGTGCGTAACCCAGCCATCAGCACCATAGAGTACCCGTGCAGTTTCTCGACCACTCTCGCTCAGATCTTTAATCAGCTGAAAAAGGGGCTCATGCGTTTCTGAAAGATTAGTAACCTCCGCTGGCCAGTAGTTCATTTCGGTGTTAATATTGACCGTATATTTGCTATCCCATGGCGGGTTCATCGATCTATTCCAGATCCCCTGCAAATTGGCAGGCTGTCCACCAGGCTGAGAAGAGCAGATCAATAAATACCGTCCAAACTGCACCAATAACGCCACCAAAGCTGGATCTTGTGTCGTTTTGAAATTTTCAATCCGTTTAGTAGTCGTCAGATTTTCTTGTTCAGCTGTTTGACCCAGATCTAATTTGAAACGTGCGAATTGCTTGCTGTACATCGCGATATGCTGCTTCAATGCCGTTTGAAAAGCTTTCTTTTGAGCCAGTGCTAATGTACTGGCTGCTTTAACACCTGCATTCTGATCAACGGTTTTGTAATTCACAAAATTTGTAGCAACAGCCATATAGATCACGACCGATGTCGCGCCCGATACGGTCAGTTTGTTATCCGTGAGCGTGACACGGCCGTCCTTATTTTTAACAGCAGTATGCTTTTGATACCTGATTTTTCCCTCAATACCCTCATGCGATGTCCCGCTGCCTTCTAAAATTAGGCTTTGACCAGATTTATAAACCTTGCACTCGGAGGGATTTGCATATTCGAGATCAAAATTTAAAGCACCCTTTTTACTAGCGGTTATTTCCATTACAATCACATCATCAGCAAAAGAAGAAAACACTTGACGCGTATAGGTGACACCTTCTACCGTATAGCGCGACCGCACGACAGCTTTTTCGAGATCCAGTTCACGATAATAATGCTGATAATGTTTATGATCAGGAAAATTTAATATAACACTGCCCGCCGTCTGATAGGGCATGCCATGGGTTTTGGTGAAAAATGATTGATTTGTTAAGCGATCGGCGTCCTCTGTTTTACCAGCGAAGATCAATTGCTGAATTTGAGGAAGTGCGTTTAACGCATTCGGATTATCATTGCGATAAGGTCCCCCGGCATAAATTGTTTCTTCGTTAAGCTGTAATTCTTCACGTTCCGGAATACCATAGACCATCGCTCCCAAACGCCCATTCCCGATCGGTAATGCCTGTTCCCAGATCTGATCAACGACAGGCTGATCATACCATAATTTTAGAGAGCTTTTATGCTGTCCATATGCGGCATAGCCGAATATCGACAGCTTTACTATCCCTATGATCGTAAATAATTTAGCAACCATCAATCTCATCATGCTATTTTGTTTCCTCTACTATTATTTTATACATTGATTAGCCTGTATTGGTCAACTTATAATCCTGTTTCAGGAACCAAATAGCCTATATCCATATTCAAAATGTGATCATTTACCCTGACTACGCTCCTTAAACAACAATTGCGAAATCTGATACAGATCATTCTTCCAAACCTTAAAATCATGTCCTCCCGGCTCGATATAGAAGACATGCGGTACCTCATGCTTTTTCAAATAATCATGTGTTCTGTTCGTAATAGTGATTAAACCATCTTGATCGCCGCAAGAAAGCCAAAGTAACTTGAGTTTGTCTTTTACTTCTTGCGGATGTGGGATCAGTTGCTCAGGCATTAGGGTATTGGGTGCGGAAGAAAATCCACCGACCCAGGCAAATGTATCCAAGTTGCCAAGACCAAAATTTAGAGCTTGACCTCCCCCCATGGATAATCCAAATAAGGCACGGTTCAAAGGGTTAGCATGCACAGGATAAGTTTTTTCAATATATGGAATAAGATCATCAATAAGATCTCTTTGAAACGTCGCAAAAGCCTCAACTTTAGCCGCATCCATGATATTACCTATAGCACGGTCATCTTTCATCGCACGGCCATTGGGCAATACCACAATCATCGGTTCCACCTTACCTTGTGCATACAGATTATCCAGAATAACATGAGGAGTACCATTGTTTAACCACTCAAACTGATCGCCACCGATCCCATGTAAAAGATAAAGTACGGGGTACGATTTCTTTGCCGAGAAACCAGGAGGTAAATACACTAAAGCCGTCCTTTCTGTACCAACAGTTGATGAAGGATAAGTAATCGTATCTATTTTACCATGTACAATATCCGGTTGATATAAAGCAAACCCCTCAGGAGCTGTAACGGTTTGAGCTTTTAATACCGTAATGGATAGGACTACACATAACAGCGTCCAGATATTTTTCATAATCATTTGGTTTATAATTTAATATTAACACTTAGGTAAATTGATCATTTATCAATTTAGGTTTCAATAAGCATGAGTGAGCCGACCTTTTCCTTACCTATTTTTTTGAATTCATGGAATTCAGAAGATTAAAGGGTTTATAACACTTGTGCAGATTGGTCTACTTTTCTGCAAATCACTTTCTCTACTGCAGATACGATGTTCGCCGCATTTAAACCATATTTTTCCATAAGTTGTGCAGGTGTCCCCGATTGACCGAAAAGATCATCAACAGCAATATATTCTTGCGGAACTGGCATATTCTTGACGAGCAGCTGTGCAACACTATCTCCTAAACCACCTACGCGGTTATGCTCTTCCGCCGTCACCACGCAGCCTGTTTTTCGAACTGAATTCAATATCGCATTATCATCCAACGGCTTAATGGTATGTATGTTAATAATCTCTGCATCTATACCCAATTGCGCTAAAAGCTCACCAGCTTGAATAGCTTCCCAGACCAGGTGCCCTGTCGCAATGATGGTGACATCATTCCCTTCGTTCAGCATAACCGCTTTTCCGATTTCAAACTCCTGGTCTTCTGGAGTAAATACGGGTACAACGGGTCTTCCAAAACGGAGATAAACAGGACCAAAATACTTTGCGGCAGCAATCGTTGCAGCTTTGGTCTGGTTATAATCGCAAGGGTTGATCACCGTCATTCCTGGTAACATCTTCATCAAACCGATATCCTCCAAAATCTGATGCGTCGCACCATCTTCTCCCAGTGTCAATCCTGCATGCGATGCTGCGATCTTTACATTCTTATTAGAATAAGCGATCGATTGGCGTATCTGATCATACACCCTCCCGGTTGCGAAGTTGGCAAAAGTACCCGTAAACGGAATCTTATTCCCGATGGTCAGACCGGCCGCTATTCCCATCATATTGGCTTCCGCAATACCGATCTGGAAGAATCTTTCCGGAAATTCTTTTATGAAATCGTTCATCTTTAGTGACCCGATCAAATCAGCACAAAGTGCCACGACATGTTCATCTTGACGGCCAGCTTCCAACAGTCCCGCTCCGAAACCTGAGCGGGTATCCCTAGATTCGCTATATGTATATTTTTTCATTTTTTTGCTTAATAATCTCCTAATGTTTGTGGATTCTGTGCTAAAGCATCAGCCAATTGATCGTTATTTGGAGCAACTCCATGCCATTTATGTGATCCCATCATAAAACTGACACCATTTCCCATTTCAGAATGCAGTAAAATAACCGTAGGAAGACCTTGATGAGCCTGCTGTTGCGCTTGAGTAAGACCATCCAATATAGCAGCGATATCATTTCCCTGATGTATTTCCAATACCTGCCAACCAAAAGCTAACCACTTGGCACGCAAATCACCCAAAGACAAAACATCATTCGTCGTCCCATCGATCTGTGCACCATTATAATCAACAATAGCAATCAGGTTATCCACTTTATTATGTGGCGCATACATCGCAGCCTCCCATACTTGACCTTCCTGCAGTTCACCATCCCCCATAAGCACATAGATCAGCCCCTCGTCATGATTGAGTTTTTTAGCTTGTGCAGCCCCGATTGCCACAGATAGTCCCTGTCCTAAAGAGCCTGATGCAATACGCACACCTGGCAAACCTTCATGTGTCGTGGGGTGACCTTGTAGACGGCTACCAAGCTTACGAAAGGTAGCTAGTTCAGCCACCTCAAAATAACCAGCTCTCGCCAGTACACTATAGAAGACAGGAGAAATATGGCCATTAGAAAGAAAAAACAGATCTTCTCCGCTTCCATCCATATCAAATCCCTCTTTCCTATTCATGACTTCAAAATATAAAGCAACCAACAGTTCTGTAGCCCCTAAAGATCCTCCGGGATGACCCGATTGGCAGGCATGGACCATGCGAACGATATCTCTTCGCACTTGCGAAACAATAGCCTGTAGCTCAGAAATACTCTTTTTACTGATTTCCATCGCGATTAATTGTTTTGAGCAGCTACCCGTTTATGATCCGCTAAAAATTGCGCTAGGCCACTGTCTGTTAAGGGATGTTTTAAAAGAGAAAGAATGGCAGACAATGGCGATGTGATAACATCAGCACCTATTTTGGCGCAACCCAATATATGTGTACTGTTACGTACAGATGCCGCTAATATCTGTGTAGGAAAGAGATAATGATCATATATTTCCCGTATTTCTTTGATAAGCCCCAGTCCATCAACAGAAATATCATCCAGACGGCCTATAAATGGAGAAACATAAGTAGCACCAGCCTTTGCAGCCAATAATGCCTGTCCTGCAGAAAAAACTAATGTACAATTGGTCTTTATGCCTTTGTTACTAAAATATTTGATGGCTCTAATTCCCGCCTTAGTCATGGGTACTTTGACCACTATTTTACGGTCTAGGTTTGCCAGTTGCTCTCCTTCCAGGATCATTCCTTCATAATCGGTTGCAATAACCTCAGCGCTCACATCGCCATCGACAATAGCACAGATCGCTAGGTAATGTTTCTGAACAAGATCATCACCGCTTATCCCTTCTTTTGCCATTAAGGTAGGATTGGTCGTCACACCGTCCAAAACCCCGAAGTCCTGGGCTTCCTGAATATCGTTCAGATTGGCTGTATCAATAAAAAATTTCATTTATTAAATTTAAGTTTAGTAGTTTATGGTTTGGTCTGCAAATGAGCCTTTCAGAATCTCTAATTGCAAAACAAAACTATACTATTAGCCTCTTAAAAAATGAAACAGATCTTAAAAAGAAGGGTAAAAATGTTCAAAGCATAGCACTAAAGTAGATCTGTAGGCTGTTTAATCGTCTTTTCCGTAGAAAAATAGTTAAATGCACAAAGGATAAGTAAAAAATTATAAACCAAAAAAGGAGACCCTATAAAGAATCTCCTTTTAAATCACTTTTTCCTCCATCTCGCCAACAGCAGGCTGGTCACTCCCTTGTCCCGTTACTCCGTCAATATGTTACGTCTTAACTATGTCACTTTTTCAATATGTCACTACATTACAGCCGAAAACATATTATTATGGTACACTGCCACCCCTGCGCAAATACTTATTATAAAAGAGAATTGATATCAACAAAAAAAGGTGTCCAAAGGCACCTTTTTTTAATATTAACTCAGTAAAACTTTATTTCAATTTTTCGACTTGCTCCGGAGTCAGAGATAAAATATCACAAATCATCGCTATATCAAAACCACTATTCAACATTTTAGTAGCTGATTCGAACTTTTCCATTTCAGCTTTCTCCCTTTCAGCCTCAGCAAGAGCTTCCAATTTCTTGATGCGTACCGCCGCTAATCCACGTTCTTGCTCCTGTCCTTCTCGCTTAGCCTTATCCAATAAATATTCACGTGTACCCATTGTTGTGCTCCTTCCTAATTTTGTATCGATTTCTTGTTCAAATTTAATAAAAATTTCTTTATCTTCAAAACTAACATAATAAGCCAGGAAATCATAAATACCCTGACGTGTAGTCTTTTCCATATCCCTTTTCATCATTTGATCGTAAAGATCATGTTTAATATCTTTAAGTTCTTCGTCGGTCACATTATTATTAATTATAGCCAAAAATGCCGTTAATACCACAACAGCAAATGGATTCGGATTAGACCGTAAATCTTCCTCATTTTGACTTAGAATCTTATAGTAATTGAATTCATACCGTAAAGTCGTTCCTAAAAAACTTTGTTCATACAACTTTGGCTTATAATGTATATTCTCATCAGTCAATATCGCTATGGCACAAACTGGCACCTGATATCGATCAGTGATTTTATAATAATATTCAAACATCCGTTTTTCCAAATCATTATTACCCTTATTGGACTGCACTTCAATATGACAAAAGATAAATTGCTCACCTCCACCTTTCATATAGACTTTTACTAACTTATCGACAAATCTTTTACCTTTATTACTCTTTTCTGGCGGAAATAAGGTCTCAAACTCTTTGTCGAGATATTCAAAAGGTTTATTCAAGTCAAATAACAATTCAGCTTCGGGAAACATAAATCGGAGGAAATCTGCAAAAGTCTGCTCCAATATCGATTTCCACAAGGGATCATCAACACGTCTTAATTTTTGCCTCATCATAATTCATGGTTAATTGATTAACAACAGCTAATATAATGATAAATTACTAATAATACTAAATATAATAGTTTTTGATCCTAATTAATTTAGCAACCGATAACTAACCACTTCACTCTGTCACTTCTTAACAAATACTTATTCTAAAAAATATAACTTACAACATAATATCCAATACATTGAAAATACTAAAGTCTGTCTCGGTTCGGGAGACACGGTCACTTCTTGAGAAAATTCAAATCCATTCCGTTTTGAAAAAGGATCAATATGTAAATTTGGTTTTTCTTGTTTTTTTCAAACTACAATGTTGCATCGATTCCATTATAGAAGAACTCGAGTTCACTTCATTTTAGTATTAAAAGAGCAACAACTAAGCTAATTTCAACATTGTTGTTATATACAAAAACTACAGCAGCAACAACACCCACCAATGACATTACGATTTCCGGTAAAAATCAAGCCTTCCGCAGTATCATGAGAATAGATGAACGGCTAGGGGCAAACTTTTTGGATACAACCTTCCGTGATTTGAACACTTTTGATCAGGTTTCTCATCATAATTTTGATTTAAATTAAAAATAATAGACTATGAGCAACATGAAAGAAGTAAAATTGGGCAGTCAAGGACTTACCATACCACCGATCGGTCTTGGCTGTATGGGCATGACAACAGGTTTCGGAGGAGATATCTACGGAAAAGCAGATGAAAAAGAAGCGATTGCAACCATTCATCGTTCAATGGAGCTGGGTGGCAATTTTTTAGATACAGCAGATATATATGGTCCTTTTCTCAACGAACAGTTAATAGCAAAAGCGATCAAAGGTAATAGAGAAAAATACATCATAGCTTCAAAATTCGGATTCGAAATTGACGACAACGAACAAGCAACTGGCGCATTCAATGGCAGTAAAAATTACATAAAAAAAGCCGTAGAACGTTCCCTGAAAAATCTGGGTACCGATTATATTGATATGTACTACCAGCATCGATTGGATACCAGTACACCAATTGAAGAGACCGTAGCAGCGATGGGCGAATTGGTAAAAGAAGGAAAAATAAAATATATCGGTCTTTCGGAAGTAAATTCTGAAACCATCAAAAGAGCACATCAGATTCACCCACTTACAGCAGTACAGTCCGAATACTCCTTGTTTGAAAGACAAATTGAAGAACTGGGCATTCTGGATACATTGAAAGAATTAGGCATCAGCTTAATTGCCTACTCACCAGTAGGACGTGGATTTTTAAACGGAACAATACAAAAGCCAGAAGATTTTAACGAAAATGATTTCCGAAGATTTATACCAAAATATCAAGGTGAGCAGTTTTTCAAAAATGTGGAGTTGGTAAATGAAATTAAGAAAGTGGCGGTCGAAAAAAATATCACATCTGCACAGTTGGCTATTGCTTGGGTTATTGCTAAAGGTCACACGCCGATTCCAGGGACAAAACGCGTAAAATATGTAGAAGAGAATATAGCTGCAGCGCGCATTTCTTTGACGCAAGACGATCTGAACCGTTTGGAAAGTATTATTCCTTTGGGTACAGAAACAGGTGCTAGGTACGATGCTGAAAGTATGAAAGGCGTTAATTTGTAACAGGCTAAACAGTGGATAAATTAACGTTTATCCACTGTTTTTTTTATAAATTTATAAAATGAAAAATAATAAAACTTATTTTCTAAACACGGTTTCAGAACTTCATCATTTCTTAAACATCAAAAAACCAGCACATCCTTTAGTAAGTGTGGTGAATCTTGATGAGATCAATTCTTGTGTTGCTGAAGAAATGTTAACGATTGTCTATAATTTCTACACGATTTATCTGAAAAAGAATTTTGACGGAAAAGTAAAATATGGTCAGCAATATTATGATTATGATGATGGGATAATGACCTTTTTTGCACCCAAACAACTATTTTCGATTGAACAAAACAGTTCATCAACAGTGGAAGGTTGGATGATTGTTTTTCATCCCGATTTTATTCAAAGTTATGCTTTAGCAAAACGTATTAAAGAATACGGTTTTTTCGCATATGCCAACAATGAAGCATTGCATCTCTCGGACAAAGAAGAGTCCGTAATCTCAGGACTGATGCTAAATCTTCAACAGGAAATTGAAGCCATGATAGACAACTACACACAAGATGTTGTTGTTTCTCATATTGATCTGTTGCTGAATTATTGCAACCGGTTTTACAACCGTCAGTTTATTACACGTAAAAAAGCATCAAATGATTTATTCTTAAAATTTGAGGATTTCTTAAATGCATATTATCAACATGATGATTTAAGTGTATCAGGGCTGCCTTCCGTTCAGTACTTTGCCGAACGGCTATCAGTATCATCAAACTATCTCAATGATATGCTGAAAAATTTGACAGGGCAAACTACACAACAACATATTCAAAATCAGCTTTTAGAAAAAGCCAAAGAACTATTGTCAACAACGGAATTATCTGTAAGTGAAATTGCTTATCAGTTAGGTTTTGAATATCCCCAATCATTCAGTAAACTTTTCAAAAAGAAAACCGAAAGATCACCTTTAGAATTTAGACAGTCATTTAATTGACCGTTTAATTATTAAAACGTTATCAGGTTCAAAACCTCCTAGAGACTACGTCACGGGCTACTTCAGTACTCCTTATTCAATAACCCCGTCAGGGATCACCAAATCATTCTCCAAATGCCGACGACTTATCCGCTCCTGTGATAAAAAGTGGTAAGAAATGGTATAAAAAAGTGCATTTGAAAAAATTGGGGTATAATATGCGATCTTGGGCAGAAAGCTTTTTATCTTTTCTACTTTTGCCCAAACTTAAGCCCAATGATTAGATATTTAATTGCACTTTACTTCTTATTAACAGTTCAATTTGGAATTGCCCAGAGCATAAAGCTTTCCGGCCTGGTTAAAGACTCCTTGTCAAACACTCCAATACCTTATGCCAGTATTGGCCTACTTGATGCCGACAACAAGGTAATCGATGGAATGATGACAGATTCACTTGGAGCTTTTCGATTTTCCAATATCAAGAAGGGAAAATACAAAATCAATGTCAAATTCATCGGTTACAAACAAATACACCGGTCTATTGAAATCAAGGATCAAAAGAAAATCGATATTGGAACCCTCTTACTGGCTTCAACTGGGCAAAATCTTCAAGAGGTAGCCATTACTGCCAATACAGCAACACAAAAACACAGTAGTGATAGACAGGCGTATATGGCAAGTCAATACAAAAGTGCCACAGGTGGCACTGCATTGGATATTGTGAAAAATTTACCCTCAGCATCGGTTGATGCGAGTGGCAATATCAGTATGCGTGGTAATACGGGTGTCATTGTATTAATAAATGGGAAACCCTCTTTCCTGGATCCTGCAACTATCTTAAATCAGATAGCGGCCAACGATGTCACCGAAATAGAATATATCACCAGTCCCACCGCCCAGTTTGATCCGGATGGCAAAGGTGGCATCATCAATCTAAAAACAAAAAAATCTACTGCCGCTGGATTTTCCTGGTTAGTCAATCTTCAAGCCGGTTTACCGAGTATAGATGACTATAATAATCGTGAGCCGCAAAAGCGTTTCGGAGGCGACATTGCTTTCCAATACAAAAAGAAAAAATTAGCATTAAATGGTGCTGCAAATTATCTCAGAAATGATAATGCTGGATTTAGGGAAGGTGATGTCAATACGGTCATTGGGGACCGTCAGACCTTTTTTCCTTCAAAAGGTGAAAGAAGCTTTGATAAATATAACTTCGGCATGAGAGTAAACAGTTCGTACGAAATATCTGACAAACATGCTGTGAGCTTAGGTATGCTAGCTTCCCGAAAATTTCAAGATCGACTTGCCGATATTTACTATAACAACAGGACCATCCGTCCATCTACAGGTGAGGAAATAGGCCGAACAGACTATTTCAATTCTAATCTCCAGAATAAACAAGGAGAATTTTACATGTTCGATTTTAATTATCAATATCAAATCAACACCGCTAATTCCCTTCAAATGGGTGTTATCTATGAATATGCTCATATTTATGGCTCAACCAAAAATGGAAATATCGAGCATGATGTGGATACATTACAGTGGACCCACAATAAGTATAAAAATCCACTTCATGGATTAAGACTTTCCCTACAGCACACCTGGAAATCTGATCATCAGGAATTATCGACCGGTTACCAGTTAAGGAACGATAACCAAAAAGGAAGTTTCGACTATTACGCTTCTCAAAATGGCAGCAGCAACCAGCAATTAGTTCCAGAATTTACTGGTAAACTAACAGCGACCAATCGTGTACATGCTATTTTCACACAGTATAATCAGCAATTTTCAGCTACCCAGCTGTCCCTAGGTCTCCGCTACGAATATTACCAGCGTGATCTGCATTTACTTCATACGGATCAGAAATATCCCTATGCTATTCATCAGCTATATCCAACCTTTAATTTAATGCACGATCTGGGATCCGGTTGGTCATGGAAAGTAGCTGCATCCAGACGGGTGCAACGTAACAATAACTTTGAGCTGAATCCTATTCCAGAACGGGAACACTCCGAAACCTTAGAACAGGGAGATCCGGAATTATTGCCCGAATTCACTGTAAATACTGAAACCGGACTGATTAAAAAACTAAAAACAGGAAGCATTTTTTTCAACGGCTATTACCAACACACTAAAAATCCGATCCAAAGAGTAAATTCCGTTTATGCAGATACCATTCTTCGCCGTGTCTTCACAAATGCCGATTATGCCTCTCGATATGGAGCGGAGCTAGGTGGCGAAGGTCGATTGATTTCCTGGCTGAAGGTTAATGGAGGACTAAATGTATACCATTACAAAATTTCAGGACAGGTGTTAAATTATCAGGATACCAGAACAAATCAGGACTGGGTCTACTCCATTAATGCTGGTATTCAGGCTGATTTCTTAAAAAACTGGAGTACAGGACTACAGCTAAATTATTTATCGGAAAAACCCACTGTACAAGGTATGGATTCCCGATTTATCGTACCGAACTTTAATTTAAGTAAAGCTTTTTGGAAGGGAGCACTAACGGCTCAATTGCAATGGCAATTCATTGAGCTTGGTGACTGGGGTGTAAACGAACAACGAATTACCACCTACTCCAGTGACTTCTACACCACGACAAACTACATTTATGAAAAAAATATAGTTTTGCTTAATCTAAGCTTCAATATGCATAAACTGAATAAGTTATTTAAACTACCGAAAAGCGAATTTGGAGAAAAAGAATTTTAGTTTCCTTGTTTTTTGAATTCAGAAGGAGTCATACCCGTATAACGCTTAAAATATTTTGAAAAATTTGATTTATCAGAAAACCCTAAGGCATATGCGACCTCAGATATCGTATTTGCGGTATAGAACAACAGTCTTTTGGCTTCCTTAATAATATACCCTGCTAATACCTCCGACGCCGTTTGATCGGCATTAGTCTTGCAGTTAGCACTGAGGTTTTGTGGGCTCGTATTCAGCAGAGAGGCGTAGTGAGCAACATGGTTTACCACTCTGATCTCTTTGTTGAGTAATTCACAGAATCGGTCATAAAGATTTTGCTGCGTAGATTTAGCCTGTTTTGAACTGGCTTTATATTCTAATACTTTTGCCAAGAAAGCTTTAAACAAGCCTTCTTGGCAAATTTTATTATCTTCCACAGCTAAAAGCTTCAATAGATTTTCAAAAACGGCAGTTTTATCGAAGTATATGGTGTTGAAGTGACAAATAGTACCGACCAGCCGATTTATTTCCAGATCCAAACTTTGGCTCACAAAAGCATCTTTTACCAACAGTACAAAACCCTTTACCGGATTGACCAGCTCCCAATGATGTACATTATCTTTCTGAATGATGAGTAAACAAGGTGTCTTTATAATTGATTCCTGACCATCAATTATATGCTTCCCCGACGTAGAAGATAGAAAAACAAGCTCTAAATAGCCATTATGCTTATGCGGCCTGGTTATATTTTTGGACAGGTCAAAATCAACAACTTTTATTAACCTTTGAACATCCAGTTTATCTTTTATTGCTATCTTTTTTCGATCTTTCATTGCTTCACAATTATAGTAAACAATACTGTGAAAATTTACATATCAAAACAAATTAATAAGAACCTCAACCTATAATACATGATCATCCATCTTCTTGAATATAAAATCAAAGATTTTTCTCCATTGATTCATGTCACTATATCCAAGCGGATTAATCTTTTAAAGATCTGGTCACGACAACCTTGCCTTTTGCACGACCACTTTCTACATAAGTCAGTGCATCATTGGTTTTCTCGAATGGGAAAATTTGATCTATAACAGCTTTCAACTGATTAGCTTCAATCAATTTGGTAATTTCAGCTAATTGTTGACCGTTTGCGCGCATAAATAGAAAAGTATAGTCAATTTTCAGCTTGTTTGCTTTTTTTTCTATGCCCCTACTCAATAAACTTATTATCAATTTCATATACCAGGCTAAACCCAGATGTTGAGCAAAATCTACAGTAGGAGGACCCGAGATTGATATAATTTTCCCTCCTGGTTTTAAGATACCGAAGCATTTCTCCAATGTTTTCGTATCCTGACTATGCAATACAACATCATAATCACTGAGTATCTCTTCAAATTTTTCAGTTTTATAATCAATCAAAAGATCTGCTCCTAGCGCGCTAAGTTGATCAAAACTTTTTTTACTTGCAGTGGTCGCCACCGTTGCACCCAAATATTTAGCCAATTGGATAGCAATCGTTCCTACTCCACCCGATCCGGCCTGAATAAATACTTTTTGACCTTTTTTAATCTGAGCAATTTCAACAAGAGCCTGCCATGCGGTTAAACCAACGAGTGGTATGGAAGCGGCCTCTTCCATCGTCATATTCGTCGGTTTTAAAGCTATATCATTTTCATCTATGGCAACATATTCCGCAAAACCACCAATACTAAAATCGGGAAGCCTAGCATAGATTTCATCGCCGACCTGAAAGTTTTTAACTTTTGAGCCAACCTGCACGATAACACCTGCCACATCGTGACCTAGAGTAAGAGGCATTTTATAGGGTAATAATAATTTGAAATCGCCATGCTTTAACTTAGCGTCCAATTGATTGATACTGGCAGCATAGATTTCAACCAATACTTCATGCTCATTAATCTTGGATGCCGGAACTTCAACAAGTTCTAAGGTATCCGTTTTACTATAGCGGTTAATGCGAAATGCTTTCATTGATCAGGACTTTAATAAGGGATTTATTTTTTTCGGGTTAACAAGATTAAAAGTTAGTTTAGGGAAGATACGGTTTAAAATATAAACCAATTTCGAAGAGCCCACTCGAATGTGAAAGCGGTCTTTCTCTAATCCAGCAACTAAAGCTTTTACCAGTTCTTCGGGACTTAATTTAGGATCATTTCTATCTTCAGTCATTGCTGTAGCAACAAGTGGTGGTACAAGCTCAAAAACTTTCACATGGCTTTTTAAAATACCAAGATGTGCACGTAGAGCTGTTGTATAAAATGCAAGCGCAGTCTTCGATGATGAGTAAGTCGCCTCAAGCAAAGAAGGTACATAACTCAACAGCGATGTGGTATTGATAATCGCAGTTTCAGGTCTTGACTTCAACATATCAAGAAAAAGATTATTCAAACGAATAACTCCTAAATAATTGATATTCATCTCATAGGTCGCCCCTTGCAGATGTTTTACATCTGAAATACCGAGATTAGAAGGTTCGACTCCAACTCCGGCATTATTATATAAAATATCTATTCCACCGAGTTTTTCGATTTCCTTAAAGAGTAACTGTGCTTCTTCCTCAGAAGCGACATCACTTTTAATCGGAATGACACCGGGGTACATTGCTTTTGCTGCGTCCAATTTAGCTTGATTTCGTCCTGTAATAATGACATGAACACCTTTATCTAAAAATTGTTTTGCGGCCTCCAGTCCTATTCCAGATGTTCCCCCTGTTATTAGTATTGTTTTTCCTTTTAATTCCATAATTGATATAAATTGCTTAAAGTGTTTCTTCATTCGTTAACAAAATGAAGACCCGTAGTAAAAACCTGCTACTCTGGATTTACATCCGAAGGTGCCAAACGCTTTTCACCATTGCGCAGATCTGAGTGCGAATATGCACCAGTTGTAATGATTAATCCGGCAGAAGCACGCTGTTTGTAATAAAGTGCGTTAGATCAGTTGCTTTACTTTCGGGATTATCAGAACGGCTTCTAGTCATGGGAGCCATCACTATACGGTTCCGTAATTGTAATCCATTTTTATGGTAAGAATCAAATATTGCACTGTTCTCCATGGTATTAATAATTTAAAATCGTAAATTTGCTTGCATTTTGCAAGTACAAATATAAATATCAACTTGCAAAATGCAAGTGTTTTTTTAAAAAAGTACATTATTATGAAAAATAGATCGCAATGCCCTATCAGCTGTTCACTAGATATTTTAGGAGATAAGTGGTCATTATTGCTTATCCGGGATTTGATGCTTTCGAAGCAATGCACGTATGGTGACTTCTTAAAATCTGAGGAAAAGATCGCAACGAATATCTTGGCTTCAAGATTGTTGATGCTCGAAGAAAATGGGCTGATCAGTAAATTAGAACATCCGGAAAGTAAAGCAAAAGTGTTATACACGCTTACTAAAAAAGGAATAGATTTACTCCCATTATTGATTGAGATGCAATTATGGGCAGATAAATATTACACGATACCCGTTGAACGTAAAGAGATTATTAATACTGTAAAAAAAGACAAAGCAGGTTTTATAAAAAAGCAGAAGAAAATATTATTGGATTTTGTAAAAAACCCGTGATTTTTTTATAAGATACTATACCCTAAATACAGTTTAGCAAAGTTTAATTCTCCTTAACATATTTACAGGAGCAAGTACCCTAGTTGCCTGCTCCTGCATCATGATCACTTTTTCCTAATTCTCCCTAGAAGTCGACTAGTCGCATAGCTCACGACCGTCCCGACTACAGCCATCAAGGCAGTATGTGCGACATCGCCAAGAGAGAAGCTCGCCCAGATGGAGCAGAGCGTACCACCAAGAGTACCGATACGGATATCATTCCATTTCATCCCGCACCTCCTTTTCTTTATTAGGAAGGATTTGCTCTGGTGGTACATCCTCCTCTCCTTTTTTTTCCTTATTATCCAGCACAGTTTCTACTACACCAAGCCCCATAGCGATGTATTTAATAATATTCAGTGCCTTTCCCGGCAATTTTATCGGCGCCAGCAAGACCACTTGTAACGCCGCACTTATTTTTTGAATTATCTTTTTCATGTTTTTAATTATTAAAAGGTCTAGCGTTCCGACTGCGTAATTGCACCGAAAAAGAGGCGTTAAAAATGAATTTCTGTCTGAGTGAAACGAGTTTAAATTCATTTAGCCTATTTAAGGTGAAATAGCATTAAGGAATGCAACCTTGATTTTTTTGATTACTTTTTTCATCAAGGAAAAAAGTAATTGCCTGTCACGGCATGAGTGACAACATTTAAATTCATTTAGCCTCTTCAAGGTGAAATAGCACAAAGAAATACAGCCTTGAGTTATGGATTCGTGTTTGTTTTTTTGGCATCCATGGTCTCCCTCCGGTCGGCTTTTGATTACTTTTTATCAAGAAAATTCTCGAAGAGATTCTTGAGTGCCAATTAAATCAAATCATTGACGAAAAAAGTAATTCGCCCTGTGCCGGCGACAGAGGCACAAAACATATTATGTCACTTCGTCACCAATCACTCCGTTACTAGTCACTATGTTACTACGTCACTTCAATAAACACCTCCCCTTTCACCATCATCGCCAACAGCTTCTCATAGAGCGTTACATATGCCTTTTTTGACTGATAGATTTCATAATCACCATCTACGAAAGCCATTTTATTTCCGACCAGCACACATCCGGAGGTATCTCCGATATTGTTGCCGATATGGATATAGACATAACTAAAATTTGGGATATCTAGGATCTCGATCATTCCACGGTGCAGCTCAGGGAATCTTTTGCGGTAGCGTGCATTCATCCCACCGTAAGTATTCAGACCAAGCCGGTATTTACCAGACGGAATTGCGGTGCTTCCTTTAATTTTATTTTCCCGCACCGCATCCTCCAGACCGTAGCAGACAAATTCGCCATCGAGGTATAATTCAGACAAGGTACTTTCCTTCCCCTGTTGAGTACGGATTAATGTTAAGTTCATCGTAATTAGATTTAGAGATTAGGGAAGCGAACCAGCGGTTCACCTCCCTAAAAACACATGTACAGGTTATGCTAAAACAAGTTCACCGAGGTAATAACTCAACGAAGTTTTGACGCCATCACGATGCCCCGTGAAGATCCAGCCTTCCAAAGTATCACCCGTATAGCTGACCGGTAAAGGCAGCGATAACGATGCATCCAAACGCGTTGCCGATTCCATGATACTGAAGAAATTCTTCGTTTTATTGTACATGAGCAACACCACCGAATCATCTGCAAAAGCGTTGAACTTATTGATTTCCGGAGACCATGAAATCTCTAGTTCACCCGCATTGATTTCCGCCCATTCTACCCCCATTAAATTGGAGAGCGCACCTTTGGAGATCACCACCTTCGAATAGTCAATTTCCAGGCTCGGATAAGTCCCTGTTATACCGTTGTTAAGCAAAAACTGCAATGCTTTGTTGTATCCTGTAGCTTTGCCCTGCAGTTTATCTGAATACCCCAGGTTGAGCACATCTTTGATCGGCGAGAGAAAAGCCACCGCCAAAGCGAACTTTGTACGTTGCTCCATCTGACCAACCGAAGCCTTTTTACCTGTCATTTTTGGTAGCGATTTGACATAATCGACGCTTCGCCATGAACTCCCTACGACGCTTCCCACTTTACCCGAATACGCGCCTACAATACCTTTTAAAAATCTTGCCATTGTGTTAATTTTAAACTGTTTACATTGTGACCTGCATGCCGGTCGTTGCTGATATCGAGAACTAAAGTAGAGGCAAAAACAAGGAAAAAAGAGTAATGATCGTGTATGATCGCAGATGAGAGAGGGCCCTATCATTGCCGATCAAAATCGGTCGTATTAAGGCCTAAAAAAGGAATAGCTAGGACAATCCGCCGACCCAGATTCGGTCTTAAATCCAGACTGAATCGGGATAGATTCGACAATTTATCGGTAGGTGTTCGGCAGTTCTTCGACAAGTTGTCGAAGAACTGTCGAACAGCAGTCGAAGCCTTCCCGAACAAGTCTCGAACCTGTCTCGAACGGCAGTCGAAGCGCTCTCGAACAGCAGTCGAACAGTTCCCGAATAACGGTTATAAAAAAGTGATCTATAATGATAGGTTGAGAGTCCAAGAATAGATCATTTTAGATCATCTAAACTCATCGCCATTCTTCGTATTGCAGGTCCCATCAAACTATTAAATCAGCATTATTCCTCAGTAATCAATACTATAAGGTAATATTTGTAAAAATTTAGAAAACATTTATAGCTTCATAAAAACTCATACTACTCTTCTAATTTGCACTTCCGTTAAAGTATCGAATTGAGGATTTATTCTTCAGTAATCAATACTACAAGGTAATATTTATAAAAATATTGCAAAACAATTATTTAGAATTTCATTTTATTTAGTATTATTGTGATAGTAAAGATCAATAGAAAACCCTTATACCTTCAACTAGAACCTTTTTTTTAATCATGATCAGCGAGCCCTTAAAAAGTAAATTTAAAATTTCACCGACAGCCAGTTTAGTGCTTTGTTTAGCCAGTGAACTTTATCGAGACGGAAAAACATGCCAGGCATATGTAGAAAATATCGATACTTCAGAAGGAGAATCGCTGGTAAAGAGTTTTAAACAGGTATTCGAACACTCCGAATCCATCGCAATACTGAGAAAGCGGTACATCCGCCATCTTTTCGAAGACTATGCCAAGCAATACCCAAAATTCCAGGTCTGTATTTTAGGAGCTGGCCTTGATCCACTTTCACTTTATCTGCTAGAGCAATACGGTGACCAGATCGAGACTATTTTTGAAGTAGATATGGAATCAATGGACGAAAAACGTGCTATGTACACCAAATTGATCGGTGATAATGATAAGTTAAAGCTGATAACACATGATGCTACCGATATTGATGCTTTGTTGGCTGAAATGAAAAAATTGGGCCATCATACATCAATCCCGACTATATTCTTACTGGAGGGTTTCGTTTATTACATCAGCCGGGACAAGTTCAGTACTTTGCTTGAAAAATTAGCCGCCGCCGATGGACAGAAAGCGGTAATACTAGACTATGTTATACCATTTGAAACTGTTCATGAAAGCAATCGGGAAAAATCCCGACTCATGCTCCGTTCGCTGGAAAAAGGATTAGGTTGGCCAATTATGGTTTATCATACCTTTGATATCACAGGGTTGATCCAATTTTTTAAAGGAAATATAATGACATCTGATTCAACACAGGCCATGGAAAAAACATTATATGGGGAAAACAAAATTTACATTCAACCAACGAGTGGCTTTATGGAAATAATAAGTTTTAAGTTTTGATAAAGATCGTGAAGCTGAAAAATTCAGCTTAAATAAGAATCTTTTTACTGAGGCAGATTTCCTATCACTGAATACCAAATCAGCATAAAGAACCTTTAAAATAAAGCATTTCAAAAGGAGTGTTGAAATGCTTTATTTTTACTTAAATAGAAGTAATCCCAGATCAGATCCGTCCTCTTCTTCTGCCCTCCTCCAGTTGCTGCAACAAGTCCTCCTTATAAAAATAATGACGCTTACCTTTCCTGCGTGGCATCAGCTCTCCCTGCCTCACCCATCGGTAATAGGTTGCAATTGAAATATTGAGGATAACCAGCACATCGCCGATATCCAGCAGTTCGGGCATTTGTGCATCATGCGATGCATCTTCAGACTGATCTGGATCGTGAACAACCTCATGAACCCGAGGCGCTGTTTTGCAAAGCAACCGGATAATCTCATCCAGTTGCCTGCAGATTCTTTTCACTAAACTGAGCATAATATGATCGATTTAATGTCCATTACTGCAGCCTTCACGAAAACTTCATTTCCATTACAGATGGAAAGATCCTCGACCTTTCCGCTCCATTTGATTACACGTACTATTCTTATCATCATGGTTTATTTTTTTGATACAGCGAATATGAAAAACAGTCAAACAGCAACGGGATCAAATGAGGAAATATGCGGAAAAATGATACCAAATAATACCAAGCTGAACTAATTGTAAGCGCATCAGAAATCAGATGAGCGTGCAGTTTGCGCAGGGATTGTAAAATGAGCAAGCCCACGCCATAATCAACTGCAGTACCATCAGATCAATTTAACTAACCTAAGCTATTATTAAACAAATTCGCGGATTTTCATGTTTTACCTAGCAAATAGCCAATAAAAACATTTTTCTGGAGAGGAACCGAGCCAAAAACGATATGCTTCGTCATCGTTTACCCGATCCGTTTTGTATATATAAAAAAATAGCAATCACAAGCAGACTTAACCTGTAAATGCTGGACTAAACAGCAAGTAGCATCAATATCATGTGCTTTGTTATACAAACAATATACTGCGATAAGATAGGCCCGGTAGTGAATGTTTGCTAAGGCGCAGACCTTCATAAACCAGACAAAAAATGAAAAAAAGAAACAGAATCTGCATCTATCCAAAAGAGGCAGCAGTACTATTAGGAAGAACTGAAAAGCACACTTACAGAATCTTTCAGGCCATACGCGATTGCTACGGACTGAAGTCAAACCAGTATGTCAGCATCAGTTTATTTGCAGACTATACGGGATTACCGGAAGAAGAAATTAGAAAAGTATTGCTCTAATATGCTTTAAACTGAAACAGCTGGAGAGGACTGTTTCTGATTATCCCGATCGTTTCTATGATCTGCTTTCAGCAATAAGCGCACCCTTTGAAATAAAAAACAAGAAAGATCACATCTCTTACTTCCTAATCGGAACCCATGTATCCCAGCCCACATGCGTTAAACTATTTCGTTTACTCCAAAATTCTTTAATATACCGGTCAGTGATGCCTGCACCCATGGTCAGCATCAAAGTAATATCCGACTTAGCCATTTTTCTAGCCAGACCTTCTAATGACTCTTTATGCAACAAGAGTGATCTTCCCGCTTTATAATGCGGAAAATCGACCAGAAGCATATTAACCATATACCTGTCCGATATTTTCACCATCCAGTGCTTCAGATCCAATGTTGCCAGCACTTTCATGATATGATCACAGCGCACCATGGCACCGTCCGAAAAGATAATATGGTAGGACTTACTTTCTGTTTTAATTGCTACCAGGTCAAAAAAACGAACCATCCACATATCCAAAAATAAGGGTCCTACCCCCGCTACATGAACCAGATAGGTGTACATCTCATTCAGCGCTATTTTTGCTGGCAGTCCAGATGCATCATGTGTCTGCACAGGGACTTCAACAAATTTTTCGATCAAGACTTCTTTTACCACCTCCACAACATTCTTCTGAGGATAAAAAAGAGCCCATGCTGTATTATATTTGATCAAGTACGCCATCCAAACTAGCACCAGGCAAATAATGCTTGCCTTATAGATGCTGAACAGCAATAACATATTCCAAAAATCCTCCCTGTGCCAGATCCAAGCTGAAGTAAATACAAGCAGAACGAAAAGCGAAGGCACAACCGAACTTATGTAGTAGGCCATTTTTGCGGTTACGCCAGACCAATCTGCCCTAGAATTTTCGAGACGCTCTGCAAATACATACCGCATGCCACCTACCATGATCAAACTTGTAAATAGATAGATCGACACGATGAAGCTCAGCAAGAAAAACTTTGTGCTCCAGATCGGATTGCTATTCCAGCTGAACTGATAGCCCAGCTTATTAAAAACAATAGGAACAATGATCAAGATTAAAACATATAAGAAAATTTTATTTCTTTTGATACTGGTCATTTTTTAAGTTCATTAATATTATTTTACAATAAAAGAACCGTGAAAATAAAAATATTAACTGAATACAGCCATTTAATTTCGTAACAAAGCTGATAGTATAACCAATATCACATTTTTAACAATTAAGCAAGCAAAAATTTAAAGTTATGTAACATACGTTTAAGATGAAAAACCACCCATCTTAATCCTAATTTATAAGATTAAGATGGAAAAAAGTCCATCTTAACCCCTCCTATCCTTCTCTAACTAGGTAAATCATCCTATTTTCTAGATTTTTGATTTATTGAAATTCAAATAAAACAGGATGTAATAATACTAAACGCTTCAATTAATTAAAGTAAAAAAAGTTCATCGCAATTGCCCTGCAATTACTGATGGGAAAATCAATGATCAACAAAATAAAAAACCGTAATCTAATGGCAACTGTAAATTATCAAAATCTCTTGTTCGAAACACTTCAAAATCTAGCACCGGTACCTCCCGATTTATGGGCCGACATACTAAAAGTAACTGAAATCAAACCGTACAAAAAAGGGCGACACCTATATGCCCAATTCTTGGACCTGCATATTATACTGGAAGGCATTATTATCAAACGCTGGGATGATGGAGGAGCGATTCCAAACGATGTCATCGACTTTATTTGTAAAAAGCAGTTCATTTTTCATAACGAAGATGTAGACGGCAGTTATTTTGAGGTCGATGACGATTCAGTAACCGCCTTTATTAGTCAGGCGAATATGTTGAAACTACTGGATCAGAATCCTCTTTTTGTGAGGCACAGTGGTCATTTTTTCGCAGAAGTAATGAAACGGCGCTCTTTCCGGGGTAAACTGCTCAACCTAACTGCACTCGACAAAAAGAAGTGGTTTAAAAAGGAATATCCGGAACCTTATAGAAAATGTACTGTGAAAGATAAAAGTTCATTTTTAGGTATGACACCCAATTATTACAGTAATCTCGACATTTAAGAAACCATCCATACCTCAGTTCATCCAAAGAACTGGGGTTATTGAAACCACAAGCTATAAAACTACAATATTGTAGTTCAATATCCCCAATATTGATGCTCAACTTCCCAAATATCATAGATCCAAACCAATCTTCTTGCCATTATCTTTACTTCAGTAGATCGGTACAATAAATACAGATGTCTCCTCTCCCATCTGTGTTTACCTACCTGATTGAAAAAAAGATGCAATAGAGGTGAACTTACAATATAATAGCCAGATCCGATTATCATAAAAGCTGCACCCCAAGTTCACCCCTTGCATCTCTAAAACATATTTGCTGAAGCACATGATAAAACCGAATTATGAAACAAACCATTATTCTCAATCATCCACCCGATTTCCAGGAGGTAGCTCATTCGGATTTAAGGGTTACTTATCCCATACGCTATGCCCACACCACTTACTGGGCAAATGCGACTAACCGTTATGCAGTGCAGACCTTCGATGGACGATATGCCTACATCTATTATTACGAATT
This sequence comes from Sphingobacterium anhuiense, assembly GCF_042686355.1. Taxonomy (NCBI): domain Bacteria; kingdom Pseudomonadati; phylum Bacteroidota; class Sphingobacteriia; order Sphingobacteriales; family Sphingobacteriaceae; genus Sphingobacterium; species Sphingobacterium anhuiense. The sequence continues at coordinate 1,473,861 of NZ_JBHUPE010000004.1, forward strand.
TTGGATCGACACTCCAACGACACTAGGGCTCACCTCTATTGCGCCAGATCTGCACCTCTGTTATCCTTTACTAAGTACCGGGGCACAACCGATTACACTACATGAACCTAACGCACAGCTCGCGCTTCATTTTCAGCACGAACGTGCCAGTTATCTTTATCTGCCTAACACTGAACTGACAGTCGATCTGCCCATGGGCCACCACATCATTATCGGGATCACGCTTGATGCTGGACTGTTCAGACCGCATCTGGAGCGTCATTTTGAATTTGTCATGCCACTTGTAAACGCCAAACGGGCGGTTGATCCCGTGCCTCTTCAAAGCTCCGATTTTAAAATAGGTCCATTGACACGTACAGAAATCTTAAACCTCTTCAGCCAGATCAACCCCAGAAATATGGAAAACGAATACCTACTCGTCCACCATCAGATCTATCTCATCACTTTATCGAGACTCAAGATCATTAGCGAGACGACCAAAATAAACACAACAATAGCATTAGTAGATCAGGCACGTGCCTATCTGGAACTCGCAGTAAGTAAGTTTGGCGCAAAGGCACTGATTAAAGACATCGTTAAAAGTCTACAGTGCGGCCACAACCAGCTAGCACAATTGCACAAGGAGTTTTATGGTTGCAGTTTACACGCATACCGCAACCAATTACTCCTCGAACGCATTATAAGACAATTGGAAGACTATCCTCAACAGATCGCTACTTTGGCCGAGCAATTAAATTTTGCGGGACATAGCGAACTCAATCGCTTTTTTAAAAAGCTGACCGGTAAATCTATCAGTCACTTTAAGAAACCGTAATTCAAAGACTTATGATAGCACATGTTTTCGAAAATCTATCTGACCAGCGGATGAATAACATACTCCAGAAAATGTATAGTGAAGTACCGCGTGTAATGAAAATGCTTGCACCCGAAGGATGGAAAAAATCCAATTATCACAAACAGATCCAAGAGCAGCAACAGCATGCTTATCATGAATATATCGCGGATACACTAGCTGGAAAACTCCAAAGTAGCTGTATCAATAAAAAGCTCATGGATGAAGTTACTTTTCTAAATAAATATGCGCTCAACCATGAAGAGTATCATTCTTTCAAATATCCCGGGATAGACCAAGATGAGCAAGAAGTATTTTTTATCTTTTTGCTACTGCTCTTGGATATCAGTGAAGAAGGCGATCTGTTATATCAGCAAACTAATCAAAGTGACATCATCCATTATTACCTCGCCTATGTAGATGTGGAAAAAATAGCACTGGAAATTGCAGGTGAACAGGGGCATATCCTGAAGGACGATATTGAATACTTTTTGTTCAGTGATTTCACCATAGACTGGGATGAAATGGAACGGTTCAATTGCCTGCGATTAATCTTTAAAATATTGCAGACGGAAAAATACATCTGGCACCATATCGATAGTGAACTGCAGCACATTGCTATCTGTTATCATGAAGATTACTATCTAGCATATAGTGCGCTACCTTATTACGAAAAAAGTCTGCAGCAAAATGAGATCATAAAAACCATTCAACAGTACGTGAGCAAGTATAAAGAAAGCTGGTTAGATCCGTATGATTTTGAGGCAATTATCGCACTTTATAATCGACATAAAATTAATTACTCCGTACTGGCCTATGTACATTGCTACCAAGCATTTCCGGTAGGATATCCCTACCAGGTCTACCACTACTTAGACGGTTACTCAAAAGAATAAAACTTACAAGATGAAAAGTGCACAATCAAGAAGTGAATTCTACCTAACACCTGCCTTATTTTACAGTCTATCTTTGATATAGATTCAAATGAGGGTTAGAATGTAAAATGGTTAATGAGTTAGAGAGACTGGAAAGTGAGAAGGTTAGAAAATAAAAAATAGGTCGGTGTATTTAATTGAAATAATGTCATGATTAACAATGTAGGTATAAAAAAATACCGTCGCAAATTTGCGACATTCCCCGGTGGCCGGGGCAGGAAATAAAAGTCCACTTTAATAGTAAAAGCCTCCGTTTCGTGGAAGCTTTTACGTGGCCATCCTTCAACATGTAGGATGATCGATTTGAACCGATATGAATATACGAAATATTTATATCATATTAAAACTCACTAAAAACTTGTCAATTATGGCTTGGTTTTCTTTCACGGGTACTAACCCGTCTCAGCCTTCCCACTATACATTAGTGGCGTCGCAACCAACATGTCCTGGATTAACACAAAGAATGTGTGCATTACAGGCTATGAATGATGGTGCAAACAATCCGGTAATTACGGATGCATTGCAAAATGAAATCATTAATTCACTTGAGAATCAGGTGAACGGCACGAATGTGAAGTTGAAGGCGCGATAGACGGTTTAAGTACCGTAAACAATAGCGTTCGCTAAATTAAATAGTAGGGTATGACGAGGAGTCATACCCTAATTATAAAAACAAATTAATTATTTAACAATCTAATATTTAAGACTATGAATTGGTTTAGTTTTACAGGAACAGATCCTTCTCAGCCCTCACATTATACATTAGTCCCGTCGCAACCAAGCTGTGCTGGACTCCCTCAAAAATTGTGTGCATTACAAGCTCAAAATGACGGTTCTAACATCCCTGTTATTACCGATGAGTTAAAACAAGAGATTATTGACTGTATGGAAAACATGGTGAATAGTACAAATGTCAAGTTAAAAGCGAGATAAAAGATTGGGGCTGTATTTCATTTATACAGCCCCTTTCTAATTCCAATATTAGTTCACCTCTTCAATAACAAGCACCTCTTGCATACCACGCCCTATAACAGCTTCAATTCCATAAGCAGCCAGTTGCTCATTGAACTCTTCTAAATTTGTATAAGGTCCTATCGTAATCTTTTCCTTACTTTTTACAAGATCCAGGACAGGAGGAAATTGTTCACCCATATCAGTCATTGTTGCCAAAATTAAAGTGCCCATATAATCCATTGCCCCTTCAATAGCTTTACCTTCATAAGGTTTCACAGGACAGGGTTTTAAAATTAGACATTCTATTTCCTTCATTGTTTTATACGATGTGATACCAAAAAAATTATGTAGATCATTCAGCACAACTCTGGCCTGCACCGAATCTGCTCTTTGCATCTTGTCCAAACGTTCGTAGCAGATCGCATTTTTCACATACCACACATCACCTTCATTACCGAAATCATAATACTTTTCCGGGTTTTTAACGTTAAAAACACGTCTTTCTGCTCGTGTAATATAATTCCCAGGCTTTATTTTTGCCCAGGTAAATTTAATCGCATTACTAATAGATTCATTATAAAAGGAGGTTTTAATCAATCCTGAAATACTATCCTTTTTAATACGCATGGACTCGCCCGGTACACCGTCCTGATAACCGGTTATCCAGACTCCCTCTCTGGTTTTCTGACTAGCGTTATCGATCTGCCCAGCCAGATCCCCTTTTCCAAAATCGTCTTTCAGCGGTAAAGAAACCGTACCTGTGTTGTAGAGCTTTAGGATATTTTCTTCTGTGACCAGTCTATTCCCTGTAACCGCATGGACTTTTCCTTTAAATAGAAAAATAACATGTGGTGCACTTTGATGTGGAAAACGTTCCTTTAAATACGTATCGGCGAAGATAACCGACAGATTAACGTTGTTTTCTTTAAGAAATGCATTTGTAGCGTAGAACTTGTCCAGCGTAGCTTTATCCTGCCAAGCAACATTAAAAATCTGCAGCTTGTCCTTTAATTTATGCTGCAGTTCCTGAAGTTCAGGCATACTTTGTATACAGGTACCACAGAAGGTATCAAAGAAATCCAAGATGACAACTTTATTCTCTAGTGCCTTCCAGTCTATCTTTTTCACCTCGCCACGCATCAGCTGCACACTTGAAGGTGGTGTAAAGGTATCTCCTACTTTAAGGGATTTGCTTAAATCTACTTTTTGGTTCGGTTGCGTATGTGCAGTACTGAACGTAATCAGTAAACAGATTTGAAGTGCGATCAATTTTAAATGTTCCATATTTGCTTTTTTTATAAATGATTATCGATTATTTTGAGGTAGCTTCCCAACAGAAACTACAGGTTCAGGAAGTCGGAAAGCATACTTTCGGCTGTTAAATGGAAGTGTATAGGTTACTCCATTTACTATTCTGGTCAGATTTTTCTGAAAACGGGCATCAAGGTTCAGCCGTTTAAGATCTGACCAGCGGCGCCCGCGAAAGAGCAGTTCTTTCTGTCTCTCTTGAAGCACCAAAAGCAATAGCACATCTGGATTAGTTTCTGTAATCGGGACATAATTGTTCTTATCCTGCCTTTTGCGCAACAGGGTATTAATGGCTAGCAAAGCTTCACTGATCTTGCCGATTCGCACCGCCGCTTCTGCTTTAACCAGATACATTTCACTAGTCGTCAGTCCAACAAAAAGATTATTATTGGCCTTATCATAATTCCCTTTGAAACCATAAGAATTCTCAGGGTAAACATTTGTAGCAAAATAGATAACTCTCCTTAAGTCATTGTTTTCATAGGATTTATAAAGAAGAGAATCAACTAATCCGTTAAACAAACTCATTGGGCCAGCATTGGCACTGACCGCAGCGAAAAGCACTTCCACATTGAACTTCGGTATGGGCAGATTGTCTGTTGCTTTCAAGATATTGAAATCCATCAGTTCGCTATGGGTTTGCAAGCTGGAGTCTGCGTAATTATAAGCCTGCTGATAATCGCCCATATACAAATAAGCTCTTGCCAAGCCTGCATAGGCTGAAGCACGAAAAGGTCTCCCTTTTATCGTTTCGCTTATCGGTAATCTGCCAGCGGCCACTTTATAATCCGATATAATCTGTTCATAGGTATGCTTTAAAGAAGCACGTGTAGATGGAGCGTCAATGCCGGGATCCAACCGAAGTGGAATGCCCATTTCCGCAGAAGCAGTTTCCTGTTGATAGGCGGGTGCAAAAACTTCTGCCACTTGCTGAAAGGCAAATGCACGAAAGAAGTGGGCCATACCGATCAAATTTTTAGCTTTTTCAGAAGCGCTCTCCGCTCCTAGCTTACTGATGATATCCAGCGCCTGATTGGCATTGTAAACGACTTTATAAGGTCTCTGCCACTGTACCACATCATTATAGGGTTCATCCGTCCAAGTATGAGCATTCCGCTGATCCAGATTCATGACGCCATCAAAAGTTTCGGCACTCACATCATATTGATCGGTGCTCCATTCTCCATATACCGGATAGGCGGTATTCATCGTCGTATAATCATTGAGCAAAAATTCAGCATCATCCAAGCTTTTAGGGACGACCATTTTGATATCGGGTTTTTCTTCCAAGAAATTGGAACAGCTTGAGAAAACCAATACGAGCGCGATACCGATCGAAAAAATCTGTATTTTCATGATAAGATAGATTAAAGATTAAAACTAAAACCAAGGGAAGACATCAATGGATCAGGAATAGCTGGTCCATACTCGCTGTCGATTCCCCATTTATTGGCGCGCCATATCGTGCCGATATTCTGCACATAGCCATAGATCTTGCAGTTTTTAAGTTTAAAATTAGAAGCAAAAGGCAAATTGACCGTCAACTGGATATCTCGCAATTTGATCTGGCCACCATTTTCCACCAAGGCCGTAGAGCCCATATATACCCTACTGGCATTGGAGTTATTGGGATAGCTAAATGCCGGAACATCCGTGATCTGTTCGTCACCCGGTTTTTGCCAGCGCAGTGCATAGTCCTTATGCCCGATATTATCATTCAGGAAGCTATTGTTACTAAAAGAATTGCGCAGAAATTTATGTCCAAGCTGATAGGATATATTCCAGGACAGCTCCACAGCTTTATAGCGGACACTGTTGCGCCAGCTTCCGGTATACAACGGAATTGTCGATCCCATATATTCCAGATCGGTCGCTTTCAAATTGGTGATGGCACTGTAGTCTTTTGATATTTCGCCATTGAGGTAAGCACGTGGTTCACCTGTCTCTGGATCCAAGCCGGCCCATTTATAAGCAAGCAGACCAAAAAGATCCATTCCCTCAAAAGGTGTATTCCGGTTACTGGTCAATCCACCGGCTATATAATCCTGTCCGATGTCATTCTGTACAAAAGCTTTTAACACTTTGGTACGTATATAACTAAACACTAAATTACTGCCCCATACCCAATTTTTAGACTGCACAGGCAGTGCATTTAAAGAGATATCCCAACCCTTGGTTTTTAGATTCGCACTGTTCACCATCATGGTTGAAAAACCTGTACTCGGGTCAATGCGATCTGAGGCAATCAGGTCTTTCGCATTCTTTTCATAGTATTCGATACTACCCGATAGCCAGTTGTTATTCATTGCAAAGTCCAACCCGATGTTCTTGATCCCTACGCGTTCCCATCGCAATTTCGGATTTGGAGGTCTTGTGATCATTCCAAACTGTTGGTTATTGATAAAATGAACCTGACTTTCTATGGACATGATGGGATAAGCCGAAACCATATTATTTACATTACCATTATAACCATAGGTGGCCCTTAATTTCAAAAAGCTGAACGGACTATCCTTTAGAAAAGCTTCATTGGAGGCAATCCATGCAGCCCCCACCGACCAGAAAGGCTGTCCCCGATCATTACTTTTCACTCCAAATAGATTGGAGGCATCTTTCCGAAAACTTCCACTCAACAGGTAACGGCTGTCATAAGTATAACCGGCATTTGCAAAATAGGAAATGAAATTATTGCGCAGGTGCTCATACCGCGACCGGTCAACTATTGTTTTAGTCCCAAATGAGCCGTTCATAAAAGGAAATTCCACCCCATATGCTACGGGCTTAAAAGCACCGGTTTCTGGATCAAAGCCATGATACTGCGCATAATTCAGTTTTTTATCACTCATCCGGATTTCAGATCCCAATAGAAAAGAAAGCTCATGCTTATCCAACCATTTGCGATTGTAATCTGCTGTCATGCGACCCTGATGGGCAATATTGTTCCAATTGCTAATCCCTAAAAAATCGCCAACAGGCAGATTCCAGGTCACAGCTTCATCCGTATAACTCGCCAGCCCATTGATATCATCCCGCTGGAAATAGGATCCTATACCCTGCCACTGTTCAATAGGAATAATCGATCGCTGATAAGCATACAAGAGGTTTAATTTCAAACCAAAATCAAACGAATAACTGGTATTGATATTCGAAAAAAACTCCTGTACTTTTTGCGTTTCTTTGGTATCATAAAGTTCTTTCAAGGGCCGGTACGACCAATCAAGTAAACGCCCACCTGCCACGGTATCCTGATAAACCGGATTAAAGCTTGCTATATCTACAACCAAGGGATTACCATTTTCATCCGCCATATTCATATACGGGTACATACCAGCTCCTTTTCCGATTTGATTGTATTGAACCGGAAAAACACTCTCTCTTGTCTTGGATTCGGTATACATCATTCCGATATCCACAAGCATATTTTTAACGGGGCGCAACTGCGTGTTGGTCTTTAAGTTTAAGCGCTGATAGGAAGATGTGACGACTTCATTGAGATTCTTATCATAGCCAACTGAGAAGATGGTATTGATCTTTTCACCACCAGACTGCAACTGCAGGTTATATTGCTGATTCACCGATCTGCGGTAGATGTACTTTAAAAAGTCGTCCCGCATATCCGTAGCCCGCATCTCGCCGATTGCTTTGTTAAATTCATCGTTCGATATTTTCCCTGTCCGTTTGTTTTCCATTAGCCACAGCGCCGGCTCCGGATTATAGTACCATTGATTGAACTGGCCATTGTAGCGTCCTTTATCAAATAAATACTGTTGCAGATCAATATAATCGGACGACTTCATCTGTGGGTAATAATAGAGATCAGGTTTGGCTTTGATGCTGATATTGGAATTAAAAGACAGTGAAGTCGGATTGTTAAATTTACCCCGTTTGGTCGTAATCACAATTACACCATTCCCGGACTGCGCCCCCCATATGGAAGAAGCTGCGGCATCTTTCAGCACCGTCACACTTTCAATATCGTTGGGATTGATGTTGTTAAAAGTACCTTTGCCATAATCGCCACCTCGGCTATCATAAGGCACACCGTCGAGTACAATCAAAGGCCATCTTTCCGAATTCATGGTACTGATACCACGGATATTAACATTGAGTAAACTGCCCCGGTTGGTATTGTTCTTCAATGCCGAGATCCCAGGCACCACATCCTCCAGCCTACTTACAAAATCCGTCGATACTTTACGATTAAAAAGTTTATTATCGACAAACTCAAATGAACCTGTCGCTCGCTCTTTTGGGATTTTCTGATAACCGGTAGATACCACCTCTACTTCTTGGAGTTTATTATCCTCAGGTATCAATTTCACTGTCAATGATACCCCTGAGGTATAATTAATTTCCTGAGTTTTAAAACCTACATAAGAGAATATGATTTTACCTTTTCTATTATTCAGCAACATTTCAAATGTTCCATCCTGTGAAGATTTAATCTGTAGATTTTCTTTATCGATACGGATGGATACCCCCTGCATCGGTGTACCGTCACTGGCCGATACTACTCTACCTGCAAGTTCATATTTTACTTGCCCATTCACCCCGCTGTCCTTGCGGGGTGTCTGAGCATATAAACTAACCATATGAAAGATCATCAATAAGGAGAGCAGTAATAGCTTGCTGAGTAGCAATAGCTCTCCCTTATATTTACCGAGCTTTTGGAGATCGCTCCAGTGCTTGGTTTTATATCTATTATCTATTTTCATTGTTGTAATTTCTAATGTATATAGCTCCTGCTGTCCCCTTCAACTACCGAGGGTGACTTGTTCCTAAAGTCTTTTTCTCTGCCCTCGGCAGCATCTGGGCTTCTAAACAGTGAAACTATATTCGTTAAGTCCTTTAGGACAATTAATTCATAGTTCGTACGACTACTGGTCGGCGTTTAACTTTCATGACCATCGTGAGCTGTTTTGCCCAGATGAGTTCAACAGATTCGCCTGTCATCTTCACGACCTTACGACTGTCTTTTACGACAGCTAGCTTCTCGACTCTTACATCAAGCTTAAAGTGCCTATTCAGATCGTTCAGTATCCGTTGTTGGTATTCCTCACGTTCTGTCTTCGCAGGCACCGTCAGTTCGTAGCAATATCCCGGAACATTTTCCTTTTCATCATTGGGAATAAACCGTTCACGGTCCTCTCCCAGCACCAGTATCTGGCTTATCGGAAAGTCGGCTGGCAACGCTAAGGCGAAAAGGTAAATCTCATAGATCTTCATATTGATCAGCGATATCCGCAGGACATCGACAGCTTCATTACGCACAACCAGACTAAAAGAATCTGAAGGTTCCGAAAGACGTATCAACAGCGAATAATAGCGCTGTGCTGGCCGTTCACCTTTCACATATTTCAATGCAGACAGCGTCGTTACATATCTAAATTCTGGATCGAACTTTTTAAATAAACATTCGGGTAAAAATGTTGTCATAATTGGTTTTTTAATAAAGGAGACACGTTTTTCGTTCAAAAATGAAGACAGTTCCTTCCCTGGGGACAGCGCAGAGCTCTCCCAATTGCAAGTTTTTTGCATTTTTTTAAGGTTTATGCTGAAAGTGTATCAGGAGCTAAAAATTTGGCAATATGCCCCCTTTTCAACTTTCAATAGTTAAAAAATAAGTTTGAGAAAATGCAATTTTACGTCTTCGTTTATTGGTTATATTATGGTCTACAATAATGCATTTTGGATGGATAGTCAGCATAGTGACTTTGCACAACAGATCTAATCTGCCGGCTTGATGATGTTTTTGGTGGTTTGTTTTCTGTTCATAACTCGTTTTATAATTAACGAGTCCAGTAGCAGGTAGTATGATGAATATGGGACTACACGCCGTGACCACAATTAAAGTTTCTGACGCCTTACGTAACACGGTCGAACAGTAGACCCATATCCATCTTGATACGCAAATATACGATTTGCAATACAAAGAAAAGACATGGGTATTTTAAACTACTGCCTTGCGTTACGGCGTCAGAATTTGTAGCCGCAAGACTCTTATTTTAAATACCAGTATTTCAGATTAATTCGTTAATCCGAAATCTAACACTAAAGTACAGAGTATATTTTATAAAAGCAAATTATTATATCAATACAATATACGCGAACAAAATTACTTCATTTATAAATAATGAAGAAGGAATGGTATCTTACCCCGTATGAGTTATTAACAATAATTACAGTTCGCACAATTAGATTGAGCTTGGGTATTTCAGGTGAAGAATTATCACTTTATCTAGGGAAGAGTAAAAAATATATTGGACATATTGAAAGTAAGGCAAGTGCACTAAAATATACCGAAGAAGCTCTTTATCACATTGCTATCTATTTCTCTTTAAAAGCAGAAGAGCGTAAAAATGAATGTGTAGAGAATGGTGAACCAATAGATTTTAAAACAAGCTACACAAACTTAGATTTACAACCAGCTGAAATTCAAGAAAGAGATAAAGTATTAAAAGTGGTACCTCCTATTCCGCCAGGCGCAGGTTCCGCATCTACTTTAAATGCTATAATTGAAAACACAAAGTTTTTTGACCAAGCAAGAACTTTGGAGGAAATTGTTAATCACTGTAATAAACTACAACTTCAAAGCTGGACCAGTTCCGATTTCACGGATGCTTTGAGTCGAGCTATTAAAGGCAAAAACAAAAGATTGGAAGTCGTAATTGTTGATGGCAGAAATACCTACATAAAATACAAACCTAAAAAAGAAAGTATTGATAAAAAGGTTGACTAATGTTTATCATGTCCAACGACTTAATCAATCGCTCTCAACATTTCATTTCTACATATTTCTATAAGTCCTACTAAAGTTGGTGATTCATAAGATTCGTCATAACTAATGCTGGAGGCATCACCTAAACAGAACTTACCATTTGCCCAACGTAATGTATTGAAATCTCTTTGCCCTATCCAAAGCTCTTGATAATCATCCCACCACTCAAATATAGTTTCATCATCACAATTAAAAAAGCCAATAACCATATAATTAACATATCCATCGGCAACCTCATATAATTCAACCAATTGCGCAATCACATTTTCAGGTACATTTTTCGTCAAAGCTCGCTCTTTAAAAACATTGATTTGTAATGAAGTAGCTGGAACCAACTCAAAGTCTGATGAGTCAGGAAGCTCTTCCAATAATTTTAATATTTGCAATTGATTTGGAGTCATCAGATCTATTCTTTGTTAATTTATTGAATCTACAAATTTTTCCCAATACAATATATTTTTAAAGGAGATAGTATTAAAGATTCGTTTGATTATATTTGTTGTAAGTCGGTAATAGCCCCTATAATGAAACGAAATCTAGATTTTGAGATCTTAAAAATAAGCAGCATGTCGGATATTGAGCTTTTAAAGATGCTTAATATAATTAAATTACGCAAAAAGCGTGGTTTAAGTCAATTTGAACTAGCATTTTTGTTGGGTCAACGTGACCTTTATGTGCGAGATTTTGAACGACCAGATCATACTTTAATCTTAGGTCTTAGTGAAAATAATACCATCAAAATAATTTTCAAATGTGAACTTGATGATTTTGTTCCATTAAACAATAGTACTATCAATCAACAAATTCGAATCCACTACCACATTGATCAGCAAGGCAACAGAGTTTACATAGCAGAGCAAAAAGTTGCAAACGGCAAGTGGAAGGAGTTTTTAAGATTTGGTGATGAAGAAAAGGATATCCTTCTAGATTCGTCTAGCACAGTAACTAACACGCAGGTTCAAAGTTGGATTGATGAAAATTACCATAATGGATATTTTAATGATGCTAAATCTGCACTTCAAATATTCTTGGACTGTGAAGTTCATTTCGATGAACCAGTTCGACCGCTATTCATTGCCAATGCTATTCAGCACTATACAAAAAAGAAGAAAGCTCCTAGGTTGGTTAAAAACAGAGACAAGATGAATGACTATGATGTTTTTGTGAAAGAGATGTAATTAAAGGAATCAGTTTTATAATCAGGCTAAAATAGGCTTTAATAAAATAAATAATATTAAATTTAATACAAATGCAATATAATCTTGAAGTTCTAAACGATAAAGAGTTTGAGTTGCTTTCGAAAGATCTTCTTGAAAAAGTTCTTCAGACTTCACTGCAGAATTTTAAAAGTGGGAAAGATGGCGGAATAGATGTTAGATATTCATCTAACTCGTGCTTTAATGAAATCGTAATTCAAGCAAAAGCCTATACAAAATCTGCATATTCTGATCTCAAAAGAGTGATGAGAAAAGAAAAGGAGAATATGGATTCATTATCTCCTTCCCCAAATAGATATATTTTAACAACTACTTTTTCCTTGTCTCCTAAGCAGATTGATGAAATAGTTAGTATGATGAATCCATATATAGTATCACCCCAGGACGTATATGGAAGGGAACGAATCGAGTCATTAATAAGCAATGAGCATGAAATTGAAAAGAAATACTATAAACTTTGGCTTACTAGCACAAATGTGTTGGAAACGATACTTCACAATGGTCAACGTGCCCAGTCGGAGTTTTATGAAAGCCTGATTCTAAAAAAAGCGAGTCTTTATGTTCCAACAAAAAATCTTCATGATGCAATAGATAAACTAAATGAAAATAAATTTATAATAATATCAGGTGAACCTGGCGTAGGAAAAACTACTATTGCATATATTTTAATATGTGATTTATTAGGTAAAGGTTATCAATTAATTAATATTGACGATAAAATTAGTGATGCTTTAAATCTCCTGTCTTCAAATCATGATACTAAGCAAGTATTCTTTTTTGACGATTTTTTAGGTGCCAATATAAATGAAATATTAAACCCCAAAAATACAGAAAATAAAATATTAAATTTTATACGTCATATTGAATCATCAAAAAATAAATTTTTAATCCTTACATCTAGGACTACTATCCTTAATCAGGCAAACGACAATTATGAACATTTTGCACGTGAAAAATTCGACAAAAGATCAAAGTATGAATTAAAATTAAATCATTACACCAAGCTAGATAAAGCAAAAATAATATACAATCACCTATATTTCAATAATATACCAGAAGATTTTAAAAATAATTTTTTTATCAATAAAAACTATCTCAAAATTATTGAACATAAAAATTACTTTCCACGATTAATTGAGTTTATTACGAATCATAATAATTTTGACATTGAATATTATAACACTGTTGATGAATTTATATTTAAGAATTTAGATAATCCAAGTGAAATCTGGAAGATGGCATTTGAACGTCAATTAGAAGATGAAGATAGATTTCTATTACTTTCGATATTTTCATTTGCACAGAAGAGTATCTCGCATTCTAGATTAGAAAAAGCATTTATAAATAGGTATAATTACGAAATAAAACAAAACAATATTACAAAAAAAGTTAATGCATTTAATAGATCTTTAAAGAAGATTCTGGACAGTTTCATAATTTCAATCAAAACGGCAGATGGAGAAAATGAGTATCAATTACTAAACCCATCAATTGCAGATTTTTTAATAAATTATTTAAAAGATAATAATGACGAAAGAAATAGAATTCTCAATTCTATATTATATATTGAACAACTAACAGGATATTTCGATCCGTTAAGTAAGAATAAGATCAATCTTAAAAATACATTTCTTGAAAGTTATTATTCCACTTTTTTGAAATTAGTTAATAAACTTGAGAATAGGCACCATAGTTTTGTAATTCTGGATATCTTATGTTGTTTTGATAAATTTTTTCGAATCAATTTGATAAAAGATTCTAGACCTTTTGATGTTTACTTGCAAAGTCTAGTAGAATCAGTTCCTAATTCCTATGTTATGAGTAGTAAACTTATAACATTAATTGAAAATATCTATAAAAGTTATTCAAAAAAGACAAGGGATATAGTAACTTTAAATTGGTCGACACTCATGTCATTAATAATTAAAAATGCGTATGATAGTAATGATCTTGCTGAATTAGCAAATCTTCATTCTCTATATTCCATTAATTTAGCAGAAATTATTGAAAATGAAAACATAAATCCCCTTCTGCAAAATAAAATCAGTAAATTATTTGAAGAATATGCGAGAGATTTTCAGTATATAGCTAGTGATGATGATATAATTGAAACATATAGTAATACTGGTATAGATAACACATTAACTTTTCTTGATGAGAAATTGTGGGACTCATATTCAGTCTTTTTTTTAGACTGTGGCTTAAGTGATTATTATGACTCTTTTAATCATGATTATGATATAGATACAGCTCATGTACTAAGTGAGGTGATTCAACATTACGAACATAATGAAGATGATTATAACATAGATGCTTTCATAGATCAATCTCCTTCTATTAGTGATGAGTATAAGATGATTGAAGAACTTTTTGAGAGATAATCCACATAATACAAATATAAAAAATCAAAATATGTGTCAGGATTTACAAAAAAGAGTCGCCGAATTAAAATTAATGGCCTCTGATTTAACAAAATTCAGTGAAGATGAAGTGAGGAAGATAATATCAAGCATATTACCTCAGATTCCATTATTTATTTGTGACTTTGAAAAAGGCCGAATAATTGAAAGAGCTGTAAGTAACAATAGTTTGGAAAACCTACATACTAACGTAGAAAGATTATCATTTAAACCCGCCGATTTGAATGATAAATTACAAAGAGCGAGTATAATTAATGACACAATGTTCTATGGAAGTGTTTTGTTTTTAGGAAATAAAGAAATTAATTACGAACGAATTATTGGTAGTTTTGAAGCATGTGGACTACTAAGAGAAAATGAAGACGGAGATGAAATAATGTCATTTGGACAATGGACCGTTATAGATCAAATTTCCTTTGTCACTATTATTGATCCGTTAAAAAAATATAAAAATGAATATCTTAAAACTTTGCAAGAGCAACAGAATAAATATTTTTCTCAAAGTATTAAAGAAAGTAGTTGTTTAGAAATTATTCTTGATTTCCATTCGTTTTTGGCTGATGAATTTAGTAAAGATGTTAATAAAGCTGAAAATCACAATTATTTAATTAGTAGTGTAACCGCAAACATTTTCAAAACCCATGGTTATGGAGTTTATTATCCTAGTGTTCAAATAATGGGAGAAGGAATGTGTGTTGCAATTCCCCCTGGTATGACAAGTAGAATAATACTTGAGAAAATATTAGTTTGTAAAATTAGTAAACGTGGGAAAAGTATAGAAATTAGTAATCAAAAAATCGCTATTCTTAAAGATAAAACAAACGAAATAATATATTTTGATGTGCAATAGCTAAAGTAAGTGAAGTAGTCATAATTCTAATTTCTGATTCAGTTATTAATTTATCATAACTGTCAGATTAAATCTTGACTACTTCACATTAGGATTAAGTTAATTACTGAATGTCACACTTAAAATAGCTCTCATCTATTTTAACTTTTACAGAGACTGTAACGTAAACTGTGTCAACGGAATAATTTAATAAGATTTTTTATATTTAATTATTCAAACGACATGGTCATGAAAGAAAAGACCCCATTCGATTTTTCATTCGTATTTGTTTTTTAATTGTATTCAAGAGGGCTTCGACGTTTTGAACGCTTCAAAGATGAAGCTATGCAAGGTCTTTATAACGGGAAGAGTTTATCTCCCAACGACGGCGTTCTGGCGCCCCTAATGAAGCATTTACTAGAGTCTATAATGGATGGCGAGTAGAGAGTCACCTTCAGGAAGATAAGGCCTCAGGTAATTCCAATCGTCGTAATGGTAAGACCAAAAAGACTGTCCGCGGCCTTAATACAGGTACTTTTGAACTGGAGTCTGGACGGGATAGATCCGGTACATTTGAGCCTAAGGTAATTCCCAAGCGTCAGCTCATTATTACAGAACAATTAGAAGGCCATGTCCTGAGTATGTATGCCAAAGGGATGAGCACACGTGCTATAAGTGATTTTATCCGTGAGATGTATGCTATGGATATTTCTGCAACCGAAATATCCCGTATCACAGAAAGTGTTATGCCTGCCGTTAATGAGTGGCGAAGTCGTCCGCTAGAGGCCGTCTATCCCTTTGTTTTCCTGGACTGCATGCATTATAAAGTCCGTCAGAACGGCACGGTTGAATCTAGAGCTATTTATAATATATTAGGTGTAGGAATGGATGGACGTAAAGATCTGATAGGTCTTTATAGTTCAGAGAATGAGGGTGCGAAGTTTTGGCTATCTGTTCTTACAGACCTAAAACAGCGTGGTGTCGAAGACATTCTAATTGCCTGTATCGATGGTTTAAAAGGCTTTCCTGAAGCTATTGAAGCTATTTTCCCTAAAACTAAAGTTCAATTATGTATCGTCCACCAGATCAGATCAAGTATGCGCTATGTTACAGAGAAGGATAAAAAAGTTGTCATTGAAGACCTAAAGCCCGTTTATAAAGCTGTTAACGAAGAAATGGGTTATGAAAACTTAATTATCTTCGAAGAGAAATGGGGTAAGAAATATCCAATTGCTGCTAAATCCTGGTTGGATAATTGGACGAACTTATCTACTTTTTTCGAGTATGATGAGCAGGTCCGCAAGACTATTTACACCACTAATCCTATTGAAGGAATGCACCGTCAGGTCCGTAAAATTACGAAAACTAAAGGTGCATTCAGTTCTGAGCAGGCTCTTATGAAGTTGATGTACCTGATAATAAAGGACATCTCTAAAAAGTGGACAATGCCGATGCACAACTGGGGCTTGACGATATCCGGGCTTTATATTAAATTTGGAGATAGGCTCAAGCTGGATAGAGGCTTTTAGAATTAGGCTAATTATCCAATGACACAGTTTGAGTTACACTCCCGTTCAATTGAAATTTCACTTTGTTTTTCAGCATACAATTTCGCTCAAATTATTATCAAAACCTACTTTTAGGTTCTCTCACTAATTTTCTTTATTGCTTCAACAGCATATTTACCATAATTTTGATCTGAGGTGAAATTTCGTAATAACTCAATGTCAAGTATTGAACCTAGGATGCCAAGTATTAATATCGCATTTTGATTTAACTCGATTTTATCCTTCTTAAAGAAAAATATTCCACCTTGCCAATTTAAATCATGTAATGCCTTCCTACTCGCAAAAACAATCTCAGCTTTATATATATTATCAATATTGTACACAGCTTGAAAATCAAAGTCAATATAAAAGCTTTTCTGTTGACAAATAAATTTGAATTGCCATACTGTATCAAGTAAAAATCTGTTATCTAAATTGAAAAACTGACTGGATAAATCCTCAATTTTTTGCCCCTTTTCTTCATACTTAATATCAGAGAGACTATGAAAGTAACAGATTTCAGCTAGCAAGCGAATTGATTTATTTTTCTCTTCCAAATTAGAAATGTTGATTTCGGGCAATGGATAATCACTTTTTCCTAATATTAAAAATGCAAGTAAATATAGAGCTAATGAATCTTGGGGAAAAGAAACAGTTTCAAACGGTGATTTTGTCCACTTTGTAATATATTGCAGTGATTTTGATCCAATGACCTTATGTGCATCTAAAATTAAAGATATCGTAAATAGTGCATTATGTGAGGCTTGCAGAGCCATTTCATAAAATTTCACTTTTTTATTTGGGGATAATTCTTGAATTGTATCAATATATGCCGCAGAATACGGATGATCAAATTGACAAAAATAAATTACTGCTGCTTTCTCACAAGCCCCCTCATCATTTTGATATAATAATATGTTATCAATTTCATCTATTACAACACTTAAATACTCATTCGAATCGTCTTCCAATTCACCAAGCGAGGATAACGCGTCAAAAATATTAGTAGAAAGCCATATATTTTTAGTTTCAGAATGCATCTTTTTTATTGCCTCTACTAAATTTCTTTTCTCTTGATCATTATTAAACAAGTATCTAATTTGTGTGAGAAATTCTGAAATTAAGTAATAAGGTACGTGACGCCAAGTTTGAAGAGAATTTAATGCATAGGAATACAAGGTATTTAATAGACTATTCCATCGAAATAATAACAATAATAAATAGATTTGACCAAATTTTAACTTCTTATTCTCAATTAGCTTTATTAGCTCTTGTTTAGATATTTTAAGACGTTTATTATTATTAAAAAAACCAGAATGAATATTAGAAAATAATTGGGTTAATACAGTTTGTTTTCCCCAACTATCAATATATGCAGAATGGAATACACTTGAACGTACACTAATTCTATTTTCCTCTCCTAAGTTCCAGAACTTATTTACTGCAGTAAAGCAAATATCATCCATTCTACTTATAATATCCAATAATTTTTCTAAACAAAATCCATTTAATAACTGACCTTGAATTGCCATAATTAATGCTAATTCTTTTTTTGTCCAGTCATTTAATGAATCACTTTTAATTTCAAAAATTTCTAATTCCTCTGAAAAACAAAATTCAGATCTTTCAAGCTCCTGACTAAGTTTTGGTAATATTTCAATAATTTGATTTTGAACCCAAAGTTGACAAAAATCACCTCCATCACCATTTACTAATTGATCAAATATATTTTGATCTTCGATAAATTTTAATAACTCAATTATTTGCGATTCATCATCCATCGCACCAATTATTAATATTTTTTTATCATTGTTTTTCGGTTCATTAATGGCTGTTATAATATCTTTACTATTATTCGAGAATCTAATAACACTTTCCGCAACAAAAAAATTAAAAAACATTTCGTGCCCAAAACTTAATTTGCGATTTCTCTCTTCAAGAATGCCACTCTTAAAACATTCGTCTAATATTTGTGAAGTAATTGAATTCTCTAATAATATATTTTCTACTACCCGTGTAGGAAGACTAAATGTGATTCTTTCCGACATAGTGCCAGCAATGAGAGACATTAATTGAAAACTTTCAATACAAACTTGTTTTAGTTTTAATTTAATAAAAGATGAGAAAAGATTATGTCGACTCTTTGGAAACCCCTGTTTAAAGCCAATCTCACCTATCATTTTGGCTTCTAAACCTGTCGAAATAGCGGATAGAACTGAATTTAAATCTATATCATAAATACCTCTTCCATAAGAAACAACAATTGCTTCACAAATTTCTTGAGATGGTTTCTGTATAGAGATTTCTTTATAACCAAGTTCTTCCAAAATATTACTTTGGACTTGAGTTGTTATAATCACTAGAAAATTTTGGTCCTTAGAAATTTTTGATAACTCAATAATAAGTTTTGATTGTAATTTATTACTACATTCATTGAGACCATCCAATATTAATAAAATACGTTGATTCAGATCTTTTGCTATTTTTAAAAATTCAGCTACAGAATCAAAATTATATGCACAAACTTCTTTTGTGAACATGCTTTGGATTCCATCATCGTAATACTTAGCCTGTAGGAAAATTGGAAATACTGTTTCTATCAATTCTATTGAAATCAACTTAGCTAAAGCAGATTTTCCACAACCAGAAGGACCCAAGATAATTAATCCATCATTATCCCATTTTTCATCTGTTATTTGATTTGAAAAATAAGATTGATTTTTTGAAATGTATTCAATTGGAATAAATTTTTCAGTATATAATCGTTGGTTTGCAGAATAAACTTGTTTAAAGAATTGAATTTTGTGTTCTATGTTATAAAAAGTCATTAATGAATTTGACCCTTTATTAACCTCTGAACTGAATTCTTTTTCCAAAAAATCCCTTACAGCAGCAAACTTCTTATAATCTTTATAATACAGGTTTTTTACTTGCACCATCAGATCATTAACTTTCAGTATATCATTTTTGGGATCAAAAAAACCTTGGTATTTCAATTTTAAAGATTCTGAAAAATGTGGAAGTTTCTGGTTAGAAAGTATTAAGAATTTTAAACCATTTGGATATGACTTTATATATTCTTTACTAACAAAGGTCTCTAAAGCGTTTTTAATTTTCTTCAAGTCTGTCCGTGAGGTAATTTGAAATGCAAATTTTGATATTTCTTTATCTCCAAGATCTATACCTGGCATATTTTGCTTCTCGTCATTTAAATCAATAAGATGATAATCAAATAAAAGATTTAATAAATATGCAGACGTACCCTCAGATACTCTATTTATATCAAAATAAATTTGGGCATTATTGATTGAAATTTCCGTTATCCATTTAATTAGATAAGAATTAACTCTATCAAATTCTACTTTTGCATTGGGCATAAAAATAATGGTAAATTTAATTAGGAATTTCGCATAGAATACTTAGATTGTAAATATCTTATTATTATTTATCCCTAAATTTTGGAATTACAATCAAAATACTGCCTATTATAAATAAAATCATTTTGTATTTTCCTGATTCATCTACTACCTCATTCCAAACCTTAATTTCTTTACGATTTTCAGAGTAAATCTTCCAATCTTTATCGTAATGTTTGAAATCTATGGTCGATGAAACACCATATTCAGGATTTCTTGAAGAGAAATCCTTTGAATATACATGCCAAATTGCATCCAGTTTTTTATGCATATTATAAATTTCGGCTTCATGTTTCTGATTCCTTAAATCTTCTTCTATAATTTGAATAAAGAATGAAAACAGAATTATTATCAGTCCTATTCCTTCTATTCTATTATTAGTAAATCCTTTATTAAGTGCTTTAAAGGCTTTTCGGACTTTGTTCATCTAATTCTTTTTTCTAGACCTATATTTAAATTATTGATATTCAGGTCTAATTTAATTAATTTCTCAATTTCTTCAATTTGATAACCAATATGATCATAAGCATTAAAGGTTATTTCGCTATCTTGATGAGCTGATGATGTGACAAAATGAATTAAAGAGAATTCTAATTCTTGCAATTTATTAAGTATATTTTCCTGAAGAATAAATGAATTTTTAGAAAGACAATATTTAAATTCATATGCCTGGCCATAATATGCACCTGAATATTTTAAAAATTTTTTTTTCCATTGATTTTTATCACCTTTATAAAATTGAACATAATCAACAACATCAAAGAACTTTGCATGGGTACTTTTAACAATGTGCATCAATTCTTTATACGAATTTAATTTTTCTTGAAATAATTGATCTTGATTATTTCTCTTCTGGTCTTTTAAGTATACGAATACAGAAAAAATCACTGCCATAATTGAAAATAATAAAGAAAAAAATGATATAATATCTGAATTGCTCATCACTTGTTTAATATAGACTTATTTATATTTTATGTTAACCTTTCAATAATTGTAGAAAGCAGTACAAATTGAAACAAAATTCTCATAAAGGAAATATAGGCCAATTTAAGTATTAAATATAAAAGAAATTAATATAATTTGAATAGGATCTATAAAGAAAGCCATTTTATGATTTTTAGCTATAACGTCATTCCATCAGTTGCCAAGAGTATTATTATTTTGCTATTTTTTCCAAATACATGTGCTTCATCCTTTGTACTGGGAAAATTTTCTCAACAATCAAAATCTACAAGTACATAATCTTGTAGGTTATTAATTTATTTATCGTTTAGGCATTTTACTTCAATATCAGGTCACTAAAAACTGGCAAAACTGATAAAATTTCTTAAATAAGTCCAGCGCGTTATCTTTTTCATTCATAGCACAATACACATAAGTCATTTTATAAAATGATGCATACCCTCCATTATTGTTCAAAAAGTCTTCCATAGCTTCCTTGGTGTTGGGATTTTCAAGACTGTATGCTACTCCAAGATAAAAATAATCAGAATTAAGAATTCCCCAAAAACCTGTTTTTAAGAATTCCTGTTTCTTTGTCAATTCAATAAAAAGATTAATATTTCCTTCAATCGCTAATGTTTTGTCAATCCATTTTTCCCAAATATCCTTATTTACTATTTCTATTCTATTGTTGTAGTTACTATAAAAATCATATAAATCCTTAAGTTCCTTTTTATTCGTAATATAATCTATCCTTTTTGAAAAATCACTTTGACTAATCTCATTATGTTCACCATAGCTTTCTTTTTCAGTACTGAGTATATTTTTTTGTCCATTCATCTGGCAGTAGCGGTCATACAGGGAATAATAATTACCTATTATTTCCTTATGATAGGAAAATTTACCTTGAACCGAATCTACAATTTCATACGCTTTATTAAATGAAGATATCTTGGCCTGATCTTCATAAAAATCACTACCCAGGACTTCCATTAAAACCCTGAATCGTGCTTGATGATATTCTTTTTCAAGAAACTGCCAGCCGTTGATTATATGCGATACTTTTTCATAGGGAAGAGCATTATTTTTTATATCTTCTACCAATAATGATACCACAGACAGATTCACAATATGGCTCTCAAGTCTCATTTCTTTAAATTCCTTTAGATATTCATGCGCAAGTTTTAGATCATATGGGCTTAAGGCTTCCAAAAAATTTAGGACACCATACCGGGTATGATCACGATCTGTAATTTCGAAAATCCTTATATTCAGGGAAAATATCGATCGGGCATAGGCTTTAACCTCCTTTTTTGTCAGCCAGTTCTTAGCTAGAATCTGCCCAAAAGCGTCATTTAAGAATTCTGAAATAAAAATATCTTTCCTCCAACCATGCCTAAGTTTACTATTGATAAAGGCTTCTTTGATATAATGTATAGATTTTTCTCCATTGAATTGTGAGTACATACTACTAAGCATAAAGCACCTGTCAACAAATTCCGAATAATCGTCCTTCCATTCTTTTAAAGAATTTTCATAAGGCAATATTTCCGCCTGGGTTATAACTTTATGAAATCTTTCACCATCGATTGTATTAAGATTGTTCAGAAATACGAACGCATCAAAATCAAATGTCAATATTTTTTTTAGCTGAAGATACTCGGATCTGGTCCCATTTAAGTTGTAAAATAAATACGCCCACAGTTTTGTTAGGTTTAATTTTATTCTTGGTCTGGCTTCATTCCACTTTTTAAACCTTTTCTCATAATAAACTAGGTCTTTAGCAAAAGAAGTTTGTCCTGAAAAACTCTCACAGTACATATGATAAAGAACACAGTATTTAATTATATCATCAGCAGAGGTGTGATCTGTCTCCACATTTCTGTTTTCTAAAAAAATCTCTTCACCAGCAATTACATAAGAAAGGGCAATCGGATGGATTTGCCTGTTAAAACTAAACTCGCGAACATGGGCTTGTCTGGGACGAAGAATATTTAATATGCTCAGGATCTGTGCTGCAGATACGTTTATATTCAGGAGCTTTCTAAAAAAGAAGACAGCTATATTGCTACTCTCTGCACGCTTTCTATATTTTTTCAGTTTTTCCTTAATTGATTCCTGCAATTCCGTACTGGCAAAAAAGAAAGGTAAGAATTCTAATGTCGATAATAAATCCAAAAAAACACAAAATTCCCGCTCCTTTAACGCTTCAATTAAAGCAGCCATTTCTTTTTTAAAATGTTTTAAACCGATCTTAAAATAACATTTGATTATAAATTCTTGGGGCGATTTGCTGTCGAGAATCGAATTTTCTGTATCATAAAAATTCTTATAAAATTTACGATATTCTTTTAAAAAATCGGAGTCATAAGGAGCTCTTACATCTTTAAGAATCTTAAATTTATAGTACAACTGCCCCTCTAGATCTTTCATATCTGAAGTATTGTCAAATTCAAACATTTCCTCGCTGCAATGTGCAATCACTGAATGTGCAGCAGATTCTTTTCCTTTTTCATAGAACTTCAGAGCATTTTCATAGGTTGAATAAATATATTGGCTCGTTTCCAACACATCATCATTGAGTAAAAATTCCAGCGTTTTCTCTCTCTGGCAAGCTAACGTGTCGATAAAGTAAGCTGAATCATTTATGTACCAATGATCTCCGCTTTTCTGATAATACTTAATGCTTGAGAGTAAAGCAAGTGAAGGAATATCGTTGTTTTTTTTATACTCTTTACTTAAGTATTTCATAAAGATATCATCGAAGAAATCAGCACTTAGAATTACTCCTGTTTTGCGGATAATTCCTATATCTTTTTCAAATTTTTTCTTTAATCTTCTTGCAAAAAAGTATTCTTGATATCTTCTGTGTTGGTATATATATGTATTATTATTCTGCTCACCAACGCTTTTATCGAAAAAGGTATTTAAATTATATCCCGCTATCTTGTTAATTTCTTCATAATCCAGCTGTGGAAATTCTCTGCAAAGAAATTTGCTTATCGCTGAGTGTTTAAATCTATATTGATATTTTTTTGAAAAAATATAGGATAATTTCTCATTGATTCTGATGATCGCCTTTTCCTTTGGGATCAGTAGATTAAGATCGATAAGATTGTTTCGGTGGCAGGTTTCCTTTAAAAGCCCATTTATTTTAACCTCCAAAAGATCAATGATTGTCGTGTCTTCTGACAGTTCATATATGGTATCCCATAATAGTTTAACAAGGAAAATGTCAGTGATTTCTTCGATGAGCAGGCTGTTGACCTGTTGCAACTTAAGAAGGTGATCTGCTTTTTCTTTATTCCCTTTCTGGTAAAAATAACACTCCATATCCTTAAAGACCAGCTCATTGATATCATAGCTGTCGTAGGAATCAAAATATTCATGAATGGTTACTTTATTAAGGCTTCCTCTTCGACAAGATATAATAATTTTATCAGTATTCGATGCTTCAGAAAGCCTTTTTACCGTCCGGAGAGAAAGCTCGCAATGAAGATCATTAAGCTCGTCGAGGCCATCCAGTATATAGACAAATTTGATGTTTTTATTTTGGACACCATAGTCTTTTTGCCGCTCTCGGATTAGATTCTCCAGACTATCGGAATAGCAGTCCTTTAGATTGATCAGCATGGGCAATATTTTGTTCTTATCAAAGACAGTTTTTTTTCCGAACAATTTTGCGTAGCTACAAAAAAGATTTTTTACCACTACACTCTTTCCTGAACCGGGATTGCCCGTCAGTATTGAGAGTTTAGCCTTAAGATTTAATTCCGCTGATTCCCTGCCCGGAAGCTTGACAATTGGTAAGGGCAGAAACCCTCCGGATTGTAAAAAGCTTAAATCCGCAGTTGAAATGTTGCTGTTTATAAAATTATTTTCGTCTCCAAAGCCAAAATATAATTGGGCGAGGTCCAAGTTGCAGGGCTGATTTAAGGCTATCTGAAATTGGCTTTCGGTAAACCATTGAATTTTAACCTTATGGACTTTTGCAATGGAAACTATTTCTTTTGCGCCATCTGATGTTATTTTGGCGTTAGAGTTTAAAAATATTGTGATTTCATCTAGATCGTTTCCGAATGTTTTGAGTGCTTTTTCAATAGATCTTTTTATTTGACTGTAATCAGTCCCTTTTTCAAAGAATTTTGATTGAAATCCTACCATCATATTGACAGTAGTTGATTTCTTAGGATTGGTTTCAAGACCAGCTTGATTAAAATCGGCAGGAATTCCATCTTGAAATTTATGTTTTCTGCAAAAAAGCTGATAGCATAATTCTTCAAAAGATTTCGTAAAATTCTCATTCTTTACCTTAAAGGTATTCCAGTCAATTTTATTCATCAAAGTTTCTTTTAATAGGGATCGGAAAAAATATTAATACTATGGTAATTGCAAAATAATTCTTTTTTACGAGAATACGTTAAAAAAATTTAACCTTTCCTTTCAGTGCTAAGGAGATCAATAACTAAAAAAAGTATTATCGGATCTAATTGAAAAAACTCTTCTTAAAGCAGATGGATATCAATTTGAATCAGCTAATAAATTAAAATTTATAATACAATTAACAATGGAGCCTTAAGCAATCCATTTCTGTTTTGGAAGATTTTTATAACAAAATAAAGACCTCTCAATGTATCTAAAAACTTTCGTGAATAAGTCCTTTTAAAGTGGCTTAATTTCACAAACGATCACTTTACTTAAATACTTCCCTAAACTCCGGGATAAACACGGTATACACTCTATATTTGCCTTTCAACAATCCATGCCTAAATCCAGAAATAAGACATTTGTTCTTATTGAAGACTATGAAAAAATAATTTTCGGTATATTTCTCAATAATTATAAGAATTGTATTGCTCTTTGTCAAATTGTTAAAGGTAAACTTTTGAGATTTCTTTCTGTCGATTATTAATTGAATAAT
Source organism: Sphingobacterium anhuiense (assembly GCF_042686355.1). Lineage (NCBI taxonomy): Bacteria > Pseudomonadati > Bacteroidota > Sphingobacteriia > Sphingobacteriales > Sphingobacteriaceae > Sphingobacterium > Sphingobacterium anhuiense. The sequence goes on from NZ_JBHUPE010000004.1 coordinate 1,499,960, forward strand.
CTTATGGCAGAATCATGGGAGCCTAAATGAATAGTGGTTAAAATATAGGTATATTGTGAATTAAGAGGGTAAGTTCAAATCCCTCCCTTTCGGACAAACACTTTGCGAAAGCAACTTATTATCAGTTGATTTTAATTTTTATAAAAACTAATGTGAAATGTATTTAATAGAGTTTTAAAATAAACACTTATTTTAGAACCTATTAAATTAATTGCTACCAACTAACATATTGACTCAACGTGCTGTTAAGATATATTTTTGAAAAAAATATTCGTGCAACTACAAATTAATCAATCATTCTCTTCTTGAGAAGTTCCAACTCCCTTATTATCATATCTGGCCAACGAGCAAACCCTGCATTAATAATCTCTTCCCCATCTGCTATGGTAAATAGCTGAGAAATAGTAAAGGCAGACTCTCGGATACCGGCAATCTGTCTATAAGTTAGCTGCGCTCTGCTTTTACCTGTTTTCACAGCTGCAGGATGATTGAGTATATATTCTTGGTGTATTTGCTTTAAATTCATCTGTAGAGTTGTTAAAAATTTAAAGATCAATCAGAAAATCCTTAAGAATTTTCCTTCTAGCACTTCCTCTGACACATCCAGGATCTTCTCGATCAAGACTGTAAAAGACTCCTCCTTAAATTCACTCATAAACGCCCATAGGTCGTTTACCTTGGTCGGAACAAAATGCTGTATAACATCATCCACACTATTGTCAGACTTCAGGATATTGTATCCCTTATGCTTTAAGTCCTTCAAGATCTCTGTTGTCAATGGTACATTCATCGCAATTAGTATTTATAATTTCCACTTTTTTCCAACAGGGTTGACATTTCGATCGTAAGTTCCTTTACTATAAAGCAAACTCACAGAACCCATCCCTGCTTTAAATCAATATTGAACAGGATGAACACGCAAGAATGTTGAGCAACCGGTTATCTTGAAGCGTGTCCACCCTTATTCAATATCCAAAGATAAATAATAAAACTAAATATGTTAGTTTTTATTTGCTATAAATTTTAGTTTTAATATTTTTTTTTAATAATATTTCAGTCAGAGTACTAAGAGATACGGTTTTCCGTAAATATTTCCTTTAATTTTCTAATACTTTTGTATATTAATAAAAAATTAAAAAACAAATACATATAATCAAAGCTAACTTTGTTTTTCACAAAAGATCTGCATATCTTAGATAATGCAATTATTAACAAGGGAAAAAGTTAAATTAGAATTATAACTTTTTGATCTTCCTATTTACACATATTATATTTTGGATTTTATCTTGAAAAAATCAATTCGCTTTTTTCAAGTATTAGTAATCTTATTTTCATGAAAAATGATTTGAAAACTATTGATAATGAATTTATAGAACATTATCGAAAACTTATAGAAATTCAAAAAAATGTATTCAATGAATGCAGAAAATATAAATTTAATCTCGACAACTTAGAGATTACCCAAGCAATTCATGATAGAATGTCTGCTTTTTGGGATTTTCATGTTTATAATGCTAAACATATTTTAGATCGTAAGATCAACACTGGAGGCTCTGATTTTTTTACAGAAACATGTTTGTTATTTCTCAAAACCTATTTTGAGCAGAAATACAATGTGGTTGTTACTTCTGAAAAAAGTATTTTAAAAAAAGGTAATTCCATGAGACCAGATATTTCGATCTGGACAAAGAATTATGAAGAAGTTCTGGCAGTGATCGAATTAAAAGTCAACGACGGTTGGAAAGGCAAAAATATAATGATACATCTTCAAGAAAGAGAAGAAAAGATTAAAGAGCATTATCCTAACTCCTATTTTGGTGTGATTACTTATTGGAACTTTTTCGAGAAAAGTATTAATTGGAAAAACAAATATGTAGGTCTTTATAGATTTCATCCACACCATCGACACGAAAAAACGGATGGATATGTTGAGGATATCATAAAAAGTATAGAATTGGCCATAGAACAATATCTTATACTTAAAGAAGATGTCTTTCTTAGTTAAAAAACGACTTCACCTTAGTAGTATTTCTACATTTGGAAAAACTCATCATTATCTGCATTAATGACGAAGAGAGCACACAGCATGCTCTTCAGAAGAAAATGTGACAATGGAAGTCAAAACTGAATTTAAACCATTGTGGATTTGGAACTAAAACAGTATGGCTATATACTATAATTAAATTATATTCATGAGAATTGAATTTGAAATACCAGATGAAAAAGTAACAGACCTTAATCCTAACGGGAGGAATGAATTGACTCGACATTGCAAACAATGGACAGAGGATATAATTGATGAAGCAACCCGAATTGAAGCTAGTAGAAATGACGGCACTAGTACAGAAATTACAGCAGCGATAATAAATGAGGCCACCACATATTCTAAAAGATTTCCATCAAAAAAGAAAAAAAATTGGTGGATAAAAATAATTCAAATTACTGCATTTATATCTTCATTAATAACTGGTAGTCTATTAGATGTAGATAAGTTTAAAGAAACTAGTCATGTAATTTGGTTCGTCTTGACTTTATTTATCGCTGTTGCTACAGCAGTTTATTTAACCTTTAACTCCGAACATAATGGATAAGCTCAAAATATATGAAAATAAATTAACCCCTTCTGCAAAAGAAGCATTGAAGGAAACAATGACTGAACTTGAAGATCTAATGATTTGTAAGGCTAATTCTATTGCCCAGATCGGACAAACAGCTGATAGAGAAATATCATTAAGGGATATACTGGAAGCTAAAGAAAGTTTATTTAAGGCCAAGTTGGATAGAGATAAAGCTGATGATAGACGAAAAAAGTTAATGACAATTACATCTTTAACAGGAGCTCTTTATGCACTCATTGGAATTTTCATATACTTATATCAAAATCAAGAATTCATTCTAGAAAAGAACTTAGGACTTATAATTTCTTTTACTGGTATAGTCACAGTATTTGTTGGATTTGCCTATAATCAATTTATTAATAGGAGACAAGAACAAATACAAATTGATAAAGAAGTAGCTTTAAAAAGTTATTCTAATGACTTTGAAATTATTAAAAGATGGCAAATAATTGAGAAACTAGCCAGTGCCTTAATGTCAAAAAAAGGATATACACTTAATGAGTCTAGATCAATAAACGATATTTTAAAGTTTCTATCGCTTGAACTTAAAAGCGATGAATTATATTTGGAGACTCGTGAATTATTAAGTGTAAGAAATAGAATTTTACACGAAGGTTATGAATTGGGCAAGAATGAAAAGCAAACGTATATTGACAATGCAAATAAAATTATTGAATTGCTTGAAACATTAGTAAAATAACTTAATTTTCAACATCATTTATAAAATATTTTATAATCTATCACCAAATGAGCAACATTTATTGATTATTGCTTTAAGAATAGAACCAAGATCGAAATTAACGATTCTGATATTGGTTTTTAAACCAACAAATTGACAAGTAAATAAACCAATTATATTAATAATATTTGTAAATATTATCAATCATTTACGCTAAAAGGAATTATAATGAGCACTGAAAACTTAACGGAGGTAACTTTTCAATTTTTTTCAATAAAATTTACTCCTTTAAAATCATTTGAAAGCAATCTAAGGTCAAATGATATTTTAAACAACGTCATCACCTACATTTCAAGGAAATTATTACAAGACAAAGAAGGGCATTTAATAGATAGACACGAAGAAAGACAAAATAGTTCAAGAGAGCTTTACATAAACAGAGCCATTATCATTCCTAAAGAAAAAAGAATAAGGTGCTCAATTGCTTTGCTTCGCAAAGGAAGGGAACCATTAATAAAGCCTAAAGAAGATTATAAACTCGTTCCTATTACCGATTTAGGTAGTATCGCAGAAGAAACCCACTTCTTTATTGATTATAGTAAGAATTATGCCTTAATTTGCTGTGAATATAATCATTACGGACCTAGAATGACTGATATAGAATATTATTTCAGAAATGTTGCACATAAAGTTTTAAGACAAAGTAAAGCGACAGAAGTGAATGCATATCTAGAGGCGCCAATTGATGAGACTTTGAATAATTTAAAAAACGTTTTAAATATTGAAATTAAAGTTCAACCAAAAAACCTTCTACAACTAGATAGAGATGTTTTAAATAAATATTATTCAGGAATTAATAATCTTGGGAACGTATTACAACCAAAATTTATACGTCTTGAAGCATATTTTCAATCTCCAGGTTCAAAAAGTAAAGCATTAAATACTAGTGCAAATAACATGTGTAGAGAAATGCTACGAAGATTTCAAGGAAGGGCATTTAATATAGATGCTTTTGAAGCGTTCATTTTTAAATATGAAGATAAAGATGGAAAAGAAGAAATATTTAACCTATTGAATGGAAAAAAAGAAATAAAAATCAATATTGATTACAGTAAAATTCAAAAATCTAGGGATTGGTATCAATTAATTAAATTGGACTTTGATAACTTTATCCTATCATTATGAGTATAATGGATCAATATTTTAAAAAGCCGATTTTTTGGGATTATTCTCTTGGATTAATTTTCATATGTATAGCCTATAAGTTAATTGCAAAAAATATTATCTCGTACCCAAAAGTAAGCGATTCATTAAGCCTTACCACAGATTTAACAAATATTACATTAACCTTATCTGGTTTTGTATTAACAATTTTAACAATTTTAATCTCGTACAAATCTAGTATAAACTTAAAAAGAAGAGATATTAACAACAATCTAACATCATTCGACTACTTTTTTGCAAGTGACTATTACTACCAAACCGTATATCACTTAAAGAACTGCATAAAATCTATACTAGTAATTTCAGCTTTAGGATTTTTATTAAAATTGTTTTTGTCTGAAAATTTTAAAGTTTACATGTATTACTTTAATATTTTGGGATTACTTGTAACTATATTAACAATCTGGAGGTGTCTACTTATATTAAATAAAGTGATTTCCCTGCAAAAAATTGAAAGAGATAAGGAGATAAATTAAAACTCTCTCATCCTCAGCATAATTCATTAACCAATCACGCATTTCACCTCTTAATCACTCACAAAAACGCCTCAATCCCATCATATCCAAAGGTATCATAAAATTTGCTGATGGACTGGCGACCTTCGCAAGAATAGTCAATTGAGAAATATTTCACAAGCCCAGGATCTTATATGTAAATATTCAGTCTCCGTCCAACCACTAAGTATGATTTGCAATTATTAAGTAATTCCCAGGAGACTGGGTCTTTTGCTTCAATAGGGTCTCTACATCATGAGCACTTTCCATAATCTTCTACACATAATCCTTAACGATATTGTTGTATATAATAAGGTTCCGAGGAACTGTCTTCTTAATGCTATAGTTTTTGTATAAACTGATTATTTTTTATTTGATTCATTTATTTGGGTTCTCCAATCATCAATGATCATATTTGTTGATCACGAATAAATGAAAGCCAATAGTAAGAGGTAGTAATATCCTCCAGCGTATGGGAATATTCTCAAATAATGGCATTAATATCCCCCGTCTGGTGTGCCATTAATCAAGATAAACACAATTTTAAAGCCCGCCACGCGATTTCGTATGAAGCATATCAAAAATAGATTTCAGTGAATGCGTTATTAATTGCGCTAAAGTACCATCGTTGGGAGTTAAACTTTTGTGTTCATAAAAACCCTGCATAGATTCGTTTTTGAACCGCTCGAAGTCAAAAGATATTTTGTCTTTCATATCTTTTCTTTTTAAATTATTTAACTGAAATAATTTAAGTTTCAACCACTATTTTAATTAAGAACATAATATTAATTAAACATCCAATCAATCTATTCTTAGCAGTTCTAGTTCTCAAAATAGAAATTTCTAATAAATAAATCTTTCATGCTCAGCTTTATAATAGTCTTGCACCTTATTAAAAAAAGTAATAGCAATAGATTTACCAACTGGAGTTATCTTAATATTAGCGCCAGCCTTATTTTTGAACAGCTCCAAATATGAATATAAAGAGGGGCATTCATTTCTCAAATACTGTTCAAATGTATCTTTAGAAATAGAAGAAAAAATATCGTACTTAATACGAATATCTTCAAAAGTAAGATCCTCCATAATTATTTCTGAATACCTTATCAAGCCATAAAATTCCAACACTTGTATATCAGTCAAATTTATTTCTTTGACTAACTCCAAATCTCTTAAAAGAAATCTCTTACCAGCATCCAATGAAGGAGCCTGAGTGTCTCTATTAAAACAGAAATGCTTAATCCCAAATAAAAACGTCAAAAACTGTATATGCTTTTTATTTAGATTTGGAACGACTTTAATCGCTTCAGAGATCATCATCGAAACTATTTCAGTAGTATCAACTTCCAATCTTTCTGATAGGAGTTCAGCTAATATATCAAGATTTCCTTTAGAGCCTTTTCGCGCAGCACTTTTTATAGCAGTATTAAGATCTGCCTGAATATCAGGATCGCTCAGCTTTTCTATATCAACTTTATCAAGTTTCTCCTTTAATCTTTCTTCAAACTCCGTATAAAAATCTTGAACATACCCCTCAGCTTTCTTTAAAGCATCTTCTTGAAGTTTCGGGAAGTTTTTATCAAATAATAACTCAACAATATCTTTAACCTCTTTATATTCTAAGCCATATTTATGTATTACAATATCTTTACCCGCTTGATAATTTATAGAATTTTCTCCTGACTCTTGGTTTAAATTATCGACTAAACTCATACTTTATTAAGTAAAAATACAACAAAACTATTTTATAAACCCTGTTAAACTAATAAAATTCATATTTTTAATTGAATTGAAACTATTTTTTCTCATTTATATTAATATCTCCCCCTGCCTGATATCCTTTCGAATAATTTGCATTTTTCTGTTTCTGCATAACCGCCCCCTTGCTTTTACTACTTATAAAAAAACTTATGATTGCAACCATAATAACACCAATACTTCCTGAAAGCATTTGATGATCTTTTATAAAATTTATAATTTCTTCCATAATTTAAAATTCATATATTATTTTTAGTCAATGTGATTATATTTATTTTGTTAACTTACGAGCATAAGATATTTCAAATCCTGTTGGCACTGGTTTAAACTTACTTCCCGCTTTTGTTGGTGAAATATGATAATTTTGAAACTCTCGAAGGGCTTGAGTTTCAAGTTTAGCAATGACAAAATAATCTACTTCACCACCTCTTACTCTAGCAACATCTCTTTCATAATCTTCTTTGTATGGACCTCTTAATCTCGTATCACCATAACACAAGTTATTAACTTGCACAATAAAAGTATGTAAGTCATTAGAAGTTGCTTCTACCAATGAATTATAATATACAAGATCTTGATTCCATTCTAATAAAAATAGAGCGTCTACTTCCCCCCGTAATTTCGTCCTATAATCTATATTTAAAAACTCATTACAAATTAGTGATGAAAACGAAAAACCACTATATCGAATAATATACTTATCAGGATTAGTACATATCAATCTTAAGCCTTCAATCCTATCTAAATCCGCCATTTCATGAATCGCACCAATGGCTTTTTCTTGAATTAATTGGAGATGATATATCGTTCTACCTTCTTTTACGGGTAATAGATAGACCATTCTATTAATAGCAGTCTTATTCGTCCTATCATATTTATAATCAATTCCACCAATAAAAATAATTGAACTTTGTCTAATCATCCGATGTATTTGAGATACTGAAAATTCAGATAAACACAATTCAGGGAAAACTACAATATCTGATTTGGTTTTACTTTTTAAGATTTCATTCATTAAATTATATAATCTATTCCATCGGGTCCCGTCTGGTTCAGGTAATTTTCTAACACTTTTTAACCAACTATCATAATTCAACAAATAGCTTGACAAAGCTACCTTTGGATTATCTTTATTAATGTTCAAAATATTAATTTCATGCCCATTGTTAATAGATCTAATATCAGGATATACTACTACTCTATCATATAATTTACATAAGCATTCAAAAAAGGGTTTATGAATAACAAAGTTTTCAACAGCTTGTGATATTCCGAATATGGATAATGGTCTCGTATAAAAAAAGAAACCAAAATTACTTACTTTCTCATTTGCTTTGGTTAAAAGAAAATCTTTACTTTTAATAATTTGAGCAAATTTAAAATCTAAAGCACTCTTTAAATGTGAATAATCACCACATTCATACTTGGAGCTTTCTGTTTTACTTTCATTTAAAAATCGCTCGAGCAAAAAACCATAGTTAGTAAATATAGAATTCAGAGGGAGAAAATGTAAATCTGATAAAAAATATGATAAACTTTCACCAGCGAATCCCTTAGAAACATAATCTTTAAAAAAATTTGTACCAGTTAGTTTTGCTTCGCTTATAATTTGACTTATATAATCTGCCATTTTTATAGCCTGTTGTGATACACCATCATTATCTTCATCAGATTTTAAATTTTTTAACTCTGTACAAGTCCAAATTAGGGAATTCTCTACACTTTTAAGCAAATATTCATTTTTCGAAAAAACCAATAATCTCAAAAATCGTGGTAAATATTGAATATAATCACTTATAGTAAATGGATCAATAATGATTGAGTTAACAATTTCAGTCAATTTTTTAATCGCTTCTTTCCAAAAATTATAAGGATGATCAATGGCATATGATTCCACTGTACTAATATAATGTGCAAACTTTAATCTCCTAACACTAATACCATCGGATTTACGCAAACTATTTGTTGGTTCTGTGGAGTTCGTAGAGGCTGTTAAAATCTCTTCGGACAATCTTTCAAGAGCTTCTCCATTTTCAGGTACAAATCTCCATTCACTACTGTTTTTGTTTAGCTCTTCTTCAATGTCCTTTACAAGATTTTTCCCATACTTACTATCCAAATAAAAAAACTTTTCTTTATCAATATTGAAACTAAAATCTGACTTTCCTGCATTTTTTAGATTTAAGCCCACATTAGCACAGTCACCACTAATTTTTAAATCTAGACGACTTTTCAAATGTTCCCAAAAAATATTTCTACTATTAATTTTTGGATTACTTTTGACTACTAAAAATAAATCATCAACGTATCTCCCGTAATAGACAGGTGATAGTTCATCATGAATTTTATCATCAAACTCTTTTAAGATGAGATTTGCCAAAACTTTTGAAAGAGGTAAACCAATTGGAAGTCCAACATGCTCTAAATAATATGTACTTTTACTTTTATTTGAAAGCTCAGAATATACGTTTTGACTCCATCTATCTATTAAAAAAAATACCTTATCTGAAATGTCCTGCATATCGGAAGTGAACTCAATATCAGACGATAAATTCTTATAGAATTCATGGTCGTTTATTACTTTGTAATCGACATTATGATAAAAAGCTTTAATATCAGCTGTAACTGCTATAACGCCTTTACCATTCTTAAATTCATTCTTAATAGACTCTATTCCACTAACTTGCCAATTCTTGTAATCGTGTAAATAATTTGTAAATAATTTAGCTCGCAGATTATTATCGTCTTGTTTTTGTAACCGTGTACCATAACATGAAGATGACAATCTTATTTCATATTGTTTAGCAACTTTATTAATCCAAATTATGGAAACAAGGTGAGTTTCAATTGAAAGATCAGAGATAATCCTAAAGTTTACATTTTTAATATTATTTTTCACAGAATTCCAGCGTTGCTTTACATCAGTAAAAACTAAACCTCCATTAACTGCATCATAATTTTTAATGATAGTAAAATATGTATCCTTTTTGCCCCATTCTGGGGAAGTGCTAGAATTCAAATAATCTAATACTGTGGCAATATTATTTTCAAAATCACTTTCAAAATCCACAATTTTTGTAGCACAAATTTGAAGATTTTCATGATATAGAAAACTCTTCAATTGTTTATATGCACTTATTATATCTTCTCTAAGAATGTTCATTAATTCAAATTTTATTATTCCTTATTGAAAAAGGTTCTATTATTTATAATATCTCAAACTTTTTGATAAAATTTCATTACTCTGCAGAAATCACTAATACTATACTTGCCTCTGTTTAATTTTAAACTTAGGTGTGTTAAATCTCGGTGTAATTTCAGGGAGGTCTACCATAACTGATATTGGCATTGGAAAGTCTACTCCCATTATAATCGCCTCTCCTGAACCCAACGACGGTAAAAATGCTAACGTTTCTTTATTTGCAGTAGAACATGAACTAGCAATTGCTTCCTTATCTTGGTAGTTGATTAGTCTATGTGTAATAAATGTTCCCATTTGGCTTAGAGTACCAACTGGAATATCTCGGGGCATTTGTGTAGAAAGACATAAAAACAAACCATACTTGCGGCTTTCCTTTGCTATATTATCAAAAGCATTCAATTCTGTACTTTCAAAGTACTCATCCTTGATTTTTTTATTTAAAAATTGATGAGCTTCATCAACAAATAATATTAGAGGATCATCTCTAAATACATTCGTTCGTGCTTTATTTAATAAATATCTGCCCAATGAATTGGCTAATATTTCTCTTACTTGAAAATTATATGGAACATTTTCAAATCCAATTCTTAGAATGTTGATACTTGGATCTTTTAAGAAATTTTCAATTTGATTTATAAGATTTGAGGTTGTAGGGTTATTAAATCCGAACATTCCAGAATAATCAGCGTCTGAAATTACATTATTGATCCTCATAATTAAACTGGTAGCATTTCCATAATTTCTCTCATCTCTAGTTCCTGACCATCGATCATTAAAGATTTGAAAACATTCATTTCCAATTTGTCGATGTAATAAAGAAATATCGAAATTATTAAAAGCAAAATCTTCTACAATATTTTTATATATATAATAAGCATTATTATAAGCTGCTGTAAAATTCCCTTGTTTAACAACCAATCCATTACTAACAACAGTATGTTGTCCTTTAAAATTAAAAACATCATTTACTCCATCTTTAGTATGTCCATTATTTGGAATATTTATCAATAAGCATTTTGCTACCTTTAATGATTTAATAGCTTCTAATAAAATTGGTTGTTGTACTTGACCTGAGGGCCGAAATAGTACGAAAAGATCATTAAGAGATAAATTTTGATAGGGGAAATAACTTTCGGAAATCAATACTGAATGAGCTACATTCTTATGTGTATCGAATGTAGAATACTCTCCCGTTGGATCTAAAATTATAGCTTTGGCTCCTGTTTCTATAACCCCTTCAATAAATTTACTTATTGTATAGCTTTTCCCACCTCCAGTAGTACCAACAACTGCACAATGTCTACTAAATAAAGCTTGTAAAGAAATATCTACAGGAACATTTTTATCATAGATCAAATTTCCCATTCGGAAAGTCGGTGAATCTATTATATTCTCTGGTTTTATTCCAAACGTTTTAAAATGTGTAGCGAGAAACTCTCCTGAACATATAAAAACTTTAGATCCAATAAGAGGTAAACTATTAATACCTTTCTCTATTTTACTTGGTTCAAATAAGTCAAAAGATAAAAGTACCTCTATCCTTCCAACAGGATGAAAGGCTTTAGTTGAGAAAGTTCTTTCACTCAATTCTAAACGTTCTTTCTCGGGTAGTGAAATTTCTAACATTTTACCGAGAAATCCCTTTTCTTCTCCTTCAATAACAATATAATTACCAACCAAACCTCCTCTCATCGTTTCTGCATGATGAACAAATGTTTTCATCAATACGGATGAAGGAAAGTGCACTTTTATAAAAGCGGGAGAAACAAAGTTAACATACCCTAAAAAGTGACTATGATTAAATGGACTGATACTCATGTCTAAATATTAGGTATGTTTATTACTATTTTTCTATTATCATCTTGATTGTAAGCTTTCAAATCCGGATAATGCTTGGAGAAGTCCTCAAAAGTTTCAGAAACTATAGAAATATTTGAATATTTAGAAGCAGCTTCTATAAATGGTTTGAGATTTTCATTTGTTTCATCAATTCCGAGATTTATTATCATCAATTGAAAGCTTGGATTTTGTTCAAGAGCTTCAATAATAGCCGTTACAATATGCTTATCTCCGTAACTAAAACCAACAGTTATTAGAAAAACATTTTCTTTTCTTAAATATGTTTGAAATCTTGACATCATTTCAAAGTAAGGCTGTTCATATGAACTTTCATACTTTGACTGATGGGGATATATCATTAAAGGACTTTCTGTTTGATCTTTCTGTACAATTCTCTTTTCTTGTTTCTCCCAATTAACAGAGCCATGCAATTTATATAAATGAAAGACCTTTTGGATAAAATTGTCCTCCTCTTTCACACGGCTTTGATTTCTAGAAACAATATCATAGTCAAAATTACGTCCACTAAATATCCTTGGTTGAGAGAATGAAAAACCATCAATAATAACGAAATTACTTTCACATGCTGCCTGTTCAAACATCATGTCATAGTTTAAAGTGAATAGTTTAAATCTGGGAAGAGTGACTTTACGTTTTGTTATTTTATTCAGTAAAACAGTATGAGGAGAATTCTCTGGCAAACTCAACTGGCAAGCATCTTTAATATATGCTTTTATCCTATTTACGCAAGCTTCAATATCAATATCGTCTTTTGATATATAAGGAATGGCTGGAGTTGCCATAGATAAAACCTTCTCCAAGTTTTTTATAATAGTACCATCTCCCCAACGCTCATTATATCCTATTTTAGAAATTAATTTTCCAAAAACCTCAGGTTTAAGTAATTGGTCTACATCATCCCATAAATTGACCATCGATTTGCCTATTTTATCACCTACACCCCATCCTATTGATGAACCTGCACCTGTTAATAACAATAGATTTTCAAATTGATTATTTAATGTCTGTGAATATTTTTTTCTTTTCGTAGCAATAGCATATTCAAGTCGATTTTCTGTACTCTCCCCGAAATCATGTTCTTTTCCATCGATATAGACTTTAATATCTTTAGGATTACTATCATCAAAAGATACGGTACTTGAATTATTAAGTAATAGTAGTTGTTCCATAAAGGTTAATCAATTGGTTATTTAATTCAGACTAATAAATAAATCTTACATTACTTCTTTTGGCAAATCAGTAATTAATGTACTGCATGCAGAAGATGTGTGGCTATTAGATTAATATTTTATTCTCAAAATCAACCACAATATAACTTGAAAATTAAACATTAAAAAATAAAATAGTGCTATTCACCATTAAATACCTTCAATAACCTGCAACCTCCGATTAATCAGTTTCTGCACAGCCTCGGGTTTTAATTCCTCAGAACCGAAGCCTCGCTTATCTTTGGTACAAGAGCTACATGCTGTAGCATCCAGCTTGTTGCTATAGCCACATAAACATTCCCATACTTCTTTGCCAGATGAAAACATGCCCTTTGATTCTTTAACTGTAACTACTTCTTGAAATAGCTGTACCAAGCCTTCTCCTTTCAATGTCTGTAGATAGGCAATATCTTGAGCGGAATACCAGTCTTTGTCTAAGGTAAGTACCTTCAATGCTGCCTTTTTTGCTAATAAAGTTCCTGCTAACAGTTTCGCCACCTGATCGTAATCGATAAGATTGGAACTGCTGATAGCTTTGCTAATGATCTTAAACTGCGCACCGGTTAAATCATCGGACAGCAACTGTCCATAGAGTATGGCTATAGCTTGATCTTTGTCCAGGAAATCAAAATAACGGAAGAGCGTGGCTTGACGGTCTTTGAATTCTTGATCCTCCCCTGTTTCATTCATCGCTTTGAATAGCAGGGGTACAAATTCGGTCAATCGGGATGTGGCTATAAACTCGGCTGTAGCATTATCCATGGTATAGATACCAGTATAGCGTTCTATGATCAAGCTTGCTTTGACTTTGTTCTTAATAACAGATCCATCGATATCTCCACCTACCGCTTCTGCTTGTATATGTTTAATTTCATTGAGCAATACAGGTGTACCGATAGCGGTGATCATAAACATTTGGGTTCCTTTGCCCGAGATCTCATCAATATTGACGCTGAAGCCTATAACGGCATCTGCCCTATAGCTACACGCATTTTGCTTTAAAGACTCCACTACGCTCTTATATAGCTCCTGTAGTTTGTTTTCATAATTGCGGGAGCGCCCACCGAAAAAGTCCACGAAGCTCGCTCCTATTTCACTCAAAGCATTGGCTCCAATAACAGCTGTTGCTGATATGGGATCAAAATAACGCAGGACTTCTCTCCCCTCGATGGTATTGGTACTGGTAACGATCATGGTGTATGATGAATACTGTTTTAAAAGCCCGAAAATAAAGCATCAGTTTGATTAAAAAATACGGGAAGCCGTAAGGATGGTTTAAAACGTATACAGCCATTCTTGACAGAATGGCTGTATGCGTTTATTTTATATGATCTATTTGATTTAATTTACGTGTTACATTTTTAATCTTTATATAACACGTAATTAACACGTGTTACATTTATAATCTTTTTATAACACGTATTCATGAGAATCACGAAGAGCCTGTGTGCTCATTACTTTGGCACAGATGCTCAATAGTTATATCTTTAAAATATTTTTATTACTTTACCCTCCTTTAAAAAGATATTATCAATCTTTCTCGTACCAAAAATACCTAATCTTTTCAACTTTTTGTCTTGTAGATTGTATTCTAAAAGTTCGAAATTGACAGTATGGAAATATAGATTATTTAGTGATAGAATCATCTTAGATCCTGATAAATTGTCTTTTTCTGACAACTTTAATAAGACTTCATTCGAATGACTTACAGGATCAAACAGGTAAATTTGATTATCAAAAGTATAATAAATCAACTTCTCCTTCCAGATTAAGGGTTTCATTCTGTCTTCAAAATTCACCCGTTCGGAAAACTCGATATTAAGGGTGTTTCCATCCAATATAAAAATCTTTCCGCCATTATAATTACCATTTAAGCCGACAAATAACTTATTACCTATGACAGTTAAATACGTATATCCGGAGCCCAGATTAACCTTTTTCAAAAGTTTTCCAGTATCAAGATTTATCATGCTTATGGAGTTACAATTCCAATTTGCTACATACAAATTTCCGTTCAAAATATCCATTGAATAAGGGGATATATCTGGATGTGCGCATACTTCTGAATAAGTATATGGAATTTTGAGTTTCTCCTTTCCCGTCACTTTATCTAAGATAATAAAACCATTATTCTTTAAATTTAGTATTACTTCATTTCCACTAATTAAAACAGATTTAACAATGCTTATCGTTTCTATTTCCCATATAGTTCGCCGTTCTGTTAAATCATAGCACACAAATTTTTTATTTGATTCAGAAAAATATAATTTTCCACTATTAAGAATAGGTGAATAATAAAATAAATCATTAACAGATAACTTCTTTATTACATTATTTGTTCTCAAATCTTCAATTATAATACTTTTTGAGAAAGTATTATAAATAAGAGTATCACCATGTAATACTGATGTTAATATATCTCTATTCTTTTCTGTGGTGACAGATTTATTCTTGCAACTTATTATTAAAATAACAAGAATAATATAAAATATATGTTTGATAATTTTAACCATTTGGGTCTTCAAGTTGAATTGGATCGTCTTCCCAAAAGCAAACTTCACAGATATCATATGGACCATTGGGTCTTTCTTTAAATGTCTTGTAGCTACAACAGGGGCAAGCAAACTTTTTCTGTTACCATATTTTCCACCAAGGTTTTTTGTTCTCAAAATGAATAGAAACTTCCACCCGTCAAAGTTTTTGTATCAAGGTCATACTGAAACTCGATCCATTCTTCAGCAGAATTCATAGGATAAAACGCTAATCCCGACACTAAATTATTTTCAACTTTAATTTCTGCTAATCCATCCCACGAAATTCGTTCTGTATTCCAATGTTTTCCATCTTGCTCAAAAATTGTCAGGTCGATCTGGTCTTGAAATACATATCTATTTTTACTTGCTTTAAAAATATTACAATAGCCAACTCCGAAAACGTCGATAGGTTTTGTGTCGTTGGGATTCATTATGTAACAAGTGCCACGAGCAATTACTAACAAGTTTTGAGTTTTTTCAAATTCTATAATTTCTGCAAAGTCTGTCCAACCTGGTTGAAAGTTCGCTACCCATTCTGTGCCGTCATTTTTATAGAAACGAACAGGAAAACCTTCGGAATAAAATGGTTCACCACTTTCTGTTACAGACACATACATTGGTCCATAAACTGGCAAAGATGCCAATATTTTGTATGCCTTTTTTGTCGTCATTCAGTTTTTTTAGTGTAATACCTGCAGTCAAGCATATTGTCAAAACTCTTTTGTTATTTCCTCCAAATCATAATTACATCATAACATTATTCCTGTAGGTGAGCTCTTGAAGAATTCGTACTGGAAGAAAAAAACACTCTTTTATTGATCATGCGTTTAGTTTATCCTTTTCATTATTTTGTAACCGATATAGTCCTCTATTTTTTTGTAATTTGGATGTCTGTAATACTCGTTCCAATAACTTGTAACTCTACTTTTTGTTTGTTCCCAATATTTTATATTATTAAATATCAACTGTTTATACTGATTAATATTGCTATCAGTTATATGCTTATCTAGTTCAAAAAGTATTTCAATAACATATTCTCCAAGTAATTGCAATTTAAAAAATATAACCCATTCGTGGTCAAAACCAAATAAGTGTTTTAGTCTCTTTTCTCTAATGTATCCATTGTGATGTCTTGAGTATATGCAATTTAGGATTTGTTTCTGCGTTTCGGTCAATTCATTTTCAAGTTCTACACTTGGTTCCGCAAAATAAATTCTTGAAATTAAACAAATGACTTCACCTGTCGTCAATTGAATGTCTGTCAATTTTACATGTATTCCATTGTTAACTTTGTATCGTTGTTCATATGGATCACCATAAATTGGTTCTGCCAATGGCATTATAGCTAACACTTTTTCAACGTCTGAACACAAAAATTCCGGAAATAAATTTTTTAATTTTTGGCGATATTCATTCGTCAAGTCAGTTTCTTTGTTTTCTTGTTGACAAAGTACTTTGCTATATTTTGAATTGTCCATATTATGACGGCTAAAGATGATATACTAATGTTCTTCCCCTATAGAGAGTAAACCCTAATTCAAGCTGGTGATCTAACAATATTACTTCTTTTTTATTAGACTTTCACTATTCTTAATATGGACTCTCCGTTGCCACAATAAATGACTCTACAGTAAGAAAATTATATTTTATTGAACTTTTGGTTATCAACATAATCCTCATCGTCTGTCAATTGCTCTATCGCAACATTTTGCAAAAAAATATTGAACTAAAGAACTTTTAATTTATTCGCGGATCTATCCAGAATAGATCACGGAGTTGCAGTAGTTCTTCTATGTCCATCAAATTATAAACCAGCTCATCTTTCTCTTCTAAAGGAATCGTTATTTGTTGATCCGTTCCAAGTAAAAAAATGGTTAAAATAGCATCCTTATCATATATCGAGATATCGGATTGTACCATAGTAACATCATGTTTGTTAAACCATTCTCTTGCCTGTTCTAGATCTAGGCAGATCAGAGAGCGGGTTAGATCTTCAAGATCTCGCATCTCATCGATGATATGAGTGGGATAATTTACGCCAATATAAGCTAAATACAGAAGATGATTGCCTGTACGTAAGGCATAATTACGTATTAAGATCCGCTTTGGATCGAATGAAAAAACATAATATTCTGGATTGGAGATAAACTTATACTGCTTGCCGTAAAACTGAATTTTATCCTCCAATTCCCCTAAATGATCTATTTCTATAAATACTTCTCCATGAAGCTGCACTTCATCTATATTGTCAAGTGCATCGTCAATTACCAATAGCGCTTGCTCTTCCATAGGAACAATGCTTCCACTACAATCTAGGTGTAACAAATAATCATCAACATCAGGTACAGTTAACGGATACCATGTTGGATTTTCGTCGTCAACTGTATTTTTAGATGTCAAAATGTTATAACCGTTACGCTTTAATTCTAATAGTATAATTCTGTTCAGGGGGACAAACTTTATAAGATCTCTTGAGGATTTAGTGACTGACGATAAAACTATAAACGGTTGTGGTATGTAAGAATTAATGGTATTGCTATTATATTGGAAAATCAGGATATCTATCTAAATTTGATTTTTGACTAAAAACCTGTAAATTCATTGGAATTAACCCTCGCTCAATTATGCACAATATCGATTTGTTTAACCAATATAGAAACCTCAAACCAAAAAGAACATTTTTAATTTTTATACTTTTAACTATTTTCTATAATACAAGCTCTGCACAAAAAGATCCGCAACTTAGGGATGCCTTATCGATCATTACAAAAGCATCGATTTCTGGTGATGTTGAAGGTATTCTGAGCCAAACTTCTTTCCGCTTAATTGAAAGTATGGGCGGAATAGAACAAGCAACAAAACTGACTAAGGAAGTCTATTCTTCGCTTACAAATTATGGAATTAAATTTGATTCTGTCATCAATTACGTTGATATGGAGATATCAAAAATTGATGGGATAGCATATTGCTTTATTCCTCAAGTATTGGTAATGTCTATGCCTGAAAAAGACAAAATAGCTATCACTTCAGCGAACTTATTAGCGTTAAAAGAAGGTGAACCAGAAAGATGGACTTTCTTAAATTTCAATAAAATGGATCAGGAAAAAATTAATTTGTTTCTTCCTGAATTTAACGGTAAAATTACTCTTCCGAAGGGTTTAGAAAAAAAAACATTAGTTGTAGGGAAAGAAGAAGTAGGAAAAACTGTTGAGCAGATGATGAAACTTATAGATGAATCTGTCAAAAAACGCGACTAGTTTTAAGCTAGCTAAAAGTATGATATGAAAACAAATACTCAAGAAAAATTTGAAAAGCTCATAAAAGAAGGTTTTCATGCTACTTTAAAAGGACTGGGCTTTAAAAAGAAGGCTAATAATTTCTATCTACCCCTTGAAAAAATAGGTCACATAATAAATATTCAAAAAAGTTATTACAGCACCAAGGATGATATCAATTTCACAATTAACATTGGAATCTTTTCACCTGAGTATTGGCTAGCCTGTTTTAATTACCTAAATAAAGAAATTCCAACATTTCCAACCGAACCCGAATGTTTAATAAGAAAAAGAATTGGAGAGATTAAGAATTTGCCAGATGTGTGGTATAATATAAATGGTGTGACAGATGTCGATGAGCTCATTGTTGAAATGAAATATAATATTTCAGATTTCATTTTACCATTCTTTGAAAAATTAAACACTGTGGAGAAGCTTATCAACGAACTAGAAATATCTGAAGAATCGTTATTACATACTGCAGCTAAAATGAAATTCTTTGCTGAGCTAAAGATCGTTGATAAAGCCAAAGGAGAATAAAAAAATATCTAAAGAATAATATACTGCCATTAATATAATTTGTTGATTGGAAGAAAAAAAGAAGATGGTTCGTATCCATCTTCGATCAATACATATCCATTTTTATAAAATAAGTATGCTATCGAATATTTGACACCGAAGGATTCCAGAAATTTTTTCTTAATATAAAACTGATCTCCGGGTTCTTTTTTATATGTAAATTGACTAATAATCTTTGATATGGGATTTTCCACATGTTGAAATACTACTGGACTCTTTGAAAACATATAACTTTCAGTAACGACTTTCTCAATAAACTCTATATCTTGTTGATTATTCATAACATCTTCTAAAAAATCATGAAAAGTACCCTTGGAAGATATGTTTTCATCGTAATAATGCTTAAACCACATTACTAAACCTGTAAACATTTTACCATCTTTGGTTCTACCAAAAATAGGTAAAGTACTGACTCTCTCATAAAAGTCTTCATTATCCTGACTGAGAATATATTCTTGAATACTAATTTTTCTTCCTAATCGATTTTCTATTTTCTTAACAGATTCTACTCGTATCTCAATGTCCCTATTCGAATTATTAACCTTGACTTCTTTTGAACCGTTAGAGTTGCACGAAAAAATAAAGGCAAAAATCAAAATTATTAGAATGGTTCTTATCATTTTGTTTTCATTATTAGATTTATAAATCAAATTATGTGGATTTCTTAAGAGATTAAGATCAAATTTTTCATCATCGTAAGAGTCTCTTATTCGAGCCTTTATTTGCTCCTTCAGACATTACATGCTTACTTTTCGAAGTTTCTAGAGTCTTTAGTTGTCCGATCAAGTTTTCATCTCCAGATAATGCTGCTATTGTTTTTCTGGGGAGGAATCATAAAATTAGGAGACCGTCATTTTTACCAATGAAATTATAAAATTGATTGATACCCATTTTGTAATCAAATCAATTTATTAATCATAGTCCAAATCTTATTATTACTTATATTCTCATAAACTTGCTCTCCAATATTAAATTCTACATTACGATTGCAAGAGGCCCATCTTTAATTACTAAACTTGAGCTACCTGGGAAATCACCTTCGGATAACCTAGCGATCAATCTATTTGAAACATAAATCAGTGCAACAACTTTATTATCCAAGACCCACTTGATTTTTATATTGGTTTCATCATCAAATGTTTCGATATTCTCTTTGATAAATTCAATAGGATTTAAAAATGGTAAATTATCTGGACTGTGCCATTCTGCTTTAACCGGGCTTTTCATTGTATTATATAACCAGATATCACCAACGATTTTATTGTTAATGTATAGGTATGCATAACAGACCTTACCATCATCTTCTATTAGGAGAGAATATTCTGGCTTTAAATCATAAACAAACTTTTTAAAATAGTTCATATTTATTAAGCAGATTGTCAAAACTTTTTTATTATTTCCTCCAACTCATATCTACTTCCTTTTCCCATTTTTTCATTTGCCTAATTTTAAGGACATAAAAACTAATTGGCAAAGAAACTGAATACTTAGCAAGTTTTTTCAACAGTATTTTACTAAAAATCTCAAAATTACATTGACCTCCATCTGAATAAATTTCCATATAAATTTCAAAATCAGTAGCAGAGTTCTCAATAAACAATCTATAGTTATCTTCGATAAACTTTACAAAATCATTTTCATAATCTAAAATATTTTCCCCTGTTGAAAATTTATTAGGATGCCAAAATGAAATTCCACCATAATCATAAGTTCTATCTAAATCACAATCCCGTTTATCAGTTGATTTGAAATGTGAATCAATAATAAAATCGCCAGTAATTTTACCCATAAATTTTTCGGGAATTAAATTATCACCTGAAACTGAAATGTAATATTTATAAATCATAATCAAATTTACCAGCCACAATTATTTAAAAACCATATCTAATACTTTCCAAAAATACTTTTTTAGTAGTATGATCGAAATAGACATCTGCATTAATATTTCACTTTAATTCTTTTTTTTACGCCCTAAAAAGAAATTGGACCAACGCCAAGATGATGTTTTCATTTATAAAGCTATCGTTTTGTGATTAAAATATTCAATTCTTCTATATAAAGAATTTGATCATTAATTCCATTTCTTTATTACCAATCATACATCGATCCTTTTACAGGATAATGCTACTATACATACCAAACTCTGATCATTAAAAATAACTAACTAGAGTCCAGTTTATTGCTATGGCTACATTAACAATCCCATACCAGTCTTTGTCAAGCTAAGTACCTTCAATGCTGCCTTTTTTGCCAATAAAGATCCTGCTAACAGTTTCGCCACCTGATCGTAATCGATAAGATTGGAACTGCTGATAGCTTTGCTAATGATCTTAAACTGCGCACCGGTTAAATCATCCGACAGTAACTGTCCATAGAGTATGGCTATAGCTTGATCTTTGTCCAGGAAATCAAAATAACGGAAGAGCGTGGCTTGACGGTCTATAAATACCTGATCCTCCCCTGTTTCATTCATCGCTTTGAATAGCAGGGGTACAAATTCGGTCAATCGGGATGTAGCTATAAATTCGGCTGTAGCATTGTCCATCGTATAGATACCGGTATAGCGTTCTATGATCAAGCTTGCTTTGACTTTGTTCTTAATAACTGATCCATCGATATCTCCACCTACCGCTTCAGCTTGTATATGTTTAATTTCATTGAGCAATACAGGAGTACCGATAGCGGTGATCATAAACATCTGCGTTCCTTTGCCCGAGAGCTCATCAATATTGACGCTGAAGCCTATAACGGCATCTGCCCTATAGCTACACGCATTTTGCTTTAAAGACTCCACTACGCTCTTATATAGCTCCTGTAATTTGTTTTCATAATTGCGGGAGCGCCCACCGAAGAAGTCCACAAAACTCGCTCCTATTTCACTCAAAGCATTGGCTCCAATAACAGCTGTTGCTGAAATAGGATCAAAATAACGCAGGACTTCTCTCCCCTCGATGGTATTGGTACTGGTAACGATCATGGCGTATGATGAATACTGTTTTAAAAGCCCGAAAATAAAGCATCGCTTTGATTAAAAAATACGGGAAGCCGTAAGGAAGGTATAAAACATCTAAAGCCATTCTTGGCAGAATGGCTTTAGATGTTTTATTTTATATGATCTATTTGATTTATTTCAGTTTTTCAATCTCGTCGATGGTAAGGCCTGTAGCTTCAGCAATTTGTTCTACTGATAACGCCATCTTTTTCAGTTTCAAAGCCGTCTCAATAGCTTTTTGGTGTTGGCCTTGGGCAATACCTTCTTTTAAACCTCGATCATGTCCAAGACGCTGAGCAGTAGAATAGGTATTCTCTGCATCACGCTTATTTTTTAAACTTGCTTCGTATGCCATCTTATCCTCCGGTGTTAATTTTGCGACTTCGCCTATGTCAAAGATAAGACCAAATACCCGCTTATCCAAAAAATCCGGTATTTTATCAAGTTTACTCATGTTTTTCAATAGATATAGCCACATATCCATATCTGTCTTTATATCAGCCTCATTCTTATTAAAATTTGGTAATACTAAGAGCTTGTAACCAAGCTTTTCATAAAAAACAAGATTACTCTGCTTATCGCAAAGAGCAACATCGTAAAAATATTTTCCCGGTTCTGTTTCTCCTAACTCAAATTCTAAGATGCCAATAAAATATACTTCGGGAAGTTCGTATGTATTTCCCTTATAGCCCTTGGGTATAAGTTTATTGATAAGCCTGGAGGTATAAAAAACGGTCCGGTCTTTAAAAAAATCTTGATAAAGCTGTTGCATCTCTATAATAAAATGCTCACCATCAATACCGGTACAATAGAGATCGAAAATAACCTTCCGATCATTTTCAACATCGCCACCCTGCTCCACTGGCCGATAATGAAGATCTTGAATAATTTTCTCTCCCTCAAAGAGTCCATTTAAAAATCCAATTAAAATCGGCTTATTTTCTTCCCTGCCAAAATAGAATTTAAAGCTCCAGTCTCCACTAAAACCAACATACTTGCCCATGTTACTTTTTGTCTTTTTCATAATAATATGCTTTGCTTAAATAATTAATGTTGCTAAGCAAACATCAGAAAAACTAAAATTATTAGCCGGTTATTAAACGTTTGTTGTCGATAGTAGTCGTTTGTTGTCGGCTAGCTGGCAACAAAAGCATCAACTTGTTAACCTAGTCTTGCTTTCCGGACACAAAAAAAAGCCACATCTTACGACATGGCTTCTAGTTAATATATGAATTAAGCTTGATTATTTGTAAGAATTGATCGATTGGGATACTTTCCAGTTACCGCCGTCATTGACTAAAGTCACGAGATCTGTTTTGGTAAAACCTTCAAACTGCATGGTTACTTTGGCTATCATGTAGTCCGCTGACTCCTGTACGATGTTGGTACTTGTTTTACAGTTTAACTGCTCTCCTTTTTGCTTTTTCAAGAAGGATATAACTTCTGAACGGCTATTGGTTTTATCTTCTGATGCCTGTACTTTTTGGCTGAAGTCTGCTGTAAACAATTGCTCTACTCCTGCCGATTGACCTTCTGTCATAACCGCAACGTAATGATCAATGGCCAGATCTGCTGTGGATAAGTTGACTACTGCTTTTTTAGGATTTGATAACTCTGGTTTGCCCGCTGCCATAGTGAATGTTGATACTGCGATCAAGGCTGCTGCTGCGAATGTTTTTGCTAAAGTTTTCATAATGTCTTTATCTTATATTGTTAGTTTTATCTTATTTGTTGATTCAAAAGTAGGGTGTTAATCGTCCCAACCCTATGGCAATTAGACTAAACCAACTAAAAACTCGGTGAATGAGGGAAATAGATAGGTGAAATTATTTTAAACTTTTTTGAACTATTCTATTCGACAGGTGTTCTTATTATACAAAGCGATAACAAATATACTTTCAGCATGAAAGTGGATAACGATAAATGACGTAGTACAGTAAATAAATCCAATTGCTTGAAAACAATTTGGATGATGAAACAAAAAAGAGGAAACGATAAGAAACATAAAAATTACTGTGCAGTTGAACGCCAAGATAAAGGGTCTAATGAGAATTAGGCCCTTTTGATGTTTAAAAATGGCCTAATTCTCATAATGATTTACAGTGTTAATATATCATTTTATACGTAACTTAATACGATTGAATTTATTGGATATGGTATTCAATATTGACATTTTTAAATCTAAAATAGCACAAAATTACAATGAATATATTTTTTATAGTTATAACTGCATTATGGATATGTCCATTTTTAAGTTATATTATTTACCAATTGACAAAGGGAAAACCAGTATTATTAAGAAGAGTATTATGGTCATTAATTGTCTTGGATTTATTGGCTATTGTGGGAATGAGAGTTGGTGTATCTACATTATCTACTGAAATAAACTGGGTTATTATAATGACTATTTATCTTACAATTAGTTTATTATTTTGGATATTACAAGATCATAAAAATAAATTCATCAAAGTGACAACCATCATTCTTATGTTATTTACCTTTTTTTTCGGCATGTTAGCTGGGTCCATTGGTGCACTTGGAACTGCATTTATACTAGGTGAATATGAGGCTAAAATGTCAAAAAAGATTGCAGCTAGCCTAACTTATACTGAATTTACATTGGGTAATGCACTAAATGATTACAAAGGTAAACGTATTGAAATTGCTAAAAAAATCGCTTTCTTTCCCGTTTTACAATATTTGATCGTAAAAAAAGAATACTACGATATTAACGCCTATGCGCATGAATTAAATGTAAACTATAGTCAGGATAAAAATATATTAATTTTATCTACATGGAATAATAAAGATTCAGAAAACAAGCTGTTCCCAGATACAATCGTCGTAAATTAATCATACCAAGTCTTAAAAAATAAAGCAATGAACTGGACACCGATAACTTTTGAAGAACTAAAAATTGAGATCTCAAATGGTGAACATAAAATGGATCAGAATCTTTTAGATTTTTGGAATAAAATAAAAACTGTACCAAAAAAATGGTCTGAAGCTGAATATGGAGATGAAGGAAATGGTTTTTGGGTAGTAGCAAAATTTAAAAACTTAGTAGTATATTATAATGATATAGAAGAAGGGTTTAATATTTCTGAATTCAAATATGAAGGTGAAATACAAGAATACGGTGCAGAACAAGATGAATTAAACTTTGCAATTTATAAACTTGTAGAATTAAAAAATTACTTGTTTTTATCGTAATAACTACAGAAAAACCTAAAGGATTCATGTATCATAACAATCTAGCTGTCTCCAGATCGCACTTAAAGTACTGGCTCCAATTGCAGCTGTTGCTAAAATGGGATCGTTGTAGTGATCGGTTTGATTAAAAAATACGGAAAGCCGTAAAGAAGGTATAAAACGTATAAAGCCATTCTTGACAGAATGGCTTTATGCGTTTTTTTATATCCTATTTGATTTATTTCAGTTTTTCAATCTCGTCCATGGTAAGGCCGGTACCCTCAGCAATTTGTTCTAAAGGTAAACCCATCTTTTTAAATTTTAAAGCTGTCTCAATAACTTTTTTATACTCGACGACATTCACTAAAGTATGAAATGTGATGAATAATAAACTTTAGATAAAGTTATATGTTACTTAATGTTCAAAAATCTTTTAAAGAAAGGTATAAGAAATAGATTTAGAGCAGTCGGATCATAGATAAAGCCATGCCCGCCTGATTCTACCATCTCTAAATGCCACCCTTGTGCAATTACACTTTTCTCAGAATAATATCTTTGTATGTTATCTTTTGGAAATACATTATCATCAATTGCGTTGACAGAGTATAGAGATCTTGAAGCATCTATTTTTTTCCAATCTATGGTATCTACTTTTAATTCGCAATTGCCTGAAAATGTAAAGAAAGATTTAAATGGTGTCTTTGATTGACTCGCAAACCAAAACGTCGCTGTTCCTCCGTTAGACATACCACCCAGATATATTTCCTGATCCACTAAAGGATATTTTCCTTTTATTTCCTCTACGATATCAAGGATTTGATAAAAGGCCTCCTTCTGATTAACCCAACCATAACTTTTTTTACCAAAGGGATAAATAACAATAAAACCTAAACTATCGGCAACTTTGAATATTGGTTCGCTGGAAATTGCTGATTCTTGATATGAAAATTCAGGTGTAGAAACAACTCCTCCATGCAAAAACACAATGGTCTTTAGATTTTTAATATTGATTGATTTTTTAGGCAAATATACCAAATAAGGAACTTTAAAAGTTCCTGAATCATTCCAATAGAGCGAAAAACCAACGCTAAGTGAACCATTATTGTGTTTTACATTTTCCCCATTTCTCTCAATCATTTGGAACCATTGCTTATCTTTGAGGGCTTTATCACTTTTTTGGTTATTCAGTTTTTCAGAAATCTGAACTAAAGATGCTTGATATTGATGTTGATCTTTAAGTCCAGGAAAATCGCTAGCATTATTAAAATATTCATATTCGCCATTGCTTAACCCCAGCCCTAATTCAACTCCTTTACTGAACCAATTTAATGCCAATTGGATACTATCTAATTTATAGGCAGCAACCATAGCATTTGCATAATCATATTTACCAATCGAGTCATGCTGCTTGAAAGCTTGGCTAAAATCACGCAATGCTGACGCATATTCATGCGAGGTCAATTTAGTCGATGCACTTTGCATTAATTGTGAATAGGTCATCCCATCCAGCGGTACCGATTTCTTATTGTTTACTTGCGACAAACAGCAATAAAAAACCAAGTTTAATGCTAACATTAATATGTTGGGTTTAGTACATAATATCATGAACAATTTAGTTGTTAAATCTATTAGAAAATATTATCAGAGTTTAATGCTAATATATATTATTTTTGGTGAAGAGTGGGTTCATCACCTGGATTTATTTTATTATGGTATCTCCCAGTACGAGCAAGGGAAATATGATATGGCAATTAAAACATTTGATCGTACCTTAAATAAATATCAACAGTTTTCTGACGCAAAGTATTATAAAGCCGTTTCATTAATGCATCTAGATAATACGGAAGCTGCTTCAAAATTATTAGAGGAAGCGGAACTAGATCGAAAAAATGGATACACGATCAATGTAGATAATGCTATTTATGAACGGTATCCTTATCAACTTAGATATGACAGTTCTGGTTTATATCAATAACAAAATGCAACTGTCACCAACTTTAAATTTGTGCATTAATAACTAACAATTTAACATGAATAAAATTAAATCCAAATTATTTAGAAAAGTAAATACTAAGACATTTAATGTTCATCATAAATTTGGTGGAGATTATAAAGACACTCGTAATAGCAAAAAAGAAATATTTGGACAAGCTGAGGGAAAGATGTCTGCTAAAAAAGAGCGAGGTTTGGATTACACACCACTTTACAGATTTTTAATATCCAAAGTTGGATCTGATTGGAATGATGTTTTTAGTGAAGCAAAATCTAGGTTAGATAAAGATGAACCAATATTTGTAATAGTTGCATTAAAAGAAAACGAAAAGCATGACTTTGTGAGGATTGGAGAGTCATCTTATTTTTCAGGCTTATATGTTGATAATAACAATATTTTAAAATTGTGTAATCCTGATCTAAAAGCAAAAGATATGAAACCTTTTTGTTCTTGCTGTACCCATACATTTAATGGAAAACTATTTGGAACGGAATAATTACAGACGTTGCTAAAAAAATTGGTTTTAAAAGTTTAGATTACTTTGATAAAATAGCTATCTTGTGCTTACCATATTATAGACTACGACCAAATAAAGATGCAACCATTACAAAAACTAGCGTTATTACTCCTACTATCCTGCAGTACATCTATAGTATCAGCACAGACATACTTAAATTTAGATTTCGAAACCATGAGTGGCAATCAGATAAGAAGATGGACCACTCTAAACAATGCGGCAGTATACACCCTAGACAGCGTCGAAAAAGTTGGCGGAAACTATAGCTACAAAATCAGCAAAACAAATCCCAATGAAAAAAGAGATGCTTTTTTTGTAAATATATTACCGTCTGAACTCGTAAAAGGGAAAAATATTATTCTAAAGGGACAAATAAAAACAGAAATTAAAGAAAAGGCCGAAGCAGGTTTATTTCTAGTTGCCTACGATAAAACTGGAAAACCAATTCAGCACGATGATATGACTGGGAAACGGATTAATCATACTTCATCGTGGCAAGAAGTCAGTATTTCAGCCAAAATTGATTCCAATGCCTCAATAATTTCTATTGGAGGGGCTTGCTATGGTGGAGCCTCGACTGCGTGGTTTGACAATTTTGAACTCTTCATCGATGGTAAAAAATACACGACTCCCGTACCGAGAACTGCCGCCCTATCTAAAAATGAACTAGCTGTATTAAAAAAATACTGCTATCCCTTAAAATCATTTGATCCAAATTTTGACAATAATGCAGATCTAGCGATCCTAAAAAAACTAACGAAAGGTGCCAATATTGTATCTCTTGGCGAATCTACACATGGCTCCAGTGAAATTTTTAAATTGAAGCACCGCATCATAAAATACCTTGCTCAACAGGAAAAATTCAACGTACTCGCTTTTGAGGCCAATATGCCAGAATCCGCTGAGGTAAATAAAGCGATACTAAAAAAACAATTTGATCAAATCAACCTGATTGAGAAACTACATCTTTGGCCTTGGCATACAACCGAGGTTCGAAACCTACTGAACTGGATGCAAGATTATAATCAAGGTCAACCAAAGATTGAGTTTGCCGGTTTTGATATGCAAAATTACAATAAAGCAATGGAAACAATAAAGCAAGCGCTCCAGTCGAATGTTGACATCCAGAAGGATTTATATGAATTTGAATATTTCCTCTCGAACATAGCATACCAGTACGTATATGAGAAAGGTAAAGTCTCTTTAACTGACGAACAAATTCACCGTATCGCTGAACTCAATACATCGCT
Organism: Sphingobacterium anhuiense; assembly: GCF_042686355.1. Lineage (NCBI taxonomy): Bacteria > Pseudomonadati > Bacteroidota > Sphingobacteriia > Sphingobacteriales > Sphingobacteriaceae > Sphingobacterium > Sphingobacterium anhuiense. The sequence goes on from NZ_JBHUPE010000004.1 coordinate 1,529,335, forward strand.
AAAAACGATGATTCAAAAAAGTAATAGTAATGCAACAGACAAAGACTGGCTCATACAGAATTTGAGAATTATAGAACAATACCTCGATCAGAAAATTGGGGTTGGAAATCGTGAAGAGAAAAGGGATCGTCAGATGGCTGAAAATATGTTATGGCTATCAGCACATCGTCCTGATTCAAGAATTATAGCATGGGCACATAACGGTCATATTTCTAAAAGTCACATCAATTTAGATAAAAGTTTCCTTGATTCGCCGAGGGGAATGGGAAGTTATCTCGCAGACAGTATATCCGATAAATCTATAAGCGTAGGTTTTACTTTTTATGATGGTTCATATACGGCTGGTGGTCCACAAGATCTATCTACCTATGCTGCAGAAACCGCTTTCCCTGGAACTTATGAATATTTTTTTAATCAGGTGAATGAACCTATTTTCATCCTTGATCTCAAAAAAGTAAAAGCAGAGAAACCTACTGAGCTGAACTGGTTATTATCAACCTTACCATTCAGAACTGTTGGAGCAGAAAAACGAAAGCATGAATTTCGCGACACAAATATTATCGATGCCTTTGATTATCTCATATTTATTAAAACTTCAACAAATTCTCATTTGCTTGACTAAATGTGAGATAGATCATTAAAATCTATTCATACAATAATTAACTCTGAAAATTACTTCAACGAATTATTTTCAGAATTAATTAAAACAGGTATTTTAATCAATATAGATGAGTTTCCATTTAAAACTCTAGTATTGAAAAAAAAATAGTAATTCTATAAATGACGATATCATTATGCGTGTAGAACCATGAAATTACCCAAAATTTATTTAGGTTACACCTAGAACAAAATATAGTCTTCTCAGTTATTCAGATAATAAATAAAAATAGTATACTTGAGAAAGATTAGATTACAAATAAAATCCAACCTCCTTTTAACGAATGAAGTATTTTAAGACGATTATCTTAATAATAACAACCATAGCGTGTTCAATTAACATCAATGCACAGCAAAAGACATTAAAAGATTATAAGCTGCTAGTCACTTTGGAGAATGCCCCTTTTGATACACTTTATTTATTAGATTATACAAATGACAGGGACGTTCGCATAAATGGCAAGAAAAAAACAAATTCACGTGGGAAATTATAATCCCTGATAGTATCGTCAACAACTCTGAGAATATGATACTAAAGGTAAGGGACGATGACCCAATTAATAATACAACAACGAATATACGTTTTATTACCTCCCAGAATAAAAATCTAATCCTTGAGGCATTCACACGATTACCTCATAATTCAGCAGCTATCCTAGGACTGCTACACGACTATAGTTTGTGGTTGGTTTTTGATAAGTACCGATTGCAAACTCTAGTCGAATATAATAGCATCAAGAAGAATATTGGGTGCAAAGTAGGCGTTGCTTACTGGTGGTTTCGGGCTTCCCGGACTTTGGTAATACTCGTGATACTGGCCAGTCTCGTTGAATGAAAGCATGGCTGGAGAACCTTTTCTCTCGAACAGGATACCATTGGCCATCGGGTCTTTTACTGTTCCGCTTGACCAAGATACCTCCTTATAACTCACGTCTTTTAACTGCACAACGGCACCGCTTTTAAACACAAGGGTAACGGATATAGGCCCTCCTTGCTCCAAAATTGTCATAGGAGACTCCTCTCCCTCGCTACTTTTCACTATTTTTTCTTTTTTCATATGATTAAAATCCTTTTATTTATTCAAATCTTACCGATAATGTTTTATAGCTAAGTAAAGTAGCGTCTTTAATTTCATTACTAATTTAGTAATTGTTTTTCAGATAATTAATACCCCGTTACAAAAAAAAGAAGAGAAGGTTTTCACCTACCCAGAACCTTAGAAAAAATAGTTAATCAATGTAATAAACAGCAAAATTAAACCTGGACCAGTTCGGATTTCACAGATACTTTGAATCGCACTGTTAATGAAAAAAACAAAAGATTGGAAGTGGTAATTGTTAACGGTCGAAATACCTACATAAAATACAAACCTAAAAAAGAAAGTATTGATAAAAAGGTTGACTAGGATTTATTATGTCGATCTTCTTAATCAATCGCTCGAATCTGTTCGTGGATTACCTTTTCGTTGATAAATGATTCGATATGCGGCAACGGTATATCTTTCAGATATTCATATTGCGATACATGTTATAATGGCATAGTCACAATACGACCGAATCGTTTTGTTAGCGTAGCGCTGGGTGGTTAATTTCTTTTCAAATGTTCGAAGTATCCTCTCGCTATTCGTAACAAAAATAAATATACATATCTTATTTTCAATCAATTATAATTTATTTTGAAATTTTAACCGTATTTCGTCCATGGATGCGGATTTGCGAAATAGTTTGTATATTGGTATCGCAAATACAATTGTTGTATGCAATATGAAAAAACTAGACGTTAATTTAATACTTACAGCTATTTCCTTGATTATAGCATTTGGTTACGTGTACTTTTATATGTTATCTGGGAGAAATCAAAATCCCTTAACTTATAGATATCAAAAAGTGCTTAATGACAAAAATCTTATAATAAAACATTTAATTTTCGGTTGCTCACTTTCTTTAATTGGAATTGTAAGATTTAGTAGTTTAACGCTTGAGACCTATCTTTTCTCTCCATTAATATTTATTATTCTACTTTTACTTTCAAATACAGTAATCAAAAAGATTTACAAAAGAAACATCCTAATTGAAACTTTTAATAGATATAGTTTTGCTCCTAGATTAAACAAAAAAGCAACATTTCTTGATATATCATTTGGATTGTTAATTGGCATAATAAGTTTAGTAGGTCCTGTATTATTAAAATATGACAAATTTGATAAAATTAATCAAGAAAGAAGAAATTTTAAATCACAAAAACATACTGCATACTATAAGGGTTTGACGCAATGGCGAGTTAAGTCTTAACTTAAAGTTTCGGCTTTCTATTCCGCAAAAAGCCAATTACATTGGCTTTTGCTTACTTTGTCGCTAAATTGAAACTTTTCGCTTCAATTTCCGCAATTGATGCCAAAGCCCGAAACGTTAGCGGTAATGCTACAAGAAGAGTCCAACTATATCATCCCAAGTTTAAACAATGAATATTACACCCAATTATACAGATTTAGGTCTTTCTTCCCCAATGAGTATCGAATTACGAAAGGTTGTTGAAAGCCAACTTTTATACGATTTGATAAACTATAGCATTAACTGTGAAAATTTAAAATTCGATTGGTCTGAAAGTTGTATTGAAGGTCATCTAAGTGAACATTTAGATAGTTTACTTGAGAATTATTCAGGAATTAAACTATTTGACGAAAATGACAATCTGATTTTTGAAGGGTGGATGGAATTTATAAATGACTACGACGAAATCAATAATTGTAAATATTTCATCGCATTTTGGGATTACTTAGACGTTTACGAAAATGGATCATTTGTAAATATTAAAACTGAGCCAGGTTTACCAACACATATTTTGAAGATTTTACCGGAGAATTTAAAACTAAAATTCAACAATGAACAATTTAATAAGCACTACCGCTAACAAGGTATTGCTAAATATCACCTTTATAAAAACTTATCTAGCTTAACAGTCGGTTCTAATACATTAATGCAAAAAATGGAATTAAAATCATTAACGTTTACGCTGCTGTAATTACAAGTATAACTTCTAAAAAGTTTAGACCTATTTTTTTTATAAAAACAGTAGTGTCATAAACGATTATTAAAAAGGATAAAAATAGCGGTGTTTAGCTATTTAAAAAATGGCTAACTTGAAGTTGCAAAAAATCACACTGAAGTTATAAGCTAACCAAAAACCTAAATGACGTTTTCAATCTTAATAATGATATATGTCCACAGTAAATGAAACTCAATATCTAAAAAAATCTATAAAAATATTTAGATTTTATGCCATTGGTTTATTGGTATCCATTATTACAATTATTTTTTTTAAACCACTGAAAGAAAATTACTCATTCCTTTTTGATATCCTTGTAGGATTGCCAATCTACATTACACTATTTCTAGCTCCTAGAGGTTTATATTATAATTGGAAAAGTTACAAAGCTAAAGAAGAGCCTAGAAAAAAACGAACATTGTTCTTCATGGGACACCTTTTCTTTTGTACATTAATAATACTACTGATTATGTCAGTAATTAAGGATCTGTCCTCTCTTAATTGGTAAAAAAGATTGCGATATAAGCTACAAAAGTTTGGGAAATTGATTTAATCGAATAAGATTATAATAAACATTAAATAAACTTGAAACGATGCTTCCTCTAGACGATGAGTTTTTGATAATATATAGCGCTTATTTCCTGCTATTTTCCTACATGGTTTACGGGATTATAAAAGGTAAAAGATTAAACAAAATAGGTTTGACCGTGATTCTATTAACAAGCTTATCTTTGAACCTATATTTATATCTTGATCCAGATAACTTTAAAGGTGATGGATCTTTAGGTGTTTGGTTTTATTCCTGGATCTTATTTTTGCTGACTCTAACAATCACAATAATCTATCAGATTATTGTAAATAGAAAAAAGTAATAATAACTTTCTGCAACAACACAAATAGTACAATTTCACTCTAATTTGTCCATATTAAAAGTCCAGTACAAAACCGATCATTAAATAGTCCCAGATTTAGTTGAAGTGATAAAAACTTGTTAATTTTCTATCACTTCAAAATAAAGTTATTGAATAGATCTGTACAAATAACAAAGTTTATTTGAATTAAAATGAATTAGCAAAATATTGGTATCAAAATCAATATAATGTTGACTACTATAAAACAATACATACAGTATACTATTCCATTAATTTTAAATCCGTAAAAAATTGCTTCTAAAATAAATAACATGAATGGATTACTATACGTAAAGATCTTATAGATTTTAAAGTAATCCAAATTAGTGTTAAAGTGTAAAAACTCTTTAAAAACCTGATCATAACACCCCTTTATCCACTGGTTTTCTACTGACATAAAGAGTATCACAAACATGCAAGCACAAGTTAACCAATAGATACCTTTAATTATTTTCTTATAAATTTCCACCGCCTAAATATTTATTAGATTTAACATCATAGAACTTAATAATTGTAGTGCCGGAGCCTCTGTGAAAAGGAATATGAATCTGAAGCCTTCCCATTTTTCAAAAATTGAATAAATATAAAAATATGCTTCAAGAAACCAAAGATTCTTTCGCGTGTATTTATAAATTCTACTAATTTCATATAATTATATATCACAACAAAATTCGCCGATTGAGATGTATTAGCGATAGTTTTTGTACATTAGTTTTGTCAAATCGAATTTAACCAAATAAGCTGCCTGACAACAAAAAATAGGTTGCACTGAACTCGAAAAAGCAGATACCAATGGACGTAATATTTAGTGAAATAACATTGGATAACAATGTTTCATGATATGACTTTTTAAAACTTACAGATAAATTGACAGAATATCCTAAAGAAATAAAATTTAAATACAGTTGGAGAAAATACCAGCAACGTGTGCTTGACGATTTGCAGGACCATTTAACTGATGGACATTTACACGTTATTGCTCCTCCAGGTTCAGGTAAAACAGTTTTGGGACTCGAAGTTGCCATTCGACTGAACAAACCTACTTTAATTCTTGCTCCGACAATCGCGATCCGTAATCAATGGATACAGCGTTTCTGTGAACTCTTCTTGCAAACTGCACAAACACCCGAATGGATTTCGAGAGATATTCGCAATCCAAAATTCATGACCGTGGTAACCTATCAGGGATTACACGCTGCTTGTAATAATTGGAGAGCTGACGAAGAAGAATTTGAAAACGAAGAAACGGACGAAAATCGGAATGGGAAGTCAACAAATCTAAATCTTGACAATATTGTAAGTGGACTAAAATCCCAAAACATCAAAACAATTGTAGTGGACGAAGCACACCATTTAAAAAACGAATGGTGGCAAACACTTACAAAAGTAAAAGAACAATTAAAACCAATGATCGTCGGCTTGACAGCGACTCCGCCCTATGACGTTACTGCTACGGAATGGCAACGCTACATTGACTTAAACGGACCTGTTGATACAGAAATTTCTGTTCCTGAATTGGTAATTGAAGGCGATCTGTGTCCACATCAAGATTATGTTTATTTCACTTTGCCAACAGAACAGGAAAACCAAAGCATTGTTGATTTTAGACAGAATATTGAAAAGATTTTCCAGGAAATAAAAAATGATGGAACGATCATCGAGGCAATCGAACAACATCCGATTTGGCAAAACCCAACGGACCAATTGGATTGGATTTATAACAATCTCTCCTACTACTCGGCTTGCTTGATATTTTTACAATCAAACGAAAAGGAAATTCCTGAAATACACCTTGAGGTTATTGGAAATAAAAAATTTAAAATTCCAGAACTTGATTATGAATGGATTGAAACGCTTTTAGATTTCTATCTCTACAAAGAAAAGGAACACTTCAAAACATTTGAAGAACACAAAAAAACTCTCGAAAATAGATTAAGAAGATACGGTGCGATCGAAAGACGGCAAATCAGCTTTTCGCACAACAAACGAGTGACAGGATTTTTGACTTCGAGTATTAGCAAACTAAATGGGATTAAAGAGATTGTTGATTTTGAATATAAGAAATTAGGTAAAGACTTACGATTGGTTATTCTTTCCGACTATATCCGCAAAGAATTTTATACCAGCTCATCTGAAAATAATTTCGAACATAACAAAATTGGTGTCATTCCGATTTTTGAAAAATTAAGACGAGAAAACACAGATAACAAGAAAATCGCAGTACTTACGGGTTCAATGATAATTATTCCTCTTAGTGCTTATCCTGCATTTGAAGCAAAAGCAGCACACCTCGGAATTACGCAAATCAATTCAAGTCCAATTCCTTTTGACAGCAATTATCTTTTAATAAGCCAAACTGAGCAACTCAAACACGATATCGTTCATTTAGTAACTCAAATCTTTCAACAGGGAGAAATAGAAATCTTAATTGGAACAAAATCATTACTTGGTGAAGGTTGGGATGCTCCTGCAATAAACTCTTTAATCTTAGCAAGTTTTGTGGGTTCGTTTGTACTTTCCAATCAAATGCGCGGCAGAGCGATAAGATCGCAAAACGGAAATAGCAGCAAAACTGGAAATATTTGGCATTTGGCCTGTATTGATCCAACATCTCCAACAGGAGGAGACGATTTTGATTTACTAAAAAGACGGTTTAGAAGTTTTGTCGGTGTTTCATTCAAAGAAGAACCAGGAATTGAAAATGGAATCGGACGTTTAAACTTATCAGAAAACATTCACCATAAAGAAGAAACGGAGAAAAATAATGTTAAAATGTTTTCTTATGCAGGAGATAGAGAAAGTTTAAAACAAAGATGGAAAACTGCTCTCGAAACAGGTGTTACACTTATTGAGGAAATCAAAATCCCATTCCCCGAGGAGAAAGAATACAAGGCTGTGAAGTCAATGTATTTGAATAAGACTATTGGTAATCTCTTAGCAACTTTAGGTTCGGGATTAGTTGCTTTTGGTTTAGAAAGTTTGCAAGGTCTGGGCAGAGCTGCAAGAAATATAAAAACGATACAAGATTTCTATATTTTCCTTGCAATTTTTGGAGCAATAGGAATGGCTATTTTTGGTAGACTAACATTCAAAACATTAAGACTATATTTCACATACAGAGACATTTCAAAGGATATTCAACAAATTGGAGATGCACTTTTAAACTCGTTGATTAAGGCTGGAGTAATTAAATCAGACTCTTCAAAATTAAAGATTGAAACTTCTGTTGATAATTGGGGCGCTGTTTACTGTCATTTAGAAGGTGGAACAACTTTCGACAAATCAACTTTTATAAATGCACTTCAAGAAGTAATCGCACCAATTGACAACCCGAGGTATGTGATTATCAGAAAAAATAGATTTTTGCTTTTTGCTAAGCAAAAAGACTATCATTCTGTTCCTGAAATACTCGGACGAAACAAAAACTTAGCTGAATATTTTCAAAACCAATGGGAAAGGCTTGTGGGAGGGTGTGACTTGATTTTTACAAGGACAATTGACGGAAGAAAATTACTTTTGAAATCAAGAGTAAAATCATTAGCCGCACAGTTTGATGAAAAAATAGAACATGTAAACAAATGGCGATAACATAAAAACCTCCACTGAAGGTACTGTAATAATTAATTATGCGAGAATTAAATTTGCTTATTGAAGTAATTCAAGCTTTTGAAAACAAAGCAAACGAAATGATAAAAATTTTAGCTCATGAATTTAATCTTGATTTAAATTCAGATCAATCATTTCAAAAGCTAATAAATAGAGAAAATAATCTGTGGAAAGGTAATTTAAAAAACAATTGGACATATTGTTTCCATGGGGATGCCTGTGATTTTGAAAATAAAAAAACAAATCAATACTTGCATGTAAAGATTAATAGAAAAGGAAATTTTGGTGCAATTGATCATTTCTATTTATATAAATTTTTACAAACTAGCGAATCTTTAAAATCTATTCATACAGTTATTAACTCTGAAAATTATTACAACGAATTATTTGAAGAATTAATTAAAACAGGTATTTTAATCAATATTGATAAGCTCCCATTTAAAACATTAGTATTAAAAAATAATAATAATTCTTTAAATGAGGATATCATTGTGCATGCAGAACCATGAAAATAACTAACCAACCTAGCCCACTTAATTAGCATCTACCGCCTATGCTTGTATATGTTTAATTGCATTGAGCAATACAGGTGTACCGATAGCGGTGATCATAAACATCTGCGTTCCCTTGCCCGAGAGCTCATCAATATTGACGCTCAAGCCTATAACGGCATCTGCCCGATAGCTACGGGCATTTTGCTTTAAAGACTCCACTACGCTCTTATATAGCTCCTGTAGTTTGTTTTCATAATTGCGGGAGCGCCCACCGAAGAATCCCGAAGGGATCTGCGAAGCAAACAAGACAAAGCTCGCTCCTATTTCACTCAAAGCATTGGCTCCAATAACAGCTGTTGCTGAGATGGGATCAAAATAACGCAGGACTTCTCTCCCCTCGATGGTATTGGTACTGGTAACGATCATGGTGTATGATGAATACTGTTTTAAAAACCCGAAAATAAAGCTTCGGTTTGATTAAAAAATACGGGAAGCCGTAAGGAAAGTATAAAACATCTAAAGCCATTCTTGACAGAATGGCTTTAGATGTTTGGCTTAAAGAATTTTTACAGCATAACGCTGTAATATAGATAATTAATGTTTTTTTTATTATCTTTGTGATAGTATGAAAAAACAAGAAATTAAAAAGCAAGTGATTATAACTTCAGTATCTCAAATGATTGCTGATAAGGAAGCTGTGCGTTCATACATGAAAGGTAAAACAACACTTCAAGAACTGGATAAGAAAGGTATCAAGTTTGCAAAACCATTATAATTACGTTTTCGATAATATTACAAATACGTATAACTTTGTAACAAGAAATTCTATTTTATACAGGGTTGCGTTTGTGGTGGATGAAACTTTTTCAGCAATATCTGGAGAGACCATTCCCAACATGTTCCAATTAGTTGTAGAAAAAGCAACTGAAACTCTTGAATCTTACGATGCTAAAGTTTTTAAGACAATAGAAGACATTGTCGAAAAATTTTTCCAAACGGTTGAAAATTCGTTAATATATATCTGTTCTGATGATGACAAAAAATCCAAATTGCGTCATGACATATTTGATAGATGGTACAAAAATTCTCCATATCATCATGCTATAATAAAACTTGACAATATAATTAGTTTCAATTTAGAGAACCAAGAAACCCAAAAACTTTATACATCGATGATGTTTCATAAAGATAATAGCAATTCGAAAAAGATAATCCATATTTATACTCAGATATCAAGTGCATTGCTTGATGAAAAATAATTTTTCATCGAAGACTCATAGGATTTTTTCATCCATCAATAACCTAACAATCAATACAATACAAAAAATGTTCATTATTCATAATTGGATTTACACAACATTTTAATGTCCCTCCGGCACCATAATATTTGCATTGTTAAAACACCAATCTATTCCTCAGGGACTGCATCTCAATTGCTATTACATCGGCCCGATTGTAATAACCATAAACAATCAGCATGCCTTTGCCCAAGCGCTAATCAATATTGACGCTGAAGTCTATAACGGCATCTATTAAAAGCTATCCGCATTGTGCTTTAAAGACTCCACTACGCTCTTATAGAGCGCCTGTAATTTGTTTTCATAATTACGGGAGCGCCCACCGAAGAGGTCCACGAAGCGAGCTCCTATTTCACTCAGAGCATTGGCTCCAATAACAGCTGTTGCTGAAATGGGATCAAAATAACGCAGGCTTCTCTCCCCTCGATGGTATTGGTACTGGTAACGATCATGGTGTATGATGAATACTGTTTTAAAAGCCCGAAAATAAAGCATCGGTTTGATTAAAAAATACGGAAAGCCGTAAGGAGGATATAAAACAAATAAAGCCATTCTTGACAGAATGGCTTTATTTGTTTATTTTGTCCCGTCCTGAAATAAGTTGACATCTAACTCAGCTTATTATGAAAAAAGAACTAAAGAAC